>NZ_SWCN01000023.1 GCF_005116575.1 Desulforhopalus sp. IMCC35007 | reverse complement strand
AATCCTCCTTTTTCTCGTTACAATAATATATATTGTAACGATGTTTTATGCAAGGAAAATCGTATTATTTAACACATTATTATAGGGTTACTGTATTTTCATCGTTACACAATTCCGGGAACTCAGGATAGAAGTGGTTCTGTAATTGCCAGCTGGATAAACCTGATTAACAATAAACCTCCTTTTGTTTTGACCGTCGAGAACGCGGTATCATTTTTTCAGCCTGCTCAGGAAATAAAAAAATTTAATAAAAGATCCAGGTGGAGAAGTTTGACCAAGCTTCCAAAACACAAAAAAGATTTTGAAATATTCTGGAAAAAACATTGTTCAATGCAGTTTGTCGCCAAGTAAGGCCTGGACAATAAATGAAGGGATGCTGTTGTAGATAATCCAGATTCAGTTCTTTCGCATCAACAGACAAAGCACCTGCAGTTGCTCGTTGCAGGTGTTTTTGTCTTTTTTAAGCAATTACAGGTCCCAGTAAGATCTGTACCAGTTATTTTGGTAGCTCGATCCCTGATCGCCTCTGTTAAAAGTATATTTTCCTCTTCCTTGCAGCTTGAGTGTGACGCGAGTATTACGGTCACCTAATTTCCCGAGTTCAAGGGTGGGTGATCCATCAAAACAGACATAGCCACTCTTTTGTCCTGAGGTCTGAATATAGTTTGCCCCTGGAAGTGACATTATCCTTGCTGACCCTCTGTTTCCTTCGACTGATAGAGTATATCTGTAGCAATTTTCCGCGTTCTTTGCGATCTGAGGATTAATGTCCCACCCCTCTGGAGCCTGTCTTTGCATGCGATGCTTTTGTTTGTATCTACCATTTCTGTCATCATCATATGGTCTGTCCCTCTCATAATCGCGACCGTTATAATCGCGGTTATCATAATCTCTGTACGAAGGTTGCGATTCTCTCGATTCAGTTGGCCACCATCTCTGATATTCCTGATAGCGGTTGTCCTGATCATTATAGGCCAGACTTAGAGAGGGGGAGAGCAACAGCGCGAGTAAAAAAAAGTTTATTGCGATTTTCATAATGAGGCTCCTTTTCCAGCAGTTGATTTTGATTCATTTCTAAAACGTTTTGTTATGGCGAAAGATATGGCATCAGGAGCGTCTTTGCTACCGGATATCAGGGTATATCTATGGGGAACAGGACGATGTCGACCTGTGTCGGGTCTTCTACTGCTTGTTCTTGCGTATATTTCCAGAGTGGAAAAATTTGTTGGAAATGGGTTTGACTTCCTCAGTCAAGGCCCATTGCAGCATGTATTACCTTGCGACTCTCTTGCCCACCTTTGCTATCTGGGACATCATCTCCAAGGATTGCCTGCACCACATCTGCCTGGTTGTATTTGACTTTTGGGAAGAGTGGCAGGAAGCGCTTGTCTTTATCGCTATAACTGATCAAGTTATTTTTGATCAGTGTTTTGCTGACTTTTCGAAGCATTTTGGGGGGATAGTGGCCTAGGAGAGCGCTCAGACGTTGCCTGGTCAGTTCTTCCCCGTTGCTGAATGCCTGAAAAACCTCGTCCATTATGTCAAAGGCAGCACTCAGTTTCATGGCTGGTGTAGCAGGGATGTCATTTATGGAATATTTTTTTTCGTTCTGAATCGCATAGGCGATCTGGGCTCCGGCTAAAATAAAGATCCAGCTCAGATAGATCCAGACGAGAAAAAGGGGAAATGTTGCAAAGGATCCGTAAATTGCGTTGTATTTTGCCACCCCGATCTGCAAGGTGATATAAATATTTTGAATGATCACCCAAAAACACGCGGCAAGACTGGCACCGATGAGAGCTGGCAGTGTCTTGACTTTGGTGTTGGGAAAGAAGATGAACATCACATAAAAAGAGATGGTGATGAAAACAATCGGTAAGGCCTGGAGCAGGGGAGCCTGGATCCAGTCCAGTGGGATGTAGATGTCAATTTTATCGGCGAGCTTTGGGTTTTTAATAAAAGCAGTCGCCGCCAGGGCAAGGTTTGTGGAAAGAGGAAGGAGGATCAAAAGCGTGAGGTAGTCGGCAATCTTTCGCAGAACAGGTCTTCCGGCTGTAACTCTCCAGATGGAATTCATTGCCGTTTCAATGTTGCCAAGTACAAGAACAACGCTAAAAAACATGCCGATGACTCCAAACGTGCCCAGGGTGGCAAAATTGGTTCGGTCGACATAGTCAAACAGTTGGCTGACTGCCGAGCGAAGATGGGTAGTAAGGCTTGCCTCACCATCAGGCGGTACTGTAGTAGGGGGAAAATTCGTCAGGCTTGACTGATCTGACTCACCCGCCTTGCCCACGTGGTTTGTCGGGCCTGTCTGAGGAACCTTGAAATCTGGTTTGCTATCGGTTTTTTCCAGGGTTTTGACGTAGGTATAAGCGGCTTCTCTCAGTTGGTCTCCGCCTCCCAGGCCTTTAATGACAGCAGTACTCATGGCCAGCATGGGAACCATGGAGAGCAGGATAGTGTAGGTCAGTGCCCCGGATCGGAGTGAAAGATCGTTCGCTCTGAATTGATGTACGGTGATATACAGGAGTCTTAGGAAATATCGAAGCAGTTCAATAGGCCAACGCTTTACGCTCTGTCTGTCGTCAAGCCAGTTGAGGTAAGAAGACCACGCACGGGTTAGCTGATTTAGGTTGTATTCCATTATGTTGTGTTTGATAGAGTCAGCGCCTGATGTGCAACCATTTTTCCAGAACCTGGAAAATAATATCTCTTTTTATAGGCTTGGTAATATAATCGTTCATGCCAGCTTCAAGGCAAAGTTCACGGTCGCCTTTCATTGCATTGGCGGTCATGGCGATTATAGGGATCTCGCTGAATGACTGGGCTCTGATGCTCCTGGTTGCTTCGTAGCCATCCATTTCGGGCATTTGGATATCCATGAGAATGAGGTCGAAATTCTCAGGGGATGTGCTGAAAAGTTCCACAGCCTCCCGGCCGTTTGGAGCAACAGTTACATAATAGCCGGCCTTGGTCAGCATCATTGTTGCCAGTTTCTGATTGACCAGATTGTCTTCGGCCAGGAGTATTTTAATGGATTGCTTGATCTCTTCGCGGACAGAGTATTGGGTGACGATCGGCTTTTTACCATCTCCCAAGCGATCTTCTTCTGGGCCCAGAATTTTACTGATTGTCGTCAGAAATGTCTGACGTCTTGCAGGTTTGGCCAAAAAGGCATTGAACCCTGCTTCGTTACATCTCTGTGCGACTTTTTCTGTTGAAGATGTATATGCAAGGAGGGGGAGAGCTGTATTCTTCAGTGTAGAATTGCGTATTCTTTTGGCAAGTTCATAGCCGGAAAGGTGGGGCATGACCAGGTCAAGAATGGCAAGGTTGAAGGGCTTGCCTTCCTGTTCTGCCAGGGTCAGTGTTTCCATTGTGGCGGTTTCATCCAGGAGGGTTACGGTCTCCATCCCTGCATTTTCGAGCAGATTTTTAATGATTTCGTTGTTTGCCCTGTTATCGTCTACGATGAGGACTTTTGTACCTTTGAGATTCTTGCATACCGGACGATTTTGTTGGGTAATAGTGGATTTTTTCATTTTACTCAGAAAGTGAAAGGTACTTCCTTTGCCAATAACCGATTCGACCCATACATGGCCCTGCATCAGGGCGGCGATCTTTCGGCAGATGGACAGACCGAGCCCGGTTCCACCGTATTTACGAGTCGTACTACCGTCGGCCTGCTTAAAGGCCTCAAAAATCGTTTCCAGTTTGTCTGCGGGCAGACCGATCCCGGTATCACGAATTTTACAGAGGAGGGTAACTTCGCTGTCACTTTCTTGCTGCACTTCAATGCTGAGTTCGAGCTCTCCCTGTTCTGTAAATTTAGCGGCGTTCCCAAGAAGATTAATCAGGACCTGACGGAATTTGCCGGGATCGCCGACGACGTTGGCGGGCAGATGGTCGTCAATACGGCAGAGAACCTCGATTGGTTTACCTGAGATCCTTGGCCGTATGAGATCACAGACGTCGTGGGCAGTGATTTCAGGGTCAAAATCTATTTCTTCAAGTTCCATGAGCCCCGCTTCTATTTTCGAGAAGTCGAGAATGTCGTTGATCAGGCTCAGGAGGGCTTCGCCGCTTCTTTTGATGGTGAGGGCACTGTCGCGTTGCTCATCATCGAGGTGAGAGGTGAGAAGCATTTCGGTAAAGCCGATCACACCATTCATCGGGGTTCTGATTTCATGGCTCATGGAGGCGAGAAACTGACTTTTGGCAACGTTTGCGGCTTCTGCCGCTGCCTTGGACTCGCGTAACTCATGGGTCTGTTTTTCGATTTCAGATTGGAGGGTTTTGGAATAATTTTCCTGATGTTGCTGAATAATCCGGTACCCCTGCTGGGTCTCCTCCTGCATGTCCTGGTATTTTTTTTCCAGGACCTCAAACTTACGTGAAAACTGTTTTTTCTGAATGGCAAGCTTCTTGGTCAGTTCCCGCGATTCCTGGCGGGCGAGGCAGCATGATACTGCAAGAGTAATGAGTGCGGAAACATCTCCAGGGCCTGAATCATGGGCCGCGCTGGTAAAAAAAAGAGTCGCACCAAGAGCAGGAACAGGAAATGCCCCGTAGGTTTTTCCGTTGTTGGAGACCGGAAAACTGTGTTCCGTGTTTTTTTCAAGCAGCTGCTTGAGGGTGTCGAGAATCTCATCGGGAAATAGTTTACGGGCATCTGAGGACCCAATGTTGCCAGTCGCTGTCTGGGCTATGAATGTAAGCTCAGGCAGATGATCATCCAGAAATACAAGGAGCTCTTCAAGATTTTTCTTTTCAGTTACTTTCGTGTTTTTAAAGAGGTCAATCATTGGAACCCCTATCCGTAAATGGCGTTGGCTTTTTGCATCTCTTCTGGAAGATCTTCAATAAGGACCTTGTATTCGTCAATATTATCCTGGAGATGTTGAAGAAGGGGCGTGGATATATCAACGGTTATTTCTGGTAGGGTCGTGTAGTTGATCTGGCCGGTAATGTATTCTGAAATCTGAATTATGCCGGTGAGTGTATCGGGTTTCATCTCATTGGAGATAAGGTGATGGTCCCGAATTGCCTCCTGGACGGAAGTGGACATATTCCAGTCTATGGTCATGAGGTGGCCGAGTTCGCAATGGTTGGTGCCAAAGGCCTTGTTTTCGAGGTCTGTTATTGTACTGGAGGACTTGCATGCAGAGACGAGTGACTCAAAGGCTATCGGATTTATCTGCTCTTCGATAAGTATACCGAAGTCATGGAGAATGCCGCAAAGCAAAGCATCATCTCCATTGACTCCGAAGATTCGCTCCGCTATCATTTTGCTGCAGATAGAGACTGCAGCAGAGTGATGCCAAAGTTTTTTCTTTGAAAATCCGCGCGTTTTTCGGGGTGCTACAAAGATCGTCTGCACCGCGTCGATGACGACGAGGTTGTGGAGGTTTTTCATGCCGAGAAATGCGACAGCCCGACTTATAGAGTCAACCGTCTGGGTCAGACCATAAAAAGGGCTGTTGACCAGTTTCAATAGCCTTGCAACCAGGACCTGATCCATCTTGATCACGTCTTCAAAATCCTTCATCGTCGACTCGCTGTCGTTAATCAGTCTGTTGACAGTTGCCACAACGCTTGGAAGCGCGTTAACGTCAGAAAACTTTTCAAGATAGTCTGTTGCAGTAGACATGAGAAGGCTCCTGGGAAGGTGGCTAGAAAATCTCTCGTTTTGTTACGGCCTCTGCCTTTACACGGTCAAGCAAATCGGCGAGTACGGGTTTGATGTTTTCCCGGATATCACCTGCCACGATGATATACAAAAGGTCATCTCCGGGCTGAAACGTTCCTGAGTACGCTTCGATTTTAATATCAAAAATTCCTTCACTCTTGAGATAGTGCTGACGGAGTGCCTCGATTTTATCATAATCCGGGGTCACTTCCAGAGCTGTTACCTGGGACTTATCTTTTCTCGACCAGTTGCGAACAACACCATTATGAATGAGTATCATTCCAACATTATCCGTAAATTTAGGGTGTTGCTTGAGTTCTTTTATTGCTTTGTTTATATCCATGCTACCTGTTCCTTATCTTTAAATACTGTGAAATGATGTTATATCTGTTGGACAATAGGGATGATCAGCTCCTGATCGCGATTTAATTGGGCGAGATTTATGGTTGAGTTATATCTCTCAAGCAGCCATAGAGGAATCTCAAACTTATTGTAACAGAGATCCCAGAGGGTGTCGCCTGCGCTAACTTTATATGATTTTTGTCCCACGACACTGTAAGCAGAGAAGAAATCGTCTTCTGTTTCCTGGAGAAAATCGAGTCTTTTTTCTTCGAATCGTGCAGGGGCGAGGTTGTCAAATTGTAAAAGAAGCTCCTGGCCGGGGCTGAGAGCGGAATTTGTTTTCAGATTGTTGAGGCTGTAGAGTTCTTGCTGACTTATCCCGAGTAATTTGGCGTACAGACTTAATGATTCCTCAGGTTGCACTTTTATATAGCCAAGGGTTTTGCCATTTTTTTTGTGGACTTGAAAAACGCTGTAAACGGTGGGGTCTTTGGTTGGAAGCGGGGTTGTGGCTGATAGATCCGGTTTGCTTTTTTTCTTTGGGACAAGAGTGGGTGGCTCGTTCAGCCTTGTGTTACCAGTATAATCTTTTTTTGATTTACTGTTACGGATAATCGCTTTTGCGGGAATCCGCAGGTTTTGCTTAATAAAAATAGTGGCAAATTCGTCGAGGTTGTTGGCGGCTCTGAGTTGCTTGAGGGAAATCCCGTAGCGTTTTGCAATGGCGCTGGCGGTTTCTCCGTTCTGTACTCTATGATACTTGGTAGCTTTTTGGTTGTTTTTATACAGAGACGAAGGAATGTTGGCTGTCAACTGTTTTGTCGTCGAACTGTAGGGAAGTCTGACCAGATAGCCATCTGGGATATGCTTTTCCCCGTTGATTACAGCCGGACGAAGGGCTGGATTATGGTGGATTATGACATCTGGCGATAGTTTTAAGTGACGGCTGAGGGTATCAAGGCTCATATAGCCCTTGAGTTTGAGGTACGATACCTGTTGCGGACCATGCATTTTTATTCTAGCTTCTAAATCTTTAGCAACTTTCAGTGCGGCAAGGAACTCAGAATAGAAGTTTCTTGAGGCAAATTTAAAATACCCTTTGCTGTAATTGCTGAAGATGTCCACATAGTTGTCGTGCTCCTTTTGTGCTCTGATCATGCCGGGAAGTCCGTAGTTGTATGAGGTGAGAGCAAGAGGCCAGTTCTTTAAATGCTGGTAGCTCTTCTGTAAATACTGGGCTGCAGCGTGGCTTGCACGTATCGGGTCAAGACGTTCATCGACGCTGTCATCAATGAGCAGGTATCTTTTTCCGGTGGATCGGGTAAATTGCCAGATCCCAGCCGCACCGAACTTGGAATAGGCCCTGGTGTTGAAAGATGATTCAACGTGGGGGAGGTAGGCAAGGTCCTCAGGGAGGTGATATGAGCGGAAAATACGTTTTATCTCAGATATGTATCCTCCGGAATAAACGACACCTTCCTGAAAACGTTCCTTTTGGCCTCTCTGGCTGCGCACACTATCCGCAGCATTACCCATATCTCTGCTTCGGTATTTTCCTGAAAACTGGGCTGCTACTCTTTTTTCTTCTTCGCTGACTGGTCGCTGTTGAGAGAGTTTTTTAAGGAGATTGGTGTACTTTTGTATCGCCTGTTTCTCTGCATTTGCATTGATTTGAGCGGCGTTCGGAAGAGAAGGGTCGAGGAGGTCGACAATCTCGTACACCTTGGTTAAATCATTCGAGTCATGTATAACGACCTGATTAAGGGAATAGGTTGCATACACCTTTTCCCAGAACTGAACATTGGATTCTATTGCCTTATAGCGTGGGAAGTCTTGAGCTGCAGCAGTGTTGAGTTGGCAGACTGGAGCCAGACAGATTATGCTCAGGCAAATATATAGAAAATTTTTTGTTTTTTTAAATGACATACATATTTGAAAGTAAAGCCACACCCGGAAGACAGGGGATGGAACAAGGGAAGATTTAATAACAGTACACTATTTATATCATATGAAAGGTCGTAGCGGAATATGTATCTTAAAGTAATTGCAGAAAAAGGGAAAAAGTAATGTATACACCCATCATAGCCACCCTCGGTTATATCCTCTCTCCAGACCAAAGGAGTACGCTGCTTGTCCATCGCAACAAAAGGAAGACGGACCAGCATTTAGGTAAATATAATGGCCTGGGAGGAAAAATGAGACATGGAGAAGATATTTATACCTGTCTTGTGCGTGAAATAAGGGAAGAAGCTAATATCGAATGTAAAGAGGTTCTGCTGCGGGGTACGATTAACTGGACCGGCTTTGGTCCAAACGGAGAAGATTGGTTTGGTTTCATTTATCTCATCAAGAGCTTTTCAGGCACGCCGAATACGTCCAACGAGGAAGGGGATCTTCTCTGGGTTGATGTGGGTAAAATTATGGATCTACCGATGTGGGAAGGAGACCGTTTTTTTCTACCACTTGTTTTCGACAATGATCCCAGGACGTTCCATGGATATATGCCATACGAAAACGCCTCGCCGATAGGTTGGAGTTATTCTAGAATCTGATTGATGTTGCAGGGATAAAAAGCCATGGTATATTCCCCCTAACACAAGAAAAAAATCCCCGGCTCATACTGTTGGTCACTTTTTGATGAGAACAGAGCCGGAATGAGAATACCAAAGGAGCCATAAAATGGATAAAGTTACTGAATTACAACGATTGGAGCAATTTGTTGAAAAACTGTTAATCAGTTTTGCAGAGCTCAAAGAAGAGAAAAAGAAACTGCTGAAGACGTTGAAAGATAAAAATGCTCTAATCGTAGAGCTTGAAGGAAAGATTAGCACCAAAGACAGTGAGCGAACTGAAATCAGTGAACGTGTTGGAAAACTGGTTGAACAGATTGAGGATTGGGAACTTGGACTGGATGAGGATGAGGAAGAACTCGAATCCGTGGACGAGGAAGCTGGCTCTGATGAAGCTGAAGGTGATCATACTGAAGACGCAAGTGAAACCGCAGAGGCGGGTCGGCTGCAGCATAATCTCTTTTCTGTTTCCGGTTCCAAGGAATAGGAATTACTATGCTGAATAGAAGATAACGCAGTCAGCGGATAGCTATGTCAAACAGTGAGCGTTTAGTCGAATTTGAACTCTTGGGCCAGGAATACAGGTTTTATACCGGGGCTTCTGAAGAAGAGATGCAGGCGATACTCTCCCTTGTGCGTCAACTGGTTGAGACAGAGCCTAACACCAATGTAGGTACCTTAGCATCAGGTAAGAAGGCTGTACTTGCATGTTTGAATATTGCCTCGCGTTATGTGAAACTGCAGCAGGAATTTAAAGACTACCAGCACAATACGGAATATAAAATTGGACGGTTAGTCGACGAGATCAAAACAGGCCTGGCTTCAGAATAGTACCTTGATATCGGGTTGAAGTTTTTTTTGGAATCAAATCGCCTCAGGGTATTTGTGTCTCTCAGGTAAATGGGACACTCCGCGGGGGGCAGATAGAAGTACCCCTCTGCTGGCGGAAGGGAAACAGTCCTTGGGTTGGTGAGGGCAAGCCACTTTAGCTTTACAGCCGGGTTATTTTGTTTTCGTTTAGGTTAAAGTCTGCTATAGTTTACTTATAGTACAAAAGAGCTGTAGCTATTGATTTAAAAATAAATATAGTAGTGATATTAGTATAGAATTTCCCTGCACTGTTGGTGATGATCAGTGTGTGTTGAGCCAACTCTCAAAAAAAGGGTACCTTCTCTGTTTACTTAAGGAGGGTCATTTTTTGACGTACCTGACGTGGATATGAGGCTGCCCACCTATTTTATAGGTTTAACTTTCCTGGTTACACGGCAGTGTGGGGATTATTAGTATAGTTGATTCTACTATTGAATTAGAAATTTACTCTCCGGATGAACGGCTTTTAATAAAAACACCGAAAGACGGCCCGCCGGTTAAACATATAATTGAAGATTGGCATCAGCGATACAGAGCTGGTGGAACAAAATATAAATTGAGGGAAACAGATTTACTCTTTAGAGAGTGGTGTCGGAACATCTGATCGATATGATGGGCAGAAGTGATAATGTCATACCGAAAGATCCTCTGGTTGTATCTGGATGAGTTGATTGTTTCTGGTACAGGTGCGCCTCACCGTCTAAAGAGCTGTTATATATGTTACTTTTCCTGAAAAGGGCTTGTGGTAACAATACGTGATTGTGACTAAATCCTGGTCGGAAATTTGCTATATGGTTTTAAAACTATCCCTTTAAACTCGTGAGATATCTTGTTGCGGAGTTTGTTATTCCTGTTTTTACATGATATTTTGAACAGGTTTCTGGAAAAGAGTACAGCAGAGGTACCTCGGGTTATCCGTTGTTATCAGCGGGATTAGTAGGTATTTAGCTCTGGTTGAAAGCTTCTCCCCTTCTCTATTTTGTTTTATCTCCTCTCTTGTTGTGTCGGTCGCTACCTACAGGACTGCTCCATGGATCTCATACATCATCCATTCCTCTTTGCGGGAATAGGTCTCTTTGCAGGTACTTTCCTTGGGTTTTTCCTGAGAAAAGTCATTGTTGAGGGACATGAAAAAAATATAAAAACCCAGAGTAGACAGATAATTGAAAACGCTATTGTTGAGGCGGATCAGCTAAAAAAAGAAGCCTTACTGCAAAGTAAAGAGGCTGCGTATCAGGTAAAACAGGCACTGGAAGAAGAGTTAAATACAGAAAGGGAAGAGCTTAAAGACGAACAGCGCCAGTTAAAAAGAAAAAGAGACAGTTTGAAGCGGGAATGGGACAGTTTTGACCGTAAGCATACAGAATTGCTCTCAACTGAGCAGAATTTTAAACGTCTTGAAGTGGAATGGCAGGAAAAAAATAAGGAAATTGATAGTCTTGTAACAACCAAGAAGAATGAACTGGCAAAGATTGCCGGTATCGGACTGGATGAGGCCAAAAAGCTTCTGATGGAATCAATGGAAAGTGAGGCTCGGATGGACGCGGCCAAAAACCTTGTCCGCATTGAGAATGAGATGAAGATGGAGGCCGATCGTAGGGGCAAGAACATTCTAGCCCTCGCAATCTCTCGTTATGCGGGCGATTATGTTGCCGACAGAACAGTGTCAATGGTACCTCTACCAAGCGACGAGATGAAGGGCCGTATCATCGGCCGTGAAGGTCGCAATATACGGGCAATTGAAGCTGCAACTGGAATAGACATCATTATTGACGATACTCCGGAAGCCGTCATTCTCTCCGGTTTCAACCCCGTACGACGTGAAGTAGCCCGTCAGGCCTTACTCCAGCTGATAAGTGATGGCAGAATTCACCCGGGCCGTATTGAAGAGGTTGTGGAAAAGGTAACGAAGGAACTGGAAGTGACCATGCGTGAGGCCGGTGAACAGGCAACTTTTGATGTCGGTGCCCACGGCGTTCATCTTGAACTGATTAAACTGTTGGGACGTCTGAAGTACAGAACAAGTTATGGGCAAAACGTTCTTCAGCACAGCCTTGAAGTTTCCTTTCTCTGTGGAATTATGGCGTCAGAACTGGGTGTTGATGTCAAAATAGCCAAAAGAGCGGGCCTGCTCCACGATATTGGCAAGGCAGTAGATCACGAGGTTGAGGGGTCCCATGCGATTATAGGGCGCGATCTGGCTAAAAAATATGGTGAACCGGAAGAGGTTGTTTATGCTATTGGTGCACATCATGAAGACCAGCCTCCGCTCAGTGTCATTGACGTTCTGGTGCAGTCGGCTGATGCACTTTCAGGTGCCCGTCCAGGAGCCAGAAAAGAGATGCTGCAGAGTTATGTCAAACGTCTTGAGGATTTAGAAGCAATCGCAAATGAATATCCTGGTGTTGAGAAATCATACGCCATCCAGGCGGGCAGGGACCTTCGGATTATTGTGGATTCCAATAAAGTCAAAGATGAAGATGCAACTCTGCTCAGCCAGGACATCGCCAGGTCTATTGAGTCTAAATTGACTTATCCTGGGCAGATTCGAGTGACTGTAATACGGGAAACCCGAGTGGTTGAGTACGCTAAATAGTTAATAGACAGGGTGCTGGCACTCTGCGCGGAAACTTAGTTAATCAACAAAAAATCCCCATGACACTCGTGTCATGGGGATTTTTTGTTATTGTGCAAGGAGTATCTTGTAATCTAATTGATTGCTGCCTGCCTGTCCTCTTCGTTCTGGCAGTCGTAACATATGCCACTGAATTCAATGTGATGACCAAGTATCTTATAGTTGCTGGCGTTTTGGGCTCGCTGATTGATCTGCTGCTGAACTTCTATATGCACATCATCAACCTTACCACACTTACTGCAACGAATGTGGTAGTGAGGGGTGACAGTTGCATCAAAACGTTTTTGGGTGCCACCGACTTCGAGTTTCAGAATGACTCCCGTGTCAGCCATGAGTTCGAGATTCCTGTAAACGGTGCCTAAGCCAATTCTTGGCAGCCGTTTTCGCACCATGTCGTACACCTCATTTGCAGTCGGATGGGACGTCACCTTGCCAAGCTCTTCCAAAATGATCTGCCGTTGTGTGGTCAGACGCATATTAGGCATTTGTTCCATAATTAAACCTCAATAGAAATAGTTGATAAAATTTATTATCTGGTATTCTATCTTATGACAATAAAATTGCAATTAAAATAAGGTGGCAGGCTAATACTGCCAAGGAAGCAAAGAGTCGTGCGGAGTTTTACCGCTCACTGGGATCTGGATTGACCTGTGGATTAAAATAACCGAATTTGAGTGCCGGGAACTTTGCTTTTAACTGGCCCAGCCAATTCCGCACACCGTAACAGACGGTGTTTTCCGGCAGGTTCAGGGTATTCAGGTAAATCTCAGGGTCCATGTTGAAATTGCGAAGCTGAATAAAGTCAGGCTGGTGATTTTCAATGAGTTTACACAGTGCGGCGAATTCATTTTCGCTGTCAGTAAATCCAGGAAAAACAAAGTAATTCAATGATACAAACCTGCCTTTCTCCTTCATGACATCAATTGAGCGCATGACGTCGGCAAAGGAGTAGTTTATCGGTCGGTAGTAGGCCTTGTAGTATTTCTCCTGGGCTGAATTAAGACTCACCCTGATACTGTTTAGGCCTGCGTCTGCGAGTTGCTCAACCTTGTCTGGCAGGCTTGAGTTTGAATTTAGGTTTATCGTTCCTCGTAAGGTGTGTTTTCGTATCTCAAGGATGGAGTTTTTAAGGGTCTCTGCCTGGAGGAGTGGTTCGCCTTCACAGCCCTGGCCAAAACTGACAATTGGATTGTCTGCAGTCTTCAGGTGGTGTATGGCAATTTCGGCAATCTCCTTTACCTCTGGAACAAACTTTATACGATCCTGGGTTGATGGACAGCAACCGGACTCCTGGAGGGAAATGCAGCCAATACATCTGGCGTTGCAACTGGGTGAGGTTGGGAGTGGAGCTTCCCAACGTTCCAGAAAATAGTTCCTGGCAGCAGGGCAACCATATGTAAGACAACATTTTCCAAGGTGCTGAATCAGTCTGTTATCCGGAAATTTTGAAAGCTTGGTTTCCGTTTTTTGTCTGACCTTCTCCTGGCTGTACTGATCGGAATCCTGTCGTACATCATCATCGCTTCTAAAGGCCGTTACCCAGAATTGATTGTCATGCCAGCCAACGGCGGTGTAGGCAAAAAGGGGCAGTACGGGTGCCTTCTTTTCTGTCTGGAAGCTACTGTTGTAAATGGAGGTATGAGCGGGGGCAATAAAAGCTGCTACTGCCTGAATGATGCCTCCAGGGGTATATGGATCTTCGGCCAGCAGGGCAGGTTCATTGTCCGTACGATCCCATCCAACCGGTAGCCTTGAGGGAAGTGCGAAAAGCTCACTGCCTTCTGGCAGGGCAATGATATCTTCAAGATTGGGCCTGAAAAACTTACCGTTACTCATTCCGACCATTTCCAGCTCGGGAAATTCGGTAATGTTTCCATCCTTGTCTGCAAAGAGCAGACAAGGCATTCTATCAGGGTGCTGCATTTAAGGTCTAAGAACCCGAAAAACAGAATCTACAGCTCTGTAGATGTCAAGGTCATCACCAAAAACATCTTGAATTGCTGCATTATTAATGAGGTCTTCAACAATATATTGGGTAAAATAGAGACTGACCACATTAGGGTCCTGGGCAATGGTTCTGATTGGTGCAATTTTCATCTGTAATTCAAACTCTTCGATATAGCCGAGTTTTGCAAGTTGTGCTTCAAAAGCCTCTCTCACCGCACTCACTGAAGTGGTTTCAATAATTTCTCTATCGATCAGTCTCTGGGTGAGTTTGCTTGCAAATTCCGTAGCATGATCTTTTGCCCGGTGGAACATCTTTTTACGTTCCTGCTCCCGCTTGCGGTCGATGGTACGTATTGTCTTATCTGTTGTTCTGTTCGGGCTTATATTTACTTTAGCCATTCTGTGAATCTCCGTATAGTAGTCATCGCCTATAAAGGGCAATAGAAACAATTTAGTCTGATATTTGAGTACACATCTTATAATCCGAAAAGATAATAATCACTAGATCAAATTTGTACCTTTCATGCAATTTATACACATTTGCAGATGAGGCTGATGTTGCACAATGTTCCTTTCGTGGTATGCTCCAGCTACTTTGGTCAAAAAAAAGTTCCTGGAAGGCTCAACAATATAAAAAATATGTTGAAATAGATAGCTTTTGATATATATAGTGCAAAGCTTATTCTAGTGACAAATAGAAAAGGTATTGGGTCTTTTATTTTACTGTTTTTTAATAATTAATTTCTGTTTCATGTTACCAAAAATCATATTGAACTATTGGAGGTTCCTTTAATGATTGCAAATGTAAAAACTTTGTTGCCTGCACTTTTGTGTGTTTCTATTCTGTCTCTTAGTGGTTGTGGCTCAAAAAGCAAAACCGACGAGGCAATGAAAACTGTTGATACCGGTGAAGCGATGGGTGCAACTGAGTCTTTGGACAGTACACCTCGCGGTATCAGTGAGGGACGTACTTCTGAAGGTATGCTGCCTGTATATTTTAACTATGATTCCTCAGATATTAAGAGTGATCAGGTGCCAAGAATTGAAGTAAATGCTGCCTTTATGAAGAGCAATCCTGACTTGTCTATCCGGATTGAAGGAAACTGTGACGCTCGGGGTACCAACGAGTATAATATGGCGCTTGGTGAGAGAAGAGCACTCGCTGGCAAAAAATATCTTCTTAATCTCGGCATTGATGAAGCAAAACTGAGCACCGTGAGCTACGGTGAAGAAAGAATGCTTCTCCATGGTCATGATGAACTGTCATGGGCTCAAAACAGAAGAGACGATTTTGTTGTAGTTGAGTAGTTCTGCAAGAAGCTGAAAAAATCTCTGGAGACGTATCGTGATTAGAAAATTTATTCAAATAGCTATGATCGCGACCCTGGTACTTATGGGCGCTCATGGTTCTATGGCTGCAGACCTTAAACTGGGGGTGATGAACGTCCAGAAAATAATCGTTGAATGTAAAGCTGGAAAGGCTGCAAAGGAAAGATTCGACGTGAAAATGAAAGGTCTGCAATCTTCTTTTAAGGAGGAAGAGGCTGATCTGAAAAACCTACAGGAAGAAATCAAAAAGAAGAGTTCTGCCTGGAGTGAAGAGAAAAAAGCTGAAAAAGTTCGCGAGTTTCAGAAAAACGGACGTGAGTTACAGGCGAAAACTGAGGACGCTCGTTTTGAAATGAAACAGTTGCAGGATAAAGAACTGGAGCCAATTCTCAAATCTTTGGAACAGGTCGTAGAAAAGTACGGTAAAGATCAGGGATACATGATGATTTTAGACTCCAAAAATGGAGTTATATACTTTGACAAGGCTGTAGACATAACTGAGACCATCGTAAAACTGTTGGATAAAGCAATGTCTGCCCAATAGCTTAAAGTATAACATCACCATCAGGCTGTAGTATGAAACGGTGTAGAGGGGCGGAACCTTCTACATCGTTTTGTTTTTTGGAGGAACAACAAAGGGGCTGTACTATGACGGTAAAAAGTATGACCGGTTTTGGCCGGGCAGAAGTTGAAAGTGAAGGCCGGGTCTGGCTCGCTGAAGTGCGCTGTGTCAATAACAGATATCTTGATTTGAAAATGAAATTGCCCCGTGGGTATAACGCCCTTGAGGAGAAGATTCGTAAAAAGGTTTCAACATTTCATGTGCGTGGTCGGGTAGATCTTTTCCTCTCGGTAAGCGGTGATTTTTCAGATCTTCAGGAAGTAAAGATCAATAAGGAGCTGGCGGCAGGGTATCATACCGCTCTGAAACAGCTTGCAGAGGATTTCAATGTCCCCCTTGAGGTGACCGCAAAGACCCTGGCATTGTATCCTGAGGTTATTACCAGAGAACAGCGGGATGAGAATCTTGATCTTGTCTGGCCTCTTATCGATAACGTTGTCGATATGGCACTTGAACAGTGTTCTGAGATGCAGCTTCAGGAGGGAGATGCCCTTTGCAGGGATCTGCAGGCCCGACTTGACACCTTTACAGTAACCATTGATACAATTGAAAGAAATATCCCGCTGTTGTTGCAGGATCGTCAGAAAAATCTTGGAGAACGGCTTGAGAAGCTCCTTGGTAATGTTCAGCTTGATCCTCTACGGCTCGCCCAGGAAATCGCCATTCTCGCCGATAAAACAGATGTCACCGAAGAGATTGTCCGCCTGCGCTGCCATATCAGCCAGTTTAATAGTTTTTTAGGGGAAAATGGAGGCGTAGGCAGAAAACTCGATTTTCTGATCCAGGAGTTTTTAAGAGAAGTGAATACGCTTGCTTCAAAGATAAATGATGCGGGCATCGCTCATCACACGGTTGATCTTAAAAGTGAACTTGAGAAGATGCGGGAGCAGGTACAGAATATAGAATAGCATTTAAGGGGCCAGGCTACCATCCTGCAGCTTAAATGATGATATGAAGAGAGAGCTATGCAACTATTAAACGTTGGATTTGGAAATACCGTCATGGTTGAACGGGTAATTGCCGTTGTGAATACTGGATCATCCCCGGCGAGAAAGCTCAAAGAGTCCGCTAAAAAAGAAGGCCGGCTGGTGGATGTAACCGAAGGCCGCAGGACCAGGTCCATTCTGGTGATGGACTCCAACCACATCGTTTTGTCATCGGTTCAACCGGATACCATCAGTCAGCGTATGCAGGCTCTACAGCCAGGGTATCAATTGGCGGAATACCAAAACCTTGTGAAAACGACAAATAAGGAGTCGGTATGAACCGCGGGCGGCTATTCGTGATTTCTGCGCCTTCAGGCGCTGGAAAGACAACACTGCTTAAAGGCGTGATGTCCGGTATTGCCAAAATGAAGTTCTCTGTTTCCCATACCACCAGAGTCCCCCGAAATGGTGAAGTTGATGGGGTTGATTATCATTTTGTTTCAAGAGAAACCTTTGAGAAGATGATAGCTGAGGGGAAATTTCTGGAATATGCAGACGTCCATGGCAATCTCTATGGCACGAGCCATGCTTCCATCACTGAACAGCTGGCAAACGGTTATGATGTGGTACTGGATATAGACGTGCAGGGGGCTTCAATTTTACGTGATATTCCCGGATTTGATGCGGCTTTTGTGTTCATTTCACCACCGAGTTTAACGGAACTGGAAAGACGTCTGAGAGGGCGTGCAACAGAGGATGAAAGTAAAATTCAGGTTCGGTTGCGCAATGCACGAACGGAACTTGAGTCAATGGATAAATATGACTATATCATTGTAAACATTGAGATCAGTGAGGCAACTCATCTCCTCTCGTCGATAATTTTGGCTGAAAGGGCTAAATCACACAGGTTGCCATCCGGTGACCCCATTGAAAAGGTGTTGCAATAATGAGAAAGTCATTTGAAGGTAATAAACCTTCCGGCGAAAAAAGAATTCGTTTCAGCGACGATATGCTCTGGGGTATTCACCCCGTTGTTGAAGCGCTGGCCCAGGAACCGGGACGCTTTACTGAAATAATACTGCAAAAAGATAAGCGCGGCAGCAAAATTGAGGAGATTGTGACTCTGGCCAGAAGTGGTGGAATAAAACTGACCTTTGTCGACACCCTCAAGCTGACAGGTGAGGGGAGTGCCCAGATCCGCCACCAGGGGGTCGTCGCCAGGCTTACAGAGACCCCACTGCTCGACTTTGACGATCTCAAAGAAAAGATGCTTGAACGGCTTGCCCAAAAAATACCCACACGGCTGATGGTCCTTGACTCTCTTCAGGACCCGCATAATGTCGGGGCGATTATTCGTTCGGCTCTTGCCTCAGGTGCGGCGGGGGTCATTATTACACGAGAGAGATCAGCGCCCCTTGGAGGAACGGCTGCAAAATCCTCGGCAGGAGCAATGTCCCATATTGATATCTGTCAGGTTACAAATCTCAGTCGTGCCCTGCAGGAGCTTAAGGAAATCGGTTTCTGGGTGTTTGGTGCCGTAAAGGATGCGGACGCACACTCTCTGTATACTGTCGATCTTTCTGTACCCGCTTGCCTTATTGTGGGCAGTGAGGGTAAAGGAATTCGGCCTCTGGTAAAAAAAGAGTGTGATTATCTGATTTCAATTCCCATGGAAGGTGATCTCGATTCCCTCAACAGTTCGGTTGCCGCCGGTGTGATTCTCTTTGAAACCCAACGGCAAAGTCTGATGTCCACAAAAGTGTAAGATTATATGACCTGGGACCAGGAGAGCCTCTGGCCTGCTGCAAATGGTTTAAGATCATGATAGAGCTCTGGTACCAGCCAGGGCTTTTTTTCTAAGGTGATTGTCTTTTGAAGTGGTGTTATGCCGTAGCGGCTGCAGGCAATTCCACTCACAAAGTTCTGAAGTAAATCAAGCTTGCCTGCATCATCAAAAAGCTGGGCGAGCATCGGCAGGGCGACCGGGGCAGAGAAGATACCGGCCGCACAACCGCAGCATTCTTTTTTATGTCGCGGGTGGGGTGCGGAGTCAGAGCCGAACATAATTCTCGGATGTCCTGAAAAAACAGCATCCTGAAGGGCGGCTCTATCCTTTGGTGTTTTTGCTATTGGTTTACAGAAAAGATCAGGTTCCAAAAGGCCGCCGGCGACATCATCCAAGGTGATCAGGAGATGGTGTAAAGTGACTGTGGCTGAGACATTTTCATAGTGATCAACGATGGTCACTGCATCGGCTGTGGTGATGTGTTCCATGATGATATGTAAGTTGGGAAAGTTCTCTGCGAATTGCTGGTAGGCCCCGAGGAATTCTTTTTCCCTGTCCATGACAAACCCGCCCGTCTCCCCATGCACAAGCAGGGGGATTCCAAGTTCTTCCATATATCCAAGGGTTTCATTGATGGCTGAGATATCACTGACACCGTTCTCACTTTGAGTCGTGATCCCCGCAGGGTAGAGCTTAATCCCTATGATCTCATTTTTAGCATCGAGCAGTTGCTGACGGGAATATTGCTTGAAAAACAGGGTCATGTAAGGTGCAAAATTTTCAGTATTCTCACACTCTTTTATTTTTTTTCTGTAAGCCCGAACTTTTTCAAGGGAGTCGACTGGATCAACCAGATTGGGCATGACAACGGCACCTGCAAAGACTGCTGCGGTAAAAGGTGTCACATTTTGCAGCATTACGCCTTCGCGGAGGTGAAGGTGCATGTCGAGGGGAGACTGGAGTTTAATGTGCATAGGAATCCTTTTAAGTTGGAAATAAAGGGTATTATCCTTTGGTAATTACTTAGTAATAGTCAGAAAAACATCCTGATAGAGTTGTCTGTAGTCATTGATACTGCTAGGGTCGAGCCAACGTTCGTAGGCTGCTCTGTATGCCGTCGCTGGTCGGAGCTCAACAAGCACTGTATTGATATCGTCGATGACTCTTTTACCCCAATCGTTTTTTGAACACGCCACGTAGGTAATAGAAGCATCATTATTCTGCTGATTTTCTACGACGCTAAGTGTCATGATCTGCTCTTTGAAACCAAGAGTTTCAGCAAGATACATGGCCTCTTCGGGAAGGGCCGGAAGCGCATCAATGCGTCCTGCCATGAGCATCTTAAAAAGATTTAAGGAGAGTTCCCCTCCCTCAAAGCTGTATATGTTCTGATCGTTACCATAGGTGTTTAACAGTTCATCAAAAACGATTCCGTAGGACCTGTTTTTCGATCTGCCGACAATATAGGAGTCACTTTCCAGCACGTTTTGCAGACTGACATTTTTATCGCCTCCAAACCTTTCAAAACTGTCTTTTGTAATGATGAGTACAATGGGCAGGGTAAAGACACTGGGGATGGAAAAATAGGCAAACTCTTCTCTTTCGGGTGTCTTGTACATGGCAAGTGCACAGGACTTTTCTCCCTGCTTCCATTGTTGGTAATGCCTGGAGATGTTGGCGATCATATGTCTGTGCTCATACTGGGGGAGGTTCTGGGTGATGATTTCAGTGATGAGGTCTTCATATCCCTGTCCCTTAAGGGGGCCTTTGTGGATAAAAAAAGGCGGGGCTACGGCTTCCATCCAGGTGATACTATCTTGTGCCTGGCTGAATGACTGGCTTGAGGTGCAAAATAAGAAAGCAAGCAATAAATAAAGCGGCGATTTGAGGAGCTGCATGACTTATCCTTTAAAAGCAAAAATATTTGGTGAGTAAAAAAATAATATTTATGAGTTAAGGGTTTTGTATATTGCCCTGCCGATTTGTTCAATTGTATATGGTTTGGCAATAAAATAGCTCGCTCCCATGGCAAGAGTGGCCTTAACGTCGTCGTCTTTTGCAAAACCGCTGGCGATGACAGCTTTTTGTTTCGGATGAATTTTGAGAATATTTTCATAGGTTGTGCGTCCATTTTGACCAGGTGACATAATCATATCGAGTACCACCAGATCAACACAGTTTTGCCTGAGAAATTGTTCGGCTTCTTCTCCGGAGGAAACAGCGACGGTCGCATAATTCAGTGACGCCAGTAAACCGGTAAGAATTTCCAGCTGTCTTGGCTCATCATCAACCACAAGAATCCTTTGACCTGTACCTATGTAGTCCTGCCAGTTATCCTTTTTGGGCAGATGGTTGATTTTACCGTTGATGCTTGGGAAAAAAAGTTCAAAAGTTGTTCCGCTGCTGCTGCTTGTCACATGTACTGTGCCTCCATGCTCTCGCATTGTATTCCAGACAATGGTGAGGCCGAGACCCGTTCCACTTCTTCCTAAAACTTTCGTTGAGTAAAAAGGCTCAAAGATGTGCCGCATCTCTTCATCATTAATCCCTTTTCCCGTGTCTCTGATGATGATTTTTGAAAAGTTCTGTTTTTGCAGAGAAGCATTTCTTTTGACGGTGGTATCTTTTGCCTCTTCATTGAGCGGAGGAAAACAGTGTTCATTAATCGTGGAGATGGTAACCATACCCCTACCGCTGATAGATTCTATACCATTGTTGATGATATTCATGAGGCATTTACGAACTTGGATGGGAGCACATTTGACGTTTCGCAGGGCAGGGTCAAGGCGGGTTTCGATCTGTACATCGGGATGCTGGGAGATGAGCTCGCGAAAATCGGCGCTTTCAAGGTATATTGCAATGAGATCGTTTAGACTGGTAATCTCTGTACTGGCTGCTACGCCACGCGCAACGGTGAGAAGGTCGGAAACGACTTCAGCAGCATCTAGGCCTGATCTGCGAATAGATTGCAGTGGCTTGTAGAGTTTGTCCTTTTCAGACATATTTAACAGGAGCAGATCGGGGTAACTGATAATTCCGGATAAAATATTGTTGAGGTCATGGGCGACCCCGCCTGCCATAAGGCCAATGGCCTTCATCTTCTGGTCACGGAGGAGCTGTTCTTCAAGCCGGCGTCTTGAACTGATATCAATGGCGATCATTCGGGCACCGCCAACGCTCATGTCGTTTGTATAAAGCGGGGCAATTTTTAACAGCACGGGAAAGGGAATGTTGCCATAGCCTATAACCGAGTATTCCTGGAGTTCTATTGGTTCGCCTTTGAGAGAGGTATAAAAGTTATTCTCTGCATCGTTTCGATCATTTTCAACAATATAATCGAGAAAACTCTGTGCTTTTCCTGAGGTGAGTTCGGGGTCAAGGCGATTTTTGGCCGCTTGATTGGCATAGGTTATGTTACCGTCCATGCCTGTTTCCAGAACAATTTCCGGTAGAAAATTAACAAGGTCGTGGAAACGCTGCTCACTGCTGCGTAATTTTCTGGTTCGTATTTCTACCTCCTCTTCGAGGTGACGGCGGCTTTGAATCAGAAACATGATGAAGCTGATGGTCAAAAGAACAAGGAGGAGTACAATGAGGATGTTGATCAGGGGAAAGATGATACGTACATATTTGACCCCGCTTAACGTACCTATCTGTTCGCCTTTACTGAAAATCTCCTGGGACAGCTGTTTTGTGCCGATCAGGCCTGCCTCGTGAAGGAGGTACGAAATTCCAGTGAGTTTGCCCTGCTGCAACGAAATAAAATTTTCCATTCCCGGAATGGAGACGTTCAGACTTTTGTAATGGTCGGCTTTCATGGCAAGCCTGAGGTAGATACTTGCCCCGGCACTGTCTAACGCCCAGATATCATCCGAGATTATGGCGGCGTGGTTGGCAAATTGCTTGCCCACTACCCGGTTCTGGTATTGAATGTAGAGCGCTGAGACAACGATGAAGACTATGAAAAAGAGTACTGGAATAAAGATGAAGCGGCTACTTTGTTTAAGGTGAAAACCCATTCGATCTGTTCTCTTGAAGCGTATAATATTCGTTAATTTGTAAATAAGATGTATTGTAACCTAGCATACTGTGTTTTTTTTGTAATGAACAGTATTATGACACAACTTTTAACGGATGGTCAGCATTAGGTTACCGTATTGAATCTCCTGATTTTTTCACCCGAATTCTTGGCCGAAAAATAAGATTTTATTACTACTCCAGACCTTTACCGAGAATGAGAGTACTGGATTACCTCCCTTTTTTTTACAGGACCCCTGAACTTGCAAAAGTACACCTTGATCACCCTGCTGCTTTCCGTCTTTATAGCCCTTCTTGGGATAGGCATTATTGTCCCGGTTATGCCAATTTTTGCCAGGGACCTTGGGGCTGGAGGGTTTGCCCTTGGGGTGATTATCGCCGCATTTTCAGTGACTCGCGGACTTTTGCAACCTGTGGTGGGGAATCTTTCAGACAGATGGGGGAGAAAAGGTTTTCTCATGGCAGGTTTGTTGATCTACGGTCTCGTCGGACTCCTTATTCCCATGGCAAAAGACGTGAGTCATCTTGTTGTGATTCGTGCTTTTCATGGTGTTGGGTCGGCTATGATTGTCCCCATAGGTATGGCCTACATGAGTCTGCTTGCACCAATAGGGCAGGAATCTAGATACATGAGCTATCTCAATGTGGCGATTTTTTGCGGCATTGGCTGTGGGCCTGTCATTGGTGGAATATTGTCCGATATCTGGGGGCTGGCGTCGGTATTTTATACTATGGCAAGCCTGAGTCTGGTGGCGTTGATGCTGGTTATCTTGTATATGCCACGAAGGCCTGCAGGTGAGGTGGCAACAGAAGGAAATTTTCTAAAAAGCCTTGTGGAGATGGTCCATAACAGAAAAACCGTAGGAATATTAATCGCCCGCTATTCAACTATGATCATTATGGTACCGAGTATGGCTTTTGTTCCACTGCTGATGTCCGAGTGGCCGGGGGTGACAGGCTTGCAGATTGGCTTTGTCATTGCCTGCCGGACCCTTGTCAATGCCCTTTTGCAGGTGCCTTTTGGAAAGCTTGCGGACAAGTACAGTAAGCGTAAGATTCTTATCTCTTCCAGTTTGGTTCTATCAGCCGTTGTGTATTGTATTCCTTTTTTCACGACAGTGACATTCATGGCAGTTGTCTACCTGCTGCTTGGGTGCGTGGAGGCTGCTATCTGGGCGGTACTTGGTGGTTACGCCTCACTTGAAGCAAAAGCGCACTATGGTCATGGAACCATGATGGGCATGTTTGGTTTCGCAATGAGCGGGGGAGTATTTACAGGGGCGGTTTTAGCGGGGGGGATTATGGATCAGTGGGGGATTGCTGCTGCATATCATGTGACTGGGGTAACGGTGTTACTCCTGTCTCTTTTCGCTTTCGTAATGATCGCCGGTGCGGAAAAAAATGGCTCAGCAAAAGAGTCCGGTACCTGATGACAAAGGGACCAGACTCTTTTTTTGATAAACGGTATGGCTTATTTATTTTTTTGGGCCATTTTAGCCTTGAGCAGTGCCCCGAGACTTCCGAGATCATTGTCTGACTTTTTCTTTTTATCTTTGGAGACAAAAGCCTTGTACTCGCTGCGCTCTTTTTCTTCCTCGCTCTCAGGAGAAACGTAGTCGGCGGGAACCAGGCTTATTCGTTTCTCAATGGTGTCAATGGCTTCAATTGTCACATCAAGATTCTGTCCTTCTTCAACCACCTCTCTTGGATGATTAATGCGCCTTCCATTGCCCAGCCTTGAGATGTGGACAAGTCCGTCAATACCCGGTTCAAGCGTTACAAAAGCTCCGAACTGCGCGAGACGCGCTACGATTCCGGTGTGGGTGGAGCCCACAGGGAATTTGTTGGGCACCTCTTCAAAAGGGTCCGCCTGGGTTTCTTTGTAGCTGAGAGAAATCCTCTCTTTATCCCAGTCAATACTTTTCACTATTGTTTGAACTTTCTGGCCAACGCTAAAGTGTTCATCAACTTTTTCCACGCGGCTCCAGCCGATTTCAGAAATAGGGATCAGGCCGTCTACTCCGCCCAGGTCAACGAAAGCACCGAAATCTCGAATAGAACTGATGGTGCCCTCAACAGTTTGTCCTTCTGCAAGGGTTTCTTTGAGTTTTTCTTTCAGTTCTTCTCGTTCGTCTTCCTGAATGGCGCGCGCAGAGAGAACAATGTTGCGGCCATTTTCCTCAAATCTGGTGATAATAAACCTCATATGAGTGTCCAGATATTCCTTGGCTGCATCTTCTACCCGACGCAGGCCCATCTGGGAAAAAGGACAGAACCCTCTCACATTACCACCTAGGGTGATTTCAAAACCTCCTTTTATCTCAGCTTTTACAAGACCTTCCACAGGAATTCTGGAGCGATACGCTTCTTCAAGATGGGCATTGGAGGAGCCTGATCCTATGGTTGTGGTAAACAGTCTTTCAGAATTTTTGGCCTGAAGGAAGTAGACATCAAGGGTATCACCTTCTTTGTGAGTGAAATTACCTTCCTTGTCTTTGAGCTCGGAGCTGTTTAACACACCTTCGCTTTTTCCGCCTACATCGAGAAAAGTAGTTTCAGCATTCATACCTACGATGGTCGCTTTAACTTTCTGCCCGGGCTCAAGGCGCTTGATCTTTTTGTTGGCTTCTGCTTTGAAGAGATCTTCAAAGCTCTCACTGTTTGCTTCTGTCATATCTTCCTGTTTGTTATGGCTGTGGTTGAGGGGTTATTGCCAATGGAATTGAGCTCCAGTTGACGTTGTTAAGGGCGTTGCCGGTTATGTTCTATTGTTTCAATTGGCGGATGAAGAGCACGTGGCTGGGGTGCAGTTTCTGTTATGGGAATGTCATGATCAAACATGCATATTCCTACACCAATACGTTGAGTTGTACCCTTGAGAAGGTCTACGATGACAAAGCCAGCCTGGTCATTTTCTCCTAACAGTGGTCCTGGGTTGATAAGCAACGACTGTTCAAACTGTTGTATCCTGGGAATATGCGAATGCCCACAGCAGACTATATCATAGATTGACTGTCTGGCAAGCTCTTGTGCCTGCTCAGGATAATGGACCATGGCTATTGTATAAGTATCAATGGTGAATTTGCCAAGAATGCCGTGATGGGTAATGTTGGGAAAATCCCGGCCGCACCTGTCGGCAATAAGACGTTGATCTCCGATATTATTGCCATAAATCAGGTGGACAGGACCATCAAAACGGGCCAGCTGCTTGAGCATAAATGGGGAGATGAGATCGCCGCAGTGGGCAACAACATCGACCTGATTGTGGTTACAATAATCTATTGCGGCCCGCAGGTTTGCGACCTGGTCATGGGTATCGGAGAGAATGGCAAGTATTGTCATAAAAGGTTTCAACGTTGTTGAACGGCAAGGGAGAGGATACGTCCGTTTTCCTGAAACATGAGCCGTTTTAAGCACATTTCATCTATGAACGTTGCAAGTGTGTCGTGGGCTATCTGGGGAAAACATGCCCTGATTTCTGATATCGGGGTTGGAACCTGCGCGGAGAGGTATATTTTCCTCGAGAGGCCACGAAGCCTGTGATGCAGAGTTTTTCCAGAAGGTCTCTCCTGCCTGATGATAATAAATTTTCCACCATCCCGGTAAGAGAGGGCGGGACGAGCTTTATCTGGTCTGTTGGTATGAAAATCCTGCCAGGCGGCAACCCTTTTTCTGACCGGCTTCCATTTCTGTTGCTGCTTCTTTTTATCGCCCCGGTAGCTGTAGATCAACATTGTCAGGGCATTGAGAGGTTCTTTTGGGAAGAGCAATCTTGTTTTGTCATGGGGCAGGGTGGTCTTTATACCATATTTTTCCAACGCTCTGTAGATGGGAGAGCCGTAGCCAAGAAAAAACGAAGCCACCGTGAGCGGGGCAAAAGGCAGGACAAAGTCAAGGTTGAGCAGTGTCTCTTCTATCTCTTTACTGGAGGTTGTTGGAAATTCTGCGATAAGGTTACCCTCCATCTTGATGTCATGTTCAGCGCAGAGTTTCATCATGGCGATATTATCCATAGTCGTGCTGCCCTTGTCCATTTTCTTGAGCAGTGAGGTAGACAGGGCCTCAATGCCGACCTGAACCGTTGTCAGGCCCCCTTTGCGATATGTTTTCAGGCGTTCAATCTTTGCTGTTGCTCTGATTTCTGCAAAAAAATCAAAATCAAGAGGCATCTCGTTGATTGCTGCAAAAAAGTGATCAGCCCCTTTTGGCGGCAACGCATTGTCGGTGAAGGTAAACTGAAGAGATTCGTGTCGCTCTGCCAGCGCCAGTACCTCGTCCACCATTCTGCCAGAGTCCTTAAAACGATAATTTGCCCACTGAATGTTGAGATTGCAGAAGGTGCACTTGTTCCACCAGCATCCCCGAGAAAACTCAACAGGAAGAATGGGGATAAAAGGCTGATGGGAAAAACTTTTCCGCATCTCGCTTAGGTAGGGCCTGTAATCCGGGTAGGGCAGGGACGAGATTGCAAGTGGAGAAACGGGCAGGGACTTTTTTGTGACCGGTATGCGACTATGGATACCATCCGCAAGCATCGTCTCCGTATTTGTCAGAAAATTGCAGAGGCTCAGAAGTCGTGCTTCTCCTTCTCCATCTATGACAAAATCGACCTGATTGTATTGCTTGATCAGGGATCTTCCCACTTCTCCCGAGCATGATGAACCACCTATCACAATAGGAAGGTCGGGTTGTCGGGCCTTTATGAGCTTGGCTAAATACAAGGAGGGGAAGAGCTGGCTAAAGCAGATGGAAAATCCAAAAAGTCCGTAGTGACTGAAATCGATGGTCTCCAGCAGATTTTGACAACAAGCTTCGACCTGTTCAGTCAAAGCGTTGAAGTCCACTTCTTTCGAGTTTACCGAGGGTAGACTTGTGTAAAACAGTCTGGCTGCATCTTCCCTTTTTTCCGGGTAGAGAAGGGGAGCAAAAAGAGCCTCTCCCGCCCAACCGGACAAGGCAATCTTAGGGTACAGATTGGTTCCAAGACTGTTTGCCACTGCAAGATAAGGATGAAACAGCTCTACCTGGTAAGCAGATTTTTGCTGCAGATACCCTGACAGCGCAGCCAATTGGATCGAAGGACGGTTTAAAATTGCCCAGGGCATGGAACACAGTCCAAGGGCAAAGGTGTCAGAGGGGGAGGGATTCATGCTATTGCTGAATGATTTCAGTACCCTCAGGCGGCGTGAAGGAAAAGAGGGTGTCTATTTCAGCCTGGCCTTTGCCCTCCAGCCCATCTGTGTGAATATTGCTGAGATTAAGGACGGTAATGGTTCCGAAGTGATCCTGAATATGTATTCTGTGGATAAGAGAGTCCTTGCTCACCCAGAGATGAATATCCTGCACCTGGGAGTGGGGGACAATGGGAATCAGTTTTATTATATTGGTGGTGCTATTTTCCTCGCCGGCGAGTTCGGTATCGGCCGGTCGGATGTAGAAGTCATTTTGTAACTGTGCTTTGCCGGAAAAAAATGAATATGTGAGATCTTTTTCAAGGCTTGAGGCGGGTGAGATGATCATCTGCCTGAGTTCTTCAAAATACATAAAAAAATGCAGACCATCACTCAGCAAAACCTGTCGCTTGGGAGCGAGGTAGTCCCAGCGCATTTTACTCTTACTGTTGCCTTTTAAAAATGCGGCGGTGCCGGAACCTGTTTTTGGTTTTCCGGTGATTTCTCCCCGTGTATTCTGGTTAAAATTAAAGGTAATGCTCTTCATGCTGTCGTAACGCTGCTGTAGTCTTTTGGCAATATCTTCAGGAAACTCGGTGTCGCTGGCCTGTACCAGATGCCCTGATAAAGCCATGAAACAACAGCAGAGGATTACACTGGAGAAAAAATGGAAGAATTGTTTTGTCATGATATTATGCCCGGAGGAGTTCTATTGGCCTTTGGAAAATAGTTTGGGCGACGCCCTCTGCAGTTTTTGTCAGATCCGTGACGTAATATTTATTTTCACGGGCGGTATGCCCCGGAATGGGAGTTGAGATTGTACTATCCACAAGACACTGCTTCAGATATTGTGCAGTGGCTTGAGATGAATCAATAAGTTGAACACGCCTACCAACCCTGTGCTGGATAAGTTGGCTCAGCAGGGGATAGTGGGTGCACCCAAGAACCAGGGTGTCTATTTGGAAATCTTTAAAATAACTCAGATATCTACGCAGGATCATTTTGGTTTCACGTTTGTTGAGCCACCCCTCTTCCACGAGGCTGACAAGGAGTGGGCAGGCTTTTGAGACCACCTTAAATTTGGCATTGTGTTGGTGTATCAGTTTTTCATACAAGCCGCTGTCAATGGTAGCCCTTGTTCCTATAACGCCTATCCTGCCGGTTGCAGATTGCTTGACGGCAGCGTTTACAGCGGGAGTAATGACCTCGAAAATAGGAAGATTAAATTCCCGACGCAGACGACCGGTTGCAACACTGGAGGCTGAGTTACAGGCAATGACGATGATTTTCGCTCCGTTTCTGATGAGAAAACGTGTGTTTTCAATCGAGTATTCCTCAATTGTTTTGGCACTTTTGGGTCCATATGGTGTTCTTGCTATATCGCCTAAGTACAGTAAAGGGTGTTCAGGTAACAGCTGCTCAACAGCTTTCGCAACTGTCATGCCGCCAACCCCAGAATCAAATATTCCTATCATATAATTACGTTAAGTACAGAAGTATAAGGAGAGTTAAAGAGTGGTTTAAAGGGCCCTCTATAACAAAAATAGACATTAACAACAAGCAATGAACGATTCAACTAAAAGGAGGTGTTGTAATGTAACTTGAATTGTTCAAAGTGTTGACAGACTTGGCTTGGAGCATTAGATTTGCACCAGCGAAAGAGGCAGTTTGGACTAGCTGTCGAATTGATTAATAATTTTATTAGGTTAGTTTGCCATAGCAAGGTTATGGCACCATAGGTGAAGACAATGCCAGTGTACGAGTACGAATGTAAAACGTGTGAAAAAGTTTTTGAGGTCCAGCAAAAAATGGCCGACGCTCCTTTAACCAAATGTCCTGAGTGTGATGGTCCCATTACGAAACTGATGTCGATGAGTTCGTTTCAACTCAAAGGTGGTGGCTGGTATGCAGACGGCTATAGCAGTACCAACGGTGGGGTTTCAAAGCCCGCCGCCTGCAAGACAGATTCCGCCTGTGCTGGCTGCCCGGCAGCAAGCACGACCTGAACCACGTAAATTCACGATACCAAAACGTTTAGCTGCCAATAATTGCCATCGCATCGCCATACGAGAAGAATCGATAACCCTTTTTAATTGCTGATTCATAGCAGTTAAGAAGGGTTTCCCTCCCGCAGAGTGCTGACACAAGAAACATAAGAGATGAGTCCGGCAGGTGAAAGTTGGTGATCAGGTTATCAACGACCTTGAAGGTAAAGCCTGGATAGATGTAGAGATCACACCAGTCTTCCATGGCTTGTAAAGTCCCGGTCTCTCTTGCACCAAACTCCAGAGCCCTTACTGAAGTTGTACCCACAGCCCAGATCTTTCCCCCCTGCTTTTTTGTGTCGTTTACCTTTTTTACCACATCCCGGCCAATTGAAAGATATTCCCTGTGTATCTGGTGGCGGGTAATATCCGACTCCCGAACCGGTGCAAAGGTCCCATAACCTACATGCAGGGTGACCTCTGCGATTGTCACACCCTTGTTTCTCAGCTTCTCCAATAATTCTTGAGTGAAATGAAGACCTGCAGTTGGGGCTGCGACCGCACCAGGCTGATCGGCATAGACCGTCTGGTATCGTTGGCTGTCTTCTTTGGTCGAACCTTCTTTTCTGTTTATATAGGGCGGCAGTGGAACGTTTCCGGCGAGTTCCAGGCATCTCATCAAGCCGAGGTCTTCGTTGAAATGAATCTCCAGGAGAGCCTTGCCGCCTTCAAGATAGTCCACTACCTGACAACGGAGCTCTTCATTTATGGTGATTGTTGAACCTATTACAGGTCGTTTGGATGATTTCAGTAAGCCATGGGCCCGTCCTGAATGTGTCGAACTTTCAAGAAGTTTTGGAAACTCGAGGAGAAACACTTCAATTTTTCCCCCTGTGGCTTTTTGACCAAAGAGTCTTGCCGGGAAAACTTTTGTGTTGTTGACGACAAGAACGTCGCCTTTTTGAATAAATTCATGGACATCGCTGAAGTGACAATGCTGACGGCTGTTGTCTGCCCGGTTCAGCACCATGAGTTTAGAGTTGTCGCGTTTATCCGCAGGTCGTTGAGCTATTGATTCCTGGGGCAGATCATAATGGTAGGCTGCCAGCTTGAGATCTTCTTGCATTATCTTGATATTTGGGTAAAAAATACTACAGTCGCCAATGGGCCAATGTATATAAAATTATTATGTGTTATTGTGATGATTGTATTTATTCAGCTCAGAAGGTATCGCATCTCTTTGATCTTGCAAGGTACATTTCTACCCGGTTGGGGAAAAAGCTAAAAGAGATGGGACATTGTTTGTGACAAGAAAATACTTTTTCCAGAAAACAGGATACGCATCTCATGCTTTTCCTTACTTTTTATATTGCACTCCTGGCAATGTTCTGATGTCTTGGCCATCTTGGCCTAAGGTGCAAAGGGGCTTGTAGATACCATGATCCTGGTGACAGCTGCAACTGAATTTGAGATGAACGCGTTTTTAGAGGCGATGGATGCTCTTGATCTTTCGCAGACAAAGGGTCTGTCCTCTAATTCCTGGCGGGCTCTTGTTACTGGGGTTGGACCCGTTCTCACGACGTTGAACCTTACAAGGTTTCTCTGTGAGACGACAGAAACTATTGACGGGATAATAAATTTTGGGGTTGCAGGGGCTTATTTTCTCCCTCAGAACACTTCTGCCCGCCAGCCACAGCTTTTAGATGTCTGTGTGGCAGAGCGTGACCTGTTTGGTGATCTTGGAATATGTATGGGAGATGCCGGGATTGAGTATTTCAGGGAGGACCTTGTAGAACATCTCGTGTTTGAACTGGGGAATCCCCTCTTTTCCAGCTCTACAGCTGTGCTTGAAAATAACGGGATTGCCTACCTCAGTGGGACGTTTATTACGGTACACAGTGTTACAGGGAAAAAAGCCCGCGGAGACTGGCTTCAGAAAAGATGGGATGGCTTGTGCGAGAATATGGAGGGTGCGGCTGCAGCACAGGTCTGCAAGACTTTTGGAGTGGAACTTTTCCAACTGCGTTGTGTTTCAAATATGGTCGAAGACCGGAACCCCTTGAACTGGCGTTTGCAGGAAGCCTGCGAAAAAGCAGGAATGATAGTAAAGATGATTGTTGAAGAAACACAAAGAGAGATGAAATGCAAAAAAATGGCAACCTGAGTCTGGGGTTTTCTCCCTGTCCCAATGATACTTTTATCTTCTATGGACTTGTGCATAAACTGGTGGACTGTCATGGGCTTAGCTTTAGTCAACCTCTTCTTGAAGATGTCGAGCAATTAAATAATTGGGCGGTGGCAGGGGTACTTGATGTCACCAAACTGTCTTTTCATGCCCTGGCTCATGTACTGGATGAATACTGTCTTCTGGCGACAGGAAGCGCTCTTGGCAGGGGATGTGGCCCGCTTCTCGTTGTTAAAGACCCTGAAATGGTGGATATAACCCGCCTGAGGCGCATTGCAATTCCCGGAAAACTCACGACAGCAGCACTGCTTTTGCAAATGTATCTGCCCCATCCCTGTGAACTTGTTGAAATGCGCTTTGATCGTATAATGGCTGCGGTGAAAAAGGGAGAGGTGGAAGCGGGCGTCATCATTCATGAGTCACGCTTTACTTACCAGCAGGAAGGCTTGTTCTGTCTGCAGGACCTTGGCGCTTGGTGGGAAGAAACCACAGGCATGCCTATTCCGCTTGGAGGGATTGCGGCGAAACGAAGTTTTGGGCCGAAAACTCTGAAAAAAATTGAGCAGGTCATAGGCTTGAGTGTCGAGCATTCTTTTCGCTATCCTGAAAGATGTCTTGACTATATACAGTCCTACAGTCAGGAGTTGGATAAGGAGGTTGTTGAAAGTCATATCAAGCTCTATGTTAATGATTTTTCAAGAAACCTTGGTACAGAAGGGCGAGCAGCAGTACAGATGTTTATTGAAAAAGGCAGAGAGAAAGGGGCGCTGCCCCAGGGTAGACAGGATATTTTTATCAGCGCTGGTTAAGGGCAGTGCTGTTTCAAAAAAGGGTGCTAAGGGGCGAGGTACCAAGATGATTCTGGCCTTAAATGTGGTGGGCAAGCTCTAATAAGGTCAAAAAACAAGAAGCCAATCTGTACGGTACTTATCTGGTAAAAGATGAAAAAGTGGTGGTTATATCATGGACAAACTCTATCAAACAGATCAGCTGAAGGCGTTTCCAATTTTTCACCTTATCGGAGGTTCAGAGGCACAAAGAGCAGAGTTTATTGGCAGGCTGCGGGAGATTCTTGATTCATGCCATCTGGATGTCGGCATTGTCTCCAGGAGTCTGCCCCAGCGCTATGAACTCAGTTCTTTAGCCCGGGAAAGCGATCTTGTACTCGTAGAGGGGAGTGCTAACTGTAGTCTGCACAAAATATATATTGGTCAGGGGCATGAGCTGACAGTCGATGACTTGCACTGGCCTGGGGGAAATATCCAAACTATAGAGGATTTTTCAGAAAAGCTGTTGGAAAAGCTGGACATTATAAGAGAGCAGGTACCAGTCTGGGCCTGCATCCTGATAGGCGGACGCAGTTCCAGAATGGGCGAGCCGAAACATCTTTTAAAGACGACAGAAGGTTCTGATCAGACCTGGGTGGAAAGAGTTGTTCGTCTGGTTGAACCTCTGGTTGATGGGCTGGTTGTTTCAGGCAGGGGAGAGCTCCCGCAGAGTTTATATGAAATGCAGCGGGTCCCCGATATTCCTGGAGTCGCAGGCCCTCTTACCGGTGTGCTGTCGGCCATGCGCTGGCAACCAGCTGTCAGTTGGCTTGTTATAGCCTGTGACATGCCTTTTATTTCTGCTGAAGCAGTGAACTGGCTTGTTGCCGGGCGCAGGCTGGGTTGCTGGGGACGTGTTCCCCGTCTTGTAGAGGCTGATTACTGTGAACCCCTGTTTGCCTGGTATGACGGTAAAGCTGCGCATCTTCTTGAAGAACAGCTTCTTTCCGGCAATTTACGTATTGGCAACATAGCGACTCATTTGAAAATTGATACCCCACGGATTCCCGAATCCTTACGCTCTGCCTGGCAGAACGTTAATACTCCTGAACAGTTACGGGCCGCACAGCAGGGATAAGAGGGATGGGGATATCTCGGGTTTTTGCAAAAAATGTCGGTGACAAGATAGGCAACAAGCTCTTTGCGGCGTTTGTTCTTATTGTGGTACTGACTATTCTGCCCGTTGCCCACCATGTGCTTGACTCAGTTAACACCTTTGGTAACTATTCAACTCGAATTAATAAGGAACAAATACGTAAGCAGGCAATTTCATATCTTACTCGTCTCTGCGACGAACAGGGTGCCCGTCATGAGGAGTATTTTGCTAAATTCTCCGCCGTGGTACATCTTTTAGCCACCCAGGCAAGCGATGTATATCAGGACCTTTCCGCCTATGCAGCCATGACAGGTGAACCCATTCCGCTCCACTTTCAACAGGAAAATCGGATGTACATCACAGGTCCGGGTGAGCCTGTCGTTTCCTTATACTGGGGAGCTTCATCCATGGCCGCAGATATCCTCATAGAAACGGCTGCACTGAGACACCTTGATTCCGGCCTGATGGAGGCGGAAAAGGTTTTGCCTGAGGCACTGGCGACACATGTGCTTACGACCTCAGGAATCGGCAAGTATTATACCAAAAATTCTCAGGCCAGAAGGGCTGTTCGCCAATTGCCCGTGGCGACGGAGTTTGATCAGCGAAATGGCGCGCCACTCACCGTTTTTACTGAATCAGAAGAGGGGCAAAAGGGAGTGCGGTGGACTAAAATCTACCAGGATGATGTGGTTGATGGACTCGTAGTGACGGCTTCCGGGCCTATTGTTGACGGAACCGGGCGTTTACGTGGTGTCGTAGGTATTGATATACCACTCTCAACGCTCGTAGACACTATTCTGGATGCGGGTGGGCTGGAACAGCAGGGTGATGGTCGAGTGCTTTTATCTTTTCTGCTGGGGAGTTCCGGGGAAATTATAGCATTTCCCATAGAATTTCTGTCACTTTTTGGTCTTCCTTCTCTTCCTGAACAAATGGAACATCCAAGGGATATGCTGGATTACAATCTGGATCAATCAACAAACCCTCAGGTTCAGAAGATGGTTGCACGAATTCTTGCCAAGGAGTCCGGTGTTGAAACGGTATTACTCGGTGAAGAGAACCATCTGGTTGCCAGTCAAACTCTTTCTGTCCATGGTTGGAAACTCGTAATGGTGGCAAGAGAAGCGGACCTGGTCTCGTCTGCGGAAAAGACCCGGCATGCCCTTGATGAAATGATAGTTTCACTGAAAACACGGTTTGTTTTCTACAGCCTCTGTATCACCTTGATTATCCTCTGTCTGTCTTATCTTGCCGTGAGAAATTTTGTTGCCCCTCTGCAAAAGCTCGCCCTCCTTGCAGAGCGGGTGGGCGAGGGTGACCTCTCTCAAAAATCAGACCTTGAGCGGGGGGATGAACTGGGAGCACTCGCGACAGCCATGAACACCATGATTGATGGCCTTGTCTCTGCTGAAACAATGAAGAAGCAATATTTTCACAGGCTGGAAGACGGCATAAAAACCAGAACTGCCCAACTGCAGCGGAATAATCAAAAGCTCAGCGCTATGATGCGAGATGTTCATGTGGAGAGTGAAAAGAATAGAAAGTTGTCCAACGCCCTGAGAGAGCGGGAACGCCAGCTTATCGCCACCATGGAGGCCTCGCTTGCAGGACTTTGTATTGTTCAGGGGAACCGGTTTAAATATGTCAACGCGGCAATCGTCAAGATGTTTGGTTACAGTAAGATAGAACTGATAAACAGGATGGGGCCGATAGATCTTATTGCTCCGGAATATAAGGTTGAGGTCATGGAAAGGATGTCTCTTCAGGAGGAACGTCTCTACAGACGAACCGATCAGCCTCACCATGTGAAGTGTCTCAGGAAAAATGGAGAGGTTTTTGATGTCGAAGTGGATGGTTCGTATATCCCCTGGAAGGGCGTTCCCGCCTCGGTTGGAACCATGATTGACATATCGGACCACGTACAGGTACAGGAAAAAATACGAGTCAAAGAAAAAAGTCTGCAGGGCTTGCTGCAGGAAAAAGATCTGCTGCTGCGTGAAGTCTACCATCGGACCAAAAATAATATGCTCGTTATCATTTCCATGCTTGCCCTGCAGATGGAGGAGATTGAAGATCAGGCCGCAAAGAAAATATTTGAGGAAATGGAACACCGGATCAGGGCCATGGCCCTGGTCCACGAAAATCTCTATCAGTCAGAAAACCTGGTTGAAATCAACCTCGGTGAATATCTGGCAAAGCTTGCCCGTACCCAGGTTGAGCATATGACGTTTTCCAATCAGATAGAGGTTCGTGCTGATTATTGTCAGGTGACTGTCCCTTTTGATAAAGCTGTTCCTGTAGGCCTTGTCGTCAGTGAACTTATCACCAACTCTGTAAAACACGCGTTTCCTTCAGGGAAAAAAGGAATTATCCGTATCCAACTCGCGGTAAAAAAAGGTGTTTATTATCTTGTTGTAGAGGATAATGGAACGGGGCTGCCAACGGAAATTGATGTTGAAAATGCAACGTCTTTCGGCCTCCAGATTACATCCAGTATGGTGGTAAAACAGTTAGGGGGAACATTGGCTATAGACCGAAGCAGGGGGACTGCTTTTCATATTACCTTTAAGGACAGAACTTAAAATGGAGACCAGGGGCAGGAAAAAAGGGTTGATTATGCTTGTTGAGGATGAAGTCCTCGTTGGGATGATGCTTCGTAAAAAAATTGAAGCCCATGGTTATATCACAAGCGATGTCATCACAACGGGTGAAGAAGCCGTGGAGTGGGCACGCAGTGAAAAACCGGACCTGCTCTTTATGGACGTGGCCCTTCCGGGTAAAATTGACGGGGTTGAAGCGACCAGACAGATTAAGACATTTTTGGATATTCCCGTAATTTTTTTTACGGGCAATCACAGAGATCCGCAGGTGATTGAACGTTCAAAGGCTCTTGCCCCTGTTGCCATTCTCGACAAGCTGGGCAGTTTTGATGCTGTGATCCGTGCCGTTGAAAGTGGGCTTGGCGGATCCAAAGGCTGAGATTATAGATGAGTTCCCTTTTTCCCAAAGAGATATACTGTATTGTAGATGGATAAAGGGTCGCGGGTCGTGTAGTTGCAGCCAAGGTAGTTGTATCGAGTGGTCGTTCGAAAACTGTTGTTTGGCTTAACCATGGCGTTATACCATGTATCGTAACCATTGGAGGGAAGCATGACTCTGAGAGTAAGGGTATGGATATGGTAAAAATGTATGTTGCATCCAGGTCTTGACCCAAACCCTTATGTTCAAGGATGGACACTATCTCACAGGGAGGAAGCCATGTATATTGACTCCAAAGAAATACTTCCTCATTTTGATCCTCATTTTAAAATATTTCATGACCTGATGCCCTTTAAGGTTCAGGAAATATTGCTTGTTTCCAGCCTTTATGATGCCTACATCATGGAGGAGGATGGAAGTCTCGCCACCCGCCTGATCAATGAGTACCATGGGCTGAATCTTAGTAAACCCCCTAAGATAACCAGAACTTCTTCCGCTGAAGAGGCTCTCGGGCTCATCCAGACAAAAAACTTTGATATGGTCATAACCATGCCCTTTTTAGGGGGGATGGATGCCTATGTCTTCGGTAAAGCCATTAAAAATATTCGACCTGATCTTCCGGTTATCCTTGTTGCCCATAATCTGCGGGCAACCTTTCCGGAGAGGGTCGGAGACTATGGTATTGACAAGACCTTTCTCTGGTGCTGTGAAGCTGATCTGTTGCTGGCGATTATAAAAAATGTTGAAGATCACCGCAATGTCGATGCGGATACCCAGTCGGCCATGGTCCGGGTCATTATCTATGTGGAGGATTCACCGCTCTACAGATCGCTTTTTTTACCTCTTATCTACAATGAGATTGTACGGCAGACCCAGTCCGTACTCAGTGACAGTCTCAACGAAAGACACAGGCTGCTGAGGATGCGGGCCAGGCCTAAAATTCTTATCGCCACCTGTTATGAAGAAGCCATGGCCCTGTATCAGGCCTACAAACCCTATGTGTTTTCAGTTATTTCTGATGCCCGATATAAAAAATCCGGAGCAATAGATGCCCAGGCGGGCGGGAAGTTTTTGAAATTTATCCGCCAGGAATCCCACGATATTCCTCTGCTGATGGTTTCAACCGAAGAGCGGAACCGTGACTGCGCTCACAGCATTCCCGCAGTATTTCTCGATAAAAACTCTCCTCTGATACGGGATGAACTCCATAGCTTCTTTCTCAATTACCTGGGATTTGGGGATTTTGTTTTTCGTCTGCCGGATGAAACGGCCATTGGTACCGCCTCAAATCTTTATGAGTTTGAAAAACAGCTCAAGGTGATTCCAGAAAAATCCCTGCGCTACCATGCCCTGCGCAACCATTTTTTCAACTGGGTCATGGCCCGGGCAGAAGTGGTGCTGGCCCGTCGTATCCACAAGGATTCTCTTTCAGTCGACCACGACTGGGCCAGGATGCGGGAGGATCTGGTTGCCAAGGTACATTCTCTGCGCAAGCACCGCCAACAGGGAGTGGTCGTTAAATTTGACCCCGATCTCTACGACCCTGAGATTATGGATTTTGTGAAAATCGGTAGTGGGTCAATGGGAGGTAAGGCACGGGGAATCGCCTTTATGTGGGCCTGTCTGCAACGGGCACATCATGAAAACTCCGTGCTGGCTTCCTCTCCGGTTACGATTCCGAAAACCTGCATTATCACTGCCGATGGTTTTGATACCTTTGTCGAGGAACAGAATCTTTACTATTGCAAAAATTATCCCGACGAACAAGTCGCCGACCTGTTTCTCGATGCAACCCTTCCTCATTGGCTCCGCAAGGCCCTGAGGGGGTTCCTGCAAAAAACGACAACACCTCTTTCTGTACGTTCTTCAAGTCTTCTGGAAGATGGCCAGTTCAAACCCTATGCGGGCCTGTATTCCACCTATTTTCTGGCAAACAATCACCCTGAGTTTGAGGAACGTCTCGCTCAGCTTGAAAGTGCAATCAAGCTGGTATACGCCTCGACCTGGTTTGAAGGGCCAATAGCCTTTTCAAAGGTCACAGGGCTTGGTCGCGATGATTCCATGGCCGTGATCATTCAACAGCTTGCAGGCAAACGATACGGGGATTTCTGGTATCCCGGAGTTTCCGGGGTCGCCCAGTCCCATAATTTCTATCCGGTTATGGGGATGAAAGCCGCTGAAGGGATTGCCCATGTGGCTCTGGGGCTTGGTAAAACCGTTGTAGAGGGAGGCAAGGCCCTCTGGTTTTCTCCTGCCAGGCCGAAAAAACTGGTACAGTTTTCCACAGTGGAGAACATGCTGAAGTACAGCCAGAGACAGTTTTATGCTCTGGATGTCAGTCCGGAGAACTGTCTGGAAAGGGATATATCCAACCTTGTTTTACGTACTGTTCAGGAGGCTGACCATGAAACTCCTGTGAGCCTGCTGACCTCAACCTATGTCGCTGTGGAAAACAGAGTTCGGGATACGAGGATGCCGGGACCAAAGATTGTCACCTTTGCCCAGATGCTAAAGTATGATGGTTATCCGCTGGCCAGCATACTACAGGAGCTTCTCAACATCGGCAGAACAGCTATGGGTGGGGAAGTCGAGATAGAGTTTGCGGTGGACGTGGATCCTGAGCTTGGGTTATCTACCTTTTACTTCCTGCAGATCAGGCCGATGATTACAGGTGGAGAATTTGCTGATGTGCAGATTTGCGATCATGAAATTGAAAATGCTATCTGTCATGTTCATCAGTCCTTAGGACATGGGCAGTTTGATACAATCCGTGACATTGTCTATGTACCCACCAGAGGGTTTGATGGGGCTAAAACCCAGGAGATGGCAAGCGAAATAGGCGAAATCAACCGAAGACTCCTTGCCGAGAACCTTCCGTTCCTTCTGATAGGACCTGGCCGCTGGGGGTCTTCCGACCCCTGGCTTGGTATTCCTGTACAATGGGCAGATATATCCGGTGTTGCAGGGATTATAGAGGTCAGAAACAGCTCCATTAAAGCGGAAGCCTCGCAGGGGACTCATTTTTTTCAGAATATTACCTCCCTCGGTATCCCGTATCTGACGCTCAATGAAAGCAAGAATGGCAGCAGTCAGGAGGCACAAGATTTTTTCCGCTGGGATTGGCTTGAGGCGCAGGAATCCATGAAAAAAGGACTTTATGTGCATCATGTACGAACCAAGCAGCCTTTCGTTCTCAAGTGCGACGGGACCCGGTCGCAAAGTGTCATCTTTGAAAAAGCAGCATCGTGTGAAGACAAATGTGAAATAAATGGTAATGAGGTCTGGAGCCAGAAATATATTTTCAGTGGAGAGGAATAATGGAAAACACCATAGAAAAGATTCGCGATAAAGATCCTGAGCAAAAGGAATTTCATCAGGCTGTGGATGAGGTGATCCATAGTGTGAAACCGGTATTGGATCGAAATTTTGAATATCGTCAGCAGGGAATCCTTGAACGGATTACTGAGCCGGAACGGGTTATTATGTTCCGGGTGCCCTGGATGGATGATGATGGGCAGGTACACGTGAATCGTGGTTTTCGAGTGGAGATGAACAGTGCCCTCGGTCCCTATAAAGGCGGTCTGCGTTTTCATGCCTCTGTCAATCTTGGAATCATTAAATTCCTGGCCTTTGAGCAGGTGTTCAAAAACTCTCTTACCACCCTGTCCATGGGAGGTGGAAAAGGCGGCTCGGATTTTGATCCCAAGGGAAAATCAGACAATGAGGTGATGCGCTTTTGTCAGTCCTTTATGATGGAACTGTACAGGCACATAGGGCCTAATACCGATGTTCCGGCAGGAGATATCGGAGTTGGCGCCCGCGAGATTGGTTATCTGTTTGGCATGTATAAGAAGCTGAAAAATGAGTTTACCGGAGTGTTGACCGGCAAAAGCCTTGCCTGGGGAGGTAGCCTTATTCGTCCTGAGGCCACAGGGTATGGGGTCGTTTACCTCGCAGCAGAGATGCTGCAGACCAGAAGGCAAACCCTGGAGGGGAAAAGCTGCCTGGTTTCAGGGTCCGGTAATGTCGCACAGTTCACGACAGAGAAAATAATTGAGCTGGGAGGAAAGGTAGCCACCCTCTCCGATTCGTCCGGCTATGTTTACGATGAGGCGGGAATAGACGCTGAAAAACTGGCCTTTGTCAAAGAGTTGAAAAATATCAGGCGGGGAAGGATCAGCGAATACAAGGAGCGTTACCCCGAGGCTGTATATATCCCTGTTTCTCCCGAGCGTGATTACAATCCGCTTTGGGAGCATAAGGCAGATTGTGCTTTTCCCTGTGCCACCCAGAATGAGATCAATGCAAAAGACGCAAGCCACCTGTTGTCAGGCGGTGTCGCCTTGGTCTGTGAAGGTGCAAATATGCCGACCATTCCAGAGGCTGTCGATATATTTCTTGACCACAACATTCTTTTTGCTCCGGGTAAGGCTGCCAATGCCGGTGGAGTTGCCGTATCCGGTCTGGAAATGGCACAGAACTCCATGCGTCTGTCTTGGCCGCGGAAGGAAGTGGATGACCGCCTGAAACAGATTATGAAATCTATTCACAGCACCTGTCTGGCTGCATCTTCTGAATACGGGGTTGAAGGTAACTATGTTGCAGGAGCCAACATTGCAGGTTTTGTAAAAGTAGTGAATGCCATGCTCGATCAGGGCCTTGTTTAGATGAGGGGAAAGATAGGTTGAATGAAAGACATGACCTCAACATATGATGCGCAATGCCGGCAGGAGTTTGGAGCACTCTATCCGAAATTACAGCAGTATTTTTTTTCAATCAACATCGATTGCCCCTATGGCTTACCCTATGTCGCCACCTTCCATCAGGCGACCTTTGCGCCGATTGGGGAGCGCGTAATGGAACTGTTTCTCGCAGCGGGCTACAGGCGCAATGGGGATTGCCTGTATACGATGCACTGCAAAGACTGTAAGGCCTGTGTTCCGATCCGCCTTCGGCCCAGACTTTTTGTGCCGAACAGAAATCAAAAACGGAGTGTCAAAAAAAACAGTGATGTTGTCGTTGAGTTCATGCCATTACGGGTAGATGATGAAAATATAGAGTTGTGTGACCGATTCTTACAAGAGCGATATCCAAGGGAAAATAACTCTGCCCGGGGCTATTTTCATGATTTTTTTCTCACCTCCATCGTCAGTTGTGCCCAGTTGCAGTTCAGGGTAGATGGCCGGTTGATCGGGACATCTATTGTGGATATTGGCTATAACTGGCTCAACGCTGTCTATTTTTATTTTGATCCGGAGGAGGCAAAACGGAGTCTGGGGACATTTAATATTATGACGCTGGTGGAGGTCTGTCTGGATTGGGGCGTTGAGTATCTCTACCTTGGTTATCTTATCAAGGATGTTGCTGCAATGAGTTACAAGAGTAATTTCAGGCCTCATTCAGTTTTGATAGACAATAGCTGGAAGCACATTGACTAGCCTTTATTTCTCATCAATATTTTGATTGAAAGCTCAACTACTTGATTTCATTTTTAAAAACTTACTATCGTGAAAAGAGATTGATACCTTAAAATGAATGTTTGAGGAGGTGTTTGCTGTGAACTCATTCTCAGAAAAAAGTGCAGTATGTGATCTTTGCCACCATAGTTGTCGTTTGGCAAAAGGACAGATTGGCATCTGTGGTGTCAGACGAGGTACCGGAGAAGCTGTTGAAAGTCTTGTTTACGGCAAGGTGGTGGCGGAAAATATCGATCCCATTGAAAAAAAACCACTTTTTCATGTTCTGCCCGGGTCTCTGAGCTATTCCATTGCAACGCCGGGGTGTAATTTTCGCTGTCTAAACTGTCAGAACAGTTCGATTTCCCAGGTAAAAGATGGTCTGCCCGGCAGCCGGACAACCGTTTACAGATCGCCTGAGGAAATCGTGGACGCCGCCCTTGCTTCCGGCTGCAAATCCCTGAGCTACACCTATGTTGAACCCACGGTCTTTTTTGAATTTGCCTACGACTGTGCAGTGCTTGCAAAAGAGAGAGGACTCGGCAACATCTTTGTCTCCAATGGCTATATGTCTGAGAAGGTGGTGCAGGCAATGGCTCCGGTTTTAACGGCTATTAATATTGATCTCAAGTCATGGGACGATGGCTTTTATCGAAAAGTCTGTGGGGCAAGGCTTGAACCCGTTCTGGATAATATCAGAAGGTTTGTGGACAGCGGAGTCTGGGTTGAAGTGACCACTCTGATCATCCCCGAAATGAATAACAGCGAAAAGGAACTTCGATCGATCGCGAACTTTTTAGCAGGGGTCGATCGCAATATTCCCTGGCACGTAAGCGCCTTTTATCCGGCGTATAAAATGATGGATAAAAAGATGACACGGCCATCTGATATTGACTTTGCCCGGCAAATCGGCAGAGACTGTGGTCTGCCCTATGTGTACGGTGGTAACATCAGAACCACTGATGGCATGGCAACTTTATGTCCTGATTGTGGTCTGCCTTTGATTGTACGCAATAATTTTATTGTTAATGAAAACAGGCTCGTTGATGGAGCCTGTCCATCCTGCCAGGCAAAGGTTGCCGGAATGTGGCAATTACCTTAATGCTTGCTGCTCCTTTTTAGAAAGAGTGCCCGGCTGATAATGGTCAGCAGGATGGCAAAGACTGCTGCAGCTATGCCGAGCAGGACGTTAAAAAAAGGTGGCGCAGCCAGAGCAATACGAATAATCAGGGTCGAAAGGGCAAAACCGGAGTTTCGGAATATTGCATAAAACGATGGCTGAAAACATTGGGATAACAATACGACCAGGATGTCTGTCAGGATAAGGATCGTGTAAAAACTGTGGAGAAAATCGGGATGTTCCTGGTGGGTCATTGTTGCGATGACACTGTTTACCCCAAGAAAGGTGAAGACAGCGAGCAGGATGATGGCGATGCCTTTTTTCGCTGCCACGAAACTGTAGATATCGACAGGACGCATTTTGTCTTCTGCCGAAAGGGCCTGGATTTTATAATAATAGCCGAGAAGACCAAAGATCAACAGGGCACCGAAGCCGTCCGAGAGAATGTTCAAAATTGCCTGTTGGTTGCCAAGAAAAGTAATGGGCTCTGGGAAGTAGGAAAGTTCCTTAAATGCGTTTCGCATGAGGATGAGCGCCAGAATTTCAAACTGTTTGCCCACCGAACGGCTAAAGGAGCATGGGATCGTGAAGATCAGACTGATGACCTCCAGAATAAGCACCACAGTAAAGGCTGCCTGGACAGCAAAAAAGTGGTTTTTAGGGGTGAAGCTCTGAAAGGCTACAGGCAGGAGACCCTGCCTGTTAAGCTCTATGCCGATAAGGCTGAGGAGGAAAAAGAGCACCAGAAAAAAAGAGATTTTCTTGTGCATTTTTTCATGTTCCCAAAGATAGTGTAATGGGTCAAAGAGATATGTGATTTTTTCGTAGATAAAGTTCATGTGTACAGTAATTGTAAGAGTGTGACGGATATGCGGGTTTGTGGAAAAATTAAATAATTCTCATTTAAAAAGATAGGTACCTTAGTCGTACTGGTCCCCGGAGCTTTCTTTAAGGCTGTAAAAGGATTACACCTGCTTTACTCGAAACGCAGCAAAATCTACCAGGGCCTCCTCCATTGCTCACGATTTTATTGAAGTATGGCCCTACCATACAAATACAAAAAAGGCAATCATTCCAGCATCGTGAATGATTGCCTTTAATTTCTGACGCAGTTGTCGTACAAGGGTTTATATTGTTATTTCTGCCGGAGCCTTGCTTGGGGCTTCCTGATTTTGGAGGACAAATTCAGCCCACCCCCAGGGGGCATTAACTATTTCGAAACCAACCATCTGGCTTATTGCCTGCTGCCTAGTCCAGCGGGTTTTTGCTTTTAGTTTAAAATTTTCTGTCTTGTTGTCAATAATTACCGAAATATTTTTGGACTTCCCATCAAGACGTTTTGGCAGGTCATCGAGAAGCAGCCCGGATCTTGAAAAATCTTTTACTGTTCCGGTAAAAAAGCCTGCACCATCAGAAATGTTAACCAGAAATTTCTGGCTTGTAATGCGGTCATGTCTTCGTTTTTCCATGTTTACCTCATTTCGATTGGAGTGAATTGAGATGTCGTACAACGGCTTGGAAAAATGTTGTAGAACTTATAAATACCTATAAATGATAATAATAACCAAGTGTCAAAAATACAAGGAGGGCGCGAGAATATCATTAAATGTAAGTAGTATGATCATTTTCTGAAAGGTTCTCATTCTCCGCCCTGTTTCTCTTTTTGTAGTTGTTGCTCTTTCAGCCCATTCCACCAGTCAATTCGTTTTTTAATCTCCTTTTCAAAACCAAAGGGTGAGGGGATGTAGTATTCGGTTTTTTTCATTGTTTCAGGTAGATAGTTCTGATACGAGTAGTTGTTTTCATAATCATGGGAATATCGGTAGCCTTTATTATAACCGAGATCTTGCATAAGCTTTGTCGGGGCGTTACGGACATGAAGCGGCGCTTTGAGATGGCTGGTCTTTTCTGCCTCCGCCTTTGCCCGAAAATATGCAGTTTCCAGAGCATTACTTTTTGGCGCAGTGGCAAGATATACCGTAAGTTGGCTCAGAGCGGTATTTGCCTCCGGCATACCGAGAAAATGAACGGCGTCTTTTATGGCCATCGCCTGAACAATAGCCTGGGGGTCGGCAAGGCCAACATCTTCTGAAGCGATCCGGACAAGTCTTCTGGTAATATAAAGTGGGTCTTCTCCGGCCTCAATCATTCTGGCAAGCCAGTACAGTGCTGCCTGGGGATCACTGCCGCGAATCGATTTCTGGAAGGCAGAGATGAGATTATAGTGTTCCTCTCCGTTTTTATCATAAAACAGAGATCGTTTACTCAGGAGCGCAAGGACATCTTCGGCTTCGATACTATCACCCTGTTCTGCGTTTCGACTGATCAGCTCAAGGTCATTGAGGGCCCTTCTGGCATCACCTCCGGCCTTTTGGGCAAGAATTTCAAGGGCTGTATCTTTAATTTCCAGTCGTTTACCGATATGGGCGAGAGCCCTTTTTAAGATGGAGAGGAGGTGGTCTTCGACCAGTGGTTCCAGGACGAAGACATGGCAGCGGGAAAGAAGAGCCGGGATAACCTCAAAGGAGGGGTTTTCTGTGGTGGCCCCGATGAGAATGATTGCTCCCGATTCTATATATGGCAGAAAGGCGTCCTGCTGTGATTTGTTGAATCTGTGAATTTCATCAACAAAGACAAGGGTAGTTTTGTTGTGGTAGAGGTGCAGTTGTTTGGCTTTTTCCATAAGTGCTTTCACATCTGCAATTTTGCTGAGTACAGCACTAAAGGAACAAAAATGCATCGTGGTTCTGTGTTCGATGAACCTTGCTATTGTCGTTTTTCCACTTCCTGGGGGGCCCCAGAGGATGAATGAACCGTATTCGTCCCTGTCAATCATCCTGCGTAGCGCGGCCTGGGGGGAGAGAAGGTTGGTGTGGCCTTTTATCTCTTCCAGTAGACGTGGCCTTACTTTTTCAGCAAGTGGAACGTCAGTGGGCTCTGGAACCTGTTCGAAAATAGATCTCTGCATCTGTTATACCTGTAGTTGTCTCGCCCTGGTTGGAGTTGCTCTCCAAGATAGTTTTTTGACACATTATTTGTTTTTTTGTCGAGTCGGACTTCTCTGACCTAAAGTTTGTCCTACTGTAAACATTTTTTCGTTGATGCCTGCTGTTTGATTTTTTTAAAAAGAAAAAAATTTTTGATTGAAACCTTCACCCGCAAGGATCGCCAAGTTATGTTGCTTTATATGATATCATATGAAGTAATATGCAATGTTGGAGGTTAAAATTTTTGATGCTCATGTTATCTTTCTGAAAAAACGTGAAAAAATAAGAAAGGACAATGGTGGGGGAATGAACTTACTGTATCCGTTCCAAGAGATGATTCTTTGTGTTTCCGGTTTTTTGTTAAGGAAAAGGAAGGCTATTTGCTGCCAAGGCGGTCTTGAATTTCTTTTATGATGTCATCGTGCTCAAAGAAAATTCGATTATAGGAGTGCCACTGAACGCCGTTGCCAGACCACTCAGCAAGGTCTTTGATTCTGTAAATAAGCGGTTTGGATGAAACGAGAGCAGCTGTAAGCTGACAGCGAAGGAGAAACTCGCCGTTTTTTGTGTCGAATTTTTTAACGGTGTAATGTGTCTGCAGGTATCCGGATTGGTAGTTAAGTTCTTTAAGGTCAGGGGAATGTTTAATGACCGTATCAAGAAGAGTCTGCCAGGCGACTTTTTCTGTGAAACTATTGTCAACCAGAACCTGTATCCAGCTGTTTGTAGCAGGTGAAAAGGTCGTTGCTTCCCAGAGCGGACTCTTGGACAAGGGGATAGTCACCTCACCTTGGGCGAGAGAGGGAACATCTTTTGAAAGAATAAATTCCTCTTCAAAGTATCCCTCTTTCTGCACAAAAAGCTCATATTCCTGATTGTCATCAAATTCAAAAGTGTACTGAAAGGGGCTCGGCTGAAGCGATTCAGAGCCGTTGATAAAAACCCGAGCCCCGTTAGGGCTGGTATTGATGGTTGTCTCTATGAAGGTCTTGGGTGCACAGGATGAGAGAAGAAAACCTGAAAGAAGTACGACGAAGCAGGTCGAGTTTTTTACGAGGCCATCAAGTATAGTTTTTGCCATAATTACCCCCTGAAACACATAGGAAGAAAGGATGCTTTAAATTATCCGCTATTTCTAAATCTTATACCTGTAATTTCAACCGGATAAAAAATCTTTTATTATTTAGCAGTTAAGCCTTTTTGATAGGTGATAAACACCCCGTCGAGATCCCCGTTATGCAGGTAGGAGTTGATAGCAAAGACTGACCACCCCTTTTGTGCATATTCATTGTTGGTGAGATTGATGAGTTCTGTCAGCTTTTGAGGGTCATCTTCTTCCAGAAATACAGTGTGTGTTTTCTGGTTTGTGGCAATCTCTGAACGGGCAGCGAGGCTTTCAGGAAGCAGAGGCGCAGCATTGGACAGAGCTGCCGTTGTTGCAAGGGACGGTAAAAAGACTATACAGAGGACCAAAAAAAGATATGTAGCTCTCATTTTTTCTCCTACAAAAATGTATGGGATACATCTACCTGACATTGCATAAAGACCACCTTGAAAAACTGCCAATTTTGCAAACTTTATCAGTGTTTTCAGAATTTTATCCTCGGAGGTAAGCGTAGACTCCGATATCAATCCTATGCCTGTGGTACAATTCCTCAAACAACTCGAATGTGAACAAATTTTCTCGTTTTTCAAAGGACCCTAAAGAAGGTCAGGCTAACAAGGGGCTTGCGAAATAGTTTCTTTGCAGGACACATTTGCACGCCCAGTATTAAATGTAAGTCATTCTTTTAAACATTGCTACAGACATTCAAGATGGCTTGAGATCCTGGGTGGGATAGTGCGGTTGATTATCAGGGGCTTGTCTGACTAAAAAATAAGGACACACTTGAAAAATTCTGCCAAGCCACCGCTTCAATCATTCTATTTACTGGAAAAAACGATAATGTCACCGGGCTTTCCATTGTCATTTTTCCTCAAAGGGTGACTTGGATCGGAACATTTCCAGAAGTAAAAATCCTTGTTGTTCTGGGATTGAATGAGAGTAACTTTCTTTTTACACCCCTTTTCCGGGCAAGGTGCCTGGGGGGCCTTGGGGTCAATGACGGGCTTGCCGGGAGCACCATTCTCGTCTCTTAGAAGGGGGCATTTGCCTTTTTTTCCTGTAGAGCAGGCCCAGAAATAATGGCCCATTTTCCGGTTGCTTTCAAAGCGGATCAGGTAGCCTTTTTCACAGTGAGGGCAGGGAGGGCCTGATTCAGGCCGGTCCATGAATGCGGCACCGGGTGCACCGTTGAAATCCGAGCGGAGGGGGCAGCCGTTCTCCTGACCTTTGGAACAGACCCAGAAATATTTGCCTTTTTTGTTTTTTGATTCCAGCCGTGAGAGGTACCCTCCACAGAGGCAGCGGTAAACCTTGCCCATGACATTTTCAGAAAAACGTGTGGCTAATGCATATTTCACCATATTAGACATGCGTTTTGTGAGTTCTGTTAAAAATTCTGTTTTCCCAAGCTCTCCTTCACATATCCGGTTAAGTGCATCTTCCCAGATGGCGGTCATGCCGGGGTTTTTTAACGAAGGATGGATTTTATCAATGAGTTCTCTACCCCTTGCTGTAGAAATGAGGGTCTTGCCGCTTTTTTCGAGGTAATTGCGGTTCTGGAGTTCCGTGATGATATTGGTACGGGTGGCGGAGGTACCGATGCCCGAGTTTTCTTTTAAGCGTGCTTTTATGACGGGGTCATCGACAAATTTATGGACTTCTGTCATCGCAACCTGGAGGGATGCTTCGGTAAAACGACTTGGTGGCTTGGTAAATTTTTGTTCTTTTTCAACCCCAGCAAAGCTCACCGCATCGCCTTTAGCCATTGTGGGCAGGAGTTTATCCTTTGTCTGTTGATCGTTGAGGACCATCCAGCCAAGCTCTTTGAGAAGAATACCGTTACCGTTCCACTTCTCACCCTCGGCTTCGATCTCTACACTGCTGGAATAATATTGGTAATCCGGGTAGAACTGTTTCAGAAAACGCCTGGCCACCAGCTGATAGATATTGTTCTCCTCAATACTGAGATGGCCGGGCATTACCTCTGTGGGGATGATCCCGTGGTGCGCCTCTGCCCCCTGCTTTTTGGTATTCCATGCAGGAGATTCAATGGTTATGTCCGCATCAGCGGCTCCTTCAATACCCTGTTTTTTCAGGCATTCAATAATCGAAGGGGCGTCCTCAAACATTTCATTGGGCAGATATCTGCACTCGGTTCTCATATAGGTGAGGACTTTATGCTTTTCGTAGAGCCCCTGGCCGATTTCCAGGGTCTCTTTGGGGGAGTATCCAAATTTATCCTCCGCTTTTTTCTGTAGATCAGAAAGTAAAAAGGGCAGTGGAGGTTTTTTGCTTTTGAGGTCGTTTTTTCTGGCAGTTACAAGGCCGGATGCTCCCTGCATTTTGTTGATGATTTCATCGCCAACACCCTCGTTTATAAGGCGACCCTCTGCATCGAGGCCGGCACTCAGTTCATTGGGGTTCCAGGTTGCTATAAAACTTCCGTTGGGGTGGTCGATGTTTGCCCTGAGGATCCAGAACGGCTTTTTCTGAAAATTTTCAATCTCCCGGTCCCGATCAACCACCAGAGAAAGGGTCGGTGTCTGTACCCTGCCCGCTGAAAGGACCGTTTCCGGTTGACAGGCTGCTAGAGTCAGCCCTCGTGTAACATTGATGCCGACCAGCCAGTCAGCGTTTGATCTGCAGATCGCCGCATTCTTAATGTTCTGGTATTCCTTATTATCCTTGAGATTGGCAAAACCTTTCTTGATAGTTCGGATATCAAGGGCGGAAATCCACAGCCTTTTCGCAGGACCTTCGTAGCCAAGAAAATCGAGCACTTCATCGACGATGAGCTGGCCTTCTCGTTCCGGGTCGCCTGCATTGATAACTGCCGTTGTATCTTTGAGGAGGTTTTTAATGGTCTGCAGCTGCTCTCTGGTTCGTGGAATAGGTTCAAGGATCCATTTTTCAGGAATGATGGGCAGGTCTTCAGCCCTCCATTTTTTGTATTTGGGATCGTAGCAATCCGGGTCTGCCTGTTCTAGAATGTGGCCGATACACCAGGTGCAGATAATATCATTTTTGCAGGTGAAAAATCCCTTGCCCCGACTGATTATTCCAAGATACGCGGCAAGGTCTTTGCCGACACTTGGCTTTTCTGCTATAAGTAAGGTTTTTCCCATCAAATACTCTTTTTGTTAATACCGCAAAAAACAGCACTGTTTGTTGCGGGTAAATGTCGTATAGCTTCCTGCCTTGCTTGATCCAGGTTGTCGAGCCGGGCTTTGTGCGGGAGTCGGGGTTTTAAAAAAGAAATGTTAAGATTTGCTTTGCGGCTTTAAAGACCGGAACAGATGTCTGTTTCCCTGTCCCAGGTTGTGATCAACCACCTTTTCTCACTTCAAGTACGCTCAATCCCGAAGAACCATATCTCTTTTCATGAAAAGCTTTACTGCCAAGTCACGAAAACTTGTTTTCTGATGGTTTAAAACACATCCTTGCAGGGGATGAAAAGATCATGCTGTTTTGGCTGAGGAGCCTATTTATCTTAAATTTTGTCATGCGTCAAGTTCGGTTGCCGCCCAATGACATGGCAGTAACCACCTCTTGCAGACCATAAATTGGTTATGAACCAATGATTTCTTCGCTACAGACTGCTGTCGTCATCGGTTTTATACTACACTGCATAAATTTTATTTACAAAGTGTACTGCTGAAGCAGTTCTTTTCTCACCTGCTCTTCATTTGTTTTTATCCTTGAACTCTCAAATACAGGCTGGATGAAAAAGTAGAAAGAGAATAACATATGAACCGATTGTTTGTTTGCCAGCTTGTCACTAATAAATATCGGTTTTCTTGCCAACAGGTGTAACGTGGACAGTTTTATCAATGCATTTATTGCGTACTTTGTGATTGTTGATCCGATTGGGGCCTCGCTCATTTTTAATGCTTTGACGAGCGGAAAAGACAGGGCCTATGCCCGCATGATGGCTGTTCGTTCGGTTGTAATTTCAATACTTCTCGTCTTCTGCTTTGGTTTCTGGGGGGTACGCTTCCTGGGAACCCTGGGGATTGAGATGGAATCATTTAAGATAGCTGGTGGCCTGCTCATTTTTTATGCAGCATTTGGCATGATCACCAAGCCAGATGAAACTTCAGGGAGCGGTAATAGTGATGTATTTGAAGACATTTCTGTATTTCCACTGTCAATTCCTCTGATCTCAGGGCCGGGCTGTCTGACCCTGACAATTCTTCTCTTTTCAGATGTGCGTGAGCAGGAATTATCTTTCTTGCCTCTTGTTGGAGCCGTTTTCGCAATTTATGCAATCACTTTGGTCTGTTTTTTGTTTTCTAAACCCCTGGTTCGCCTGGTAGGCCAGACCTTGAACAACGTTTTCAAAAGATTACTGGGCGTACTTCTTGCTTCCCTTGCCATTCAGTTCATCGCCGACGGTGTGAAAGGTCTGATGAATTGAAATATCACAAAAAGACGGGTGAAATGTTCTCATCTCATCAATAAAAACAGGAAATGCAGTGTGTTATTTCCTACAAAATTACTGTTTTCAGCGCAGATTGTTCTCCCCTCTACGAGCACAGGCAAAATTTGCCGCATGCGGCAGAATTTGCCGGTAATTGTTTTTCCCTTGGTTGTGTTGAATCTTCTTAGAAACGGAAATGATAGGGAAAATACCATGAAAGGAGTCTGGCATCATTGTTGCTAACTGATGACCAGTAACTCCTTGCCGACACGGTTCATCCCGTAGTTGGTTCATCGTAACTATCTATATTTAGAGGATCACAATGAAAAAATGTTTTGCTATTCTACTGTTAATGCTGGGTACAACCAGTAGCTGGGCAACCGGTACCGTTGATATTGGAAAAGATCTCTTTGTCACCGTTGCCACCGGTGGTACCTCTGGTGTCTACTACCCTATTGGTGGTGCTGTCGCGAATGTGTTGTCAAGTGAGCTTGGAATTGATACTTCGGTGCAGGCGACCGGTGCTTCCGTAGAAAATATCAACCTGCTTAAAGCAGGTAAAGCTGAAATCGCAATTGTTATGGCAGATGCAGTTGCCCAGGCCTATGATGGTTCTGGAGCTTTCGAAGGAAAAGAGCCTATTAAGAACCTCCGTGGCCTGACAGCTCTCTACCCCAATTTCGTACAAGTTGTAACAACCAGTAAAACTGGGATCACGAGTATCAAGGATCTTGCAGGAAAACATGTTGGTGTTGGCGCCCCCGGGTCTGGAGTGGAGTTGAACGCTCGCCTCATCCTTGAAGCGTATGGGCTTTCATACGATGATATAAAGCAAGACTATTTGAGCTATAGTGAAGCCATTGATCAGATAAAAAATGGAATGATAGACGCAGCCTTTGTCACAAGCGGAGTTCCAAATTCGACTGTTATCGATCTTTCCGTATCTCACGACACCATTGTACTTCCTATCGATGGCGAGGCCATGGCCTACCTCAAGGAAAAATATCCTTTCTTTTCCTCAGGTACAATCCCAGGAGGAACCTACAGGCAGAAGGAAGATGTGAAAACTGCAACTATTACCAATCTGTTGCTCATTAGTGACTCTCTTTCCGAAGATGCTGCATACCAGATAACAAAAGCACTTTTTGAAAATCTGGAGACCCTTTACGGCGCCCATAATGCGGCCAAAAACATCTCATTGCCAACTGTGGCCGACGGCATGCCAATTCCTTTTCACCCGGGTACTGAAAAGTATTTCAAAGAAGTCGGCGCATTGAAATAAACGTGAGCACACGTGTACCTTTCATGAGGAACCGACTACAAAGCTCCCTGTCTCCGCTCTTCGGAGCGGCGATAGTGATGCTAATGACCGCTACTCTTCTTTGGGGCAGTAGCCCACCACGAAACCAATCCAAGTCGTTACTCCTGGCACTGAGCCACGCTCGAACAGGAGAGGTGCTATTTACTCAAGCTGTACATGCAAAGGATGTTATACGACTCAGCTGGATTCACTCAGTGGAACTTACCCCCTGGGAGGAGTATTATCATATTCTTTCGACCGGGGAACTTCTCTTAGTTACAACTCGTTTTCAGTCCTACGGGGCAGGTGTACCCGAATACGGAGGAACATTCAGAAAGGAAAGGGACTGGATGATATATGAAGATATCAACAAGGTTCTTCCTGCATTGCAATGGATTCATTCCCGATCAGCAAAATTTCAAGTTCAATTAAACAACAATATTCTCCTGAGAACTGAAGATATGCCACATCACGAGCCGTTAAAACTCTCAATTAGAGGTGAAATACGATGACTATATCCAAGAACGTCCCTCTCGACGACCAAGCTCAAAAGGTCCTTGAAAAATATGACAAGGAATCTTCTACACGAGTATTTGGCAACAAGGGGCTTACCTTGATGGTGACGACTCTTGCTGTCTCACTTTCACTGTATCATCTGTTCACTTCATATTTTGGAACCCCTCTAACTCTGGTCCATCGATCGATACATCTTTCTGCTATTCTCGCTCTCGCCTACATGCTCTATCCAGCATCAAATAAGCTCAAGCGAGATCGCCTCCATTGGTGGGATCTGATCCTTGCGATTCTTGCCTTCAGCTCTGCGATATATATGGCTATTGAAAACACAGCTATCTACAATCGCGGAGGGATGCCCAATCAGCTTGATTTACTCTTTGGAGGCATCCTTATTGTGTTAGTTATTGAAGCCGCACGCCGTGTAACCGGCTGGGCACTTCCTCTGCTGGGCGTTCTCTTCCTTTGTTATGGACATTTCGGGAGAGAACTTTCCGGCATCTTTCGCCATCGTGGCTACTCCTGGGAAGACATCATCAATTTCATGTATGTGACGACAGAGGGGATTTACGGTACAGCCATCGGCGTTTCAGCAACCTATATTTTTCTTTTCATCCTCTTTGGTTCCTTTCTGGCAAAATCGGGAATGGGGCAACTCTTTAACGACATGGCCATGGCGATCGCCGGAGAAAGCAAAGGCGGGCCAGCGAAGGTTGCGGTAATTGCCAGTGGTTTTCTTGGAAGCATTAACGGAGCTGCGGTCGCCAATGTGGTAACCACCGGTAGTTTTACTATTCCGTTAATGAAGAAGATAGGGTACTCCAAAGAATTTGCTGGTGCAGTCGAAGCATCAGCTAGCGTCGGAGGACAGATCCTGCCACCGGTAATGGGAGCTGCAGCTTTCATCATGGCTGAGATGCTCGGTATTCCCTATAAGGACATCGCTCTGGCGGCTACTCTTCCAGCGCTCCTTTTTTACCTTGGTGTTATCGTTCAGATTCACCTTCGTGCAACCAAAGACGGCCTGAAAGGAATCTCCCGCGAAAACCTTCCAGAAGTGATGTCCGTGATAAAGGACCGGGGGCACCTGTTTATTCCACTCATTTTTCTTATGTACATGCTTTTTTTCAGTGGAACTACGATCATCTACTCCGCCTTTCTCACTATCATCCTGACGGTGATTGTGGCCATGCTTCGTAAATCTACACGACTCTCACTGCTGGATATTATTGGTGCTCTGGAAGATGGCGCTCGTTCTGCAGTGGCGGTAGCAATCGCCTGCGCAGCCGTAGGTATTGTCGTGGGAGTTGCGACCCAGACGGGATTTGGACTCAAACTGGCCAACGGTATCGTTTTACTCGGTGGGCAATCAATATTTCTCACCTTGGTATTCACCATGCTGGCATGCATGGTATTAGGCATGGGGTTACCCAGCATACCAACATATATTATCACAGCAACCATCGCAGGTCCGGCCCTGATAAAAATTGGTGTGCTACCGCTTGTCGCTCATCTTTTCGTTTTCTATTTTGGCATATTTGCCAACATCACTCCACCTGTAGCACTGGCGTCCTTTGCCGCTGCCGGTATATCAGGAGGTGATCAGATGAAAACCGGTTTTATGTCGATGAAACTTTCCATTGCCGGCTTTATAATTCCCTATATTTTTGTCTACAATAATGCTTTACTCATGATCGACACGACACTTTTAGGCGGTACCATTGTGGCCCTGACAGCAGTGATAGGAGTGATAATGCTTGGAGCTGCAGCAGAAGGTTTCTTCTTCACCAGAATGCATATGCTGCTGAGGATTGTATTAGCAGGTGGGGCAATGTGTTTTATGACCCCGAATATGCTTCAGGATATCATCGGATGCAGTATCGCAGCCCTGGTTCTCGTCCTGCAATGGAGACTGAGTAAGTCTCGTCAGACGTTTATACATGAGCAAGCGAGCGGAGCCCGTTAAACCATCTTATCCTATCAGTCACGTTGCAGGGCAAAAAACGATTGCACAACAGAACTTTTTGCTCTGCACAGGCGAAAAACCACCTTTTTCCAAGTATCAGGACATCAGGTCACAAGGACATGACAAGGTGAACCAATTCGCGACCTTCTTTATCGTACTCCTGACAGTACTTTCTATATTTCAGCCTCTTCAAGGTTTTGCTCAAGAGGACGATTCTCAACTTCTGGTGGCCTATGAACCGGATCTGGCACCACTCAACTACTCGACCAAAGGAACCGTTGAAGGATTTACAGTTGATCTGCTCACGGCTATATTTCAGGATCAAAATATCGATCTTACCTTTATCCCCATGGTAAAGGATGTAGCCCTCAGAAAGATAGCGTCACATGAGATTGATATTATTGCCAGTATTTCGTACTCAAGCCAGCATGCTGATATCATGGAACATTCTGACCAGATATTCTCATCTTCTATTGGGATCCTTGCCCCTGTTACGGGTGACCAGAACAAGGACTTCTCCACGCTTTCAAACATGATCGTGGCCCTCCAGAGTAACACCCTCGAATATGACTTTCTTAAAAACGTTCGTCGGATTCATTATCAGGTCAGTAACAGCCAGAAAACCGCCCTGCGATTCTTTCTTGCAGGGCGGGCGGATGTCTTTGTCGGCAATATCGCAACTGCCAGGTACTACCTGAATAAATATGACCTCAATAGCAGGTATGAGTTCTTCAATTCATACCTGATGCCAGTCGAGTATTCTTTCGCTGTTCCAAAAAATAACTTCCGCCTTCTCAACGCGGTCAATACCGGCATTCGGCGGATGAAAAAATCTGGTGAATTCAGTAATCTGTACCGTAAATGGTTTGATCAGGATGCAGAAGCGATAAGTGGAATTGTACGGATGGTGTGGAAGGTCGGCCTTGGTGTTATCTCGATATTCCTGATTGTTTTTCTTCTTGGGATGCGTTGGAACCGACAATTGAAAAAAGAAGTAGCCCGTAAAACCGTTGATCTTCAAGACGTCAATGAAGCCCTTGTAAAACAGATCACCATTGCTCAGAACAACAATGAGTTCCTCAAACAAATCCTCGATAGCAGTCCACGGGGCATCATCATTCTCGATCAGCAGGGGAGTATTACCAAAATCAACAAGATGGTTTATAACTTTCTTGATCTTGACAGGCCTTTGGATGGAAAAAATTACCAGGACATCTCTCTCTTCGCCCATATGCTGGATGCGAAGATTACCCCGTTACTATCGGGTCAAAGCAAACATTTTCTGGGAGAACATATAGAATTTATGTTCTCCGATACAAGGATGCGCCATCTGAGATATAACGTTTCGCCGCTTTACCAGTATGATCAAAGGATTAATGGGATTATCTTGAGTTTTGAGGATGTCACAGCTGAGCTTGAACTTCGAAATAGATTATTTGAACAGGAAAAGAATCGTGCACTCAGCCGTGTGGTTGCCGGCATAGCGCATGAAATCCGGAATCCGCTCAGTTCTATCAAGACGTTTGCCGAACTTATCCCACGCAAGATACATAACGCGAAATTTCAACAGGAAATTACAAATTGTGTCCCAAAAGAAATAACCCGTATTAACATTCTTATTGAAGGACTCATCAACTACGCACGTCCCAGAAAAGTGACAACCGAGCTTGTATCCGTGAAAAAAGTAATCGATGAATCGACCATACTGCTTGAACACGGAATCCGTAATAAAGGTTTTCATTTGAGTCGCGAGATATCTGAAAATCTGTCAATTATGACAGATCATGATCAGATTAAACAGGTCATAATCAACTTGATTATAAATGCCATTGACGCCCTTGAAGAAGCAAAAAACTCCGGCGAAGAAAGCTTTGTTGGCACCATTGAGCTCAAAGCATTCTCTGAAGAAAATCAGGTTTGTATTCAGGTTACCGACAATGGAATTGGCATGGATGTAGAAGAGAAATCAAACGCTCTTGAGCCTTTTTTCACCACTAAAGCCAAGGGAACCGGTCTTGGCCTTTCCCTGGCAGACCAGCTTATACGTCAGAATAACGGTTGGCTCAAGCTCAAGAGTGAGAAAAACATCGGGACGACCATTTCCATGTACTTTAACAGAGCAGAAGCGAGGCAATCCCATGAATAAGATACTCATTATTGATGATGAAGAGTCGATCCTGACCGCCCTCACATTCGCCCTTGAAGACACTTACGAGGTCTCAACATTTACAGACCCTGAAGCAGCACTGACACTGCTGGAATCTGAATCATTTCACCTCTGCCTTCTTGATCTGAGAATAGGTACAATCGATGGAATAGAAATTTTGAAAAGAATCAAAGGTATTCAACCATCGATAGAAATTATAATGATTACCGCCTATGGTTCAATTGAGTCTTCGGTACACGCCCTGCAAAGTGGCGCTTTCAGTTACATAACCAAGCCAATTGATATCAATGAGCTTCAGCTTAATCTCGATCGTGCCGTTCGCTATAAACATTTGAACTCGCAGGTAGAGTACCTTTCCAAAGAACTGGAAGGTAAATACCGATACCGTGAGTTGATTGGATCAAGCAAGGCTATGCAACCGGTGTACAGGATGATCGATAAGGTCAAAGATGTTGATTCCACCATTCTCATCACCGGTCAGAGTGGAACAGGAAAAGAACTCGTGGTACGGGCAATCCATTTTTCTGGAAAGCGTCAGAAAGGCCCCCTGCAGATCATTAATTGCGCCGCTATTCCTGAACCTCTTCTAGAAAGTGAACTGTTTGGCTATGAGAAAGGTGCTTTTACCGGCGCCATAAGTTCCAAACCGGGAAAATTTGAAATCGCCCAGGGAGGCACGATTTTCTTAGATGAAATTGGGGATATGCCGCAACCCCTGCAGGTTAAACTCTTACGTGTTCTTCAGTCCAAAAAGATATCCCGTCTCGGCTCCAATACAACAATTAATCTTGATGTGCGAGTGATTGCAGCAACGAACATGGACCTCGCTCAGGCTATTGTCGAGAAGACCTTTCGCGAAGATCTCTACTTCAGAATAAACGTTATACAAATTCAGCTGCCACCGCTCTCACAAAGAAAAGAAGACATACCGCTACTTGTAGCCCATTACATCCGGCGTTTTAACACTGAACAGGGTCTCAATGTACAACAGTTCACCAGGGAGGCTCTCTCAAGACTCGCCATCTACAACTATCCAGGGAATATCAGAGAGCTTATTAATATCATAGAATATTCAATGGTAATGTCCTCAGGAAGTGAAGTTGATGTTGAGGACCTTCCGGAAAATATCAAGAGTTCTTCGCTAAACTTTTCGCCAGACCAGCACGAGGTATCCCTGCGGCCCTTTGTCGGATTAAGTATGCGTGAGCTGGAGGAAAAATTCATCAACGAAACACTCAAATTCCTTAATGGCCACAGGCGAAAAACAGCCGAGACACTTGGTATCAGCGAGCGAAACTTACGATACCGTTTGAATTCTGAGAAAAATCCTGATCAGGAAACTTGAATGATTTCCGCAAGTTGTTGCCGGAACCTGTTATCTTCTCATCGGGTCCCCCCATGGCAGGTACGTGTCTGCAAGTCCCGAATTTTCAGCATTTTCAAAGCACCCAGATGAATAACTCCTCCATATCTGGAAACGAAATGCTGCTTTTCACCCTGCCAATACAAGACCTAAAAGTTATCAGCATAATTTCTGAGAAGGTGGTCTACTTTTTTGGAATTGTAGAGAAATGGAGTAACTGCAGAGAAGAGCTCATCAAAGATCACCTCTCAAAAGCGGGACAGAAATAAAGCTTGAGGTGTCCTGTGTAATATCCAGTAAACCGAAGACGGTTTAATGGGTAAATACATCCCCACCATAAAGAAAAAGATGGATAGGATTACTACACTGTCGCATTGATTTCTCCTGCTTTGATTACAATACTGTTTTCCTATAGACCTGTCCTCTCGCGTGAGTTTTCTCGGTTGTATAACGGGAACAATAAAGAGGTGGTTATAATTGATTAACTTTTATTCCGGGAGGAAATACACATCCCAATTGTCTCTAGGGTGTAGGATTATAATTGCTGTCACCGGTTGTCTCATAATTGTATGAGACGTAAGATTGTTCCTTTCTTGTTACAGGAGGCATCGTATGAAAATCAACAATATTCTTCTTCCCTTTGATGGCTCGGAATACTCTCTCAACGCCGCCAGATATGCTCTTGGTCTTGCCAAAATGACCAATGCCCACGTCAACATTATTTACTGTGATGAGTGGCAAATGAATTTCTCCGAAGTCCCTGAATCACTGATTGAACAGATAAAATTAAACAGGGTAGAAGAAGCTAAGGTGCTTTTAAAAGGTGCGATAGGGATTTTTGAAAATCAGGGTGTTAAATATACTGTCGAGACCATCACAGGTTCTGCAGGAGAAATTCTCACCAGGCGGGCAAAATCCAAGAATTATGATCTTGTAATAATGGGCTCCCATGGTCACTCTGATATCGCAGGACTGTTTCTTGGCAGTGTTACCCATAAGGTGCTGAATAAAATATATTGCCCGGTTCTCATTGTCCCCTGATCAATGCTGCTGACGGAGGTTGAGATACCGGAGGTGCTACGTTGTAGATAGTTGTAAATAAACGTAAAAAGCTTGACATGCCTGTTGGAATGCTGTCAATATAGAACAGGTTTAGATGCTATTTTTAGCTTAAAAGGGAATCCGGTGGAAATCCGGAACGGGCCCGCCGCTGTAACTGGGGACGAAAACTACATTGAAGTCACTGAATATATTTCGGGAAGACGTAGTGAGTAGGTTGATCCAGAAGTCAGAAGACCTGTCTGAACATTGTAAATGAATCCTCTGGACAGGATCATTATCTAAACGAGACGCGGACAACAGGGAATCCCGGATCATATTTTATGGTCCGGGATTTTTTTTGCCCGGACGGTCAAGGAGAAGGAAGATGAAGAAAAGCTTGTATGGTATTACAGCGGTTTTAGTCAGTCTTTTTATGCTTTCCGGCTCAGCTATAGCCTCCGGGCCAATGAAGGGCGACAGTACCGGGAAAAATGCTATTATCCTTGCGAGTTTTGGCACTACGGTGCCATCGGCCGTGAGTTCCATCGTCAATATCAGTAATGTGGTAAGAAAAGCCTATCCGGCAACAGAAGTTCGCCTGACCTTTACTTCAAATATGATTCGTTCCGTCTGGAAAAAACGCCAGGCAGAGCCTGAAAAATGGCTCGACCAGGGAGTTCCCAAAGAGGTCCTCTATGTGAAAAACTTTATTGCAACGGTTGGAGATCTCTTGGAAGATGGATACACAAATATAATTGTGCAACCTACCCACATGTTTTTTATGGAACAATCCCACGATCTTCAGCAGTATGTCAATGCACTTGCCTCCATCCATACGATGAAGAAGAAATGGCGGCCAGTAGACACAATCATTATGGGACGACCAGCCCTTGGAATGCCAGGTGATCAATACTCTTATCACGACGATGTGACGGCTGTCATTAAGACGCTGGCAGACGATGTGAAGCAGGCCAAAGAAGAGGGTGCTATCCTGCTCTACATGGGACACGGAAATGAACACTGGTCGACTGGAATCTATGCAGAAACTCAGAAGAAAATGCGGGAAATGTATCCGGAGGTAACAACGCATATCGGCGTGGTTGAAGGAGCACCTGCACTTGAAGATTTTATTGGTCACCTGAAATATGCCAAAACCAAAAAAATACTTCTCAAGCCATTCATGATTGTTGCAGGGGACCATGCGACCAATGATATGTCTGGTCCGGAAGAGGATTCCTGGAAATCAATCCTGACAAAAGAAGGCTACGAAGTCAAGCCCGTGATGCAGGGGCTTGGATCAAATGACGCATTTGCCAACATCTTTGTGCAACACATTGCCGACGCGGCAGAAGCAAGAGGTCTCCACCTGAAGTAGTAGTTCGTGGAAAAAGGCAAGGATGTCTGTTGAGCCCAGGCATCCTTGTTTATGAGTTTCTGGTGGGTTGGCTTGGGGCAAAGGTTACCGGTTTTCACAGTGGGATCAGGACCTTGGTATGGGAGTTTGCCTGAGAAAAATCGATTGTACTAAAGATACATGTGTCATCCTGTCCATAAGCCAGGCACCTTTAATACCTTGAGATGAAAGATATATCCTTTATGCAGTTAAACGACCTTTGCCCTCAGTGAGTGGAAAAGTGTCTCCAGCTCATCACGGCGAGTCAATTTGAGCTTTCTGAACTGCTCTTCAACCGCATCGTAACGGCCTGTATCGCGTAAATCATTGAGACAATTGTAGAGACCAAGTCTTCTGCCGAGGATAAAATTTAACTTTTCGTTTTCGGGCAGGTTGAGGAAGCGGTCCAGAATGGAGAGGAGCCGGTCCTTTTCTTCAGGCAGCTTACCTCGGACCTCAATAAGCAGGTCGATTCCATGGTGATGGGCGTAGTGGCTGGTCACTCCATTGAGGTTTTTAAGCATCAGCTTCTGTTCTTCAATGATGTTTTCTTCAGTCTGCAGGCAGTATTCTCCGGCAAGGAGCTTTTTCTCCAATCCGGAACCATTTTTTACCCCGATCGTGAGAACCCGTATTTTGTCCGGGTTGATTTCATTGAGTGCTAAAGCGGTAGAGCTTGCGTGCTCCTGCCAGTGACGGGTTCCGCCAAGGCCTGATATCACGAATTCTGAAAGAAAAATTCCTGCTTGTTTTGCCTGTATGCCGGCGCTGATGATTTCTCTGGGGGTGACACCTTTTTTCATGGTCTCCAACACAGCAGCAGAACCCGACTCCATGCCACAATAGAGCATATTTAAACCAGCACTGCATATTTCCTGCAACTCCTCCAGGCTTTTTCTGCTTATGGACCATGCCCTGCCGTAACTTGAGATTGTTATGAGGGTGGGAAAGCGTTTTTTCAGGTAATCTAGGATCTCCAGCAGGTCACCAGTTTTCATGATAAGGCTGTCTCCGTCCTGCAAAAAACAGCTGGTAAACGGGTGGCCGTTAAAATAGTGTGCAGCCGTATCGATATCGTTTTTAATCTCCTGGACAGAGCGTACTGAAAAGCGTTCACCTTGATAATTCACACAAAATTCACACCTGTTCCAGGGGCAGTTACGCGTCGTTCTTATCAACAGGCTGTCGGCCTCGTCAACTGGGCGTATGGGGCCGAGTTCAATAGGGTAATTCATTATATGCTTTGATAGTTACCGTCATTGAGGTACGTACAACGGTCCAAAAAGATCGAGTTGGGTCAGATAGAGACGCATGTCAAGCTCCAGCTGATGGTATTGGGGTTCCAAATGTTTGCAGAGTTTGTAAAACGCCTTGTCGTGCGACTTTTCTTTGAGATGGGCAAGTTCATGGACGACAATCATGCGGAGCAGAGGTTCAGGTGCGTTTCTGAAGGTGGAGGCGATACGGATCTCATTTTTCGCTTTCAGCTTACCACCCTGTACCCGAGAAATAATTTTATGCACCCCAAGCGCCTGGTTGTGCATTTTAATTTTCGAGTCGTAGAGAACTTTGCTCAGTGGTTGGGATTGCTGCATAGAACTGTTTTTTATAGCCAGCACATATTCGTAGAGAGCTTTGTCTGTTCGAATCTCGTGTGGGGCTGGATATTTCCCAAGAAGAAGGGTTGGCAATTTCTTTGTTTCTATCAAAGACGTAACCTGAGCTGTAAGGTTCTCCGGATATCCCTGGAGATACTGCAATTTCTGCACTATGTCACCTGTTTGAGAATGTTAAAATAGAGAATGGAATGCAATAGTACTTTTACAATCCGGCCCTTGCATTTCTCACCTTTACTTAAGGGAGGATTACAAAACCCATATCGTAAAGTAACAGAGCTCGCCGATAAAGGCACTGTTCTTTGCTGGCACCCTCTGGTGGGTTATGGTGGATGTAGAAAAGAGCAGTCACCTCATGCTGCGGATTTGTTCATGGTACTGTGATAGGGATGAGGCTTACCTTTCTGAGGAAGATGCAGAGATGGTATTGACGTTTATTCTGTCGCCTTTGTAAATTTGAAATTCTGTCCTTCAACGCTTGCCTTAACCATTGCACCACTTTTTTCGATGGTAAAGGTGGCCATTCCCTTGTTGTGACCACGGCTGATGGTGTTGGGATTGTTTTTACCACCACTTGCGGTGGCTGAGCTCCCTGAAGTTTTGGCTGATGTTCCGGCTGCTGCTGTCAGCGCAACGGCACTGATTTATGCGCCGAATTCAAAATCTCCGTTTGTAAATTTCTGGAGGGCACTTTGATCTTCCAAAAATATAACCTGGCTAAAATCAGCAGCGTCTACCTGAAAGCCGACCGTAGCCTGGCCCATAAGGACATCTCCGATATACTTTTTCTGTACATTAATACGTCCCTTACCAAGGGCACCGCGAACAACGAATCCCGCTTTTCCAATAGTCGGGAACAATGCATAACCGTAAGCACTGTCAAACAGCTCCGAAATACCTGCATCAGAAAACATTTTTATGGTGTCTTCAAATTCTTCAGCCCATGCAGGTGTAATAAGAAAAGCATACAGTAAGGTCAGCAGTAACAGGCGAGAAGAAAAAAACATTATGACCTCCTGAATTAAATTGGATAGGCTAGTTTGAGTCTCCATCCAAAAACATTATTGCTAAAGGCCTTAATAGTGAATGTATTCATCTCAAAAGGTGAATGGTTATAATCAGTTCTACACTCTGAGAAGGAACGCATGCACCTGATAAAACATAAAGAGTGGGGCATGTCCGTGAGCCCCTTCTAACAGGTATTAAAAATATCAAGAGTGGTTCAAAGGCCCAGAGGGATCTGCGTTTTAATACATGGAACAAAAGTTCAACGGGTTTTAAACGTCTCTTCGTAAGGATAGGATCAGTTTCCAGGACCACTTTTTCAGAACGTAATACTCCATCCCTGACGACTCACCTGGGCTTTGGTATAGGAAACACCGTCTATTTTTATGCCATTCTGATCAAGTAGAGAGATGATTCCTCCCTTATTGGAAAGCTGACTTGTCCCACCGGATAAAACGACTGCTGTTGCGGCCCCAGGAGCGAGTATCAGGTTGGTGAGCTGTTCCTTCCTTTCGTTTTTATCGACTATGGACCAACCGTTCAGATCAAGAATGTCAGGGGATAGGTTGAGCAAGGTGATGGTTTCTTTGCCAGCATCATCTCCTGGCGGATTGACCAGAGCCGCTACGATTTTAACCAGTCCTTCAGATGCGGTGACCGGGGCTTCAGGGTGGATGGGGATGATAGAGTGGCCCGTGATGTCGTCGGTATGCCAGCTCTGTGATTGAAAGGCTAAAAATACACCAACCCATTGGTTCTGGTCCGGGTAATGGATCAGTAAGCCGCCATCCTGCCATACCCCGTCATCACTTATGAATGTGCCCACGTTTCCCTGATTCATATGAATATCGTGGATACCATTTCCGGGTAAAAATCCAAAATATTTATCATTTTTATCATTTTCCGGGCCCCAGCGCTGGCCAAATGCGTAGACCATGGCGTTACTACTGGCTATTGCACGTTTTATATAATGACCGATCTTTTCATTAAGATCATTATCGGGTCCGGGTATGTTGTGAGCGAGGGGCAGCATGTTATTGTGATCAAAAAGATTGGCTCGTATAAAGTCCAGAGCTATACCGCCTGGATTTGAGAGGATTTTGGTAAAGCCTTCATCATACCTAGTCAATGAATCAAGGATGGGATGTTGAAATCGGTCATCGACGAGGAATAGGAGTTCGGATGGGCTCAGCTTGGATTTGACGTTGATGGCGATTCGGAAGTCTACATCATTGGCACGCAGCTGAACCTGATAGTGAGGGCTGGTGCCATGCCCGGCCATGCTGTCAATGGCTTTACCTTTGAGTACGCCGTAATTGTTCAATGACATAATGTACCTCCTTGTGCTGCATGGGACAGCAGGGAGTTTATGAAAAAAACAAACGAGACTGTATCAATTTCACTGCTGAACATTTTGTGCTCAGGTACAAAAAGGAAACCTGTGTCAGTGACGGCCAAAAAACGGCAAAGAGATATAAAATATTATGCAGATATAATAAGTCAGGCGTGGGCTTAAGCAAGTTTTTGGTTTCATACTTCATGCAGTACTATGTGTAGGAACATTTTCTGGGGCTCAGATCTATATATTCAACCCCATGTAGACCCTGTTTCCATTTTACCACGGGACTTGTGGAAATATTCAGGGCAATTCCCGACTCCTTTCTGATATACCACGATGAAAGGTAGACGATTCCTTTGGTGTTCTGATTCCATGTGAAGGCTAACAGGCCGTACTCAATTATAAAAGTTGGGTAACCTGTATTCCACCATAACTCGCATGCCATATGATATTATATTATATGGTATGTTAGGTTGAGTAAAATGAGACAGGTACGATGGGTTTGCTTACGAGGAGGGGGTTATTTGCGCAGGTATGCGGATGTTTGTGTAAACATCAAATTTCGCAGAAGAAAGAGAATATAGTCGCATAAAATGTCGAGGAAATTGTTGACATCCTCAGATTTTGCTCTAGACTGTCGCCTTTTGTTAATTTGAGCATAAAGGGGGTATTTCGTGCGTAATCATTGGGGCAGCAGGTTTGGGTTTATTCTGGCGGCGGTGGGTTCAGCCGTAGGGCTTGGAAATATTTGGAAGTTTCCCTTTATCACAGGTATGAATGGCGGTGGTGCTTTTGTTCTGGTCTACCTTATTGCCATTCTCTGCTGTGGCCTTCCCATTTTAATGGCGGAGTTTTTGATTGGTCGACATTCCCAGAAGGATGTTGTCGGTTCATTTCGTGAGCTTACACCTCAATCAAAATTCTGGAAGAGTATTGGCTGGTTAAATCTGGCGGCCGCTTTTATTATCCTCTCCTATTATGGTGTGGTGGCAGGCTGGACACTGGATTACCTGTTTAAATCTGTTGCCGGGTCCTTTGCGGGGAATGAACCAGAAGCTATTGCCGGGATGTTTGGTGCACTTGTCACCGATCCAGTTCGCCAGCTTATCTGTCTTACCGGATTTATGGGACTTTGCCTTGTAGTGGTTATCAGTGGCATCAAAGAGGGAATTGAGCGCTGGAACAGGATTCTGATGCCGACACTTTTTGCCATAATATTTTTTATGGCCATTTATGCAATGACCACCAGTGGAGCAATGGAAGGCTTGAGGTTCATGCTCTATCCGGATTTTTCCAAACTGACTGTCAATGGTGTCCTGGAGGCGATTGGCCACTCCTTCTTTACTCTGAGTCTGGCGATGGGAGCCATGATCACCTATGCGAGCTATATGGATAAAAAAGAGGCAATCTACCCGGTTGCTATCCGTATTGCTTTTTTAGATACGCTGGTTGCAATTGTTGCAGGCCTTGCAATTTTCCCAATTGTTTTCTCTGTTGGTATGGAACCAGGTGGCGGACCTGGCCTGATCTTCAAGACCCTGCCACAGATTTTTGCCACCATTCCACTTGGTGGGGTTTTATCCACCCTGTTCTTTCTCTTGCTCGCTTTTGCAGCACTTTCTTCGGCTATTTCCTTACTTGAAGTACTGACGGCCTTTATGATAGATGAAAAGAAATATAACAGGAAGAAGGCAACAATTTTCATGACCATTGCGGTCTACCTTGCGGGTATTCCTTCGGCGCTTTCGTATTCCACCTTTGGCAATGTGAAACTTCTTAAAGGAATGGAGATTCTTGATTCTCTGGACTACGTTGCCAGTAATTTCATGCTGCCAATTGGTGGCCTGCTGATCGCAATATATACAGGTTTTATTCTGGATAAGAAGATTTCAAAGGCAGAAATTACAGAAGATGGCAGTGGTTATCTGACTATTTTTAATATCTGGTTTTTCACTATTCGATTCATCGCCCCGGTTCTGGTTTTTCTGGTGTTTCTTACCAAAATTGGAGTGATCAAACTTTAAATTTCCCGGCCTCTGAGTTAACCTGTCTGGAGCAATATCCTTGTCTATATGAAGGTATTGCTCCATTCTTTTTGTTTTTTGATCCGTTATTGCTTTTCTCCGTCTTCTCAACAGGAATTGAAGAGATCTCTAATTCTGGTATGATGTCTACTGTGTGCTATGTTAACGCGTAGAAGGTATTCAGGCTGGCGTAGCTGAAATCACAATTTGATATCACTTTCAGGTGAGGGAGTAATTATGCAAGCCAACAAGATGAAGACGCCTGTTATTGCAGGAATTGGCGAAATTTTGTGGGATGTTATAGACAGCTCGGAAGAACTCGGCGGGGCACCTGTAAATTTTGCCTATCATACCGGTGCCTTGGGTGCGGAATCCTATGCTATTTCAACAGTCGGAGACGACAACAGGGGAAGGGCTGCGCTCAGTACACTGGAACGGCAACAAATGTCCACCGATCATATCACCGTCATTGGAGGGGCTACGACCGGATATGTTTTGGCTGAGGTAGATGACCAGGGTGTTGCGAGCTACACCTTTCCAGATGACGTTGCCTGGGACCGCTTGTCCATACGGCAATGCACTAAGGAACTTGCAGCACGGCTGGATGCTGTTTGTTTTGGAAGTCTGGTGCAGCGCTCGGATATTTCCCGTAAAGCTGTTATGGACTATCTGTCCCTGGTGAGAGAAGACACCTTAAAAGTATTTGATGTTAATCTTCGCCAGCATTTTTACACTGAGGCTATTATCCGTTCGTCACTGGAAGTGGCAGATGTAGTAAAGCTCAACGATGAAGAAATAGTCCATATTGCCAGAATGGAAAATCTCAAAGGTACAGCAGAAGCTCAACTTAAGGCCTTGGTTGAACGTTATGAGCTTGAGTTAGCCGTCTTGACCTGTGGAGGTGAGGGTAGTCTGCTGGTGTCCGCTTCTGAGATTTCAAAGCACACGGGCCGTCAGACAGATATTGTGGATACCATTGGTGCTGGCGACTCTTTTACCGCAACAGTAATTCTTGGCCTGTTAAAAGGATATACGCTGGATACAATAAACGATAACGCTAACCAGGTGGCGGCCTTTGTCTGTTCGCAAAAGGGTGCTATGCCTCACCTTCCGGAGAGATTTCGAATATTTTAGTAGATCCTGTAAGGCACGGTAAACTTAAAACCGAGTTCCCTGGCGGCACAGGACAGGACAGCCGTAGGAAGCTGGGAGAAACGCTCACCCTGACATCTTGGAGACGAGATAATGTACCAAGAGATAATTGAATTCTGGTTTAACGAAACGGATCAGACGAAATGGTTCAAGAAGGACCCTGAGTTTGATGCGCTGATATGCAGGAGGTTTTTAAAAGTTCATGCCCGGGCGATAAGATGCGAGTTATTTTCGTGGCGTACGACAGCCCTTGGCAGTCTTGCTGAAATTGTGGTACTGGACCAATTTTCAAGAAATATGTTTCGGGATAAGCCAGAGTCTTTTGCCTATGATTCCATTGCTCTGGTGCTGGCCCAAACAGCTATTTCTAAGGGTTTTGATGGGCAACTCTCTCCAGACAAACGGGCCTTTCTTTACATGCCGTTTATGCATAGCGAGTCTTTGCTGATTCACGAGGAGGCCGTAAAGTTATTTACCCAGCTGGGAGCAAAGAGTAACCTGGAGTATGAAATGAGGCATAAAGCTATCATTGAGCGTTTTGGTCGTTATCCGCACAGAAATAAAATTCAGGGTCGTATTTCGACTTCTGAAGAGTTGGAGTTCTTATTGACGCCGGGCTCAAGTTTTTAAGCTGTCGGTGTTATTTCTATCCCGTTTCAAGCTGTTGATTGGTCACAGAAACCGGTGTGAAACTGATGATTATGGACGGTGAGTTTCTAAAACTAAAATAACAAGATCTGTAAACGGAAATAATTTATTTAAACAAGAAGTTGTCCTGATAAGACGCATCGGGCGCAACAATCAGGATAACGTATCCGTATATATTGCGATAAGGGTCAATGGTATGTCAGAATTTAAGAATGTTACGGCAATCAGAGAAGCAAATATATATTTTGACGGGAAGGTGATAAGCCGGACATTAGTCTTTGCTGACGGGTCAAAAAAAACACTTGGTATCATGTTTCCTGGAGAATATGAATTTGGAACTGCAGAAAAGGAAATTATGGAGATTCTTTCAGGGGAACTGGAGGTCTTAATCTCAGAGGATAAAGGCTGGCAGGCGATAAAAGGTGGCGAGGAGTTTGAAGTTCCATCAGAGAGTAAATTTAAACTCAAGGTCAAAAGCCTTACTGATTATTGCTGTTCATATCTTAAGTAGAGACATTGTGTATAGTTCAACCGGAGGCGGTTCTCGTCGCCGGTTAACGTAAATGATGGGTATTAAAGAGGTTGCGGCTCAGAGGAATCCTGAAGTGCAAAGGTCCGGGCACCGCCCCTTTTTCGTGATCCCAATAATCTTCCACCGGGTGTCTGCCAGTTGTAACCCTTTGACTCTACTTAAGGGTAATAGGGAATCCAAGCCCTGTCAGACCATTGCACAGTTCCTCAAAGGCGGTATCCAGAAGAGGTTGTTTTTCTCCGATGCCGGAAATGGTCATGATAATATTCATTTCAGGATTCTCTCCAAGTGTTGTTGCAAGAGATTTGGTATAAATCTCGGGGTATTTTTCCACGATTTGCACCAGTACAGGTTCAAGCTGGGATTCATCGTTGCACATCACTCCTACACAGCGCGACATTGCCTCACCGTCTCCAAAGACCTCGTTGAGAAAGGTTTGCAAAGATTGCTCGATAATGCCCTTAAGCTCAGACGGTACTCCGGGAACGCTTATGATTGTTGTTTTATCCACCCGAAGAAGAACTCCGGGAGCGGTTCCCACAGGATTGACAAGCGGCTCTCCACCCAGTGGCAGACAAGCCATCTTTTGCCGGGCCGGATTTAAACCTCCCTGTTTCATGATACCCCTTTCAAAAAAATGGTCATACTGCTGTCTCACCAACTCAAGGGCTTCCTCATGCAAAACAGTTTCACGATTTGTCCCCAAGGCCACCGCCTCAAGGGTTAAATCATCCGATGTTGGTCCCAGTCCTCCGGAAGTGAACAGTATATCAATCTTTCGCGCAACGGATTGACGGACGGCGTCCGCCACCACTTCAAGTTCATCGGGGATGACTGTTACCCGTGTGACACTGCCACCACGGCCATATATCAGCTTGCACAACCAGTTTGTATTTGTATCTAAAATATCTCCTGTTAATATCTCGTTGCCCACGATAATGATTTCGACTTTCGCTGCTTTTTTCATAACGCCTCGTATAGTATGGATATGGAGTGTATTATCGCATGGTGCACTTGTACGATAAAATCCCAGATTTACAATAAAATCTATTTTTTAATACAAAAGTAAGCGCACTCCGCCAGAAAGCGAACCGGAAAGCCCTTTTCTTGACTGATGACCATAATTAACGCCAACATAAAAAAGCTCTACCTCTTCTCCTTTTTGAAAATGAGCCTGTTTCCCATGGCAATTATCACCTTGTTCTGGAAGGATCATATCGGGTTGAGCCTGACACAAATCCTGCTATTGCAGGGAATTTACTCAATTGCCATGGCGATTATGGAGTATCCTTCAGGCTATATCAGTGACAGGATCGGTTATCGGGCAGCGCTGAATGCTGCCTCGATTCTGGGCATTATCGGCTGGGCCCTGTATTCTTTTGCGGACTCCTTTGGTCTTGTACTGGTGGCCGAGATTATCCTGGGGATATCTTTTTCCTTTATCAGTGGCTCTGACAGTGCCCTTTTATACGAAACTCTCAAGACAACCAAAGAAGAACATCAATATGCCCATCATGAAGGCCGGATGAATGGTCTGGGGCAGATCGGTGAGGCCTGCGGGGCGATTTTTGCAGGCGTGCTGTATGCGAAGGCTCCGCTGCTTCCCTTTTGGGTTCAGGTGGTGGTCTGGATTCTCGCTTTAATGCTGACACGTACCCTGGTTGAACCCTGTCGGCAGTTGCAAGCCCCAACCAGCCATTTGGCCGAAGCCCTGCAGTCGGCCCGCTACGCATTTATAGAGAACCGTCGGCTTCGCTATACGATCCTTTTAAATCTGATCCTGGGGATGGCTTCTTTTTATCCGGTCTGGCTCATTCAGCCCTACATGCAGGCGGGAGGTGTGCCCATTGGTTGGTTTGGACCAATCTGGGCGGTGGCAAATCTCAGCGTTGCAATTTCGGCCTTTAGCAGTTCGCGCAGCCATCTAAAACTTGGGGTTCGCCAGATGGTGTTTCTGTTTTCTGGCCTGATAATCGCAGGCTATCTGGGACTTGGCCTGGTTGGTGGGGTCTGGGGATTTTTGTTCTATTATCTGCTGACCATTATGCGAGGTCTGCGCGGGCCTATGCTCATGAATTATGCCCAGCAGGAAATTCCTTCTGCCAACAGAGCTGGAATCCTCTCGTTGCAATCACTTGTTTTTCGTATCAGCTTCGTCTGTACCGGGCCTTTGATCGGCAGGCTCGCCGATAACGCTGGGGTACAGCAGGCCTTTTTGCTGCTCTGTTATGCCTTTGCCCTGATTTTACCTCCTGCTGTCTGGTTGTTCCTCCGCCAGATCTCTTTTAAAGAAAAGGGTTGAAATAGCATATGCAAATCGAAGGACACCTTTTCTTTAAAAGAGAGGTGGAAGGCTCACACGGGGGAAACATTGCACACTGATCGATGCCTCACCCAGTCAAGCATCTTTTTGACCCTTCTCCTCTTGCAAACGCATGAGAAGCTCCCTTTCCATCTGTTCTATTACCAGGGTTAACCCTTTGCTTGCACTGACAGGGCCGGAGTTGTTCCAGCCGGTGGCAAGAGACAGTGCCGTTTTTTCTCTGAAGTGGTCCACGGAGTTGACGATTAATTTCCAGCAAAGCAATTTCTGGATGATGTGCCTTTCCTCGCTGCTAAGGTCATCTGTATCAACGTCAGGGCAGTTGTCTATTGGTATAATCATTTTTTTCTCTGGTAGATTGTTGGTCTGAACTCTGTATCTGCTGAGATGTCAGCATTATACTCTATCTCCAGGCCAGTAACCAGCCTCTCGCATTCTATGGCCTATATACCTCAATCCTTGATATCTACAGGTAAAAATGGGCAACTGCTGAGAGTCTCAGTTTAAACAACAAAAAAAATCCCGAAACTGTATCGAGGGTAATGACGGTATGGCTCAATGTGCAAATGCAGGCGTTATCCCACCCCAAAAACGTGTAAGCTGAAAGAAAACGAGTGATAGCAGGTACTCTCAAGATCATTGAATAGCTTAGGCAACTGCTTCACACTGCAATTCCCCCTCAACGAGAAAGACATTTTGGTTGCAGAGTGTTACACGATGGATGATAAAGATGTTGAACGTGATCTGTGAGGTGCAACCCTGACAACACTTTCATCTGCCTGAGCATGGATCCACATCAAATGCTTAATATGACAGCGTCCAGACAAAAGGAATTTAGTCTCAAAATGTTACTCTGGGTGCTAGGGCTTTATGCTGTGAGGTTGTAACGTGGAATATCTGACAGTTAGTCAACTGGTAATCGACAGTGGTCTCTTGATTCTGATCTGGCTTGTTCAGTTGATCATCTATCCTTCATTTCGATATACCGCAGACGAGTATTTTATCACCTGGCATGCCAGATATACCGGCTTGATAGCACTGGTCGTCACCCCTCTGATGCTTTTTCAGGTCGGGATTGAAATAATGCACGTTTTATTTCTGACCTCACGATGGCTGCGTATCGGCTTCATTGCTGCAATTTGGATTTCGACGTTCAGCTTTTCTGTTCCCTGTCATAATCGTTTACACGCCGAGGGGAAAAAAAGAGAACTTGTGGAACGTCTTATAAAAACCAATTGGATACGCACAGTGCTCTGGACTATGTTATTTCTTGAAACCATGAGCCAGACATACGGGCAGTGTGCATAAAGGAAGTACCTGATACCCCTTCATTTTCTGTGTTTGGTCATTGCCATCCAATACCCCATGCATAGCCTCGCAATGCAGGGCCATCTCCCCTGTGGTGAGCGATAAAAGAGAAACAGGAACAATCTTTTTAGACCAGATTCACTGCAAATATCAAATATTTACCCTGGTTGTTATAAACTTGAATGAGATAGCAAGAAGCTGAGTGTTCCAATCTAAACAGGGCTATATACTGTGTCTACTCCAATAAATATTAACCTGAGGAAGACACATGAAAACAAAGATAAAACAAATGAGTCAATATGAATGGCGGCTTCTCATAATCTGATCAATTGATGGTCGTGGGGTCCAGGTAATGAGTCGGGTATTGACTCGGAAGGCAAGTTTACAACTTTGATCGAGAGGGTCTGAAAATGACTTTGACACAATTTAACACAGATGATACTCGATGGAATGCCGTATGTAACAACAGCTCAGATGCGGATGGACTATTTTACTACGCAGTCATAACAACAGGTATCTATTGTCGGCCAAGTTGCAGGTCAAAGTTACCCAATCGTGACAATGTGGAATATTTTATATCCTGCAACGATGCTGAGGCCGCGGGATATCGAGCATGCAAAAGATGTAAACCCACGGCATTGTCAAAGGTTAAAGAAATAGAGCAGAAGATTATTGATGCATGCAGGATCATAGAACAAAGTGAAACCTCCATCAAACTTGAAAAATTGGCAACGCAAGTACATCTGAGTCCTTACCATTTCCATCGATTATTCAAAAAAATAGTTGGTATTACTCCCAAACAGTATGGTTCAAGGCATCAGTCGCGCCGTTTTCAGACAAACCTTACAACAAGTGCATCAATCACCGATGCGATATATTCATCTGGATATGGTTCCAGTGGCAGTGCTTACGATAAAAAGCGAGATCAACTGGCCATGAAACCGAAGGTATATCGTAGTGGGGCCGATGGGGTGACGATAACCTATGGGCTTGCTCAATGTTCTTTTGGCTGGGTAATCGTTGCTGCGACTGATCGGGGAATCTGCGCAATCGAACTTGGGGATGATGCTAAAACTCTGCCTGGCCAGGTTCAGGCCAGGTTTCCAAATGCTCAGCTTAACAAGGCTGACATGGGATTTAAAACCCTTATCGAAGAAGTCGTTGAATTCATAGAATCACCAAAAGATACTTTCCACCTTCCTCTCGATATTCAAGGGACAGCATTTCAACAACAGGTCTGGGAGGTTTTAAGACAAATCAAACCAGGCGAAACACTGAGCTATACGGAGGTGGCTGAGCGGATGGGAAAACCAAAGGCAGTCCGTGCGGTAGCTTCTGCCTGTGCTGTAAACAAACTGGCGGTTGTTATTCCCTGCCACAGGGTTATATCAAAAGCAGGAAAGACAGGTGAGTATAGATGGGGAAGCAAGCGGAAAAAGATGCTGCTTGAATCCGAGCAAGATCCAGTTGAGTGATAGCTTGAATAGAAGTTAAACGCTGACACAGAATTCTAAACATCTCCAACAGTTCCGCAACAAGTTAATTTTCGTGCCTCCATTTCCACGACTAATGAATGAAGAGACCTTCTCATCATTCCGTTTGAGAAGGGTAAAAAGCTGTGATCAAAAATAAAAAGTAATTCCAGAACATAAACTTAGATCAAAAACGTTATACCAACATGCCAGGTCCTGTCAGTACTTCGTTCTCTCAGACAAGATTTGACATTCGTATTTTTCTATCATAGACTCAGAAAATATCATTGTATCAGCATGTTATGCAAGTTAGTTAATACGACTCGTATTCCACAGAAACCTCTTGGAATATTCACAAAAATTATTTGATAAGGAAGGGAGATAAAATTGTTATTTATTAGACATCTTTTTATAATTGTAGCCTTAGTGCCAATGTTTGGTTGCACTGCTGTAAAGGTTCAACCACTTGAAACAGTTGAAAAAATAAAGCATGTATGTATCGAAGATGGTAAAGAAATGTGTTTTGATGGACAAATGATTGGTGTGATTCGTGACGGTTTTGGACGGCATGATATTACGACTCAGGTGTATTCAGACAACCTTCCGTCGCAATGTGAATACAATCTCACATATATGTGTAATCAAACGTGGGACATGGCAATGTATATGTACCATGCTGAATTGCGCCTCTATCATATGCAAACCCAGATTGGATACGCTGAATATCACCTAAATGGTAAAGGAGGTTTTTCACTTATGAAGTGGCAGAATACCAAAACAAAAATGGATCCCATTATTGATGAAATGTTAAAAAACTATCCTATCGTGAATCCAAATCCAAAATAGAAATTGTCCAAAGCTGGCACAGGCATCTCAATATCTAGAGATGCTTCCAGAACCCTCACGGTTGGTAATACAAAACCAACCGTTTCCCTTGCAGAACTCCAGCTAGCTGTTTTGAATCTCTACCGATTTACTTAACCCTTTTTCGCCTCATAGCGTATTGTTTCTCAAATTTAACAGGTGAAATGTCATAGTTGAATCCGTGTCGACGAACTGGATTGTAAAACATTTCGATATAGTTGAATATATCCTTCCCTGCCGTTTCACGGTTTTTGTAGGTTTTCCGCTTAATACGCTCCTGCTTTAATAGTTGGAAGAAACTCTCAGCCACTCTTCACATCCGTTCTCATCAGCCCGGAAAAATCTGTTTGCCACAATAGAACGTTATCTGGATAGTCTTGAGAAGACTGGTTGCTTGAACTTATTTATCGTTGTATTAAATTCCAGCTAATCCAGAAGAGAGGACCACGAATTTTAAAATCACGATGTGCCTTTGGAACTTGTTTATGAAAGCTGTCTCAGAACCGTTAGTGCGAGTTTTATTGAAAATTGGTGCATGCATCTGCATTGGTCTCGGTTTCATCGGGGCCTTTCTCCCAATCCTGCCGACGACTCCTTTTTTGATATTGGCGACGGTGTTGAGCTATAACTCTTCTCCAAAGATCAGACGATGGCTGCTTAACCATCCGGTGTTTGGAAACACCATTCAGAATTATCTTGAGACCCGTTCAATAACAGTTACCGCACTGCGTAGCGCTCTTATTACGCTCTGGCTCTGTATTTTTGTGAGCATCTGTCTCGTTGGCAATATTTGGGTGGGCATAATGTTGTCTGTCATAGGTGGCCTGGTGACGCTCTACCTGCTAAGCTTGCAGAGGAGCTAATCAGAATACAGGCATAATCCTATAATTGGTGGAGCTTGAGAAATTAAAATATTGATAGTGGCAAGGATATCGTAAATCAGATCAAAAAAGATTCAAGAATAGAGAAAGGCGAACAATTCTCTGTTGAAAGTTACAAATAGAAAGTCGAGACAGGTGCGAGACAAACGATCTTGAAACAAAAAAGCACCTAAAGCGAAACGCTCTAAGTGCTTGATATATTTGGTACACCCGGCAGGATTCGAACCTGCGACACCCGGATTCGAAGTCCGGTGCTCTATCCAGCTGAGCTACGGGTGCATGGTGTTGTGTCGTGTATGGAAAAGACAATATACACGAAAGAAAACAGTCTGCAAGAGTTTTGGCGGTGAGCCCTGATAGAATTTGCAGGATATCAAATATCCCGCTGAACTGGCCTTTGTTTTGACTCCTTGACGGGGGTCGATTTCTTAAAATCTTTCTTTCACTATTGCGGCACACTATAATCAAATTTTAAAGATATCTTAAGAGTCTCGGGATATATGTAAAAAGATAAGAAGGCAGGGGATGGACCTGCTTCTGCTTTAGCCGGGGTTCCTCATCAATAAAGTTTTTTGCAGGTGGAGACACAAGCCATGAAGCAGGTAAGCGCAGACTCCGGTAGTACATTACCGCAAGTGGCTTGTAAGGCTGCACCTGCGGAAAAATCTATTGACCCGAAGGGTGAGCTTTTGATTTTAAACGAAAAACACACTGTTTTCTGCGATAGTCAATTTTTAAAATTGAAATCATGTAGTCGAGTTTGTAATCAAAATGCTCATGAGAAACGCGGGTTAGTAAACTTTAAGAGCAAAGGTGAAACAGTTGAGTGCAGTCAGTAAAGAATTACTCGAAGCCATTAGAGAACATTACCCGTTAAACTGGACGGGCACCCACGGCGTCATTCACTGGAGCCGGGTGTACGATATTGGCGCTAAACTTTCAGAGCAGCAGGGAGTCAACGCAAGAGTCGTCCAGTTGTTTTCTATCTTTCATGACAGCCAGAGAGAAAATGAGCACAAAGACCCTGGGCACGGTCGGAGGGGTGCGCAACTTGCCGAGAAGCTGCGTGATATTATCCCTCTCAACGATAGTGAATTTGAATTGTTGCAGGCGGCCTGTTGCCTGCATACGAGCACGATAAGCCATGGTGATATTACGGTTCAGGCATGTTTTGACAGTGACAGGTTAGATCTTGGCAGGGTTGATATCTACCCTGACCCGGAGCTTCTCTGCACACCTCTTGCCAAAGAGATAGAAACCATTCAGTGGGCCTACGGCAAGAGTTTGATACACCAATTGCCGGATGGGGCTTTTGATCTTGGCATGTGTGAAGTCCTCTCCGAATTTTACTTGGGTGAATTGAACCCTTGAATTTATAATTCAATGTCACGTGCCGGGATGGGCCGCACCAAGCTTACTTGTTAAGGGCTCAACTTTCGGGATTGAATAAATAGGTGAAAATTATCAGTAAATGCATGATATTATGATATAAAACATTGAAGAGCCCTAACCTTTGAATTATAATGGAATCACCACAATTCATAATAAAATCAAA
>NZ_SWCN01000022.1 GCF_005116575.1 Desulforhopalus sp. IMCC35007 | reverse complement strand
ACCATATTCTTTTGTACACTCTGTTTTCATAAGGTCACCTTTGTTGATATTATTAACGTCTTGATATCACGCTAATTATACAACAATTGTGGCCTTTTTTGTTCAACTTAATGAGATATTCGGGCTAAGTAATCGACTAAGGAAAAACTATGTTCAACTATGATGAATCCATTTCTGCTGAAAGCGAAATTGCAGCCCCAGCACAGGTGGTTTGGGAACAAATATCAAAGCCTGGCGGTGTCGTACAGTGGCATCCTTTTGTGAAAGAGAACAAGGCTGAGCGGTGGAGCGGTATAGGTTCAAGAGATATCGTGACCTATTACATTGGTCGTTCTTTTCAGAGAGAAGTTATTAAATGGATGGAAGGATCTGGTTATGATCTCAAATTGACCGAGAACGGAAAAAATGAAGCAAGAGCGGAATATAGAATAACCCCGCTAGGTGCAACAAATGCAGGTTCAAGGTGACTGTACATGTCATATTTATCGAAAAACTCCCCTTTCTTTTGAGGTGGGCTTTACTCAAGTTCAAGATAAAACCACTTTTCACAGGATATCTCGGCCTTTCTATGCCGGGCTTTGTCTCGTATGCAGAAACTGGGGAGTGAGTTACTTGCAACCAATTTGGGCCACATCGCGTGTTTTCACCTGAATGTTAACCTATTAAAATCAATAGAAAGAGTGATGAAAAAGAATTTTGTACTCAAAGAGTTTGTGTTGATATCACTCATCACCAGTCTTTGGGTGAACATTTCAGAGCTGGTAAGATATCTTGGATATGTTCGTCCAAAAATGCAGGAGTTTTTTCCTTATATTCTTGAGATGGGCAAAATCTGGGATATACAGATTCTGGCTGTATGGGGATTCTGGGATACCCTGCTTACCTGCCTGTATGTATTTTTATTCTGGCTGTGTGCCCTGGTCTTTGGAAACAACCTGAAATCCATCGTGATTAGTGGAGTAATGTCCTGGGCATTTATCTTCGTTCTCTATTGGGTTGCTACTGCTAATATGCTTCTGGCTGAATGGAGTAACCTTTTTGTAGTTCTACCATTGGCCCTACTTGAAACGTTGGTGGCATCTTTTATCGCATCACGTTTGTATGTACGGTATAACTCAAAACTAAGCCGATAAAGGTTTTCTAAGATGCCAGTATCAAATGGATTTCTAGATTACATTTTTGATCAACTCTCAAAGTGGGGTGGAGTGTCTGCACGTAGAATGTTCGGCGGGGTAGGACTCTTCCGGAATGGAAAAATGTTTGGTATCGTCGCGGATGATGTCCTGTATTTTAGGGTTGATGAATCCAACAGGGAAAAATATGAAGCAGAAGGTTCATTTCCATTTAAGCCCTTCTCAAACCGGGCAACCATCATGTCTTACTATGATGTCCCTGGTGATATTCTAGAAGACCCTGAAGAACTGATAGAGTGGGCCGGAGAATCATTGTCCATACAGTTGATGTCGAACTAAAACTACTCCTTAACTTCGTAGGGAGCTTTTTGGGGAATACTGAACTGAAATGGTATTTGCAGAAAATAAAAGATTTTTAACCTGCAAATCATAAGCAGTTTGTCTACCTACTAATTCGAAATGTCTCCTAAATCGTATAACCGTCTTATACTCGAAAATTGCCAGGAAATGGAGCAACATAACTAATCTCGCAACATAACCAAAGACAAGGTGATTTCTGAAACTTGTCATTGAAGATAATATTGCCAAATCGAAGGTAATGAATCTTTTCACCTACTCAAACGAGCGACTATTCCTGTTAACCCTCGGGTGAGATGTTCTGGGCCATAGCAGTTATTCTGTTAATGTAAAGTGTTCCTCCACAGTTCTGGCACTCAGAGTCAGTGTTTTCGTAAGAGGAGCATTAACCCTTGTGTCGGTCGTTGGTTTACCTAACTCAGATTGGACTTATAACGCCTACAGAAAGCTCTGCTGCCTGTTGGAAAAATGATTGGTTAGATTGAGACTGATTGGTCGACGGTAAACTGGACTCAAACAAGACGGGGAAAATTTTACTGTCAGAAAAAATCTTTTGGGGATTGATCGTAGCATCATCCCCAAAAGTATCTGAAGTGAACGGAGTTTATGTCCTTCTGGGTCGTTGTAAAGAAAATTATTTGTATATAAATTCTACGACTTCAGGGAAGGTAATCAGTATCGCCAGGGTGATAACCTGCATGATTATAAAGGGCCATACCGATTTAAAGATGTCCGTCAGTTCAATGCCTTCCGGTGCAACGCTCTTTAAGTAAAAGGCGGCAGGGCCGAATGGAGGGCTGAGAAAAGATACCTGCATATTGACACAAAAGAGAACGCCGAACCAGATCGGGTCATATCCGAGGTTAGTGATAATTGGTACGAAGATTGGCATGGTCAGCATTGCCACCCCAATCCAGTCGAGGAACATGCCAAGTATCAGTAGGATGAACATCATAATCAGGATGGTGAAAATCGGTGGCATATCCAATCCCATAAACAGGTCATTGATAAAGATATCTCCACCCATCAGGTTGTAGACCCCGATGATCATGGTAGCACCGATACCAACCCAGATGATCATGCCAACGGTGCTGATGGTGTGTTTCAATGCATCGAAAATAACTTTGACATTGAGCTCGCCACGAATGGCTGCGGCCAGTCCCACCCCTACAACACCAACACAAGCCGCTTCGGTTACCGAAGCAATTCCTGCATAGATGCTGCCGAGAATCCAGACCGCGATAAGGATTGGCATAAGGATGTCTAAAAACATCTTTTTCATATCCTCACGGGTCATCTCCTCCATCTCACTTTTATCCATGGCAGGGCCGTAATCCGGGTATATCCTGCAGATAATCAAAATATAGAGGATGTACATGCTGGACAGGATTGCCGCGGCAGGTACAGCGGCCAGAAACAGGTCGCCGATTGATACGTTTGAGGTCATACCGTAAATGATCAGAACGATACTCGGCGGCACCATTGTACCCAGTGCCCCTCCACCGACAACCACACCGATGGCAAGCTTCTGATTGTAACCAAGGCGTAACATCTGCGGCAGGGCCAGCATGCCGAGCAGTACTGTTTCACCTCCAATAATACCCGACATCGAGGCAAGAATGACGGCAACGACCATGCTCTGTACCGCCACACCGCCTCTTATCCGACCGGCCATGACTCGCATGGCATTGTATAAATCCCGGGCAATACCGGTTTTATCAAGCAAGGTAGCCATAAGAACGAACATAGGGACTGCGATAAAAGTGTACGAGGTGGTGAAATCACTGACCCGGTTGGCAACCATCTGCATCATTGCGATGTTACCGAACCAGAAATAAGACATGGAAAGTGCAATAAAGCCAGTCATAAATCCCAACGGCATTCCTACAAACAATAACGACAACATCATCATAAAGATGATCAGTGTTCCGGTGGCTATACCCAAGGCACTCAGCATGTTATTATCCTTTCTTTGAGGCGAGACATTTGGCTTTCGTTTCTCTGTAGATTGACAGGTGCCGCAGCAGGTGCAGTACCACCAGGAAAATAAGCATAAGACAGGTGAGGAAGAAAAAGCCTTTGTTCAGGGCTGGAAACGGCATATCAAGGGCAGAACCAGACGTTTGCATCCGGAATTTGCCAAACGGTGAGATAAAAGCATCTTTTGCCGACAGGAATGCACCGTAGGCCATCATGAGGGCAAAGACCAGAGTACAGGTTTCGACAAAGAGTACCGTGTACCAGCGAACCATTCTTGGAAAGCTGTCGGAGATAAAGGTCATAGCTATGTGCTTTTCGGCAGCATAACAGGAAACGCCTCCAAACAACAACGCGAGGCTTACCAGAAACGAAGTGGTTTCGTGGACCCAGATGGTTGGCGAGTTGAAAGCATACCGCATGATCACTTCAAAGAAGCTGATACAGACGACGACTAAAAACAGAATCGATACTAAATGTCCGAGGCGGATAAAGATCCTGTCGATGAGTTGGCTCATTTTCATTCAATGCCCTCCTGAGAACGAAAGAGCGCACCGGAGACTGTATTGCTACAGGCCCCGGTGGCGGTATGTCAGGTTTTAAAATTGAGAATGTAACTTTTTATGAAAGTTCCCTTATTCGGGATAAAGGATTTCGCGTAAAGATCCTGCTTTCATGGGTTTTATGGAACTTGTCTGTCTGGTCCAGCAATGCCGGTTAGTTCATCCCCTGAGCGTCCAGAAATTTCTGGAGAGCATCATAATACATTTTGCCGATTTCAGACTGATCAGCAATCTCTGCCCAAATTTCACGGGCATTAGCGCGAACTTTCGCTTTTTCCTCGTCGCTCCATGCAACTGGGGTGACGCCCTCTTTTATGGCGGTACTGTAGGCGATACGGTCTTCATAATGGGGTTTGAGCAGGGAATCAAGGGCCAGGCCTTTGAAGAATCTTTCCATGAAAAACTTGTCATTCTCAGGTAGTGCATCCCACTTTTTGAGGTTCATGATGATGTGAACGGTGGGTGAAGAGTGGATTCCAGGATAGATCGGATATTTGGCGATGGAGTGTACACCCTGCTGCTGGTTGTTGGAGAAGGTAGAGAAATCGGCCGCATCGATAACGCCTTTTTCGAGAGCTGTGTAGATCTCAGATCCCGGTAAACCGACGGGAGCTGCACCCATCTTTGCAAACAGCTTGTGGATTGGTCCAGAAGGGGCGCGCATTTTAACACCCTTGAAATCCTCAACCTTGCGTATCTCAACTTTGGAAGGTAGGGACTCGGCACCGGTGATGCAGACGCCGATCAGCTTTGCACCGTATGCCTGGAAAATCTTGTCTACAACCTCGAGTCCACCACCGAAATAGTAAAACTTGAGGATGTCTTCATCGCTATTCCAGGCACTGATGGTGTCGCCGATCAATCCAAAGCCGGCATCATCTCCGGCATAATGGGCAGAAGTGGATACCGCACCATCAATGATACTATTTCGTACACCAGTCAGAAGATCCGAGGATTTAACCACGGCATCAAGAGGTAGCAGATCGATCTTAATCCGGCCATTTGAAGCTTTCTCTACCGCGTCTGTCCATTCTTTCTGGACCTGGTAGGCCTGCTCGCCTGCAGCATTAGTACTGGCAAACTTAAAGCTCATTTCGGCGGCAAACGCACTTGACGCTATCATAGAAACCGACAGAGCCAATGCACCCATCATGGATAATTTTTTCATTTTCTTCTCCTTTGTTTAGTTGACCACGTTGTTATTTGAAGGCATGAGGAACTTTTTTCAGAACTTGCTCCTCACCAGAGACCCCTTAAGTGCCCTATACAGCTGCCAACATTCCCCCATCAACAAAGATGAGATGACCGTTTACAAAATCAGACCCCTTAGAACTGAGAAAGACTGCAGCACCGATCAGTTCCTCTGGATCGCCCCAGCGATTTGCCGGTGTCCGGTTACAGAGCCATGCACTAAAATCCTTATCTTCCACGAGAGCCTTGGTCATATCGCTCTTAAAATAACCGGGTGCAATACCGTTGATCTGGATATTGTAACGGGCAAGTTCAACGCACATTCCGCGGGTCATCATTTTTACCGCACCTTTTGATGCAGCATACGGAGTGATGGTATCCCGACCAAGTTCGGACTGCATGGAGCAGATATTGATAATTTTGCCGGCTTCCCGTTTTACCATATACCTGCCAACCGCCTGGGAGACCAGAAACACGGACTTCTGGTTCACCTCAATGACCTGATCGTATTCGTCTTCCGGGAATTCAAGGAAAGGATGACGGCGTTGTATCCCTGCGTTGTTTATGAGAATATCGATCTGGCCGATGTTTTCTTCAATTGTCTTGATGCCGTTGGTAACAGCCTGCGCATTTCGTACATCAAAGGCGACAGCATCGGCTGTGTATCCTTCTGCGACCAGGGAACGGGCAGCCTTTTCGGCCCCCTCCTGGGTGGTGCCGTTAATGACAATACTTGCACCATGGGCGGCGAGGCCTCTGGCCATAAGATTACCGATCCCTCGTGTTGAACCGGTGATGAGAGCCTTGCGGCCCGTGAGGTCAAAAAGATTTTTCATGATGTTAGTCCTTATTCTTCAAACGAGAGCTGAATTTTCAGGGCCTGTGATTTGTCACCCGCCAATTCAATGGCTTTAACGACATCCCGGAAATGAAAAACCGAAGTCAATAGGGGGCGAGGATCCACCAGTCCTTTTTCAAGCCATTGTACTGATGTGGTAAATTCATTGATAAAGCGAAATGCTCCGACAAAACGTATTTCCTTCGCGAGCATCCTGGTTAAAGGGAGATCGACCATGCCGGGGTTCATCCCTACCTGAACCATTACGCCGCCTGCTCGGGTGAGGTCGATATTCCCCTGGATAGCTGGAATGGCCCCGGAAGCCTCGAAACTCACATCGAAATATCCTTTACCGCTCCTCAAGGGGGTAAGGTCAGCCTTGATAGGGTCAAGTGCCCTGGTTGCCCCCATGACGATGGCCAGTTGGCGGTTACGTTCTACCAGATCCGTAGCAACGATTTCTGCTGCACCTGCTGCTTTGCAGGCTGCAATGACAAGGGCGCCGATGGGTCCGGATCCTGTGACCAGCACCTTTTTACCAAGCACAGTGCCTGCCTGGTTGACAGCATGTATTGCCACCGCAAGCGGTTCAGCAAACGCCATTATATCTTCGTCAATGGCGGGATTATATGGGATACACTGGTCGGCTCGTACGGCTACATATTGGGCAAAACCACCGTCTACGTGGGGGTTACGCATTGCGCTGCCAAAAAAACGCATATCAAGACACTGATTGCTTTTACCTTCAAGACAATATTCACAGTTGTTACACTGTCTACCAGGATTAACGGCAACCTTGACTGGGTTGGAACCATCATTTGGAACAGTCTCACCAATAACCTCATGGCCCAGAACCATGGGATGTTTGAGTATAAAATCCCCAACACCGCCATGTTGGTAATAATGAATGTCCGACCCGCAGATTCCACCCCTTGTTATTCGAACGAGCAGTTCTTTTGATGGGTCGTACTCCAGCTTTTTCGCAGCGACATAGAGATCTTTTTTTCCCCTGACATAGCAGGCATCAAAAGTAAGAAACTCTGTTTTAATATTTGCCATGGGAAATCTGTCTCCTCTCAAGGTGTATTAAATAACATTTTTATATTGAGAAAATAATATTTATGTGCTTTCCCGTTATCTCTACAAGAGAGCTGCAGTGTCGTCAATAAAAATCAGGCACTGCCATAAACCATTATTTGGAATAAGTCGTTGATGTTGTGTTGCCGCCTGTTCCTGTCCAGTTGGTATGGAACCACTCACCTCGTGGACGATCGATTCTCTCGTACATATGTGCACCAAAATAGTCCCTCTGTGCCTGAAGCAGGTTGGCTGGGAGTCTGCCGCTGCGGAACCCGTCAAAATAGGCGAGGGCGGCGTTGTGGCAAGGCAGAGGGATACCTGCTCTGATACCTGTTGCCAGAACTTCGCGAAGGCTGGCCTGCCCATTTTGTAAGGTATCTCTGAAGTATGGGGCCAGCAGCATATTGGCAGGTTGGGGTGACTCTTGGTAGGCATCTGCAATCCGGTCGAGAAAAACGGAGCGAATGATACAACCGCCTCGCCAGATGCGGGCGATGGAGGCAAAATCCAGGTTCCAGCCAAACTCATCACCTGCTGCCTGAAGTAAGCCAAACCCCTGAGCATAGGAGATGATCTTGGCGCAATAGAGAGCAACTCCCAGATGATCGATTATGGTGTTCATATCGCCATTGTATGCGGTTACCACACCGGTAAAGTGCTCCGCTGCCTGTTGGCGCAGTTCGACGTTGTTGGAAAGGCAGCGGGCAAATACCGATTCGGAAATAAGTGATAGAGGTACCCCGCAATCAAGGGCAGCATTTACCGTCCATTTGCCGGTTCCTTTCTGTCCTGCAGCATCCAGAATTTTTTCCAGCAGTGGTGACCCGTCACTGTCCTTGTACGCTGTAATATCTGCGGTAATCTCTACAAGGTAACTGTTAAGATTACCCTTTTGCCAGGTGGCAAAAGTTTGGTGAATAGCGGTGGAATCCATCCCCAGGACATCTTTCATGAACTGGTAGGTTTCGCAGATCAGCTGCATGTCTCCATATTCAATCCCATTATGGACCATCTTGACAAAGTGACCGGCCCCGCCACTCCCCATCCAGTCACAACAGGATGAGCCGTCGGCCAGCTGAGCGGATGTGGAGGTAAAGATATCCTTGAGATAAGGCCAGGCGTCGGTGGAACCACCGGGCATGATGGACGGTCCTTTGAGCGCTCCCTCCTCCCCACCCGACACGCCGGTGCCGATATAGCGAAGTCCTTTCTTCTCAAGCAGTGCAAGACGGCGGATGGTATCATGATAGTTAGAGTTACCACCATCGATGACGATGTCGCCCTTTTCAAGGTGAGGGAGCAATTGCTCGATGAATTGGTCTACCGGGTTGCCCGCTTTTAACATCATCATGACACGTCTTGGCTTTTCCAGGCTACCGACAAAGTCCGCAACGTTTGTAAATCCTTCGATTTTGTCGCTTTTTCCCCTGCCGCTGACAAATTTTTCCGTTTTAGCTGCTGTTCGATTGTATACGGCTACAGAAAATCCTTTAGATGCCATATTAAGGACAAGATTTTCGCCCATAACCGCCAATCCGGCGATTCCTATTGTATGTTTCATTACTTTCTCACTGTTGAGGTTCTTGCTTGGATAGTGGTGATAATTTCAGATACGATACTCTCAGGGGTAGTACCAATATCGACTGTCAGCCCACCATCTGGTTCCTCCATGGTTGCCAGTTGGCTGTCGAGTAAACCCTTGTTCATATATTGGTGGCTGCGGTTCCCGATGCGTGAGGCGAGCAGATCAGGGTCCCCTTTAAGGTACACTGAGACTATCTTCTGCTGATCTATTCCGAGTGTTTCCCGGTAACTTTGCTTGAGGGCTGAACAGGCCAGGATGATGGGTGTTTTTCTGATAATTGATTTGTCTATCATTGCCCTCAGTCGAAGCAGCCATGGGTGTCGATCTTCATCGTTTAAGGCAAGGCCAGCAGCCATCTTGTCTATATTTGCCTGCGGATGATAATCATCGGCATCCATAAATTGCCAACCGGTCTGTTCTTTCAGTAGTTTGCCAATTGTCGTTTTTCCACAACCCATAGGGCCGATAAGGATGATTGCCGTTGGATTTCCAGAGGTATTGGTTTTCAATTTCATCTTGTCTGCTTCGGTGGGCAGGGAAAAGAATTTTTATTGCGTCAGTCTTTATCGCCACCGAGTTGGTGGAGGATGTCTCTGCGAAATGGAATGTTGATTTGTCGTAGGTCCTGCACGGTTTTTCCAAGCACACGTTTTGCCTCGATCCTTGCTTGATCGGGCTGCCGAGAGGTAATCGCTTCTAGCAGTCGCCGGTGGTTCTCAATGCTTTGCGCGACGGATTCAACTCTCTCAAAAGTCAGCCGAACAACAAGCTCGACCGAAACCATGCAGAGATCTCGAAGTCGAGATAAGAAGATATTGCCGGATGTGCTGAGGATGAGGTTGTGGAAATCGATATCACCCTGGATAGATTCTGGGCTACGCAAGTTCTCCCCACAACTCATTCGGGCGAGAGCCTCGTTCATGGACATAAATTGCTCCATGCTACCTCGTAGAGAGGCGAGTGCTGCGGCTTCTGGTTCCATGATCAACCTGATTTCCATGAGGTGTTCGATGATCGATAAGGCCATATCGCTTTCTCGAAGCCAGCATAGAACTTCAGGGTCAAGCAGCATCCAGGAGGAAAGCGGCTGTATAAACGACCCTTCACCAGGTTTAGAGGCGACCATGCCTTTGGCAACAAGGACGCTGATCGCTTCACGAACAGCAGTGCGGCTGACCCCGAGATTTTCACAGAGATCGTTGATCCCAGGGAGCGGCTCATTTACACGCAATGACTGATCGAGCATCTTGTGGAGCAGGTGCTCGATCACCCGCCAGCGTATCTTGGGGTGTTTGAACGTCGGATTGTTCTGGAAGGTATACGTTTGTTGGACTGTCATAAAGGTCATGTTACCTGACGGCTCTTATCCTGTCGCACCATTATTGCAAGCGATGCTGTTTGCCAGCCGTGGGAAAAAGTAATTTTTTGTGTCCTGGAAAATATTATTTTTACACCCAATATAATGTAACCGTCAAATGAAAAATTCTATATCGTGCCAGAAAGCGGGAAGTTTTTCTGTTTCACAGAACAGATCTTTGCACGTTTGGTTGTTTCTGAGACGCCAGACGGCAAGTCAGAACTTTGGTTTCCGATCGTCTATTTGCTCATGTACGCTGGCGAGATGGTTTGGGAATACGGACCGAAAGTGAAAAAAGATATGATGCGTGGTGGGAATTTACTCTGAACAGCTCTATGAGCTGCGCCTTTATGTCCATGCAGTTAGCAGTAACCAGCCTTGGTTTTGGGGCAATGTGGGTCTCAGCGTTTAGAAATCCCGCTGTCGATCAACCCACACATGAACTCCTGAACATTCCATCGCAATCAAGGATAGTGGGCTCTTACGCTAAAAGCCCACTATCCGCAATCTGCATATAATCTCAAAAGTTGCTGGTTGGAGGGGGGGAATGGCTTATTTTTTCAGTGACTGGAGCACCTTGACGACTTCTGCTGGTTCGGTGAGTATTGTGGAATCTGCCCCGCCAACCGCATCAACAAGGGTTTCGTGGCTATGGGGAACCTAGATCGCGGCCAAAGGAATGTCGAATTGCCCTTTGCCGTTATGCTTTTCAGGATCGATCCCGAAACTCTCATAAATCCGCCGCACCTTCTCATTAACGGTAAAGAAAATACCAATTTCCCGTGCATAATCGGACTTCTCATTGGCTGCTGTACTGATCATCGATACAAAGAAACAGAGGCGGAGTTGAAGAGATCCGCCTTTATTGGTGAACTATGCCAAAGATTGCATAAACTCTAAAATTTCATCAGGTTCCGGTCTGGTGGTGTGGTCAGGATGCACATCAACGTTTCTGATGATGCCATTGCTGTCGACTAGAAATCTTCCGGACATCGGGAGTTGCCAGGTGTCGTTGCCATTAAACCGGGGCAGGTCAATTCCAAATTTGGAATATAACTCCTTGAGTTTTTCAGAGAGAGTGAAAACTAAACCAAGCTTGTCCGCATAGTTGTTATCTATATCTGCAAGAACAGGAAAGCTAAGGTTGTGCTTTTTTACAACCTGCTTTGTATACTTCGGTAATTGCGGTGAAATAGCGATAAGGGAACCACCAAGATCTAGAACCTGACTGTAGATTTCCTGTAGAGCTTCCAGCTCGACGTTACAATAAGGTCACCAGATGCCACGGTAAAAACTGAGAGCAAGAGGTCCTTTGCCAAGGATATCTTTGGAGTTGAAAGCATTGCCTTGTTCATCAGATAATATAAACTCAGGTAAGGTTGCACCAACCTTGATAGCTTTGTCTGCTATTCCCGATAATATCAACTTTTTCGTTTCTGCCATCAGCAATTCGACCACCTCTGGTGGCTTCGACGCCATTGATTCTTGTTTCATTGCAGTCAGTTTTTCTTGTAATTTCATATTGAACTCCAGTGTATTGTTAAACTTTGACGAATCGGGCAAAACATCAAATGGTGATCAGTTTTTCATCACTTTTTAAAATTCTGGTGAATGGGTCTGCCTGATAAATGACCTCGATACCAAGACCTTCTAATATTCCTGTCACGCCGAGTTGATCAGCACATGCTTTACAGGCAGTGATGTGCACTCCTTCGAGCTTTGCCTCTTCAATAAGCTCCTGAATGAGTGTATTCTCGCTGACCAATTTTGTGGGAGCACCCCAAATTATAATTGTTGCTTCATCCCACAGTTTTTTTCGCTTTGCGTTTATCCCATACATAAAAACCATTTTTTCTGATGTGATGAGATTGTCATTCGTCCAGAGTATATGAAGCTTGTTTTTGGTTGGCATGCTGTAAGACCTCCTGTAGTCATGGTTAGTGATATATTTTCAATACCCATCGAACCCTCGTGAAATGATTCCGTTGTTTTCCCTGTTGGTGTTCTTCTTTTTGAAGATAATGACGCTGATTAATCAAAAGCTCAATCAAGTTGAATGAATGTTCAAACTAAGCTTGTCCCAATTTGTTGTCAAGAGCCTATTTGAACGAAAGTTCAAATAGGTTGCTGGGAGTTGTGAATTGTAGCAATTATTACAACATAGATATCAATTTTTCTGTATACTTACCCATTTTGTTGGAACTACGGCTATAGATGAAAACATCTTTAACGGGCCAAAGAGTGATTTTGAGGAGGATCTATGACAAAAAAGATTATCGGCATATCCGGAAGCCCAGTCAATAACAGCAACACGGATAGAGCTGTAAAAAGATTAATGGACGAAACCGGATATCAGACCGAATTTGTTAAATTATCAAAGATGGATATTAGACCCTGTTTCGCTTGCAAAGGCTGTGTCGCCGACAATGTCTGTAAAGTACATGACGATTTTCCCGCACTAGCTCAGAAGCTGCTTGAAGCAGATGCTGTTGTCCTTGGTGGGTATATTCCGTTTGGCCAGCTTGATGGCTTTACCAGAGCTTTTATCGAACGATTATGGTCACTAAAACATGATAACACTCTGCTCAAGGACAAACCGTGGGCAACCATCCTAAACGGTCTGGATCCCGATGCGTTGGAAGAGGCAAGTAAAGCCCTTGCAAAAAAACTCACGGAGTCAGATCGGGTAAATCTGCTAGGGCAGATTCTACTTACCGGAAATGTACCGTGTAACACCTGCGGAAAAGGAGAACAATGCAAGACGAGTGCTATTCATAAAATGAGAAAGATAAAGAACAATAATACTCTGAAAATAAGTGACTTACCCTACGTTGACTGTATTGAAAATGACGGGGTCTGCAAAGAAATTACAAAGCTTGCTTCTAAGATAGTTTCTGTCGCCTGATACTCGACTGATCGTAGTGCTCTGAAGCGTTTGTGTAGAGACGTGTGGCTTGGAAAGCCATATAGATACGAAGAGGATTTTTGAAGCTGCTACTGTTGGAGATAAGGGAAAAAATGCTTTTGATTATGCTCTTTTTCCAGTGATCGGTAAGGTAGAGATCATGTTTGAAGATACCCGTGGCGAGGACCGGTGAATGGCAACGGGCAGCATCGATAGAAGTGGTTTGGTGTACGGGTTTAATCTTAGTTCTCAACAATTCGGTTTTGCAAAGAACCGGCGTCTATAATTTATGACTTTTTTTAAGGTGATGAGACCCTCTGGTGACGGTGGCGATTCCCACCCCAAGTTTTTCGGCTATCTGACGCTGGGGAACCCTCTGTTCCAGCATTTCCAAAATCTGCAGACGCTTGGCCACGTCCAGAAGCTCACTCTCGGTGAGAAGGCCACGCAGGGTCACTTCCATTTGCTCAGAGTTTTTCTGGGCAAGCAAATGATTGACTAAATGGGAAATGTATTTTATTGTCGCAGTCATGTACTAGTACACTAGTACAAATTATAAGAGAGTCAATACTTTTCTCGTCGTGCCCAGTCTGCCTTTGGCCTCGCTCACGACGCCAAATGTCGTCGCAGGAGCCACCGTCTTCATGTTTCAGGATTTACTGCAATACGTTTTTTCCGGATTGACCAATGGAGCGATTTATGCGCTGATTGCTCTTGGATTTTGTGTCGTCAATAACACCATGGGGATCGTCAACTTCGTTCAGGTAGATTTTGTCACCCTGGGTGGCATGCTAATGTTTTCCTGCCTGTTGGGGGCAGGCTTGCCGATGGTTCCCGGCCTCCTTCTTGCTGTTGCAGGTGTTGCTGTCGTTGCCATGGTGGTGGAACGCTTCGGTTTACGTCCAGCCCGATCAAATAATCACCTGGTGCTGATCTTCCTTACTGTTGGTCTCTCGATCATCCTGCGCGGCATTATTAAGCTGGTCTGGGGGAAAAATCGCATGGCTCTGCCGCCTCTCACCACGGATCACCCCATAACTATTTTTGGAGCAAGCGTACTGCCCCAGGCCCTGTGGATTCTACTGCTTACCATTGTGGCCATCAGCCTTCTCACCTGGTTTTTCTACAAAACATCTCTTGGTCTTTCCATGCGGGCGGTGGCCTCAAACCCTAAAGCTGCCGCAGTGGTCGGCATCCCCGCAGGACGCATCCGTTTGACCAGTTATGCCATAGCAGGGGCTCTTGGAGGCTTGGCCGGGGTGTTGGTTACTCCCATCACCACCCTTAATTATGATGTAGGCGTCCTCTTGGGATTAAAGGGTTTTGCCGCTGCGATCCTGGGAGGTTTTGGTTCTTTTCCTGGAGCTGTTTTTGGTGGTCTCATTCTGGGATTGCTGGAGTCGCTGTCGGCCGGATATCTCTCCAGTGCCTATAAAGATGTGGTGGCATTTGTTGTTTTACTGCTGGTACTTTGTGTGCGGCCAAAAGGTTTGCTCGGTAAATGATTTTGATTGTTAAACACCCTGATATAAAAAGGATATTATGAATAAAGAGTTAATGATGGGAAACGATGCGATCGGGCGGGGGCTCATTGAGGCCGGCTGTCAGGTTGCTGCGGCATATCCAGGCACACCGTCAACGGAGATTCTTCAGTCGGTTATCAATAGAAAAGATCAGGCCGTAAGCCCACTCCACCTTGAATGGTCGGTAAACGAAAAAATTGCCTTTGAAGTTGCTCTTGCCGCAAGTTACACGGGCAAGCGTTCGGTGGCTGTGATGAAACAGGTTGGCCTGAACGTGGCAGCAGACCCTTTTATGCGGACCGCTTACCTTGGGGTGAAAGGTGGTATGTTGACGGTGGTAGCCGATGATCCAGGCCCGCACAGTTCGCAAAATGAGCAGGATACACGGCTTTTTTGTCTTCAAGGACGAGTGCCGGTACTCGACCCAGCCAGCCCCGAACAGGCCAAGGCGATGATAAAGCCAGCCTACCAGCTTTCAGAAAAATATGAGATGAATATCGTCCTTCGTCCCACCACACGGGTTTGCCATTCCCGCCAGAGTGTCGAGCTTAAGGAGCCGGTACAACTTGATCGGAGTTCGGCTTTTAAACCTGACACCGGTCGCTGGTGTGCCACCCCTGCCTTTCTGCCAGCTTTGCACCGTACTCTCAATGAAAAACTAGAAAAAGTAGCGAAAGAACCTGAGTGGCAGCCAAAGAAAAAAGAAGGCAATAACAGCCAGCCAAGAATTGCACTTGTGGCCTCCGGTATAGCCTACGCCAACCTCGTCGATCTGCTTGATGAACTCGGCCTCAGCAATACCATCGACCTGTATCAGGTACTGATGCCCTATCCTTTAAGTCCAGATTTTATAGCAAACCTGAAAGAAAACTACGATCGTCTGCTTATTCTGGAAGAAACCTATCCGGTGATTGAGCTCCAGCTTGGTCACCCGGGGGCGGTGGGTAAACAGAGTGGCGCAGTGCCTAAGGAGGGTGAACTGAGCCCCGATATTCTCTACCGGACCCTGGCTACTTTTCTCGAACTCGACCCACCTGCGGATCTTCCTGCAAAGGGCCGTGGGCAGCGGCCATCGCTTTGCCCCGGCTGCCCACACCGGGCAGCGTTTTACTCCATAAAAAAATGTTTTCCAGAGGGAATCTTTCCCTCTGATATTGGCTGTTACACTCTTGGAATGAACCTTGACGCAGTCCACACCGTTCACTGCATGGGGGCCTGCATCAGCCAGGGCGCAGGTTTTCACCAGGCCTATAAACAGGATGGAGGGAAGATACCTACAGTGGTGGTAACCATCGGTGATTCGACGTTTTTCCATGCCGGAATCCCGGCCCTCATCAACGCAGTGCTGCAGGACGCCAGAATCATTGTGGTGATCCTCGACAACAGTACCACAGCCATGACCGGAGGCCAGCCGGTACCCACCATGGGTTTTACCGCCGGAGGCAGAAAGAGCAAAATCGTAGCCATCGAACCTTTGGTGAAGGCCAGTGGGGTCGAATTTATCGAGAGCTGCGATCCTTACAATCATATGCGTTTTGAAGAATTACTCAAAAAGGCGGACGCCCATACCAGAAGTGAAGAGGGTGGGGTGGCTGTACTCATCTCACGGCATGGCTGCCTGATGACTCCCGCCGTGCGTAAAGCTCAGGACGCCCCTCCGGTGATCATCACCGACCAGTGTCTGGGCTGCGGTCTCTGTGTTGACACCTTCGAGTGTCCCGCACTTTCTATGGATAAGGAAAATGAGGTGGCGGTCGTGGATCCAGATCGTTGCCACGGTTGCGGTACCTGCATCCAAGTCTGCCCCGCACAGGCGATCGTAGAGGAGGAAAATAAATGAAACAGCAGATACTCGTCAGCGGTATAGGTGGACAAGGTGTTCTTTTTCTGACCAAGGTTATCGCGCAGATGGCGGTGAATCACGGTCTTCCGGTACTCACTTCTGAGGATCACGGCATGGCCCAGCGTGGAGGAACTGTACTTTCCACTCTCAAGGTGGGAGATTTTGCAGCCCCTTTAATTCGTACTGGACAGGCCGATGTGGCACTCATTCTTTGGGATGATAATCTTGCAGCCCATTGCTCTTTGTTAAAAGAGGGAGGAGCGCTCTTTGTTAATTCAGATAAAGCTGGTGAAGGAGACCGGATTGATGGATCGAAGATAGCAAGGGAGATGGGCAACTCGGTCCTGTCAAACCTTATACTGCTCGGACGTGCAGTCAGGAAGAAGGCTCTTTTTTGCAGTGAGGAGGAGTGTGTTGTGGCCATCAGGCAACTTGCACCAGCAAAATTTTTAGAGCAAAATATTCAGGCCTTTACTACCGGTTTGAATCTGTAAAATATGATGTCTCTGCGCGACAGATTTTTCTATTTTATCTCCCTGCACCGGACAGGACTGATGGTGGTCATGCTGTCGACCCTCTTGATGCTTTTTCCCCTTTTTGAGGACAACCCCTACACCCTTGGGGTGACCAACCTCATTGCTATCAATACCATTGTGGTGCTGGGCCTTAACCTTTTTATTGGATACGCCGGGCAGATCTCCCTTGGTCATGCGGCCTTTTTTGGCCTTGGGGCATACGGGTCGGCTATTACCACTGGTACCTACGGGCTGCCACCATGGCCTGCTATGTTGCTGGTTGCCATGGCTGTTGGCTGTATTGCGCTTTTCGTCGGGATTCCGGTGTTGCGTCTGTCGGGCCACTACCTGGCAATGGCTACCCTTGGCTTTAACTTTGTGGTGCATAGTGTGCTGCTGGAGTGGGATACACTTACCGGAGGTCCCAGTGGCTTTTCAGGTATCCCTTACCTCGCCTTTGGTGACTTTTCCTTTGACGACGAGGTTCGCCTCCACTACCTGCTCTGGTCGTTTACCATGATCTGCCTGTTGCTCTGCCTGAACCTTGTACGCAGTGGGGTTGGCCGTGGTTTATCGGCCCTGGCCGAGGATGAAACTGCAGCCGCAGCCCTTGGGGTCAATACCCGCCTGGCAAAAATCAAAATCTTTGTTCTCTCGGCTGTAATGGCCTCCTTGGCGGGTAGTCTCTTTGCCCACTGTTACTCCTTTATTAGCCCGGATTCCTTTGGTATTTTCACTTCCACTGACATGGTGATAATGGTTGTGATCGGTGGCATGGGTTCCATCTGGGGTTCGCTCTTTGGAGCTGGCCTCATCACTCTGTTACCGGAATGGATCGGGGTTTTTGAGAACTATAAGGATTTCGTTCACGGTGGTATCCTGGTGCTGGTGTTGATGTTCCTGCCCCAGGGCCTGATTAGTGGACTTAAAGACATGGTTACGGTGCGACTGGCTTTGCACAAACAAAAAGGAAAGCAAAAAGATGCTGCGACTTGATCATCTCTGTAAAAACTTTGGCGGCCTGCCAGCGCTTTCAGATGTTTCTTTTACTGTACCAAAGGGGAAGGTAACCGCTCTTATAGGTCCAAATGGGGCAGGCAAATCAACCCTGATAAACTGCATTACCGGGGTGTTGCCGGCCACCAGCGGCTCGGTTCTTTTTAAAGGCCATGAGATCGTTAATCTCGCATCCCATAAGATCAGTGCTCTCGGTATTAGCCGCACTTTTCAGAATCTGAGGCTCTTTCCGCGGTTGTCTGTTTTAGATAATGTGATGACAGGTTTAACCTGTGAAGGTGGACACTCCATGATCATGGCCATGTTACGACTACCTTACCTGCGTCACCGTGAACGACAGTTAAAACTGAGATCTCTGGAGGCCTTGGACTACTTCGACCTGAGTGACAAAATCTACTGGCCAGCCGAGATTCTCGCCTATGGGGATAAAAAGCGTGTGGAACTGGCCCGTGCCATCGTTGGCAAACCCGATTTACTGCTCCTTGATGAACCTGTAGCCGGACTAAACGGTGAGGAAACTGCAGCCGTGGGCGACCAGCTGAAACTTCTCCGCCGGGCAGGTCACACTCTGATGCTGGTGGAACATGATATGGACCTGGTTATGGAAATTGCCGACCAGGTTGTGGTGCTGGATAGCGGCCGTTGTATTGCCACAGGCACGGCGGATGAGGTGCGACGTAACCCTCTGGTACTGGAAGCCTATCTGGGACGAATGGAGGCCACAGCCTGATGATGCTGCAAATAAACGATCTCAACGCCCACTACGGTGCAGCCCAGGCTCTTTTTGATATTAATCTGGAGATTGCAGCCGGCGAGACGGTTGCCCTGGTCGGTGCCAATGGTGCCGGCAAATCCACCCTGCTCAAATGTCTGCTGGGTCTGCATAAAGCCACCAGTGGCACCATATTGCTTGATGGCAAGGATGTCACGAAGAGCACGCCCGCCCAGATGGTGCGGTTGGGGGTTGCTCTATCTCCCGAGGGTAGAGAGGTGTTTGCGCATCTTTCGGTTCTTGAAAATTTGCAGTTAGGTGCCATCCCGCTCAAGCTGGCTAAGAGTGAAGAATCCTCTCGTATTGCTGAAATATGGACCCGTTTTCCTAAACTTCTTGAGCGAAAACATCAATTGGCAGGGACCCTTTCTGGAGGTGAACAACAGATGCTGGCCATGGGCAGGGCACTGATGGCCAAGCCCCGTCTGCTGCTTCTTGATGAACCGAGCCTCGGTCTTGCCCCCCTGATTGTTGACGAAATATTCTCTATTGTGCGCCAGCTTGCCCGGGGAGGTACAACTATCCTGTTGGTGGAACAAAACGCCGCCAGGGCTCTTTCTGCCTCAGACAAAGCATACTTGATGGCCAACGGTAAAATAGTCGAACAGGGCAAAAGCAAACAACTCCTCAATAACCCGGCCCTGCGATCCGCATTTTTAGGCGCTGCCAGTGATGATAACCCTGCGGCCAGCCGTCTTGGAGCCGCAGGCCTGACCAATATACGTTTGGAGAAACCCGATATGCACACACACGATTTCATGCCGAAATTTCAAGATGAACAGGCACTCAAAGACCATCAGCTGAGAGGCTTGAAATGGACTGTTTCTCACGCCTATGAAGGCTCGAGTCAATACCGGCAAAAATTTGACGAGGCTGGAATCAGTCCCGGCAGTATTGAGAGCCTGGAAGACCTTCAGAAACTGCCCTTTACCAGCACCGAAGATCTTCGCAGTGGCTACCCTTTTCCCTTGCGGGCCGTACCCTTTGAACAGATTGTCCGGGTCCATGCCAGCTCCGGGACCACTGGTAAACGAAAGGTGCTCTGTTATACTCAGAAAGATCTGGACGACTGGTTTAGCTTTTTTGCCAGGAGTTACCAGATGGCAGGAGTCACACCACTTGACAGAGTTCAGATTGCAGTGGGCTACGGGGTCTGGACGGCGGGCATGGGTTTTCAGATGGGTTGTGAAAAAATCGGCGCCCTGGCTGTACCCCTTGGACCAGGAAATATCGATATGCAGATCCAGTTTCTGCTGGATTTTCAGTCCACCGTTTTTTGCTCCACGGCTTCCATGGCCCTTTTGATGGCTGAAGAAATCCACCAGCGTGGTATAGCAGATAAAATTGCAGTCAATAAAATTATATATGGCTCTGAACGTTCCAGCCGATCCATGCGTCAGAAGATATCTGATCTCTTTGGTGGAGCCGAACTATTTGACATTACAGGACTCACTGAACTCTATGGGCCGGGTACCGGTATTGAATGTACCACCCACGACTGTATCCACTACTGGTCTGATTACTACCTGCTGGAAATACTCGATCCAGACACCCTGCAACCCCTGCCTGACGGAGAATGGGGAGAAATGGTGGTTACCAGTCTTTGTAAAGAAGGGGCACCACTGATCCGCTACCGTACCCGTGATATCACCAGGATTATTCCCGGTCAGTGTCCCTGTGGTTCACTTCTGCCACGCCATTCCCGGATACGGGGCCGCTCCGATGATACCATCAAGTTTCGCGGGGTTAATATCTACCCGAGTAGCATAGACACCATCCTCTCGGAAGTTCCGGGCCTCGGCTCTGAATACCAGATCCATCTCACCCGTGACAGTGCCGAAAGAGACCATCTGCGCCTGGTGGTGGAACGGGCTGAAGGAGTGGATGACCGAAGGAGCGCTGAACTGATCCATGAGGTCGTTCATCAGGTCAAAAAACAGTTACTGGTATCTGTGAAGACAGAGCTGATGGATTACGGCTCTCTGCCCAGGTCTGAACGAAAAATACAAAGAGTCTTTGATAACAGGATACAGGACGAAATAGTCTAATTGCTCTAACAACCTCAATAGGAGATATCCATGAAAAAGCTATTAGCAGGTCTTATCATCAGCAGTATGATGACCTCGGCTGCCTTTGCCGCTGACACAATTAAACTGGGTGCCTTTTTTGACCTGTCCGGTCGTGCAGCTTTTATAGGGACACCCACTAAACTGGTGGCCGAGATGCTGGTGGAAAAACTCAACGCCGAAGGGGGGATTAATGGTCAACAGCTGGAGTTAATCATCGCCGATACCGAGGCTAATCCCACCAAAACCGCATCAATTGCCAAGAAATTTATTCATAAGGATGGTGTGGTTGCCATCATCGGTCCGACCCTCACCGACACTGGCATGAATGTTAAAAAAATAGTAGAAAATGCACGGACGCCTATCTTTATGACCGTAGGCGGCGATCCAGTTGTTATGGGGGGTAAGTTCGGATCGTTTAAATATGTGTTTAAGTCCCCCCAGCGTTCCAGTATTGCTGTAAAACGACTTTTCACTTATCTCAAAGAAAAAAACCTGACAAAGGTGGCACTTCTTTCGGCAGCCGATGGTTTTGGCAAGGATGGTGCCAGCTGGATGGATAAGTTAGCCGCTGAATACGGTATTGAGATCATCGCCCGCGAATCATTTGGTACCAGAGATACCGACATGACAGCACAGCTCACCAAGGTGAAAAATAGTTCTCCCCAGGCAATCCTCGCCTGGACCATTGGACCGGCAGGATCGATCATCGCTAAAAACAAGGTACAGCTGGGAATCGATACACCTCTCTTTCAGTGCCATGGTCTTCCTGACCCCAAATATATTGAACTTGCAGGTCCTGCCAGTGAAGGTGACCGGATGCCGGCCACCAAGCTGATGGTTGTGGATGAGCTGGCTGACAGCGACCCGCAAAAACCCGTTATTGAAGAGTTTGTTAAACTCTATAAAGAAAAAGGCTACGACAAACAGTTCCCTATTAACACCCACTCCGGCTATGCCTGGGATGCGATTATGATGGTTGCCAATGCGATCAAGAAGGTGGGAACGGATAAAGAACTGCTGCGCACAGAAATAGAATCCACCAAAAACTATATCGGGATTTCGGGAACCTACAATATCACCCCGGAAGACCATAACGGCCTGGATGTCGACTCCATGGTTATAGTGCAGGTAAAAGACGGAAAATTTACCTTGGCAAAATAATCTGTCCGTTGCAAACTGGACATAGTAAAAAAGGGGAGGGCTTTACCAGCTCACCCCTTTTTTTGTTTCTGTGGTCATGAAGATATACTTTTCTCCATTTCTGCTTGTTGTCCGTTTAATAGAGGATTGTTGTAAATTGTGTGTTTGATCTGTGGGGGACCTGTTGCTCTGTGGAAGACCAGGAAACTGAGACAACTACGCCTAATGCAGAAGATAACTGCAATTTTCTCTTAGTAGGACATGAGGAAAATCTAGACCGGAGATGCTACATTGAAAGAAGATCAGAGATTTCATCCCGAGTGAGAAGGGCGTGGAAGCGAACGGTTTGTCTTTGGTCCATTCCCCTTCTTCGATCACCTTTTCGGCGGTCGACCCCCAGTCTTGTATGAGTAATAGAGCGGATCCAGATCTTGATCGTTTTCGGTCTGAGCCCCAGTAGGGTTGGATGCTCCACCAGGGATGATGCAAGGCTTTCTACCAGCTTTGTAATCAACGATTCTTACCACCTCCAGAGCCTCCAGAACCTCCAGAGCCTCCAGAGCCTCCAGAGCCGCCAGAGCCGCCAGAGCCGCCAGAGCCACCGCCAGAGCCACTGGAAGAGCCACTGGAAGAGCCACTGGAAGAGCCCCCTGAACTACCATTACCTCCTGCTGAACCTCCGGAGTTACCATTGTTTCCAGATAAGCCTTTGGAAGTACCACTATCCAAAGTAGCTGATGCTTCTCCGAGTTGGTGGACCGCCACTCCGCGACCAATACTTTCTGCAAATTCCATGGCTATGTTTTCAGGAGAGCCCCACTTTGCCTGAATACTAAAACGGTGTCTCAACTCACTCATCTCCTTGGAGTGATACGATTGGTGGAGGGCGTTAGAGAGTACATTTGATACTGTTGATGAGTGTACCTGCCTGCGTGCCATGTCGCGTGCGGTCAACATAGTTTCCTCTATCAACCCTCTTCGTTCTATCCTGTTCATGTTTCGGATTTGCTCTTTTAACTGCTGAGCAAGCCTCTCACAATCCACTCCTTCCCAACCTGCAGCAAAGGCTTGAGCTATAATTTCTGTCAATTTGCCATTATCAGACTGTATATCGGAAAGGAGCTGTGTGTAATGTATTGCTCTCCTATATCTATCCTGCACCTGATAGGTTGCATGCAATATATTGTCAGGTTTTATATTCTTGGCTATTCCTTCGTACACCTTTTGGATCAACGGATCGACAGGTAATTCCTTTGCCTCGGACTCTTTGAGCATACTTCTGAATTCATTAAGGTCTGTTGGGCTAAAACCATATTCCACCATTCTCTGTTCAAGTAGACTAGCCTCTTCTGCATGACCTTCTATCGACATCTTTTGCCCAGATGTAAGCTGGTTCTGAGGCGGAGATTCGGAAAATGCGATTACAGGGACGAAGACAAGTAAAGGAATCGCTAGAATAGCTGACACTAGACCCGTATATTTTTTTGACATAAAAACCTCTCCATAAATATTCCTCTTCTCACGTACTTCCTGTAATATAACGGTTATAGCCAAGTAAAGTTACGACTCTGGCGAAAAAACACAATTTCTACCTCCAAAATCATCCTGGACAGTTACGTCACAGTCCGGAATTGTGATAACCCCGTCAATTATATAAAAATATGAAAATTCGGTATTCATTGGTGAAGTGTGTGCCCAAATACCACTTTCTTCCAAAAATGCTTTGTTATATTGATAATGATCAAGACTCGAAACAAAATACACCTCTTTTGCATCTGGATTTTTCAAATAAAAAACGACATGGTTGTCTTGTACTCTGGAATAATGATTTGATGCACAGCCAGACAAAATCCATAAACAGACCAGTATGTAAAGAGTGTTAATGCTGTAATCTCGTTTTTTCATGCGATAGTCAAATTTGTAAAATTGAATTGGAAAAACCAAAATCATCCATCTCCCTGTCTAAAACTGTTGGGTCAGGACGATACTGGTTCCCATTTATCACAAAAGAATAACGATGCTCACCACTGGGCAGTTTTAGAGTCACTTCCCAATATCCTTCCTTGCCGCTACGAACAAGTGGGATTTTTTCCCAATGTGTGAAGCTTCCGACAATTTCTACCTGGTCTGTCTCTTTTTGCTGAATGACAAACCTTCGGTAGATGTCACTCTCCTGATTTAAAGAAGCTATTTGTTGAGTTTTTTGCACGTAGGTGCCACCAATAAAAGACAAAGCCAGGATCAAAACTGCCGCCATTACCCAGCCACTCATACGAGTAATTTTTGATTGTAATACATTTACCGGTTTGTCCAATGGTGCTTTCTGGCGCAAAACAGTATGGAGCATCTTTTCCTGTTGGAGAAATTCAACAGCATTATTATAAAATTTTACGTCGTGATGAACCTTCTCAACAAAATGACATTTTTGCCCAAGCGACAATTCGTCATCCAGATACAAACTTATCAAGTGATCAATATTTTTCATTCGCTCTCCACCAAAAATTTCCGTAATTGTGTCCTTGCTCTGTGAATTCGTACTTTGACATTTACGGCACTTAAATTGAGGGTATTTCCTATCTCACGGTAAGGTACACCGTTTACAGCAAGGACTAGTAACTCCCTGTCTGTTTCATCGAGTTTTTTCATAGCTTCATACATCAAAGAAGACTCTTCTCTAACAATGAAACGGTCCTCTTCATTGACGCCTGTTGATCTTTCTGGAGATTCGACAATTTTAAATTTTCCCCGGCTTCGATAGACATCTACCAAAGCATTTCTTGCAATTGTAAACAAAAGAGAAGGTGTGATTTGATCGTTATGGTTGTAGCTTTTAAGATGCCGGACAAAACTCTCCTGAGTTACCTCTAGAGCCAACTCTCTATCACCACATTTATATAAAAGATAGCTGAAAAGTTTGTCTTTGTAATTGAGATAAAAATGTTTGTATTGTCCCGGCATATTGCGATTCCATAGTCTTTTTTTGTCTCACTGTCATAGATATATAACGGAATATGTATGAACAGGTTACAAACAAAAATATATGAAGATGCGAAAAGTATATTTGTCTTGTGATCAAGAGCCGCGGAAGTGGGTTTAGCTGCTTTAATATGTCAGTTTATTATTACCTCTCATAGAAAAAATATTCTTATTTCTTTTCTTGGATTTGTAACTTTTTTGTCTCTCTGCGTTTTATCAATAACGTGTGCACAATCGTGCATAATTCACTTTTTAAAAACGAAGTTAAAACTATGACAAGGAGGAATTACCTTGAAACAAAAAAACCTATTTATCCAATCAGTTGTTGTTTTCTCAATTATCACCCTTTTAGCGTTTCCAGCAATAGCCGGCAATGGTAATGGACCTGGTGACGGGACAGGAACAGGAAGCGGCGCTAAGGATGGGACTGGGAACGGGCCTGGCGACTGTTCTGTAAGCTCTGTAGTAGCCTTTGATAACAACGTATTACTCGTGCGAGGTGGAAATGGTAATGGTGGTAACAAGGGACGCGGAGGAAACGGATCTGGTGAGGGGGACCAAGATAGGGACAGGGAGCAAAGCCGTGATGCTTCTTGTTTCACATAATATTTCTCGAATAATCTCCGACAGGAAATATTTAATTGCGGCCCTAGCAGTTTTCAGAACCTGACAGGGTCGTTTCTTCTCATTATCAAGCCAGCACTCGGCACAATCGTATCGTACGAGACTTTCCCTGACTATTTTTTAGATAGCAAAACTTTGTTTATCGAGAAAATTGAATCTTGTTATGAAATCTATGGAGATGATATGAACAAAATAGCACTCTTTTGTATTGTATGTATGGCAATGACATATCAAGTACAGGCTGCTTCGCTGTCCAATATTGAGCAACTTGGTAAGATTATGTACAAGGATAAAGATTTTTCGTTCAACCAGACACAGTCATGTCAAACCTGTCACCACCAGGTAGCAGGGTTTGCCGACCCGACAAATAGCAGAGATCCATATTTTACAGTGGTATCACTGGGGGCTGACGGGCAAAGCCTTGGAGGACGAAACGCACCAACAGCTGCCTACGCAGGTTTTAGCCCAATTCTTTCCCAGGGCGATGACGGCGAATATGTAGGAGGAATGTTTTGGGATGGACGTGCCACAGGCTGGACACTGCTAGACCCATTGGCTGAACAGGCCCAGGGGCCACCGCTCAACCCGGTGGAGATGAATATGCCCGATAAGGCTGCTATCGTTCAGGCTGTTTTAGACTCTGACTACGTTCATCTATTTGAAGTGGTGTTCGGTCCTGGCTCGCTAGACAATGTAGAAGATGCCTATGATTATATAGCTTTTGCGATAGCGGCATACGAAAGATCGAATGATGTTCAACAGTTTAACTCCAGGTTTGATCGAGGCATACTCTCGGAAAAAGAAATACGAGGGATGACTGTTTTCGGAAAGAAGTGTGCACAGTGCCACACCATGAACAGTAGCGATGAATTCCCGCTTTTTACCAATTATTCATATCACAACATCGGTATACCGGTTAATCCGATACTTGCTGGTAATCCTGTAGACCTTGGCCTCGGCGGATTCCTCGCTACATTTGATGATGTTGAGAGTCCAGAGAAGCAAAACGGCAAGTTTAAAGTACCAACATTGAGAAACGTAGCCTTGAGTGCACCTTATGGCCATAATGGATATTTTGCAACGTTACAAGATATGATCCGTTTCAAAAATTCTCGTGATGTATCTGTATCAGGATGGCCTTTGCCAGAAGTGAATGAGAATATTAATTACAAAGATCTCGGGAATCTTGAAATAACTGATGAAGAGATTGATGATCTGGTCGCGTTTCTCCATACTCTTTCCGACAACTAAGAAAGAACCAAAGTTGGGTTATTAAACACACAGGACTCCATAAGAGTATTGAAGCGACGATTTTCCTGCAAAATCGTCGCTTCCTCTGTTTGTGGTGTCACGATTTCATCAGATCTCATATATGTCATGACTGCCAAGAAGTACAATCAGACGTAGGTAGAAAATGAAATAACAGGCGTTGCAATGCCAGTTTATTTCGAGGTTCTCCTCTCGATGTTTTGTGTTTTCATAGGTTAGTTGACCTTTTCCATGTCCATGCCTTCCACCTTCCTTTTCATGTGGTGTTAATGAGACAAACGATCAATCGCCAGGATACCTGCAAGTGTGCTGTAAACTATGGATCAAACATTTTGATGTTGAGTGTTTCTTCAACGGATGGCCCTGGGATTTCAAGTTAACCTGAGAAAATAACGCACTTATAAAATGATATTTTCTTCTTATTTCTTTAAATGTTAACCGATCGTTAACCACCTCCCTGGTATCATATGTACCATAAGGTTGTAAGCCTATGGAAACCTTACTCACAAGAGTGGTTGCATAGGCTCTCTACAATCAATCGAAAGAAAAACAAAAGTGGGCATCTCGTTTAAAAAATGAACCGACATGAACCAATATGCAAGGATTTCTGAGCGAAATATGAGTAAGACAGGATCTTGCTTAAAATATAGAGGGTTCCCGGAAAAATTACAGCGGCGTAAAGAGCCTAACCGAGAGCTTTTTACAATCCAGTTACAAGAGAAAACAACATGACAATTAAAGCGATAAACGGATGCATTGGATGCGGCACCTGCGTAATGAGCTGTCCAACCGATGTAATACGAATGGACCCAAAGACAAAGAAGGCAGTTATCAAATATCCGGCGGACTGCCAGATATGTCACCTATGCAGGATGTATTGCCCCGTTGATGCAATCACCATTTCACCTGAAAAATCTATTCCAGTAGTAGTTTCTTGGGGGTGAAAACGATGATTGCATATATTCAAAATCGCTTCTTTCAACTGTCATTACTTGCCCTTACCGGCATCCCCCTGCTGCTGATTTTTACGATGGGCATGCCGGAGAGATCGCTCTTAAAAGAGTCGTTTTCTGTCCTCACCATCCTGGCCTTTTTTCAGCTGATTGGACAGTTTTTCTGGGCACGAACCAATAGATCCGCTGTGAGAAATCTCACAATGGGCAGCGTGTTAAAATATCACAAATTCATCGGCTACATATTTGTCGCAGTAATGCTTTTCCACCCGCTATATATTGTGATACCACGCTTTTTTGAGGCGGGATTGTCCCCTGTTGATGCCTTTGTCACCATGATTACCACAATGAATTCAGGTGTTGTTCTTGGCATCCTTGCCTGGTGTTTCATGCTGATTCTGGGCGTAACATCATTTATGCGTACGAAACTGCCCATGAAATACCAGAACTGGAGGATCCTCCACGGCGTTCTGGCGATATTGTTTGTAACTCTTGCTGCCTGGCACGCAATTGATCTTGGCCGTCACTCAACTCCTGCAATGTCAATCTTTCTCGGCGTACTGGCTGCAAGCGGAATCCTGCTCCTTCTCAAGACATATTTTTCAAATAATCAAAAACCTGTGAAATAGAAATGAAGACAACAGACACCCCAAAAGACCTGTCACGCCGTAAGTTTATGGCAATCGTTGGCGGAGCGGCAGGGCTTGCAACAATGGCCGCTATTGGAATCTCCCCAAAGGATGGCGCTTGTAGTCCCAATATTACAAAAATAGATGCTGACACGATCACATCCACCGAAAACGTGGCGGATGTGCTGGTGATCGGCGGTGGAATTGCAGGGCTCTTTGCAGCCGTCAAGGCCCATGATGGTGGTTCCAGTGTAATGCTTGTTTCTAAAGGACGACTTGGCTCCTCGGGAATGACCCCATTTGCTAAGGGAATCTTCGCATATGATCCCAGCTCAGCAAAATTAAGCCTTGATGAGTTTGTAGCTAAAGTCTCTCGCTCTGCAATCGGCACCAATAACCCGGTCTATACCCGGCAGATGGCAGAGCACTCCCTTGCCCGTGTCAATGAACTGAAGGAGTGGGGATTTTTTGATTCTCCCCTGTACAATAAAAGCTTTAGCAAGCCCATAACAGAGAGAAATATCCCTGTCAAAGAGAGAATCGTTATCACCCATCTCATCAAGGAAGACGGGCGTATCGCAGGTGCTGCCGGTTTTAGCCAGGACGATGAGAAGATACATTTTTTCAAAGCAAAAAGTGTGATCCTGTGTACTGGAGCCGGTGGTTTTAAACCCAACGGCTTTCCCATCTGCGATCTCACCCATGACGGCACGATCATGGCCTATAATATTGGCGCCAAGGTGACGGGCAAGGAATGGAATGACGGACATCCGGGCCAGGCTGAAAATGCGGCATCCTGTTTTGACGGATGGCACGGAATGTTTGAGAGAAAACCGAGCGTAAATGGTGTTGAAGTCCGCCATGATTTGGGCGTAGATCTTAATTATAAAGCCTATATGTCCGGCAATCCTGTGAGCATGGGTGATCCTGGCGCAGCAAAAGGGGATACTGTTGAAGAAGGAGGGCCATATGTTCCGGATGAATTCAAGCGAGGTGGCCCTCCAGGAGGCGGAGATGGCCCTGGACCCGGCGGTCCTCATAAAGATGGGGGAGCACCTCCGGGTATGGGAGGAACACTGGTCGGAGGTTCTTCTGCCGGTATGGCGATTCATAAATCAGAAGGTTTGGTTCCCATCAACGACAAATGTGAGTCAAATATCCCTGGCTTATACGCGGCCGGTGATGCACTTGGTTCCTATATGGCTGGGGCAATCTACACCCAGATTGGCTCCTCACTTGCAGGTTCTGCCGTACAAGGCGGGGTTGCGGGAAAGGCGGCAGCCGAATACAGCCAGGACATTGAGATAGCACAGATCTCAAAAGCGAAGATGCAGGAAGTAAAAGAAGAGATTCTTGCTCCTCTAACAAGAGAGACTGGATATAGCCCTGCCTGGGTGACGCAGACCCTGCAGGGTATCATGATCCCCAATTTCATAATATACATGAAAAAAGAAAATCTCTTAAAAGCAGCCCTGGCCTATGTTGAGGAGTTGCGAGACCATCACATGCCGATGCTTCGAGCCGCAGACCTGCATGAGTTACGTTTAGCTTTTGAAACTTCCAATATGATTGTAAGTGCTGAGATGAAGCTTAAGGCATCAATCATGCGTAAAGAGAGTCGGTGCAGTCACTACCGACTTGATTACCCTGAGATGGACACGGAAAACTGGAATGCGTGGATCAACATATTTAAAGGCAGTGACGGTTCAATGCAATTTGAGAAGCAACCCTTTGGTACCTGGCCAGGTTGATTGATCATCCTATCTTTTGGACACAAACAATGGTATGGGAAACGTTTTTTTAGCTTTCCCATACCATTACCAAGTACTGTCGATGGACAATCAGGAATAACAATTTGAAACAACGTCAAAAAAAGATAGGAAATTCAGGAACACTTGTATTTCTTGCACTGATAAGCGCCTTCCCCCCACTTTCTACGGATCTCTATATTCCGGCCATGCCGCAGATGGTCGAAACGCTTGGCACCAGTCACTCCGAGGTGAATTTAACACTGAGCCTGTTCTTTGTTTTTTATGCCTTCGGCCTACTTTTTTGGGGGCCGCTCAGTGAAAAATTTGGGCGCAAGCCAATACTGTTGACAGGGCTTTTGGGGTATATCATTTCAAGCATGCTCTGTGCTTTCTCCCAGAACATAGAGCAACTGATACTCGCACGCATATTGCAGGCATTTTGCGGAGGAGCTGTAACCGTGGTCGCCACTGCAATTGTCAAAGACCTCTACGACGGACGAGAGCGGGAAAAAGTCATGGCGACAGTTATGTCTATGGTCACCATCGCGCCCATGGTAGCCCCGATAATTGGTGCCTTTCTCCTGCAGATAGGTTCCTGGCGAATGGTGTTCTTGCTCCTTGCGGCAATTGGTCTAACCGCAGCCATTGTCACTTTCTTTTTTGAAGAATCCCTGAAGAAAAAGTATACAGGCTCAGTGGTTCATTCCTGGGGACGGCTGGCTGTGGTTCTGAAAAACCCGAGATTTTCTTGTCTTCTCGTTATATTTTCCATGGTTCCAATGGCGTTGATGGCCTTTTTAGCATCATCGTCCTTTATCTATATTTCCGGTTTTGGCATGAGCGAACAAAAATTCAGTTTTTTCTTTGCGTTTAATGCGCTCTGCGCGCTGGCCGGGCCAATGCTGTATATTCGACTTTCAAAACATTTCCCAATCTACTCCATTATTTCATTCTGTTTTGTCGTGATCATGGGCTGCGGGATAGTTGTCGCGACCATGGGCCACCTTTCCCCTTGGCTTTTCGCACTGACACTTGCACCTGCAACTCTTGGGATAATAACCATGCGGGTACCCGGTATAAACCTCATGCTTGATCAACAGAACCAAGACACTGGCTCTGCCTCCGCGCTCATTAATTTTTTTAGCATGATGATGGGCAGTTTGGCTATGTTTCTTGTCTCACTCAACCCCCATCATCTCATCGAATCCCTTGGGGGGATCCAGATCCTGGTGGGAGCAACAGGAGGGATTCTTTGGTTTCTGGTTCGTAAACGGTACTTTGCTCAATACAATGTCCCGTGAAAGCGTAAGGTTAGAGTCTGAAATATTACTTTGAAAAACGTAATGGTTTTGTGACACCGCAACCGCAACTACAGTCATGTGTGATACACAGCGTTAATGTTACCAAATCTCATAGGATATGGAGGTTTTTAATGAGCCTCGGGTTAAGCTTCCTACTGAATCTGCAGAAATACACTTTATTACGTATATAGATTGGCAATGTTGACAATTTAAAGAAAACCACAATTTAGGACTGTTCCTGTTATGTTGCCCTGGAATGAGCCGTCCGCGTTTGAAGTTAAAAACATCCTGAATAGATGCTCCATCCAGAAGATATGAAATATCAGGCGGCATCTTTAAAGATTTCCGACAAGCGTGATAAATCCAGCCCATCAAAAGCCAGCACCTCGGATGAACATTGACTTGGGGTCCATTCTCGGGGCTGACTCCAGCTGTTGCTGCCAGCGGTGGTAGACTGATAATTATGAACGGTGACAGAGAATCTTGAATATTCTCTATTAATTTGAAAGTTGAATTCCAATGCGTTCTGCTGGATATATGTTTGTATTTTTATGAATGTTGATTAAGTTTTCTCAACCAGACGGTATTCAAGAACAACAACCTATTGTGACTTATCAGCAGCCAATGCTTCAGACAATCCGTTCCAGAAAACAATTTCATCTCCTACCATTTCTGGCACTTTTCTATTTTGTGATTGGTGCACATGCTCTGCATCCGCACTTTCACAAGCACAATGGCACAGCGTTTATTAATGTATTTCAGAACGCAATTCCCGACGTTCATTCCCATTCCTTGATAGATCGATTGGTTCTAAGCGATCATCAACCATGCCCGATTTGCAATTTTTTTGCCTTTCATTCCGCAGTTAAACCAAATACTGTTTGTTTTTTTATCCCTTCAATTCCTGATCTGTATCGGACTAATGACTACCGGATAACGGTAATACTTACTCCTCAGACAGGCTTTCAAATTCGTGGTCCTCCCATTACAATTCCCGCTTAATTCAAGCTACAGAAACGTTGTTTAATTTGTTTTCTGCTTTGCCTGGACGACAGGCAAAGGTTGACTTTATCTTGTTTTTGTAAATATCCCCTGGAGGTTATTTATGGGTGGAGAATTGTTTTTTGAGAAAATGATCACTGGACAGAACCGTAAATGTGTAACTGTTGTACTGTTAGCTGTTCTTCTATTTTTTATTCATATAGCGGGGGTGATTGCTGGCGAAACACGTCACCATGACGCCCACGTACATGGGGTCGGTCTGCTGAATGTGGCTCTTGATGGAAACACCCTTATCATTGAGCTTGATAGCCCTGCTGCCAATATCGTCGGTTTTGAACATGATCCTGAAAATGACCAGCAATCCCACGAAGTCCATGGTGCAATACAGTTACTCAAAGACGGAGAGAAGCTTTTTATTTTGTCGCCAGAGGCTCAGTGCTCTCTCCATGAAGCGCATGTGCATAGTGATATTGGGGGCGGTCATCATGATGAACATGAGGCCCATGGAGCTCATGAGGCGCATACCCAAGATGCACACTCTGCAGCAAACCATAGTGATGAATCAGCCCATAGCGACTTTGAAGTTGCATATCAATTTGAGTGTGGAAGGCCTGATAACCTGAAGACGATGGATGTAATGCTATTTTCACATTTTCCAGGATTTGAGGAAATTGAGGTGCAGGTGCTTACACCAAAAGGCCAGACGGCTGTAGCGCTAACGCCCAATAAATTCCAACTTTCTCTCTAGGCCGTTTGAGGCAAAGAGAGCAGGATTCACCACTGTCCCCTCTGAGGGGTTTAAATACCTTAGAAATTCATTCGCACGAAGAGGAGATCAACTCCGACTGCGAGTGAACTTCTCAGGGCTTCAAGAGAATGTATGCATAAAGAAACAACTTTAAAAAATTCCAGGCTCGGAAGTCTCACTACTGAGCCGGTTGTCGATATAAGTCGTTTGAGCTTTAGCTGGTCGAAAACCTTGTTACCTGTGTTAGAAATGAGCCATTTTAGAGTAGAATCAGGGGAACTGCTTTTCATTATGGGTCCAAGCGGCAGCGGCAAGTCAACCCTGCTTGGCCTTCTCACGGGTATCCTTACCCCACAACAGGGTGAAGTAAGAGTTCAAGGTCAGAATATTTCGCAGCTGAAAGGAGCCGCCCGGGATCGTTTCAGGGCGGATAATATCGGTTATATTTTCCAGATATTTAACCTGATTCCCTATTTAAGTGTGGTGGAAAATGTAACTCTTCCATGTCAGTTTTCCTCCCTGCGTAAAAAGAAAATTCAGGAACAGGGTACTACGCCCTACGACGAGGCCTTGCGTCTTCTGGCCCATCTCAACCTCACGGATCCAGGACTGCTTGAAAAACCTGTGGTGGAATTGAGTGTTGGTCAGCAGCAACGGGTTGCAGCAGCCCGGGCTTTAATCGGCAGTCCTTCACTGGTCATTGCCGACGAACCAACCTCCTCTCTTGATACAGAACATCGTGAGTCTTTTCTTCGCTTGCTATTTAGTGAGTGCTCAAGATCCGGAGCAACGCTTATTTTCGTAAGCCATGATACCAGCCTCATGCCTCTTTTTGATCGAGTGGTGGAGTTCAAAAAAATCAATACTGCTACAGGAATAGACCGGGGAGGAGATGCATGAGAAATATTCTTCTACTTGCTCTGAAAAGCTTGCGAAACAGGAAATTTACTGTTTGCCTGACTATTATATCTATTGGCTTAAGTGTTGCTCTGCTGCTTGGCGTGGAGCGTATCAGAACTGAATCACGTAATAGTTTTACCAATACCATATCGGGAACCGACCTTGTGGTTGGGGCCCGCAGTGGGCCGATCCAGCTCCTGCTCTATTCCATATTCCGAATTGGCTATGCCACGAATAATATTTCCTGGGAGAGCTACCAGGATATAGCTGCACTGCCATCTGTCTCCTGGACAGTTCCGATATCACTTGGAGATTCCCACAGGGGATATCGGGTAATGGGTACAACGAGTGACTATTTTACCCATTTTCGTTATGGCAGCAAACAGAGCCTGCGACTCGATAAAGGGATAGAATTCAGTGACCTCTACGAGGCCGTGCTGGGTGCCGAAGTGGCTCGAAAACTCGGGTATAACCTTGGCGATTCCATTATCCTTTCCCATGGTGCAGGAGAAGTCTCTTTTGTCAAACACGAAGATAAACCATTTACCGTCGTAGGAATTCTGGCACCTACTGGAACACCTGTTGACCAGACAATTCATGTCAACCTTGAGAGTATCGAGGCCATCCATATTGACTGGAAGCAGGGAGCGCCAATGGCGGGTGTTCATATATCTGCAGACCAGGCACGACGCCTGAAGCTCACACCCAAGGCAATTACCGCCTTCCTGGTTAAATTGCAGTCTCCCATAGCCACCTTCAAGGTGCAACGTACGATCAATCAGTACAGTGAAGAGCCACTGACAGCTATCCTGCCAGGTGTTGCCCTCCAGCAGTTATGGCAGTTGGTGGGAGTTGCCGAAAAAGCACTTATGGCGGTATCTGGCTTTGTTGTGATCATTGGCTTGTTTGGGATGCTGACCACACTGATGACCAGTCTTAATGAGCGGCGTCGGGAAATGGCGATCCTCAGGTCGGTTGGCGCACGTCCTGCCCATGTGTTTTCTCTCATCATCGGCGAATCAATACTGGTTACCGCGTTAGCTATTGTCGTGGGGATCGTGTTGCTCTATACCCTTCTCGCCATTGCTCAACCGTTATTGGTTGCACAATTTGGCCTGTATATAAACATCTCCTTCTTTTCCAACTATGAGCTACTCCTGCTTGCTATTGTCCTACTTTCAGGCATAGTGGCAGGAATCATCCCGGGATGGAAGATTTACCGCTACTCCCTTAACGATGGTATGACCATTAAAACATGAAGGTTCTTGTCATGAAACGACTGCTCCCCCTTATCACCCTGTTGTTATGCGTTAACGCTTTACCATGTCAAAGTTCAGATATAAAGGAAATTCAATGGGATAACCTGATACCGAAATTACCAGCTCAAGACAATCCTTTGGCTGGCCTGTCAGAAGAGGAGGTCGACTTTATTGAGTATATTATCTATCTCCGGGAATTCTTACCAAAGGAAGTCACTCCAGAAAATCAGGAATATTACGATGAAGTGAATAACGCTTTGCCAGAGCTGCAAAAAAAAGACATAGACGTTGATAAAATAATAGCTGATAGACGCAATAGAAATTCGGCGGTTAATACAGAGCTTGATAATCAGGAAATCAAACTCGCCGGCTACCTGCTCCCCCTTGATTTATCCGGCAACGCTGTAACTGACTTCCTACTGGTGCCTTACGTTGGTGCCTGTATACATACTCCGCCACCACCTCAGAATCAGATAGTCTACGCAGTATCGGCCACCCCAACACCCTACGAAGTGGATGAGCTTTTTAAACCGGTATCTGTTACCGGGAGATTACAAGTAAAATCTTCTTCCAAAGAGCTGTATCTCAGTGACGGATCAAGCGATATCAATATCGGCTACAGCCTTTCTGTTGATAGGATTGAGGCTTATCGACCGTAAGCATAACTCTATGTATAAATGATTAGAATAAGATCAGGAATGTGGTTGTTTACCTGGGATCAAAGCATCTGACAAAACAATGAAAAGAGCAAAAGATTGTTCAAACCCGCTTTTGCTCTTTTCATAGAGTGAAACATAATATCATCCCGTCTCGACCAAATAAATGTGTACAAGAATGATAATCCTCCATCGATATCAACGTCGAATATATCGGCCATTGAATGAGAAAAAGAAAGCGAAATATTTTCAAGTTCTGTAGGGATTACTATAAGAGTTCTCTTTTTAGTTTTATCAAACATAAGCACAGGGGTCTCTCAGTCACAGTTGACTCACTTGAATATGTTGAGGAGCGACCGTTTCTTTGGGTGATGTAAATGATTCACAAACAGACATGATTGTAGGGAGATACACTGGACGTGTTAAGGTCATTTACTTCTTTTAAAGTGATGGTGTTTTCTATGTCTCTTCAACTGTTTTAAAAGATTGAAGAGATATGGATGGAGCCAATCTGGAAATTTAAAATATTTCCTTCCCCGTTTTATACCTTATCTATTTTACGGAGGAAAACGATGTTGCTTTTTGTCTGGCGGCACAGCAAACGCTTTTCCAGTTGGTCCATGCTGGATGAGCCGCATATCCACAGGGAAAATTATCTAGAGGCTGACGTAACGGTGCTGGCACCGTCCAAGGCCAAGGCTCTGGAGTTGCTTAAGCGTAATGGCAACTGGAATGTTGAGGAGTTGCAGCGGATTGAGCCCGAGGAAATTTCCCTGGATCAACCTCGTATTGTCACCAGCCATGTCTCATTTCAATAGAACACTTGCGCTCGCCATCTTTTCCATGTGTTGATTCTTTGTATATAAAGAGTGACGTATCTACTGGATTCATCCAATAGATTTACGATTATTATTTTCAGATCGATTGGAGGTATGCTGACGAGCGAAGAAATATCAATTCATCACGCTTGCCCCGTCACTGACTGATAGTGCAATGGCACCTTTTACTTTGCCTGTCACAACTGTCTTTGGTATATTTTGCCAAATAGCACTATTGAAAAGTTTTCTAACACGCTCACTGAGAAATAAAATACTGTTTGAGAACGATACTCAATCAAGAAGATAATCAGTCAATTAAAATACATTCAAGGAATGTAAGGGCTTAATGAAATTATATTCAAAAATATTATTTGTGATCCTTTTCCTACTTTTTGCAACCAGCATCCATGCAGCGGGAGGGTATCCCTCTCAAGAGGGTGCTGCCAATTTCCCTCCAACTTTTGAAAGCTACCATGATTCAAACCTGGAAGGGATCGTTGCCATCCTTAAACATCGTATTAGCCATACACCCTTCAACCTGGCTGCAACAATCATCTTTCTCTGTGCCATCATTCACACTTTTTTAAGCAGCAAATTCCTGTTTTATGCCCACAAATGGAAAGGAGAACACCAAAAGAGAATTGAAGAGGGGCTTGAGTCGGAAAGTTCAACCCATATATTATCAGAGATCTTTCACTTTCTAGGTGAGGTTGAAGTCGTGTTTGGGCTCTGGGCAGTTGTATTAGCTGGGGCCATAGTTCTCTTTTATGATTGGCACACCTTCGTAGAGTATGTAAGTGGTGTAAACTATATTGAACCCATGTTTGTCGTAGTCATTATGACTCTTGCATCATCACGGCCTATCTTGAAGTTCTCCGAAAAGCTGATGGCCCGAGTTGCTGGGATTTTTGACGGAACTCTTGCAGCCTGGTGGCTGACCATTATGACCCTGGGACCATTGTTGGGCAGCTTCATAACTGAACCAGCAGCCATGACGATTTCTGCAATGCTGCTTGCTCAAAAGTTTTATGAGTTAAAACCTAGCAACAAATTTAAATATGCCACCATAGCGCTACTCTTCGTCAATATTTCAGTAGGGGGAACGCTCACCCATTTTGCAGCCCCGCCTGTTCTTATGGTGGCCTCCACCTGGAACTGGGATCTCTTGTTCATGTTCACGACCTTTGGGTGGAAAGCTATAATTGGAATCATTATTTCCAATACGATTGTGTTCTGGGTCTTTAAAAAGGAGCTTATCAGGCTAGAAAAGAAATTCAGGCTTTCTGAGATCAAGCTCGATTTGAAGGAAAAACATATCCACAGCGAACACCTTAAGAACGTTTTGAAAACAGCTGAAGTTCGTATTGGCCGTGAACTACAGGAAGAAATCTGCCGGATTAAACATGTGGTAAAAGAATCAACGCTCGTTGCCAGCACTAATCTGGATGAGGAGGACTTTGATCTGCTGGAAGAGACCTTTGACCAAGAGTTTGAAGATCTTAAAATGCAGCAGATGAGCGTCTCTGTGCCAGGTTTGCTGCCCCGAGATAAGCGGCCTAAACTCAACGACCCTAATTGGGATAACCGTTGTGGCGATGTTCCCGGCTGGATTATCGCTGTGCATGTTATCTTCATGATCTGGACTATTATAAACGCCCATTATCCAGCAATATTTGTATCAGGGATGCTCTTTTTTATCGGATTTTCACATGTTACCTGGCCATTCCAGAATACTGTTAATCTGAAATCACCTATGCTGGTTGGTTTTTTCTTAGGCGGTCTGGTGATCCATGGTGGGCTTCAAGGTTGGTGGATTGCCCCTGTGCTTGGCAGTCTCGGCGAGTTACCACTCATGTTGAGTTCCACCGTATTGACCGCTTTTAATGATAACGCTGCCATCACCTACCTCAGCACCCTTGTGCCGGGCTTTACCGATAGTTTGAAGTATGCTGTAGTTGCAGGAGCAGTAACTGGTGGCGGTCTTACTGTTATCGCCAACGCACCTAACCCAGCAGGCCAGGCGCTGTTAAAAGGGTATTTTAGTAACGGTATCTCGCCAATATTACTGATGGCATACGCTTTACTCCCCACAGTTATAATGGGGTTATGTTTTGTGGTATTTTAGGAACATTTATATTGAAGCTCGAGAATCAATCGGGGGAATTTTATTGTCATGTAATAAAATGAAGTTACAATAAATACTGTTCCCCTGACATTATGTAGAAATGTAAACGGGTGCATTGGGAATGCATAGTTAAACCCACCGTGAAAATTTCTCGCTCATCAATCTCAACAATGAAAAGGAGCTCAAAATGGCTAACTGCAGTGAAATGAAAGAGGGTGAAGTGTTTATGTGTGAAAAATGTGGTTTGGAGCTAAGAGTAGTTACACCTTGCAGATGTGATGTTACTAGACCAGATAAATGCAATGTTCCACTGCAATGTTGTGGTCAGGAGATGACAAAAAAAACAAAAGCAACCGTTCTTTAAATTAAATGGCAAGACAATCGATGTCTGTTTTTCTGCCATTTATGTTGATCAATGTTCCCCTCTTGAAGTTTGTCTCATATCTTTAGCCCATATAAGGCTAAGTGAATATGTACAGGTAATGTAATACCGTAGTAAGTGTCGCTGTATCTCCTGGACCTTCAGGTGAGATCGGATCAGGTATAGATCATGGAGACGGGTAAGGACGAACGACAGATGTGGTGTCGAAACTATAAGGTATTGTCAAACCTGGAATCTATTTGTCGTGACAATGACAAAAAACCAAAGAGGTTACCGAACTTGTTGAGTCTTTCTGTCAATAATACTTTACTGGAGAATTGACTACTTGTGCATTAAGATTATGTGATAAATAGGGTCGTTACGTAGGCTTGATAGCACAAGAGGTGAACATTAAATTTGAGCTGCTTCGATTGTGTAGCTAATGGCCAAGGTGAAGCTCTATTTAATAAAGCAAATGATAACTTTCTGACCTCTGACATTATATGTAGCTATTTTGAGACAAGGAAGACAACGACCGGTAATAAACCGCCATTCATTGAAAAGGCTTTAAATATCGGCATTGGCGTTACCAATTATTCGATTTCGTATAAAAAACGCAAAGGAGATAGAACATGGCAAAAGAAAGATACCAGATCAAATCGGAATGCCCAGAATGCGGATGTGGCCTTATATGTAATATGACGCCTGATGAATTCCGGGAAAAATATGGGGACATCAAGGACGAAGTGACCGTTAGTTGTAGTGAATGTGGTACAGGTCACGATTGCTGTGTAACTGAGAAACATACTGATGGGCAAAACAGGACAGAATCGTAAAATGATCTCTGTTCTTCTGCCCTAACCAAAAAAAGAGCCGTGAGGAAAATGCTTGTTTGCGAGCTCGACGGTGGGTGTTTGTAAGCCAATACAATTAGCTGCCTGGTTGTTGATGGAGCTGATCCAAAAGGGCATCTTTTTCCTGCCAGAGTTGGGTTACCCATTGTTGGAATTCGTTTCGAAAAGTTTCATCTTCACGATAATCACGATGAAGAAACTGCTTAGGAATTGGTTTTTGCTGCACACGGACACGAAGCCTATTAACGTTACCGCACATAAAATCCCAAAAAGAAGGTTGCTTGTGCTCAGGGTATGCGATGGTAACATCAAGTAAAGCATTGAGATTGTCGCCCATAGCACCAACAACAAAAGCAATACCACCAGCTTTAGGTTTTAGCAGCCATTGGTAGGGAGAGTCCTGTTGTTGGTGCTTTGCAGGAGTAAAGCGTGTGCCTTCGAGAAAATTAAAAACAGTGACAGGCAGGTATTTAAACTTTTCACAGGCACGTTGGGTACTCTCAAAATCCTTCCCTCGTTTGTGGGGATACTTCTCAAGATATTCCTTACTGTAACGTTTCATAAACGGAAAATCTAAAGCCCACCAGCAGAGTCCTATCACTGGCACCCAAATCAATTGCCGCTTAAGGAAAAACTTGAGCATTGGAATTTTACGGTTAAGCAGATGCTGGAGAATAAGTATGTCAGCCCAGGATTGATGATTAGAAGAGACCAGGTACCATTGATTTTTTTCGAGTTGTTCAATTCCCTCAACATCCCATTGCATCTGCTGGGTCAGCTTCATCCACAACGAATTAGACGAAATCCATAGCTCTGCAATCCGGATTGCAGCTGCAGTACAGCTGCGTTGCCAGCCCTGCAGGGGAATAATAAACCGCAGTAGGGAAATTGTGATTAAAAGCGGTCCCAGCAGCAAGGTATTTGCGACCAACAGACAGCTAGCGACAATGCCACGCATTGATGATGGTAAAAACGATAACATTGATTACTCTCCCTAAAACACCGAAAATATTACAAGTCGAATTCCTCAGATCAGGATTGTAAAAGAGTATGCGCGATTCTACCCTTATGTGATTACAAAATCTAAAGTAATGTTTCAAGAAAAAGTAGAAACCAAACATTTTGTCTGCTTTTAAGGATGATAATATGAATTTTAGCACGTACATATTCTGGTGAAATAATCCGTCAAAACAGGGACTAAAAATGCCATTTAAAGAATGATAGCTGCTCGTTCGAGATGGTTCCTGTCAGGGTAGACCTGCGTATGTCTGAGGAATCGTTATAAAATGGCGCAACTGCAACTGAAATCCAAAAATACTTTAAAAATGAGGAAAAACAGCAGGGACTCTACTGTTACCCTGACCAAAGTTGGCTTGAAAATGTCGACCGACAAGAAAGATGGACTCGATTACAACAAAAATTGAAAGGGAATTAGGATCTGATAGTTTCCAACCTAACTCGCAGATTTAAGGATGTAAAAATTGTAGTAAGACGTGCAGGTTAATCGAACCTGCACGTCTATTGAATATCCCTGCTTTTAGCTTGCAATTTTAAGCCGTCCACAAAGCCTATTGTCTGAATTTCTTGAATGCTATTGAGGCGTTATGTCCACCAAAGCCGAAGGTATTACTTAGCGCTACTTCGATTTCAGCTTTTATTGCTTTGTTGAATACAAATTGAATAGAATCGTAATCAATGTTCTCGTCTTTTTCTTCGAAGTTTATTGTCGGAGGAATTATACCATCATGAATAGCCATAATGGTAGCCAATCCCTCGATTGCCCCAGCTGCGCCTAAAAGGTGGCCTGTCATCGATTTCGTAGAATTTACATAAATGTCCTTAGCGTGTGCACCAAAAAGTTTCAGAATGGCTTTTGACTCTGCAATATCACCAACTGGAGTCGAGGTGCCATGTGTATTTATGTGATCAACATCATTGATATTTAAACCAGCATCTTCAATGGCATCGCGCATGGACTTTACAGCGCCAGTTCCTTCCGGATGAGGTGCCGTCATATGGTGTGCATCCCCCGAAAGACCTGTACCAGCAACTTCGGCATATATTTTTGCGTTACGGCCCAGGGCGTGTTCCAACTCCTCAAAAATAAGACCTACGCCTCCTTCGCCCATAACAAATCCGTCGCGGTTTTTATCAAAAGGCCTTGAGGCAATCTGTGGGGCATCGTTTCTGGTGGAACAGGCGCGCATGGCATTAAAACCACCCATACCTGCCTCAAAAATTGAAGCTTCACTACCACCAGTTACAAATATTTCTGCTTTTCCTAAACGAATATAGTTAAAAGCGTCTGCCATTGCATTGGTTGATGAGGCACACGCAGATACAACCGTATAGTTGGGTCCCATGAAGCCATGTCTCATTGAAACATGTCCACCTGTAATATTGGCTATCATTTTAGGGATGAAGAATGGGCTAAAACGCGGTTTTCCGCCACCTTTGGCAAAAGCACTGACTTCGTCTGAAAAAGTTTTCAAACCTCCAATACCAGAGCCCCAGATCACACCTATTCTTTCTAGATCTTCTTTTCCCAGGTCCAACGCACTATCGGCAATTGCCATATCAGCAGCCACAATTCCAAATTGACTGCAAAGGTCATATTTTTTTGCTTCTTTTATATCAAAATAGTCTGTGGGGTTGAAGTTTTTTACTTCGCAGGCAAACTGTGTTTTGAAATTGCTTGCATCAAAATTTGTTATGGAAGCGGCACCACTCACCCCGTCTATCATAGCTTTCCAGGTTTCCTGAAAAGTATTTCCCAGTGGAGTAAGTGCTCCTAGCCCTGTAACAACTACACGTTTTAAATTCATAATGTTGTTTATGAGAGATTTATCAGTATGTTAATGAGTTAGTGACTATTTTTTCCTTTAATTATTCTTCTGCTCTGACATCAGACTTTACCACAAATCTTCAAAAGAATGGCATTCTGCACATGCATACGGTTTTCCGCTTCGTCAAAAACAATAGACGCTTTTGATTCAATGACTGAATCAGTGGTTTCTACACCACGCTCAGCAGGTAAACAGTGCATGAACAAGCTATTCTTACCGGTGGCAGCCATCAACTCATCGTTTACCTGAAATCCTCTAAATCGAGTCTTACGTTGTTCAGATTCGCTTTTTTGCCCCATTGAGGCCCATACGTCAGTATAAACGATATCTGCATTTTTCACGGCTTCTTTTGGATTGTGGCTCACTTCGACCTCTGAGATACCAGCTTGTTTTGCCGCCGCAAAAGTATCAGTGTCTGGCTGATAACCATCTGGACAAGCACATACAAAGTGAAACGGAAGTCGTTCAGCCAGACGCAGCCAGGAGTGTACGATATTGTTACCGTCACCCACGTAAACTACTTTAAGGTCCTCGAGGTGACCACGATGTTCAAGTATAGTAAACATGTCTGCCATTATCTGACAAGGATGGTTGTAATCAGTCAAAGCGTTAATCACAGGTACTGTGGAATATTTTGCCATTTCCATCACTTGATTGTGGGAAAATAGTCGAGCCATGATCACGTCGTTGTAACGTGCAATCACTCGGGCGATGTCTTTCACAGCTTCACGTTCTCCGATGGAGATATCTGATGGACTAAGATAGAGGGCATGACCACCCATACGAAAGAATCCAGTCTCAAATGAGATACGTGTACGTGCCGATGGTTTAGCAAAGACCATAGCCATTGTGTGATCTTTGAAAGGTTTGTAGTCCTCACGCCCTTTGAATCGAGCTTTCACTTCCTTTGCGAGAACAAAGGTTTCGTGGATTTCATCGGCTGTAAAATCCGTAATGTGTAGAAAGTCGCGTTTCACTGTTGTATCTCCATATAAATACTCAATCAGGATCTGATCGAATTAATCAAAAAACAGATCACCTTTGGGGGCCCGTTCATTTTGTTATTCTTACATTTTATCAACGAAGTAGGTCCAACTGTTATCCCCTCTCAGGGGGTACCCAAAAAGTGTTCTTTGGAAACTTCTGAACTACTTATCTCCCGTCTATAGGGGTTACGTTGCCATCAATAAGTTCTTGGCCAGACCGGAATGTTCGCTCATCAGTTGCTCTAAATCCAAGCCGGGTATTTCGCCCTCCTTTACCACCCACTTACCCGCAACCATTACATAGTCGGCCCTGTGTGCTCCGCACATAACCAATGCTGCCAAAGGATCGCCTGAACCTGAGAATCGCAACTCATCCAATGTAAAGAGAGCCAGGTCGGCCTGTTTTCCGGGACTGATTTCACCTAAGTCATCCCGCCCCAAACAGCGAGCCGACCCCTGAGTACCCCAGCGCAATGCATCTAGATGAGAGACCCTGCCTGCACCATATTTCAGACGCTGCAGGAGGAGTGCCTGACGAACTTCCTGCATGATATTTGAGCAATCATTTGATGCTGAACCATCGACACCGAGCCCAACCGGGCAACCAGCGGCCTCAAGATCGAGAGTAGAGCAGATGCCGGAAGCTAAGACCATGTTTGAGCTTGGACAGTGGCTGACCCCAACCCCCGCAGCGCCCAATCTGCTGATTTCCTCAGGCTCAAACTGAATCCCATGGGCAAGCCAGACATCGCCCTTTAGCCAACCCACCCGCTCTAAATAGTCGACAGGGCGAACTCCAAAAATATCGACACAGTAACTGGTTTCATCATGGGTCTCTGCCAGATGTGTATGAAGTCGGACTCCGTGACGCCTGGCCAATCGAGCGGTCTCTGCCATTAATGCTTCACTCACAGAAAAAGGAGAGCAGGGTGCCAGTATCAGTTGTACCATTGCCCCGGGGTCAGGCTGATGATATCTTTTTATGAGCCGCTCGCTGTCAGTTAAAATAACTTCGTCGCTTTGTACTACACTTTTGGGTGGTAAGCCTCCGTCTTCTATCGACAGGCTCATTGATCCACGGGTCAGGGCCACCCTTATACCCAGTTTTGCGGCTTCTGCGATCTGTAAATCAATTGCGTGTTCCAGACCCGCCGGAAAGACGTAATGATGGTCAGAAGCGGTTGTACACCCGGACAGCAATAACTCGGCAAGGGCCAGTCGACTCGATATTTCTATATGTGCGGGGGTTAATTTGGCCCAGATGTTATAGAGTACTTTGAGCCAGTCAAAAAGCTCCTTGCCGCAGGCAGCAGGCACTGCTCTGGTGAGGGTCTGATAGAAATGATGATGGGTATTGATAAGCCCTGGTAGCACGACATGTTTGCTTGCATCGAAAATTGCATCACAGGGGGCCTTGGGTTCAGATCCTTTGGGGACAAGTTCAACTATCTGGTTTTGTGTAACTACAATTCCACCATCCGCATCTGCACCATTTAGAGTGTATACTGCCAATGGATTTTTGATCCATATCTTGCTCATTTTTTGCCCCTTTTTCTTAATTGCGCACGAACCTGAATCAGCTCAGCAACAATACTGCAACCAATCTCCTCAGGGGTTTCTGAACCTATATTGAGGCCTATGGGAGCATGAACTCGTGCCAAGTCTTTCTCATCCACCCCTTGACCTTTTAAGGATTCAAAACAACTGCGTATTTTACGGAGACTGCCTATCATACCGATATATGCTGCAGAAGTTTTCAGAGCTTCTGCAAGTACTGACTGATCATGAGTATGCCCCCGAGTTACGATAACGATGTAAGAATTCTCGTCAATCGTAAGACCCGAAAAAGGATCGTCAAATCCCGGTAGAGTGAAAATTTGTTTAGCTTGGGGAAAAGATAAGCTATTTGCAAACTCGGAACGGTCATCCAAAACTACCGCTTGAAAACCAACTATTGTTGCAATAGCAACGGTTGGCCGGGCGACATGTCCTGCCCCAAAGATATACATCGTGCATTGAGAGTCAAAAGTTTCAACCAGGTAAGTGCAGTCTTCTATAGTTTCCAGAGCACAGGGTTGTGGTGCTGCTGTAAGTCTTTGAAGAACAGTTGTCGTCACTGGTTTGGCTTCTAAACCAACTGCTGTCCAGTCCTTATCAAATAACCTGAGATATACATGAGAAAAATCGGCCCCAGCACCTCTTAACATGGTGACAAGATGCATCTTTTTACCAGTACCATCAATACCTGCAAGGGCCTGGAACAATTGGTGGTTTTCTTCATTGCCAGGGACAACTACCAGGAGAACACGTTGTTCGCCTCCACAGATCATGCCCAAATCAGCAGCCTCCTGATCATCGAGATTACAGTGTGTTAGTACAGCTACGCCATGAGGCAACATTTCACCTGCAAGTTTTACTACTGAAGCTTCGGCACTTCCTCCCCCGATGGTACCTGTATTGGTGCCATCGGCAAAGATGGCCATCTTGGCACCAGCTTTACGCGGAGTTGACCCCCGGGTTTCGATTACTGTGGCCAGAACAACCGACTCACCGATCTTGAGCCGTTTTTCAACTGTATGATAGATTGTGGTCATGGGTAAAATCCTCGCTGAGTTTTATCTGTTTTTGTATCTCTTTACACCTACTTCCCGGTGAAAAGGAAAAAAGCCAGGACTCTTTTGAGTATTTGCTAGCCAGGAACTGACTCACAACAGGTCTAGCAATTATATTTAATTACTTCAACAAATTTATTGTTTGCGTTTAAAATAATTGTAGACACAGTCAGTTCGTTGGGTTAGATTGACGACAAATTATATAGATAGAGATGGAAAACTGATTGAAAAACCAGGAGCATGATATCGTGAATATCGATAAACTGCAGATTTTTCGAGGTGAACTCCTCCATTGTTTGGCAGACCCTGCTGACGTTGGAGACGATAACAGTTATGAGTATTTCCAAGATGGCCTGATGATTGTCAAATCCGGCCTGGTGGAGGCTATCGGCCCCGCTCTGGAGTTATTGCCTAAGCTACCAGCTGGTGTATCCATTACTCATTACACGAAGAGCCTGATTGTTCCTGGATTTATTGACTGTCATCTGCACTATCCTCAAACGGAGATGATTGCCTCATACGGCGAACAACTGCTGGAGTGGCTTGAGACCTATACGTTTCCGACCGAACGTGAGTTTGGTGATCCCGGTAAGGCCAGTGATGTCGCCGAGTTCTTTTTTGACGAACTCATGCGCAACGGCACCACCAGCGCACTGGTGTTTGGCACAGTCCATAAACAATCAGTAGACGCTTTCTTTACAGCAGCGCAGAAGCGCCGCTTGAGAATGATCTGCGGTAAGGTACTTATGGACCGCAACGCCCCCGCCTATCTCACTGATACCCCGGAAAGCGGCTACCTTGACAGTAAAGAGCTGGCAGAACGCTGGCATGGCGTTGATCGTTTACGCTATGCCATTACTCCCAGGTTTGCACCTACCAGCAGTGATGAGCAACTGGCTCTGGCCGGAAAGCTGCTGATGGAATATCCGGATCTCTATCTGCACACCCATCTGGCTGAAAATATCAGTGAAGTCGAGTGGGTTAAAGATTTGTTTCCGGATCGTTCCGGTTATCTGGATGTATATGCGCATCATGGACTCCTTACAAAACGGAGTGTGTTTGCGCATTGCCTGCATCTAAGTGACGATGAGTTCAGGTTGATGCATGAAAGTGGTGCCGGTATAGCATTCTGTCCCACTTCGAACCTCTTTCTGGGCAGTGGCCTGTTTAATCTGGCGAACGCTGAAAATCAAAAAGTAAAGGTGGGTCTGGCAACCGATGTTGGTGCTGGCACCAGTTTTTCATTGCTGCAAACCATTAGTGACCTCTACAAGACACAACAACTTCGCAACCATCGCCTTTCACCATTCAAATCACTGTATCTCGCCACCCTGGGCGGAGCACACACCTTAGATCTTGACGAGCTGATCGGTAACTTTCTTCCCGGCAAAGAGGCGGATTTTGTCGTTCTTGACTGCGAAGCAACCCCACTCATTGCCAGACGGCTTTGGCGGAGCAAGAACCTGACTGAAAAGCTGTTTGCCTTGCAAATGCTGGGTGATGACCGGGTTGTTAAACATGTTCACATCATGGGAGAAGAAGTCTACAGGAGAAAATAAAGACAAATAATGGGTTCGGTTCTTTTTAACGATTTTATCGTTTAAAAATGTCACCGGCTCTGACAGGTACCATAAACGAGATGCCGGCAGGACTAATCAGAAGAGTCCTGAAGCGCAGAAAAGGAGGAGCGTATGAACAAGGTGTTTCATTATCCATTATTTTCGCGTAACGACCTGAGTGCTTTTTGGGCGTTGTTTACTGACAACCTGACGAACCTGATTGTCCTCAGTGGTATCTGTAAATTTGTTTTTAATATGCCGGATGAAATTGTCTTTGGACGAATCGTCCCCGGCGCAGCCGTTGCCATCCTGCTTGGAGTATGCGTTTACACCTACCTCGCTCAGCGTCTGGCCAAGAGGGAACAGCGCAGTAATGTCACGGCCCTGCCTTACGGGATCAGTACTCCGGTTATGTTTGTCTATCTCTTTGGAGTTATTGGCCCCATCTACTGGTCCACAAATGATGCTGAACTTGCCTGGCAAATTGGTATAGGTGCAGGCTTTATGGGTGGAATTGTAGCCGGTTTGGGTGCGATTATCGGTCCATATCTTAAAAAAGTGACACCCCGCGCCGGAATGCTCGGAACCCTCTGCGGTATTGCTCTGGTTTATATCGGTGTCGTTCCCCTTACAATGGTATTTGAAGAACCGGTCATCGGTTTTGTATCGCTTACCATCGTTATGTGGGGCTTAGTCGGTCGTTTCAAACTACCGTTCAATCTTCCTGCCGGACTTTTAGCACTCATCGCAGGTACGATCATTGCTCTTTTTCTCGGCAAATCCTCAATCAACTTTGAAGGTGTCGGATTTTACCCACCTGTGCCTTATATTGGTGATATGATTGTCGGAATCCAACACCTCATTGCCCACCCTGAGCTGTTTCTGGTCCTGGTGCCTGTTCAGATATACAATTTTATTGAAACAATGAATAATGTTGAATCGGCAGAAGCGGTGGGAGATAAATATCCGGTCTCTATTGCCATGATAACTGACGGTCTAGGAACCATGCTTGGCGCTGTTTGTGGTTCTCCTTTCCCGACAACGGTTTATATTGGTCATCCGGGGTATAAACGCATAAATGCCAGATGCGGTTATGTTCTGGCTGTAGGAGTGGTATTCTTTCTTGCAGCAACTTTCGGGTTTCTCGCCTTTCTCAGTAATCTCGTACCATTGGCCGCGACCGCGCCTATCCTCGTATATGTATCAGTTATCATTATTAGCGAAACAGCAAGAACTTGTCCCAGTCGACACGGTATGGCAATAGCTATTGCCATGATGCCACATGTTTCTTCGTTTCTGGTGACTAAATGGGGTAGTATGTTGAATGCTCTTGGCAGCATTGGTGTTGAAAATATCCCTGCATTGACAGATCCTAAAATCGTGGCGGCTCTCAATCAACAGGGTGCCCATGTGATTGGTCATCAAATTCTCAGTCAGGGAGCAATTATTACCGGGCTGATATGGGGCGCATTTCTTGCCCTTCTCATCGACGCAAAATTTAAACGAGCAAGTGGCTTCATGCTGACGGCTGCTGCCATGACAAGTCTTGGTATAATACATTCAGCAAGCCTTCATATGCCTTCTTTCAACGGTATCGTAGGCGGTTACCTGTTTGTCGGTCTGGGGGTGCTGGTGTATTCCGTGTCTACAAAGGTTGAACAGATAACCAACCATGATGACCCGGAAGCAATTGAAGTAGAAATTATAGATTGATTGCAGAGAGTAGGAGGTAAGCCCCTTAAATTACCTATACAATAAATTGGTTGACACGCATTTTTGTTGATGATAGGGAAAGATATGGATAAAAATAAACTTGATTTTCTAAAAAATGTTGCCAAAGGGATCACCTCCGTATTTGGGGAGAGATGTGAAGTTGCCATTCATGATTTCAAAGATCTAAAGAGAACATTAGTTCACGTAGAGGGGGATGTAACCAACCGTTCTCTCAATTCTTCTGTTCCTGATATGCTCTATAGACTCATTAAAGAGTTCGGTGATGATGCTCCGGATAAATTTGGTTACAAAAGCACCACCGAAGACGGGAAGATTCTCAAATGTTCCACTCACATGGTGCGAGACGATGAGGGAAAGCTCATAGGATGCTTCTGCATAAACTTCAACGTCACCGACTTTGCCTTTCTCGCTAATGCCTTTAGCGATTTCACCTTTACCCCAACGAAAGGCTCCAATGGCGGTGGCCGTAAAAAAACAAATGGCGATCAGAGCACCTTTGCCGAGAGCATGGAGTCGGCGATTGATTTTGCCGTTGCTGAATTCGGTAAGATACCAGCGATGATGGACAAAGCAGATAAAATAGCAATTCTGGAGAAGCTGGATAAGGACGGTGTCTTTATGATCAAAGGTTCCGTCGACTATATGGCAAGAGTTTTAGGGGCTTCAAGATACACCGTTTACAATTACCTTAAACAGATTCGCGCTTAAGATGCTGTGGAAAAAACTAAGTATGTAGAGTTACCCAAATCCTGTCTGTAGTGGCAGGAATTTAAGAGTAGGGCACCAATCCATTTTATTTTTGGAGGAAGAGCAATGGTTGTAGGCACATCAGTTCAAAGGGTAGACGGGGTTGCCAAGGTAACAGGCAAAGCTCGGTATACAGATGATTTCACCATGCCGGGGATGCGGGTGGCCAAATATTTACGTTCAACCATTGCCCATGGGCGGGTTAGTTCCATAGATACCAGCCAGGCCAAGGCTCTACCGGGTGTTGATGGTGTTTTTACCTTTGAAGATGTTCCAAAAAGGATCTATGCCACAGCGGGTCATCCGTATTCTCTTGATCCACATCATATGGATATCACCGACCGGTATCTGCTCACCGACCATGTACGGTATATGGGTGATGAAATCGCTATCGTGGTTGCGGTAAGTGACCTTATCGCAACAAAGGCACTCTCGCTTATTGATGTCGAATACGAACCCTATCAGCCCTTGGTTGAGGCGAAAGATGCGCTGGCAAAAGATGCCGTAGAAATTCACAAAGGTACAGGTAACGTTGTAAAGGCCCACTCTTTTGTGGCCGGTGGAGATCTGGATGCTGTAAGAAAAGAGTGTGATCAGCTGCTTGAAGGGCAGTATAAAACACAGATAGTGCAGCATTGTCATCTGGAAAACCATACCGCCTATGCCTATATGGACGATTTAGAACGAATCGTTATTGTCTCTTCCACTCAGATTCCCCACATCGCAAGACGTATCGTGGCTGAGGCCCTTGAAATCGATACTGGCCTCATTCGAGTAATAAAACCCACCATTGGTGGTGGGTTTGGCAATAAACAGGATGTGATTCTGGAGCCGATGGTAGCTTTTTTGACGAAAAAACTCGACGGTATTCCGGTACGACTTAAACTGGACCGCGAGGAGGGCATGGTTGGTACCAGGGTTAGACATCCCTTTGACGTCAAGGTGCAAATTGGTCTGGATCAGGAAGGTACAGTCAAACTGATACACTTTGATGCACTTTCCAATACCGGCGCCTACGCCTCCCACGGCCATTCCATCGTCTCGGCCGGGGCTGCAAAAACGCACTACATGTATCCCAGAGCCGTCTATAGCTGTACAGCCAAGACAATTTACAGCAATATCCCTGCCGCAGGCGCCATGCGAGCCTACGGTTCCCCTCAGATGACCTTTGCCATCGAGTGCGCAATGGAAGAGGCGGCAAGGACTCTTGGCATGGATTCGGCTGAGTTCCGTCTGAGAAACGGTGCAAGGGCCGGCGATAAAAGTCAGATCACGAAAAAGCCTATTATGACCTGTGGTCTTCTTGACAGCATCAAGAAGGGCAAGGACCTGATTGGTTGGGATAAAAAACGTGCTCTATGGCCCAAAGAACAGACCGGTGAGGTGAGAAACGGGCTTGGGGTGGCCATTTTCAGCTATGGCTCCGGTACCTATCCTGTCTGTGTAGAACCGGCAAGTGCCCGTCTGATTCTCAATCAGGACGGTTCTGCTCATCTGCAGGTTGGAGCAACGGAAATCGGCCAGGGATCAGACACCGCCTTTGCCCAGATGGCCGCAGAAAGTCTTGGCTTTTCTTTTAGCAAGATACACGTTGTTTCTTGTCAGGACACAGATGTCACTCCTTTTGACACCGGTTCCTACGCTTCCCGTCAGACCTATGTGACAGGCCAGGCTGTAATGCGCACTGCCGAACAGTTGAAAGCAAAAATTCTCCACCATGCAAGTATCATAAGCGGTCTGGAGGCTACGCTTATAACCATATCAGGGGATAACATAGTTATTTCCGAGAGCCCGGAAATAGTGGTTATGAGTGTTCAAGATGTGGCAATCGACGCCTACTACAATAAAGAGCGCGGCGGTCAGATAACCGCAGAAGCCACCTATAAGGCCCGCAATAACCCGCATGTCTTTGGCTGTACCTTTGTTGACCTGTCCGTTGACATTCCACTATGCAGAGTCAAGATCAACGAAATATATAACATCCACGACAGCGGGATCATCATCAATCCACTGATGGCAGAAGGCCAGGTACACGGCGGTATGGCCATGGGGATTGGTGCGGCTCTTTTTGAAGAACTGATGGTTGATCCCGATTCCGGAAAAATCTACAACAACAACCTGCTCGACTACAAGGTTCCAACCATCATGGATATTCCCGATCTCGGTGCAGCCTTTGTTGAACCCAATGAACCGACTCATCCCTATGGCAGTAAGTCACTGGGGGAACCACCTATAATTTCACCAGCCCCCGCTATTCGAAATGCGATTCTGGATGCCACAGGCGTCGCTATAAATGAGTTGCCCATGAGTCCGAAAACAATTTTCAAATATTTCAAAAATGCTGGATTGATATAGCTCAAAGGCAGGTGTTACGCTTTATCATCGAAAATATTTGTCCCGTATATAAAGGTGAATACAATGTTTGATTTTAACAGCTATCATAAAGCAAAAAGCGTCGATGAAGCTATTGCGCTGCTATCTCAGAATCCTGAAGCAATCCCCCTGGCCGGCGGTACCGATGTTCTGGTACGTTTGCATGGTCACAATAAAAATTACAGACATCTGGTGGATATCCATGATGTGGCCGAATTGAAAAAAGTGACCATGGAGAGCGATGGGACTATTGTCATTGGTTCCGGGATGACCTTTACCGGACTGGCCCATAGCCCGGTAGTATGCGAGAATATACCGGTTCTCAATGAGGGTGGTTCTTCTATCGGCGGCCCACAGGTGCGAAACGTTGCTACCGTAGGTGGCAATATCTGTAATGGCGCTCCTAGTGGAGATTCAGCCTCCCCACTGCTGGTGCTCAATGCCACGGTTGAACTCAAAGGGCCTGATGGAATTCGACGGTTGCCGCTGTACGATTTTTACCAGGGGCCGGGCCAGGTTGATCGCAAGGCTGGCGAAATTATGACCTGTCTTCGCGTTGCCGCAGATGATTACAGGGGTTGGTCAGCTCATTATTATAAATACGCCATGCGCGGTGCTATGGACATTGCCACCATCGGCTGTGGGGCTGCCTGTAAGGTTGTAGACGGCAAGATAGCGGGTTTGCGCCTGGGATTTGTTGTGGCCGGTCCCACTCCGCTCAGGTGCTGGCGGACTGAAGAAAAAACAATTGGTATGCAAGCGGATGAAGAGTTGATTGATATAGTGAAGAATTCTGTGTTAGGTGACCTCAGGCCCCGTGACTCCTGGCGTGCGGCCAAGGATTTTCGTGAGCAGATTATCAAAACTCTTGCAGAACGTGTTCTTCGGGAAGCCATAAAAAGAAATATAAGAAATACTGAAATGGAGTAACTAAATCATGATCAGAACTATTTCCTGTACAGTTAATTCTAAACCTGTGAGCTGGCAGATTGATGTCCGCATGTCCCTTTCCGAGGTGTTAAGAACAAATGGTTTTACCAGCGTTAAAGAGGGTTGTGGGGTCGGTGAATGCGGGGCGTGTGCAGTATTGCTCGATGGTATAGCTGTAGACTCCTGTCTTTATCTTGCTATCTGGGCTGATGGATGCAACATTCGCACCTCTGAAGGGGAATCAAAAGGTGGCACACTCTCAGAGGTTCAGCAGGCCTACCTTGATAATGGTAGTGTCCAATGCGGTTTCTGTACGCCTGGCCTTGTGATGTCCTCCACTGAGTTTGTTGAAAAGCATAGAGGAGAAAAAGTAACCCGCGATCAGATTCGTAAAGAACATGCGGGACATATCTGTCGTTGCACCGGTTATGAAAGCATTATCCGGGCGGTGGAACAGTGCATGAAGCCATACGAAAAAGGTAAATAGGCAAGCCCAGGCAAGTTTTAAAATAAGCCGAGAATCCGTTCACTTCTATCACGGATTCCGGCAGTTACCTAATAGAAATAAGTTCTTTGGCGTCGATCGATTTGTACAAAAAGTAATTTTCACTCTCATCCATTTCCCTAAGGAACCCCCTACCGGTAAAGAAGAGAATACAGTGGAGTTTCCACCGGTACCTTTTTCAAAAAAGTGTACGTAGCAGGTCTTTGTCCTTTGTCTGGAGAAAACTGTTACTCACAGAATTTCCGGAAATATTTATTTTAAACAAAGTAACAAATTTTTAGTTGACGCACAATTAATTGTATGGCAAAGTGTGTCTCACATACTAACTGTTAGTAGAGGAGGCATTACTAAGATGATCATATGGAATCAAAATTTGACGCCTGATGTCATTTTTTTTACCTGCTCAGCATGTGGTTTATCTGGCTATCTCTTTACTACTTCCTGTTTTTCTTCAAATTCCAGCCTTTTCTCTGAATTCATTCCGCTGAAACCAGTCGATACCGCTTCAGCAACCCCAAATACCTCCGTTATTTTCCAAGGTATCAATCACGAGGTCTCCCAATGATAAAAGAAATTCCATATTATAATTTCCAGGCCTTTTTCCAGACCCCAACAACGAAGATCATCCCAAAAAATTTTACCGAAGAAGTTGCCGGCAGAGTGTTCGAATTTCATAAACAGCTTCCAGGATACCGTCCTACAGAACTTGTTGCACTGAAAGAACTCGCTCAGTATTGGGGTGTCGACGAGATATTTATAAAGGACGAATCAACCAGGTTTGGTCTTAGAGCTTTCAAAGTCCTGGGGGGCAGCTACGCGGTTGCCAGACTGATTTGCAAGGAACTGGGGATACGCCTGGAAGACACGGATTACAATTACCTGGTAAGCGATGAAGTTCGCGAACGTATCAAAGATATGACTCTCACGACCGCCACAGACGGTAACCACGGCCGTGGCATCGCTTGGGCTGCCGAGCAACTTGGAATAAAAGCCGTAATCTATATGCCAAAAGGCACAGTTCCGTCCCGTATTGATAATATTCGGAGCCACGGAGCCACTGTCGAGGTAACAGACCTGAACTATGATGATGCCGTCCGTTTGGCCAACGATATGGCCACCAAACACGGCTGGCATATGATTCAAGATACCGCCTGGGAAGGTTACGAAGAGATCCCTCTCTGGATCATGCAGGGCTATATGACCATGTGCAAAGAAGCCCTGGAACAGATGATAGAAAAAAAGGTGGAAGCCACCCATGTGTTTGTGCAGGCGGGAGTCGGTGCCCTGGCAGCAGCCGTAGTCGCTTGTATATCTAATAAATACCGTGAGAACCCACCTCTCTTTATCATTATGGAGCCGAATAATTCAGCCTGCGTATTTGCCTCAGCTGCAGCCGGAGACGGTAAACCCCACGCAGTGACTGGTGACCTTGAAACTATTATGGCAGGACTTGCCTGTGGGGAGGTCAACACCTTTGGCTGGCCGATTTTAAGGGATCGTCCTAGCTGCTATGTACGTTGTGATAATTATGTAGCTGCCAATGGCATACGTATCCTCGCTAACCCTATTTGTGGTGACAAAGCTATAGAGGCCGGAGAGTCTGGCTCTGTTGGTATCGGGCTACTTGAGCTTTTAACCACCAATGATGATTTTGCCGAGATCAAGGAAAATCTCAAAATCGGAGCTAACTCAAAGATATTGTTATTTAACACTGAGGGAGCCACTGATCCTGTTAATTATCGAGAAATCCTATGGCACGGGAAATACCCAGCAATATCGCCTAAAAAATAAACTATTCAAAAAAAACCCACCGAGCTGTAAACGGTCAGTTTTTGCTCAAATCTCAATTCCAGGAGGAATAAAAATGTCCAAATTAGATTTCGATAAAATCAATGCACTTGCAGAAAAGTATAAGCCCCAGATGACCGCTTTTCTGCGGGATATGGTACGTATTCCCAGCGAAAGCTGTGATGAAGAAAAAGTTGTTGCCAGGATCGCAGAGGAAATGAAAAAGGTAGGCTTTGATAAGGTCGAAATTGATCCTATGGGCAATGTCCTGGGTTCGATTGGCAGCGGAAAACATGTTATCGCAATGGATGCACACATCGACACCGTCGGCGTCGGCAACATGGCTAACTGGACGTTTGACCCGTACGAAGGTTATGAAGACGAGGAGACAATCGGTGGTCGTGGTACCAGCGACCAGGAAGGTGGTATGGCTTCCATGGTGTATGCAGGTAAAATCATAAAAGATCTGGACCTTACAGGAGAATACACTCTGGTCGTGGTCGGCTCAGTCCAGGAAGAAGATTGTGACGGCTTGTGCTGGCAGTACATCATCAAGGAATTTGGTCTTAAACCTGAATTTGTTGTGTCTACAGAGCCGACCGATGGTGGTATCTATCGCGGACAGCGTGGCAGAATGGAAATCAGAGTAGACGTCGCTGGAGTCAGCGCCCACGGTTCCGCTCCTGAGCGTGGTGACAACGCCATTTTTAAGATGGGTAAGATTCTAGGGGAACTGGAAGAACTTCACGGGAGACTGATCACCGATGATTTTCTTGGTAAAGGATCTCTTACCGTAAGTGAAATATTTTTCACCTCTCCCAGTCGTTGTGCTGTGGCTGATAGTTGTGCCATCTCAATTGACAGAAGACTTACCGCCGGTGAAGATGGCCCCTATGCCATCAAGCAGATTGAAGACCTTCCCGCTGTAAAAGCTGCTGGCGCTAAAGTCTCCATGTATAATTATGACAGGCCTGCCTACACTGGACTGGTCTATCCCACCGAGTGCTATTTCCCATCGTGGGTACTGCCAGAAGACCATGAAGTAACCAAGGCAACCGTAGACACCTATAAATCTCTTTTTGGCAAGGAGCCCCGTGTTGATAAGTGGACGTTTTCCACCAACGGAGTCTCCATCATGGGAATGTGCGGTATTCCCTGCGTAGGTTTTGGCCCCGGTAAAGAGGCTCAAGCCCATGCACCAAACGAGAAGACCTGGAAAGCTGACCTGGTAGAGTGTGCAGCCTTTTACGCTGCCCTGCCGCTCATCTACGTCGGCAACAAAGGATAATCGAGTTCTGCTCGACCATAATCTTTAACAAAAAACACCTGAAAAGCATCGCTGCAGGACAACAAGCTTTAAGCGATGCATGCAGAGGTACAGTGTTATGAAAAAAAAGTTAGCTTTTGTTGCTATTGGCGGAAACTCGCTAATCAAAAGTAAAGATCTTCAAAAGGTTGAAGATCAGCATGATGCGATCCGTGCGACAGTAACCCATGTGGTCGATCTTATCGGTCAGGGCTACCAGGTTATTATTTCCCATGGAAATGGACCCCAGGTAGGATTCATCCTGCGGAGATCTGAAGTGGCCCGTCGGGCCACCGGCCTCCATCTTGTACCTCTGGTCAATGCCGTAGCAGACACCCAAGGCTCCATAGGTTACCAGATTCAACAGGCGACCAACAACGAACTGGCAGCAAGAAACCTTGCCGGCCAGTGTGTTACCGTGGTTACTCAGGTTGTCGTTGATGAAAATGATCCTGCCTTTAAGACACCCGCCAAGCCTGTAGGAGAATTCTTTGACGCTTCTCAGATTGATGCCATCAAAAAAGAATATCCCAGCTGGAGCCTGGTGGAGGATGCAGGCAGAGGATATCGACGCGTCGTACCTTCTCCTGCACCTATCGAGGTTGTTGAAAAACCTGTCATCGAATCGCTTCTCAGCCAGGGCTATCACGTCGTTGCGGCAGGTGGCGGTGGAATTCCTGTTGTTAAACACGGTCGTGATCTTGATGGAGTAGATGCCGTAATTGACAAGGATCTTGTTTCGAGCTTACTCGCGGGTCAACTGGGCGCCGATCTGCTCATTATATCGACAGCGGTTGAACAGGTTGCCTTGAATTATGGCAAGCCCAATCAAGAGCTTATTGGTACCATGACGGTAAGTCAGGCTGAAAAATATATTGGTGAAAACCATTTTGCCCCTGGTTCCATGTTGCCCAAAATTGAGGCAGCCCTGGAATTTCTGAAAAATGGCGGCAAAGAAGTCATTATCACAGCACCTGAATTTATCAACGATGCAGTGCGAAGCGGCAAGGGTACTCATATTGTACCTGGGTGATGAGACACTTTTTTAAAAGAAAAAAAATGATTTAAAAAAAATTAACCCGAAAAAATATTTCAGGAGACACCACTATGGATAACGCTAGAATCAAAGGTCTTATAAAAAAACTGGCCCAGCTCAACTATAAAGACATGTACATGAACGACTTTCTTCTTACTTGGGAGAAAAGCGACCAGGAAGTTATGGCCACCTTTCTGGTCGCCGATATCCTTCGCGGTATGCGTCAGAGAAACATTTCCACCAAAATGTTTGACTCAGGGTTAGGTATTTCCCTGTTCCGCGATCAGTCCACCAGAACACGTTTTAGCTACGCCAGTGCCTGTAACGCACTTGGACTAACGATGCAGGATCTCGATGAAGGAAAGTCCCAGGTAGCACATGGTGAGACCGTACGCGAAACCGCAAACATGGTTTCTTTTATGGCCGATGTGATTGGTATCCGCGATGATATGTACATTGGCAAAGGGAACGCCTACATGCGTGAGGTGTCAGAAGCCGTACAACAAGGTTATCAGGAAGGTATACTTGAGCAGCGTCCAACTCTGGTTAACCTTCAGTGTGATATTGATCACCCAACCCAGTCGATGGCAGATATGCTCCACCTGATCAACCATTTCGGTGGTGTAGAAAATCTTAAAGGCAAGAAGCTCGCTATGACCTGGGCCTACAGCCCATCTTATGGCAAGCCGCTCTCAGTACCCCAGGGTATAATCGGCCTCATGACGCGCTTTGGAATGGAAGTCTCTCTCGCTCATCCTGAAGGTTACGAGGTTATGCCTGAAGTCGAGGCGATTGCTACTAAAAACGCAGCAAAATGTGGTGGTTCGTTTACCAAAAGTAACTCCATGGAAGAAGCTTTCGATGGCGCACATATTGTTTATCCTAAGAGCTGGGCCCCATTCTCAGCTATGGAAAAACGTACCGACCTTTATGGTGCGGGCGATCAGGAAGGTATTAAGGATCTGGAGAAAGAATTGCTTAAGCAAAATGCTGAGCATAAGAACTGGGAATGCACTGAGTCACTGATGTCAACGACCCATGAGGGGGAAGCCCTTTATATGCATTGTCTGCCAGCAGACATCAGTGGTGTAAGCTGCACAGAAGGCGAGGTAGCTGCCAGTGTTTTCGATAGATACCGCAAACCAATGTATATGGAAGCGAGCTATAAGCCTTATATTATCGCAGCTATGATGATGCTGGCCAAGGCTAAATGTCCTGCGGATACATTGAATGCAATGCTAGCTAAAGGTGAGGCCAGAATCCGATAAATTGATGGACCCGAAAAAAGTCTGATTTACTTTGTTGCAAGGTTATTGAAGCTTCGCGACACACTATGTGTAGAGTCGCGAAGCTTCAAAAAATACTACGCCTCGTCTATCAAACTTTTTCCAGAGCCATCAGCGAACTTCGAATTTATCTTTGTATTTTGTAGTAAAGGAGCGACATAACAATGAAAGAGATAATTAATACCACAGAGTCTCCAGCAGCGATTGGGCCATACAGTCAGGCAGTTAAGCATGGCAACATGCTTTTCACATCCGGTCAGATTCCACTTGATCCGGTTTCAGGTGAGGTAGTGGATGGTGATATCACCGTTCAGACGACACGAGTCATGGATAATCTCGTGGCGGTATTAAAGGCGGGTGGTGCATCTGTTGACAGCGTGGTCAAGACCACGTGTTTTCTCGACAACATGGCTGATTTCGCTGCCTTTAATGCAGTGTATGCGAAGTACTTCACCGATAAAGCTCCAGCGAGATCCTGCGTTGCCGTAGATAAATTACCAAAAGGTGTACTGGTCGAAGTTGAAGCTATTGCAATTGCTCAATAAAAAAATGAAATGAATGCTGCGCAGGCCTGGCGCAGGTATCAGGCTACGCCATAACATTTTAAAGATGATCGGAGGTTAATATGATTACTTTCACACTCAACGGAACAGAAACAACGTACTCCGGTGACGAAAATCTATCCCTGCTCAACTTCTTAAGAAATGAGCAAGGAATAACCTCCGCTAAAGACGGATGTTCGGGGCAGGCTGCATGTGGAGCCTGTCTGGTGGAAATGGGTGGTAAGCCGACTTTGGCCTGTGCCACGAAGATGACGCGGGTAGCGGGTAAAGCTGTTATCACCATCGAAGGGTTTCCAGAAAATGTTCGTCGTACCCTGGCTCGTGCCTTTGTTTTAAAAGGTGCGGTACAGTGTGGCTTCTGTACCCCGGGCTTTCTTGCACGGGCAAAAATTCTCCTTGAAAACAACCCCGATCCAAGCCGCGCTGACGTCATAAAGGCACTCAATGTCAACATCTGCCGCTGTACCGGTTATTCCAAGATTATCGACGGTATTCTTCTTGCGGCTAAAGCCCTGCGTGAAAACTCGGAGGTTGAGTGGGAAAGTCGTACCGGGATAGGCTACTCCTACCCAAAAGTAGAGGCCTATGAGAAAGCTCTTGGAATCGGTCCATATGTGGCCGATATGAAGGTTGATAATATGTGCCATGGTGCTCTTTGTTTCAGTGAGCACCCCCGCGCCGTTGTCAAAAAAATCGATGTGGCTGCGGTAGAGAAAATTGAAGGAGTTATCCGGGTCTTTACCGGAGCTGACATACCAGGAGAACGATTTCAGGGTCTTTCCGTCAAAGACTGGCCGATGATGGTGCTGGAAGGTGAGACCACCAGGTGTATCGGAGATGTCCTTGCCTGTGTTGTTGCTGAAACTGAAGCCATTGCCAGAGCTGCGGTAGAAAAAATTAAGATAGATTATGAAGTCCTTGAGCCACTTACCGAAATGAGTGAAGCCAGGGATTCAAAAATTCTGATCCATGAAGGGGGAAACCTTCTCAAAGAAACTGTTGTCTGTCGCGGCAAGGCGATAGAGGATGTTTTCAGTAAATCAGCCTATGTGGTTGAAGGGCAGTTTGAAACCCCTTTTATTGAACATGGATTTTTGGAGACTGAAGCGTCTATTAGTTTACCCGACGGTAAAGGGGGGCTGATCGTCTACTCACAAAGTCAGGCTCTCTATAAAGATCGTGGTCAGATCGCCTCTATCCTGGCATTGGAGGAAGAGAAGGTCGATATTGTACTGATGTCTGCAGGTGGAGCCTTTGGCGGCAAGGAAGATCTTACAGTCCAGCACCACGCAGCACTTGCAGCAATGGTACTGCAGCGACCGGTTCGGGTAAGACTTTCTCGCCCTGAATCTCTGCGCATGCATCCAAAACGGCACAGGATGAAGATGAATTATACACTCGCCTGTGATGAAAAAGGTATGCTGACCGGCCTCAAGGCCAGAATAATTGGGGATACAGGAGCCTATGCCTCTATGGGCGCCGCAGTTGTCGGCAGAACCGGCACCCATGCAGGGGCTGCCTACCATATTCCAAATGTAGATGTTATCTCAGAAGCCTACTATACCAATAATCCCGTAGCCGGGGCCTTTCGAGGTTTTGGAGTCAGCCAATCCAATTTTGCCATGGAGTCCATGGTGGATGAGCTATGCACCAAAGGCGGCTTTGATAAATACCAGTTCCGATATGATAATGCGCTGGACGTCGGACGTATGACGACTACCGGCCATGTTCTTAAAGATGGTGTAGGCCTGCGCGAATGCCTTGAATCAGTCAAAGATGCATTCAAAGGTGCAAAATATGCGGGACTAGCCTGTGCCATAAAGAACTGTGGAATCGGCAACGGGATAGAGGAAATCAGCGACACAAAATTAAAAATTGTCGCTCCCGATAAAATAGAACTCTATCATGGCTGGAGTGAGATGGGCCAAGGGATAGATACGGTTGCAAGGCAGGTACTCGGCGAGGTGTGCGGCCTGGATGACAGTGTTGCAATTGAAGTCAAATCGGCCACCAGCGGGGGGGCAAGGGGAGGGGCGACTACCGCCAGTCGAGGAACCGTTCTTTTAGGAAATTCAACGATTCTCGCGGCTGAAAAACTTAAAAATGATTTGGCAGATAACAGCCTGGCTGAGCTTGTAGGTAAAGAATATTTCGCAACCTACACGGTAGACTGGACCACCAGCCATGAGGTTGTAGGTAATATAATCAGCCATTTTTCCTATGGCTATGCGGTTCACCTGGCTATCCTCGATGAGGACGGCAAACTGCAAAGCGTCCATGCCGCCCACGATGGAGGCAAGATCATCAACCCGACGCTTTTTGAAGGGCAGATCGAAGGCGGCGTCGTCATGGGAATGGGCTATGCGCTGAGTGAAAATTTTCCAGTAAAAGACGGCAAGCTCACCTCCGACCGGATGGCCAAACTTGGGCTTCCCAAGGCAAAAGACATGCCGGAAATTACAGTAATAGGGGTGGAATGCCCTGATAGTTCGGGGCCTTTCGGGGCAAAAGGAGTTGGGGAAATCGCCTCAATCCCGACGCCCGCTGCAATAGCCAACAGCTACTATAGTTATGACGGTGTCAGACGTCGCTCGCTGCCTCTTTTACCAACGAAAAAAAAGGAAGAATGATGGCGTCGTAAAAATTCCGATCCGAAGTCTACCTTACCTGAACATCAAATTTTTGGACTGAGCCATCTGAAGCTCTGAATAAGCTATTAACGAGTTTATTATGAGTAAAAGAGAGATCAAACAGTAAACGAGAAACATTTATCCCGGGGGGAGACCATGACCTTATATTTAAAAGACGCGAAGTTTATAGACTGGCAGAATTTTAAAATCAGCAGCACCGATCTGGCAGTTGAAGCAGGCCCGACTGGCTCAATCAGCTTATCTTCAAGGATTCCAGGAGTTGATGCTCTCGCATCAGGTGATTCTGTCATTGACTGCCAGGGGAAATATGTCACAAAAGCCTTTGGCTGCGGACATCACCACATCTATTCGACGCTGGCCAGAGGAATGCCTGCTCCCAGAAGTATCCCGACTAATTTCCCTGAAATACTCGAATATGTCTGGTGGCATATAGACAAACGCCTGGATCTGGAGATGATCGAGGCCAGTGCCCTGGCATCGGCCATCTACTGCGCCAAGAGCGGCGTCACTTTTTGCATAGATCATCATGCCTCTCCCTTTGCCATTGATGGTTCTCTCGAGATTATTGCCAAAGCTTTTGATCGGGTTGGTATTTCCCACATGCTCTGCTATGAGATGTCTGACCGTGATGGTGAAAAAATAAGAGAACAGGGGCTTGCTGAAACCGATGCCTTTCTTGCTTCAGGTCGGCCTGGACATGTAGGGTTGCACGCCTCTTTTACTGTGGGTGAGAAATTACTGAGCGATTCCATTGCTCTTGCCAAAAAACATGAAACCGGCCTGCATATTCATGTGGCCGAGGACAAATCTGATCAAGCCCACTCCGAGGCTACCTACGGGAAACGAGTTGTTGAGCGATTGCACGATACCGGTGCCTTGGAACTCAGCAAATCTATTCTGGGACACTGTATCCATCTCTCTGATAACGAGCGAAAATTGCTCAAAAACTCCAAGGTAACCATTGTTCAGAACGTTGAGTCCAACCAGAACAATAACGTTGGTCTGGGTAGCTACGGTGAACTGGCGGACCAGATGATGCTTGGTGTTGACGGTATGCACTGTGACATGCTGCGTAGCGCCAAGGCTGCTTTTCTTTCCGGTCAGGCAACTGAAGGTATCGGCTTTGATACTATCTATAACCGCTTTCGTAATGTCCACCGCTATATTGAGTCAACCGGTACCGCGGGTGACGGGGACAACAACCTGGTTATCCTTGACTACGATGCTCCAACCGAGCTGACCCAGGATAATTTTCTTGGCCATTTCGTCTACGGTATAGACGCCCGCCACGTTGAGACTGTCATAGCTAAGGGCAAGTTGCTGGTGGAAAACCGTAAAATCACCACCGTGGATGAAAAGGAAGTGCTACAGCACGCACGAGAGATGGGAAGAAAGCTCTGGAGTAAGTTATAAGCCGATTGTAGAGAATATTTAAAAATTCTACCTGGGACTGTTATGCAAGATATCCTCATTAAAAACGGCCTGATTGTCACCGCTGAAAAGTCCTTTAATGCGGATCTGCTCATTTCGAGTGGCAAGATTAAGCGTTTTGGAGATTCTTTAGATTGTCCGGGCAGTATTGAGATTGATGCCACCGGTAAATACCTCATGCCGGGTGGCATCGACGCCCACACCCATCTTAATCTTCATATCGGAGACAACAAAGTTTCCGACGGTTTTTATGAAGGTTCTGTGGCAGCCGCCTTTGGAGGCACCACCTGTGTGGTGGAGCACCCCTCCTTTGGACCGGATAACTGCTCTCTTATGCATCAGGTTGATGCGTATAAAGAAGAAGGGGGCCGTAATTCCGTTGTTGATTTTGGCATACACGGGGTTTTTCAACATGTAGATGCGAACATCCTGGATGAATGTGCAACACTGCTGAAAGCTGGGGTTTCGTCTGCTAAAGTCTATATGACCTACAGCGGTCGTCTGCATGACCTCCAGATACTCTCTGTTCTTCAGCGGGCGAAAGAGATCGGCCTGCTCACCACCTATCACGCTGAAAATAACGATATTATAGACTTTTTAAGCAGCAGGCTCTCCAAAAAACAGGCTAAAGATCCATACTCTCACTCCCTGACAAGACCGGCCTGCTCCGAGGTGGAGGCTATATTCCGGCTCATCAGTATGTCTGAAGCCCTTGGTGGTGTTCCCATTTATATTGTCCACCTCTCAACGGCTGCAGGCCTTCTGGTAATTGAGTCTGCAAGAGACAGAGGTCTTGAGGTTTACGCAGAGGTCTGCCCGCAACATCTGTTACTGACAGATTCCTGTTATCAAGAATCAGATAACAAAGGGTTGCAGTATATAATGGCTCCTCCTCCCCGTAAAAAAGAAGATATTGATGCCTTATGGCAGGGCCTTGCCAGGGGGACAATTGATGTTGTGGCAACCGACCACTGTTCTTTTAACTTCAGCGCTAAACTAGCAAAAGGTAAAGATGATTTCAGGCTCGCTCCCGGCGGTATTCCAGGGGTTGAAACCAGGTTGCCTCTTCTCTTTTCTGAAGGTGTACTGAAGAAAAAAATCTCTCTTTCCCGTTTTGTGGAAGTTGTATCAACGGCTCCGGCTAAACTCATGGGACTCTTTCCCCAGAAGGGACATCTTGCCCCGGGAGCAGACGCTGATGTGATCGTCTTTGATCCAAATCTTAAAAATGAAAAGATACTTACCCCGAAAAACCTTCGTCAAAACGCTGACTACTCTCCCTATGAGGGGATGAGTGTTCGTGGTTGGCCAACCACAACCATCATTCGTGGTCAACTTGTTGTCCATGAAGGGCAGCTTCTGGTGGAAAAAGGATGGGGACAATATGTTAATCGCAGACAGGCGGTTAAAAACAGCACAGTAACAGGAGACTAATATGACCAGTGATAAATTATACGTTTGCGATATCAAGACGCTGCTGAAATGGATTCTTGAAGATGAAAAGAAAGGGCGAATCTTCGGTATTGAAAAAGATCTTTTCTTTGTTCCCAAACCAAGTGATCCTTTCCGCATGCATCGTTACGGGCATCTGCTTGAAACCCCTGTGGGTGTTGCAGCCGGCCCCCACACCCAGCTTTCCCAGAATCTGATTGCGGCCTGGCTTACAGGTGGCAGGTATATAGAACTGAAGACTATTCAGATCCTCGATGAACTTGAAGTGACCAAGCCCTGTATTGACATGGGAGATGAGGGGTACAACTGTGAATGGTCCCAGGAATTAAAGCTTGATGAATCCTTTGATGAGTATCTCAATGCATGGATTATCATGCACATACTAAAGGACAAATTCGGCTGGGGAGAAGCGGGTGTTCCAGGATTTATCTTTAATATGAGTGTTGGTTATAACCTCGAAGGTATTCTCAGCCCGACCGTGCAAAGATTTTTGGACAGAATGGCGGATTGCAGCAAGGAAAAAGCAGAAAAAATTGAGCAGATTGCAACCTTCTATCCAAGAGTAAAAGAGTTACAGATCTCTGACTGCATGTCAGACAACGTCACGGTATCCACCATGCACGGTTGCCCACCCGACGAAGTTGAAAAGATTGGCCGCTATTTTGTAGAAGAACGAAAACTCCATACCACCATTAAGCTCAATCCTACACTGCTCGGCGATACCGACGTTCGTGGTATTCTCAACACTAAACTAGGGTTTAAGGTTCAGGTTCCTGATCTCGCCTTTGATCATGATCTGAAATATCCTGATGGTGTAGCTCTGATTAAATCACTTTTAGAAAGTGCCAAAAAAATTGGTGTTGAATTCAACATTAAGCTCACCAACACACTTGAGACCACAAACAAAGACCAGAATCTACCGGACAACGAACAAATGGTCTACATGAGTGGCCGCGCCCTGCATCCTATCAGTATTAACCTTGCCAGGCGCTTGCAGGATGAGTTTAAGGGAAAACTAGATATCTCTTTTTCCGCCGGAACCAGCTATGAGAATGTAGGCAGTGTTCTCGCCTGTGATTTAAAGCCGATTACCACCTGCTCGGATCTGCTAAGGCCTGGTGGGTATGGTCGGTTGTCTCAATATCTTGAGACCCTGGAGGAGGAATTTGCTGCTGCAGGAGCGAAGAGCATTGATGAATTTGTTGTGGCAAGAAGCGGCAAAACCCAGGAGGTAAAAACGGCCGGCTGGAATAATCTCCAAAAATATGCCGCAGCAGTAGTGATTGACGGAAACTACAAAAAAGAGAGCTATCCCTATGACAGCATCAAGACCGAGACACCACTTGGTCCCTTTGACTGTATCAAGGCGCCCTGCATGTCAACCTGCCCTGCCTCACAGGATATTCCCAGCTATCTCTACTATACCGCTCAGGGGGATTATGAGAAAGCTCGTAAAGTTATTCTCGAAACAAACCCTTTCCCAAATATTCAGGGAATGGTCTGTGATCATCTCTGTCAATCCAAATGTACCCGAATCAACTATGACAACCCTCTGCTCATAAGAGAAATAAAAAGATTTGTCATCCAGACAGCCGGTGATCAGCCGTACCTCACCCCCGCTGCCTCTAACGGAATAAAGGTAGGTATTATTGGTGCCGGACCGTCTGGGCTTTCCTGTGCCTATTTCCTCGCATTACAAGGTTTTGATGTGGAAATATTTGAGAGTAAAAAGATTGCCGGCGGCTGGGCATCCGATGCCATCCCAACTTTCCGCCTTGATGATGACTCGATTAAAAAAGATATCGATGCCATTCTCTCTTTAGGCGTCAAGATTCACTACAGCGCTGCCATTGACCAGCCAAAATTTGACGCGATGGTAGGAGAGTTTGACTACATCTATGTGGCAATTGGTGCACAGGAAGGCGTGAAACTCGGAGTCCCGGGTGAAGATGCCGAAGGTGTCTGGGATAACCTGGACTTTTTAAGCGCAGTACGCCGGGGTGAAAAAATCGATCTCGGCAAAAAAGTGGTGATTATCGGCGGCGGTAACTCCGCAATGGACGCAGCACGAACAGCCAAGCGTCTGGTTGGGCCAGACGGGGAGGTAAATCTCATTTACCGCCGCACCAAGGAAGAAATGCCCGCAGCTCTGGAAGAAGTCATAGGTATGCTTGATGAAGAGGTTAATCTCATCGAGCTGACGGCGCCTGAATGTATGCTGGTTCAAGATGGACGAGTCAAATCCAATCGCTGTTTTCAGATGAAACTTGGGCCCGTCGACGACAGCGGTAGACCCCGTCCGATCAAAATTGAAGGGTCCGAATTTGAGCTGGAAGCAGACAGCGTGATCACTGCCATCGGCCAGCGGGTAAATGCCGATTTTTTCCCAGGAAAGAAGCTAAATATAGATCCTGTCACCCATGAAACACAGATTAAAAATGTATTTGCAGGAGGAGATGCCACTCGCGGTGCATCTACTCTGATCAAGGCTATTGCTGACGGCAAACATGTGGCAGAGTCCATCGTAGACCGGGCAGTTGAAGAAAATAAGGTGGTAACGGGGCTCTTTGCTAAATCGGTTAATGCCGAGGAGTTGCGCGTAGCAAAAGCTCGCAGACAGCCTGGAACTATTATGCCAGAAATCGGGTTTGATGAACGCTCTGGATTTAAGATGGTCATTAAAACCCTGGATGAGGCCACAGCCCAGGCGGAAGCTGCCCGCTGCCTGCAGTGCGATGAGATCTGCAGCGTATGTGTTTCAGTTTGCCCCAACCGTGCCAATGTGGAATTTCAGATGGAACCCGTTTCATATACAGTTCAACAGGCGGAGCTTGAGGCCGGTGTTGCCAAAATCACCGATCTGGAATCAGTACAGATCAGTCAAAAATACCAGATTTTAAATATTGGTGATTTCTGCAACGAATGCGGTAACTGCGCTACCTTCTGCCCCACCAGTGGCGCACCCTATAAGGATAAGCCTAAGTTTCATATTACCAGGAGAAGCTTTGATTTAGCAGAATTTGGCTACATGTTTAGCGCGGACAACACCTTAAAGTATAAAAACGGGGATCAAAATGCCGTACTTGTGATTGGATCTGACAGTTATTCTTACGAAGATGAAGATGTCCGGGTTGTTCTCAATTCGGATTATTCAGCGAAAACGGTCGAATTTAAAAATAAGCAGGATTCTGTCAACCTACAGCAGGCGGTTTACATGGCTGTTTTATCAAAAGCCGTGGGTGAACTTGCCTTCTTCAATGGAGCTCAACAGGCATGAATGTCTCGTGCCAGTGATATGCTTAACTAGCATGTCATTGGCACAATCGTGCTACCACCAACACAACAATTATCGTTACTCGATTATTACACAAAGGAGGGGCGAACTACCGCAGTTTCACCTGATGTTATCACATCTGTATAACCGGTCTGCCTTTATATAAAGCCGGTAAAAGGAAAAAACTAAATAGGAGAATTTTTACATGAAATCTACAAGATTACTCAAGACAGTCGTTGGGGTCGGTATTGCCATCCTTGCTATTCCGTCTCTTCTTTCTGCGGCTGTTTTCAGCTCAACAAAAGTTGAATTGCTCTATGGTTGGAACTATGAACGTGCCTCCGAGGAGGGTGCTATTCTTACGGTAGCCAACGCTGCCGGTTGGAAATACGGTGACAGTTTTTTCTTTTTAGATGTTGGAAACTTCGATGATCGTGATGAGACAGATGGAATCCACTTCGAGTGGAGTCCCAGATTGAGTCTTCTGCGTACCCTTGGTGATGGTGCATGGGATGGTTTTCTCAAAGATATTTACGTGATAGGACAAACGGATATTGATGCTAATAAATTCACCAATAAAGTGACCTACATGGGTGGTCTGAGTGCTGACTGGAAAGTTCCCGGATTCCTCTTTTTTAAAACCCATGTTCAGTATCGCGATGATCCGGACTTCTCTGGAGAATCGGTACAGTTAACCTTGGTCTGGAATGCTCCCTTTGATATTGCCGGTCAGAAATTTTCTTTTGAAGGTTTTGCCGATTACACTACTGAAGAAGGTGATTCTGAAAACAACCTGCTGACTCAGCCACAACTTCTTTGGCATGCAACAGACAACCTGGCATTTGGGGTTGAGTACCAAATGTGGCTTAACCGCCTTGGTAGAGAAGACCTTGATGAACACGCCCTGCAAGTTATGGCACGCTGGACTTTTTAGCCCAACTATAACTTCTGTAGCCTGTAACTACAGCCAAGCTTAGAGCGGGTAGAATGAAAGAATCGTATTCCACTGAGACAAGGACAGCTATGCAAGGTAATAACTTGAAAAACTTGCGGATATGTATCAAAGGGGCCGGAGATATAGCTACCGGAATTGCAGTTCGTCTCTATATGTCAGGCTTTACCCGCATACTCATGCTTGAAACAGAGAGGCCTCTGGCAGTAAGACGTACAGTCTCTTTCTCGGAAGCCATCTACCTTGCAGAGACAACTGTTGAAGGGATAGTGGCAAAACAAGTAGAGCGCCTGGACCAGATTGAAGCCACCTGGCAAGGTGCTTGTATTCCGGTAATGATTGACCCGGATTGGCAGACTTTGCGGCAGAGGCCTTTTGATGTTGTGGTTGATGCTATTCTCGCTAAGAAAAACCTGGGCAGCCATTGCAACGAGGCACCTCTTGTTATTGGTATGGGCCCAGGTTTTACAGCTGGCACCGACGTGCATCGAGTCGTTGAGACCCATAGGGGACATAATCTGGGCAGGGTTATTCGATCAGGCCAGGCCGCTGCCAATACAGGAATTCCTGGGGGAGTATCTGGCTATACCATTGAACGGGTTTTGAAATCTCCTCATGCGGGGATATTCACAACAGATATGGATATAGGTGACCTGGTGAAGACAGGGCGGGTGGTTGGCCAGGTTGCCGGGGTCTCCGTGGTAGCTGGGATTGATGGAGTGCTGCGAGGCTTACTGAGAAGTGGCACTGAAATCAGCCAGGGGACCAAAATCGGTGATATTGATCCACGAGAGGATCCAGCGTACTGTTTTTCTGTCTCAGACAAAGCTCGTTGCCTGGGGGGAAGCGTTCTGGAAGCTATTTTAGAAGCCTCTTTTTTATACGACACTCAACAATTTCCAAAAAGGATCCTTTGTAACCAGCATTAGTTACGCCCATGGTCTTCCCAAGCACTGTGTCGTAAGGCCATCATCCGACCCACTGTTACTCTGATAGTTCGGATACAGGTGGTGCGACTCTGAGGGCGATCATGAAATCAACAATTCCGATGCTTCCAATATTTAAGGCTAATCAATTTTCAGGAGGGAACAAGATGTCTTCTACAATCAAGGAAAGCAGCTCCGATGCTGCAAAACGCAAATATGACCTCATCTACGGGCTTGATGACAAACCTGCACCATTGCAGGCCATATACGGTGCCCTGCAGCATCTTCTTGCCATGTTTGTTGGGATCATAACACCCGCTATAATTATCTCAGGAGTGTTGGGTCTGTCCATTGAGTATAGCAGTTTTCTGATCAGCATGGCTCTTTTTGCCTCCGGCGTGGGAACCTTCATCCAGGTGAGTCGTTTTGGACCTTTGGGATCAGGCCTTCTTTCGATTCAGGGCGTGAGTTTCACTTTTATCAGCACTATTATTGTGATTGGCTTGAGTGTAAAAAAAGGTGGCGGCTCTATTGAAACAGCTATGGCAACAATCTTTGGCTGCATGTTTCTAGGTTCATTTTTCACCATGGCTGCCAGTCAAATGCTCCCTTATCTTCAAAAGGTGATCACTCCAGTTGTCAGTGGTGTCGTCGTACTCCTTATCGGCCTTACGCTCATCCAGGTCGGCATGGTTGATTTTTGCGGTGGTTTTGCAGCCAAAGGTACCCCTGATTTTGGCTCACTTGAAAATGTAGGTTTGGGGGCTCTGGTTATGACCATCATCATCTTCCTTAACAGGTCAAACAGACCTCTTTTGCGGATGGGTTCGGTGGTGATTGGTCTGATGGCGGGTTACATCCTAGCAGCTTTTATGGGCAAGATTGATTTCAGTCAGCTGGCAGGAATTACGCTTTTTTCTCTGCCTATACCGTTTAAATTTGGCTTTTTCCAATTCGATTTTAGCATGATGTTCACCGTAGGTATAATCTATCTGCTGATTGTGATGGAAGCCATCGGTGACTTAACTGCTACATCCATGCTTTCAGGACAACCTGTTGAAGGTGAGAAATACGTCAAACGTATCTCCGGCGGCATCTTGGCAGATGGGTTTAACTCAGCATTTGCCGCTGTTTTTTCCGCCTTTCCTCTTGCAACTTTCAGTCAGAATAATGGGGTTATCCAGATGACTGGGGTAGCTTCCCGCCATGTTGGTAAATATATTGCGGGAATTCTAGTTTTGCTGAGCATCTTCCCTGTACTTGGTGGTGTAATTTCAATCATCCCAAAACCTGTTCTTGGTGGAGCCACTCTGATTCTTTTTGCCATGGTAGCTTCTGCGGGTATTCGTATTATTACTTCCAGGCCACTTGGTCGTAAAGAAATGCTGATTTTAGCCATTTCTCTGGGTTCTGGCCTTGGTGTACACTTTGTTCCTGAAGTTTTTGCCAATATGCCACAACTTATTAAGGATATTGGACACTCTTCCATCGCGGTGGGTGGCATGTCAGCTATTTTGGCGACTCTTGTTTTGAGCTTTGGCGAAGTGGGGGAGGAAGAAGGTGAAGTAGGAGACAAAGTGAAATCAGTTGAAGTTCGAGAATCTATTGAGAATGGAGAATGAAGTACACCTTTAGGTGGATGAGAGATAAAGAAAGGGGCTAACTTCTGTAAAGGAAGTATCGTGCATATAGATACTTCAATTACAACATGCTTAAGCCCCAACCAAATTTCGAGAATTAATAAGTGGTGGATATAATGAATGAGACCCCAAGTATTTCAACTATACTATATGCAACTGATCTTGGAGACCAGGCCAAGCCTGTTTTCAAGCATGCCCTTGCCTTGGCAAAACAATATGGAGCAAAAATAGTCATGATCCACGTTGTTGAACCGATGAACGAAGCGACTGCATTTTTTATCAATTCGTACACCGCCGAAAATATGTCGGAGGAGGTGCAAAAAGAAACAATGAAAAAAATCCTCACCAAAATGAAAGAGCGGTTGAAAAAATTCTACGCTGATGAATGCGGCGGCCAAGAAGCCGGTTCACCCGTTAAAGATCTTCTTGTTGTTAGTGGCAGACCGAGTGAAGAAATATTAAGGGTTGCAGAGGAAGATAAGGCGGACATGATTATTATGGGCAAATCAACAAGAAGAGTCCGTGGTATTCGAGTCATGGGGTCGACTGCCAGACGAGTAAGTCGAATGTCGGATGTCCCGGTTCTTATTGTGCCAAATTACTAACTCCGGTAGACAAGAAAATAAGCCGGGACTCAGCTATACAATTTACAGATAAATACGATTAATTCTTGAGGAAATTATGATTGACTTAACGATAAACCAGGAAATACAGGCAAAAAACGTTGCATATTGCAAGGATAAAAAAATCACCCTGCCCACCTTTGCCATGATGAAAGATCCGAGCAAGATCCCTGCAACTATAAAGGATCAGCTCAAGAACATTGGTCTGTGGGATCTCCACTCCGCCAACCTCTACAGGATTTCCTGGAGTAATGAACAAAAAGATTCAGGCGGTCTCTATGGCGGTCCAAACCACTTTGTACTCCCCCCTGAGCTTACCGGCTGCAAGGCCAGCATCATTATGTTGTCCGGGCGATGGTTCCCCACAGGGGCCCACAAAGTAGGTGCCACCTTTGGTTGTCTGGCGCCCACTCTTGTGACGGGACAGTTCGACCCACAAAAGACTAAAGCGGTCTGGCCTTCCACCGGCAATTACTGCAGAGGTGGCGCCTATATTTCTCACCTTCTCGCCAGTAATGCCATTGCCATTCTCCCGGAAGAGATGTCTAAAGAACGATTTGAGTGGCTCAATAAAATCGCAGGCCAGGTCATTGCAACTCCCGGATGTGAATCAAATGTAAAAGAGATCTTTGATAAGTGCTGGGAGCTGAGAAAATCTGGCGAAGACCTGCGGATTTTCAATCAGTTTGACGAACTGGGTAACCCGCTCTGGCACTATACCGTCACAGGAAGTGCCATTGAAGAAGTCTTAAATAAATATGTTACCGGCGATAAAAAATTCGCAGGCTACGTCTCTTCCTCTGGCTCAGGCGGCACCCTTGCAGCAGGCTCCTATCTGAAAAAACAGTTCCCTGGATCTAAAATCGTTGCGGCCGAGGCCCTCCAGTGCCCAACCCTTCTGCAGAATGGTTTCGGTGGACACAGGATTGAAGGAATCGGCGATAAGCATGTTCCGTGGGTTCATGACTGCAAGGAAACCGATTTTGTCGTGGCGGTAGACGATGAAGCAACCATGAGGCTTCTGAGACTCTTTAATGAAGGTAATGGCCGTGAGGCGCTTGTGGCAAGCGGGGTTGATGCAGAGCTGGTTTCAAGACTTGATCTTATGGGTATCTCCGGTATCGGCAATATGATTGCTGCAATAAAATTTGCCAAATACAATGAGCTCACAGAAAATGACTATGTGGTAAGTATTGCAACCGATTCAATGCAGCTCTACGGTTCTAGACTTAAAGAACTGACTGAGGAAAGGGGAGCTTATTCTGGTAATGACATTCAGCGTGACCTTCAGCTGCTGGGTTCCATCGGCATAGATAATATGAAGGAGCTTGGATACTACGATAAAAAAGCGATCCACAACCTCAAGTATTACACCTGGATCGAACAGCAGGCAAAGGATGTGGAGGAACTCAATGCTCAATGGTACGATCATGACAACTACTGGGGTAATACCTTTAACCAGGTTGATGAAATAGATAAGCTGATCATTGATTTTAATAATAAAGTGGGACTTCTTTAAGACCTGGCAGTCAAAGAAATTTTGAGCCGCTTCCCTTACAAAAAGATCTTGAAGCGGCCATCTCACTTCCCATATAGGTAAACCAAAATGTCAAATTATTTATTAGAAACCGACCCTGAGATTTCTGCCATTCTTGATCAGGAAACTGATCGGCAAGAGCATGGGATCGAGCTCATCGCATCGGAAAATATTGTAAGTCGTGCTGTAATGGAGGCGCAGGGAAGTATCCTGACGAACAAATATGCAGAAGGCTATCCATCAAAACGATATTATGGTGGATGTGCTTTTGCTGATGCCGCTGAAAGCCTTGCTATCGAACGGGCAAAGGTGCTGTTTAATGCAGACTATGTGAATGTTCAGCCCCACTCGGGATCCGGGGCTAACATGGCGGCATTGATGTCCATGGTGAAGCCGGGGGATACAATCCTGGGCATGGATCTCGCCCACGGGGGTCATTTAACCCATGGAAGTCCCGTTAACTTTTCCGGACAACTCTATAACTTCGTCCACTACGGGGTCCAAAAATCGACTGGAACCATCGATTATGAGCAGATGGCAAAGCTTGCAAAAGAGCACAAGCCAAAGGTTATTATTGCAGGGGCAAGCGCCTATCCGAGAATCATCGACTTTAATCGTTTTGCAGAGGTTGCAAAATCCTGTGGTGCCTATCTTATGGTTGACATGGCCCATATCGCAGGGCTTGTTGCAACCGGGCTCCATCCCTCTCCCATACCGGTTGCCGATATCGTAACGTCCACCACCCATAAAACCTTGAGAGGGCCAAGAGGCGGGCTGATCCTGGCCAAAGAGGAGTTTGGTAAGAAACTTAACAGCATGATTTTCCCTGGAATCCAGGGGGGACCGCTTATGCACGTAATTGCAGCCAAGGCTGTTGCCTTCAAAGAGGCCCTTTCTGAGAGCTTCACAGAGTATCAGAAAAATGTGGTAAACAACGCCAATACGATGGCAAGAGTTCTTACAGAAAATGGAGTTGATCTTACATCAGGTGGTACCGACAACCACATGATGCTGGCAGATCTCACCTCTCTTGACATTACAGGAAAAGCTGCCGAAGAGCTCTTGGGCCAAGTGGGTATAACCGTAAACAAAAATTCAATCCCTTTTGAAACGAGAAGCCCTTTTGTGACCAGCGGTATTCGTATTGGAACTCCGGCTATCACATCCAGAGGGATGAAAGCACCCCAGGCAGAAATCATTGGAGGCCTTATCGCAGATCTTTTGAAAAATCCTGAGAGCACCGAGAAAATAGCCGGCGCAAAAGGGACTATTGCTGAACTTTGTAAGGATTTTCCACTTTACAAATAAAAAATGAAAAACCAGGGTGGTGACATTCGGGATAAAACATCCCTTACCGGAGAGGAAGTGATTCAACTGAATTTTATTAATGATTCAGGGAAATATTTCTTCAGAAAACATAACCGGCAAGGGATGAGATCTCATGTCCTGGAGGTCCTTAGCACTGAAGACCTGCAGAAGGAGACAGTAGGAGAGATTATCGACGGTATCCGTTTGTATCCAAGAGCTATGCCTAAGTATATGCTCAGGATACTCAGAAACCGGTTCAGAACTCTAGAAGAGACACTGGATGAAATTAAAACATACAATCTTGTTCTAAAATTCTTGGGACCTGAGTGTATTGCTCTATCCAATGAATTTATTGTTGAGTATACCCTAGCAGGAAAGAGTGAAATCGTGCTTTGTGGACTCCAGGAATATGTCCATGGCGCAATTCTTGATCCGTGGGGTCTTGTTGGCAAAAACCCTCTAGAGACCTTCTACCAGTCCAGGTTTCCAAGCGAAACGTTTGATCCTACCCGCACTGAAAAAGGGCGTGATTCTATTGCAACCTTTGTAACAAGAATGCGAAAAATGATTACTGAATCAGGCTATGTTACTGATCTTGCTGGTAACGGCAACTTGATTCTGACCAGTTCCGGTGATGTCAAACTCGTTGATATCAACAACATCATACAAGTTTCAAAAGACGATACTATTCTTCTCGACGATAAGGGTTATCCTTCATGCGATAAATCAATAGAGGTTCTCTGGATTTTAGAAGATAAGATTTTGAAGACTGCCAATCTCTCCGATGACAGCTTGTACAGCCATTTCCTTTCAGTTCAGAGATTGAAAAAAGTAAGAATTCTTGAACAGGAATTTTTTAAAAGCCTGAGTTCCTAAAACAAATTTTAAACCAATTGGCTCAGGCTAAAACGACCAAAGTAGAACAAACCTTAACGATAAGGTCTATTGCTGACCGATGTCGCTGACAACTTTGAAAAGTCTAGAAGGGCAATATCAGTCCATTTTCAACAATAGTTGGGGCATAGTGACTTCGCCAGGAAGTCGGAGTTGCTGGCCCTTAAGCGGAGAATAATAATGAAGTTTAATTACTGTTGCACAATCTGTAGCAAGACCTACGATATTACTCCTGACCTCACTGTCTGCCCGGAATGTTCCAAAGGGCAACTTGCAGATCAGCCTTTGATTGGTGTTCTTGAAGTGGAACTCCATGGCAAAGTGAATCCCTCATTTGAAATTCTTGACTTGCTTCCGATAGAGCGCGAATATTTTCCACCGATCCCTGTGGGCAACAGTCCTCTGTGGGAACCGGCCAACCTTAGGCGAGATACGGGATTTATCAATCTTTTTATTAAAGATGATGGCTCAAACCCAACAGCATCATTTAAAGATCGAGCATCGTTTCTTGTTTCCGCTGCTGCCAAAAAATTTAATATCAATGACATTACCCTTGCTTCCACCGGCAATGCAGGGTCATCTATGGCTGGCATTGGAGCAGCTGCGGGGCAGAATATCATCCTTTTTCTGCCTAAAACTGCGCCAACCGCGAAATTAGTCCAGGCTTTGCAGTATGGTGCGACTGTGTATAGGGTAGACGGTAATTACGACCGTGCCTATGATTTATCCATGGAATTCTCTCGCCAAAAAGGCGGCATGAATCGAAATACCGCTTACAACCCGTTGACCATCGAAGGGAAAAAAACTGTTTCTCTGGAATTGTTCAAGCAGTTGAAAAAACCTATTGATGTCCTCTTTGTTTCTGTAGGTGACGGCTGCATTTTGGCAGGAATATACAAAGGTTTCAAAGATTTGAAAAAACTTGGCCTTATCGCCAAAATACCGAAAATAATTGGTGTTCAGGCAGAGACCTCAGATGCGCTGACCCGAGCTTTTCTGACAGGAAAATTTACGAACATACCCACCTCGACAGTAGCAGATTCCATTTGTGTCGATGTGCCGCGTAACGGTATTCACGCTCTGGCTCAGCTGAAAGAATATGGTGGAGAGATGCTCACTGTGTCCGACGACGAAATCATTCAGGCACAAGCCAAACTCTCGAGCTCAACAGGACTTTTTACTGAACCCGCTGGTGCTGCAGCTTTCGCTGGTTTTCAGAAAGCCGCACCTGGTCTCGATCCGGATGCAGTTGTTGTAATTTTGACCACCGGAAACGGTCTCAAGGACAGTACATCGGCAACATTGGGCATTGAGGTACCTGAGCGGTTGATCAACACAATTGATGACATTGAGGTTCCTTAAATACTGTAATACGCTTGTTCAAAACCCTCTTAAAGCGGTTATGTGGTGATAGATTTACCCCTCTAAAAGAAAATAAAGAAAAATATCCCGTGCCTTCTCAGGCAATCTTATAAAGGTTACTGTAAATATGAAAAGAGAGAGGATACTAATTTCTACAAGGGAGGCAGTTTATGGAAGATGACAGGCAAATCCTCATCGTCACCATCGCACAACGCGTCAACTGGGTGGTTGAGCGACTCTGTGCGTTGCTGATGGGGGTGATGGTAGTAGTGATTTGGTTTGGGGTTATTGAACGGTATTTTCTTCATCTGGGTCATACCTGGACAGAAGAATTGTCCAGATATGTGATGATCTGGGCAGCTCTTCTGGCGGTATCATGTGGCGCCTATTATCGGGAACACATCGGTCTGAATATGGTTCAACGTTTCTTGCCGCCAAACGGAGCAAAAATTCTTTCTAAAATCCTCGATATAGTCAGTTTTTCATTTTTTATATTTCTCACCTGGTATGGTTTTGGTATGGCAAGAGACGGTCTGGGGCAGTATGCGACAATCTTTGGTATTACCATGGTAGTACCCTTTGCAGCAGTTCCAGTCTCTTCAGCACTGTGCGCATTTCAGGTCCTTGTTTCCATGTTCCGAAAGTCAGAGCCGGTTGGTGCAAGTATGGTTCAAACCCAATGATCAGCATACACAGGAGCGTGGCATGATTACCGTAATAGTAATTTTCTTTTTCTTTATACTTATTGGATTGCCCATCGGTGTAACCCTGGGGATAGCGGGGATAGCAGGTCTCATTCAGATTGGCGGGGATAATTTTTTAATGATGGCCCCAAAACGTTTTTTTGAAGGACTGGACCTGTTCACCTTTATGGCTATGCCCTTTTTCATTTTGGCAGGAGAGATAATGAATCGCTCCGGCATCACTCAAAAACTCGCCGCTTTTGCAGATGCCCTGGTAGGCCATCTGCGAGGAGGGCTTGCCCACTCCAACATGATTGCCTCGGTACTCTTTGCAGGAATGACTGGAGCGGCAGTGGCCGATACCGCAGCTTTTGGTAATACTCTCGTTCCTGCAATGGTGAAAAAAGGTTACAGCCGGCCATTTTCATGCGCCGTAACCGTTGCGGGTTCTATAATTGGTCCCACCATTCCCCCATCCAATTTGATGGTTATTTACGGTTCACTCATGGGGGTTTCTATTGCCGGGCTGTTTGCCGCAGGAATTCTTCCGGGGCTATTGATTTGTGTTTTGTGTATGGCGGTTATCGCACTTTTGGGCAAAAGATTGAATCTTCCTAAGAGTGAAGAAAAGTTCAGCCTGATCCGCATATTCTGGGCATTTAAATCAAGTTTTCTGGCCATTCTCATGCCTGGAATTATTCTGGGTGGGATCCTTTTTGGCATAGTTACGCCAACAGAGGCGGCAGCGATTGCAGTTTTTTATGCCTTATTTATAGGCGTGGTTGTCTACAGAGCACTCACCTTCCAGGATATAGTAGAGATGCTCATTCGTACTTCCCGAATTACCGGTATCGTTTTCCTGATCATTGCCAGCGCATCGATTTTGAGCTGGTGGATGACATTTATGCAGATTCCCCAGAAGATAGCTGCCTTTTTTCTGTTTCTGTCCAGTGACCCTAAGGTGATCATAGCCCTGATTCTTGGCCTACTGCTCGCAGTCGGTATGTTTATGGATATTAACGCTGCCTTGATTATCCTGGCTCCAGTACTGGGGCCGCTGACCACAACCATTGGCATGGACCCGGTTCATGCCGGAATCATGATAGTACTGGCACTCAATATTTCATTGATGACTCCGCCTGTTGGTGCCTGTCTCTTTGTGATGTCTTCGGTTACAGGTGAACGAATTGAACGGATAAGTATGGCCTTAATACCTTTTTTAGTGGTAGAGGTAGCGATTCTTTTTCTTATAGCATTTTGGGATGACTTGACACTTTTCATCCCCAGACTACTCATGTGAAAATGTGTAATTTAACGTAGGGCTTCATTGCTTAGGTCATGATTTCTATACGGAAGACAGAATCGCCGGTAAATAAAATGAAGGACACTATAAAATGGCAATTTCGCCACAAGTCAGGAGGTTATAATGAAAACATTTAAGTTGCTGTCGACTATGGTTATGCTCACCCTGTTTAGTATCACGGCTATGGCCGGAACAGTCCTTGCGGCAAAAACTATCAAAATACATCATCTCAATAAAGATGATCCTTTTGATAACCCTACAGGTGCAATGGTCACGGTCTTTAAGAGCCTCGTAGAGGCTGGCACCAATGGTTCCGTTATTGTGCAGAGTTTTCCCAATGGACAGTTAGGCAAGGACCAGGATGTTTTACAGCAGGTCAAAGGTGGTGTCATTGAAGCAGGGATCCACTCTGTTGGCGGATTCGCCTCGGTATATCCCCTCATCGGTGTTCTGGACGTTCCCTTTGCATTTCCTAATATCAGTAAAACATACGAAGTATTTGATGGTCCTTTCGGTAAAAAGCTGGCCGCCGACATTGAACAAAAAACCGGGCTTCATGTCCTGGGATTTGGTGATTCCGGTGGTTTTTTTCATCTGACGAACTCTAAACGACCAATTCACACCCCCGCCGATATGGCTGGTTTAAAAATCAGGACCATGGGACTTGATACCCATAAAGCAATTATCACTGCAATGGGTGGCCAACCAGCTGCAATCTCATGGTCTGAAGTGTATACAGCATTACAAACCGGTGTTGCCGATGGTCAGATGAATCCAATTCCGATCATTGCTTTTGCTAAATTCCAGGAAGTACAGAAATATCTGACCCTCAGTGGTCATGTTTTTGCCCCTTATGTCTGGACCATGAATGGCAAATTTTGGGACAGCTTGAGTGACAGCGAAAAGGACGTTGTTACTTACGCGGCACAATCTGCAATCGTTGCCGGACGTGGTATGGGACGTGTTATAGAAGCATCAGACAGGGGGCTCACAGAACTTTCTAAAAACATGGAGGTGAACACTCTGACCCCCGAAGAAAAAGAAGAATTCAAGAAAGTTGCCGTACCATCCGTGAAAAAGCTCATAATTGAAAAATTTGGCCCAGAAGGTGAAGAGCTGCTGAACGAATTTTTAAAAGCAGTGCAGTAGGACAGTTCTTGCGATACTTGTGGCTGCAGTACCCTATAACCCTATAGAGTGTAGCCACTGATTTTCAACTTCAATTGCCAGCTACCTACCCGAAGTGGTGCAGGTGCACCGCAGATTGCGGACAGTACAATAATGAAGTTTAGTTATCCTTCTACAATCTGCGGTGCAACGTATGATATTACTAATGATCTCATTGTGTATCCAGAATGTTCTAAAGGGTTAGGTCTCATGTTGCAGGAGAAATATTTAGGTTGTAACTTGGTGTCTATTTTTCAGTACCAAGAAACTGTTTCTGTTTTATTTCACCGGCCATCAATGTTGTAACAGTGAGGATGACTCATGTTTATCAGCGTTTTAGCCCTTTTTTAAATTGGTGTTAGCCCTTCAAGCTCTCACACCATGGGGTCCTATGATTGCTGCATTGGAAATTCGCAGTGTCGCTGAATCGTTGGTTCTAAAACAAAGTACTTAATTACCTGTTACTGTTCGTTGTGCTCTTAAAGGCTCTCTTTCGTATGCCCCTCTGTGTCAATGTAAGTGAGACACCCATCCCTTGAAAAATTAGTGTAGGGCGGGTAGGAGATAATTAATGCAATTGAAAGCCAAGTCCACTTACAATTTAGAGCTTGGTAATAGCTGTATTTCTGACTCTTGTAATCCTAATGATCTGACGCGATATGAATGGCAAGAGGTAGCGGAAAGTGTTGGTGCTAGGTTCGTCAATATTGAAGTGAGTTGCTCTGATAGTCGTGAACATGAGCAAAGGGCTAGTAATCGTGAAAGTGAAGTCGCAAATCTGAAGCTACCTGATTGGCAACAAATACAAAACCGTCACTATGAAGCATGGAAAACAGACGTAATTAAAATTGATACGTCAGGTAAAGGTATCGAAACATCATTTGCAGAACTAATTGAAAATTTAAGTGCTTGAAATTGCATATAACAAGTCAATTTAAGCCGGAACAAAAACAGTGTGTCATGCTTCGTTCCTCAACAAGTTTGGCACACAATTTTTGTCCGCTCAATATGGGGGGTTAGGGGCTGCCTGCCATGGCGAATCAATGAATGGAGCACGAATGAAACCTAAAACTGCAAGCATTGGAGAATATTATGAGAATTTCGATCCTCATACTTCCTTGAACAAAGCCCTTGATTACTTGAATGATGAGTATGAGTAGATAGACACTGAAAGCATTGAAAAAGAAAAAGATCAGGTACTGAAAAAATATACTGGAATTCGGAGTGCACCTGGTAGTCCTTTTAAAAGCTTTGGCGGCGCATTGTATGCCATCACTTATGCACGATTGAACGATATTCCACACCTTGGAACTTGTGCGGGCTTTCAGCATGCTGTTATTGAACTTGCGAGGGATATGATTCTCAGTCCCCAAGCTTTTTTGTCAATAAATTGGTATGCTCACTTGCAGGGAAAAGTATGGATGTCTATCTCAAAATAATACACTTGCTCACAAACTGTACGACTGCAATGAAACAAAAGAAAACTATTATTGTAATTTTGGCATTAACACGTTTTAGTTAGATGAACCTCACTTCTAAATTATTTGAAAAAAATAATTGTCGCTGATCAGTTGCCGTGGGTAGTTATTGTACGGTTGTCATGCGTATTTACTATGACCGTAAAGCATTTATGCCAAGACCACATCTTCAATTCGATCCCTAATTTTTAACAGTTCCATGCTCCCTCTCGCCTTTTTGTCTGTAAACAAAGCGTCAATATTTTCTGATGGACAAAATCCGAAACGGCTGGTGCGGCCAAGCTTTGTTGAGTCAGCAAGGATATAAGACAACGTACTGTTATCAATCATCGCCCTGGCAATTTCTGCTTCAGCGGGGTCAAAACTTGTTGCTCCATATCGCGCATCCAGGCCGACCGGTGAGACGAGTGTGATATCTGCATGGTGACGATAAATTTCAGCTATCGTCTTTTCACCAAAGGTTGCAGGAAGCGAGTCATGTAATATTCCCCCCAGAAGAATAGTGGTAATCGAATTTGTGATTCGACATTTTTCATCTGAAAGCCTTTGGGCGATAAAAAGCGAGTTGGTGATTACAGTGATCCCATTAACTTTAGCTAACTCTTCTGCAAGTATCGAGGTGGTACTACCAGCATCAACAAAGAGGGTTAAACCACTTTTCATTCGCGAAGCCACAGCCTTTGCAATTGCTCTTTTTTCTTTTCTTTGTTCGTTATTTCTTAAGGCTATTGGCGGTTCGTGCTCTGGAACCAAACCAATCGCACCACCTCGTATCTTTTTTAATTCACCACGTTGTTCCATTTCAGAAAAATCTCTTCTGATGGTCTCTTTTGATACGTCTAAATCTTCAGCAGCTCTTGTTGTCGTGACTCTGCCGTAGGTCTGTATAAGGATTCGTATTTTCTGAAATCGCTCTTCTTTCCACATATATCTTATACCGTTCATTTGTTTATGAGGAATGGCTGATGCTGTCTGCCTGTGATTTATTTCAAAGATGTAATAAAAACCCGATATGTTAACCAAGGTTTGGGTAATCGATTTATTAACACAAATATGAAAGAAAAAGATAGACAAAAAACCACAAAAATGCAAAAGTGGTCAAAATGTCACATTGGAATTACAGCAGATTCTAATGAAAATTAAATACGAATGGAGGATAAGATGAAGAGTTTCAGTATAAAAAATGTGAGAATATTTGCGACGGGTGCCTTATTGGGCCTGGCTGTTTGTTCACAGGTGCAGGCTGGAGAAATCACAGTGTATAGCGCTTTGGAAGAGGACGAGATAGCAGATTATCTTGCAGTGGCTAAAAAGTCATTACCGGATATCGAGATAAATGTGCTTCGTCTTTCAACAGGCGATCTTGGAGCAAGGATAATTGCAGAGTCTGCAAATCCACAAGCAGATGTCATCTGGGGCTTTGCAGTAACAAACATGGCGGATAAAAAAATTATATCACAACTCGAACCCTATAAAGCCGCAAACTCGGAGTCTTTACCTGCCCAATACCGCGCTGAAGATGGTTCCTGGTTTGCTGCTACAGGATATATGGGGGCTTTTTGTGTTAATACCGAAGTTTTAAAGTCTAAAAATCTTCCGATGCCCCAGTCATGGGCTGACTTGACGAACCCTGTTTACAAGGGTGAAGTTGTCATGCCAAACCCTGCATCATCTGGAACAGGTTATCTGCAAATCGCAGCAATCATACAAGGAGCTGGCGAAGAAGCGGGCTGGAAACTTATAGATGATATGGATGGCAACATGGCCCAGTATACATCATCTGGCTCCAAACCGTGCAAGATGGCGCGGGCAGGTGAGTATGCCATTGGTGCCTCCCTGTCGTTTGTTGCAATGAAATCTGTGGAAATGGGTTACCCCATTTCTATGGTTATTCCTTCTGATTGGGCGGGCTATGAGCTTGAAGCCTCAGGTCTGGTGGCTGGATCAAAAAACAAGGAAGATGCTAAGAAATTCCTCGACTGGACTCTTTCGCAAGAAGCTGCAGAAGTATACGCCAAATACAAGGCTATCATCACCATACCAGGATCAAAACCATCAGAGATGGCAACAGCTGCAGGTCTCCCTGAAAACCTCTCAGAAGTTCTCTATCCGGTGGATTTTGCAAAATCTGCTATGGAAAGACCGGAGATATTGAAGAAGTGGAGTGCAACGACTGCTAAATAATTTCCAGAAGAAAATAGCTAACATATAAAATATGTACCTTGAGCCTGGTAAGTATTAAACAATGAAACTGTCAATTGAAAACCTGTACAAAACATTCAGCGGATTTGTCGCGTTGGATCGTATAAACATGGAAGTTGGTGAAACTGAATTTGTCTGCCTTTTAGGACCGAGTGGCTGCGGAAAAACTACGCTATTGAGAATTATTGCAGGGTTACTTGATTTTGACGGTGGAGCCATGAGTCTCGGAGACAGAGATCTGGTCGAAATTGCAGCTCGTGACAGAGGGTTTGGCCTTGTCTTTCAATCGTACTCACTTTTTCCAAATATGACGGTGAAAGAAAATGTAGGATACGGGCTCAAGGTGCAAAAAGTTGATAAGAAAGAGAGAGGTGAAAGGGTAGAAAAACTCCTTGAACTTATTAAATTACCAGATCTCACTGACAGATATCCTCATCAACTATCTGGTGGCCAGCAACAACGTGTGGCCATTGCACGTGCACTTGCTGTAGAGCCTTGCTTGTTGCTGCTTGATGAACCTCTTTCGGCTCTTGATGCCAGGGTGCGAGCAGAGATGCGTTATGAGATTCGCGAAATGCAGCAACGTCTAGGAATACCTACCATCATGGTAACTCACGATCAGGAAGAGGCTTTGACCATGGCGGATAAGATTATCTGCATGAAGGATGGTCGCATTGAGCAGATTGGTACGCCTCGGGAGTTATATGCAGAACCGGCAACACGGTTTGTTGCCGATTTTGTGGGTGTCAGCAATATTTTTTCAACTGCCTGGGTTCGTGAAAATCTACCCAAAAAAATGGGTTCGAGGCCCGAGGGCAGAGAGAATAGTTTTGACTTTGCTATCCGTCCTGAGCAGTTGGTTATTGACGGGAGAAAGGACGGCGCGGATATAAAGAATATGCAGTTTCTTGGTAATTTGAGCAGGATTACACTGAACTGGCATGGACAAGATGTGGTTGTCGAGCTGCAGGGCTACCCTCAATTTAAAGTCGGCTCTTCGGTTGCTGTTATTGTGCCAGATGATTGTGGCAGGTGGGTGAAGGCATGAGCAGTGCAACGGCACAAGCAACTCTTAAAAAGAGTCGGCTTCTCGGAGATACGTTGCTGGTAACTTCATCAGTTGTTTTCCCACTAATTGGTTTGTGTATATTCTTTTGTTATCCATTATTTCTGGTGGCTGGGAAGAGCTTGCAACTGGCCGATGGTACTTATGGTATAGCAAACTACATAAACGTTTTAACCTCTCCTGGTATTGTCAAAGCGGTTGGTAATAGTATGATACTCAGTGTCAGTACCACTGCTTTTTGCCTGGTTTTAGGCTTTGCGGTAGCTTTTGCCCTTCAGCGATCTGGTATAGGTGGAAAGCGATACCTCAGAGGTGCTCTCTCGTTGCCTTTACTTGCACCATCTCTTGTTCAGGCTCTTGGCCTTCTTTTTTTGCTCGGAAGAAACGGCCTGGTGCACAAGTGGACTGGATGGGACATTGAAATATATGGCTTCTGGGGGTTGCTCATTGCAAATATTCTCTATGCTTTACCCCAGGCGATACTGATAATAGAGGCTGCATTACGTCAATCTGACGCACGGTATTATGAAGCTGCTGAAATTCTTGGAGCTTCCAAGTGGAGGCAGTTTTTGGATATTACCCTGCCAAATGCAAAATTTGGCATTCTCAGTGCGGGGTTTGTGGTGTTTACTGTCACTATAACTGATTTCGGTAATGCCGCAGTGATTGGCGGTAATTTCAAAGTACTGGCTACCGAAATCTACAGTCAGGTAGTGGGGCAGATGAATTTTGGGATGGGTGCTGTGATTGGTATTCTCCTTCTCTTACCGACCCTGATCGCTGTGTATATTGAAAGAGTTGCTTCGCAGAAACAATTCGGTGGTTCTTCTGAAAGTGCTATACCGGTATCCACAGGATTTTACGCAAAACGGGATGTGCCCCTTGGAATATTTGTCCATACAATAGGATCAATAGCTGTAATTGTTGTGATCACGGTTATCATGGCCAGCTTTATAAAGCTGTGGCCTTACCGAATGACCTTTACCCTGGCGAACTATAATATCACTCTTAGTGGAGGGTATGCGCCCCTCTGGACATCTTTGCTGGTCTCCGTCGAAGCTGCAGTTCTTGGGGTTATATTCCTATTTTTCCTAGCTTTCAGTATGAAAAGAATTTCACCGAAACTTGCTAAAATAGTCTATCTGCTGGCTGTTCTGCCGGTGGGTGTTCCAGGCCTGGTTCTAGGTATTTCTTATGTACTTGCTTTTAATGTAAGTGATAATATGCTGGGAGTGCTCTATGGTAGTAGTTTTCTTATCGCTCTCTGCAATTTCTACCACTACCATTCCCAGGGTTTTTTAACAATGGTCACCGGAGTGCGGGCGGTGCCTCCCTCCTTAGAAGAGACGGTTTCTTGTTTTGGCGGTGGAAATTTCAGAATTCTTCGAGACGCAGTCTTACCATTTATGGGTCCAACCATAATATCGGTGTTCTTTTTTATCTTCATGCGATCCATGGTAACCCTTTCAGCTGTAATTTTCCTTATTTCATCAAAAGTTAGTGTGGCGGCGGTTTCAGTCATGAGGCTCGACGAGGCCGGATTCACGTCTCAGGCGGCAGCGTTTTCGACCTGTATAATGATAACGGTTATTCTGGCGATGGGATTGATGAACTCACTTATTCATCTCTATTCCAAAAGTGGGTCCAGGAAAGAGGAGATAAAAAACAACCAGGATGGATCACAGAAAAGGGGCTTCGCAAGAATGATTGATCGAAACTATTGCTGGACAAGTACTTAGGAGGCTGTTCGAGAATAGAGAATTCCCGTGAACATCTTGCGCACTCTAACAAATATAAGAGCGCACAGGATTGTTGTTGACAGCAGGCTCACTGTAATTTTTTTTGCCGTATTAAAGAAGCTATCAAACAAGAGGTTCTTGAAGAATAACATCTACGGGAAGATTCTCTTGGCATTTTTGACGCTAAGGTACTGCTTGGAACTCCAAACGTTAATCAAACCAAAACGCCTTTTCGTTTTGTTGACTGCATTATTAACTCAACTTTCGGGATTAAGTTTCAGGCACTCTCAAATTCACTTTTTGCGATGCCTACTGAATCAAGTGCTGTGTCCATTAACGTTGCAAAGAATATTTGGATAGTCTTCTCACAAAATGCTCCCAGTTCCTGAATCTGCTTTACAGCCAATGTTAAGACGC
>NZ_SWCN01000021.1 GCF_005116575.1 Desulforhopalus sp. IMCC35007 | reverse complement strand
TTTATTGTTTTCTGCATGACCTGCCTCCTTGATTTTGGCTCTGAGTTGATTGTTTATGCTCTCAACTTAACCCACGTTTGCAAGGTAGGCAGGTCTGTTTTGTTTATGTGGCAACCATCATATCTAAGGCGTTTTGCTCTTTTTCTTTCACTGCCACTATAGTAGTGTCAGCACTAAAGACAGGGTACCAGCTACACAATTTACACAATGCATTGAGGGATTACTCAACCAGAGCTGCTATGGTTAAACGATAACATGACAAAAGGCAAAACAATCGTCATAGGTGGCGGCGCCGCCGGGCTTATGGCCGCAGGAAGGGCTGCACAACTCGGAAGTGAGGTTGTGCTACTTGAGAAAATGGAGCGCAACGGTCGTAAGATCGGCATAAGCGGTAAAGGTCGCTGTAATGTGACAAACAGCGCCGAACTTGCCGATTTCATGGCCCACTTTGGCAAAAATGGCCGATTCCTCCGCCAGTGCTTCAGCCAGTTTTTCGTGGCTGAACTTGTTGATTTTTTCAAGCAGCATCACCTCCCCCTGGCTCTGGAGCGTGGTGGGCGCTATTTCCCTGAAAACGGACGTGCTCTTGATGTTGTAAAGGTCTTCAACCTCTGGCTTGATTCATTGGCTGTCGATCAAAGAAAAAACGCTCCGGTCACAAAAATCCTCATGAAAGATGGGTGTGCAACAGGAGTTATCTGTAACAAGAAAAAAATCACAGCCACCAATGTTATCGTGGCTACAGGCGGTAAATCATACCCCCGGACAGGATCTTCAGGCGATGGCTATGAACTGTTGACAAAACTGGGTCACACTATCACCCCGCTGTCCCCGGCCCTCGTCCCTCTCACAAGCCCTGATCCAGCTCTGATACGACTCAAAGGCCTGGAGCTGCGTAATATTCAGGTTCGGCTCTTTATTGATGGCAAGAAAAAAAGTCAGGAATTTGGTGAGATCGCCTTCACCGCCCACGGTCTGACAGGGCCCACGGTGCTGACCCTCAGTGAACAGGTTGTGACAGCTCTTGACCGTGGCCAGAAAACATATCTTGCCCTTGATCTCAAACCAGCACTTGATGAAAATAAGCTTGATGCACGGCTTATTCGGGATCTAGAAAAAAGACGGGGGGAACCCATCAGCTCCATCCTGCGTGGATTGCTGCCACAGGAACTGATTCCGGTCTGCCTTCTTGCCTGCGACATCCCTGAGGCTATTGATACCTGTAACTTTCCAGGCAAGATGCGCAAAAAACTCGTTCACTGGTTCAAAGACCTTCGCTTTGAAATCAGCGATTACCGCTCATGGAATGAGGCCATTGTCACAGCAGGGGGCGTCAGCTTGAAAGAAGTCGACCCCACAACCATGGAATCCAAAATCATTAAAGGATTGTTTATCGTTGGCGAACTTCTCGACCTCCACGCAGACACCGGAGGCTTTAACTTTCAGGCAGCTTTTTCAACCGGTTGGCTGGCGGGCTCTTCCATACACTAAAGATAGAAATTATTTTACATTGGCGCCAGCTGAAATGCAGATCTCCAGCAGAAGAGGGTCTGGCGCACCTAACCTATGGCGATCAGGCCAGCCCCTTTACAAGGTATTATTGCAATTCGACAGCAAAAGTTTCCAGCTCAGGTACCTTCACGATCATGTTTTGCTCCTGCAAAAATGTGGCAAACCGGCGATAGCGGTTTTGATCCAGAGCGCCTGGACGCAGGGCAAAACGCGGCAGAGTATCATGCCAGGCCCGCCGATTGAGTTCATCATCGAGTTCTTTTCGGTCGTGACTGACAAAGAGCTGCCAGCTTTCTTTGGGGTGGTTGATCAAGAATTGAACACCCGCCTCCACACCATTGACAAATTTTCTTATATTCTCATCGGTTAGCCGGTCATTATGGGCCACAAGTATCAGTTCATCATAGGCGGGAACCCCCAGCTCTTCTACAAAAAATGGCCGCCCGGGCCGCTTTTCAATCTCCATCTGATTCAACTCAAAATTGCGAAACGCACCGATTACCGCATCTGCCTTACCGGTTAGGAGGGAGGGGGAGAGTGAAAAATTCACATTAACAAGTTCAACATCATCAAGGCTTAAACCCGCTTTTTCCAGCATCACTTTCAACAATACGGTTTCAAAGCCTCCCACAGAATAGCCAATGGTCTTGCCTTTGAGATCAGCAATACTCTTGATGTCACTATCGGCTAAAACCACAAGAGAATTGAGAGGGGTGGCGACGAGGGTAGCTATCCTCACAAGTGGCAGTCCCTGATCCACCTGCAAATGATGCTGTGGCTGGTAGGAAACCGCAATATCGGCTTTGCCTGCTGCGACAAGTTTAGGCGGATCATTTGGATCAGCCGGGGCGATAAACTCAATGTCAAGCCCCTGATCCTTAAAATACCCTTTTTCAAGTGCCACAAAAAGCGGTGCATGGTCCGGATTGACAAACCAGTCGAGTAGCACAGTCATCTTCGTTAGTTCCCCCGCGGAAACACCTGAGGTAACTGGAAAAAGAAAAAGAACGGCTACAGCGCAAATCCTAAAAAACACTCTACTCATGATAAAGCTCCCTGGGCTTTTCCCAATAAATAATTTTCAACAGTAAAAAATCGACAAGATAGTACAGCCCCACCGAAACCACAGCGAGCAGAATAAGTGCCGCAAACATCCTGTCCACCTGCATTCTCGCATTGGCATGCAACATATAAAAACCGAGGCCTTTGCTGGCCCCCACCCATTCCCCGATTATGGCGCCTATTGGCGCCACCGCCGCTGCAACCCGAAGGCCTCCCCCAAAAGCGGGTAAGGCGTTTGGGATAACAATAAATCTGAGAATTGAAGCGTGCCCTCCACCCATTATCCGGGCAAGTTCAAGCAGATCAGTCTCTGTTCTCTGCATTCCATGATAAAACGAGGAGGTGACAGGAAAGAAAATGATCAACACTGCCATGGCAACTTTAGAAGCTATCCCGTACCCCAGCCAAAGTACCAGGATGGGCGCAAGGGCAAAAACGGGGATGGCCTGACTCATGACAAGAACCGGCAACAGCCAGCGTTTGAGCAAAGGGGAAAGTATCATGGTCAAGGCACAGAGACAGCCAAGTATCGTGCCCAGCAACAGCCCTAGAACTATTTCAGTCAGGGTCACCCCCATATGCCCCAGTAAAACCGACCAATTCTGGATAAAGGCCAGGTACACGGCAACTGGTCCCGGCAGAATATAATGGGGAACCTTGGTCAACTGTACCAACAGATGCCAACAGATAAGAAACGAGACAACAAGCAGCAACGGCCGGACAATCTTCATGCTCCATCCCCACCCAGCAGCGTCTTCAGGAGACGAGGATACTCTTTGACGATCTCAGGGCCCCCACTTTCTCTTGGAGCGACTCCGCCTGGCCTGATATCCCCCACAATGGTTGCCGGCGTACCACCAAGTACAACAATTCTATCCGCCAGACGCAGGGCTTCCAGTGGGTCATGGGTGACAAGTATCACGGTTTTCCCCCGGGTAAGTGTTGCAGACAGATCCTGCAGTCTTAGACGGGTAAGGGCATCAAGGGCTGAAAAGGGTTCGTCCATGAGAAGAATATCACGCTGCTCCATTAAAGTCCTGAGCAGGGCAACCCGTTGCCGCATTCCTCCAGAAAGTGCTGGAGGATATTTGTGGCCATCACCGGTCATTCCCGCTTTTGCCAGGAGCATATAGGCTTTCTCTACCGTTGTTTCGTCCCCTTCTCCACGCAGTTTTGCCCCAAGCATGATATTATCCAAGACTGACAGCCAGGGTAAAAGCAGGTCTTTCTGACTCATCCAGGCAACAGATAGCCCTTTTTCGGCCTCCACCAGCTGGATTTCTCCCCGATACGCGATGTCTTTTGCCCCGGAGATGATACGTATCAGAGTGGACTTACCACAGCCACTTGGACCAAGCAGGCAGGTGCAGGCACCCGCCTCAAAATCAAGGGAGAATCGATCAAAAACAGGTCTGTTGTCATAGGTCAAACTGATACTGCGGCAACGCACCCCGGTCTTGCCCGTTTGAGATAATCCGTCCGTCACTGTAGCCACACCATCCGCACCCGGCCGACTCTTAAAAAAACCGGTAAAAGTGGTCAACCGGTCCATGGCCTTCACCAATACTGTAATTCGCGCCTGAGGCAATGGCCTCTGTGATATATTTCTTAGCGGCAGCGACCGCTGCATCCACTGACAGACCTTTACCAAGGCCCGCTGCAATGGCAGAAGACAGAGTACAGCCTGTACCATGGTTATTGTCTGTTTCAATCCGCCTGGTGGGATAAGTTATGGTCTCTCCGGTTGCCGCCATATAAAGGAGATCGTCACAGTCTCCTTCTTTCAGGTGACCACCTTTAATCAGCACATTGGCGCAGCCAAGCCTGCTTATCTCCACTGCCGCATCGAAAAGCTCATCCCTTGAGGTAATGTCTCGACCAAGAAGGACAGAGGCCTCCGGCAGATTCGGGGTGATGAGCTCTGCCACAGGAATAAGAGTAGCTTTAAGAGCTGCAACCGCTTCATCCTGCAGGAGTTTGTCACCACTCTGAGCAACCATCACCGGATCAAGGACGATATGAGAGGCTCCAGACAGTCTCAGTTCCGCTGCAATCATCTCTATGAGCTCTGCAGAAAAAAGCATACCGATCTTTATTGCGTTACTGCCAATATCACCAAGGACCACCTGCAGCTGCTTTCGTACAAATTCTACGGGAACCGGATGAATAGCAAAAACCCCCATGGTATTCTGGGCGGTAAGTGCGGTGATGACCGACATTCCATAGCAGCCATGTGCAGCTATGGTCTTCAGATCCGCCTGAATTCCAGCACCCCCGCCACTGTCTGAGCCAGCGATGGTGAGCACTCTTATATATGTTTTTTTCCCTTCTCGTTTCATTATCTGATCCTTTTTGACTGAAGTCCCGCCACATTGCACAGTTCTTCTGCTGCTTTCTGTGGAGATGGGGCACTGACGATAGCTGAAACCACGGCCAGCCCGTCTGCACCTGCTGCAATGACGGATGCACAATTCTGAACATTGACACCACCGATGGCCACAAGAGGAAGATCCACAGTTTTTCGAATCGCCCTCAACCCTTCCAGACCAAGGGGTTCGGCCGTATCTGTTTTAGTGGGTGTTGCAAAGACAGGACTCACTCCGAGATAGTCGGCTCCCCCAGCGGCCGCCCTCCTGGCATCAGCGACAGACTCAACAGAAATGCCTATGATAACCTGCTCGCCAAGAATTCGTCTCGCATCCCCCAGAGGCATGTCATCCTGGCCAAGATGAACACCATCTGCCCCTACTGCCATTGCCACATCGATCCTGTCATTGATTATAAGCGGAATACTTTTAGGCCGAAGAAGGTTTTGCAGGGCCATCGCTTCTTCTATAAACGTTCTGGTAGAACAATTTTTCTCCCTGAGCTGTACACAGCTCACCCCTCCTTCAATAGCGGCCGCCACAACTTCGACCAGAGATCTGCCACAGGACAGTCCTCGGTCCGTCACCAGGTAGAGTGAATAATCGATCTGCATCTTCATTACTTTTCCTGGATTCGGGCGCGGGCAATGATATCTTCAGGGGTCAGGTTATACAGGGCATCAAGCAGGTGAATCATAAATGTGCCAGGCCCTCCTGCCTTTTCACCAGCAGCTTCGCCGGCCAGACCGAAAAAGGCCAGGGCTCCGACTGCAGCCGCCACCATATCCTTTTCGACCGCCGCAAAGGCACCAATAATGGCTGTAGCTGAACACCCGGTACCAGTTACAAAGGGCATAAGGCCATGTCCGTTTGCAACCTCCACCACCCGGCGGCCATCGGTTATCAGGTCGACGGGGCCGGTAATAGCCAGGGTGGTATCAAGCTCCATGGCAAGCTGTTTTGCAACATCAATGGCCTCTTCGACAGAATTGCCAGCATCAACACCCCTATTCGTGCTTTCACCGCCGCCAAGGGCTAAAATCTCAGAACTGTTCCCACGCAAAATCTGAACATTGGTCTCCTTGAGAATTCTTCTGGCGGCATCGGTACGAAGCTGCGTTGCCCCAGCTCCCACGGGATCAAGGACAACAGGTGTTCCCAATGAAGCCGCCTTCTGCCCGGCCTTTACCATGGATTCAACCCAGGAGTCGGTGAGGGTACCGATATTAAGGACAAGGGCCCCCGCAAAACCGACCATCTCTTCCACCTCATTGATGGCATGGGCCATAACGGGAGAGGCTCCACTTGCAAGAAGAACATTGGCAGTAAAATTCATCACCACAAAGTTGGTGATATTATGTATGAGAGGCTTATTGTTTCGGATTAATACAAGATTTTCAGCAGTCTGCTTGGCAAGATCTGACATGGACAACCCCTTTCCAGCGCATATTTTCGGCAAAAACAGGGGAAGAAAAAAAACACAAGATGAGAGAGGGAAAAAACGATCTTAACAGAAGAAGGTCACTTCCTGCAATTCCCTACGCTGGTGCGAGCCAGTTCAGGTTCAATGGGTATCATCTCAGGCCAAAGGCCACCCCTGCAAGTTTCATGAGCGGAACATAGTTGAAGAAACTGTCTCTGTCAAGCAAACCTCTTGTGTGTGAGGTGATTTCCTGCAGACAGCCACAAGAGCACGATGAATTGTAAATTTATACAACGTCCTCTATCAGGAAGATTGACGATTGACCAGCGGAGATCTTCCTCAATAGAGCGAGGAACCAAACTCCTCATAGACCACACTCATGGGGATGGCAAAACCAATGCCTTCAGTACCACGAAGGATCATGGTGTTAACGCCCCATACATAGCCATTTTCGTCAATGAGCGGCCCTCCGCTATTTCCAGGATTGATCGCCGCATCAGTCTGCAGGTAGACTTTATTGTCACTTTCATCCTTACGGTATCCAGAAAAAACACCTGCTGTGACCGTGTGTCGAAGTCCCACCGGACTGCCAATGGTATACACCTTGTCTCCCTGGTGCAGAGCATTTCTTTCTGGAGACTTCTTTAAAAAGTTGTCTTTCCCAGAAGACAGGGCCATCAGGGCCAGGTCATTATTTTCACTGACCAGCAGGTAATTTGCTACATGCTCGGAGCCATCGGAGAGAATGATTTTAATACTTGATGGACGAACCTTCTCTTCCAGCTTTTCAAGCCTCGCCTCAGCCTCCTGCTGCTGAGGCAGTACCTTGTCGAGGTTGGCGACCATATCATTTATAATTATTGAAAGCTGACTGCGGGCAGGTCCTTTGGACAGCTGTCTCAACTGGCTGCGATATTCCCTGATTTTTTGCTGCTCAAGATCGATCAGTTTTCTATTTTTTTCCACTTTTTCCCTGAACTCGGCAACCTTCAACTCATCCATCTCGACCACATGTTTATTGGTGATCACGTAGTCTTTACTGATGAAAAAACCCGATCCCGTTCCCCACGGGGTTTCTATGGAGACAGTGGCGTTTCGCGCCTTCTCAATGGTATTATAACTGGAGTTTTCTTTTGCACTGTCAGAGGCGGGAACAGATTTATCTACAGGTACAACCTGGGGAGCAATTGGCTTGACAGCAAGCTCTGCAGGCTGGGGGACAGGGCTGTGGTCAACCACAGTATTCTTACTTTGGGGCCTGTAACCGGTAAAGTAGTACGTACCTCCGGCAACAACGACAACCAGAAGGACAAGTTGAATGATTTTTGCTATTCCACCTTTTTTTTCTGCAGCTTGGGCTTCAACAGCCTCTTTTTCCTTCTTTTTTTCCTGAAATTTTATATATCTCTCAAAAATCACACCGCAGGCTTCACATTCCACTGCGTTTTTCTGTACATGTTTACATTTGGGACAGCGCATTTTCAGGTCCTTAACAATGAGGGGCTGCGTATGTTGGCAGTTCCCCAATGGCTTATAAAATGGATACAGGCTCCTCTATCGGCACCATTATTTCTTCGAAGACCGTCTCCCAGGTTCCATGATCACAGGTAATTGCTGTCAATAGGTCACATGGTTCATTGAGAGAGCACTCGACAAATTACGGTTATCCGTCTATCATATCAGGACGATCCCGATTGTTCAATCTTTTGAGCAGAGAAGTCACACGCTCCGAGAATTCAGTCACCCTTTTGTGCAGCAACTCTCTCTTTTGCAACCCGGCTGTAAAAACGGGCACAAGTACAACAGAACCGAGACCTTCTCCATTTACCTCAACACCGTTTGTAATAGTGAACATGGCAGAGCTTACCATCAGCAATAATGTAAAGATCTCCGAAGATGAAATTGTCTGCACCCCTATTCGCGCCCAGGGCTCTGGGGGGCAAAACGTCAACAAGGTTTCATCTGCCATCCATCTCCGGTTTGATATTAGGCAATCTTCACTGCCGGAATTCTACAAGGAGCGACTACAAGCCCTCAATGACTCCAGAATTTCGGACGATGGAATTATTGTAATCAAAGCTCAGCAATTCAGAAGCCAGCTCAAAAATAAAGAAGATGCCTTTTTGCGTCTCACTCTTCTCATCAGAAGCGTGTCCTACACCGAAAAATCACGAAAAAAGACAAAACCCAGCCGAAACGCCAAAAAAAAACGAACCGACTCCAAGACCAAACGTGGAAGAATCAAATCCCTGCGAAAAAAGGTCTCAAACGACTGAGATTACAACCTCAGTTCGCATATCCTTTGGTTATTGGGTGAAAATCACGAAATTAATGATTGCACAATCTTATTATTTCTGTTATTTTTGCGCGCTTATGCGATAGTGTCAGACCAGAACATGGATTTTTGGGTAGTTACGAGAAACTGGACAGACACGTATACATCGGCAGGAAGGATGAGCCTTTCACACGCCGATATTACATTCCTGGACAGGCTTCACGTAACAAGTTCATCTGCGGAATCAACCCAAATAGTACAATAGGATATCTATGTCTTCTGAACACGAAGCTACATCTGCGTCTTTTTCATCCCTCGGCCTCCCTGACCATCTCATCCAGGTAATTACACAACTCGGATACATCACTCCAACTCCCATTCAGGAGGAAATGATTCCTCACATGCTTAATGGAAGAAATGTTGTCGGACAGGCCCAGACAGGAACCGGCAAGACCGCAGCCTTTGCCCTACCCATTTTAGCTCAGCTCAAAACCACCGGGGGACAACATCCCCAGGTACTGGTTCTCGCACCTACCCGGGAACTCGCCATTCAGGTTGCCGAGTCCTTTGCCGACTACAGTAAACATCTCAAACAGATCAACATTCTGCCCATTTTTGGTGGTCAGGATTACAACATCCAACTGCGTCAACTTCAGAAGGGATGTCAGATTATCGTCGGAACACCTGGCAGGGTAATGGATCACATCCGCCGTGGCAGTCTGAAGATGGATCACATCCACAGCCTCGTCCTCGATGAAGCGGACGAAATGCTGCGCATGGGCTTTCTCGATGACGTTGAATGGATCCTCGAAAAGCTCCCCAACAGAAAGCAGACCGCATTGTTTTCGGCCACTATGCCGGCCAATATCCGGAAAATTGCCCACAAATACTTAAAAGATCCTGTTGAAATCACCATCAAATCAGAGGCCATGACCGCAAACACCGTGGCTCAGCGCGGTCTTGTCACCAGCGGTGGCTTTGCCGCAAAAGTGGATGCTCTGGCCAAGGTCCTTGAATCTGAGACCTTTGATGGTGTGCTGATTTTTGTCCGCACCAAACTGCAGACCGTTGAACTTGCCGAAAAAATCAGTGCCCTCGGCTACTCAACCACCGCACTCAACGGTGATATCCAGCAGACCCAGAGGCTGCGGACCATAGAGCAGCTCAAGTCAGGAAACATCGATATCCTGATCGCAACAGATGTTGCCGCACGGGGACTAGATGTAGAGCGGATCAGTCATGTCATCAATTTTGACATTCCTTTTGATACCGAGGCCTATGTGCACCGGATCGGCCGAACAGGACGTGCGGGCCGAACCGGCCATGCCATCCTCTTCGTCAATCCACGAGAGCGCTCCATGCTCCGTTCAATTGAACGGGCGACAAAACAGAAAATTGAAATGATGCAGCTGCCAACGGTGGCTGATATCAATACTAAAAGAATCCAGGCCTTTAAAAACAAAATCAGTACGACTCTTGAAGAGAACACCTCTTTTTATGAAAAGCTCATTGGTGATTATATCACTGAAACCGATGCGGATATAACTCAGGTTGCAGCTGCCCTGGCACTGCTGGCGCAAGGGAAGAAACCACTTCTTTTAGCCGAAGAAAAACGGGCTAAATATCAGCCAGAAAAAGACAGGAATATCGCACCCAACAGAGCAAAACAGACCAGAAAAGTGCGGACCCATAATGTTCAACTGCCTCCCGACGAAGGCCTCGAACGTTTCCGCATTGAAGCGGGCAACCAGCATGGTATAAAAGCGGGCAATATTGTCGGTGCCATCGCCAACGAAGCGGATATCAACAGCAAGTATATTGGTAGAATATCTATATTTGACGATTACAGCACAGTGGATCTGCCATTCGGTATGCCCGACAAGACCCTCAACCTGCTCAAAAAGGCCCGTATTGGCAGTCGTCAGATGCAGATTCAGCGACTGGAAGATAGAACAGCAGACCTCGGCACTGATTTAGCACAGAGCAAGTATAAGAAAAAAACCGCTAAGCCGGGGGCACCGAAGGCTAAACGTTCCGTTAGCAGAGCTCAGAACACTGCCGTATAACAAAGTATGCTTTTACACACCTTTTCTCATATAGAAGGCATAGGCCCCAAAGTTGAGAAAAACCTCTGGGATGCAGGTGTAACGACCTGGCAGGAGTGGCAAATCCCCGCTCCTGTCAGGATGTCTGCAAACAGCCTGGAAGCGGCTGACACCTTAGAAGCCTCATATCAGGCTCTGCAAAATAGAGACCCCTCCTATTTCACCTCGCGCCTTGCCGCCAATGAAGCCTGGCGTATTTTCGCTGAGTTCAAAGATACCACAGCCTATCTCGATATCGAGACCACAGGCCTTGATGATTACTGTGAGATCACCACCATTGCCCTCTATGACGGCACGGATGTTTTCACTTATGTTAACGGCAGAAATCTTGATGATTTCGTAACGGATATAGAGCAGTACAAGGTTATCGTAAGTTACAATGGCAAGAGTTTTGACGTTCCCTTTATTGAACGGTATTTCAGAATAAAACTCAGTCAGGCCCACATTGATCTTCGTTACATCCTGGCACGACTCGGATTCAAGGGAGGACTCAAAGGCTGCGAAAAACAGCTGGGCCTCAGCCGCGGAGACCTTGATGGTGTTGATGGGTATTTTGCAGTTCTTCTCTGGCAACAGTATCAGCAAACGGGAAACGAGCGAGCCCTTGAGACACTCCTTGCCTACAATATCGAGGACACGATCAATCTGGAGCGTCTGGCGGTGGAAGCGTATAACCGCAACGTTGCGCTCACTCCTTTTGCAGATGACCTTTTGCTGAACTGGCCCACCCTGCCGCAGAATCCCTATGTACCAGAGCTCTCGATCGTCGATCAGCTCAAATCAATACGGTCCTACTATTTATAAAATTATCTCGACACCTTCCTGAGCAAAAAAGACCTCGGTATCCCCATACTTTCCTGGCTCACAATAGATTTTACTAAAGGCATCAAGTTCACTGTCGGAGCGATCCGGATCATGATGGAAAAGTGCAAGCTTTTTTACCCCTGCACGGTTAGCCGCTTCAACGGCATATTCCATTGAGGTGTGCCCCCAATTCACCCTCCCGTTCCGGTATTCATCAAGGGTATACTGTGCATCATAAATCAGAAGATCGGCCCCGGCGAAAAAGTCCTCGACGGCTTGATTCTGCTCTTTGGCTACCTCCTCTCCTTCATAGGCCATAGCCTCGTCATAATCAGGATGCTCAGGGTCGGTGATAAACAAATTACGAAAAGGCTCAGTATCATAACAGGTGCAGATTACCTTGGAATCATATTCAAACCTGTATCCAAGGGAGGTGATGGGATGATTCAGCAACTTGGTTTTCAGATTCAAGCCATCGCCAAGGTCTATACTCGGGTCTTCTTTGAGTCGAATATACTCAACCTCTGAAGCCAGTTCTCCAAGGTTGACGGGAAAATAGCGGTATTTCATCTGACCACCCACAACTTCTTCCAGGGGATCATCTTCAAAAGAAACCGGCCCATAAACCTTCATTTTCGACCCGGGGATATAAATCGGAGTAAAAAAGGGATAACCCATAATATGGTCCCAATGGGTATGAGAAAGAAAGATCTCCGCCCTGATCGGCCCTTTAGGCAGATCATTACCCATTATATAATTACCGAGATTTCGGATACCTGAACCAGCGTCGATAATCAGAAGGCGCTCCTTTTCACCTACTCTGATCTCGGTGCATGCCGTATTTCCGCCGTATTTTTGTGTAACCTGCCCCGGACTCGGAATGGACCCCCGTACCCCCCAGAAACGAACTTTCATGCAACCACCAGTGTATTATATTTGCAAAAATATCTTTGCTTTATCTATTTCTTCAACAACCCTGTTGCCAATGCCGCAGAATTCTTCCATAGTAAGCCCTGTAATGCCAAGCAGGGTGTGAACGTCATCTTCATCGGGAAACGGATTACCCGCGTATCCGTGGTCGAGGATATTGGCGTACAAATTTCCCAATGCCACAAGCCCTAACTGCTGCTGTAATTCCGCAGCTTGTCCCCGAATATTTTTAATCTCATGATGGCTGCCAATACAGGTTGTAATAACAGTATTGAGCTTCCATTTCTCTGCGATCATAAGCCCTACCTCCTGGTGGTCAATACCCAGAACATCAAGCTCGACCTGACAAAGAGGAAGCTGTTCATATTTTGCAATATTAAGGACTTCTATGTACTCATCGCCGAAAGGGACCTTACCAAGATCATGCAATAGCCCCGCCAGAAAGAGTTCTTCCCTTTCCATTACAGGAATGCCTTTAACTTCCCCCAGTAGCTTTGCACTCACTCCTGCACCTATGGAATGGGCCCAGAACTTCTTGGTGGGCAATGCCTTGGACTTTTTGGCCCCAGCTACGCTACGAATAATTGCGGTACTAAGCGCCATATTCTTCACTGTATTCATGCCGAGCATTGTAATTGCCCGGGTGAGCGAAGTGACTTTATTAACGAGGGAATAATAGGCCGAATTAATAAGTTTGAGGACCTGCCCTGTTAACACTGGATCAAGGGAGATGACCTTGTTGAGTTCATTGGGAGAGGCGTCCGTTCGGCTACAGATCTCCATAACCTTACCAACTGTCGTGGATAAACTGGGCATTTTGCTGATAAACTTCTCGATATCCCTACGCTGTTTATCTTGATCAATACTCATAATTAATATTTATAAAATCAATGTGTTAAAAAAACCAAGTTTTCCTTCAAGACAAATTATTGTATCGAATCCCAAGACCGAGGTCAAGAAAACGCACATGAGAAATACAGATTATCTTTTCAAAGCCTCCTTTTCCTGTCTGCTGCAGAAATCTACGGCATCACGGTAGCTCAGCTCATTTCCACCAAAGATATCCAGAGCACTTCCTACGGTGACATCAAGCCGATCAGCTCCGAGATCTTTTATGAGCTGAAGATCGGAAAGATTCCGCACGCCCCCTGCGTAAGTTGTCGGTAACGTCACCCAGGCTCCGAGTTTTCGCACCAGCTCCTCCTCAATACCGTTACATTTTCCTTCAACGTCTGCTGCATGGATCAAAAACTCATCACAATAATTGGCAAGCTCATCGACAACCTGTCGATCAATTTTAACCTGGGTAAATTTTTGCCAACGGTCAGTTACTATGTAATAATCGTTATCCTTTTTCCTGCAGCTAAGATCAAGAACGATTCGTTTCTTTCCAACCGCCTCGACAAGTCTCCTGAGTCGAGCCATATTGATGGCACCGTCCTTAAAAACAAAAGAGGTAACAATCACATGGGATGCCCCCTGCTCAAGCCAGAACCTGGCATTATCTGCTGTTACTCCACCGCCAAGCTGCATCCCCTTGGGCCAGGCAGCAAGCGCCTCTATGGCTGCCTCATCATTACCCGGCCCCAGTTTGATGATATGCCCGCCAGTCAGATTATCTTTTTTGTAGAGAGAGGAAAACCAGGAAGGTGGATGTTGGGCCACAAAATTTGTCTGCACAGCAGCAGGCTTGTCATCACAAAGCGTTGAACCGACAATCTGCTTTACAAGCCCAGCGTGTAAATCTATACATGGTCTCAATCTCATAGAAATTTTCCCTTAAAAAATAACTTCGCCACAACTGACTTTATTTGTACAATCATGGCTTCAACATGCCACAAAAACCTCAGGGTACCGAATTCTCCATCCCATCAGCCCCCCCAATACAAAAAAAAGGCGAGATGCCTGCAATAGCATCCCGCCTTTACTCTGTCGGGGAACCTGTAACAGGTGCCCGATATAACAACGACCTTTGTTATGCTTTTTTCAAAAGCATGGTCGATGGATCTAACAACAGGGTTGTACCGGGATCAATGGAACCAGTATCGCACTTGATGATATCAAGTTTCATTTCATCTTTTGATGGGTTAATGAGAAGAACCGTATCAAATACGCTGTCAAGGTCATGACATGGTGCAGGAACACCAGACGCAGAAACACGCTCGTCTCCACGGTGACTTACTGCCGAGAACCAGATCATTTTCAAACCCTGCTCAAGCATGAAAGCTTTGAATTCCTCCAGGGATTCCTTAGTGTTACCCTCAAAATCGTATCCATCTATAATAAGACATTGTGGTTGGTATATTCCCTGCTTCACCAAATCTTCAAGTCGTTCTTCAAACAGGGCTTTTGAAAAGCCACTCTCTTTGAACGTCATAATCATACGATTGTGCATGATCTCAGGAATGGTTTCTATTTTCTCACCATCGGTGAGAACAGCAAGAATATCATCATACCAGGCTCTTGTCTTATCTACACCCTCACCAATTGCAACGTGCAGTACCTTGTTGCCAAGCAACATGCAATCCAATGCAAACTGGACAAGGATAGCAGTTTTACCAAGACCGGCTCTCGCCATCACCAGTCCCATGGACTGTTTTCCTTCTGCTGAGCTATTTTCTAACCCTAGAGCCCGGAGTGAGTTATTTACAACCAAATCATTTTCCATGGCAGTTCACCTCTTTTATATTCCTTAAATGATCGTTACCTAGCATCGACGAGAAGTCGCTTTGTGTTATCAAGGACTTCTTTCTGTTTTAGCCTTTACCGTTTAGAATATCAAGCGTTCTTACGCTCGTCCTGATAGGCTTTGATGAGTTCTTCGCTTACACTCTTAGGCACTGGCTTATAAGAGGAGAACTCCATGGTAAATTCTGCTTTACCCTGAGTAAGGGAGCGTAGAGTCGTCGAATACCCAAACATCTCTGAAAGAGGTACTTCTGCTTCAATGACTGAATAATTACCTTCCTCAGTACTACCAATGATCATACCGCGACGCTGGTTGACTGAGCCCATAATTGCACCCTGGAACTCTGAAGGTCCTTCAACGGCAACTTTCATGATTGGTTCCATGATCACAGGTTTTGCCTTGAGGTAGCCTTCTTTAAACGCACCAACGGAAGCAAGCTGAAAGGCCACGTCAGATGAATCCACCGCATGGTAGGCTCCATCGTTAATGGTACATCGTACACCAGTGATTGGAGCGCCACAGAGTGAACCCTTCTCAAGACTCTTTTTAAAGCCTTTATCACAGGAACCGATGAATTCACGGGGAATAACACCACCGACAATACTGTCAACAAATTCGTATTCTTCTTCGATAGGCTCAAGGAAACCGGCAACACGACCGTACTGACCGGAACCACCCGTTTGTTTTTTATGGGTATAGTTAAAATCAGCACGCTCAGAAATGGTTTCTCTGTACGCAACCTGTGGAGCACCAACTTCTACCGAGGCACCATATTCACGTTTCATCCGCTCGATATAGACCTCAAGGTGCAGCTCACCCATACCGGATATAATGGTTTCTCCAGTCTCATGATCAACAAAGGTCTTAAAGGTTGGATCTTCCTTGGTGAAACGATTCAGCGCCTTGGACATGTTTATCTGGGCTTTGTTATCTGTTGGAATAACCGCAAGGGAGATAACAGGCTCGGGAATATGCATTGATGTCATGGAGCAGGATATCTCATCGGTGGTAAAGGTATCACCTGAGGCGCAGTCGACTCCGAAAAGCGCGACGATATCGCCGGACCCACAGTTTTCAATCTCTTCCATTTCATTGGAATGCATACGACAGAGACGGCCAATTTTCACCTTTTTGCCGGTACGGCTATTGTAGACAGTATCACCCTTATTGAGATGTCCCTGATAGGTACGCACATAGGTAAGCTGACCATAACGACCGTCTTCGAGTTTGAAGGCGAGCATGATAAGAGGATCTTTAGGGTCATTGGTGACCGCAAATTCACTCTCTTCATTTTTTAGATCCAATGCCATATTCGTTACATCTGTGGGACAAGGCAGGTATTGTTCAACCGCGTCAAGCAATGACTGAACACCTTTGTTCTTGTAGGCTGAACCAACAAAGACAGGAGTGAACTCAAGGCTAAGGGTTCCCTTACGAACGGCATCATAGATAAGCTGATTATCGATATCACCTTCTTCTAAAAGAGCCTCCATGAGCTCCTCTGAATACATTGAGACTTCCTCAACGAGGGCTTCACGTTTTTCAGCTGCCTCATCCTGCATATCAGCCGGGATATCAGCAATGCGGATATCGTCTCCATTTTCACCTTCAAAGTAGACGGCTTTCATGGTGATGAGATCAACAACACCTTTCAGATCATTTTCGAGACCGATCGGCATCTGCATCATGTGTGCATTCAAACCAAGTTTGTCTCTTAATTGTCCTGTAACCTTTGCAGGATTGGCCCCGGTACGGTCACACTTGTTGATGAAAGCGACACGCGGAACGTTGTACCTGGTCATCTGCCTGTTCACTGTAATAGATTGTGACTGAACACCACCTACAGAACAGAGAACTAGAACGGCACCATCGAGTACCCTCAGTGCGCGCTCTACCTCAACCGTGAAATCTACGTGGCCGGGCGTATCAATGATATTGATATCAATACCGTTCCAGGAGCAGTAGGTTGCGGCTGACTGGATAGTAATACCACGTTCTTTTTCAAGTTCCATGGAATCCATTTTCGCACCGACACCATCTTTGCCACGCACTTCATGAATAGCGTGGATTCTTTTGGTGTAGTACAGGATACGCTCGGTCAAAGTAGTCTTTCCCGAGTCGATATGGGCACTGATACCTATATTTCTTACTTTTGATAAATCCGTGTTCATGGCTGCTGTCCTCTACAACGTTGCCAACCGGTTGCTCCCGGCCTAGCTTGTGCAAGCTTCGTGAAAATAAAAAAGTAAGGAGCCACAGCATGCTGCAGCCCCTTACTCAACTGACTCATTCGTGATATCAACACGTTATACGCAGGTTATTCTGAAAAGACCTCAACGATATCACATCAAGTGAAGGCGAACTCACCGTACACCCGAAAAATAATCTGAACAACAGCGTATAGTAAACTGGAATCGACAATAAATCCACACAAAAATATATAAAAATGTCATTTTTCTCGTCTAAGCTATTATTTTTTCGTTTCTTCCTTCATTATTTTCCCAGCAGGATCCCAAGAACTTCTCTGTATAGGCTCACTGTGTTATCCAGGTGCTCAACGGTGAAATAACTTTTATCGAAAAGGAAATTGTTTTCAATTATGCTAAGATGGAAAATCCAATTGACAGAGTATCCCTAGTTGTGTTAATGATAATCATTCTTTATTAATAGCGCCTATTGTTACATTGTAGGCATTCTTACAAATCCTAGATGCATGGAGAATTACATGAGCAAAACCACTGAAAACCTTAAGGCGGCATTCGCAGGCGAATCCCAGGCCCGCAACATGTATACTTTTTTTGCTAAAGTCGCACGCAAAGAAGGATACCATTATATTGCAAATATCTTTGAAGAAACTGCAATGAATGAGATGCGCCACGCAAATGACCACTTCAAGATGTTGGGTGGAATTGGTGACACCGCTGCAAACCTGAAAGAAGCAATGGACGGGGAAAATTACGAAACAACTTCCATGTACCCCACCTTTGCCAAAGAAGCCGAAGAAGAAGGTAATATGGAAGCAGCCATGCTGTTCACCCAGATCGGTAAAATTGAAGCAGAGCACCGGGAAAGATACAAAAAACTCCTCGAAATGGTACAAAACGGCACTGTTTTTACCCGTAAAGAGCCAATCAAATGGAAATGCTCACTGTGTGGTTACAAATATACCGGCACTGAGCCTCCACCAAAATGTCCAAGCTGCAAGCACCCGAAAGAGTACTATGAGCCAGCAAATATGGATATTTAAGTAATCACCCGGCTACATACCTGCGGGTCTGTAGCCGGTTCATCTCTTCTGGTTTATTCGTGCCAGGTAAGGGCTTGCCATGAAACAACCTTTTCTGCTCTGGCTTTTGATTCTCACCCTGCCTTTTTGTTTTAGCAGTTGTTGCAGCACATATCAATTAACAGACCAGGCCGGAACATTCTCTCCCACAGCCCCCACCCCTCAGCTTGCAAGCTCACTACTGCCTTATTTTTATGTCCGGGCCGCCACTAAAGAGTACAACAAAATTGGCACGCCTGAAATAGTTGCGGAAAAAGGCCAGCCAACCGCCAGGGTCAACAGCGAGACGGCAACCCTTTATTTTGAAACCAGCCGCTTTGAAACCCCGGAAAACAAATACACAAACCTTGTCTACCGTATACATTTTCAAAAAGTACCTTTCGGGCTCTGTAGTCTTAACCTCACTGCCGGTAACAACCCGGGGCTTCTCATTATTTACACCTTGGACCAGGAAAGTGATCTCGTTCTTATCACAACCGTACACACCTGCGGCTGCTATCTTGCTTTTTTTCCGACCTCCAAGTTGTCTGAAAAGACCTACCCTGCCAACTGGCCCCCAAAAAACCAATCTGTTTTCGGCTACACTCTTCCAAGCAAACTGGAAGGACTGCCATACAAACCTTACTATTTCACCATTGAAGACGGGACCCATCGAATCAGTGCCATCTCCCAGAACCCGCCAGGCTCTCTTGATACCCTCGCACCTCCGCTCTATTTTCAGATGGACACCCAGCCTATGGAACATTTACACAAGCTCCCCTACCAAAATGAGCTGGTTTCATTTTTTGAAGAAGCCGGGAGCAGAAAAGGCTACGTAAAAAATAACCGGAAGATCCTGGAAAGACTGCTCATCAGCTGGTGGGCCCTGGACTGGCATGTGGGCGAAGACAAAGCCTATGGCAACAGCGATACAACCCAGCTTCCCTTCTACACCAGCCTGAAATTCTGGCAGAGGAAAAATTCAGATCTGAAAGATTTCCCCGGATTTCTTCATTACTGGGGCTGGAAACTTTAGCCCGGCTTTCTCTATCAGATCCACAAACAGGTGAAGTCTGCGCGGAAAACGTATCAGGTCATTTAAAGATCTTTTTATATCCCTCTTCATTGGCATTATTGCCAAATGATGCCTCGAGTTTGAAAATAATGCCAGGGTTCGCTTCACGGTCATGGTCTTCTGGAAAGTTTAACTGAGGAGAAATTTCCAGAATAAGCCAATCGCGGTAAAAACGTTGGCGATATCTTACGATAAATCGAAGATCAGACATCTTATAGCTGGGCTCGGTATCAAAATAGATTCCAGTTTCGTAGGAGAGAGCACGAATCGAGTTTAACACCTGATAGAGACGAAATGTCTGGGAATGAGGAAAACCGTCCCTGGTCTCATAATAATTCAGGCTCGTTGTGGCTCGGAAAAATAACTCGTCAGTGAACTGAGATTCTAGATCATACGTTACCCGATTCTCCCAACCATCATCGGTATACCAGCGCAATCTGTTGGTAAAACGTCCAAGCCAGTCATCAAAATCCTGAATGGCACGGGCCCTGAAACTGCCGTAGAGATAATCCCACGAGCCACCTGCATCGAAAGAGAAGTTATAGGTATCACTTTCTTTGAGAAAAAACCTGAGTGCAGCCTGCAACTGGCTGTTCTCAGAATCTTCATGCTGTGGATAATCATCGACCGGGCTATCATCTATGTTGAAATCTGTATCTTCCGCTGCTTCAATTATAAGTTGGGTACGACTGGAAAGTTTTGGCAACTTAAGACGTACGTCAAGGCGCGGCTTTATCTCAAAGTTATCATTTTCCGAGTAGCCCATGGAAAGTTTCAGGGTTGCCCTACTCTCATTGTCTTCTGCTGAAAAACGGCCATCATCAAAGAACGAATCAATCCACTCAGCCGTCTGGTATAAAAACTCGGTGGCCTGAATCTGGGCATTATCTACAAGCTGCTCGTTTTCTGCAGCTAATAGAGGGAGGTCGTCTCCCTGCTCTGCCCCCCAGTTTTCTGGCTTTTTATCCGGAACAGGAGCCGCCAACAGCGAAACCGAAGACAGCAACAGGATGCCTAGCCCAATGGACCAACAGAGCCGAGTGATCATAGTTTCCCCTCATAGAATTCCTCTAAAAACTATCTGCCGATTTGCATAATGATAACTGATTCCTGGTGCAATATAAAGTCGTGAACTATAAAACTGGTTTGCATAATTTCTACCCTGTTTCTTCTTGACAACAGATAAGGATATTTTTTATATATACTTCAGGAGGTGCAGTATTGATAAAGTCAAAGATGAAATATAAATTTGGTGAGAAGCTGAGGGCGGTACGTGAGCGAAAAAAGCTCACTCTGAGGGATGTTGCAGCACAAGCAGGCGTCAGTGAAAGCCTTGTTTCACAGATTGAAAGAAACAAAGTTTCCCCCTCAATAGACACCCTGCTCCTCATTGCCGATATTTTAGATATCGACTACGAGTACCTGTTTAGCGATTACCGACAGAAAAGAAAGGTAGCTATTGTCAGACGGGAAGACAGGGACAGTATCAGCCGCAACAAAATGACCATTCAGCAGCTTTCCATCGCCGCTGGTGAAACAGGCGACCCAGCTATCGAAGCTTTTCTGTTGGAAATTGAAGCCGGTGGCGAGAAAGGCGACCGGGAATATGGACATTCCGGCTGGGAATTCGGGGTTATCCTCAAGGGCCAGGCGCGTTTAATATATGGGAATGAGTCCTACGATCTTCAACAGGGAGATAGCGTTTCCTTTCCATCTGATATCCCCCATCTGTTCGCCAACAGTGGAACTGGGATACTGAAAGCCATATGGGTGGTGGCACCTCCCCGCGGTATGTTCAGTGGATAACGAAACAAAAAACATATTAAAGAAAAGCAGTGAAAACAAAATTAATCCCGGAGGACATTATGGGAAAAACAATTGCGGAAAAGATATTTGATTCGCACAAGGTGGATAATCCTTTTGGTGATATCCATGTCATTCGCCTTGATGCTGTGTTTTGTCACGAAATCACGACCCCGGTGGCCATTAACGACCTTGTGGCCCGAGGGATGGACAGGGTTTTTGATCCCACGAAGATCAAGGCGGTGATTGACCACGTCACGCCTGCAAAAGACTCGAAGACTGCTATGCAGGGAAAGATTTTACGGGAATGGGCACAACGCAACAACATCGTCGACTTTTTTGATATCGGCCAGAACGGCGTATGCCACGCCATTTTTCCAGAAAAAGGCTTTGTCCGCCCGGGCTACACCGTTATAATGGGCGACTCCCACACCTGTACCCATGGAGCCTTTGGTGCTTTTGCAGCGGGCGTTGGTACAACTGATCTTGAAGTCGGTATACTCAAAGGGGTCTGTGCCTTTCACTATCCGGAATCGATCAAGATAGAGATTACCGGTGAACTGCCACAGGGGGTTTACGCTAAAGATGCTATTCTTGCAGTAATCAGCAGACTTGGTGTCAGCGGTGCCACCAACAAAGTTATTGAATTCACAGGTAATGTTATTGACAAGATGTCAATGGAAGCCCGCATGACCCTCTGCAACATGGCCGTTGAAGCGGGTGGAACCTCCGGCATCTGCGCCCCCGACATGGTTACCGTTGACTACCTGTGGGAGTTTATCAAGGACGAGTTTGCATCAAAAGATGAGGCCCTCAAGAGTTATCAGGCTTTCACCGCCGACCCAGACGCAGGCTACACTGAAGTCATTACCATCGATGCCTCTACCCTGGTACCTGTGGCAACCTATGGTTTTAAACCTGACCAGGTCAAACCAATAAGTGAGATGACAGGTGAAAAAGTTGACCAGGTTTATATCGGCTCCTGTACCAACGGACGTATTGAAGACCTGAGGATTGCAGCAAAGGTTCTTGCAGGCAACAACGTCAAGGCAGGTGTTAGAGGCATCGTTTCTCCCGCTTCCCCGAAAATTTACAGCCAGGCACTCGAAGAAGGCATCATTAAGACCTTTATGGATGCAGGCTTTTGTGTAACCAATCCAACCTGTGGTGCTTGTCTTGGCATGAGTAACGGCGTTTTGGCCGAAGGGGAAGTCTGTGCCTCAACGACCAACCGTAACTTCAACGGCCGCATGGGCAAAGGCGGCACTGTCCATCTCATGAGCCCGGCATCAGCTGCAGCTACGGCAATAAACGGCTATATCAGCAACTCCAATCTTTATGTTACAGGAGATAAATAATGAAAGATTTTAACGGCAAAGTTCTGTTTCTTGACCGCTCTGACATTAATACTGACGAGATTATTCCGGCAAGATATCTTACCGAAATAACTAAAGAAGCATTACAACCCTTTCTCCTGGAAGATCTCTCACTAGACGGCTTTGATCCCGCCCGCGATATACAAAAAAGTTCTGTGGTTATATCCCGGGCCAACTTTGGCTGCGGTTCTTCGAGAGAACATGCCCCATGGGCCTTTGAGGTCAATGATATCAATATTGTCATAGCTGAGAGTTACGCCCGGATTTTTAAACAGAACATGTTTAACTGCGGTATGATGGCCGTAGAACTGGAGCCAAAAGATATCGCCCGCCTTTTTGCAAAATTTGCAGGCCAGGAGACCACACTCACAACGGATCTTGCGAAAAAGACCCTTCATTTTTCCTCGGAAAAAGATGAAGAGACCATATCCTTCACCCTCTCTGAATTTGACCAGGCCCTGGTTGAAGCGGATGGCTGGGTTGGATATGCCGACGCTAAATATTAGTAAGATTTGTGCTCGTTCCTCCGGGGTGGCTATGATACGTTCTGGCTGCCCCGCCCCTCCCCTTTCTGCTACGCACTCCACCCACTCCTTTTTCAGCTGAAAATGAGAACCGGCCTTTAAAAAAGTCCATGCAAATTACCTCTATAGGGTCTACACTGGCCGGATATCCGCCTCTGTTATTCGATTTTTGTTATTTCTAAAAGGAAAGGTACATGTCGAAAAATCTCTATATCACAGCGCTGGAACCCAAAAGCGGCATATCCCTTGTGGCCCTTGGTGTCATGGAATTCCTCATTCGCAATCTCGTCCGGGTGGCTATTTTTCGCCCCATAGTAAATACCAAACATAATAAAAACGGTGAGGACGAAATCATCCACCTGATTTCCTCCCACTACAAGCTGGACATTGATTACCGGCAGATGTACGCCTACACCTTCGAGGAAGCCAGAACTCTGGTGGCAGACAAGCAGTATGACAAGCTCCTGGAAAACACCCTGGACCGCTACAAGGCCCTGGAAGCGGAATACGATTTCGTCCTCTGCATCGGAACCGATTATGAGAGCGACTCCTCCGCCTTTGAGTTTGAACTCAATGTGGAAATTGCCAACAATCTGGGCAGTCCTGTCCTGATGATCGCCAATGCCCACAAGGGTTCCATTGAAAACGTAGTACGATCCTGCCGTTTTGCCATAGAATCTTTTGAAGAAAAAAGCTCCTCCATCCTCTCGATTATCGTCAACAGAACCCCGGTAGCCCTCCAGGAACAAATGCTCCAATCGCTCAAAGAGCAGCTCAAGGATAAGACTGGACTGATCTACTCTATCCCATTTGAAGAAAAGCTCGACCAGCCGACCATGGCAGAGATCGCCGATGCACTCCATGCAAGAGTTCTGCACGGTAAGACGCAGATGAACAGAGTTGTATCCCGCTTTGTCATTGCGGCAATGAATCTCAGAAATTTTCTGCCACGCATTGAAAACGGCAACCTCATCATCACCCCCATTGACCGCATTGACATCATCCTTGGAACCCTGGCCGCCTACCGGTCTTCTAATCTGCCCAATATTGGCGGCATCGTTCTGACCGGTTACCTCAAACCGGATAAACTCCTCCGCAACCTGCTCCATGGAACGGACGACCTCGTCCCTATTATCAAGGTTGAAGAGGACACCTTCACCACCGCCATGAAAATAAAGGAGATCCACAACTGCATTACCCCTGAATCCTCCCTCAAAATTGCCTCCGCCCTCGGCCTGTTTGAGTCCCATGTCCAGACCACTGAGCTGAGAAAAAGTATCGTCGGCTACAGTATGCTTTTTACCACGCCTAAAATGTTCGAATTTGGTCTGATTAAAAGAGCCCGGGCCCACAAACAGACCATTGTACTGCCCGAAGGTAACGACGAGAGGATCCTTAAAGCTGCGGAAATCCTGATCCACCGGGAAGCCGTAAACATAATTCTTCTTGGTAATGTGCAGAGTATCCGCAATAAAATTCACGCTCTCGGTCTTGCCTTAGAGGATGTGAAGATTATCGATCCCAGCCACTCAAAGCTTCTCTCTGACTATGCCAAGACCTACTATAAACTGCGGAAACATAAAGGCATCACACCAGATAACGCCTTAGATGTAATGTCGGCTGTCAATTACTATGGAACCATGATGGTCTATAAAGGTCATGCCGACGGAATGGTTTCCGGCGCGGTCCATTCCACCCTGAACACCGTCCGCCCCGCCCTTGAGTTTGTGAAGACAAAACCCGGCTCCACTATCATGTCGTCGGTTTTTTTCATGTGTCTTGAGGATAGGGTCCTTGCCTATGGGGACTGCGCCGTCAACCCAAGACCTACAGCAGAACAGCTTGCGGAAATTGCCATAGAATCTGCCAAAACAGCGGAACTCTTCGGCGTAAAACCCTATGTTGCGATGCTTTCCTATTCTTCTGGCACCTCTGGAATCGGTGAGGATGTCGACAAAGTGAAAAGAGCCACTGAACTCGCCCAGAGTCTGGCTCCCAACCTGCTTATCGAAGGACCGATCCAATACGATGCGGCGGTCGACCCGGTCGTTGCCGCAACCAAGATGCCTGAGAGCAAGGTTGCCGGTAAAGCCACGGTCTTCATCTTCCCGGATCTTAACACCGGCAACAATACCTATAAAGCGGTGCAGCGCTCAGCCAGGGCCGTGGCCATCGGGCCTATTATGCAGGGACTCAACAAACCGGTAAACGACCTCAGCCGTGGCTGTATGGTCACAGATATTGTCAACACCGTAGCAATTACAGCTATTCAGGCACAGGCCTACAAAGGCCTGAAAACCTGAGGCCCTTGAAATCACAATTTTACAAGAGCACAGATAAATGAAACAGATTGAATCATACTGCGGATTTGAGCAGGGGCCGATCCGCCCCCCCAGTGAGGCAGACAGTCTGCTGATCAGGATTACCCGAAACTGTCCCTGGAACCGCTGTACCTTTTGCTCCCTCTACAAAGGCAGCACCTTCAGCAAGCGACCGCTTGAACATGTGTTGCGTGATATTGATACAATTTCATTGTATGCAGATGCCGTTATCGATGCGGCCAGAAACGGCACCACCCTTTCCCGCCAGGACCTGCAGCAGCTGACAGGGGGAGCTGATCAACCCGATCTCAGCGCCTACCATGCAGCCTCAAATTTTGTGGCAAATGGGATGAAGTCGGTGTTTTTTCAGGATGGCAACAGTCTTATCATCGCCCCTGGTGATATTATAAAGATACTTATTCACCTCAAAAAGGCCTTTCCCACGCTTGAGAGAATCACCTCCTACGCAAGATCACAGACCATCTCAAAAATCAGCGACGAAGATCTGCGGCTCATGGCAGCGTCTGGTCTCAACAGAATACATATCGGCATGGAGTCGGGTTCCGACCGGGTTCTCACGCAGGTTAAAAAGGGTGTCGACAAGGCAACCCACATTATTGCAGGACAAAAAGTGAAAAAGGCCGGAATTCAACTCTCTGAATATTTTATGCCAGGCCTTGGAGGAAAAGACCTTTCCAAAGAACATGCCGTGGAAACCGCCGACGCCCTCAACCAGATCAACCCTGATTTCATCCGCCTGAGGGCCCTTGCCCTGCCTTCCGGAGCCCCTCTGACAGCGCAGTACCAGAACGGGGATTTTGCCAAAATGGGAGAAGTAGATACAGCCCGGGAATTATTGCTCTGGCTTGAAAATCTGGGCGAGATCAACAGCACCATCAAAAGCGATCATGTGTTGAATCTCTTTTCTGAAATTGACGGTCAATGGCCGGCGGACAAGGAAAAGATGATCCAGCCAGTACGGGAGTTTCTGGAGCTTCCAGCTGCGGAACAGATGCTCTTTTGTATTGGCCGAAGGACCCATCGTTTTGCTTATCTTCAGGACCTCAGCAACCCGGTTCGGCGAGCCAACGCCCAGAAATTGTGTGCCAGCCTCGGCGCAACTCCTGAGAACTACGATGAGATCATCGAGTCAATCGTACAGCGCTTTATATAAGAGCATCCTTTTCGCAACTGCCAACAATGGCAAGCTCGCCTGAATATTTCAGATCATGAACAATTCAGATCAGTTCTCTTGCACGTCTTCCCCTGCTTCATCCTCCACCACGATTTCTGTCTCCTGTTTTGCAAGGGTCACCCAGCGGACAACGGATGGGTGTTGCAGCAGACTGTTGGCATAGGCCTCCGCTTTTGTCGACAGGGTTATACCATAGGTCATAAACCTCAGGGCCACCGGGGCAAAAAAACAATCGGCAATGGAAAATCGTCCAAACAAGCGTATTCCCCCATCTCCGGAGGAGGCCGCGTAATTGGACCATATTTCTTCGATCCGTTGGATATCTGCTTTAGCCGCCTCCGAGAACTGCACCTTCCTTTTTGCCCGGCAATTCATGGGCAACTCGGTTCTCAGGGCGGCAAAACCAGAGTGCATCTCGGCACATATTGACCGGGCTATCGCCCGATCCTCCATTTTTTCCGGCCAGCCTGCACCGTCCAGATAATTTTCTGAGACATACTCGCAGATTGCAAGCGAGTCCCATACCTTCAGAGAACCATCAATTAACACCGGCACCTTGCTTGTCTCAGAATACTTTCCCAGCCGCTCCTGAATATTTTCCTGCACCAATGAGACCTGAATCTCCGTGTAGGAAAGCCCAAATGCATCCAATAACAGCCAGGCTCTGAGCGACCATGTTGAATAGTTTTTATTTCCAATCACAAGTTCCATTATCTATTCTCCGCTTAAAGTAGTTGTAAACGACAGCAAGACACAGAGCCTTTGTCGTTTCTCCCCCAACTTCCGTCTCTTTAATTTGCCCCCTGTTGTTTGTTGTAAATTGTATTTCAAAGTGCCAGGGCTCGACCAGGCGGGCTGTACCTCACTATCGCGGTTGCAGCCACCTTGAACAAATTTCATTTTTTTCAAGGTTCCCTTTCGCAGCAATCTTCCCAAAAGACCATTCAGGGTGCCGGATTGGCTGTAATATCCGTAGCCGTTGTAGCCGATCCATCAAAGATTTTTCGCATCTGAATTGCAAGCTGGTGGATAATAACCGGTTTAAGAACAAAAAATGCTATCCCCATTCTCGATGCCGTATCCGCATCCAGAACCTCGCTATACCCGGTACAAATTATTATGGGTAGGTCCGGACGAAGGGCAAGCATCTGTTCTGACATTTCAGCGCCTGTCATCTGGGGAATCGTCATGTCGGTAATGACCATATCAATAGAGTCTGAATGTTTTTTAAAATATGCCAAGGCCTGAACACTGCTGAAAAAACTTGTCGTCTGATAACCAAGATTTTCAAGCGATCGCTGCTGCATCTCAAGCAGTTCTTTTTCGTCATCAACCAGCAAAAGCCGCTCACTGCCCTTCATCGCCGACCTGTCGACGAGATCGGCCCTCGCCGTCTCCTGTTCTTCAGACACTGGCAGGTAAATGGAAAATTTCGTTCCGACCCCAAGAGCCGATTCAACGGCAATACTGCCTTTGTGCTTTGCTATAATTCCATGGCACACCGCCATTCCCATGCCGGTACCTTCACCCTTGGCCTTGGTCGTAAAAAAAGGTTCAAATATTCTGGAGACAACTTCAGGAGACATCCCTGCCCCGCTATCTTCAATGATCAACTCCAGATAACTACCTTTTTTCAGGGGCTGACCATCTGTAGACAACAGAGAGGCATTCCAGTCAATCTCACGCAATCCAATCGTTATCTTCCCGTGGCCTGCACCTATCGCCTGTCTTGCATTGGTCAGTATATTCATCAGAACCTGATGAATCTGTGTAGGATCCAAAAGCGCTGCCCGGCTCTTCTCATCAATGTCAGTGACAAGCTCGATGGTTGCGGGAATTGTTGAGCGCAGAAGTTTGACCACCTCTTTTACGATCCCCTGGAGTTTGTATGGAGCCATTTCCCCTATTCCCTGACGGCTAAAAAGCAGGATCTGTTTTGTAAGTTCCGCAGCCCTTCTGCCAGCAAGTAAAATCTGTTTCAGGTCTCCATGCACGGAGGAGGATCGCGGGGTATCCTCCAGTGCCATCTGGCCATAACCAATGATGGCCATCAGAATATTATTAAAGTCATGGGCTATTCCACCTGCCAGAGTGCCTATGGCCTCAAGCTTTGATGCCTGCAAAAGTTGCTGCTCCATGGAGCGTCGTTCGACAAGCATCTTTTTCTCCATGGTAATATCTTGACAGATGGAAAGTCTTTTTTTATTACCGAGGACATTGATCACCTGACCACTGCAACGCAAGGTCAGGGTTCTGCCGTCGCGGTGAACAAAATCCATTTCCAGGTCATCAAAAAAACCCTGTTTGTCAAGATGCTCTTTAATCAGTCCACGGTTGCTCTCACTGGTAAATCCAAGGGCTACCAGTTTTTTACCTAATATATCCTGTCGCAAATATCCCGTTGTGGCCGTGAATCTATCATTGACATCATAGACCTCTCCGGAGTCAATTTCTTCAATGATCATAAGCATCGGTGCATGGGTAAATACGGCCTGCAGGAGTTTATCTTTTTGATCCTGAATCGTGATATCACGGGCAATACCAATTATACTCTCAACACTGCCATCACTTCCAATCTCCGGGGTAAGTTTCAGTTGAAATGACCGCATCTGATTTTTGCCAACTGCGCCATCAAATTGCAGTTTCACTTCAATCGAATCTTTTTCTTCACAGACCTGCTTGAAAACAACCGGCTCGAGTTTTTCATCCAACGATTCCTGCCACTTTTCAGCCCGTTGCTTTTGAGCCGCCGGGTTGATGTAGGTTATTTTCCCATCTCTGTCAAAACGTAAAATTGCATCACTGCTGTTGACAACAATTGTCTTAAATAATGATTCTTTCTCCTGTACCTCCGACATTTTTTTCTTAAGGGAGATACAGGTCTGATTAAGAGAGGTTGTTATCTGACCTAACTCATCCTCTCCAGACTCACTCAATCGACGTTTAAGGGCAAGCGGGATAGCGAGATTACTCCAGTCAAGCCCAGCACAGTGACTGGCAATATCCTGCAGATGACGGCCAACGAGCAGATAAAATATTGATATCGTACCAACGCCGACCAAAAGTGCCAACACTCCCACGACGAGACATAATTTTAAGGTGTCAATGAAGATTGACCTGTTGACCGCATCCAGCCCTATGGTGATTGACAGATTCCCCAGATAAATATCCTTGCCAAGAGAGTTGAAGATAAGATCATGGGTGTGACTATAATATTTTTTTGATATGGCTTTGCCTGTCTGCATGACCTGCCCGTCTTCTTGAATCAAACGGATTTCCTCCACGCCGGGCAGATTGTCCAATCCTTCGATGATACTTTGGACCATATCATCATTTTTCAGCCACAAACTTTTAACCAGGGCCTTCTCGGAGCTGAGGTGCAATCGCTCAACCATTTGTTGAAATTCATTGTGCGCGTGGCGGATGTTAATTTTTGCGAGCACCAGTGCCAGGGCAATCCCTGCTAAAAGGCTGATAAGAGCTATAATGACAGCAAATTTTCTACCGACAGAGTATCTCACCCGAAATGTTGCCTTCTGCTTGCTGTTCATTAGCCTACAGCTCCGTTGAAATAAAGTTTTTCCGATTCAAAGACAATTCGATCATAGCTGCCATCTCTTTTCATACTTTGCAGAGTTTCCGCAATATCTGGTACCTGCTCCTCATGTACTGTATTGACATACATATATATTTATTGCACAGCCAGAGGTGGAGAAAGCACTTTGAGATTTGCAATATTTGGTTTTTCAACAGCGACGCACGGGAGCACCGAGAGTTACAAACCAACCAATGGTTCAATGGAGTATTTCGGGTAAATCTGAGACCTTTTCAAAATAATACCGGGGCGTTTCGGCCTCAAGCTCAGTCCGTGTACCATAGCCCCACAAAACAGCAGCTGTTTCAAGTCCATTTCGATGACCTGCTATGATATCGGTTGCCCTGTCACCTATCATGATGGCATGTGCATCAATCGTCTTGTTAGCCATGAGCGTTTCAATCTGCTGATACTTGTGGATGCCGATATCACCGCCACTGATAAATTGAAATTGTCCATACAGCCCAAACATCTGCAGAATTGTCCTGGCAAAATCTTCTCTCTTCGAGGTGCAGATGCCAAGGTTATAGCCTTTGTCTTTCAACGCCGAGATTGCTTCCGGAATCCCGGGATAGAGGGTATTCTCAGAAAAACCAACCTCAGCAAATCTTTCCCGGAATTTCACAACAAAAGCTGTAGCCTCCCCTTTATCCTCACAACCCGTCACGGCTCTGAAGGTTTCATCAAGAGGTGGACCGATATATCTGCCAACAGCCTGTTTTTCAAGTTCTTTATACCCCAGAGACGTCAAACCATAATTTATGCATCTCCAGATTCCCACAAGCGGATCACTGATCGTTCCATCCAGGTCAAAAAGAAGTACAGGTCGGTTCATAATCGTTTCATTTGTCCAGATATTTTTTTCAGAAATTGGTTCTCAAGTGGTGCAAGACGGCGTTTGAAGAACTTCATTTACAGCGTCGGTTAACTCATCACCAACCAATGGTTTATGCATATATTTTTTAATACCCATGGCGAGGGCCTTTTCTTCGGTAAAACTGTCACTATGACCTGTATAGACAATAATCGGCAAGGTCGGCCTCAGCCTGAGCATTTCTGCGGCCAGATCCTCCCCGGTAAGACCTGGCATCGTCTGGTCGGTGATGAGCAGATCAAAGAGCCCCGGATCTTTGGCAAACAGCTCCAAGGCCTGACGACTATCAGAAACAGTAGTAACCTGACAGCCGAAATATTCCAGACGTCTTGCGTTGATTTCCAAAAGCAGCGGTTCATCATCGACTAAAAGTATCTGGTGTTTCATTTCAGCCTGGCTCTTCACGGCAACAGATGTTACAACGGCTTGGTCGGAATCCACTTCGGTATGGCAGGGGAAATAGGCTGTGAAAACAGAACCACGGCCCTGTTCACTTTCCACCTCGATAAAACCGTTACATTCTTCAACTATACCAAGGATTACAGAGAGTCCCAAACCGCTCCCCTTGCCGACCTCACGGGTCGTGTAATATGGCTCAAAAATGCGGCCCAGCTCTTCATCCCCCATTCCACAACCATTGTCGGATACCCGCAGCATCACAAATGAACCGGGTTGGATGTCTTTTTCATGGGGCAGATCTTCCGCCCCACGCTCGACTGTTTTCAGTTCAACCTGTAACACCCCTTTGTCGTCGGTCATGGCATGCCGCGCGTTGGCACACAGGTTTAAAACAACCTGGTGCAGACTCGTTGCGTTGGCAAGAATTGTACAACAGTCCGTCTGAATATCCTCAACCAGCATTACACTTGTCGGAATGGTTGAACGAAGCATATTGACCGCTTCCTTGACGACCAGGTGCGGCTGGATAACAGATTTTTCGCGACCCCTCCTCCGGCTAAAAGTAAGAATCTGTTTGACGGGTTCCTTGGCACGGTTCCCTGCGCTGAGTATTTCTTCGGCATCCCCGGCCGTCTGACTGCCGGGAGGAACATCTTCTTTAATGAATTCGGCAAATCCCATGATGGCAGAAAGTATATTATTGAAATCGTGGGCAATACCTCCGGCCAGGGTACCGATAGCCTCCATCTTATGGGATTGGAACAACTCTTCTTCTAATTTTTTGCTTTCGGTAATATCTTTGACAATATGAACAATATGCTCGAACCCACCGTTCTCATCAAGAATAGGGCAGGTCGATACACTATAGGTTCTGCCTGATTTCTCGTCCCTGATTTCTTCCCGGTGGACCTTACCTTCCGCAATCGTTCTGAGAGCGGGGCAGTTGTCGCATATTTTTTTGTCGCTGTGAAAGAGTTCATGGCAGGTCGTTGTTTGTAATGCCTCTTTCCTTATACTGAATAAGTCATAAAAAGCTTTATTTGCCCTGAGGATATTCATATCCTTATCCTGGATAGTGATGATGTCACTCATGGCATTGAAGGTGTTTTCCCACTCCTCCTGGCTTTTTTTCAACGATGCTTCAAACTCTTTTCTCGATGAGATATCACGTGCAATGCCAAGGACGGCATTTTGACCTCCCATATACAGACGACCAATATGCACTTCTACGGGGAAAACTGTCCCATCTTTGCGTCTATGGCAGGTCTCTATTATACCCGTTTCACCTTCCTGAAGAGACTCCCAGATACTTGCTCTATCTTTTCTGCTACCAAAATCAGGGTCAATGTCTTTGACATTGAGATTCAGAAATTCCTCTTCACGGTAGCCCATGGTCTCGCAGGCACGCCGGTTAGCCAGAATGATATTGCCATGGTAATCGCTCATATAAATGGCATCGCTTGCATGATCAATGACAGCGCGGAATTTTGCTTCACTTCTCTCCCTCTCCTCCTCGAACTGTTTACGCGTTGTAATATCGTCATAAACCACAACGACCTCTCCACCGGGCAGTCTGAACACATAACACTCCATCCATAGCTGAACTTTCTCATTCTCATACGTTGAGACAGGATAGAATTCCGTAGACTCCGTTTGATATACCCTTTGCAACAACAGGAGAAACCGGCTGTCAAATATCTGCGGCAGAGCAGTAACAATCGTTTTGCCGATAAGCTGCCCTCGGGATAAACCGGCTTGTCTGACACCTGCAGTGTTAATGTCTTTGACAATAAAATCAGCACCGTCGTCCACTGGCTCTAAAATGACCACGCCATTGGTCATGTTAGTAAAGATTTCCCTGAAACGATATTCACTCTCTCGAATGCTCTGTTGATTGGCGGTAAGCTCTGTGGCCATATCAAAAAAGGATTGATTGAGCATCCTCAACTCATCGGGACCAGTTGAAGGCTCAACACATGGTGTCAGTACCCCTTCAGTAAATTTCTGGGTCATATCGACTAGTCTGTTTATGGGCTCCGTCAGCATCTTTTTGCCAACGAACAAGAAGATCATAAGCGACAACAGCATACTGCCCAAAAGCAGCGATAAATTTCTAAAAAGTGCATTCCGGGCCGGGCCAGACACATACTTTTCAGGAATTCCAACCCAGACATACATATATGGAGGGGCACCCTCATGAAGACTGATCTTCTGATAGGCAAAAAGTTTGAGAATTCCATCTGAGCCATATTCAAAAAAAGCATCCTGCCCGCCCTTTACCTGACTCTGCTGGATTATTTCAAGGCTGGATTGTTTTATCTTTTTCCCAATTGGATTGGTGTCTTTTTTCGGGGGATAATAAAACAGACGAATGCCCTGATAATCTGTAACAGATATGAAGGCGTCCTTTGGCAGATTTGAAAAGTCGTGAAAACCAGCAAAATAATCCAGCTTCACGAGTGCAGTGAGCACGCCAATCAGCTGAAGCTGCCCGTCAAAAACAGGAGCAGCAAAAGTAAAGCCTGTATCATGGGATCCCAGTATGCCGATAACAAACTCTCCCACAGCAAACTTTTTCTGTAGAATTGCATCCTTTACATGTTTTCGGTGGGCAAAATTGTCCTCTGAGGAAAAAGGCTTCGCGGAGGCAACGATGTTACCCTCCAGATCGACCAGACTAATATTAAAAAAATCCTTATTTTGCCGGACAATGGTTTTGAATATGGCCGTGGATTTTGTACCTTCCATGGTCTGGATCTCGTTGAGGAGAGAGAGAATACCCAGCGTCTGTTCAACGTTACGAGTAACATCGCGCTGAAACTCCGCCATTGATTTAGTGATGAGAAAAACATTCTGCCTGGCATCTGCCAGGGAAAGTTTTCGATATTCAAACCCCGAATAGAGAATAATGGCTGCAACTGGTAATATTGTAACAAGAACCAGCAGAAATAAAGTTCTGTTGATTGAGCCTGAAGTAATTGATTTCAATCCGCACCTGTTAAGATATCATTGAATGTTTTACCCGGACAAATGGCATTGCTCACCACAGTAGTGTGTTTACTCCTGAAAAGCTGTCATTACAAACAAGAACCTGCGACTATCTGAACTTCTGCAGCCAAAGCGGGTAAGGGCCAGAGTGTTTTCTGCCGCAAAGGGGAGATACCCCTTTGACAAGCCCCTGCTCGGCTTTTATCCATTACAGACATTGTAGTATTCAATTTAAAGGTTATTCCCTATGGATTTTTTTGTCAATTTCAGGTGATGCTTTACAGAACCGAACCTCAGAGCAGAATGACTACGACAGCTCCTTTTTTTATGGCCGCATATATCAAAATTTTGACAGAGTCCATTGATATGGCCAGGATAATTTCTTGGGAGTTTGTCTGTCTGTGATCATATAGTTTGCAAGTTACCTCAAGTGTACATACTTTGACTTCCTGCCCACAAAACTCTGCAACAAAGATTGGGTGTATCTATTTCCACCATCTGGTGACAGGCTATTATTTACATGAGGAAAGCATGAGAAAAACATTTATCTTGACCCACCCCAAGATCAAGAGGCCCCGGCTGATTGAGGCCATAAAACATGAGATCAAAAAGTATGTGAAAAGAGAGCGGAGAAAGACCCTGCCACCGGGTGTCGATTTTTGGGATTTTGACTGTAAATTTGGTCCTACCGCAGAAGAAGCGATAAAAATCCATCTGGCGGAAACCAATAAATACATAGATAAAATCGATCAGCAGCAGCTCGACTCCTTTTATCTGGAGATCCTCGCAAAACCTGGTCACCGGAGAAAAAAAGAGACGCCTGTTGAATAAAGTCTACAGCAGCTCAGACAGCTGAGGGATAAGCCACAATAGCTTGGCAGTACCAATGGTTATTGTGGAAAAGCGACGAGGACGCGTTCAAACCTGACCTGCACGACAAGAAAACTCTCAACGACCATGGGATCAAAGCGAGTGCCTTTGTTTTGAACAATATATTCAACCGCCTTATCGCACTGGTTGGTCGTATCTTTTGCAGGCACGGTCGTCAACTCTTCATAGGCATCCGCGACGGCCATGATCCTTGCGGCAAGAGGTATTTCTCTCCTAGACAAGCCATATGGATAGCCAGTACCATCCCAGCGTTCGTGATGAAAATAGGCAATATGCTTGGCCATGGATAAAAATCCGCTTCCCTGACTTTCTTCTTCCATCTCCCGGATAACATCACCTCCGATAAGAGTATGTCTGCGGATCATATCCCGTTCATATTCAACCAGTGGCGCGTCACCTGCCATATACTCGTCCGGGATTGCGACCTTACCTATATCATGAAGAATGGAGGCGTGATAAATATCTTCGATATATCTGGGGGTAATTATATCCTGCATGTTTGCTGAGTGGCTTAATTCTTCGGCCAAAAGCCTGCAATACTCGCGGACCCGCTCAAGATGGTTGTGGGGGGTGACATCTCTGAATTCAGAAAGTTTTGCCAGAACCAGAATCGCTGAGGTTTCAGTTTTCTTTTTCTTTTCAAGAGATTCTTTTAACTGGGCCTCCAGTTTTTTTCGGACGGTTAAATCCCGCATGATCAGTAAAATACCTTTGGCTGTTCCATCCCGCATCAACACATTGCCGTTCACCTCCACCTCAAGTAAGCTCCCGTTTTTTCGAACAAGTGTCATTTTTTTATCAGACAGCCAGGTTCCGGTTGCAACCATCTGGGCCAGCACCTTTTCAAAGAAAAGCCAGTCATGCTCCAGAACAATATCGGCAAAAGACATCTCCGTCACCGACTTCCCAGGGCAGAAGTGTTCTTCAAATCTCCTGTTAGACTGCACGACCCTGCCAGCCGGGGTCACGACCACGACATCATCTGCGAGTTGATTGAATAACTGTCTGTATCTCTCCTCCAACAGGTCCTGCTCAACCGTTCTCTTCTTTACTTCCATTTCAAGCATTTCTGCATGACGTGACAGCTCGCCGTTGGCATATTTTTCTTCTTTTCGTAACAGGTACTCACTTTTTCTCACCTCGGTATCTGCCCAGCTCTGGGTTGCGACGATCAGGATAAAACAGACCATAAAAAACAGGTTGTTAAAAAAATCGAGAATGTATGGCGATGAGATAGAATGCGAAGAAACTATGGTCAGAAGATAGCTGCAGACCAGGAGCCCTCCCATAGCCAAGGCCTGACTGAGAGTGAGCGGGGCCAGGGTCACATAAAGGGCAAGGGCTACAATCAGGCCGACATAGTACGGCGAAAATGCACCACCAATCTGATGAATCATGATGAGAATAACAACAATCACAGAGGAAAAAGCGCTGAAACCGATCCACAATGGATATCTGCATTCTTTGTCGGCTGAATTCACCAGGAAAAGAAGCAGACAGATAACCACAACCCCAAAACGATACCCGAGGAATTTATAGTAGAGATCGGGGACGGTAAAATAATCGAGAAACGAAAAGAGAAGCATCATCACAGCGCCACAAAGGAGGATATAATTTATCCTTTTGTGGTGCAGCTGCTGGAGTTCTTTTCTATAATCTTCCATGGTAAACAGGCACTATTATGTTTCGTAGAGCAGTGTCTGTATTCTGCTCTCTTTAAAATTGAGTTCGCAGCGAAGAAAAGCATCAACCACAGTTGGGTCGAATTGCCCCCCTCTCTCTTTGAGGATCAACTCTTTCGCCTCTTTATGGTTATAGGCTGCCTTGTAGACTCTCGTAGAGGTCAGGGCGTCATAAACATCGGCCAGCGACACCACCCGGGCGGCAAATGGAATCTCATCCCCTGCAATACCACTCGGATAACCCTTGCCGTCCCAGCGCTCATGGTGATTGAGGGCTATTTCTTTTGCCAGTCTGAGAAAAGAAACATTTTCTCCATCCTGTTCAGCCCCTGCCAGAATATCACTTCCCAGGCGGCAATGGAGTTTCATTTCGTCAAACTCTCTTTTCGTCAATCTCCCCGGTTTGAGAAGAATTGCATCGGGAATACCGACCTTGCCGATATCGTGGAGGACTGAAGAACGTAACAGGCTTTCAGTAAAATTATCGGATATGGTTTCGGAAAGTTCAGGGAGCCTCGCCAGCTCTTTTATAAGAATACCGGTATATAAACGGATTCGTTTAAGGTGGGCTCCGGTCTCGTCATCTCGACACTCAGCAAGCCGCGCCAGTCCAAAAATCGCAGCCTGACGAGAGGTATCCACCAGCCGCTCGGAATCGAGCAGCTGCATTTCCATAGCCTTGGTCACGGAAATATCACGGATAACCAGCTGAAAATAATTCTTACCTTCAATGGTTACCCTGTTGGCTCTTAATTCAGTATCCAGGATGTGGCCGCCACTGTTTTGAATCTGCAGCTGAGCCCCTTCAATTTTTTTATCACTGACAAGCCCTTCCAGGACCTCGGCCAGTTTGCCATCCTCCCCGCTCTCCTCATAGACAAAATCCGCAATTTTCCTCCCCTCGACCTGCTCCGGTTTGTATCCTAAAAGCACCTCACTGTGCTGGTTTATTTTGTGGATGACTCCCTTTGCATCGATCAGGACAATCAGATCTTCTATTGAATTGTAGAGATCACGGTATTTCAAATCGGTTTCTTCAAGATCGTGCAATCTTTTCTGCACCAGGTTTTCAAGGCCACCGGTAAAGGTGGTCAGCTCACTGCGAATGGCCCGCAGGCTCTTGGTGGCCCGAACAGATTTGATGAGGTTTTCAAAGTCATCATAACTCTGTACAGCGGTGATTCCGATAAGGGCGATGAAAAAGAAGCTATTATTCAGCATTGAGGTTAAATGGACTGCATTCATATCCTGTGTGCCAAAGAGTACCGTTAACACGTAAATCATATACATGGACATTCCAATGAATATGACTTGAGGTACTCGCAGCGGCAGGACAGAAAGAGTTCCTGCGATCATCAGTAATATTCCGACGTAGTAGCCAGAATAAAACCCTCCAAGACGGACAGTCATAAGAGAAATTGCAAAACCGCCCAGTACCATTGCGGCATAGATCAGGTGGGGCGCGTACTTTTTACAGGACGGTAGAGAGAGGAGATTTATAAAACCGATGACTGTAACCACATAAACCAAGCGATACATGAAAAACAGGCCAAAATTTTCTCTGCTGTAAAAAAAGTCCAGAAGCGCAAACAGAGAGAAAAACACCACCGCAAGCCAGAGGCAGATCAGTGTCCGCTGATAAAAAAGTTCCTTAAAATCAGTTGTGATGGTTGGACGCATCGTGGTTTCTGCTGTCAGAATTTTCATACCTTGGTCGCAAGTGCAAAAAGATTCACATTTTCTTTTTCTGCCAGAATCGTCACATTTTCGCCAAAGGGTGTGGGGGCGAATATTTCTTTTAAATCCTCTGCATTGCGGTAAATAAGTTCCCACTTGAGAATCTTATCAAGAAACAGTGAATCGGGGTAGGCGGTGAAATTTCCCAGCAGAAGCGAGCCTCCCGGTCTGAGATGCTTGTAGCACTGAGTGACCAGGGCCCGAAATAATCTGATATCAAGATAATCACACAGCCCGGCAGAATAGATGATATCCATTTCCCCCATCTCATGGGAAACCCTGCCAAGGGACCATTTGATAACATTCTCACTCATGAGCCGAATGGAGGCCATATGGGGGAAAACATTGACATACTGATTGGTATAGCGGAGAGCCTCGGCATCAATATCCACACAGAGAGCTTCTACAGACTCGGTATGCTCGCATTGCTCCAGAAAATCAAAAAGCTCTCTGTTTGGGCCGCAGGCAAGGTTCATGATTCTTGTCTTTTCCCCACGCTGGTGGAGTTCGTCACTGATCCGGCTTAACTCTTGTTTAATGAGTTGTCTTCTGCCATGAATAGCCAGAGAACCGGGGCGTTCCAGGCAGAAGATGTCAATCAGTTCCCCCAGCCGCCCTTCTCCCTTCGGGATATTGGCGTAGATATGTTCCATCATGAGAAAGTCACCCGCATAGCCTTTAGGTTTAAAGTAAGCACGTTCTGCAAATTGACTCCTCATGAGATAGGGATAGAACTCTTTAAAGACATAGCCCCACATCACTTCTTCATAGCCACTGCCCTGCATTGCCTGTTGGAAATCCCCAAGGGAGCCGTTCAATTCCACGACCAGATTAATACACTGGCGCTCCAGTGGTTCATCACGTTCCCCTCGGGCTTCTTTTTGCTGTAACTGATGGGAAATATCAAAAAGCCCCGCCTTACACTTTTCCATCCTGGAGCTGATAAAATGCCAGCCTTTTGAATGTATAAGACTGGGAGGTAATGGCTTTGAGTCGCTATATCGTACCGAGCGTCTGGTTGCAAGAGAATCCGCATAACTGTGAACCGGCTCGCGTTCTCCGGCAATGCGTCTGAATTTCCTACAGATCTTCCGGGTCATATAGACCAGAAAATCCATATAAAGCCGTGGGTCCTGCTTTTGCATAGTGTCCATGGTTGTCTGGTCAAAAATACCGACTTCCACATCACTATTGGCCTTGATATCACGAACACGGCTCTCACCATCAAAGAATCCGATCTCACCAAAAAACTCTCCTTCGCCGATCAGTGCCACCGTAATCCTGGTATCATTCTGATCCTTATAACTCACCTCCACAGAACCTTTCCCCACATAGTAGAAGGCCTTGCCCCCTTCCACCGGAGACATAATCAACTCTCCCGTCCTAAAAGAACAGGGTTTACTGTAGAGAGTGGCTTTTTCCAGTAGTGTCTGTCTGCTATCAAGGTCAAATTCTGAACTTCCGTTGTGCATAATCTTCACCTTTTTGCTCATTACATTTGTTGTTATTGACATGGAGAGAGGCGAGAAGCTTCAGCCGCTGTGTCGCTCTGGTATGATATGCATTGAGTATGCGTGCAGTGACTCAGGCAACCTGAAAAGGGGAAACCTATCCGGTGTACAATTCCACCGTTAAAACCTCCAGACTGCCCCTATGTTGAGGGCATGGGCGCCACCCTCTTTGAATTTCCCGTCGATGCCCGGTATGCCGGCAACAGCATCATTTGAAACCGACCGGGTTGTCGTGTGATGGTACATATAAGAGATACCCAGACCGAAGCGCTCGGTAAAATCGTATCGAATCCCTGCGGAATACATGTACGAGTCAGAGTCCGGCAACTCAAAGCCGAGGTTTTGTTCACCGACCGGTGTCTCATCGATGGCGAACCCAAGGGTTGCCTCCAGGGAATCAAGAATCTGCCAGGTCAAGCCAAAGCGCAGAGCATCACTGTCATCCCAGTTTTTAGCAAGCGGCCGGTCAAAACCGTCAAAAGGTGTCCCTAAAAATGACTGGTCGTATTGAAAATCGAAATTTTCCACAGCAGACCAGAATGTCCTGTTCCATGCCACCTCAAGGGTAAACATCCTGATTGTGTATGAAGTTGCCAGGCTGAAAACTGCAGGCAAGGTGACGTCCAGATCACCTGAGCCCGTGTAGGCAAAAGCCTGCATTCCGTCCACCGACGCAAGAAGAGTTGCATCCCCTTCAAGATTCAGGTTAACCTCAGACCTGTAGGTGGCCGCCAGTCGCCAGTTTTTTACTGGGCGAAAGGTCGCCGCCAGATTATAACCCACCTGGGTATCGTCTCCATCCTGGTCCCGGCTCAGCCCCGAAGCCCCGTTGCTCACCTCACCATCGGCGTAAATAAAACGCACACCACCACCTAAGCTGAAGGTCTCAGCAATTTTGTAGGAAAAAGTGGGGTTAAATTCAATCACATCAAGGGAAAACTCTCCTGCGGTGGCGGCCGGATAGGGTTGTTCCCAGCGTTTTGCCAGACCATAGGGATAGATGAGAGAAAAACCAAAACGAAAATTATGGTAATCTGTCGAGGTGAAATGGGCGATCGGCAAATAAAACATCTCCGTCTCCGAAGACCCATTCAGCAGAGGACTGCGGTTATCCGTATACTCAACGGAAGGCAGATTCAACAGGGTCATGCTGGTTTCAAGCATTCCGACATCATCTAAGAAACTCATATTTGCCGGATTATAATAGGAAACATCAGGCCCTTCACCAAAGGCAATGGTCGCCCCCGCAATCCCAACAGCCCGTGTGGACTGATTCGGTATCTGATAACCGGCACCAAGCACCGTCTGTTGACCCGCGATAAATAAAAAAACAATACAACCAACAGAAATTACCACTTTCCATTGCGCCAGTAACAAGCGTGAACAATCTCCCCCCATACTCCCCCCTCCCTCTGAGATGGATTTATATGCTTCAATCAACTGTTATCTTTTGTATTATGCGCCAGGATTTTTTATTTCACAAGGAGATAGGCCAAGAATTTGCGGGAAAGTGGTGAAAAAATTGGAGATAAAACAAGAGAGGGGCTTTTTCTTGACTTTGCCATCACCGATCATTAAAGCCCAAAGACGCACGTTAAATGACCAGCAAAGTACAATGTTGGCTGAATACCCTGGGTGGTTGTCCCAAAATAGTGATTTCCTCTCAAATCAAGGCAAAATTGGTGGAGGCATATATGGATATTCTGAGACAATTTTTTCCGGCTTTAATGAAAATTTAGGGGAAAAGGTATTCTCGGACAGCCTCACAGGCCAACACCATAGAGTGGTGTTGGCCTTGAACAACAATGCCCGTAAAAACAATCAAGCAGACATAAAATCTTCTCTTAGTGGAGTAAAGGTGTCGACCAATCTCACCGAAGCTGTCAGCAGTTGCACAGAATGAGGGACATCAGGTGGCACGGTGAACATATCACCAGGGATGAGTTTTGTAGGGACTCCATCGAGGAAAAACAGGACCTCACCGCTTGCAACATAGGAAACCTGTTCATGGGGATGGCTGTGGGGTGGATCCGGTTCATCGGTTGGCCCATCCTCAAAATCAATCACCACCATCATAAGGTTGTCTGTATGGGTCAGATACCTGTGCCGTTTTATACCAATTTCTTCCTTTGCCACTTCTGCTTGTTTTATAACACCCATTACATTTTCTCCTTTATTATCATTGGGTTTAAAGAGGAAAGACTCTTTTTTCAAAAACACCTCAATCCAGCAGATCAGGCACCTTCGTTCAGTTCTGCACCAGTCTTGCGGGTTTAAGGAACAGGGTCAGCCCCAAGCTGATACAGGCTGCGACAGTGATCATGATAAAGACAGGGGCGTAGCTTCCAGATACATCGAATATTTTTCCTGCGATCACCGGACCGATTGCTCCTCCCGTGGTTCCAGCAAACACGACAATACCGAAGATAGCCCCGTGGGCTGCTATACCAAAAATTTCAGCCACCATGGGTGAAATAGCCGTAAAGAAACTACCGTGAGCGAGACCATAAACAGAGGCAAACAGGTAGAGCATCCACTGGCAATCGGCAATTCTTAACCACAATAGCGCAGAAATAAGAATGAGGATACTGGCAACTAAAATCGCCTTACTGCCAATGCGGTCAATGGCAATACCACTTATAAATCGACCTATCATACTGACCGCTCCGATGGTGGAAAGTACCCCTGCAGCCGTCTTTGGCGAAAGACCAATATCTGAGGCATGGGGGACAATATGTACCAAAATAATCAGCAGACAAAATACCAGGAGCAGATACGAGCCGCAGAGAAGCCACATCTGGGAAGAACGAACGGCCTGTCTGGCCGTTAAACTTATGGCTGCAGGAGGCCCATCCAGAGACCTGGAAACTATTGCAGGCTGGGACTGACAACTCCGATCAGGCTCAATTTGAAGCCACTGTGCAAGGGCAAAAAGAAAAACCAGAGCCCCGGCCCCGAGAAGGACATAAGCCTGACGCCAGCCATAGGAAGCGATCAGAATACTCGCCAGAAAAGGGAGTAAAAATTGCCCGGCACCGGTGCCCACTTTGACAATTCCCGTCATAAAGCCCCGGGAAACAGAAAACCATCTGGCTGTGGTTGTCAGGGCAATAACATCAACCGCACTGAGACCTATACCAAAGATCAGTCCGTAAAACAGATACAGTTGCCAGATCTCCTGTACCTGCGACATCAGGATGAAACCCGCACCAAAAAAGAGTGCAGCCCCGCCCATCAACTTTCTCGAGCCGTAAATATCGCTGAGACGACCAACCAGAATGGCAAACAGACCGCTCAAAAAATAGGCGGAGGATGACGCACCGGAAATAACAGCTCTCGACCAGTGGAGCTCTTCCATCAGGGAGTTAAAAAAGACCCCGTATGTGACAAAACATCCGACCCCAACGGCCTGAATCATAAAACAGGCAGCCACTATTGAGTGACTACCATGTTTTTTTGCGACCACTCCCGTTTAGTCTTTTTTAAAAATATCAGCGATGAAGTCCACCATTTCGGGGACCATTTTCTCGCCATAGCCTGAGGCCTTGGCAAGACCCAGAGTACTTTTGACCGATGGTGACATCAGGCTGGGTACACCAAAGTCATCCGCCATCTTTGAATAATAGCCGACGTCTTTACCTGCGTTGGCAATGGAAAAGGCCATATTTTCCGGCTTTTTATCCACGGCACCAATTTTAATAAACTCCATCATCCCGGACTTGAGTGGTCCTGCTGACATAACATTGTATAAAGTCCCCCGGTCCAGTCCCGCAAGATCGGCCATTGCAAAGGCCTCAGACATGGCACAGGCCATGGTCATACCAAAGAAATTATTAATGAGCTTGAGAGTATGACCGGCACCGATGGGACCTACATGGAAAACATTTTCCCCCAGATCCTCCAGCACCGGCTTTACCCGCTCAAAGTCTTCCGTTTTTCCAGCCGTCATAATATTGAGCAGGCCATCTACCGCCTGGGCGGGGGTACGACCAAGTGGAGCGTCGAGCATAGTGGCTCCCTTTTTCTCGCATTCGGCGGCCAGTGCCCTTGTACCTGCCGGAATCGAGGTGCCAAAATCGATAACAACACTTCCTGCCTGCAGTCCTTCCAGAACACCGTTTTCCCCACGCATCACCGCCTCGACAGCCGCACTGGTGTCGACACAGAGCATGATAATCTCACTGTTTTTAGCCACTTCTGCCGGTGTCTTCACTTCTTTTGCACCTCTGGAAACCGCTTTTTCAATAGGGGCTCGATTGCGATGGGCCACCACGGTGAGGTCATAACCCAGATCCTGTAGACGCTGCACCATTGCTGAACCCATGAGACCTAAACCGATGAATCCTATTTGGGGTTTTACTCCATCTGCCATGACAATATCTCCTTTGTGATAAATATATTTTTCTAGCTTTGATCTGAATCGTTCTCTGTCTTGTCAACTCCGCCTAGGGATGTTTACAACGAGCCCCCCCTGACGCATCGATTCATACACAGAACAGATAAAATCCACTGATCTTTTTCCTTCTTCCCCGCTGACGCAGGGGGCAGTCGCTGTCTGGATGCTCGTGACAAAATCCTCTACAACCTGCCGGTGACCGGATAGACCAATAGCCTTTGGATCTGACGCCCCACCAGCACTATCTGAAGCTGCTGTGTACCTGCGCCTTATCTCGGTATCTTCCGGTAGTGTCTCTGCAAACTGCCAGCGAACAATACGGTTATCTTCAATACAAATGGTCCCTTTTTCACCGGAAATTTCAACCCGCCGGGGAAGACCGGGATTGCAGGACGTTGAGGTTTCAATTGTTCCAATGGCGCCATTTGCGAAACGGACCGTAGCGCAGAGGTTATCTTCGACCTCGATTCGCTGATGGGTGAGTGGGCCTTGAAAGGCAGAGACGGCAAGCGCGTCTCCTGCAAGGTGGAGCAACAGATCAATGCTATGAATCCCCTGGTTCATCAGGCAGCCCCCACCATCAAGCTCCCAGGTCCCTCGCCAGGGAGCCGAATCGTAATAGGCCTGATCACGTGCCCAGCGCATCTGACAACTGGCGAGAAGGATCTTCCCGAGACGCCCATCTTCTATTGCCTGTTTTGCAAGTATTGTACAGGGATCAAAGCGGGCCTGGAAAAATACTCCAAGTTGGACTCCTGCCTCCCGGCAGGCCTTGATCATTGCACTCGACTTTGTAGATGTCGTTTCTATAGGCTTTTCGCAGAGAACATGGATCCCTCTCTGCGCGGCCTTTACAGCAATCTCCAAATGCGCCCCTGAAGGGGTGGCGATTGTGAGCGCATCAAGCCTTGCTGCAGTTAAAAACTGATCAAGGTCAGTGTATGGCATAATACCATAGGTGAAGGCAAACCCTTTCGTCTTCTCTGTATCCCGACCCAAAACAGCCACCAGCTCCGCTCCGGAGGCCTCCTGGATAGCCTGACAGTGTGAATGGCCTATGGACCCGGGACCTGCCACACCAAAACGTATTGCTCTTTCTACCATCACGACCTCTCTTTTTTGTTATCTCCCTTATCCAGAAACAGGGGGACAAGGTGCCGATCAAAAAGATTCTCACATACATTTTTGGCCACAATCTCTTCATTGGCCACAAGGGCAGCTAAATAGGTCTCACCCATTTCTGCAGCCACCTTGTAGCCGACATGGAGAAGCTGACGTACATTCACATCGTATTCCGGACAGGATTGATCGTGGCGCAGGGCATTGACATATTGCTCACTTGTCCAGCCGTTCACGGTATCAGGAGTCGGCAAGGCCTGACGATTAATATCAATCACCGAGAGGTATGGGGTGCAGAGTTCATCAAAGCGCTGATAGGATGCACCGTACACCTGCTTGGCGATGGCAAGCCCCTCACCTCCTGCTTCAGCAAGGCCAATCAGTTCTTCAAGCCATGTGGTACCGGCGGTTTTCACGTGGATGCCTGCATCGTGCTTGCGAATAAGTTTCCGTATAGGAGCGTAGATGGTGAATTTGTCACTTCCCGAATGAATACTCAACTTCAGGTCTTCTGGCAGGCCGAAATGTTTGACTGCATATTTGATGACGCACAGATCTTCTTCAAATTCCCGGGCAAACTGCTCAACATCCCCAATGTAATCGACCCCTTTATTAAAGCGACCGGAAAACTTTGGAGCAATCGTCTGCAGGGGAACCTTTTCCTCTGCAAGTGCTGCAAGGATAAAAAGCATCTCTACAGGGCTCTGCGGCTCTGCGGTTTCGTCCATGGACACCTCTGTTACAAACTCCCTCCCCTTCTTTTTTTCCAGGATATGGCGATAGATTTTTGCCGCCTCCTGGGCTGCATAAAGATATTTTTTCGCAGCACGATCAATGAGTTCAGAGGTGATTGTAAGGGGACGCGCAATCCCCGGTATCTCCAGGCTGCCGATAAAGGTGCTCATTTTCTCCTTAAATGCGGCAAGACTCTCAGCATTTGCCGGTTTCCCTATAAAATCTGCGACATCAAGGGTGAAGAAATCACTGCATTCCATGAAAAAATCCACAGTACCAAGGCCGATATGGTCCGCGTCCACCAGGTACTGGCCTTTATAGCCCAAGGCTTTTACCGCACTGTCCGCCTCTACCCGCAACGCCTGCTGACCTGTACCAATAATGGTGTGCTCCCGGTGGGATTTATTCCAGACAATGGCAAGGTCAAGCCCCAAACCTTTAGCTTTTACCACAGCGGCGAGTTGGGCCTTACCCTGATGGCCAAAACGATCACCTGTACCAAAGGAATACTTTGCAATTTTCACGGCGTCTCCTCCACTGTACCACTTCTCTCTACAGTACAATGCCTGATATGTTATGATATTTAGGGGTTTGACTTTGCTGGTTGCCGTCCACGAGCCCTCTGAAAACTATGAAACAGCTATGGCCCAGAAACATTCCAGATACGGCTGTTTCAATGACACCTGCTCTACCATTCCCACCGTTTTCTCACCTGCCGCCATTATTTAACATAAGCGGTGGACGTCGTATTGCCCCCTTTTCCCGTCCAGTTGGTATGAAAAAAATCACCTCTTGGCCGATCAATCCGCTCATAGGTATGAGCACCAAAATAATCCCGCTGTGCCTGGAGTAAATTGGCGGGGAGTCTTGCACTTCTGTACCCGTCATAATAATTCAAAGCACTTGCGTGACAGGGAGCCGGAACACCGTATTCAATTGCCGTGGCAAGAACATTGCGCAGGCTCTGCTGAGTCTCATCGACCTGGGCGGTAAAATATGGTGCCAGCAACAGATTGGTAAGACCGGGCTCTGTTCTGTAGGCCTCTGTGATCTTATCAAGAAATGACGAGCGAATAATGCAGCCGCCCCGCCAGATTCTGGCAATTTCACCAAAATTCAGATTCCAGCCGCGTTCAAGAGAGGCCTCACGCATAAGGGTAAAACCTTGGGTGTACGAAACAACCTTGGCAAGATAAAGAGCTTTTTCCAGATCACCGACCAACTGGACCTTGTCTCCATTGAAGGTCTTTTGAGGCCCGCCCAGGATTTTTGAGGCAGCAACCCTTTCTTCTTTCTGGGCGGAAAGACAACGGGCAAATACCGATTCACTGATAAGAGACAGCGGAATTCCAACATCAAGAGCGCCATTGACAGTCCACTTTCCGGTGCCTTTTTGTCCTGCAGTGTCGAGAATATTATCAATCATGGGAACCATTTTTTCATCTTTATAGGCCATGATATCACTTGTGATCTCTATGAGATAGCTGCTCAGAATACCTTCATTCCAGCGGACAAAAACCTCATGCATCTCATCAACAGACATACGCAGCACGTCCTTCATGATCTGATAGGCCTCACAGATAAGCTGCATGTCTCCATATTCGATACCGTTGTGCACCATCTTGACAAAATGCCCGGCACCGCCCTTGCCCATCCAGCTGCAGCAATAGGTCCCGTCACTGACCCTGGCTGAGATCGGAACCAGTACAGGTTCAAGATGCTTCCACGCTTCTTCAGAGCCTCCAGGCATAATCGAAGGCCCTTTGAGTGCCCCTTCTTCTCCTCCTGAGACTCCAGTCCCGATAAAGAGAAGGCCCTTTTCTTTCAGGTAGGCATATCTGCGCTCGGTATCCTGATAGTTGGAGTTACCTCCATCGATGATGATATCACCCTCTTCAAGATAGGGAAGCAGCTGTTCGATGAAACCATCCACCACCTCCCCCGCTTTTAACATCATCATTACCTTGCGTGGCCTCTCAAGGGATGCAACCAGTTCTTTTACTGTATGACATCCCTGAATATTTTTCCCCTTACCCCGGCCCGCTATAAAATCATCCACCTTTGCGGTTGTCCTATTGAAAACGGAGACGGAAAACCCTTTGCTCTCCATATTCAGTACAAGGTTTTCGCCCATAACGGCAAGTCCGGCTACAGCTATATTTGACAATTTTTTCATCTGATGTTCCTGTATTCTATGAAATAAGTTTTTCAATAATTTTCTGACAGATCTCATCTGGTGAAGCAGAGATATCTACAACGAGACCATTTTCTGGGGTTTCCAGGGTGTCGAGCTGACTCTGGAGAAGAGCTGAAGGCATATATTCGTGGGACCTTGACTGAATACGCTCCTGGAGCAGGGCAAAGGAACCTTTCAAAAATACGCTGTATACAGTTTTTTCATCTATACCGAGCAGGACCCGGTAGCTTTTTTTCAGAGCAGAACAGGCAAGGACAAGATCTTTTTTTTCTCTGACATGGTCCTGAATAAGCCTGCCGAGGGTCTCCAGCCATGGCTTGCGGTCATGATCGTCTAAGGGAATCCCCTGTCCCATCTTCTCTTTATTGGCCTGGGGATGATAATCATCGGCATCGGCAAACTCCCAGCCGGTTTTCTGTCCGAGTAAGCGCCCAATCGTCGTCTTGCCACAGCCCATGGGGCCCATGAGAACAATCACCATGGCCACTACTCCTCCACCCCAGGCAGTCCAAAATATTGCACCGCATTATGGTAGCAGATATCGGCAATGGTGCTGCCCAGCAGGTCCATATCGCCTGGAAGCTCTCCATTTTCCACATCTTTGCCAAAAAGGTTACAGAGAATCCTGCGAAAATACTCATGGCGGGGATAGGAGAGAAAACTGCGGGAGTCGGTCAACATCCCGACAAAACGACTCAATAGCCCCATATTGGAAAGTGCGTTTATCTGCCGCTCCATCCCGTCTTTCTGGTCATTAAACCACCAGCCGGAACCAAACTGCATTTTGCCGGGAATCGAGCCATCCTGGTAATTCCCAATCATGGTCGCCAGCAACTCATTATCACGGGGATTCAGATTATAGACGATTGTTTTTGCAAGCGTATTCTCAGTGGCAAGGACATTGAAAAAACGGGCAAGAGGCCGACCGATCTCAAAATCTCCGATGGAGTCATAGCCCGTATCAGGTCCCAGCCTTTTCAGGGCTCCGCTGTTTGTGTTGCGCAGCGCCCCGAAATGAAACTGCTGGGTCCAGTTTTTTTCGGCGTCCATACGGGCAAGATCAAGGAGGATGGAGGACTTAAACTGCGTGGTCTCCAGAGTTTCCAGCATCTGGCCACTGCGTATTTTAAAGAAGATTTCGTCAACCCTATTTCCAGTGAATTCTTCGAAATAGGGCTGTTCAAGCCCGTGGTCTGAGAGCCTGCAGCCGTTATCATGGAAATAGTCATGGCGAAGTTTGAGTGCCGTCAGCAGATCATCATAGGTCGAAATAGAAACATCCGCGGCCTTACCTAAAAGGTCAAGGTAGCCATTATACGCTCCAGGATCCTCCACGGCCATCGCCCTGTCCGGGCGAAAAGCCGGAAGTACCTTTGCCGCGCAGCTATTGTCCGTACGGATTTTCTGGTGATGTTCAAGGCTGTCAATGGGATCATCAGTTGTACACAGCACACGAACCCGCATCTTCTGCAAAAGACCACAGGTACTCAGCTCAGGCATGGCAAGCATCTCGTTGCACCGGTGATACACTTCTGTTGCAGTCTCCGGGCCCAGCAGCAGCCCTTCAATGCCAAAAGTTCTCTTTAATTCAAGATGGGTCCAGTGGTACAGTGGATTACGCAGGGTTTTCGGCACAGTTGCCGCCCAGGCGAGAAACTTTTCTTCGTCTGCAGCACTGCCGGTAATCAGCTCTTCATCAATGCCGTTGGCCCGCATGGCCCGCCATTTATAATGATCACCCTGCAGCCAAATCCGGGTGAGATTGGTAAAATTTATGTTGCCGGAAATTTCTGCCACCGGCAGATGACAGTGGTAATCAAAAACAGGCAGATCCTTGGCATAGTCATGATACAAGCGCCTGGCGGTTTCTGTCTGTAATAAAAAATTCTCTGAGAGAAATGGTTCCATATCCCTACTCCGCTTCTGTCTTGGCTTTCACTCTGTGCAGTACTTCTCCGGCATGATCCACAAAGAGAACGCCCTCATCTTCACGGTTTTTATAGCTTTCCAAATCAATTTCACGCCAATCCATATAGCCAAGATTGATTTTATGGCACTCTTCTTCACTAAGAGAAGATGCAAGGATCACCTCAATGCGAGGTTTTTCTATCTTGCCCTCCATCCTGCCGATTCCCCGTACATGGGTGGAATGGGCGAGCACGCCGCGGGGGATATCGGTAAACTTCTCCGGCTGGCTGAGAAAATAGTCGACGGTATGGTAACCAATTTTATCCATATACGTTCCCCAGGTACGGGAAACCTCCGTGATATGAGGTGCGTAGATAATGAGCTTGCCACCGGGTGCCACAACCTGCTCGAGTTTATACATTACCTTGCCGCCGGTCCAGAGTTCATTGTACATCTCTGGACAAACGCCAAGGACCGTGTCAAATGGTTTTTCCTTAAATACCACATGGATCTGCTCAGAGAGATTAGCGGCATTCTCCCAGGACTCAAGATAATCGCCCACATAAATACCGTAGAGCTCTTCACTGGATTTCACTACCATGGAGATACAGTGCACGGGCACATCAATGAGCTTCATGGCCCGGTTGATGACCTCGCGGACCGGGGTATGTTTGATCCCAATGGTACCGGGACAGGTAACAACAGCCCCCAGCCAATGGAAGAAATGGAGAAACTCTCCACCTGAAATACCCGGAAAAAGATACTTCGCCCCCCCGGAATAGCCGACCACTTCGTGGGGAAAGACGGGGCCGAGAATCAGGATCTGATCGTAGTCAAAAATGGTTTTGTTAATATCAACGGGGACCTTCTCTTCAAGACGTCCACCAGATAGCTCTCTGGTATCTTCTTCTGTCAGATAGCCCACCCGGCGAAAAGTATCGTCCAGGTCCCAGCGGTGGTTGAAGAATTTTGTTTTGGCGAAGGTGCTTTGTCTCGCCTCAGAGGAAATCCCATAGAGTTGCAGAATCCGCTCTTCGGCAAGTGGCTGGTGGGTACCAAGGGCCACCATGAAATCCAGACAGCTCGCCTTTGAACCAATAATATCCTGTAATAGACCAACCATGAGAGGTAACGGACAGGTTCGGGTGGTGTCAGGGGTCAGTACCAGAACGCGACGATCTGTATACAGTTCTTCAGGGGTTCCTGACACTACTATTTCTTTAATATCGTTGTCTGTAATTGCCTTTTGCGGATTTCCTCTTCCTCGAATCATTGCACCTTTTTCTCCAATTAGTAAGCTACCTTTCTCAACCAAGAAGATTTGGTAGAGTAAGTGAAATTGCCGGAATAAAACAAACCAGCATCAAAGCAACCAGAATGGCAATATAAAACGGCCAGATCGTCCTTACCGCATCCTCAATCTTAACCCCACCGACCGCACAGCCGACAAAAAGACAGGAACCAACCGGTGGCGTGCAAAGACCAAGACCAAGATTAATGAGCAGGATCATGCCAAACTGGTAAGGATCTAAACCAATGGAAATGGCGATGGGCAGAAAAATCGGGGTACAGATCAAAATAAGCGCCGCCATATCCATAATCATCCCGAGCAGTAACAGCATCAAGTTAATCATCAATAAAATAATTACTGGGTTATCCGAAATCCCCAGTAAAAATTCGGACATTTTTGTGGGTACCTGATAATAGGTGAGCAGATAGGCAAAGGCTCCGGTACAGGCAATGAGTATCATCACCATTGCTGTCGTTCGTACAGAATTGACAACAGCTGTTTTAAACTTTTCCCAGGTGAGCGCCCGGTAGACAACGATCGTGACAATAAACGCGTAGATCGTTCCAAAGGCTCCCGATTCCGTCACCGTAAAAATACCACTCAACACTCCACCGACGATGATGACAGCCGTCATCAGCCCGGGGAGGGCAAAGATAAAATGCTGGAACAGTACAATAAACCCTGGGAATATTTCAGAAGTATATCCCCGTTTGACAGCGACCAGATAGGCCACAGTAGCCAGACAGAGACACATCAACACCCCGGGGACAAAACCTGCCAGAAATAATTTTGAGATGGACAGACCACTCCCTGCAGCCACAGCATATAAAATCATATTATGACTTGGTGGAATAATAATACCCGCAAGAGAGGAGGTCACCGTCACGTTCACGGCATAATCATCGTCATACCCCTTCTCCTTCATCACCGGAATGAGAATGGAGCCAAGTGCTGAGATATCGGCGATTGCAGAACCCGAGATACCGCCAAACAGCATTGAAGAGAAAACGTTGACGATCCCCAGACCGCCGCGCATTGAGCCGACCGCAGAAGAGGCAAAGCGAACCAGACGCATTGCAATTCCACCATGAAACATCAATTCACCGGCAAAGATAAAAAATGGTATCGCCATAAGTGCAAAAATACTGATGCCCGAAATAATCCGTTGAAAGGCTATCATCATAGGCAGCCCTTCATAGAAAAAAGCCGATACGGCGGCAACTCCAAGGGCAAAGGCCACAGGCATCCCAATCACTACACATAGTGCAAATATAAACAATAAAATGAACAGACCCATTACCTTAAACTCTCCTATGTATGAAGTGCTTGGTTATTATGAAGTGCTTGGTTATTGTTGTTATCGTTGTCGTAAAATATTACCGGGAGAAAACTTATTTTCGCTGAGGTTTGTGGAATTTTTTTCTATATGGAATCAGAAAGTTCTGTGTTCTTATCCGTAAAAAAATGGATAAGGTGACCAATAGAGTAGAGAAAAATAAAGATTCCACTCAGCATAATCGGCAGTGCCCGATACCCCTCGGAAATATTGAGAAGAGGAATCTCTGCGGACCACTTAAAAACAGTCAGCTGATACCCGTAAACAGTCATAACCAGAGCAAACGCCCCCATGAGCAGGTGCGACAGCAGTTCAAACAGGCGCCGTATCGGTTTTGGACTCAACTCTTTAAAAACGGAAACTCCCAGATGTGTCTGTTTATGTACCCCCGTTGAAGCACCCAAAAATCCTATATACACCATAAGAAGCAATGCGACTTGCTCGACCCAGGTTGGAGTAGCGTTAAGCACATAACGGCCAAAGACCAGCCAGCCAAAAATAGCGGTCAAGACCACAAGACCAACCCCCGTAACCACCGTATTGAGATAGCAGAGGAAATCTAAGAATTTATCATAGACAGATCTGCTACTTTCTGCATTTTCAATGGACATTCGCAATACCTGATAGTTTTTTCCAGTCGCAGGCAATCCTGCGACCGTCGCGTAACCACCGACAAATCCAATAAAAGATTCCAGCCGGCAGCCACCTCTAAAAGACACAATGAAATTACTGAAAAAAACCGTTTCCCATAAAATTCATGGGAAACGGGAAATACACATCAATCGGTTTTTTGAATTAACTCGACGAGAGGTTTGAGTGTTGGGTTGTCCGCAAGATATTTATCATAGACAGGAACCATTGCGGCCTGGAATGCACTTTTGTCAGGAATATCATTGACTTTAACACCTGCAGCCAATGCCTTTTCCTGGCTTGCCTTTTCTCTTTCTTTCCAGAGTTCATGCTGCAGAGCGGCAGCTTCGACAGCCGCTTCTTTCACAATCTTTTTGTCCTCGTCAGACAGAGCATTGTAGACACCTGCATTAATTGCGAGAATCTCGGGAATAATGAGATGTTGGGAATCGGAGTGAAAACGAGCCACTTCATAGTGACCGGTTGACTCATAGGATGGCCAGTTATTTTCAGCACCATCGACAACACCTGTTTTCAGTGACTGATACACTTCTGAAAAGGCCATCGGGGAAGGATTTCCACCAAGCGCTTTAATCATGCCGGAATAGAGATCATTGCTCATGACTCTCACCTTCATACCAACCACATCAGCAGGGGTCTCAATCGGCTTTTTGGTGTTATAGAAAGACCTTGATCCAGCATCAAACCAGGCAAGAGAAATCATACCTTTTTTCTCAAGTCCGTCGTTGATCATTTTACCGGCCTCTCCATCGAGAACGCGCCACATATGATCGGCACTTTTAAAAATAAATGGGAGAGATACGACATTTGCTTCGGGAACAATCGGACCGATCGGCCCCATGTTAAAGTTGGCGATTTCCAGCCCGCCAATACGGAGCTGCTCAATGGCATCGGGTTGACTGCCAAGAGTACCTGAGTGGTACATCTTCAGAGTCATTTTACCGCCGGATTTTTCTTTCAATAATTCGGCAAATTTATCCATAGCTACGGTATTTGGGTATCCCGCAACATGAATGTTCCATCCCCGCCATTCCTTAGCCTGAACAGACACTGAAAAACCGGCAATAAGTGCCACAGTCATAGCTGAAAGAGCAAATTTCTTTAGACAATTCATGAATACCATCCTCCATTAAAGGCATGTTTGATACATGCATTTTCGTTAAGGTGCCGGAAAGAAATATCCTCCCCTTTTCCAACACCCATCCTGGTCATTCTTCAAACAAGTCTAACGTCCTAATCTTACGTCGGTATCTCTCCTCCTTTCTGGTTACTTATTGAAACACCTTGCAACTGGCGATTGTACCTTCCTCCACATCGCCAGGATGTGTATTAGGCGAAATACATTCCCCCATTTATTTCAACGATTTCACCGGTAATAAAGGAGCCTAAATCCGTTGCAAAATACAGTACGGCATTTGCCACATCTTCAGGAGTCCCACCCCTTTTCAGTGGAGTCGCGTTAATAGCCCCTTTGATCCCCTCGTCACTGTTGAATGTTTCATGAAAAGGGGTTTCCAGAATAAGCCCTGGAGCCACGGCGTTTACGGTAATACCTTGGTCTGCAACCTCCTTACACAGGCCCCGGGTAAAGGCAATGACCGCACCCTTTGAAGCAGCATAGGCGGTAGCACCGTTCCCTCCACCATTTCTGGCCGCAAGAGATGACATATTAACAATGCGTCCCCAGCCGGTATTCATAAACGGCAGCACTGCACGGGTACAGAAAAAGGTACTGGTCAGGTTGACATTGATAGTTTTAAACCAGTGCTCATCTGTCATATCGACTATCGGTGAACGGGCGACAAGATGACCTGCATTATTCATAAGAATATCGATATGCCCGCCAAACAGTTCAGCCGCCTGACCTACCACCGTTTTTACCTGATCTGCATCTGTTGCATCGAGTTGAAAACCATAGGCGTTGCGGCCCATTGCCTTAATTTCTTTAACCGTTGCCTCCCCTTCTTCCTTATGGGAGTAATAAGTAAGAGCAACATCAGCCCCGCATTTTGCAAAGGCCAGACTTACAGCACGGCCTATGCCAATGTTTCCACCTGTAACAAAAGCTGTTTTTCCCTTTAAAGAAAGTTCCATGTTCTACTCCTGTATATGTATTGGTTGAGCCAACAACCCATTGATTTATCTGCCGGCCGAATCATCCTTTTTTCTCATCTCTGCAGGTCTGAAACAGCGGCAACAATACGCCTTTCTATCTCCGTCCAGTTCCCTTCCACCATCATGGCTTCGGGGGCGAGCCAGCTACCGCCACAACAAAAAACGTTGTTCAGTCTGAGGTAATCTTTCATATTTCCAGGATTAATACCTCCGGTGGGCATAAAACGCACATCACTAAACACCGCTTCCATGGCTTTCAGCATCCCGACCCCACCGGCGACCTCAGCGGGAAAAAATTTCACCGTCTCTATGCCCATGGTCATACACTGCAAAACTTCAGTGGGCGTTGCCGTACCCGGGCAAACCATGATTTCCCGTAACTGGCAATGGGCCACGATTTCTTTTTGAAACCCAGGAATTACAATACACTCGGCCCCTGCACCTTGAGCAATATCGGCCTGTTCCGTGCTAAGAACAGTCCCCGCTAAAACAAGCAGCTCGCTGAACTCCTTTTTCATTGCCTTAATAACCTCTGCAGCACAGGACGTTCTAAAGGTTACTTCAGCCACCGGCAAACCGCAGCGGATGAGGATTTCAGCAAGACGCAGACCGGTATCAACAGAAGGAACACTGACGACAGGAACGAGTTTTAACTGCGATAACCTGCTTTCAATTTCCGTACATTCATTATTTTTCATCGGAGATCTCTCATATCAACAAAATCCATATCACTAAAAACCTGGTTTTCTCCAGCCATGGCCCAGATAAAGGCATAGGGTTTGGTACCCACTCCTGAATGAATAGACCAACTCGGAGAGATGACCGCCTGCCCGTTGCGCATCACAATATGACGGGTCTCGGTCGGCTCGCCCATGAGGTGAAAGACCACAGCATCCTCATCCATCTCTATATAGCAATAAACCTCCATCCTGCGATCATGGGTATGGGTCGGCATGGTATTCCAGTTGCTGCCCGAAGCGACCCTGGTAAGCCCAAGACTGAGCTGGCAGGTCGGCAGTACATCCGGGTGAAAATACTTGTAAATGGTTCGGCAGTTACACTGAGAAGGGTCGCCCAGGCTCTCGGTTACCGCTTCTTCTTTGAGGATCTTCCGATTTGGATAAGAACAGTGGGCCGGGGTGCAGGCCAGGTAAAATGCTGCCGGGTCTCCCATGGATTCTGAACTGAACCTGACATCTCTGGTACCAGCACCAAGGTAGACGGCCTGTTGTTTCTCAAGGACAAAGGTTTCACCAGCAGCCTCAATCCGGCCGGGGCCACCGAGATTAATCAGACCGATCTCACGGCGCTCCAGAAGAAAACCGGTTCCCACTTTTTTCGCCAGCTCTTCATCAAAGCTAAGCGCCTCGCCCAGAGGGCAAATACCACCCACAATAATTCGGTCGACATGACTGTAGGTCAGAGAGATTTTTCCTGGGACAAAGACTTTTTCAATCTTAAAATGTGCACACAATTCCTCCGAACTCAGAACCATGGCATGATCAGGGTGGATAGGGTGTCTAACGTCCATTACTTTCTCCGTAATTCTTTGTAATTCATGGTCTTCATTGGCATACCTGCGGGCTCACCTTCCGTATGTAACCTCAAAAAGTTATAACCGCCTTGGTAAAGCCCTCGGGCTGGTCGATCGCCATAGAGAAAGCCTTGTCGGCTTCTTCCACGGAAAAACGATGGGTCAAAATAGCGTCAAGGGGTAAGAGACTTTTTTCAATTAATTGCAAAACCGTTGGAAACATTGCCGAATTCATCCTGCTGCCAACGATTGTCAACTCCTTACGGAAGATAGAAAGCTCGGTGACGTTATTCTGGCCGCCATCCATACCAAGGAAAATGACCGTGCCAGTAGGAGCCGTAAGCTCCACGCAAAGATCAACTATGGAAGGGTGTCCCACCGCATCACAGGTCACATCGGGGCCGCCTTCTTCAGAGAGCGCCAGAACCTGCTCTTTGAGATCAGCAGCAGAAGCCAAAACCGTTCCATATGCCCCAAGCCTCTTGGCGTTAGCCAGTCGATCACCTTTCATATCAATCATGATGCAGCGGGCTCCGCGATTCATCGCCATAAACATGGTGGTCAACCCGATGGGGCCAGCACCAAAGATAACCATGGTCTGCCCGGAGCTCACATTGCCACGCCAGACAGCTTGGGCCCCGATTGCAAAGGGCTCGACGCTTGCCCCAAGAACAAGGTCTTCGAGACTGTCGGGCACCTTGTAGACATCCCGCTCACGGACCTTGAAAAACTCCTGCATCGCCCCTTCGACATGAACCCCACGGCAACTCACCTTGGCGCAGGCATTGGCTCGCCCTGCCTTACATGGCCTGCACTCCCCGCAGCCCAATACCGGATCGATGACAACCCGGTCACCCGGCTGCACCGAACTCACCTCAGCGCCAACCGCAGCGACGACCCCGCTGCATTCGTGTCCGACCACGACCGGCGGCTTTACAAAAGGGTGGGTGTTGGTATAGGTATGGATATCTGTACCACAAATAGACACCGCAGCAATCTTGACGATGACGTCCAGCGGGCCGGTAATGACCGGCGCCTCCTTGTCGATGATGGTGATTTTCCTGGTATCTGAAATCTCTATAGCTTTCATATAATTACACACTCATTTGTATTAAATTTTATATTGGACCGGTGTTTCTCTTCCCTAAAAGAGTGCCCCGACTCTTGCCTATTGATGATATGTTGCCAGCAGCTGGTCCAGAAGCTCCGTTGGCCGTACGGCCGTTTCGACATATCCTTTCACATCGCCACTCAAAAGACAGCCCACCATATCTTTTACAAATGGAGAGTAGACAGGTTCAGGGGGGGTGAAATGCAGTAATTCCTCCCTTCCCCCTGCAAAGATTTCGACCGGTTCATTGTCAAAACAGGAGAAAATGAGCCGACCCTTGTCTCCCGCTATTTCGATCCGGTCAACCCATCTGTCTGTATTGTAATTAAAGGTCCCCGCCCCAAGCACTCCGTTTTCAAACACAAAAGCTGCGACTGCGCTATCTTCAGCCTTATAGTACCCGCCATAGTTGGTTACTTTGCCTGAAATTGTGGCGATTGGTCCAACAAGAAAATCCAGAATATCAAAGACATGACTTCCCATATCCACCAGAATACCACCGCCGCTAACAGACGGCTCGACCCGCCAGGGAATATCCCCTTCACGGGCCCCGGCGATAAGTTGCTGATACTGGGTGACCTGGACAGAGCCGATTTTACCGATTGTTCCACCGTCAAGAAGCTCTTTAATCTTTTTAAATTTTTCCATGCTGCGCCGATAATAGGTCACATAGACGGGGACATTTCTTTTTTGAGCCGCCTCCACGATTTCACGGCATTCGCCCCGGTTCATGGCCATCGGTTTTTCAAGGCAGAGGGGCTTGCCGCTGGCAATCACCTGCAGTGCCAGCTCCTTATGGGTGACAGGAGGGGTGGCCACATAGACAGCATCCACTTTGGGATCTGACAGCAGCGCCTCAATTGATTCATGTACAACGGGGACCTTGTGTCTTTTCGCATAGTCAAGAGCTTTGCCGTGGGTCCGATTATAAACAGCATAAAGGGCCGAACCTTCACATGTATAAAATGCCGGACCGCTTTTCTGCTCAGTAACATCTCCCGTGCCTATCATTCCCCAGGAAATCATCGATTTTCCTCCCCTATAATTTTCCTGCCTGTGTTTTTATTTCAAGCCATACCCCCATCTGCAACAGTTGCGGGACATGGCTTGCAGTAAAAATGGCAGAATCTGGCGAATGCATTTCTCCTGGCTCACCCAAGGAGGAAAACCTCCTTGGGTGAGCCACAGTACATTACCTGCCGATTTTGTTATTGATCCGCCAGAATCAGGTCAACAAGGCCGTTCTTAAATTTGGCCTGATACTCATCAAGAAGGTTTCTGGTCGCTTCGGCAAAAGGAGTGATGTCTTTAATTTCGTTAAATTCCACCCAACCTTTTTCTGTCATCTCCTGTACCATCTTGCCTTCATTTTCAGCCCACAGTTTACGCTCAAGAGCGCTTGCCTCAAGGGCGACTTCCTTTAAAATAGCCAGGTTTTTCTCACCCATTTTTTTTGCACTTACCTTAGAAAGTGCAACAAGATCCGGGGTCATAAGATGGCGGGAATAGGAAAAATACTTGCTCTGCTCGTAAAGCTTTAAAGAATAGAGGGTTACCGGGCTATTTTCCCAACCATCGAGTACGCCCTGCTGCAGTGCACTGTAGACATCAGACTGATTCATTGGAGTGGCAATGGCACCCATCTGATTGATTGCGTTGATAACAGTTGTAACTCCAATAACCCGGATCTTCAGACCTTTAAGGTCTTCAACGGTGTTAATTGGACGTTCGTTATTGATAAAAGATCGAGAACCGCCGTAGAAGTAGGTAAGTGGAACAAAACCTTTTTTCTCAAGTGATTCGGCAAGAATCTCGCCTGCCTTGCCGTTCAGCGCCTTGAACAGTCCCTCTTCAGATTTGAAAAGAAAAGGCTGTACCAGAATTTCCATTTCAGGAACGTAGGAAGAAAAAGTTCCTGCAAATTGCTGGGCAATATCAACAGTACCAAGTACAACGCCCTCTACCATCTCTTTGTTACCACCCAACTGACTGTTGGGATATACATCCATTTTCACTTCACCATTGGTACGCTTGTCAATCTCTGTACTCATAAATCGCAGCGCCATGGTCATCGGATGATCCTCACCAAGGGTGTTGGTTGCTTTCAACACAATCGGCTTTGCATTACCGATAGATGCCAGTAACACAAAAGCCATCGCCAACAATAGACTTTTTTTCATCGTAAACTCCTTTAATTGGTTTGAATATACCCCGCCATGGTTGGAAGCCATGTGGAGAAAAATGGAAAAAATATCACCAGAAGCAACACTGTCACCATTGCCAACAGATACTTCCAGTAACAGCCAAGGACTTCATTGAGAGATATTCCCGAGATCCCGGAAGCGACAAAGAGAGCGATGCCAACAGGAGGTGTACATTGGCCGATTGCCATATTAACAATCATTGCAATGCCAAAATGAATGGGCTCAATACCAAGCTTCATGATAATGGGCCAGACGATGGGTACAATGATGATAATAATCGCTGAAGGATCAAGAAAGGTGCCCATTACCAGAAACAGTGCATTGAGCATCAGGAAAATGACCCATTTCTGCTCAGAAAGAGAAATGACAAACTCGGCAATCATCACCGGGATGTTCTCAGCCGTGAGAATCCAGCCAAACCCCGACGCCGCCGCAACAGTAAAAACAACCACTCCGGTGGTCACTGCACTCTTGACGAAAATACCCGGCAGGTCTTTTAAGGTCAGTTCTTTATAAACGAAAAAACCGACAATAAAGGCATAGATAGCCGCAACGACCGAGGCCTCCGTTGCAGTAAAGATACCACCAACGATACCACCCACAATGATCACCACAGTGATGATGGCGAGAATGGAATCAACCAGGGAGCGCAACAACTGCCCCATGGGGACCCGTGGTTCAGGCTCTATATTGCGAACCTTACAGTAAAAATAGTTAACTACCATGAGTGCACAACCCATCAGGATTCCAGGAAGCACTCCGCCCATAAACAGGCCACCAATGGAGACACTGGCCGTGACCCCCAGAATAATCATGGGAATACTCGGTGGAATAATGATACCTATGGACCCCGCTGTCGCCATCACCGACGTGGCAATATCAGAGCCGTATCCTTTGCGTTTCATAGCCGGAATGAGCAAGCTGCCCACCGCTGCAGTATCAGCCGCTGCTGCGCCTGAGATTCCGGCAAAAAACATGGCAGCGGTAACACTGGCATTTGCAAGGCCGCCACGCACATGACCGATAAGGTTTGAGGCAAAATTCACAAGTCGCCTGGAGATACCACCCGATTCCATGAAGCCACCCGCCAGAATAAAAAACGGCACGGCAATAAGATGGTAATTTCCACTTGCACGAAAAAGCTTCAAAACAATGGCTATGGTGTCAATGTCGCTGACCAGATACATCGCAAGCACAGTTGAGATGGCCAGACAGAAAGAAACTGGCATCTGCAGCAATAAAAATGAAATAAAGATTAAAAAAAGAGAAGTTGCCATAACCTGTCACGCTCCATCTTCTGAAATAATTACGGGAACCATCACTCGCATATGGGGGAGAAAATCACCGAGCAACAACCTCTCTACAGTATGTATGAACATGAATGCCGCAGAGACCGGCAAGGCCAGGTATGCCCACATCATTGAGACGGGTAGAACATCCATGCTCTGATAGACATTCACCTGGGTCAGGACGACCCCTTTCCAGCAAAGAAAAACAGTGAACACGGCCATGATAGACCAGACAATATACAGAAGCGGGTGGGACAGATAGGTTGGCAGACGAACCACAAAACAATCAACATTAAAGTGGGCAAGGCTGTTTATTGCAAGACTGGCACCGATAAAACTTGTCCAGACAAAAGAATAGGTCAGCAATTCTTCCGACCAGGGAATTGGAGTGTGAAGAATAAAACGAGTAACAATCTGCAAGGCTCCACAAACCAGCATCCCAACAAACAAGATGGTCAACGTCCACCTTTCAATGAAGGCCACAAGGTTATTGATCCTGTGCCAGGTGTTTTTCAAAATTTGCATTGCTTCATCCATGTTATGCACTGCCTGAGTGCAACACCCAGGCAGTGCTCATTTAAAAACTTTCCATCAAGGCCTCTCAGGCACCCGTGCGCAGCCAGTTATAAATTGTATCGACGACGGGGACTCCATCTATTCGATTGGCTTTTTCACGCATGAGTTCCAGCTCACCCGGCGCATAGACCTGTTCAAATCCCGGGCTGGCCGGCTGGGCGTGAAGATCATCAACCATTGCATCCATCTGTGCCTTGAATCTTTCAGTGCTGCTGAAGGTAGCGGGGTCAATGGCAATCATCAGACTGGCAAGCTCCCGGGGTTTATCGTAATCTCCGTACATAGCGTGAATGTGCGGGCCGTACTTGGCGTTCATCAGAACCCCAGTGAGCACGTCAATGACCAGAGCAAGTCCATAACCTTTATGCCCGCCAAAAGGTGCCAGCGCCTCTACCTTATGGGGGTCCGTCGTAGGCTTGCCTTCTCCATCAATACCCCAGTCAGCGGGGATAGACGTGCCCTGCTCTTTTGCGTGGAGGATCTTGCCCAAAGCGACATTGCTGGTTGCCATATCAAGGACAACCGGCGGGTGTTTATCTCCGGGAAATCCAAAGGCAATTGGATTGGTTCCAAAAAACGCCTTTGCCCCTCCAAAGGGTGCAACACACTTATCCGTCTGAGTCACCGCAATACCTATCTTGTCTTTTGCCACAGCCTGAAGCACAAAATAGGAAAGTGCACCGCAATGGCTGCCGTTTTCCACACCAACCATGGCGATGCCGGACTTCTCAGACATCTCAATAGCCTTATCCATCGCCTCATAACAGGCGACATGGCCCATCCCCGCATCGGCATTCAAAACCGCGGCACCTGAGCGAACCTCCTTCACGGTAAAGGTTGGATTGGTATTGAGGGTGCCACCTTTGAGCCGGGTGACATAATGCTCGGTACGGATAACACCGTGGGAACGTACCCCTCTCAGATCCGCATGAACGAGAACATCAGCGACCATTTTGGCATGGGGTATATTCAACCCGGCCTCAGTCAGCCTCTCCTCCACGATCGCCCTTAACTCCTTTTCCTGCACTAACACATCGGCCATATCATCCCCTTTATTTCAATACAATCAGCCCAAATTATCGGTAAACCTGCCCTATGACACTGCATCAAAGTCAGGCATGGCATCCAGTGGAGCAATAGCTCCTTTATGTCCAATTACATACGCAGCCATGCGGTGGGCTACTCGGGCGGCCTTCTCGACATTGCACCCCGAATTCCTGGCAACCATATAGGCACCACTGAAGCTGTCTCCTGCAGCAGTGGTATCAACCACCCTGGCAACTTTTTCCGGGGCTATTTCATAGTGCTGACCCGCCACAAAAATAGAGCAGGGCTCAGCGCCACTCCTCACCACCGACTCCCGAACACCTTTTTCCGCAAGAAACCTGTGCCCCGCAAGAGTAGTAGCAACACCATGAATTGCTTTCAGTTCATCAAGCCCCACAAACACCGTATCGCACCACGAAAGAATGGACTCATACGCTTCCTTACCCGCTGCCGCATTTTTCCACAGATGGGGCCGGTAATTGTAGTCAAAGACGATTTTCGTCCCAGATGCGCAGAGTTCCGCAAGCCTTTGAAAAAGACGCGTACGGCTTTTTGAGGTGAGTATCGCAATACTGATACCGCTGAGATAGATCACATCGTACTCCCCAAGCCGGGACAGGATCATCTCGCTTTTTTCGTATTCAAAACACTTCTTGGCGGCCGCCTCACTGCGCCAGTAACTGAAATGCCGCTCCCCATTTTCATCAAGTTGGATATAATAAAGACCTGGAGACTGTCCTTGCTCACGGAGTACAAGCTCACTGCCGACTCCCTCTTTCTCCCAGAAGGCCACCATTCTGTCGCTAAACGTGTCAACGCCAAGGGCTGTGACATAATCCACCTTAACAGGGAAAAAACGGGCCAGCCTGGCCATGTATATGGCGGTATTGAGAGTATCCCCACCAAAGGTCTGCTTGGTCACACCGGGCTCTATCTCCTGCAGCTCAATCATACACTCGCCAATCAGGGCTGTAGAAAAACTCATTTCAATCTCCTTGTTCCTAAATAATACTTTTATTGTCACAACCCGTTGGCCGAAAGGATCTCACACTTTCCTTGATTTTCTTCAAATGCTCCCAGGCAGCCAGCCCTTTTTCCATGGCAATTCCCGTCGCCAGAATATCAACAATGGCGAGCTGACATATTCGGGACACCATTGGAGAAAAAAGCACGGTGTCTTCTATATTGGGATTATTGATCACAGGATCACAATACTCGGCAAGCGGAGAATCCTTGTCCGTCACCCCAACGACCACAGCACCCCGCTGCCGTGCAAGTTTAGCAGCTTCAATGATATTTAAAGAACGTCCCGTATAGGAAAATGCCAGGGCAACACAATTTTCATCCAGGCTTGAGGCAGACATCATCTGCAGATGACTGTCACGATAGGCAACCGTTGGCACCTTTGTCCGAAACAGCTTGTGCTGTGCGTCAAGGGCCACGATCCCGGATGCTCCGGATCCGTATATCTCTATTCGTCCGGCATTATTAAGAATATGAATAGCCCTTTCCAGAGCGTCCATATCAAGGGACTCAGCAAGGACGCGCAGAGAATTTGAAGAGTAATGACAGATCTTTTCCGCCATCTGAGAGGTGGTGTCTTTCTGGGTAATTGAGGTGTGTACGTAGGGAGTGTTACCTGCAAGAGCGACTGCAAGTTCAAGCTTGAAATCCTGATATCCTTTACAGCCAATGGACCGGCAAAAACGCATAACCGTCGGCTCACTTACCCGCGAAGCCGCGGCAAGACTGGCAATACTCTGGCTGACAACCTCCGTTGGCCTGGAGAGAACACACCTGGCAACCTTCATTTCTGAGGGATTCAGCTCTCCGATCAATTCCGTGATTTTCTTCAGCAGGTCTTCGCTCATAACAGTATCCTTATATTTTTCGTAGTAATACTACTAGAAAGGTGACATCGTCAAGCTTTTTGTTGTTTTGCTACTCACTTCAACCGCTTTTTTGGGCGAAAAGAATAATTCTCATCGCAGATTGTGACAAACCAATGGTAATTATTACAGAAAAGTTACAGCAGCATTATTGTTATGTTCAGGAATCAGGCACAAAAGCATTGGCAGAGCAGCTAAAGTAGTTTAACTACATACTGTGGGCAAAATTACTATCACGACAACCGACAGGATAAATGGGAAAAGGAGAACTATGAGTTATTTAGAAAAGATGTTTAACCTCGACAGCAAGACAGCAATTATCTCCGGCGGCGCCGGTGCCATTGGCCTTGTGATGTCTGAAGCCTTGCTGAGAGCAGGAGCAAATGTCGTCGTGTGGAGCCGTTCGCAGGAGTCCATTGATGCGGCCAGCAGCCACCTCAACGCAATTGAAGGCGCGGAAGGAAAAGTCTTTGCAAGCCGGGTTGACGCAGGCGTTGAGGCACAGGTGGAGAAGGCGCTCAAAGAGGCAGACGCACACTTTGGAAAAGTAGACATCCTGATCAACGGGGTTGGCGGTAATATTGGCAAATCTGCCTTTGTGGACACCGACATGGAGACCTTCCAAAAGGTCCTCCACATGAACCTTGTGGCAGGGCTAATGATACCCACCAAAATTGTCGCGGCATACTGGATCGAGAAAGAAATAAAGGGATCCATCATCAATCTGACCTCCATGGCCTCATACAATCCACTGTCAGGAGTGTGGGCCTATGATGCGGCCAAGGCGGCAACCTTAAACCTTACCATGGCATCTGCAAATGAATTTGCCAGATACGGCATTCGTGTCAATGCAATAGCCCCAGGATTTTTCCTGGGTAAACAGAACAAGGCTCTTCTGGTTGACCAGAAAACCGGGGAGTATACGGCACGCGGAAAATCAGTGATCGCCCACACCCCCTATGGCCGTTTCGGTGATGTTTCTGAACTTGCCGGCACCACGGTTTTTCTTGCAAGTGAGGCCGCGGCAGGCTTTATAACCGGGGTATCAATTCCTGTGGATGGTGGCTACCTGATACACAATATTTAAAATCTCTACAGCTCTCCCCAGGAAGCTGCACCTTTCTTTGCAGGATAGTTAACTCCGGCTATCCTGCAAAGAAAGGCTCAAAAGTGGTGAAAAAGGATCAACATCACTGTCAGTTACCCTGATAGATGACCTTCGTTGTCTGTGCATCAAAGATGTGGAGTTGTTCAAGATTGAAGGCAACGTTGATTGCATCACCGGCCTTGACGATCTTTCGTCCTTCACAACGGGCAACAAAGGATTCTCCGTGAATGTCCACATGGAGATGATTTTCATTACCAAGAGGCTCGACAACTTTTACGGTACCGGGAAAAATCCACTCCGGTGGCATGGAACTCTCATCCGTGGTCAGCGTAATCTCTTCGGTACGGATCCCCATAACAACATCTTGCCTGTCTTTAATTTTAGAGTCATCTCTTGCTGGCACAGGGATACGGAGACCAGCTGGAAATACCAGCCAATCCTGCTGTCCCTCCTTCTCGATACGGCATTCGATCAGATTCATAGGTGGCGTGCCGATAAAACCTGCGACAAAAACATTGGCCGGTTTTAAAAACAGCTCCAGCGGTGTTCCCACCTGTTCAATATACCCGTCTTTTAAAACGACAATTCTATCGGCAAGGGTCATCGCCTCAATCTGGTCGTGGGTGACATAAACCATCGTTGAATTTACTCGTTGATGGAGCAACTTGATCTCAGCTCTCATCTGGATACGTAGCTTCGCATCGAGGTTTGACAGAGGTTCATCAAAGAGAAAGACGTCAGGCTTTCGCACCATCGCCCGGCCCATGGCAACCCGCTGACGCTGCCCACCAGAGAGCTCGTGGGGTTTGCGCTGCAGTAGATCTTGAAGACCTAATATCTCGCCGACACTTTCAACCCGCTCCTGAATCTCGTCTTTGGGTGTTTTCCTTTGACGCAGCCCAAATGCCATGTTTTCATAGACGTTCATGTGGGGGTACAGTGCATAGTTCTGAAAAACCATGGCCAGGCCCCGATCCTTTGGGTCAATATCGTTAATGACCTTGTCTCCCATGGAGATAGTACCCTCGGAAATTTCTTCAAGCCCCGCAATCATCCGAAGCAACGTTGACTTTCCGCATCCTGACGGACCAACCAGCACGAGAAATTCTTTGTCGGCCACTTCAAGATTAATCCCATGAACAACCTCAACCTTACCGTATCGCTTTATCACATTCTTAAATCGCAGTTCTGTCATTTTTGAAGTCACCGTTATGCTAAAATCGAATAAAATTTTTATTACACTCTAACTCCATCAAAAAACATCATATGTTTTAAGAGTACAATACTTTTTTATAATCTTTTTTACCTTGACTCTCATTCTCATACCTACTATTTCATCATACAATTGCAGTACGTTTTTGTAGCTTTTGGGCACCCTAATCAAGGGAAGTTTATTCAAATCACTTAGGAGGAAAACCATGAAATTGAATCGATTGGCTATGGTAGTAGTCGTAGGAATCTGCCTTAGCTTTCCCGCAGCGGTTTTTGCAAAACCAGTAACCATCAACTGGTGGCATGCAATGAGAAGTGCCAGAGGGGAAGTTGTCGACACAATGATTCAAAAATTTAATGAGTCTCAGACTGAATATGTTGTCGTGGGCACCAACAAAGGCGATTACGATGAAGTCATGAATGCCGGTGTTGCAGCATTCAGAGCAAAAAAACAACCCCACCTCCTCCAGGTTTTCGAAGTTGGCACCCAGACGATGATGCTCTCAGGCGCCATCTACCCTGTTCACAAACTCATGGCAGAGACCGGAAACGTCATTGACTGGTCAAATTACCTCCAGGCAGTGCTCTCCTACTATATGGATGCGGATGGCAATTTGATGTCCATGCCTTTCAACTCATCCACCCCAATCATGTATTACAATGCTTCCATGTTTGAAAAGGCCGGGATTGCGCCTCTTTCAAAAACTGAACCCATCACCTGGGATCAACTCGGGGAGATCACCAAAAAACTCGTTGATGAGGGTATCGCTCCATACGGTATGGTCAGTGCCTGGCAGTCATGGATACAGGTCGAAAACTACAGTGCTATCCACAACATTCCATTTGCCAGCAAAGCAAATGGGTATCAGGGACTCGACTGTGAACTGCTGATTAACAACCCACAGGTTGTGGCTCACATCAACCAGCTTAAAGAATGGGCTACAGATAAGAGATTCATGTATGGTGGCCAGAAATACCAGGGTCCAAAATCTGAGTTTATTGCTCAAAATGCCGCCGTCTACATGGATTCTGTCAGTGGTATTGCAAAACTCAAATCATCGGTCAATGATTTCAAATGGGATGTTGCCCCCCTTCCAGTTGAAGCATCGATGAAGAGCCCACAGAACAGCATTATCGGTGGCGCTTCTCTCTGGGTTCTGACGGGACACACGAAAAAAGAGTATGAAGGTGTGGCAGCATTTTTAAAGTTTCTTGCAAGCAACGACATGCAGAGTTACTGGCATAAAGAAACCGGATATTTTCCTATCACCCTTAACGCATACAATGCCCTTAAGGAAGAAGGATACTACAAAGAGAATCCTCTGCAGGCTGTTGGTATTGACCAGCTCAACCGTGCCAACCCGACGGAAATTTCCCGCGGTCTTCGTTTAGGTTACTTTGTCCAGATTAGAAATATCATCAACGAGGAACTCGAACTCGTCTGGAACGGTAAAAAAACGGCTCAAGAGGCCCTGGATAACGCGGTCAGCAGAAGCAATATCCAGCTCCGGACCTTTGAGAAAACCTACAACTAAACTACAGCCAATACAGAGTCCCCTGACATCAAGGGGACTCTTACTGAGTCAAAAGATATGATTAAACGATCAACGTTCAAAGCTTCATATCTGCCATATCTGCTGATACTGCCCCAGGTTATCATTACTCTGACTTTTTTTTACTGGCCGGCGGTGCAAGGACTCCTCCAGTCCTTTCTTCTCAGCGATCCATTTGGCAGGAGCAGTAAATTTGTCTGGTTCTATAATTACATAGAAATCTTCACAGACCCTTTATACCTGAAATCCATTCTCATAACATTTACATTCAGTCTTGCCGTAGCATCCGTCTCTATAGCTTTTGGTCTTTTCATTGCGACCATGGCAAACCGGGCGCTCAAAGCAACCGCACTGGTAAGAACACTGTTGATCTGGCCCTACGCAGTTGCACCTGCAATTTCAGGGATCCTCTGGCTCTTTCTTCTCCATCCTTCATACGGCATTGTAGCACTTGCGATCAAGTCATGGTTTGGGGTGGACTGGAATCCGGTCCTCAAAGGAGGCGATGCCATGGTAATGATTACCATCGCCGCCGCCTGGAAACAGATCAGTTATAATTTCGTGTTTTTCATGGCTGGCCTTCAGGCAGTGCCAAAGTCTCTTATTGAAGCGGCGGCAATTGACGGGGCGAGCCCACTGAAAAGATTCTGGGCTATTACCTTTCCCCTGCTGTCACCGACGTTCTTCTTTTTGTCGGTCATGAATATTATCTATTCTTTTTTTGAGACCTTTGGTGTGATCCATACAGTGACCCAGGGTGGCCCTGGAGGCTCTACAAACATCCTTGTATATAAAGTATATCAGGACGGCTTTGTCGGTCTTAACCTCGGTTCGTCTTCGGCGCAATCCGTTGTACTCATGTCCCTGATCGTAATTATTACGGTTCTACAGTTTAAATACGTTGAGAAAAAGGTCCAATATACTGGTTAGGCGCTATGGTTGAAAAAACACCCATTTTAGATACTTTCACTTACATTTTTTTGATGGTTGGTATCCTCATCGTTGGATTTCCAATGATTTACAGCCTGATTGCCGCAACACTTCCATTGGAAGAGGTGTCCAAGGTTCCCATGCCGCTCATACCGGGTGATCAGTTTATCACCAACATGACAGAGGCCTGGTCAAGGGGAAACCTCGGCAATCAGATCTTCAACTCCTTTGTGATGGCAACTGGAATTACCTTTGGCAAAATCGCCATCTCCATTATCGGTGCATTTTCCATTGTCTACTTTGACTACCGTTTAAGAGTTGTGGCTTTTGCCTCGGTTTTCTGTACCCTGATGCTACCGGTTGAAGTACGAATTATGCCAACCTATGAAGTTGCCGCCAACGTGCTCGGACCAATGCAGGCCACCTGGGACTTTCTCCATCTCAACGGCCTGGTCAGCTGGTTTACCGGCAATGATTTTGAGTTGAACCTCAACTGGTCACTGCTCGACAGCTATACCGGTCTGATTCTGCCACTCGTGGCCTCGGCCACCTGTACCTTCTTATTCAGACAGTTCTTTCTAACCGTCCCGGAAGAACTCTGCGAGGCGGCCAAGATGGATGGCGCCAGCGCTATGACGTTTTTCAGAAAGATACTCCTGCCGCTCTCAACGACAAACATTGCAGCGCTTATCGTGATCGAGTTTGTCTACGGCTACAACCAGTATCTCTGGCCTCTGCTCATTACCACCAATCCGGACATGACCACGGCCGTCATCGGCCTGCAGGACCTTATTCCCCAGGCAGATGATCTGCCCGAATGGAATGTGGCCTTGAGTGCCGCCCTCCTTGTCATGCTCCCTCCTGTTATGGTGGTGCTGTCGATGCAGCGCTGGTTTGTAAAAGGACTTATAGAAAAAGAGAAGTGATGTGCTTCTGGTGATTTCCCGGATTCCCGGGAAATCACTTTTTTTACTGTTTTCCTGCCACCTCAGAAGGCTCGACAACCAGCAAACTCGATCCCAGTTCTTCCAGTACCTGTTGCTCAAGACCCTGTTTTTTTTCGCGCAGCTTTGTAAGGGTAGCAGGACAATATCTCTGGGGCAATTCACCAAGATGACAGATAGGTTCGCCGGGACTAATAGATGGCAGACTAGTCATACCCATAACCACTCCATTAAAAGGCGCGTACAGTCGGCCTTGTTCCGCACCTAGTAGCGTCGTATTTGTCGTCAAGGTTTGCCCTTTTTCGACCAAATCACCCGGTTGGATATGAAAATGCAGGAAGCCACCGTGTTCCGCCCGTATCCACTTCGATTTCTCTATGATGATTTGATACGGTGGCGCCTCTGAAACAGTATCCAGCATTTTTAGTTTACAAAGGATGTTTTTAATGCCTCGAACCGTTGTCTCAACGATTCCCGGCTCAACTTTCCATATTTCACCACCTTCCATAATAATGGTCGGGCAGCCGGCTTTTGTCGCTTCCCGGCGCAATGAACCTTTGGGACCTTCCCCATTCATTATCAATTCTGTGCCAAATACCTCGGCGATGCTGCGGACCTCCTGATTCTTCAGATCACCTCGAATGGTCGGGTAGTTGGTACGACGAACAGAGGCGGTATGCAGATCGATTCCATAGTCGCATCGCATGACAATCTCGTTGAAAATTGTATACGCCATCCGGCTGGCAAGACTTCCATCAGCCGTCCCTGGAAATGAGCGGTTCAGGTCACGGCGATCCGGCAAATAACGTGAATGGCGATCAAAGGCTGGCAGATTGAGAACAGGCACAAGAATAAGAGCGCCTCTGAGTAACTGAAGATCGTTATCCAGGATTATCTGGCGTACAGCCCCGCAGCCATTGATTTCATCCCCGTGCAACGCCGCCGTCACAAAGACCACAGGTCCATCTTCTATGGCTCGTTTAATATGCAGCTGAATCTGTACTGTCATGCCGCTGTAACTTTCACCAACGGCCAGGCTGACATCACGTGATTCACCCGGTTCAATGTGTTCACCAAACCAATCTGCAATTGATTTTTTCATTCTGGGTTTATTCATGCTCATTGCCCGTTTTTTCAGCAGGGATTGCTATGGGTTCCACTTTCCCCGTTTCTTTATAAACCTCATCTGCTACAGGTAAATCGGGAAGCCCTTTCACCTTCGGCCGTCTCTTACGACGAACCGTTGCAGGCGTCATATCACGCATCAGATCGAGCTTACCAAAACAGAGGAGACGGTCACCTGCCAGTAATTCGCGATTCGCTCGCGGATTAGGTATCACTTTTGTGTGGCGATGCAGGGTCAAGACAACGATATCTTTTGCCCGCAAACCGGACTCGAGAATCGTCGTACCAATATATTCAGAACCTTCAGGGATATGTATTTCTGCAACACCATAACCACTGCTGACGGTGAGCCGTTGCCTGAGGTCTATCTCCGGAAAATTCACCTGGGCTGCTAAATAATCTATGATGGCACCGGCAATATCCAGTTGAGTGCAACCTTCTATGCCTTCAAGCCCCGGGGAAGAATTAACTTCCATGATTTGAGGACCATCTTTCCCCTCTAGAAGATCGACACCCGCCACACGAAGTCCAAGAATCTGGGCTGCCCGCACCGCAGTTTCCCTGTACACTTCATCGAGGATGACGGGTTCTGTCACTCCACCTCTGTGGACATTACTGCGAAATTCCTGCCCCTGGGCCACACGGCGCATTGCACCAACAACCCGGTCACCGACAACAAATGCACGGATATCTCTGCCCTTGCTTTCTTTGACAAACTTCTGAATCAGAACACTCTGTTTCTGGCTCTGCAACAACTCGACAATACCTGCTGCAGTACTGATTGAATTGGCCAGGATCACACCTATACCCTGTGTTCCTTCAATTAATTTAATAACAACAGGAGCACCACCAACCCGTGCTATTGCAGGAAGAACATCTTTTTTATCTCTGACAAATGTCGTCTGAGGAATCCCAATATGATGTCGACTGAGTATTTGTAAACTCCGCAGTTTATCTCTTGAACTCAAAATACTGGCGGATGAGTTGGCACAAAACACATCCATTTGCTCAAACTGACGTACCACCGCAGTACCATAATAGGTAACCGATGCACCAATTCTAGGTAACACAGCATCGTAAAGCGAAAGGCGTTTCTGCCGGTAATACAGATCCGGGGCCCCCTCTTCGAGATCAATGGCAAACTTGAGAGTATTGAGGACTTTAACATTATGGCCACGTTGGATCGCTGCTTCGCGAAGCCTCCGAGTGCTGTAGCTTTTCGGACTGCATGAGAGGATAGCAAGTTTCATTGGGTTCCTTCAAATTCTGATTCGGGCTTATTTTTCTGAGATCTGCTGATTTTTTTTCGGCCCTTGGGTTTGCCCCCGTAATACGAGTTGCCACCATCGACTAAAAATCGTCCACGGAAGGCCTCGCGACCGAGCAACATCCTAAACCCCATTTCGTCTCGACTGGCAAGAGTTAATTCAACCGGCCATCGGTTCCCCAGTAACTCTACTTCGGTAATAATAACCGGTCGCATTTTGGCCACACCGCTCGAACTTTTAACCGACCGGAATTCAAACACCTCAGCTTCCACGACAACAGTCTTCGCAATCGAACGCTGAACCGGTTGAACCTTAAAGCGTACCCACTGCGCCCCGTCTCGTTCAAAGACCTTCAGGTCATGGGCGTGTAAAGATGACGACCGCGCACCAGAGTCTACCTTCACCTTAATCGAGTTTATATCCATTGCAGGAAGCGCAACCCATTCCCGCCAGCCTATTACGGGCAGAACTGGTGGGTTTTTTATTCTTTTGCTCATCTGGCACCCTCACCTCTGACATATTATTCTTCTAAATTTCAGATCTTAACCTATTCTATAGTTATGGTAATCAATATTATACTACTCCAGTATTAGCAAGAGATGCTAACAGATCTGGCAAGGAGGTTATTTTCCGGAACCCGAGGCCCTTTCTCAGAATCTGCCCGAAATTGGCACCCGCTGCTTCCCCTGTAATGCTGGCATGTTACCTCACTGAAGATCACAAATAGATGGATACTCCCTCAAATGGATTACCGACACTGTAGCTGTCGGCTATACTCTTGGACCAACAGAAAGAGGCGAAAAAGAACGAATGAGTTCATTGCAGATATTAGGTTGACCAAACAGGAACAGTCGTACCCGCCAATCTCCTTGATTGCGGGGTGAGCTTTACAAAGTCAGAGAAAATGTTGGCACACACCAGCCCTGCCTTCGACACGACCACAAGAGTCTTTCATTAATGACTCTCTCACTACTCTGGAAGACATCTCCGATTCTGTCCGTTTAGAAAAAGGAAATATAATGCCACCTGGAAGATTCTTCAGGGGACTGGAAGTTGTCTTAAAATGGGATTGTTAATATTTTCCCGCCGCCTTTGCAGGAGGTTTTACTGTTTTTACAACCTGATAAGGTGAAGCGTATTGCGTAAACTACGGTGTATCGGTTAACCTTGAGAAGGGAGAAGATCAAGACACGGAAGAATTCACCTTGAGCATTCAACGTGAATGTTACCAAAAAAACTGTAACAGACAAAAGCATGAAGACACTCAACCAAACTATGACCTTCATTCTGGCCGGAGGCGCTGGCTCCAGGCTTTCTCCTTTAACCTCAAATCGGTCAAAACCTTCGGTGCCTTTTGGTGGCAGTTACCGAATCATAGATTTTACCCTGACCAATTGCCTCCACTCCGGTCTGCATAAAATTCTGGTTCTGACCCAATACAAATCCCACTCCCTGAACAAGCATCTTCGGGACGGCTGGTCGATTTTTAATCCGGAACTGGGAACCTATATCACACCTGTCCCCGCCCAGATGAATTCTGGAGACGATTGGTATAAGGGGACAGCGGACGCAATATATCAGAATCTGAATTTACTGGAACGGAGTAACTCTCAATACGTACTGATTCTCTCCGGTGACCATATCTACAGGATGGACTATGCGGCGATGCTCGAGTCCCACCTGAAAACGGCTGCTGACGTAACCATTGCCTGCATGGAAGTGCCGGTTGAGGATGCCAAAGCCTTTGGAGTGGTTGTCACGAAAGAGGACGGCCAGATTATCGCCTTTGAAGAAAAACCCCAGGCACCGACCACTCTGCCAAACAATCCTGACAAGGCACTTGCATCCATGGGGCTGTATATCTTTTCCGCTGAACTGCTCACCGAGGTTCTCAGGGACGATCACATAAACAACGACTCGGGCCATGATTTCGGCAAGGATATTCTACCTCTGCTCATTGAAGATAAAAACGTCAAGGCATATACCTTTGGCGATACACAGGGCAGGGTCAGTCAGGATCGCTATTGGCGGGACGTGGGTACAATAGACGCCTATTACCAGGCGAACATGGACCTGCTGGAACCCCTGCCTCAGCTGGACATCTACCAGAAAGACTGGACGATACGATCCTATCAGCCACAAAGCCCTCCGGCGCGAACAACATCTGGAAATTCCGGATCAGACGGTTCCCTGGTCAACTCCATCCTGGCTAGTGGAGTTGTCATATCGGGAGGCCATGTCCGCCACAGTATTTTATTTCAAAACATCCATATCGAGGACAATGCCGTCATTGCAAACTCCATCATTTTTGGTGATGTTCATGTCGGGGCCGGGGCCATGCTGCGCAACTGTATTGTGGACAAGAATGTGAAAATCCCCGATGGTGAAAGAATCGGTTATGATGAAGCACAGGACCGAAAGCGGTTTACAATTTCCGAACACGGGATTGTTGTGGTCCCTAAAGACTATGTTTTCACCTGACAGCAAAAGAACAGGTCAGCCAGGGCAATGTACAAGAATCGATGCACAGGAATTTTCTTTATGCTGAGAAGGGTAACCGCTCATCTGGCGATTTGCCAAAGGTCACTATCTATAAGGGGATTACATCATGGAAAGACATTTTCTTGCTACCATAAGTAACGAAATTGATCATCTTTCTGGTGTTCGTTTTCTTTGTACCTTTTTCAATACTATTTCTAACAAGCGTTTCACAATTTTTCATATTTACCCAAAAGACAACCCCCAAAAGGCTCCTCCCTCCTTCCCCGAAAAATCAGAATCATCGGACGAAACCGCCACGGTCAGCACTGACTTTGACCCGCGACTGTCAATTCAAAAGGCGCAACAATTACTGACGGATCGCAGTGTACCTCCTGAGAATATCGTCATAAAAACAGTCCCTGAAAAAGCAGGTAAGGTTAAAGACATCCTCGCCGAATGTGCACAGGGGCATTATGATGCAATTGTTCTCGGAAGACGTGCATCATATCTCCTGCAATGGATGTTTGACCGTCCCTCTGATGAAACGTTTCAGGCAATGATCCGGGAAAGCAGCTGCGTATCCCCATTCTGGATATGTCCAGACACCGACCCGAAGCGAAGAAATGTTCTTCTCTGTATAGATGGCTCAGAAAACTGCTACCGGGCCGTTGCCCATGTTGGTTCCATCCTCGCACGTCAGGACCAGCACACGATCACTCTTTTATATGTCGAAAAAAATCTGGACATCGATTGTGTTGCCTTTTTTGAAAAAGCCACATCGATCCTGCTGAGCCATAAAATCAATGCAAAACGTATTAACCGCTCTGTGGTTTGGGGCTTATCGGTCTCAGGCACAATCCTGGCAGAATCGGCCAAAGAGAGCTATGCCGTAGTTGCAATTGGCCTGGGTGGCCGCAAAAATGAAACCGGAGGAGGCAGAATCGCGGGTCCAACAGCCATAAAACTCATAAGTAAACTCGAGAAGACCTCACTCTGGTGCTGCCCATAGACTTGTGTTTATTATTGCTCAAACTATCAGTTGCATACGGCGCAGAGACTGCTTAATTGTATAAACGTCTTACGATCATCAAACATACAACTACAAAAAGAGGACCCCATGATAAAAACGGAAATGGCTGCAGCCCTTAACGAGCAGATCAATAAAGAAATGTATTCGGCATACCTTTATATGTCGATGTCCGCATATTCAAACAAAATTGGACTCAAAGGCTTTGCTAACTGGTTTATGGTGCAGTACCACGAAGAAATGTACCACGCAATGAAGCTCTATGAATACGTTCAGCGTCAGGGAGAAGATGTCAAACTGGAAGCCCTGGCTACCCCGCCAGCCTCATTTGAGTCTGCCCTTGATATGTTTACTCAGACTTTAACCCATGAGAGATATATCACCCAATCCATCAATGACCTTATGGATCTTGCCCAATCCTTAAAGGATCATGCCACCCAGATTTTTCTCGAATGGTATGTTACCGAGCAGGTGGAGGAAGAAGAAAATGACAATGATATCATCCAGCAGCTCAACCTCATCGGAAGTAACCCTCATGGCTTGTTGATGCTTGACCGCGATCTGTCGAGCCGAATGACCACAGTGCCAACTGATTTCAGTAAAGGTGTTGAAGCGGCGGCGGCCTGATACGATCCACCCCGCAAAACCGAGAACAGCCTGGCCCATGCCTGGCGTTGATCAGATTATTTTTTGTGTTCCACACCAAAACTCATCCCATCTTTATGAAGAAGTTGGGATGAGTTCACCATCAAATCAGGTACAACACAGTGGCCCTTAGGTATAAATCTTAGGTCATTATTTCCGATTGTGACGCTGACGCCAGCCCCCCAGTGGGGTCATGACAGGTTTTAACACCTTACTCACGTCTCTAGCCTGCTCGATGACATAAAACGCATCCCTGTCAATCGTATAGAGATGAGGAATCATCCATTTCAGATCTCGCCTGCGACAGGCGAGAAACAGCTGGTGAACCGGACCGTTTCTACCTTCACCATGAAAAACTGTAACCGGCTGGCCCATATCACGAAACGCTTTGGCCATCACCTGGCCGTTATTGATGGAGAAGATTTTGAGAATGATCATGCCAAAGGCGAGTCGCTTTTCTACAAGAATTCCAACAACGTTACCCGTTGCATAACCAAAAGAATAGAAAAACACCAGTACAGGAAATTCGCTTACCCGTTGTATCACCGTACTGATTACCGTAATCCAGATGGTCACCTCAAAAACAGCCAGGAAGAATGCCACCCAGGTCCTCCCCTGAACCGTCACAATGGTTCTCACCGTGCCAATAGCAACATCAAAAATGCGAGCGACGAAGACCATGACCCCTGTCGCTAAAACAGCAGGGTCAGCGACTGCGAGTAAATCTGTAAAAGTCGGAAATGCCATTTTTTGCCTCTTTCAGGTAGCTGTCAATCTAAATCAGTACTATTGATTATGCCGCTCTAAAACAGCACTCATCCATTTTCATAACGTACAAATCTGAATTATAAAAGTTTTTTATCTTCTGTATTCCTCTGAATGTACAACTATCCACCCCCCTTTATCTGCCTTTTTAAAAAATCTCCTCTACAGGATCCCTCTGCGGCAAAAACCGCCCTTTCTATTGGTATTCTTTCGTTTCAGTACCATTTGTCTTTGGTTACAATCTCTCGAGCTAAAACAAATGTACTGTGATCACCTTATCCGATCTCCTCAAGACATTACCTCCTTCGTTCCATTAATTTGTTATTAATGCCCCCCGGAATATCTGGACAAGCATTTATAACAACTTACTATTTAGTATACATATTATGACAAAGGCGACATCGTACATGACGAACCCAACAGTCATGTCGCCAGTTGGTCAATCGTCATCCAACGAGGTGATTTATGGAAATGAAAGATGAATTTACCAGGATGCTGGACAAGCTCAAAACCGAGCGGGATGAACTAAAGCTCAAACTGCACCTTGCCTCAATGGAAGGTAAGCAAGAGTTTGAAGAAGCTGAAAAAAAGTGGCAGCATTTAAAGATGAAAGTAGCTGATGTGAACGACAATCTGGCAAAAACCACTAGCGAACTGATATCTTCCACCAAAATAATAGGAGAAGAGTTACAGCAGACATATCAACGCATTGCCAAAAGGTTACAAAAAGAAAACGACGATAACTGATCGGATCCCCGCAAACAAGAGACTTGAAATGAGACAATACGCACATGGAATTTAAAGATTATTACAAGATACTCGGTGTTGCAAAAGATGCGTCCAAAGATGATATTCAACGTGCCTATAAAAAACTGGCCCGTAAACATCACCCAGATGTGAGCAAAGCTCCCGACGCAGAGGTAAGGTTTAAAGAGATCAATGAAGCCCAGGAGGTATTGAAAGACCCGGAAAAACGAAAACTCTACGACCTGTACGGTAAAGACTGGGAGAGAGGCGGACAACAGCCACCACCCCATTGGAACGCAAGGAAGGACCGGGGCCGGACCGGGGGCCCCCATTCTCAGTCATTTCGATATGGCGGCGGAGAAAGTTTTGGCAACGCGGAGGATTTCAGTGACTTTTTCAACAATTTATTTGGGGGTGGTTTCTCTCAACAGTCCGCAGGGCCAAAACAGAGCAGGCATTTTGACGTACCGGGAGAGTCCCGGGAAGCTGAGATACAGGTTGGTCTTGCCGAGGTTTTCCATGGGGCGACAAGAACCATTACCTTTCAGATTTTTGAGGCAGGCGCAGACGGCCAGCTGGAAGCAAAAGAGAAAACCCTGCAGGTAAAAATACCACGGGGAGTAACAAGTGGCTCAGTCATCAGGCTGGCCGGGCAGGGCGGCAAAGGTATTGGCAGAGGTGCGGCAGGCGATCTCCTGCTTAGAATCCTCATCGCACCTGACCCCAGATTTCATATCGTTGAACATGATTTATACACATCCGTGTCAATCTCCCCATGGGAAGCCGCGCTTGGTGCAAAAATTCCAGTAAGCACTGTTGATGGTTCAATAAGCCTTACCATCCCCCCCGGAACTCAGAACGGCAGAAAATTTCGCCTGCGGGGAAAAGGCATACCAAAGAAGAAATCAGGTGCCGGAGACATTATTATTGAAGTTGAAATTCGGGTTCCAGCTTCACTCAGTGATGAAGAAAAACGTCTCTTTAAAGAGCTTCAGAAGACTTCAAGCTACAACCCACGCGAGGAAAGTAGACAAAGGGCAAAATATCATGAAAAGATATGATTTGGTCATTTATGGGCAACACATCGAAGACAGACTCATAACCCTTAACGAACTTGCCCGGCTTGTCGGTCTTCATCCTGAGAAACTGCGCAGGTATATCGTTCTTGGTCTGATCGACCCGGATGTGGAGCAACCTGAGCCGTTGTTTGAAGACAGCATTGTTGCCCGGGTTTGCAAAATTGAACGACTCAAAAACGACCTTGGGCTTAACCTCGCCGGCTGTGGTCTTGTTATGGATCTCCTTGAGAGAATCACCCAACTCGAGGAACAGTTGAGAAGCTTACAAAGGTAAAACCATTAACTGAGCTTTTCCAGCCTTTCAAAATCGGTAGATAATCCAGGTACTGTCCACCCTGCCCGGTCTTCCATGCAAGGAGGACGTGCCTGTGGCACCTTCTGTCTGTCTCAACCCAAGAGAAGTACTCCCCTTAACCATACCGACACTGGATTGTTACCGTGCCCGCAGGGGGCTGAGCAATCTACTTTTTAACGCACCACTCTACAATTGGGTCAATCCATTCCCGGTAGGGTTGATAGATCAAGCCATGGCCGAGGTTAAGATTGAGGACAATCTTGTTAAATTTCCCAAGCCCGGCAGAGCGCTGAAAATATAAATCCGGGGTAATTGACAGTGTATCGGAACTGTCATGAATGGAAAGAACATTCCCATAGAGTTGTAGATTGTTATCGACCAGACATTTTTCAAACAACCCGGCCAGAAAGACGTACTGTATTTTCTGTTCCCTCAGCATGGAGGAGATATAGGCAGCGATAATCCCACCTTTTGAAGCTCCCACGACAATGATATTTTCCGGCGGAACCTTGTTTGCCATGAGTTTTTTGATCTGGGAGACAATATTTTCGGCATAGCCCTTCACCTCGGTGCCTTTTTCCCGAGCCTCACTTATCACGACGAAACCTTCTTTCGCCAGTTCTTCCAGGATAAGCTGGTACTCATAATATCCGTGTTCTTCACTCTTGGGCCGGATGCCAGCCACCTCAACGATCAGCCCATGAAGATAAAAGAGATACTGTACTGAGGGGTCTGGGGTATCCGGTACTAAAGTAAAGATCTTGTTCTTCATAACTTGCCTCTGCTTTTCCTGTTTGAAAATATCTGCACTTCCTCTTACCAGCTGATGGATGTGTTCTCAGGGAGCCGTACAAAAGCAGTCTCCCCTCTGGTCTTCTGAAAATATCAAAATCATTCGAGCTGACGATACCTCATTGGAGAGAGCCCCATCTTTTTGTTTACAATAGAGCAACACCAAAGAAGATTTCATGGAGCCAAAAAACAAACATCACATAAAGGCCAAGACCGAAAACACATGCAATAATATCGTTGAAATGTGAATATGGCGCGCCTGGAACGGGACGAGCCTGGCGACGCCCTATTGATACAAGATCTACAACAGCCCAGGCCAGAAACGAACCAAATAAAATAACATTCACCTGTGACCCATTGGACAACAGATGCGCCCCTGCCCAGAGGATGGTCGCAAGCAGCATGGGATGTTTGGTTGCCGTTTTAATGCGCCCCGGGAAATAGGCTGCAATCAGAAGGGAAAAAACGGGAAGAAAGAGCAGCATCGAAAAATATTGCAGCCACTGAGGGGGTGAATAGAGTAATGCGCTCTCATAGCGAACAACTGCATATCCCCGAACAAGTAGTGCAAAACCACAAATTGACACGAGTGCATATACTCCCTTCCAGGGCAGCCCTCCAACTTTTTCCACGATGCGATTTCTCCATGAATCATTGACAATAGAAATGCAGTGAATTCCCAAAAAGAGAAAAAGTCCCAGCAAGAATATAATCATCTATCTATCCCCGATTTGTCGTTGTTGATCCCATAGTACGGATGGCTTAACCCAAGAAACGTATCCGTTCCTGCCCGTATAAGAGCAGTTTAAACCTTTTTGAGGTATATTTTAGAATCAGTCTATTAATATAAAACTATTTTTCTATTTGGCTTTTAAAATATTTTCCACCACTACCAACGACACTCGCTGTTATCTCGGACCAACACCAGCGTATCCTGACCTGACGTACAAACTGACAAAGATGTTCGGATGACAAGTGAGCTTTTCAGTATTAAATTTGCAGCGTCTCATAAGACGTGACATTGAGACAGAACAGCTCAGTAATGCAAAGAATGGCCCTCCTCCCGAGTCAACAGCAGATGCGACTGTTGTATACTGAACACGAGAGTTACATGAATAAAAAATGTGGTCCCCTCCTGCAAACAGTGACGTCGCCCAATAATTAATAGAACCAGAATCATTAGCATAGGAAAAACATTGAACCACGAACAAAAAAACACGAACGTTAAGGGGCTCTGGTGGAAACGATTTTTTTACACTGTTACCGGGGCAACAAATGACTTTGAATTAGGCCCTAACTGGTTTGCCTCAGTTATGGGCACAGGAATTATAGCCAATGCATCGGCTACATTGCCGCTATTTTCAGACAGGCTCCACTTCTTTGCGCTTCTCATCTGGTGCCTTGCGTCCCTCATGCTCACCGGCCTTATGGTTGCTACCTTTATCTTCTTTTTACAGGGGCGCGGGGCATGGGCCAGGCATTTCAGCGATCCGATGATGGCACAATTTTATGGGGCGCCCCCCATGGCAATGCTGACCATTGCCGGAGGGGCGTTCTTACTGGGAGAGACAATAATCGGCCAGAACCTTGCCTATACAATAGCCTGGTTTCTGTGGTTTTTCGGCACTATAGCAGGTCTTGCATCTGCTATTGTCATCCCCTATCGCCTGTTTACAAAATTCAAAGTGCGGCAAGACTCAGCATTCGGTGGCTGGCTCATGCCTGTTGTTCCCCCTATGGTCTCGGCGACAATCGGCGCAATGCTCGTACCTACCGCCCCTGAAGGCGTGCTTCGGGAAACAATGTTTTACCTCTGTTTTTCCATGTTCGGCCTCAGTTTCTTTGCCGCCATGATTATCATTTCAATGATCTGGAGCCGACTGGCCCATCACGGCACATCCGGTACTTCCCGGGTTCCAACCCTATGGATTGTTCTGGGCCCCTTGGGCCAATCCATGACAGCGGCTGGAGTCCTTGGTAACGTTGCCGCAGGCGCACTACCTTCGCATATTGCAGGCGCTTTTAAACTTTTTGCGGTGCTGTACAGTGTACCTGTTTTTGGATTTGTCCTGCTCTGGACCTGCCTTGCAACGCTTTTAACGATCAGGGCTCACCGTCGACAAATGCGATTTGCCCTCACCTATTGGGCCTTCACATTTCCCGTTGGTACCTGTGTCACTGGAATTGCCTTGCTCTTCCACCATACAGGGCTTCCGCTGTTTGCCTGGGCCAGCCTCTTCTTTTACACCGGCCTGCTGATAGCCTGGGCAGTCGCGGCCTTTGGCACCACAAAAGGCATGATAACAGGCTATCTCTTTCGACCACCAGTACAAAGTACGCCAGTCATCTCCGTCAAAGAATCACAGTTCACAGGTGACATTCTCGATGATGACAGCAAATCTGGAAACTGAGGTTTTCATCCGCATTAGTACATTAGGTGGAAAGAAGAAACCGGTTATGTTAGCCTGTATTGGCATTTAACAAAGATGGCACAGGTGGTTTGGAGTAGTATTATTTTTACTGAATTGAGGTGTTTGACAATGTCTGGAGCTTTTGAATTGTATCAATGAGGACACGCCGGCGCAGTACATTTTTCTATCGATTTATCTTCAAGCCGCTTCTCTGGTTTATTGCCGCGTCCTGCATGGGAGTGCTCCTGTTTCGCTGGCTCCCGGTACCTTTTACGCCCCTTATGCTGATAAGAGCCGGCCAGCAGGTATCAAAAGGCAACACCGTCCGTATGGAGCACAAATGGGTACCGATTGAGAAAATCTCTACCAACCTTCAGCTTGCGGTGGTTTGCAGTGAAGATCAGAAGTTTTCTTCCCATTTCGGGTTTGATTTCGACGCCATAAAGCAGGCCGTAGCCGATTCAAACCAGAAGAAAAAACGTCTGCGAGGTGCAAGTACAATCTCTCAACAAACGGCAAAAAATGTTTTTCTCTGGCCGGGAAGAAACTGGATTCGCAAGGGTCTGGAGAGCTGGTTCACTGTTTTAATCGAACTGTTCTGGAGTAAAGAGCGGATTCTTGAAGTATATCTCAACAGCATTGAGATGGGTGACGGCATCTACGGCGCTGAAGCGGCCTCACGTCACTGGTTCCACACCGGAGCCAACAATCTCAGCAGATCTCAATCGGCGGCGTTAGCGGCGATTCTCCCCAGTCCTTTAAATTACAATCCAATCAAACCAAGTAGCTACCTGCAGTCGAGAATAAGCTGGATTCGCATGCAGATGCAACAACTTGGCCGCTGGAATCGTAAGTCACGGGGTTAATTCTTAGATTTTAGAACCAGGCCCTGCTGAACCCAAATGAGCCTCTGGCCTTCAACGATTCATTGATGCGATGCTCAACAAACGCCACATTCAAGCCGTGCAATTACACTTTGAATAAACGCCTCACGGACAGTCTCAAGGCAGGGAGTTGCCTCTTCTTTTCTTACTCCTTTCCTTCACTCTTGCCAGATTTACGCAACAGGTTCTTCAGATCAGCGAATGGTGAGTGTGTGGTTCTTGCCCCCTTCTCATTGTCTTGATTTTCAGTAGGCAACCACTCAGCGTCGAGCAAGCGCGAATGCTCGTTATCATGACAATAGATACATAATAGCTCCCAATTACTGCCGTCGGGCGGGTTGTTTTTATAATTATGGTCTTTGTGGTGAACCGTTAACTCCTTCAACTTTTTACCTGTAAAATCACGACCACAATTTGCACAGACCCATGGAAGGATCTTCAAAGCTTGCTCTCGGTATTCAACTTTTTTCATTCTTCTCTTCTCCACTGTAATTCACTTAAAACCTCATATAATATGCCATTTCCATCTTTTCTTCACAATAATGAGAAGCGTATCAGCAATATTAATCTCTTTTTTAGATTCGAGCATTACGCAGTGTCTCAGGAGTCTCAATTTCAAGCGTGAATGTAACGTCCTGATATACTACTGCGGATTCGCTAGAATGTCTTAAAACCTCTGGAAAAATTGAAGCAGTTGATTGCTAGAGGTATTGACTTATTTCTTGACTCCAGCATCCATTGGCTTAGGGTACTTGAATAATTATGTATTTCACTCAGCCTGAGAATAGAATATGAACGTTCCAGGACATTTTTACCTGCCATCATTAAGAGGAGTTTGCTTATGAAATCACCTATCAAACGTAACGGTGCCAAAATTCTACTTGAAGCTCTTGAAACTGAAGGTGTGGAGTATATTTTCGGAAACCCTGGCACAACCGAACTCCCTCTCATAGACGCTCTCATCGATAACCCAAACATCAAATACATATGGGCCCTGCAGGAGGCGAGCGTTGTGGCGATGGCCGATGGCTACGCCAAAGCATCAGGGAAACCCGGATTTGTTAATTTACATACTGCCGGCGGACTGGGACATGGCCTGGGTAACCTGCTTAACGCCTTTACCTCTGGAACACCCCTCGTTGTTACCGCAGGACAACAGGATTCCCGGCACGCCATAACCGATCCTCTTTTGCAGGGAGATCTCGTCTCCATTGCCGCCCCCGCAGTAAAATGGGCAAGGGAAATCAATACTCCGGATCAGATTCCGGTTCTGATCCGCCGGGCCTTTCAAGATAGCCTGGCGCCCCCATCCAGACCGGTATTTCTATCCCTGCCAATGGATGTGATGGAAGCGAAAAGTGACGTTGAAATACCAGATATTTCCCACGTGGATCGGCGCCCTGTAGCCGGTTCACTTCCCAAACTCGCAGAGGAACTGAGCCGCAGAGATCCCGGGAAAATAGCCATCATAGCCGGTGATGAAATTTCATTTAATGATGCCCATAAAGAGGTTGTTGAACTGGCTGAAATACTTGCCGCACCGGTATTTGGCTCATCCTGGCCTGCCCATATTCCCTATCCAACCAGTCATTATCTCTGGCAGGGCAATCTACCAACCAAGGCTTCAGCCATCGCCGAACAAATGAAAGGATTTGATTGTATCTTTGCCCTTGGCGGCAAATCGTTTATCACCATCCTCTACTCTGAGGCCTCAGCCCTTCCCGACGGTTGTGAACTGTTTCAACTCTCTGTTGATGGGAGTGACCTGGGCAGAACCTACTCGTCCACACTCTCCGTGGTAGGTGATATTCAATTCTCTCTGAAAGAATTAAACAAATTATTGCAAGAAAAAGTGGCAGACAGGGCAGACGCCTACGAGGCAACAAGGAAAACTGCAGAAAAAACGTTTATACAGCGAAAAGAAGAACTGCACAGAAAAACCGATGCACTCCAGAGCAACGAGGTCATTCATCCAATAGTGGCGGCGCGGGCTCTCACCGAAGGTATTGGTCCTGACACCCCCATTGTCGATGAAGCCATAGCCACAGCAAGCTATCTTCGCCAATTTCTGAAAAACAACTCAACCCGTCAATATTCATTTTTGCGTGGTGGGGCACTCGGCTGGGGCATGCCGGCTGCCGTTGGGTTTTCACTTGGAATTGGCAGAAAACCTGTGGTCTCCCTTGTCGGAGACGGTGCCGCGATGTATTCGCCCCAGGCTTTATGGACAGCAGTGTATGAAAAGCTTCCCGTGACCTTTATTGTAATTAATAATCTTGAGTACAATATTTTGAAAAATTTTATGCGCTCTCAGGCCCATTACACCTCAGCGCAGACCGGAAAATTCATTGCCATGGACCTCAATAATCCGCCCATAGATTTCATAGCATTGGCCCAATCCATGGGGATGCCCGGTCAGAAGATCACAAAAGCAAATGAGATTCGGGAAAAAGTGCGCTGCGCTATTGCCACCGGGAAACCGAACCTCATAGAAATCATCATAAGCACGGAATAGTCAGCAACATAATGTACGCGCCCCCCTCCGCTGCAAGAGGAAGGAGCGCGAATTGTACATAGACGCGCAGTTACTGGCAGGACTGCCTGTAAAGAATAAAAACTACGGTATTCCGGCAACGCTTGATCACTCAGATCTATGCCAGTAATAAAATTTTGCCTGAATTCCTCCGGATTGAGCGGCCTGATATTCGGCTAATTCTTCAACTCCCAGCCCTTCTATCCGTTCCGGAGTGAGCAGGTAACCGTCCTTTTCCACTGGAGACTCCCAACGCTCGGCGTTCAGGAACTCCAGTGCCCTATTTCTTGCTTCATCAATATCGGCTGACACCACCCATAGATGAGCCACTGCCCTGGAAACGTGAGAAATTACTGGGTTTTCACGCTGCGGCTCTACTTCAAAAATAAAATAATACGACTCCATACAAACCTCAAAGATAGTTCTCCCTCTGGAGGGGTGCTCAAATACGGGCAAGTAACTCTGCCTTCTTCGAATTAAAATCCTGTTCGGTGATAGCGCCTGCATCGCGCAATTTCGCCAGCTCGCCAATAAGACTAATTATTTCATTGGTTGATTTCTGGGATGGTATATTGCTGGAAATTTGATTGTTCTCAGTACGAGACGCTGTGTTGCCAACCGGCTCGCTTACCGCAGGTTCAACAAAGTTTGTTTGCGGAGGCGGTGTCCCTGCACCAGGACCAGAAATAATGGGTAGCTGATTAACGGACACCGTGCCGAACTGACTGGTAAAGGTGAGAGAGGTATTGCCTCCCTGTTGCTGACTGACGCCGCCAATATTGTGGTTAAGGGTATCGTAGACAGTCACTTGTCCGTTCTGTTCCACCGCCAGCTTTCCAGGGAAAACAGCGTAGCGGATATTATTCTGGCCGCCACTGCTAAACGGGGTACCGCACTCAGCCGGCCACCACTGATTGCTGCCCGGAGTACCCGCCGGTATGACGGGAAAGATCTGCAGGGTGGCCAGTGCTCTGGAAAGTTCCGAGCAAAGGTTATCCACGGTCATCTTCAGGCCATGATTAAACATGTCACCGACCATGGTCATGCCCCCACGCATCCATTGCCCGGACCCGCCCAACTCTGGACAATTAAATTGTGCCATGCCGCCCCCGCCATTATTTACAGCTATGAGCATATGAATAACTGCATCGTTACTCAGGCGGTAGCGATGAGAAAGATCATTGACGAGGTTCATTCCTTCGGGGGTAAGCTTTTGCATTGACTGTCCTGTATGTGTAAGATTTTGAATATACCGTAGTGCAGATAGACCAGACTATTGCCTCGAGGTTGTCGATTTAACGAGGCTTCAGAAGGCCTGCTACAGTGGGCAATTGAGATATAAGGCCAAAAGGCACATGCCCTGGTATTCTGCTCTGACCATAATGGGTATTATTACAGAATATAGCTATGTTTACTTTCATAAAAATATTCCATATCTTCCCTATGTTCTCTGGAGTGTGGCCTGCGGAGGTTGCTATGGCGTGGTTGGACGACAAAAAATCAGCCAACACTCAAGCTCCAGATTGAGTTCTTCTTTTCAAACTTCAAATAACATTTGCCCGTCCGAGCTCATGTTTTTTTACAACAGATCCATTTCCGTAAACAGGGAGTAACTCCACAGAGCAGCCCCCAGTCCGTCAGGGATAACGGCCAATTCGCCCTGCCGAATAACGATAAGGTCTCGGGTCTCGGGGTCAGAGGACATAAAGGAAACATGACCATCTTGAGATACAACAATGGCAACGGCCCCCGGTTGGGCATTGGCAAAATGGGCCGCTGACTGGTGTCTGGTTCCGCCCAGATCCATGAGGCTTACTGTTCTGCCGCTATCGTCCTCTACCAGTTTATACGCGCGTATATTTGTCAAAGGAGTCTGGTTCTGGGCAGAAGTTATTTTCGCGCCAAAACAATAGACAAAGCGGTCAAAAGACATGACCAGCGCACCATCTACGGCAGTAAGCCTTGCAATATGTTTACACTGCTGATCTAACTGGTGCCCCAGACGTTCAAGATGCTCTCTTTCCGCAGTTGTTTTATTCTGGGTTGCAGCGCTGAAGAAATTTTTAACGCTGCCAATCAAAGAAGGTTTTTTCGTCACATCGTAATCACTTTCAAGAAAAACGGCCCCGCCTGTATAGGGAACAGGGATATCTATCGAACTCTGCCACTCGCCATCCTCAGGGACCACCAGCAGGGTTCCTCCTCTACCATGTGCACGCATCTGTCTTGAGATGCTCAAGAGAGACATATACCGCATCAGGTAGAGTATCTTGTCTTTCTGATTATCCTTTGGTGATGAGAATTTAGGTATGATTGTTCTTATCAAGGAAGAGTGATCGATAAAAAACGCCTCATTGCCAGACAGGGCCGCAAGGGTTTTTCCTCCAAACGTTATCAACACGCTCCCGGGTGCCATCGCTTCGACACAGAGATTGGGGATAAGGGTTTTGACAGATCGGGTCCTAAACCCCCAGACAACTAATTTTCCTGTTTCGTCTGGCCAGACAGAGATATCAGCCCGCGGATTTTCAAGCGCTGCACCGAGTTTTACAAGGTGATTGACATCAAAACTGATGGGCTTGTCGAAGATGAAGGTATCAAAGGAGTCTTCTTCCGGACTGAGAATGATAGATATAGTCACAGAATTGCCTTCATCGGTTGCAAAACTGGCCCAGACAGCAGCGTCGATGATTTGTGAAATAAGTTTTTGCGAGGGAATTAAAGTAATATTCTGAAAAAGACTGCCAATGATTGTGGTTGGCGTTGTTGATTTAATCAACAGATGAATACGTTTTGATAATTCCTCAATGAATCCGGGATTCAAGGTATAAGCAGTGTGGATCATAGGGTGTGGCGATATGCTGATCGTTGCTAAAGGGTTAGTGTATCCTGGCCCCAATAGGGTGGGTAAATGGTAGCCAAATGTTATTGAAAATCATTGCTGAACAAGTGATTTACCGGGAAATGATACAAACTAAGGACACCGTAACCAGAGGCTTGCGCTAGTCAACATATTTCAAATCAGTCCTTCAAGAATTCTGGGGAAATTTTTTACTTGGTACACAAACGAGGAATTCACCGGCGAACCTCAGCGAGTCTGCATTAACCCGCTTGTTACCCGCATTATTTATATTTTTTTCTTAAATGCGCAGTATTCGTCTGTTGAGTAGCCAAGTTTTTTGTAGAAATTTTGTGATTCTTCTCGATCAGTATCAGTGATGAGCATGATGTATGAGCAGTTTAATTCTTTCGCCTTTTTCTCTGCTGCTTCCATCAAATTGGTGCCTATACCACTGCCTCTTATATCCTTCTCTACGATAAAATCTTCAATAACCATGAATGATTTGCACTGGCCAAAGTACATTTCACAAATATATGCCATTAATGTGCCAAGTAATTTACCGTTTTCTTTAGCGACTAGAGCTATGTGGTTTTGGTTGTTTCGATTTCTCTCAAAAACTGCTTCCATCTTTTGAATGGATACTTCGTTTGGAATCAATTGTTGGTATAATTCACTAAGCCCTTTTAAATCAGTTTTTTCTAGATTTGAGATTTGCACTTTAGTGTGTTCTTGATGGGTAACGCCTCAATAATGGGCCGGAAAACCGCGCAGCGGTTTGGAGGTCCAGCCCCGAAGGGGCGACATTGATTGACTTGTTAAGCATTGAACCTTGCCACGATAGATTTACACTCGGACAAAGAGACTTCCTTTGCCCACTTAATAGATTGCTGAATTTCTGGCTCATGCCGATCAAGAGCTTCTTGCGACCAAAATTGCCTTGGAGCACCGATTGGCAAATGATCGACTTCCGAAGAGACCCCGGTGAACGCCAGAAAGTCTTTGTCATCTTCAGGTAGGCCAACCTCAAACCTAAGTGAGGATAGCTCAATGGCTCCCTCTAAATAGTGAATAGAGCCATCAAGCATTCCGCTCGCCACGTTGGCGGCACGCTTACGTTGTTTCTCGATATATTCTTCGTGGCTCATTTTCATAGGACGCTTAACAAGTAATTATACAGATCTGCATAACATGCGTTTTGTAAGGTTACCCAGAAGAACAGCATATTAGGCAAGGGTTTTGATAGTATCTGACGATACGTCACGTACCATTAATTGAACTTCAACATACAGCCACTACACCATCACCGGCGAAAATTTCCAGGGACAGTATCGTTGACTGTCGATCGTGTATAACCCTCGTGGATACTGCCCCAGGTAATTTACAATCAGTTATCCTTCATAACCGCTCGTTTTTTATCCATTAAGGCTTTTTGGCTGGCTGTTTATCAGCCTTTTTCTTGTCTTTCTGGCCCTGCTTCTGGTTGCTTTGTTTCTGACTTTTTTCCTTATCTTTCCGTCCACCCTTGTCGCCCATAACCTTTCTCCTTTTTTGTTAAGAAAATAGATTTTTATGCATTTAAAAGGAGTCATATCTATGCCTGACTCCATCAAAACAGCTTACACCTTGTTGGTGTAAACAGCAAAACCATTCACACGCATTAGGCCTTACATTTAGAAGAAAAAGGATGCGACCGATCTTGAAATAATTTTCCTGCAACAGGCTGAATTGATGTAGGTCAATTAGCTTTTGTTGCCATTTTGCTTTATTGCACGATCGTAAATGTTTAATGGGATAAAGCACACCAGAAAATTATCAAAAAAATCAACCAATAACCAATGCGGGAGAAGCCAATGTTAGAAGACAATAACAGCCCAATACGTCCACCGGATATTTCGGAGCAGGATATTATGTCAGCCATGGGGGCTCTTCAGGGTTATATCGATATCACTCCAGGCGATTTCAAGCAAATCTATCAGGTTGCCTATAAAATGGCTATTACACGCCTGCTCAATACCATGACAGCGACTCAACTGATGACAAAAAAACGTACTGCTCATTGAGCAGACAATGCCACTTGTCCAGGCGGCGACTCTGCTTGCTGACAATAAAATAACAGGTGCTCCTGTGGTGGATCAGCGAAAAAAGATTGTTGGTATTGTCTCCGAAAAGGATTTTTTAAGAGAGATGGGCTTTACCTTCAACCCTTCTTTTATGCAAATCGCCACCCATTGTCTGCATGACAAGAGCTGCATGATCAAAAATCTGCACAGGAAAACAGTGGCTGACATCGTGACCAAACCTGCTGTCAGCGGAACTCCAGAGATGACCATTGGCACCATTTCGACTATTTTTACCCATCAGAAGATTAATCGGCTGCCCATTGTAAACAAAGAGGGACTGATCGTCGGGATCGTTACCCGTACCGACCTGGCCCGGGCATTCCACGTTTTCACAGAGGGGCTATAACATGAACTTCCTGGAAAAGATGAAAGGCAGTGGTCAAAGCCCTCCTGCGGTTGGTCTGGTCGAGATTATCTGGTCCTGGCTTGGCAGCTTTTTAGGCATTGCTGCGATTTCCATTATTCACTACAAAATATTAAACGGCACCGATCTGGCGATGATCATCGGCTCATTTGGTGCATCTGCAGTACTTATCTACGGGGCTCCCCGCAGTCCTCTGGCTCAACCAAGAAACCTGATTGGCGGACATATCCTCTCTGCCATTGTTGGTGTGACCGCGTACCAGCTCTTTGGCGGTGAGATGTGGCTAGCGGCCTCTCTTGCGGTTTCAACCTCTATCGCTTTGATGCATCTGACCAGAACGCTTCACCCTCCCGGGGGCGCTACAGCATTGATAGCAGTCATTGGCGGTACTGGAATTCACAACCTGGGCTATCTTTATGTGTTGATCCCTGTAGCAGTTGGGGCCGCTATTATGCTGCTCATCGCTCTGATCGTCAACAATATTGCAAAATCAAGACGCTACCCGGAGTTCTGGCTGTAAAGATGACGCTTGCGATATTTCTACACCTCTTGGGCGTCCTTGTTCTGGACAAGGCGTGAATATAAACCCGCTTCCGGACATCTCTCATGCAGTGGCATATGTCGCCCATTTCGATTCTGTCGATGGTGCCAGTATAACTGTATACCTGAGTCGCTCCGGGAACAGGATGCTCCAATAAATCTGTTGTTTATTGCGAATAAATTAATACCTTAGATAGACAGGCAGATGTTCTCACAACAAGGCACTGTACCGATTTTATCTTCGGTCGTGCCTTTCCCCTCACGAGGATGAGAGCGTTCGGAAGTCTTGAAAGTCTTAATGGCTTTGCAGCCCAGAGGTAACGTTGCCCCACCTCAACCACGAGGAGTCCCATGACTGAAAAATTGCAAGCTATTCGTAAGATCAGCAATAGATTGGCGATTGCGCTGACGCTTCTGGTACTTGTCATAATCGCTGGTGCATTTTTGACATATAACAGCACCCAATTCAAGTTTGTCACTGCACCGATTGCAGCATTCTCGGCGGGAATTATCGGCGGCTTTGTCGGCTTGCAGAGACGTCTGAAAGTAATGTCAGAAGATGATCTGGAGCTGCTGGCGAATTCGTGGGTATATGTCTGCCTGTCGCCTCTGGTTGGGGGAATTCTCGCGGTCGTGCTCTACGTACTGTTTATTTCAAATCTTATAACCGGAGACATCTTTCCTCAATTTCTTCCTGATACCAAAGAGCTCGATCCATCTGCTTCCCACCAGGGATTCGCAGAAATTTTTGCCGTTCATGGCCAATCGGTAGATTACGCAAAGATGATGTTCTGGTCTTTTGTCGCCGGTTTCTCTGAAAGGTTCGTAACCGACATTATCAGTAAATTTGAGAATGCTCCCGGCCCTTGAACTACGGCCCAAAAAGTAGCATCCCCGTCAAGAGCCCCTGCCCTTTGCTGGGTTTTTCCCATTTTCAGGGCCACGGTGGAAGAGTTTGTATTGCTGTCTCAACTGCCATCAGCGCTCCCTCAAGATACCCTGCTTCAAATTGCGCAAATTCACTGGCGACAAGATGCACCTTCAGTTCTTCAAGCTCTTTTTCGTGCTGTTCCATATCAAAGGAACAATGCCGGGGTGGTTCCAGAGCATCGAGCTCCGTTGCAACCCATATGTCCTGTGCCCAATCTTCGACGTGGGTCGCCGCAGCGTTTAAAGCATCAAGACCAAAGATCGTTCCAAGCTGTTCCAGGCATTGCGCAGTGAGCTGTTGCCTGGAGAGTTGAGCCCTGGACGCACTGGAGACGCCGATAAAACCAAACAGGGCAAAACCAGATCCTGCTGAGCAAGAGGCGTCATGGATTTCCACCAACGGGCCAACATGGCTGAATGCCTGTCCTGCCAGTCCTTTTTTTCTCCAGAATGGCTCTTTATATACAGCGATAAATTTTGCCTGACCGGCCATCCAGGTCTGCTCTGCCTGCAAGGCCTTAACAAGACCCTCTGACATGTAGGCCTCCGGTGTTAGATATTTTACAATCAGGCGTGGTGGTACAGCGAGGATCATTCGGTTTGCAGAAAAATTTTGTTCCAACCCTCTACAGACAGTTGTCACCTGCCACTTTTTACCCGATTTTCTCACGACCGTCACAGGATGCTCAGTTTTTATTTTGGTCTGTTCCAGTTGTCCTGCAAGAGCGCTCACCAGCTGCTTCACACCTCCTGTCACCCGGCAGGAGGTCATTGTCCCCGCGTCGTTTTGTATACGAAAGGAAGCTTCATCCGGACGCCGCTGAACAAGGGTGTCTCCTGTTGAGTATTGCTCAAACCACTCAACCTGTAACCGAGCGAGTAACTGTTTCATCAACGTCTGATGCGGCCAGAACCATGTAGGACCAAGATCAATACAGACATCAGAACCGGGGGCAACCGGGTACCCGGTAATACGCCCGCCAAACTCCGGCTTTGCCTCAAGAAGCAGATAGGGAATCTTTAAATCCTGTAATCTCAAAGCGGCGAACAATCCGGATAGACCTCCGCCAATTACAATCGTATCAGTTTCAATCATTAGAATTTTTCCGTGCTGGGTCGTATATCCAGCTCATGGGTCCAGGTGCTTTCAGGCTGCTGGCAGAGTTGCCAGTAACATTCTGCTATATGCTGAGGGTCTAACATCTTTTCAACAGGCAGGCGGTGTAATTCGCGGCTCCTCTCTGTATTAATGATCCCATCAACCAGAACATGGGCGACATGCACGCCTAAGTTTTGATATTGCCTTGCAAGTGATTGGACAAGCCCTCGCAAAGCAAATTTGGCGGAGCTAAAGGCACTGAAGTTATTGCCTCCCCTGATGCTTGCTGTGGCACCGGTAAAAATAGCCGTTCCTCCCTTTACAGCCATAAGTGGCAACAACTCTTTCGACAGGATAAAAGCCGACAATGCTATAGCCTTCCAGCATTGTTCGAACTGCTCCACCGTCGTTTCTTGAAAAGGAGCGATTACAAGCTCTGCTGCGTTATGGATGAAGACATCGGGAGCACGAAGGGCTAACTGAGTCTGCGCCAGAGCCTCTCTCACCTGGTTTTGGTCGGACAGATCAACGTTCATCTGCAAAATTTCTTTTCTGACCTTGTTATTTACCGATCGGTTAAAGCCAATGACCTGATAGTCTTTTGCCAAAAAATAATGTGCCAACGCAGTCCCCAGGCCCTCGCCCATCCCACCGATGAAAACTATTTTCTCCTGACCCATTTCCAACCCTCCAGGCGGTTATAAAAGTTCCAACCCCGATGAACGGGATAATTACCTTCACCAAATTCATTCATAAAAAAACAAGAGATGAGCGCAGACGTCGAATGAATTTCTAAGGTACTGATATGGTTGACACTGTCAATAATAAACAGTTATCCATTGCCTCTTTTTTCGCCGGGTTTCCCGGCGCTTGCAAAAAGGTTAATCAACATCTTTCCAGTTCATGGCCAGAGACGGGGTC
>NZ_SWCN01000080.1 GCF_005116575.1 Desulforhopalus sp. IMCC35007 | reverse complement strand
TCCGTAGCTTCGGTACTATGCTTAGCCCCGTTAAATTTTCGGCGCGGTATCATTAGACCAGTGAGCTATTACGCTTTCTTTAAAGGGTTGCTGCTTCTAAGCCAACCTCCTGGTTGTATAAACAATTCCACATCCTTTTCCACTTAGCATAGTTTAGGGACCTTAGCTGACGGTCTGGGTTCTTTCCCTTTCGACCACGGAACTTATCTCCCGTAGTCTGACTCCCGCACTAGAACTTGACGGTATTCGGAGTTTGAAAAGAGTTGGTAAGCCGGTGGGCCCCCTAGTCTTGTCAGTGCTCTACCTCCGTCAGTCATCATGCGAGGCTATACCTAAATATATTTCGGAGAAAACCAGCTATCACCGAGTTTGATTAGCCTTTCACTCCTATCCACAGCTCATCCGAACAGTTTTCAACCTATATCGGTTCGGGCCTCCATCTCGTGTTACCGAGACTTCACCCTGGCCATGGATAGATCACCCGGCTTCGGGTCTACCCCATACAACTCATTCGCCCAGTTAAGACTCGCTTTCGCTGCGGCTCCACCTCTCGGCTTAACCTCGCTGCATAGGGTAAGTCGTTGACTCATTATGCAAAAGGCACGCAGTCACACTGTATAAATACATAGTGCTCCTACTGCTTGTAAGCTAACGGTTTCAGTTTCTATTTCACTCCCCTCCCGGGGTTCTTTTCACCTTTCCCTCACGGTACTCGTTCACTATCGGTCATCGGTTAGTATTTAGCCTTGGAAGATGGTCCTCCC
>NZ_SWCN01000079.1 GCF_005116575.1 Desulforhopalus sp. IMCC35007 | reverse complement strand
ATCGGCAGAGAATACGCATAGAGTTCGTATGCCTGACTGTAATGATTCCAGTTGCGCATCGGCTCACGAACAGCATCAAGATGTGTCTTAATAAGTTTCAGCGACAGCTTGGCGGCTATCAGGAATTTCATATGATTCCTGTACAGGTCGTTTATGTTTGCAGCACTGAAGAAGCCACGGTCCAAGACTATCTTGATCTTCTCATAGCCAAGCGTGTTCATGTCGGTCAGCAGTTTCTTCAGGGTTTTTACGTCGGGAATATTCCCCGCCAGCTTACGGTAATACAATGGTAGTCGTGATTGTTGTCCAAAAAGTAGCGTCAAATTGATCTGTGCCAGATGCTCATGGTCCTTGTTTTTGCCATAGCGAACCTGTCTGAGGCATTTTGAATAACTGGATATGGAGGTACTGTCATATGCCAGGTATTCCCGATCCACCCGCCGTTTCCCCTGAAGCGTAAAGAAGCGCTGTATGGTTTCCTCGCTGATAGAAGCAAAGAGCTCGCTGCTCCTTTGGGAAGGAATATCGCGCCCATGTGGATGCCGATGGACAGCCGCCCAGCGGGGGAATCGACTCAGGGAGTTTCTATCCTCAACAATAAGGTAGTAGGCGATGGATAGAATCTGCCTGTATGTTTCGGGAAAGCAGCTCTTCAGATCCTCTGTCACCCCGACTTCCTCTCCAAGTTGATCGAAAAGATAGGTAGCCCCATAGAAGCTGCGAGCCTGCCGGGTAATTGGTACTGGTCCCGGTTTGGCTTTTGC
>NZ_SWCN01000020.1 GCF_005116575.1 Desulforhopalus sp. IMCC35007 | reverse complement strand
AAGTGTCCCGCGCTTTATGTCGCGGCGAGCGGCTAACTCTAATAAACTTAAAACCTTATGTCAATAAAAAGTTTATCTTATTTTCATTTGTGAGAAACAGTTTTAAACTCTCAAGCCGTTCAGGCTGGTTGCGTTTCCCTGTTGCTCACGAAGGAGCGGCAAAATAGCTGATCACTCGCATTAGGTCAACAATAAAATCACCTCACCGCTATCTTTTTTGCCGCCGTTCTTCTTAGTATCTACCATTCTCATTTCTATGTCGCTGTTCTTTGGTTAAATATGAAATAGAAAAAATAGAAGAAGATATTCGATGTTCTTCTTGGTCTATAGTCTTTGTTGCTCCGAAGGGGGAAATGCTAAATGATCTGCATTAATATATGGGGCAATGTAACAATGATGTGTCTCCCCGTTTTACGTTTTACTTTGGAATAATTGATCAAAGATGGCTATACTTCTAATAAGATACGTAAATGTGTAAATAGCTATACGTGTTCTGTAGTCCATCAAGTTTACAATGGTAATTGTAGTAGATAATCTGTCAAAATGTGTTGCTGATCTTGATATCTACTTTCATGTTGTTCCTCAAAAAGGAGCCTCAAATGCCACGTATTCAAATCTCTATTCCCAATACCGTAGATTATTTGTCCATATTGGATGAAAGCGGTGAAGTCGATAGTTCGCTCGAACCAGAAATTTCAGAAGAACAGTACCTGAATCTGTATAAGGCCATGTTGCTGGGGCGTCGTTTTGACGAACGTATGCTCGATTTGCAAAGACAGGGGCGGATAGGAACTTTTCCGCCTGTCAAAGGTCAAGAAGCAGCCCAGATTGGATCGGTTTTCCAGCTTAAACCGAGCGACTGGTTTGTGCCTTCCTTTAGAGAAACTTCTGCCGAAATCGTGAGAGGCAGATCTCTCGAGTCTGTCCTGCTTTATTATAATGGTTATAACGAGGGTACGAAACTTGAGCCCAATCAGAACGATATGCCTTTAGCAATACCTGTGAGTACGCAGGTGATTCATGCTACGGGAATTGGTTTTGCTGCCAAATACCGAAAAACTGACGAGGTTGTCATGTGTTATTTCGGTGACGGGGCAACATCTGAGGGTGACTTTCATGAAGGGCTGAACTGCGCAGCCGTCTATCAAACCCCAGTCATTTTTGTCTGTCAGAACAACCAATGGGCGATATCTATCCCGCTAAGACAGCAGACAAGAAGCGAAACGATAGCCCAGAAAGCGCTTGCGTATGGTATGCCTGGCATCCAAGTCGATGGTAATGATGTTCTGGCCGTCTATGTCGCCGCACAGGAGGCAGTGCAACGAGCACGCTCTGGTGGCGGGCCAACGCTTATTGAGTGTGTCACTTACAGGGTGATGATGCATACTACCGCAGATGACCCTAAGCGTTACCGCAAGGATGATGAAGTCGAGATCTGGAGAAAGAAGGACCCTATAAGCCGATTTGAAAAATATCTGCACAATAAAAAGGTGTTAACCAGTTCTTTACAGAAAGACTTGGAAGCTGAGGTTCTGGAGAAAATACAAACGGCTGTAGGTAATGCTGAAGAGCAGATGAAAAAACTTGGTGATCCGCTGGATATGTTCAGTCATCTTTATCAAGTGTTGCCATCTCATATTCAACTGCAGAAACAGGAGTTGAAGCGTCGCCTTGAAGTAGAGGAAGGGGGGTGAACCGTGGCTAAAATGACAATGGTAGAGGCCTTGAACCTGGCTCTTCATCAGGAGATGACTAAAGATGATTCTATTATAGTACTTGGCCAGGATGTCGGCCCTGATGGAGGTGTGTTCAGAGTAACAGATGGGTTGTTTGGAGATTTTGGTGGAGAGCGGGTGGTGGATACTCCACTTGCCGAATCGGCCATAATTGGTATGTCAGTCGGTATGGCCGCCTACGGGCTAAAGCCTGTGTGTGAGATACAGTTTTCAGGTTTTGCCTACCAGAGTTTTCATCAGCTTGAAAACCACGCCGCACGTATGCGCTGGCGGACCCAGGGCAGGCTTACCTGTCCAATGGTAATGAGGGCACCGTACGGTGGTGGGGTCCGGGCACTTGAGCACCACTCAGAGAGTCGCGAAGCCTATTGGGCCCATACTCCGGGGCTGAAGATGGTGATCCCTTCCGGGCCGAGAAACGCCCGAGCACTTCTGATTAGTGCAATGCGTGACCCGGATCCGGTTATCTTTTATGAATCAAAGGCATTGTACCGGGCTTTTCGTGAAGAGGTGCCAGAGGCTGAAGAAACCATTGAAATAGGTGTGTCCCGAGTCGTCAGGCCGGGGGAAGATCTCACCATAATAGCATATGGGGCTATGCTGCGCTACGCACTTGAAGCTGCAGCAGAGTTAGAGAAGGAAAACATTGCGGCCGAAGTTATTGATCTGCTGACTATTTCCCCTCTTGATGACACTCTTATGGTTGAATCTCTTCGAAAAACAGGCAGGGGGGTGATCGTACATGAAGCCCCGAGAAGCTTTGGTGTTGGTGCTGAGGTTGTGAGCCGGTTGATGGAAGGGGCCTTTTATTATCTTGAGGCACCAATCCAGCGGGTTGCAGGGTATGATGTTGTTATCCCTTACTTTAGTAGAGAAAAAGCATATCTTCCTGACGTTAAGCGTATTATGGAGGCGGCCCGTGCGACCATGGTTGTTTAGCAGAGCGAAAAGGGCTATACCTTCTGAGTCATAGAGTCGAGCCGTTGTATTTATATGTGAATTTCAGTGTGAGATAAATTTTTATTGGAGCAGGTATGACCAAATCATTTTGTCTTCCAGATCTTGGTGAAGGGGTTCATGAGGCGGAAATTCTTGAGGTCTTTGTCACCTCTGGGCAGTCTGTTACCGAGGGAGATCCGATTCTTGAGGTTGAAACTGACAAGGCCGCGGTCGAAATCCCTTCCCCTACAACGGGGGTAGTAAGTGAAGTTTTGGTCAAAAATGGGGATATGGTAAATGTGGGGGAAATTCTTCTCATCTTTGACACGGCAGATAGTGCATCTTCGGTTTCAACAGGGGAAGATGCCGAATCGACCACCCCGAAAGGGACCGTTGACCAGACGTCCCAGTACCAGAGCAAGGATAAAAGACGTCCTGTGCCGGCAGCGCCCTCTACCCGCCGGCTTGCAAGGGAGTTGAAGGTTGACCTGTATCAGGTCTTGCCGACGGGCCCCAGTGGACTGGTAACCGCTGAAGATGTACGAAAAGCTGCTGAGAGTACAACCACCTCAGATGTCAGGCAGCTCGAAGCCGATATAATCTATGATCCTGTACCTTCATCGATCACATCAGTTTCTGGCGATCGTACAAATAGAGATGAGTTTGGACCACTAGAAAGGCTGCCGTTTCGCTCAATACGAAGAGAAACAGCCCGACGCATGGCCTATTCCTGGTCACAGATCCCCCATGTGAATTGCCAGGACACCGTTGATATCAGCCGTCTGGAAGATTTCAGGCAGCGACATAAAAAAGATGTAGAAAAAGCCGGTGGACGGCTGACCATGACTGTCTTTGCCTTAAAGGCGGTTGCCACTGCCTTAAAAAACTTTCCCTATTTCAACGCAACCTTAGATCTTGACCATCAGGAGATTGTCGTCAAAAAATATTTTAATATAGGAATCGCCGTTGATACTGAGCATGGCCTGATGGTCCCTGTTATACAAGATGTTGATCGAAAGTCGATAAAAGAACTTTCTATAGAATTACACGATAAAATACAGCGTGCCCGCAGCCGAAAGCTCACCAGAGAAGAGCTCATTGGAGGGTCTTTCACCATAACCAATGCCGGTGCCATTGGGGGCAGTCACTTCTCCGCAATTATAAATCATCCTGAAATTGCCATCCTTGGTCTTGGCCAGGGCAGGATGCAGCCCGCCGTTGTGACAGATGCTGAAGGCAATCATCAGATCCAGCCCCGGTTATTGATGCCTTTGGTCTTCTGTTTTGATCACAGGGTGGCCGATGGTGCGGAGGCCATTCGCTTTATGCAGGTAATCATAAGGGCCCTGCAGGATCCGGACGAATTACTTATTACGATGATTTAGAGTGAAAACTCATTCCTATGCAGAATATTTTGAGGTGTTTTTACCTGGGAAAACATGCGGGTATTGTCATTTCAGAATCTCAGGAGTAGGGCAGGAAAGGAGCAGATATGGTCATGGGTGATATGGAAATGACGGTCGATCTTGTCGTTATCGGCAGTGGGCCCGGTGGCTACGCAGCTGCCTTTCGTGCAGCGGATCTTGGTCTTGATGTTGCCATGATAGACCCGCGACCCTTGCCTGGTGGCGCATGTCTCCATGAGGGTTGCATCCCTTCAAAATTATATCTTTATCTGACAGAAATTTTGGGTGAGTCGAAAAAAGCAAGTGTGATGGGCCTGCATTTTGGTGAACCTGAAATTGACCTTTCCGCGATGCGGGCCTGGCAGAGTACTGTTGTTGATGGTTTGGCTAAAGGTCTAGTAAATCTCTGTGAGAGGCATGGCGTAGAACTGGTTGCAGGGATGGCCCACTTTGAAGACAGCAGGACGGTGCGTCTTGAAGGGGCTTCGCTCAGCCGGATGCGTTTTAAAAATGCTGTTATTGCAACCGGTTCAAGCCAGGTATTATTTCCAGGAACGGAGTCTTTTACAAAAAAGCGGATATTGTATTGCTCCGAAGCCCTGGAACTCTCAGCAATTCCCGAAAAGATGCTTATAATTGGGGGCGGTTATGAGGGGCTTGAGTTGGCAACTATCTATGCGGCTCTGGGATGCCGGATTACCCTTGCGGAGATGGGCGTTCAGCTTTTGCCGGACGCAGATGAAGACGTGGTCGAACCTCTATCTCGCAGACTCTCTGAGTCATTTGAAAAAATTTACACCGCCACACGTATAACATGCCTTGAAGAAGTGGAAGAGGGTGTTGTAGCAACCTTCGAAACCACACACGGTGAAGAAAAACACCGCTTTGATAAGGTTTTGATTGCAACAAGAAGAGAACCTGTCACAGCAGGCCTTGGCCTTGAGAATACCTCCGTTGAACTTGATGCAAGGGGCTTTATAATCGTAGATGAACAACAGCGATCCGCTGAAAAAAACATTTTTGCGGTAGGAGATGTGACAGGAAGGATGATGTTGGCGGCTAATGCGACCTACCAGGGAAGGGTGGCAGCGGAAGTGATTGCAGGGCAGCCAGCAGCCTATGATCTCCGGGCTATTCCCACAGTGGTCTATACCAGTCCGCAGATTGGTTGGTGTGGCCTGACTGAACGTCAGGCAAGGCTTGAAAATACACCGGTTAATATAGAGATATTCCCCTGGAAGTATTCCGGAAGAGCACATATCACAGCGGTTACAGACGGCCTGACCAAGGTCCTGGCTGACCCGGGAAATGGACGGATTCTTGGGGTGGGGATCTGCGGAGCAGACGTTGAATCTCTTATAGCCGAGGCTGTCCTGGCAATAGAAATGGGAGCTACGGTTGAGGATCTGGCGCTCAGCCTCCATCCGCATCCAACATTTTCAGAGACCTTATGTGGAGCGGCAGCAATGTTTCTGAATAACCCCCTCATAAAAACTCCTTGATGGAAGAATTGCACTTGGAAAGAGTATCGCAACTATTTCTATCTATTCAGAGCCATAACTCAACTCAGATTTTAGCCGCCAAACTAGGGTGCGACAACGCGGTGATAAGACCACGTAATTCAGCGAGGGCTTTTACCCGTCCGATGGTTGGATAGCCCGGTTGTCCCAGGCGACTGAGATCGTCTAATATATCCATGCCGTGGTCGGGTCGGATTGGAATACTGCAGTCTCTGCGCCCAGCCGCGCGGCGTTTTTTTTCCTGCCGCAGGATGGCTTGAACCAGAGCCACCATATCCGTATCCCCACTGAGATGCTCGTCTTCGTGAAAAGATGTCGGAATCCCATCGCTTTCTCTTTTTACATTGCGCAAATGGACAAAATGGATGCGGTCACCGAGGCGGTCAATCATGCCGGGCAGGTCATTGTCGCTTCTGGCCCCGAGTGATCCGGCGCAGAGGGCCACCCCATTGGCGGGAATATCAACGGCCTGTAACAGTGCATTGTAGTGCGCTTCCGTCGATGCTATACGAGGAAGACCGAGCAGTGGGAACGGTGGGTCATCAGGATGGCAGCAGAGCCGCAGACCAAGCTCCTGGGCAGTTGGTGCAACCTCCTGGAGGAAATGGGTGAAATGTTTAAACAGTTGCTCTGGACTTATATGGTTGTACTCCGCTAGATGACGCCGCACGTCTTCTAGCGTGAGCTTGTCTGTGTCTCCAGGAAGACCGCAGGCAATATTATCCACGATCTGTCTGCACTGCTCAGGATTGAACTGTTCAAAGCGTTGTCTAGCCTTTGCTGTGAGCTTTTGCGGATACTCTGTTTTCGCCCCTTCGCGTTTGAGGATAAAGAGGTCAAAAGCCGCAAAATCAACGAGATCAAAGCGCATTGTAGTGCCACCGTGGGGCATCTTCCATTTAAGATCCGTACGGGTCCAGTCGAGCACCGGCATGAAGTTGTAGCAGATCACTTCTATACCCTGTTCCGCAAGATTTTTAAGGCTGACCTTATAATTGTCTATATGTTCAAGCCAGTCTCCTGATTGTTTTTTTATATCTTCAGAAACCGGTAGACTTTCAACAACCTCCCATTGAAGTCCAGAAGGAGAGCCATCGTTTTTTCTGCCAATTTCCTGTTGTCGCCGTGCGATCTCGTCTTTTGACCAGGGCGCCCCAGGGGGGATGTGATGGAGTGCTGATACTATAGATTCAACCCCGGCCTGCAGGATATCGTCGATGGATGTCTTATCTGATGGTCCAAACCATCTCCATGTCTGTTTCATAGTAACCTCTTTACAAGGGCGGAGTTGATATTCAGGTCAGATACCGCCTGGAATTACCTGGATTATAGTTTGTGTTGTTTGTCGTATCGGTAATACGTGTTGACTAGTATGGTAGTTACTTTTATATTGCATCAGGGGGAGCGTCAAGTGGTAATAAATACATATAAAAATCCTTTGTTAAAGCAGGGCGAATCTGTTGGGCCGCAAGTGTATAAAATTTTGCGCGGACAGATTATCCACGGAAATCTTCTTCCCGGGACCAGGATCTCCGAGACGGAGATCTCAGGAACCTTTAACATCAGTCGTCAGCCGGTTCGGGAAGCCTTTATCAAATTGCGCAACGAGGGCCTGGTCGAGGTCCGGCCGCAACGGGGAACCTTTATCACCAGGATTCGAATCGATGCTGTCAGCGACGCCCGTTTCATCCGTGAAGCCATCGAAGCTGACATTGTTCAATATCTGGTGGAACAAAGCAATCCGCTGCTGGTGTCAAAATTACGGTCTTTGCTTAAGATGCAGAGAGAACTTCTTCCTCTTGAAATTGATCAATTTATGGAGTGCGATGAACAGTTTCATCGCTTACTTGCGGAATTTGCAGGAAAACCTATTGCCTGGAAAGTCATTTCCAACATGAAAGCCCATCTCGATCGGGTCCGTCATCTCAGTAGCACAATTAAACCAATCGAGCGACTCGTCAATCAACATGAAGCGATTGTCGATGCCATAGAAAAAAAGGATAAAGTTGCTGCAGATTTGGCCATCCGCGAACATATGCGGGAGGTTCTTCGTGATCTCCCTCTCATTGTTGCCAGGCAGCCCGAACTTTTTTCTGAGTATGGAGTGCCAGATATTGTTAACCTGGAAACGACCGGCTAGAGGTCGTTTCTCATTAATAATCCAAAAAGATGTTAAGGAGGTAGTATGACAATGATGAATAGGTTTGGAAAAACTCTGCTTACCCTTGCAATGAGTGCAATCATCGTTTCACCAGCCGCAGCAGCGGACATGACCCTTAAACTTGGTCACCTTGCCAACGAGGATAATATCTGGAATAAGGCTGCTCTGAAGTTCGCCGATGAACTGAAGTCCCTGACCAATGGAAAGATTGAAGTTCAGGTCTTCCCCAATGAGTCCCTGGGCAAAGAAATGGACCTGGTAAACGGTATGCAGCTTGGAACCGTTGATATGACAATAACCGGAGAGAGTCTGCAGAACTGGGCGCCCATGGCGGCTTTACTGGCTGTTCCATACGCCTATAAGTCCATTGAGCATATGGATGCTGTGGCATCAGGTGAGATTGGCGAGCAGATCAAGGCACAGATCATAGAAAAAGCAAAAATTCGTCCTATCGCCTATTTTGCCCGTGGACCGAGAAATCTGACGAGTAATCGTCCTATCACATCCCCCGCTGACCTTGACGGTCTTAAATTGCGTGTACCCAATGTTCCACTGTTTGTTGATGTCTGGAAATCTCTTGGGGCCAAACCGACACCCATGGCATTTTCCGAAGTCTTCACCTCTTTGCAGAACGGTACTATTGATGCACAGGAAAATCCACTCGCCCTGATCAAGTCGGCAAGCTTTTTCGAGGTACAAAAGTATATCAATAAAACTGAGCATGTGCGATCCTGGATCTACCTGACTCTTTCCGAGTTGACCTGGGCAAAACTTTCAGCGGATGACCAGAAAGCCGTGATGGAGGCTGCTGCACGGGCACAGAAATACGAGCGCGAATTGTTTATTGCTGATGAGCAACAACTCGTGGGAGAGCTTACCGAAAAAGGCATGACCTTTGTTGAGGTTGATGGCAAGGCCTTTGCCGAGAAAGCCAAAGATGCGGTTCTTGCAAATGTCAAACCTGAAATTCGTCCGATAGTTGAAAATCTCTTCAACCAGTAACAGGTGTTACCGGGCTATGTGATCGAGGCTACTCTGAGTCCGCTCATAGCCCGTTGTTTTTATAAAGTTTATAAGAAAAGTACTCACGTTACCTCTGAAGGCTTTTTTAACCAGCAAGATAAGGACAGAGATACATGTTGAAACAGTTTTTCACAGCCTTTAATTCCGGGTTGACAAGACTTGCCAGAATTCTGGTGGGACTTGCCTTTAGTATTCTGATCATAACCGTTACCATTCAGGTGCTTGGTCGCAGCGGCCTGTTTGACTCCCCTGTCTGGACGGAAGAACTGACCCGCTTTGCCCTCCTGTATATGACGGCTTTCGGTGTCGGGGTCTCTTATCTGACAGGTGACCTGGTCAATGTCGATATTGTCTGCGATTCGTTACCCGGTCGAATCCCCTGGTTGCTGAAATTATTATCGGCCATCATTATTGCCGCGCTCAGCGTAGCCCTCCTTGAACCGGCATGGCGTTTTACAAAGATAGGGGCATTACAGACGTCTCCTGCTTTGGGCTGGCAGATGAATTATGTTCATGCCAGTGTCCTCTGTTTACTGGGCTTTCTCTTGCTTTTCGCCCTTTCTCGCATCGGTTCACTGTTGCTGGACCTTTCACCTGCCAGCAAAACAGAGGAGTTGAAGGTATTATGAATCTTGCTATCCTGTTTGGTGTATTTGTGGGGGGGCTGGTAATTGGTCTGCCAGTGGCCGTTACTCTGGGTGTCTCTTCTTTTTGCTATCTCGTTGCAGCGGGTATCCCGCTTGTGGTGATGCCCCAGAAGATGTATGCGGGAATCGACGTGTTTGTACTCCTTTGTATTCCTGGGTTTATCCTGGCTGGAAATTTGATGAATAACGGTGGTATCACGGAACGTATCATCCGTTTTGCCAACAGTCTGGTCGGCTGGGTGCGTGGAGGACTGGGACTGACCAATGTGGCTGCTTCCATGCTCTTTGGCGGTATCTCCGGAACCGCTGTGGCAGATGCAGCCTCAATAGGTGGAGTGATGATTCCCGGAATGAAGAAAGCAGGATATCCTGCTGATTTTTCCGCAGCAGTGACCGCTGCTTCATCGACTGTCGGACCGATTATTCCGCCAAGCGTACCAATGATCATCGTTGGAGCCTTGTCTGGGCTTTCCGTTGGCAGGATGTTTATAGCAGGAGCTGTCCCCGGTTTCCTCCTCGGTGGGGCCATGCTGGTGACGACCTATATTATTGCCAGCAGAAGAAAATTCCCCAGGCAGAAGTGGATGGGCTTCAGGGCAGTTGGCCGTTCTTTCCTTGGTGCCTTCTGGGCACTGGCAATGTCTGGTCTGATAATAGGTGGTATGATCAGCGGGTTAATGACGCCTACAGAAACCGCCGTTATTGCCTGCATTTACGCGGTGATCGTCGGTGTTTTTTTCTATCGGGAGCTGCCGGTCAAATTAATACCAAAGATCCTGGTTGACAGTGCCGTATCTTCAGCTGCCATCCTTGTGCTGGTTGGCTTTGCCAATGTCTTTGGCTGGATTCTGGTGTCGGAACAAATTCCCCAGACCATCGCCAAAGGTGTTTTGAGCATTACCCAGAACAAATATCTGATCATCCTGCTGATCAACATCCTGTTGTTGTTTGTGGGTATGTTCATGGAGACCATTGCCGCCCTGATCATTTTATTTGTGCCGCTGCTCACTCTTGCCCAGAGTGTAGGTATAGATCCTCTGCATTTTGCGACCTTTGCCGTACTCAACCTGATGATAGGTCTGACAACGCCTCCGGTAGGGGTCTGTCTTTTTGTCTGTGCAAATATAGCAGAATTGCCCCTGAGTGCGGTAATAAAGGCGATTTTCCCTTACCTGATTACTAATATCATCGTGTTATTTCTGGTTTCTTATATTCCGGAAATATCTACCTGGCTCCCTGGTTTATTACAACAATAAGGAATTTGGGCTGTATGAATAACTCCCCTGGCCAATGATAACCGGGGGGCCTTGAGCTGAGGTGATATCAGCTTTCCATGTGGCTGGACTACTCTGATTCTGTCACGGCCCAGCTCTCCTTGGAAAAAATAAAAGCTGGACCGGAGGATACTGCAGGGTTTCTGGTCTATATTCTGGGCCATCTCATCTGGCAATAATCTACTTATTGCTCCAATGGGCCTGTGAATCCAGGAGTTGCCCGTATTTTCTTTGCTCTTTTCACTTCTATTTTCTGAGGTTAAGACTTAAAACGGAGACCGGACAATGCCTGAAAATTTTCTCCGAGGTTGTGCCAAACATATAGTCATGGAAATTTGTTCGTCCCTTCGAGCTCATGACAACAAGATCAGCGTTTTCTGTATCTACCACCTTTAGAATTTCCTCATAAGGAACGCCAAGCATAATAATAATCCGTACCGGCACCTGTTTTGGCACCAGTTCACGGGTTAGAGTCTCTGCACTGTGAGTACGTTTTCTACTCTCGTCATCGATAAATTTTTCGAGCGTAATTATTGCTGGATCTTCATGTTCACAGATGGTCTTGATGTAATCTATTTCCTTTTGGTCTATGACGCATACGACGATCAGCTCTGCCCTATTTCTCTTTGCAATCGAGGCTGCGTATTCAAGAACCCTTGAGGAGAATATAGAAAAATCCAAACCGACAACAACTCGTTTTATATTTGTCATTGTTATGCCTCCTTGTTGCGGTTCTTCTGGTTCCTGATAAACCGTTCCCGGTTTCTCGCGCTAAGCACCGGTACAGGTGAATGGCGGAAAACCTTTTCTCCGGTAGAGCCATGCAGCGTGCCCAGAAGATTACTCTTTCCTTTATTGGCAATAACTACGGTGTCAATGTTTTCAGACTCCACAGCCTTCAGTATCGCTTCGTAGGGCATGCCGACGTCGATCTTGATGCTTGTTTTCGTTGTGTTGTCAGGAAAGTTTTCAGTAAACATCTGTTGAACTTTTTGTCGGCGGTCAACCTTTGCCTGCTCAATATAACTTTCGACACTGATGCCTCCTGGGAGGTATGGGCTTGCACTCCTCATAACATCAAGCTCTGAACTGTCGATGACGTTAAAGAGTAGTATTTCTGCATCTAAGTCTTTTACCAGCGTCAGCGCATGTTCCACCGTCTGAACTGTATAGTCTGAGAGATCTACACAAGCCATCACCTTTTTAATCTCTTTCATTTCAGCCCCCATTTGCCATGGTGTTTGCAGAGATCTGCAACTAACTGGAACAGAGGTCTTCTCACGCCTCATGCTCCTTTTTATCCTTCATAGCTTCGAAACATCTCTTTCAGTGTATGTTTTTGCAATTACAGTGCCATTCGTTAGTAACTGCAATGACTATGAGGTTCACCTCAAGAAAAGAGTATAAAGGAGTTGCCAGCCTTGCACATTCAAAGAGCGAAAAACTAAAAGAGATCTCCACCATGGAATCCAGACGGATCCTGGAGTTGTTTTAAAGGATATATGTCAAGCATCTTTCCAATCTGTAAAGAGAGCTGACACCGTCTTGAGTTTTACTGTAGCGCCTGTCTTTTGGCTGGTCTTTGAAATAGTGACCGTTTTCTTTACTAATAATTTGATATTATTGAGTAAAACTAAATAAACATAGGGGGGTAATGAATTTGTGAACCGTACGAAGTAGATTGATAACTAAATGTGTCCATGGCATGAAAACTGCTAATTGTAGTCAAAAGACTTTAGGCGTTTTGTATAATTTACTGATTGTAGTATCACTGTTTAATACAGGAGGAGTAAAAATGTCATCACTCGCATTGTTCCCGTGTTCCGCGACTCTCGATTCAGGAATCATAGGTGAATTATCGAAGACTCTGTCGCTTACCGTATACACCGATAATAATCTTTTTGGTGAGACGGCCGAACGTTTTTCGGTAAATCCCGAGCGGTTGAAGAAGATAATGTACAGTAAGACTTCGGTTTTCAACCAGTTCACGCTGGAAAAAGAAAAATCTATAAATATGTTCAAACAGATCCTGGCCGATAAACTCGCATCACCTGTTGAATATCTATTTCATGGTTTTTTAACTTCCCTTATTCCTCCGCCGGTAACAGAGGTATTGAGGGTTCTGGTTGTCGATCAAAAAGAAGGAAGAATCGAGCGGGCTATTACTCAAGGGGTGAATAGGGGAGAGGCGAAAAAGAATATCAGACATCACGATGTGAGTGCATTTTACTGGACCGATTTCCTTTTTAAAAAAGAGGCATATGACAGCTCTCTATATGATCTGGTTATTCCGGTGGAAGACAAAAATCATCGACAGATCACCAAAGAAATTCTGAGTAGTTTTCATAAAACATCTGTTTTGCGAACACCTGAATCCCAGAGCGCGGTAAAGGACATGAAGATGCAGGCGGAAATAGAACATCTGTTACTTGCAAACGGTCACAAAATGGATTCCAGGGTAAAAGCGGGCCATGTCACGCTGATTATCGATAATAGTGTCCTCGGTTTCTCCCGCCTGAAAAATGAGGTTACAGAATTGGTCGAACAGGTATCTGGTGTTACCGGGGTAAGTATAGAGAGGTGTAAAAGTTATGTCGAGTCCGTGTATCGCCAGCAAAAGTTCGAGCTTCCCTCGAAGGTCCTTTTTGTTGACGATGAACGGGAATTTGTGCAAACCGTTTCCCAGAGATTGAACAGCCGTGACGTCGGAACCTATGGGGTTTTTGACGGCCAGCAGGCCCTGGAGTTAATAGCGGAAGATCGTCCGGATGTTATGGTTCTCGATTTAAAGATGCCAGGAATGTATGGAGTGGAAGTTCTGCGCAAAACCAAGGAGATCGCGCCTGAAGTTGAGGTGATAATTCTCACAGGACATGGAACGGCAAAAGACAGAGAGGATTGTCTGGAACTCGGGGCCTTCGCTTATTTGAATAAGCCGGTAAATATAGAGGAACTGTCAGCTACAATCAAAGCAGCCAACGACAAAGTTCACGCCGTTGTCCATGCATCTTAAAGAAAAATTTTGTTGAGGAGCACAACCAATATGGACAAAAATCTACACGCCAAAGTGCTACTTGTCGACGATGAAGAGGACTTTATCAAGACCTTGTCTCAGCGACTGGAGATGCGTGGTCTTAAGGTCTCTGCGGCAACCCGGGGGGAAGAGGCGGTCGGCCTTGCGGAGAAACAAACCTTTGACGCCATTGTAATAGATCTTGCCATGCCGGGTATGGATGGCCTGGAGACCTTAAAGCGGATCAAAGAAAACAATCCCGATGCTGAAATTATCATGCTGAGTGGTCAGGGGACGGTCAAGGCCACGACTGAGGCGATGAAACTCGGTGCGGAGGACTTTCTTGAAAAGCCTGTGGACATGAAAGACCTGCTCGAAAAAATAAATGAGCTGAAAACCAAAAGAATACTCGTTTTGCAGAAGAAGTCCATGGAGGAGATAGAGCAGATTCTTAAAACCAAAGCCTGGTGATTCCCAATTAAAGGAATCACATAAATAGCAGGCATGCCAGGTCTCTTGGCTTTTACTTGAGCTGTTTTAAACGACAAAGGAACTGCAGGTATTTGCAGATGATGGAAAATTTTGTTTTTCTGTCAGAATGAGTAGATGAACATTGAAATGGTGACCCAAATGTCCCTGACAAAAGATATTGTTGAAAATAAAATTCTTAAGCCTGCAGAGAGCGTGGCTCGCCCACGAATATTTCTGTTTGACTGGAAACGTGTGTTCTTTATTTTGCTCGGTCTTGGAGTTTTTACAGGGATATATTTTTCTCCTCCCTGGGCCGCTGCAATTGACCCTCTTGGGGTCAGTTTCGAGCTGAGCCGGCAGGCAAAAGGTGCCCTTGCAGTTTTTGGTCTTGCCGCGATATGGTGGGTCTTTGAAGTTGTTCCCATCGGGGTTACCAGCCTGGCAATCGGTACCCTTCAGGCCCTGTTTCTGATCAGAGATCCGAAGGTTGCCTTCAAAGATTTTATGGACCCTTCGGTACTGTTCATTTTCGGTTCTCTGGTTATAGGTATGGTCTTTACCAAAACCGGTTTAACCAAGCGCCTTGCATACAAGATGCTCTCCATCATCGGTGAACGGACAAGTATGATCTACCTTGGCTGTTTTGTAATGACGGCACTGCTCACCCATCTTATGGCCCATACCGCTGTGGCCGCCACCATGTTTCCTCTGCTGATGGCAATTCATGCGTTGTATTCTGAAGATGAGGAGCCGACCCGTTTTGGTAGAGGCCTGTTTATCGGAATGGCCTATGTGGCTGGTGCGGGAAGTATTATCACCCTGCTGGGTGCTGCACGGGGTGCCGTAGCCCTTGGTTTTTATAAGGATATCATGCATGTTGATATCTCTTTTTTCCAGTTGACCCTGTATATGTTTCCCATCGGTTGGTTGATGGTCTTTATGCTCTGGGCGTTTTTTATGCTGGTCTGCAAACCTGAAAAAGCCCGCATCGAAGGTCTTAAGGAGCGGGCCAAGAGCATGTACGAAGGACTGGGACGCTGGTCCACGGATGAAATACTCGTTGTCCTGATTGTATTTTCGGTGATTCTCATTATTGCCCTGAAAAACTTCGTTCCGGCCCTTGAAGGACTTGATAAGACTGGAATCCTGCTTGTTTCCACTATCTCATTTTTTATTTTAAACATCCTCAATATCAAAGATCTGGAAGAGATACCCTGGAATATAATCCTGTTGTTTTCAGGTGCGATGTCCATTGGTTTCTGCCTTTGGGACACAGGCGCCGCCAAGTGGCTGGCCATTAACTGGCTGCAGCTGTTTAAGGACTCTTCAGGAGTGGTATTTATTCTGGGAATGGCGTTTTTTGTAATGATTATGACCAACTTCATCATGAACGTTGCGGCAATCGCAATTTCCTTGCCGGTGGCACTGGTCATTGCACCATATCTTGGCGTTGCAGGTGAAGTTATTCTTTTTGCTTCGCTGCTTACCGCTGGTATGCCTTTTCTGCTGCTCGTAGGTGCTGCACCTAACGCAATTGCCTACAGTTCTAAGCAGTTTACTCCCGGTCAGTTTTTTCTCTACGGGATTCCAGCAAGTATTCTGCTAATGTTTGTCGTCTGGCTCGCAATCACTGTAATCTGGCCATTAATGGGTATGACGGTTACAATACCTGCAGGAGGCTGATTCTATTCTGAGGGTAAAGGATGAAAACCGGTTGACGGGGGCGCTACAACGGACCGTCAACCGGCGCTTTAAAATGAGGCATCCCTTGCTGCTTGCAATAGAAAGGGGTGCCATGAGACCCCTTTATTTTTACTACATATGAATAGCTGATACCATGAAACCACTCTCTGCCTTTATTCATAAAATTGTTCCCTATGCTTTCAAAGATGTAGATAATTTCGAGCTTCACCCAAGAAGCTACAGCCAGGTTCGCCTGCTTCTCTTTTTCATAATGATCGCAATTTCCATAGGGCCGGTGCTCACCACGGCAGGGCTTGGTTACTATAACTACAAAGAACTGTTACAAAAGGAAGAGCGGGGGCAGCTGGAGTCGAGGCTTGTTGGTTCCAGCAGATCCATTGCAGCTCTGATTGACAGCCTTAAATCCATAGTGATCTTTGTCGCCAGTAAAAACCGTTACGTAGAGCTTACAACTGATAATAATTTAGAATTACTCTTTGACCGGATAAAACGGCAGTATGAATTTTTTGCAGATATAGGTGTCATTGATCAGGATGGTATACAGCAAAGCTACTGGGGGCCCTATGATCTTAAAGGAGCGGATTATTCAAAAGAGGAATGGTTTAAAGAGGTTATTGCAAGGGGTGTCTATATCAGCCGGGTCTATTCGGGGTACCGCCTTGTCCCGCACTTTGCAATAGCCGTGGCCAACCAGAATCCGGTAACTAAAAAGCATTGGGTGTTGCGGGCCACAATTGATGCGGTTACCCTGCAACGGTTTGTAAATACGATAAAAACCAATGCCTCAGATGATCTTTTCCTGGTGGATGATGAAGGGTATCTTCAGACGACCTCAGAGAATTTCGGTCAAAACCTTTCCCAGCTGGTGGAAGATATCAAGCCTGGAATTCAGCAGGGAATATCAGCCGGAGGAGAAAATTTATTTTATGGAATGGATAAAATAAAGGACACGCCCTGGTCGGTGGTGCTCGTTGAAAAACGTTATATCCATCATGAGGAATGGACGACTTTCCGCAGTAAATTGCTGGTCATCGTTGTTGCCTGTCTGGTGTTGAACCTCCTCATCGTATATGGTCTGGTGACTATGCTGACAAACCTTATTCGTAAAGCCGATGAATTACAGGTATCTATGTTGCAGGAAGCTGAACATACCGATAAACTGGCTTCGATCGGTCGACTGGCGGCAGGAGTGGGGCATGAAATCAACAATCCGTTGGCGATTATCAACCAGAAGACGGGTCTTGCAGAGGACCTGATGCTTCTCTCACCGGATTTTGAGCACAAGGAAACCATTAGTGGTTGTCTGAAGGTTATTGATCAGAGCGTTGATAGATGTAAGGCTATTACCCATCGTCTGCTGGGCTTTGCCCGCCGTTCGAACGTGCAGTATGAAAACGTGCAGGTCAATGAGGTCATAAAAGAGGTTATGCAGTTCCTGGAAAACTCCATGCTCCACAGCCGTATTCGTCTGGAGCTTAAATTACAAGAGGACCTACCGCCTATTCTCAGTGATCATCTGCAACTACAGCAGATATTTTTAAATATCACCAACAATGCCATTGACTCAATGAGCAAAGAAGGTCTGGTGACGATTATGACCCACCTCGTGGCGGGGGAAGTTCGGGTAGTTATTCAGGATAACGGCTCAGGTATACCCACTGATATACTGCCACATATTTTCGAGCCGTTTTTTACCACCAAAGAGACAGGCAAGGGGACGGGCCTTGGCTTATCCATTACCTACGGACTTGTAAAAAAACTTGGAGGCGATATAACTGTTCGATCCCATGTTGGCCAGGGAACTGCATTTACAATAACTTTACCCATAAAGAGTGAAGATCATGACCAAAACTGAAAGCGGAAAACTAAAGGTGCTGATCGCCGATGACGAGGTTGAGTTTGCCTCCACCATAGTTTCACGGTTGAATCTGAGAAATTATACGGCAAGCATGGTAAACTCTGGCAAACAGGCACTTGAGGCGATAGAAATTGATCCACCGGATGTACTTCTGCTCGATTTAAAGATGCCCGATCTTGACGGCCTGGAGGTGCTTGCCACTCTGAAAAAGACCTGTCCGGATCTGGTCGTCATCATTCTCACGGGTCATGGTTCGCTGGAAGCGGGGGAAATGGGTAAAGAGCTTGGCGCTTTTGATTATGTGATGAAACCTGTGGATCTTGGGCAGTTGATTAAAAAAATTGAAAAAGCATTTCAGATGGCCCATGAAAATGCTCCAGAGAAATGAGGCAAATCGAAAAAAACTGTGAAATGAACATGGATGTTCAGGCGGGACTTTCCCTGATGAACTATCTCAACGACGGGATACCTTTTACCGGGTATGTGCGGCTCATATATTTGGAGTAGCTGATAATGGAACAAATGAATACCGATAGGGCCTGCGTGCTGGTCTTTGCTAAAATTTCTGCATCAATCTCCCATGAAATCAAAAACACCCTGTCTATTATTAACGAGAATGCGGGCCTTTTAGAGGACTTCGCCCAGATGGCAGAAGAGGACGGTGGGGTTGCCGTTGAAAGGGTTTATACTGTTACTAAAACCATTGCCAAGCAGGTGGACAGGGCCAACATCATCATGAAAAATCTCAACCGCTTCGCCCATAGCGCCGATACCAGTCTGGCCCATGGCAGCCTTGACGACCTTCTCCAACTGGTCGTGGCATTGACCGGCCGTCAGGCTGACATGAAAAAGTTGACAACGACTTTGATCTGTCCGCCGGGTGTTGCCTTGACGACATATCTCATTTCTCTTGAATCACTTGTATATTTATCTTTGCTGACACTTTTTAAGACGGCCCAGGAAAATAGTGAGATTACCATTGAAGCGATAAACGAGGGGACAACGATAAGTATGAGTTTCACCCTTCATGAAAATGCAGACCTGTCATCCAGCTCGTATCCGGATACCGAACAAAAACTGCTGGCAGAGCAGCTGGGGGCATCATGGAAATGCGAAAAAAATCGTTTATTCCTCACCTTTCCGGCGGTCATCGGCTGATCAGGCTTGTCCTATCTCTAAGTTTGAGTCATACAAAATGATACCAATGGTTAACAACAGGCAGGAATAATGTGTCGGAATTAATTTGTATTGACAAGTCAGTTTTTATTTGAAAATACAATATAATATCTGGTCAACGGGGATTATATCCGCTTGTGTTACTATTTGCCGAGGTAGGGGAAGAAGAATGGTGTCCCATTTAAGTCTTAGAGCTCGAATTCTTGGAATCTTTATCGCCATGGCAGCTATTGTTATGGGTGGCGGTGTGTGTATGCTCTGGTACACCTATCAGATTGATCATGCCTTTGCCACCATGGTCAATAAAGAGCTGGTGTTGCATAAAATCGCCGGAGATATGGAGCTTGGACTGGCGAATCAAAAAGGACTTTTGACCTATTATCTGGTGGATGGTGACAGCAAATGGCTCCAATCCCTTGGCCAGTATCGCCAGATTTTTCAACAGAATCTCGATAAGGCACTTTCCTTTGATTTAAGTTCTGAGCAAAAGGAAGATCTGAACATTATCGCCGAAAAGTATGCGGTTTATGTCAAGGCGAAAGACTATGCCATCGAGAACTATAAAAGCCATAGTATCCACGGAAACATTTCCAGCCTTCACGAAAAGCAGCGGCACGTTTTTTTTGCTTTACTTGAACAGTGCCGGGCCTTTAGTCAACGACAATGGGATATTATTGAAAAAATAAAAGATAAAAATACCCGGCAGGCCGTAAAATTACGGGCTGTCGTAACCGGAGCCGTTGTTGTTTTCATTAGTCTTTCCTGTATCTTTCTCTTTTTTCTCTACCAACATATTCTCGGGCCCATCCGTTTGCTGGCAATTGAGGCGGGAAGTTCCCCAAAAGACAGTAATCGAGATGAGGTGGAATCGTTGAAGCAGTCTTTGCAGGGGATGATGCGTGATTTTGATCAGACCCATGATGAGCTGACAAAGAGTCGTAAACATCTGATGCAGGCCGAACGTATGGCCATGGTGGGAGAGCTTGCTGCAGGGGTTGCCCATACCATCCGCAATCCTTTCACCTCAATAAAAATGAGAATGTTTTCTTTGAGCCGGACGCTGAATCTCGATGATGTGCAGAATGAGGACCTCAACGTCATCTCTGATGAAATAGCCAGGATAGATAAGATTGTGCAGAATTTTCTGGAATTTGCCAGGTCGCCAAAACTCAAGCTTCGCGAATGTAATCTGGCAGAATTAATCCAGTCCGTGATCATCCTCCTCGAATACAGGTTAAAGGAATACGACGTTGACCTTATCTATGAACCCGGTATTGATCTGCCAAAGGTGTGCGTTGATTCGGACCGGATCAAGGAGGCACTGGTAAACCTTGTGACGAATTCCTGCGAAGCCATGCAGCCGGGTGGCCGTGTCTATATTTCAGAGTCTCGGGAGGAGGATACGGACCTTGGAGAAGTTGCTGTTCTGAAAGTGAGAGATACAGGGCCCGGGGTGCCTGAATCGATCCGTTACAAGATTACCTCTCCATTTTTCACAACCAAGGAAAGCGGTTCGGGGCTTGGTTTGAGTATTGTCAACAGGATCATGAAGGAGCATAACGGCAGACTTATTATTGAATCCTCCATCGATCAGGGCGCTGAGTTTATACTGAAAATACCGATTAACGGGGATGTGTCATGAGCTCTATACTCATAATTGATGATGATCAGCAGCTATGCCTGAGTTTTAGCAAGATTCTCAGTCAGGACGGCTATAAAACTGAAATGGCCTTCAGCGGTCAGGAGGGTATCAGCAAGGTCAAGAGCCAGAAGCCCGATCTGGTTATCCTCGATATTCGTCTGCCCGATATGACGGGGATTGAAGTCTTCGAAGCTATTCATGATCATTTCCCCAAACTGCCGGTGATTATCGTTACCGCCTACGGTACGACTGAAACGGCAATTGGCGCGATCCAAAAAGGTGCCTACGACTATATTTACAAGCCTTTTGATGTGCCTGAGATGCTTTTGCTTGTTGCTAAAGCGGTGGCCGCAGGTCGCTGCATGTCCTCACCTGTGGATGTTAATCCTGATGGCGGGATATTGTACGAGCATGAAGCGCTTGTGGGCAGCAGCCTGGAGATGCTTGAGGTGTACAAGGCCATTGGCCGGGTTTCCTCAACCGATGCGACTGTCCTTATCAGGGGCGAGTCAGGGACCGGAAAAGAACTCGCATCCAGGGCAATTTATAACCATTCACTCCGCGCTGATAAGCCTCTGGTGGTGATAAACTGCGTGGCGATTCCGGATACACTTTTAGAGAGTGAATTGTTTGGCTACGAAAAGGGCAGTTTTACCGGAGCGGTGCATAGAAAGGTCGGTAAGGTTGAGCAGGCCAAGGGAGGAACTGTATTTCTCGATGAAATAGGGGATATGCCGCTGACTATACAGTCCAAGCTGTTGCGTCTTCTTCAGGAGAACAGTATTGAAAGACTGGGTGGTAAAGAACCCATAGATGTCGATGTCAGGATCATTGCCGCCACAAACCGTGACCTTGAAGAGGCTGTCTCCAAAGGAACCTTCAGGGAAGACCTCTATTACCGGTTGAGGGTGGTGACCATAACCATGCCGCCACTGCGGAAGCGAATTGACGATATTGTGCCGTTGTCTCAATACCTACTGGCACGTCTTGCAAGAGAGATGTCCATTGTCAATCCCGGTGTATCTAAAGAGGCCATTGAAAAAATTAAAAGCTATGATTGGCCCGGTAATATCAGAGAGTTATCAAACACCCTGAAAAAGGCCCTGATTTTTAACAGAGGTGCACCTCTTCTGGCTGAAGATATAACTTTTCACAGCCGGTCACTGCAAAACCTCGTGGAAGATAAGGCTGCAGAGGAAAATGATTTGATACGGGGTTGGATTCGTGAAGCCTTAAGGGAGAATAAGAGTGAGAATTTTTTTGAATCCTGCCTCGATCTTGTGACGGAGCTCCTTGTTCAGGAGGCCCTTGTAATGACCAATGGTAACAGGTCCAACGCGGCAAAGGTACTGGGTATCTCCCGGCCAACCTTACACGCGAAGATTGAAAAATATAATATTAGCCCCAGGTATCAATGAATTATTGATACCCGAGATTGGTTTATTTTAACCGTAAATGGCGCAAACTGTAGAGATCTATTGTAGAGATTGGACAAGTCCAAAATATCGTAAGAAAGGATGAGACCGATGGCACTGAGCGAATTTGAGATAAAAAGAACAGAGAAGCTTGTAGCAAAATTTTTAGAGAGCCGGCGACCAGAGCCCCATGTCCGGACAAAGCTTGATTTTTCTTTTCGTATGAAAAATCAGAGTGTTGAAATATTTTCAATCAGGCCTCAATGGGATAAGCCAGAGAATATTATAGAAGAACCGGTTGCCAAGGCCACTTTTGTGAAAACAAAAAAAATGTGGAAGCTTTATTGGATGAGAGCTGATCTGAAATGGCATAGTTATCAACCCCTTGCTGAGTCCACATCGCTTGAGAAAGTGCTGGCGGAGATAGGCAGAGACCCCCACGGCTGTTTCTGGGGATAATCAAATCAAGCGCTTTTAAGCAGGTTTGATTAGATTTTTTCAAAGCTCTCTCAAAAGAGGGTTTTCACACTCTACTGTGGAGGTTCAAGTCCTCTTTTGATCAAAATATGGAGGATTCTGTTTTTGTGGTTATTGCTTCAAGTACCCTCATCCCTTTGTAAGAGTTCCCATTGGTGTTGAGTTTAGGGCTCCAGACAGCAATACAGTATTTTCCGGGATGAATTGCAACGATTCCCCCGCCAACTCCGCTCTTGCCGGGTAACCCTGCTCTAAAAGCGAACTCGCCTGCTTCGTCATAAAAGCCACACATCAGCATGATTGAATTTATACGTTTGGTTCGTCCAGGGCTGATGACAGTTTCGTTTGTTATTGGATTTACGCCGTATGATGCAAGGAACAAGAAGGCTTGAGCCAGTTCTTTGCAGGTCATTTTAATCGAGCAGAGATGGAAGTACAAATCCAAAACAAGTTCCACCTCATTGTGAATATTGCAAAAATCCTTCATTAAATGAGCGAGGGCATAGTTTCTAAAGCCCGTAACCTTTTCTGATTGAGCAATTTTTAAACAAAAATCAATTTCCCTGATACCTGATGATTTTCTGATAAATTCCAGTAATTCCAGTTTTGGATTGTCCAGGCAACTGACCAAAATATCGCAGATAACAATGGCACCTGCATTAATGAATGGATTTCGCGGGATACCTCTTTCGTATTCTAACTGCACGAGAGAGTTAAAAGCAGTACCGGATGGTTCAACGCCTACACGATCCCACACATCATTTCCCATGATCTTTAAGGCCAAGGTCAAAGACAATACTTTAGCAATACTTTGAATGGAAAATTTTTCGTTCCAATCACCAAAAGAAGAGTGATGTTTTTCAACCGTTGTAAGGTGAATACCTAATTTGTTGGGATCAACCTTACCCAGTTCCGGAATGTATGTGGCAACCTTGCCACAGTCATCGTTGTCTTTGAATTCAGTAACAATTTCAGAAAAAATCTTTGTGTAATCTATATCATTTATCATCTAATATGTGTGTCATGTCAAATTGTGGATGTGAGAAGGTCTGAACAAACAGTTATATCTTCAGTGATCTTCAGTGTGCTCTTTATCTTGGACGAATTCCTTGTTGAGATTAGTCCTCTTTTTTATCCTGTTCAAGGTGTTCGTACACCTTTGGCTAATGTTTCTTTACCCATGTCGGGCAAAGACTGTGGCTGATGTCCGCTTCAGAATGTTTGTTGATATATACATCAACCTGTTCCCAGTAACCTTCATTATCTCGGATCTTTTTACAAAACGAGCAAAGGGGCAATATACCCCGAAGGACTTTGATTTCGGAGAAGTCGTCACTCAGCCTTTTGTTTTCATCCCCTGACTGTTGATTGACATGGAAAAGCTCTATATGTCTTTTAATGAGTTTCTTAAATTTCAACATGCCTTTTATGCTGTCATCTCAGGTCTTAGAGGTATTGACAGGTTTCAAGGGCTTTAATCTACTGGGAATGGCTTTCCGAAAGGGAAGTTACCGGAACCTTTCTACAAATGGATTTGTTGTTTCAGTGCAGTGAGTGAGCGTGTACACTCCTCTATTATTTCTTTGAGCGGGCCGATACTTGACGCGGTTTTTTCGACGATATGGATTTTTTCATCGGTTCTTGGAATAGAAAGAAATTTGTCAAAGGTATGGATAATTATATGTGTTGACAGATTTCTCTCCAGAAACTGGGTAAAAAAGGATTGACCGTAGGGGGAGATGAGGTCCGGATCAAGGATGAGGATATCCAGAGATGTTGTATCGGAGATGCTGTTGTAAGCCTCTATCGGATTGCTGATGCTTGCAACGGTGTAGCCTTCTTTTTCCAGTTCCCGTCTTATGAAATCTCTGACATGGTGATTGGTATCAGTTACGATGATACGGCAGGTTGATTGTGTATACATATCCGGCACCGGTTTTTTTCTATTTCAGGTTGATCAATGTTCTGTATTGCAGAACCGCTGTTTCAGCTTCATGTGAAGTGTAGAGGATCATTTTTGCCCCGACAGGAGCTACAGATAGTCCTGTCTGCAAACAGATTGCTTTACACTTTGTAAAACATCCTGACACCTGACCCTCGATTTTTTCCTCCAAATGCTCTTTGGAGTTCTTTTCATAACCGCAAATTGTTTGTTGATCCGTTTTTCCAGATCGGTGACTGAAAAGGGCTTGAGGAGATAATCACTGGCGCCAAGACCAAGGGCATGGTGTCGGGAACTCTCATCGAGACAGCCTGTCGCCATTATTACTATGGTGTTCTTGTTGATGCTTTTTGCAATTTTGATCACCTCAAAACCCGTGGTTTTGCCCATTTCCAGATCGGTGATGACGAGGTCGAAGCCTTGTGACTGTAAGGCCTTTTCAGCGTTGCTTGCATCGTTTGCCGTGGTTACCTCAAACCCCAGATTCAGAACTATTGCCTCCAATAAATTCCGGATAATTTTTTCATCATCTACGATGAGTGCCTTTGGATTCATGTCGTTGGACCTTTTCCTCAGAGGTATGCCGGTGTCTTTATTTTTCTCTTGTTTTGCACATTGTGTTCCAGTTGTTACGACATCTTCTTCTGCAGGCAGAACTACGAAAAATTAAACGCCGGAGAGTGGTCGGGCCGATGGGTTCGTTGCTCATTATTGCTCCGTTGAGGAGGGAGTGGCATAGACTATGCTTGTTGTTTTATGGAGAAGATAATGATTTGTCGGGTCATTGAGACGGTTGTTTTACCTGACGGAGAAAATGACCTGGGCGCAACTCATTATGGTGCACCCTCAATTGAGAAGGGAGGTGGTGTTATGCTGATAAGTCAGTGGATGAGCAAACATATAACGACACTTCATCATGAGGCGAGCTTAAACGATGCGGCAAGGCTTTTTGCGACCCGAATTATCTCAATGTTACCAATACTAAAAGACGACGAGCTTGTCGGTATTGTCACGGACGGTGATGTTAAAAATGCCTCGCCCCCCGATGTTCTCTTAATGGACAACAGTGAGGTAACCAGAGTCCTGGACGATATCCGGATCACCACGGTGATGTCCAGTCCGGTTGTCACCATTCCTATAGACAGGCTGGTCACTGAGGCCGCTGAAAAAATGTTGCAACATTCAATTTCGGGCCTGCCGGTACTCGGGTACGACGGACGAATTGCAGGGGTGATCAGTAAAGGAGATATTTTCAGGTGCTATGTTTGTTTTACAGGTATTAAAAATGATGGACAGGTCTTTGCTTTCAGGTTGCTCGACAAGCCGGGGATTGTCCAGAATGTAACGAAAATCATACAAAAAAGCGGAGGGCGACTCTCTAGTATTATGACATCCTTTGATGAAACGGAACCACGCTTTCGTGAGGTGTTTATCCACACGTTAAATCTTAGCCCTGAAAAATTTGAAAATTTACGGACCAAGTTCTATCATTCTGGAGAGCTTTTTTATGCAGCGGATCTGTCCAGAGGGGTGAGGAATATTTATTAAGACTCAGACGACAGGTAAGGAGAAGTGTATGGACAAAAAAATCAAAATTATGGCCTGTGTTGATTTTTCAGAATATTCTCTCATCACCCTGCAGCACGCCGTCAAATTGGCCAAAGGGCTTGAGGGTGAAATCATTGTCTATAACGTTATAAATGATCAGGTATTTAAATATTATGATATGGTGAACGTATATCTATCAGAACCGGTAGCATTGGAGGAGCGTATCAGGCAGATACAAAAAGAGAGAAGCCTCCAATTCAAAGAGCTGGTGAAAACAGAATTTTTTGAGGATAAAGCCTTGATGTCTTTTAAGACCGATACCGGGGTGCCTTTTGAGTGTATTCTAAAAACTATTGATTCTGAAGATGTTGATTACGTTGTCATGGCAAATAAGGGGCGGGGGAATCTGGAAGGGATACTTTTCGGCAGTGCCGCGGAAAAAGTCTTCAGGCACTCTCCTGTTCCGGTGGTCAGTGTCAGGGTAAGAAAAAAATTTCAACGACATACACGGTATCATGGTGTAATAGTGAGTTGATTGAGGAGAAAAAACTGTTTTTTCATGCTGCCCTGTAGAGCTTGTCTAACATGAATCAAAACATGGTTGCAGACCTGGAAAATGAAGATCTTGAGAGCCTGTACCGGTCGCTTCTTTTTAAAGATGTGGACGCTGGAGATCTTCGCCGTATTCTTGCTGCAGCCTCGCGGAAGATTGTTGACCAGGGGGAGTACATCTACAGGCAGGGCGAAAGGCCCAGTTATTTTTACCTTGTTGCAAGTGGAGAGGTTGAACTGATCCTGCCGTTAAATAACGGTACAGAGGCTTTTGTCGGGCATATTCGTCCGGGAGGGCATTTTGGAGAGACATCCCTCATTACCCATGACTGCCACAGTGCCAATGCCAGGGCGCTGACGGCTCTCGTCCTTCTGTGTTTTGATGCCGAAAGCTTTACGAGCTTACTCCTGAAAAATGAGATAATCGGGCACCGAATCCTCACCGCTCTTGCCCAGCGTCTGCGCGTTTCTTTTCAGGACCATGTGGCCGGTCTGACAATGGCCTACAATACCCGAGTGATCACTGAAGACAATCTTGACCCTGCTTTTTTTCGTAGCAGGACAGGACGTCCAACACGGGAGAATCAATCTTCCGCAGAGACGAAAGAGGAACGAATTTCCCCCTCGACCCTTCAGGGACTGCTGGTAAAGGCCGCCAATACCTTTAAAGGCAGTCTTGCTCCAGTTCTTCTGACCGGTGAAAGTGGCTCAGGCAGGGGCATGATCGCCTATGAAATACACAGAAGCAGTGACCATGCAAATGGCGCCTATGTTGAACTGGACCTCCGTGACCTGGAGCCTGAACAGCTTGACCTGGATCTTTTTGGGGCTGCATTTGAGGCCAGTGAATTCTCGCAGATAGATCAGCTGGGGCTTTTAAAGAGAACACAGGGCGGGACCGTCGTATTCTATAATGCTGAAGAGATGACGCCGGATCTGCAGAATAAACTTGCTCAATTCCTGATGCATGAGGATGGCTGCGATGCCACCGGAAATACCACCAGTAATGCTTGCACTGATATTAATCGCAATGGCAGCAGTTTGGCGGGGGGCGCTCAACAACGCACCAGGATCATTTTAGTAAGCCATGATGTCGCAGGTAAAAAGGATGGCCATAATTGGCTGGAACCTGGGCTCTACAAGCTGGTCGAAAATAACCAGTTCCACATGGCACCGCTGAGAGAGCATCGCCGGGATATTCCACGTCTGGTTGAGTATTACCTCAAACGTTTTAGTTCCCAGTATGGAAAAACCATCACTGAGGTAGATGCCGAAACGATGGGGATGTTCATGAACTATGACTGGCCGGGAAATCTGACGGAAATGGCCAGTGTCATGCGTCGGGCGGTCATCCTTGGCAGGACCAATGAACCCCTGAACAATCAGATTCCCCTCGGAATGCCAAAAACGGAAGGGAAGTGGGAATTCAATCTCCTCCGTTTTAAAGCAGTACGAAGTTTTTTTTCAAGCCCTTTGTTCCCGGTATTGCCACGGGTTATTGTGGGCATTTTTTTTGTTGTGGTTCTGGCTGTTCTCTTTTTTGGGCCGACAAATCCGGAAAAAAATATAGGTGTCACGCTCAGCTGGATCGTGGGGTGGCCGCTCATGATATTTTCCTTCTTTTTTCTGGCGAGAACCTGGTGCAGTGTCTGTGGACTGTCGGTACCGGGTTGGATGGCTCAAGCCGTTATAAAACCGGAGCGGAAGACGCCTGTCTGGATCAAAAAATACTCCGGTTGGATAATGGCCTGTCTTTGTATTGTCTTATTCTGTATAGAAATAACCTGGAATGTCTATCAATCGTCGAGGCTTACCGGCTGGATAATTTTTACGATTATGACCGGGGCTCTTCTTGTGAGTATGCTCTATAAGCGAAGAGTCTGGTGCCGCTATATCTGTCCATTGGGTGCAATAAACGCTCTTTTCGCCATGCCATCCATCCTGGAACTGCGGGCCAATACCCATGTCTGCACCAACAGGTGTACCGATCATCTCTGTTATAGCGGAGATGGCAACACCGCAGGTTGTCCCATGTTTCGGCATCCCTTTCTCGTGGACAATAACCGTGATTGTATTTTATGTGGCCAATGTATCAAAAACTGTTCTTTGAATTCCATCCACCTCAATCTCCGTCTGGCCCCTCAGGAGTTGTGGAATCAGCAGTCACCAAGGCTTGAGGACAGCTTTCTGGTTGTCAGTCTTGCGGCCATCTTTTACCCTTTTACGATTAATCAGAAGTATCCGGGGTTTATTGATTTTCTGGCGGGCCGCTTTCATGATCTCGGTTTTCCCTACAGCCTGCCTTTTGCCAATATGGTCTTCTTCTTTTTTACTATCCTGTTGTTTTTAGGCGCCTATGCCCTGTATACCCGTATTATTTCGCAACGCACTGAAACGAACTGGAATAAAACCGCTGCCACCATGGGGTACGGTATGATTCCTCTGGTGCTGGGCGCCTTTCTGGCGGCACATCTGGAAATATTTGTGGGTGGCTTGTGGTTGCTGCGGGAAAATATCTTCGATCTTTTTTCCATTGCCTACACCTCACAGCCGGTGAGATTGTTAACGGAAGATGCGACCTTTGTCCTGCAGTTGATTACGGTCGTCGGTGGATTACTTGCCTCATTGTATGCGACGCAAAGGATAGTCAGGCAACTCTTTGCAGCCGGTAACTCTTCACGCAAATCGATTTTCCTTCCAGCCGTTGTTTTGTCGCTTCTGGCTGTGGCCTATCTCCCCTTTGTTTAAGGTGCGGGTGGCTGCCTACAGCCGATGGTTGATGAATATCCGGACGAAGTTCAGATTTTACCTGGTACCTAAACCTTACATTTTCTGTTTTGTCTGGAAGGCTTTGGAGATGGAGGGATGTGTTGAAACGTGGTTGGCTGAAGTTCTCCTGTGAACCAAGAGGCCCACAGGAGAAGGATGTATCGATACTGCCGAAACTGACTTACGCGGGTTGCCAATAGCAACGCTTTGGAGAAACTATTTTTTCTTCTTTTTTGAGTTTTGCCATTGCTTTATCGACTTCTTTACGATCCAATCCACCGAGTTCGGTAATTTTTCCTGCGTTAAGAGGCTGACCCTCATCACGCATAATTTGTAAAACTTTTTCGGTAATATCCATGTAAAATCTCCTTTTTACTATTTTTGTAAACTTTTTCAGGAACCTGGGAAGCAGGAGCCTCTGCCGTAAAGGCATATTAACAGGACTCAATATATTACTGTTTTTTATAATTTCACTATGGCGAGGTTTCTTTTTTTGTTGGCAGGAACAACCCCACAGATAAATGAGAGTTCTGATACTCAAAATATCTGCAAAAATTTGCAGTACATACCTGCAAAATTTTGAAGGTATTTATGGCCCAGGTAACTCAGCACGTGGCAACCAAGGTTTTGCGGGTGATTGGCAGCATAAAAGTAGAGTGTGTAAACGGGATTAAGGTGTTGAGGGAGACGGCCTGATTTTCAAGCTATTTACCAAAAGGAATTTCTCACGATGAACCAGTTGATCGCGCCAAAAGATATAGAAGGGTGGAATACACTTGGAGAACATTGTTTACCGGGTTTTTTAGGGATTGAGGTTATCTCCGTTGCACCGGCAGAACTTGAAGCACGCATGACGGTTACAAAAAATCTCTGCGCACCAAACGGATTTTTACATGCGGCATCTGTTGTTGCACTTGCAGATACCGCTTGCGGTTATGCGACGGTTAACAATCTTCCTGCAGGCGCTCTTGGATTTACAACTGTTGAATTGAAAACCAATTTTATCGGCACAGCCTTGGTTGGTGGTGTGACGTGTATCGCCAGGCTGGTCCATAAAGGTCGCTCAACTCAGGTTTGGGATGCGGAGGTCAGTTCAGACGAATCCGGAAAGAAGATTGCTCTCTTTCGCTGTACTCAGATGATACTCTGGCCCAATGATTAATGGTCTCGTAAAAGGTAGGATCCGTGTCATTGGCAGGCCTCCCTGACACTTGACATCTCTGTATGGAAGGTTTTCAGAGACCGTCGATACGGGGCGGAGAACTTTAAACGACTTTATCTTCATTGACATTAACAGGAATTGACCCTATATCAAATCGACCTTGGCTGCCATGAATTCGGCGGTAGCAAATTATACCGATGTCCCGATAAACGGGACTTTTATTAATGCCCTCCTCGGGGGGCTAAGAGCCTCTGCAAAATTATAGTTTAAAATGATGGGTATAATTTTGAAGGCACCAGAAGGAGCAGCAAATGAAGATTTATATTGGAAACATGTCCTATGATGTTAAAGAGGACGATCTGCGACAGGCTTTTGGCAAATTTGGTGAAGTGGAGTCTGCCACTATCATCATGGACAAAATCAGTGGCAAGTCCAAGGGATTTGGTTTTGTTGAAATGTCCAATAATGAGACTGCGAAGGCCGCAATAGCCGAATTACACGGCAAGGATTTCAAGGGACGGACGATTACTGTCAATGAAGCCAAGCCTCAGGTAAAAAACCGTGATGAGCGAAGAGGTGGGTCTGGTGGCGGAAAAGGAGGCTTTGGCGCCGGTGGAGGTGGCGGTTTTAGAGGACCAGGCAACAAGGGCTCTCATGGTGGTGGTCGTGGTGGTTCCGGTGGCGGAAAAGGTGGTTTCGGCTCTGGCGGAGGGAATAGCCGGGGCGGTCGCGGTGGTGACAGATAGACCGGAAGGAAAGGTTTAAGGGTTCTCTTCTTTCAACCTCTTGATCTGATCTTTGCTGTGTTTGACAGAACACCAGCCAAAACCTCCGGTTTTGGCTGGTTGATTGTTTGGACCAGTTTTATTTCATCGCCGCTGTTTTCGCAATACCCGCCAGCGCCTTTTCAACCTTTACCAACACCTCTTCGCAACCGCTGATATTGTGTCGTTTTTCTAAATATCTTGGGTCGTTATAGGAAATCCAGACCTTGGCCTCTGCATCTTCCCAGATGAGTGCTTTCTGGGGCAGATCAATGGCAACGCTTTGTTCACATTTCATGAGAGGGGATCCCACCTTGGGGTTGCCAAAGAGTATTAATTCAGTGTCCCGCAGTTCAATGCCAACCTTACTGGCGCCTTCGGAATGCTTTATTCGATTAAATACAGTCATTCCTTTTTCTTTCAGGACATTTTCCATTCTATCTGCTGTATCTTTTACATTGTACGAACTTTCGACATTGATTACTCCATCTGCAGCATTTGCAGAGATTGCAACGGATACTATCAACAGTATGGTGAAAAGTGTTTTTTTCATCTGTTCTCCTTTTTGAAAAATATTTGCACATGAGCAGCACCCGTCAGCAGATAGTGACAAGGCCACCTTTAATGAGCCGTTTTCGGCTCAATTTTCTCAATTTCTCTATCATGAAATCCGCTTAAAAAGAGCAAGCCACATATTGAGCCCAACAGCGCCAGGCCCATATCAGACTGGGTGTCCCAGACATATCCCTGTGTTCCCAGAAAGGCCTCGGCCGATTCTCCTGTAGAGATTGCTACCCACCATTCGATAAGCTCATAGAAGGCACTGAAACCGAGACAAAAACAGACAACCAAAAAGCTGAGCCAGTGTTTTCCGTTGATGATATTTTTTCGAACCAGGATTTCTCTGGCGACAATCGCCGGGATAAAACCTTGAGCAAAGTGGCCAACCTTGTCATAGTTATTTCGTTGTAGATCAAAAACGTCTTTGAGCCAATCAAACAAAGGGACGTTGGCGTAGGTGTAATGTCCGCCAATCATTAAAATGATGCAGTGCATGAGGATGAGCGTATAGGCAAGGCGGGTAAACTGGAACCTTTGGTAGGTAAGGGTGAGTGCCACAAGACCCGCTAATGCAGGTATTACCTCTAAAAACCAGGTGAAGTAGTCAGCGGGTTGAATTGCCGACCAGATCAAAACAAGAAAAAATATTCCAAGCCAGATGTATTTCATAGAATCGTCAAGATTTGACTGCAATTGATGTTAAGACCCCCGGTGTGGTATCAATACGGGGTAAGGTTACACCTGTTGTGTGGTGATCATTATGGAACTGACTGTTTTACCTGCTCCCCTGCGGGCTACTTATGAGAAATCACTGAACTGGAACTGACTGAGATAACTGACCAGTAGCTGTTTGTTTTCCCCAGCCAACCCAGGACAATCCTCAGCACCTTTAACCCCTTGAGTCACCAGAGTTGAAAATACAAGACAGGTTGGCTGGCCACATTCCCTGCAGTTGGTTTTTGGCAATAATTTGAGGATCTTCATTAATTCAGGTTTTTGCGGCACCTCGTACTCCGGGGTTATTTCCTGACGTTTTTCCCAGGCATCATTAATTTCATTTTTCACCCACTCCAGGACCTTTTTGGCTTCATCGGCGTCTGAGAGTGCATTAATGGATATCTTGTCCGAATAGACAGTGATCAGCCTTCCATGAACTTTAAAGGTGACGGAAGGAGGTGATTTCGTGATACTTGCCCCTCCAAGTACAGCATTGATCAGGGGAATAGCTTCGCTGATATCCACGTCAAGATGTCCAATGCAATTGAGGGATTGAAAGCTTGCGTTACATCCGGGCCTGCTCAGTTCTATTGTGTAATTTTTTATCAGCATCCTGTTCCTTTCTTGATTTGTGTGTGACCAATTCCTGTTTCAGATCTATGGGCCGGCTAAAGATGTACTGTGTGAGGTTGAGTCCATTCGTTGGCTGTCGCCTCAGCAGGAAGCGTGCAGGCTCTGCTGAAATGACAGGTTATTCTCCTTCTACGATAAAGAGTGTACATTCGGCATTGTTCAGACGCATGGCTTTTATGGGAGCATATTCTTCCGAATCTATAAAGTTCCGGGCACTTTTGCTATCGGGAAATTCAATAATGACGATGCGGGTGGGCGACCAGAGCTCAGCTTGCCTGATGTCCATGGCCCCGCCCCCGGACTCGATATATCCCTCCGTGTTTTTCGACGATAGGTCTTGCACGTTTTTTATACTCTTCATACACCTCTGCATTGTTGATCTTCGTGTCTACAATAAGGTAGGCGCTCATTGGCTGTTCTCCACGTATTTTCAGCTACGACTTGTAAGTTAAGGTGGTTGTGGTGATGGGTGAGAAATACAACTGTAGACAAATTAATTGCGTACATAATATTGGCAAGTTGAATCTCTCTCATATTCACGGCGTTGTATGGTAAGGCGCAGTCGGCTGAGTGTATTGTTTTCGATTTGTGGATTATATTTCAGGCCCTACCTCGGATGATTCATACGCGGGTGGATTTGACTTTACGGACAAATCTGCCATATGCTTGTGGGAGACAGGCAATTGACGGTAGGTTTTTTTAATTGATAATATTTAGAAAAAAAGAACCACCACATACAGGCAGATCAACGGAGGCCCCCCATGGCGACAATTTCTTCAACCATTCGGCAGAATATTCGACAAATAGAGCTTTTTAACGGTTTATCAGATGATGAGATTGATATCCTGGTGAAACATGCAAAGATCCATTCCCTGGTTGAGGATGAAGTTCTCTTCAATGAGGGGGATGACGGGGATTTCTTTGCTATAGTTATTGACGGACAGATCGAAGTGCGAAAACTCAACGAATACGATCAACCCGTTGCCATAGCAGCACTTACGAGCGGTGCGACACTTGGCGAAATGTCACTGATAGACCATGAGGCACGCTCTGCCTCTGCGATTGCCACCGCACCTTCAACGCTCTTTATCCTCTCGAGAAAGAGCTTTGATACGCTGGTCGAGCAGTCTCCACGATGTGGTGTCAAGCTGATACGTAAAATTGCCACCATTCTCTGTGCAACGATACGCCGTACCTCAAATCTCTTTGCCGACGCCATCGAGCAACGATAATCCTGATTGAAAATCCGGTAAACTGCTCTCTGAGCAGGCAGATATTGTTGCCTCATGACAGCGCGAAGAACTGAGGCTGAGGTTTGAACAGTAAGGAGCAGGGCAGGGGACGGGGCCGACAAAAACATGTTCGGCCTCTGCTTTTTATACGAGCTGCAAGTGTAGAGTTATAGGCCGCAAAGCATGTAGCCGAGAATGGGCTGACATTTGTTTGTACAGCAGGGATAGAATTTTTTGTGGTGTCTTGTGAAAGATTTGTTTTCCTTGCCAAAGTAGAATTCAGAGAGTCCAACAGGAGTCAACTTCATTCGAGCGGCCGCCTGCAGGAGTTTTGGGGCGCAACAGTCACCGGATCCAGTCGGGATACCCCGGTTTTCATTAAAAACCTCCCGGATGGAGCGCTGCTCGCCTCTGAAATTGTGGAGTTGATACAGGTCATGAAAGGCTGTCATCCTTGACCGGGAATATGATCTCCGTTTTTTCTTTGCCAGTGCAAGGGCTTTCAACGCCTCTTTCATCTGTCTGCGGCAATCCTTCTGAGCCTTAAGACTTCCAGAACCCATAGCTTCTTCAAATCGTATTTGACATTGACTTGCTATTTGCTGGCAGTGCTCTATCTCACCTGTCAATTGCTGGATTGACGAATCAATGTTGGGGAGAAGTTGGTTGTATCCTTCAAGGTCAAAGGTTGGAGGAACCCATCCCTCTACCTGCCAGCAGGTGTTAAACTGTCCGGAAAAAGCACGTAGCAATACAATATTCCCATTCTTGTCGATACCTTCCAGAACCCCGAACATCTGTCCACCCCTGTCTTTCCAGAGGCAGTCTGTGGAAAATATTGGTTCTGGATCCGGGTTGATGAAATCAATCCGTCTGTTCTTCTCAAGTTCTGCCATTAATTCCAGGGCGTACCTGCGGCTGTTTCCTGCGCTCAGAGAGTGGACTTTATTACAGGCTGCACAATATCCGTAGCAGGTCGCGTCTTTGGAGCCAGTTATGACCAGGTGATCTCTGTCGGTTAAAGTATTCAAGGTGGTAAATGGAGCTGGCAAGGTTCTTTAGAACAGAGGGTCTGAGTGAAACTCGCAGATTTCACCGGTCTTTGGGTGAGCAAAGGAGATGGAACAGGCGTGAAGTTGCAGCATTCCCGGCCTCGTACCCGTACCGTAGAGTGGATCGCCGACAATGGGAATCCCGAGGCCGTATTCGGAAGCGGCGTGAACCCGCAACTGATGCGTTCTTCCGGTTACGGGTTTAAACTCAATTCGGGTTTTGCCATCTTTCACGAGGAGTTTTTTCCAGTGGGTGATTCCCACCTTGCCGTGGACCGGATCATAAATTTGATGGGGCCTGTTGTCGATATCAAGGCGGAAAGGAAGTTCAATGACACCCTCCTCACCGTCCAGTTCGCCGTCAAGAATGGCAATATAGCGCTTCGTTACCTTGCTTTCCTGAAACTGAATCGAGATGTTGCGATGTGCCTCTCTGGTTCGGGCAACCACCAGCAGCCCCGAGGTATCCATATCAAGGCGATGCACTGAGGGCTGGTCAATGCAGCCCGGATACAGTGCTTTTATCCGCTCACTGACACTATCGAGGTTTTCCGGCCCCCTGCCGGGAACCGAGAGGAGGCCGCTTGATTTTACCACCACGACAAACTCGGGTTCGTCGTGAAGGATGTACATTTCTTTCATTAACTATTTACCAGGGACATCCAGAAACAAGCCGTTCAACTCTGTTGTTTCTGTCAATCTTCATCTTCTTCCTCAACATCAGCATGGGCTTTTGCACTAAACTCCATACCTTCTTCGAGTTCTGCAAACCAAAGATCAGAACTTGTAATCTGATACTGGCGTTCTTCTTCTGTTATGGAAATCTCTTCTAATATCCAGAGTATATTTTCTGCATCCGGAAAACTGTCTCCACTGAGCTGCTCTTCATAAAGACGGTTTAAGATTGCTGTCTCATTTAATCCATTTGAGAGCAGTCTGACAATTACAGCGTGGAGTGATGGTTCAAAGATTTCAAATGAGTCCTTTTTGTCTGCAGTGATTTTAATGGTAAATTTCACTCCGGTTGGCTCTTTGAACACACCGTTGTACGCTTTTCGCAAAAGTTGATAGGCATTAAAAAGTTTATGGTGATAGGCCGAGTCCGCGTGTTCTTCCCAAAGTTTACCTTCCACCATCTGATGACTCAGTTGATCTATTTTGCCATCGGTAACCTCATCGTCAAAAATATGTTTTAACAAAAATTTAGCGGATTCATGATGTTCAAAATCGTTAAATGACATCAAGCACATTTCTTTAACTTCAGCGTCAGTCATTCCACCAAGATCGTCCTCATCCATATCCATCATCGATAATAGTGCTTTATAATCTTCTGTTTTCCATGAGTTTTCAATCTCAGATATTTTCACAAAAGATACAACACTTACAGTAAACTCTTTGTTCATTACAATCTCCTTTAGAGGATAATAGCTACGGAAAGCCGATGGTGATGCTTTTTTAGCTCTGCTTAAGAACTGTTGCAAAAACCATATCTGTACAACCACTTGTCGATAGTATGTATCCTTTTACAGTTGTCCAAAGAATTTTTCTTATCTACAGCGCAAGAGAGCAGGCTCGGATCAAGCGTAAATATTTGTTATTACAGAGAAGTGTTAGCTGTATATTAGGCAATTCGAGGTTTGCCTTTGTGAGGATCGATGGAAAATATCTTTTTCCTACGCTGCTGCGAAATCAACCAAGGTTTTACGCTCAAAATATTGACAGGCATCTGCAAGGCAACAAAAAGAGGGGCAGATGGCTCAGAGCACCTTCCAGATCCCTTCAGCTGTTGCAATGAGCTGATTACCAGATCGCAATTCGCCCTGCATGAAGACCAGAGAACGTGTTTTTCTCAGCACCTTGGCTGTTCCCAGCAGTACATCCCCCGTTCTTGAGGCGGAGATAAATTTCACATCAAAAGAAATAGTTGCCGCCCTCGCATTTTTTGCAAGCACGCGATGGGCAGCAGTACCCATTCCAGAATCCATAAGACTCATGATGAAGCCGCCATGGGTAATGCCTCCGGGATTGAGATGGATGTCCTGAACTTTCGTCTTGAATTGATACTCAGTTTCAGAAATGGTTCTGAACTCCATACCACCATTGTGCTTCATAAAACCGATGACGCTTATCTGCTCAAATGTATCGTTCATATCTTCTGCCATGGTTGTGTTGTTTTTGCTGAAGGAGAGCCCAAACACCTCGACGTCGCAGAGGGAAGGGGTTCCGTGTGCTTCTTTCCCTAACGGATCGTTGCAGAGTAGAGAAGATGCCCTGACATCTACAAAGACCTCATCACCTCAGGGGTGGTTGTGTTGGTAGTATCAGACAATAACGCCGCTACTACTATCCCGGTTCAATTATCTTCTTTCCTGCCGCCACTTTTCCTCTGAATGTAGATAATGGAAATTATATCTAAAAACAAGGATCTATATTGTAGAAAGATGACACCTTTTCGTTTGATATCCGGTTACCAACCGGACTCTGGTGATTCCGCATATCGATTGAGAAGCTCTTCTCACCAAGCTTCAACTGTATCAGACACCAATTGTTTTTAGAGTTACCCACCAACTCTATCAAAGCGTAGCCAAACTTCCCTAGCTTTTTCATTGTAATAATTCTATGTTTGCTCGTGACCTATCCATGTGTTGTTGGGATGTTGTTTGAGTGGATTGACTCCAACGGGCTACGTCTCTGTCTGTTACAGAGGAAGATGCTTTTTTTTAAAAATAGATAATTCGGCTGATACTCGGAATATGTTTTTGGAGATAGGTACTTATGGGTACGACGTTTCATGCTCTTCAGGAAAATGCCTCTTTATTAAAACAGAAAGCATCCAGACATTCTGTAGTGGGTGCGGGTATTGCTATGATCGCAATCGTCATAGCTACAATCATGTCGGGATATTTCATCACAGGAGAGGTGAGCCTGGCTGCTATTATCACCGCTCAAAAAAATAATGTTGTGCTCTGGGTTCTTGATAGTATGCCTTTTATCTTTGCATTCTGGGGCCAATATGTAAGTTCCATTATGTCCTTTGAAGCCAGTTCGATGATACTGGACCAGACCAATGATCTTCGGGCGTATACCAAGGATATCGAGGTCAAAGCGGCCCATGAAGCAACCCATGACGCTCTTACGGACCTGCCCAACAGAGTTCTTTTTATAGATCGTTTGCAACAGGCAACCTTTTTATCCCAACAAAAAGTCCCTGTATTTGGCATCTTGCTGTTAGATATTGACCGGTTTAAGGAAGTCAATGATACTCTTGGCCATTTCAATGGGGACAGGCTTATTAAGCAGGTTGCTTTACGCTTATCAGGGGCTTTGATGGAGGGGGACACTCTTGCCAGGATCGGTGGGGATGAATTTGGATTTATACTCTCTCGCCTGAAGTCCAGATCGGATGTAGAAAACTTTTGTACCACCATTCACAAATCACTTTCAACACCATTTGTTTTAGATAATCTCACCCTGGATGTGCAGGTGAGTATTGGAGCTGCAATTTTTCCAGATCATGGCAAAGATGCTGATACACTGGTCCAGAGGGCTGATGTTGCGATGTACATTGCTAAACATGATAAAATGGGCTTTGCGGTTTATTCTCCCGAATTTGATAGTCATAACCCGCGGCGCTTGACCCTGATGGGGGAATTAAGGAATGCCATTACAAACGATGAATTGGTGCTCCACTATCACCCCAAGGTCTTTAGTGATTCCAAAATACTCTGTTCTGTGGAGGCTCTGGTCAGGTGGAACCATCCATCCCACGGTTTTTTGCTGCCAGATGAGTTTGTTCCACTCGCAGAGCGTACAGGACTGATCAATGATCTTACCTTGTGGATTTTAAAAGAGGCTCTGCGACAGTGTGCCGTTTGGCACCAAAAAAACTATGCTTTTGGAATAGCGGTTAATATCTCTTCTGTTTGTCTTTCAGACCCAGGTTTTCCAGACATCGTCACGGGTCTCCTGGCTTCAAACAATTTTCCGGCAGAGTCGCTGATAATGGAGATTACCGAGACATCGATTATGGTTGATCCCTCACGTTCTCTCGACATTTTGAATAGACTGCATAACATGGGGGTTAATTTCTCAATTGATGATTTTGGAACCGGATACTCTTCCCTTGCGTATCTTAAAAAATTACCCGTAAGTGAACTGAAAATTGACAAATCATTTGTTACGGACCTGCAAAAAAGCAGGGATAATGCAGCCATAGTCAATGCTATTATTCAACTGGCGCACAATTTGGGGTTAAAAGTTGTTGCTGAGGGTGTAGAAGATAAAAAAACCTTTGACCACTTAAAAATCCTGGCATGTGATATACAGCAGGGCTTTTGGATTGGTGAACCCTTCGATGCAGAGGCCTTTGAAAAATGGCTCGACCACTGGGAAGCAGGTACTATAACGGGCCCCCCTAATTATTCGAATGGATAGGTCGTCTGTGTTCGTGATTGTTCTTGTCTCCAAGCACTATTTAAAAGTACACAGGCGATAGTGTGATGCACAAAGAAACGTCAAGACGTACAGCCTGACCCCGACTTGCCCTCCGCTTTAAGCCGATTTTCCTTCAAGCCCGAGTCCGATTGCAATACCGATTGCAATACATTTGTCCTCTTTGTTTCAGGAGTCCTAATGTATCCATTTATCAATTATTCTGTCTATTTCACCATCTTCGCGCATTGATCTGATTGTGTCGTCGAAGGTTGGAATGATTTTCAGGTATTGCGAATCTTTTCGAATAAGAAGATGAAAGCTGACGTCAGGGATGGGCGCGTCAAACGCAATGACATTGTCGTAGATCAGGCCAGATTCCCCATCTTTTTTTCTTATATTTTTTATTGTATACGACACCATGGTTTCATCCTGCAAAAACACATCCCCTCTATGTAAGGCTATCATTTTACACACCGAAGTGAGATTTGGTGCCCATTCAACGCCATATTCGGCAAGATGCTTTTCTGCCCATCCGTCACCGATATAGTCAATTATTTTCAATCCCTTGAGATCTGACAAAGCTCGAATCGATTTGATTTTTTCAATGTTCGGATTGTCCCGCTGGGTAAATATTTTATATTTCATTACCAATACCGGTTCCCGGCTCGGCACCAGATATTGAAGCCGGGAGGGTGTGGGGGTAGTAATCAGCGCGTCAGCCTGTTTCGTTTCCACAACCATCTGAGCTCTTTTCCAAGGAAATACTTCGTGTTTCAGAGCAATGCCCATGCGCCTGAAGGCAATTTCGCAAATGTCGTAAAAAATTCCGGCAGGTCTTTTACCCGGTTTTCCAAAAATATAGGGGGCCGAATCTATATCGTCTGCAATAAAGAAGGGTTCTTCCTCACAAGAGGCTGGAGTAAGGTAAGCAAACAATACAAACACGCTAATCGTGCAGATTCTCGCTACCAATCTTTTCAATTAAAGACCTCCTTCTCTCTCAGGCTGAGTTTATCGATATGTCCAGAAGAAACACCTTATGAAAACTATTCCAACGGTCCTCTTCTTGGTTGGGTGCCCCTGCAGGATGGTCGGTTTATCTCCATTGGAGTACCTTCACGTTCAACCTCGGCAAGCTTCAATATGGCTATGTTGACTTGGTCCGGACCGGTTCCGGTATTTCCGTAGAATGTGAATATGTCACACCTGTTCCCATTTGTTGTCAAAGCTGCTTATGTACATCTTAAAAACAACAATTTGCTCGAAGGCGGTCATTAACAGGGTCACAGCAACTCCTATGAAAAACATCAAGATATTGAAGAGTTCAAAATTTGCGTTGGAAGTCGATGCAACCTCTACGAGAGTTGTAGCAATATAAAACATCAGTACCACTGTAACAATTTTTGATACTTGTCCTTTTGTACTGCTGAAACTGCTTTTTATTGCGTCTACTGGTTTCTGACCTTCTAAGATAAGGTGAAAGGGGGCAAATGTTGATCGTAATGAAACGTATATACCAAGAACGAGTAATGGCAACGTGAGAAACTGGAGAGGTGTTGGAGTGAACATGGTGGCAAAACCAGCTATTAATGGAGAATTGGCGACAAGCAATGTGACCATTAAAGGAGGCGTATAGACCAGCCCATTAATAAGATTTGATTTGATCGACTGTAGCTTTTCTTGGTATGCCTGAGACATGAAGAAAACCAACGAAGACATATACGCGGCAAAACCAATGAGATATACAATCAGTCCAATAACCGAAATATATCCGATCCTGTTTTCAGCTGGCTGAGTAATAAAATATGAAGGAAATGCAAGTAGTATGAATGGAACGGAAAGTAAGGCAACATATTGAAAATTGTCGCGAAAAATTTGCGCTGCGAATGTGAATATTTCTTTCATTTTTTTCTAGAGGTGAATGTGAAATTCACTGGTTATCCCGTTTTTTTTAAGATTTTTATGTGGCAAAAACACTGTGCTGGATTTTTCCGATCCGATTCTTAAGAAAGGTTCCGTTCTGCTCTAGACCCTTTTGGGTAGTTTTAAAGTCAACATACATCCAACCAGCTTTTCCAGGTACATAGATATTTTTACTATGGAGAACTGCAAGCAACGTGGAGAGTTCTGTGGGCCGTGCTGTTTTTGGTCCCGCAGCAACGACTTGTTGTGTAACCTTTTTTATTTCATCAAGAGCGAAATTGTTTCGATAATACTTTCTCTTGCGGCAGTAATTGCAGCAACTGTGGCAATAATAGCGGCCCATTTGGCCCAGCGCGCTTGTTTGCGAGCCTCAGCTAGATCCCCAGAGGCAATTCGATTGGCTTCTTTAGAGATAGATAAGGCTCTTTCCGAAATTGCTAGTGTTCGTTCTTCACGGGCATCTCTTCTAGATGCAGCTTCTTCTTCACGATTGTCTCGTAATTCTGAAAGCCAAGCTCTTGCGGCTGGACCAACCTCGTCAGTACGAGATTCTGCCAAGAATCTTACATGAGATACTTTGAATTTCTCAAAGGCTTCCCGGTGGGGAATGTCTCTATTTTCAATCATCGTAAAAGAGCCTGTTTTTAAGTCTATTTAAATCAGCTTTTGAATGCCATCATCAAAGTAGCAATGGCTCCAACGGATGTTGCAATGGCTAAAACTATGTTAAGCCCAAATACTCTTTTGCTTAGTTTGTCGTTTGATTCAGCACTCTCTTTCATTGACAATTTAAGATTTTCAAGAGATTCGCAAATTTCGCTAGATAATTTGGCCGCCAACTCCGCTTTCGCTCTTTCGTGTTGTGTTCCATTCTGTGTTGCATGTGGAGCAGCAAAATCATCAATTAAAGTTTTTAAATCTCTAAACTGTTGCTTCACAATTCCTCCACATTTTATTTTTTAAACACAACAGTGATTGTCTAGTTTTCCAGCTATCTCAATATTTCAGCCTGTCTTGGCAAGTCATAATTGCCATGGGAAGGCCACTTCTACCTGGTTAACCTGTGTTGTTGTGGTGTTATCTGGAAGCCAGCTACCATCTCATTGTTCGATTTGTCTCTATCAATGCCTTTGAACCTTGCCTCTCTAAAGTCGATATCTTTTCAATATATTCTGACTAAAAAAGTCAAGATATCTAATGCGCCCCGTCTGTTTTATCCGTCTCTTTGGTCGTGTCGTCTATGCTGAGAGGGAGTTCGACGACAAAAACGGCTCCGGGACCTGCATTGTCACAGGCCAGTAATTCCTTGGTGAGATAATCTTCAGGTACTGGACTAAGGGCTGAGATTTTACCCCCGTGGTCTTTGATAATTCCAAACGAGACGGAGAGACCCAGCCCCGTACCCTTGCCGACCTGTTTGGTCGTAAAGAATGGATCAAAAATGATGTTCAGATGTTGTTGTGCAATGCCCTTGCCGCTGTCTGCAACGCTGACAATAATCTTTTGTTCACTTGCTACCAGTCTGGTCTGAACCTGTATTACCCCATCCTGCTCAATCACGTCTGCTGCGTTATTCATCAGGTTCAGCCATACCTGTTTGAGCCTTTCCTGGTCGCCCGGTAGAAGTGGGATGTTTGTATCTAAGGTTGAGATGATTTTTATCCGGTTCATAAAAAATGCATGTTCAACCAGTCTGATGACTTCCTGGACAGATTTATTGATATCTATGGTTCCAACGACTTCCACGGAGCTTCTGGAAAAACCAAGAAGGTCTGCGACAATTTTCCGGCAGACCTTGGTCTGCTTCTCGATGATTCTCATGCCCTCAAGGAGCTCTTCATCTTCAATGTCGTCCATCATCAGCTGGGAGTAGCCTAAAATAATGCCCAAAGGGGTATTAATTTCGTGGGCAACGCCTCCGGCAAGGCGGCCAAGATCTTCCATCTTCTGGGATTGGATAAGTTGTTCCTGGAATTTTTTGATCATGGAAATATCCCTGGAAGTGAGAAGAAGACCCATAATACTTCCGTCCTGATCATAAACAGGGACCTTGACCACATGAAACCACTTCTGTTCGTTGGCTCGTTTGAAGGTGATCTGTTTGGCCAGGGGCACCCCTGTTGCAAGGATCTGCTTGTTCTCATCAGTGTTAATCTGGGCCTGTTGCTGGGTGAAAATGTCCCAATCTGTTTTACCGATGATCTCTTTTTCATCCATATTGAAATAATTGCAAAAGGCTTTACCGGCAAAGGTATACTTGAGATTCGTGTCCTGCAGGGTGACGAAGTCGGGAGTACCATTCATAATGCTTTTCAGCAGGCCCTCCTGCCGGGCGATGGTTTTTTCCCGTTCGGTGAGCTCTTCGATGTCGTTTTTGACGGTCACCGCCATTGCATCAAAGGCCTCGGCAAGGTCCTGGAGTTCGTCACCAAAGTTATGCTTAAAGACTGGGCATTGCCGACAGTTTTCCATCTTGAAAGGATATTGTTTATCACCGCAATTGGGGCACATGGTTCCCGCAAGATACCAGCAGCGCCTTTGGACATCGCCGTAGGCCGGGCAATCTGTGTGGTTGCATTGCATGATTTGCCAACAATATTTTTCCAGTGGAAATCCTGCCTGAACATTGAGGTTGCCGCGAATAATTTCTCCTACAGATTTTCGCAGACGGTCAAGGCGAAGGGTTACGGTACGGGCAAACCAAAGCGCAAGAATGATCCCTAAACCAACGACTCCCATGGTGCTTAAAAGGCTGGTCAAACGTTGGCGGTTGATCTGGGTATCTATTTTCTTTCTCGATAATCCCAACCTGGCGAATCCCAGATTTTTCTCTCCCAGATGTACCTGGACATTAAAGTCGTACACCAGCCCCTGTTCGGTGGAGAGAAGAATTGGCTGGGGTTTCAGGTTATCAACATTGACGTTCAGAAGATCTGTCGGAAACCCTCCAGAAAAGGTGTGGGAGAGAATATTGGAGTTATCGTCGGTGAGAAAAATATAGATAATATCATCATACTGATTGTGGACATTATCGATGAGGTTTTTCATGTGCAGAAAATCCAGGGCCAGAATGGGTTCTGTCAGCTGAAAGGCCAGACTCGATGTGAGGGCCATACCTCTTTTTCTGCCTTCTTCCAGGAGGGCATTTGACGACATGGCCGACAGAATGAGTCCAACTCCCAGGCCGCAGAAGACGAGCATAAAGGTCATCCCCAGGATAAGCTTGGTCTTAAACCTCAGGCGATGAAAAAATCTCGACAGCGTATTAATCAAGATCCAGCCCCACTTTTTTGCTCAACTCCCGGATTCGATCAAAATCCCGGTCGTCTGAGGGCACAAAGCCGATGAATTTTGCGGCATCAAGAATCTGTCGGTGCTGCGGATTGTTTTTGTAATCGAGTGCGAGCATGGCATTCCTTATTTTGTCTGCGACCTCCTGGGAAAGCCTTGGGCTGTAGGCGTAGACCCAGCCCGGATACCAGCTTGAACTGGCAACCACTTTTATCTGGTCGATGTTGATTTTGTCTTTTACAACGTTCAGGGCGCCTTCGCGTATGGTACCGATGTCGTGGAGTCCGGCATATACACCTAAAATAACATTTTCCTGTCTCCCACCGGCAAAGGCCACTTCTCTGAAATCCTTTAACGGAATCTGGTGATCACTAAAAAGACCAAGGGGGAACAGATAGCCTCCGGCCGATGAAGGATCAACGGCGACCCATGATTTGCCACGACAATCTTCAATGGATTGAATTGCTGTATTATCTCTGCGGGCGATGATCTGGCCGCGGAACTCTGCACGTCCATCAGACTCGATGATTCTTGCCATGGCTTTAACGCCATAGCGGTTGGCCAGTTTGACGTAAATAAATGGGTTGGAAAATGATATATCAATCTTACCCTGGCCTACCATACTGATATAATTGTCAAAGGTGTCCGGAAATACCTGGCGGATGGGGAGGCCGGTTTGCTCAGAGAGGTATGCCACTAATCGATGGTGCCGTTGAAATGACTCTGTGTTGGAGTACTGTGGCAGGTACGCATAGGTTATTGCGGGGGCCTGCTGCCTGAAGGTGATTTCCTGACGTTTATCCAGGGAAACCTCGATCGGCTCCTCAGTCTCCGTACAGGCAAAGAGGAAAAGAGCGGGTAGAAGCAGTAAGAAGAGTGTCTTGATTCCAGGCATATGCGGCGGCCAGTGCCTTTTAAAACCCTGTTTTTCCAGAAGAGTATTCCCCGATGGAATTTGTCTCAACTGGGGTTGTTTTCTTTTGTCACACCAGATGAATGAGCAGAAAAATACCACGTTGTGACATGAAAAAGACTCCTGAATTCAACGAGTAAGGTATGTATACCAATATGTTGCTGGCATAACAATTCATTTCTGAGAAAACGGTTGTCTATTCTCTGCAGATGAAAAACACCTCCCTGGCCCTCCCAAGCTTATGGCTCGGATGGGCAGGAAGGTTGGAGATGCTGGACAGGTGCGCGGGACTGATTCGAGCTAAATTGGTCAGAGATTACGCGGAGTTTCTGCTCGCATTAATATTGCCGTACAAGGAGCGGTGAATTATTTTTTCATAAGACTGCAGATGTTCAGATTTTTGTTCAATCTTCTGAAAGGCATACTGCTGGATTGTGAGCAGGGGCAGGACAATATTTTCCCTGATTTTGATTGAACTGTGGGATATTGGTTCCTCTTCCATTAGATAGCTGTTTTGGGAAACGAGAAGCACCATCTGTTTTGACAGTTCAAATTCTTCATAGAGTATATTCCAGAAGTCTTTATATTCCTCATCTCTTTTTATATATGAGGTTAACTCAAAATAGCACTTTGACATGGACATCATGCTGTTGAGGATCAGGGCCTTGAAGAATGGCACCTGGCTGTATAATTCCTGCAATATTTCTATGCCGATATCATCGGTCACGACCTTCAGGGCCGTTCCAATACCAAAATAGCCAGGTACATTCTGTTTGAGCTGGCTCCATGAGCCCACAAAGGAAATTGCCCGCAAATCCTGCAGGGTAAGTTTTGCAGTTTGTCCTCTTTTGGCCGGCCTGGAGCCGATATTTGCCATACCGTAATATTTTAAGGTACTTTTGTTCTCGAGATAGGGGAGAAACTGTTTGTGATTTTTGAGCTCCACATACTTTTCGTAGCTCAGGTTCGCCAGTCTTTCTATAATCTCTCGTGATTTTTTATAGATATCGACCTCTTCACCGGATAATCCGTGTGACAGTCCGGCGGTCAATAATTGTTCACAGTTATGGATGAAATGGGCTCGGGTGCCGTACTGGCTGGTGATCGTCTGACCCTGGATGGTCAATTGAATGGCATGGTTGGCAATTCTCCGGCTCTGGGAGGCATAAAACCGGTGGGTTTTGCCGCCACCACGGGCAGGAGGTCCACCCCTGCCATCAAAAAAGATAACCTTGATCCCGTTGTGGTCGCACACAGCAGACAACACCTCTTTGGTTTTGAAGATAGACCAGTTGGCCTGGAGGTAGCCGCCATCCTTTGTTCCATCAGAAAATCCCAGCATGATATTTTGCCTGTCTCTGCGGGAACGGACATGGGATCTGTACTGAGGAATATCAAAGAGGTTCTGCATGATAGCTTCGGCGTGCTTCATGCCGTCCATTGACTCAAACAAAGGAACGATGTCCACGGGGATCTTTCCATCTTTCCAGCCACACCATCTGAGCAGGGCAAAAACAAAGAGTACAGAAAAAATATCTTCGGAATTGCTGATGATATAACGGTTACATCCAGCTTCTCCATTTTTTGTCTGTATGGACATTATCTGTTTGATGGTTGCTATGGTATCCTTGACGAGCTCATCTGTGAACTGGTCTGCACGGACCTCGAAATTTTCATGGACAAGAATTGCAATCAAATCTTGTTCTGACAGCTCGTCCAGATTGTTCCTGATGCGCTTTTCATGTTTCAGAATCGCGGTGATGACATTTTCATGCTCTCCATGATTCTGGCGTATATCCAGGGTTGCAAAATGTGTTTTGAAAATTTTTACCTTATCGATAAAGCTCTCAAGGTCTTTGAGGTATACTCCGTTGAAATTATCCCGTAATAAGTCTTTAACCCTGTTCAGTTGATCAAGGATCTCTTCTGCTGACAGCGTTTGCAAAGGATCGAACATGGTTACATAGAGCTGTCCTTTCAAGGTGGCAATATGATCTTCCACCTCTCTGAATGTCAGTTTCTGGGCCAGACCTTTCACTTCATGATAGTAACATTTCATCAATGTCATACGCAGTTCATCGGCTACCTGTGCAGTAATATCTGCAGTGACAAAAGGATTGCCGTCCCGGTCCCCGCCGGGCCAGAAGCCAAGCTGGATGAGCTCGGGATTGTCAAAATCACTGGTCGGTAAATGGTTTTTGACCCGGGCATATAAATCCCCTACAGCGTCATAATAGACACTGCGCAGGAAGTAGATGATGTTTTTGGCTTCATCGAGTGGAGTCGGTTTTCTCACATTCATAATCGATGTTAACCCCAACTGCTGCAGGGTCAGGTCAATTTCATCTATTTTATTTTCACGTACGAGAACCCGTAATTTTTCAATGATATCCAGAACTGAACGCGGGTAGAACTGGGTTGGATGGGCGGTGAAGACGATTCGGACACTGAAATCAGACATTTTCTCAATGAGAAAAGGTGTGATGTCTTTTATATCCGCAATTTCAATGCAAGTCGGGAAAGACATATGGTCGCCATCTTTGAGCAATTGTGCAAAGGCGGCATCTTCAGCGCTGTCAAAGAGGACCACCTGCCGTTCAACAAACTGGATGACCCGAAACATGAAATCGATTTTTTCTTTCTCTGAGACAAAACTTGTGTGGACCTTGAAAAATGTATCCAGTATTTCAAGTGGCTCTTTTCCCGATTCAAGTCCCTTTCTGCACTCATGATTGAGCAGAGGGATAAGAATGCCGATATTGGTGATCTTCTGAAACGGCAGGCTCAGAAACAGGCTGTTATAAATATTAAATTTATTGGTTACTGATTGGTTATACTCTATTTCTCTGGGGGATTTTTTCATGGGTGGTTCCATCCTTTTGTAAAAAGGGGAGGGGCAAGTTTCTCCATTACCGAGAAGGTGCTTTGTACACAGACTTCTTTCAAAGGGCACTGTCACAAGCTAAAGAACAGCACATACCTGGTAAAAGCTTGTCAGGAATTTCAGCTTTATTTGTGATGCAAATGTCCAGGTCTTTTAATATCCCGTCTTCTACATTGTACATCCAACCATGGATTGCCAGTTCCTGATTGAGTTTCCATGCTCCCTGGACAATTGTTGTCCGGCATACATTCACAACCTGTTCGATAACATTGAGCTCGCATAGACGGTCAAGTTTTTCTTTTTCCGTGTGGAAGCAATCAAGCTCGGTTTGATGAAAGCGTTGAACATCCTGGATATTTCTTAACCAGTTGTCAATCAAGCCGTTCTCTTTGTCTTCCCAGGCCGCTTTAACGCCACCGCAACCATAGTGTCCGCAAACGATAATATGCTTTATTTTAAGGACTTCCACACCGTATTGAATAACTGAAAGACAATTCAAATCGGTATGGGACACAATATTTGCAATATTTCGATGAACGAATACCTCCCCTGGAAGCATACCGCTGATTTGATTTGCCGGTACACGACTGTCCGAGCAACCAATCCAGAGATATTCAGGGTTTTGCTGTTCTGAGAGCTTTTTGAAAAAATCAGGATCAGCCGAGATTACATTTTTTGCCCATTCTTTGTTCTGGTCAAATATTTTTTTTAATGTCCGCATAGTCTAATCGTTATCTCATTGTGGTGGTTATGGTTCCAATACTCTTACCGGCGCATGGGAGAATCCGGAGTGAGTCCGTTGCGGAGTATGAGATCTACAGATGATACTCAAGATAAAACAACACCATTGGTAGAACACAAACAAGCAGCGTGATAGCAATCCCTGCCTTTCCTGCAATTATAAGATAACTTTTCCTGGGATTGCCAGGATTATAATAGACGTTAACAGCCCCACCCGGAAATCTTTCAATAGAAGACATCTGCTTTTCTAAAACAAACCTTGCATTGTGACTTGCGATAAACAGCCAGGGGGAAATTCTGGTTCCGGTATAGATCGTTCCCTGCACGGTGTAGGTATATAAGGCTGAAGAAGCATAATCCTGAGCTGAAAGAACCGGATCAGTGGGACCAAATTTTTCTACCTTAGCCTGCACCAGCTCCCCTTGAACATGAGGCCAGTATCTTGTTCGTACTTGAAATATCAATGAGTAGCTGCAGACAATAGATATGTACACGGCAGCCCAGAACCATATACCCTGTTTTTGCCCATGGAGGGCAAGCTGCAACATTTCCTCAGCGTAGGTGATCATTTCGAATGTTCATAATTGTGGTATTGACCGCCAGTGTGGATAGCTTAGGCAATGTCAGCCGGTTGTGGTATTCACGCTGGCAGGTCGAGTCTTGCCGGGGGATGTAGTTGCTGATTTGCCTGGGCATTATATATACAAGCGTAACATATGGCACCATGTCGAGTAAATAGCACGGTCTGTGTAACCAATACACGCAATGTACAATATTTTTCCCGTAGAATCATCTGCTCTTATCTGGTAACTACTTATAGATAATCGATAAATACCAGTTGTCTGAAGGTCAAGACAGATTTAATCAACATGCCTGAGCTATGAATACTACAACTTTTGTCTATCAGCCGATGCCACATTTTCTAAGGAAGCTCGATCAGGTCGAGGTGGTAGACCCCGTCGGTCATACTCGTATAAGTAAAGTCATTGATCGCCTGTTGGTGGATCCCGGTAATTCAGACGGTAAGATGCGAGGGCTTTATAATGGACGCTTTAAAAAGTACGTGGGCCGGAAAGATTACCGCCTGATCTATTACTGGTGTCATCTCTGTCGAAAAGAGAATAAGCGTCTGGAACAAAAATGCGATGGCTGTGACGAGCTGCCGGACAACAGCGTCATCTTTTTTGATCTTTACCACAAAAAAGATATGAAGAAGTTCAGGGAGTTCTAACAACTCTTTGCTGGCTGAGAAACGGAGGAACAGACAGGGCAGGGGATACTGCCACTGCTGTTGTCGCAGGTGATCATTCGGGTTTAAAAGTCTGTTCGCCAGACATTGAGTAACTTGAATGTAAGGAGGACTGCAGATGTGCTCAGCACGATAAAAAGTAATGCGAATATGTAATAACAGCCCCTGGCCAGCCTGATTTTCAGGCGACTGTAAAAACGCTGTTGACTCTCAGGTTGTGGTGGTACATGGGGGAAGGCAAAGAGCAAAATTAAACAGATGAGTGACCACAACAAGCCAACGATAGATGGTATGATATAAACCTCTGTATCTGCACTGTTTCCACTGAGCACCAGATAGGCAAACAGAACAATTGCAGCAACGGTAGTACAGAAAACCAAAGGTTTTAACCAGATGACTTTTCTTGAAAACGCACTTAAATAATCAATCATGCTGTAAAACCTTCCCTTTTGCATAGTTTCATCTTTCAACGTCCATATCCGTAGAGCGGAAAGCACGTCATCAGCTCATAGCCCACTGTTCGAATTATCATGTTCCTGAGCATGATAATCACAAAGTCTCCGTTGTACGATTTGCTGGCTCTTACCTGGTAGGAAGATAGCATTCATCCGCACTTTAATATGCGCCTGTCGTTGTCCATTTTCAAGCGTGGAAGTTTTTTACAATGACCAGTGTAAAGAAGCTCCTTTACAGCGGCTGCAAGAATGTCATTTTAAACGATATCTTGCGTATAAATCTCAAAGGTGTTAGTTTTATTTACTTTCAAATTCTCTTGGAATTGTCATTTGTTGCTCTCTTGACAGGAGGAGCTGCAAATGTGTGTCGTGTACTTATTTGAAAATTTTAAAAAAAATAATTAATTAAGTAAACTTAGCACCTTGAGTCATGTGATGTATCTATATCATTCAAAGAAATCCTAGAAGATGGCTTTTTCTCTATCTGAATGAGATTTTAATCCTTGCAGACAGAGATAGAAACCAGCCCAACTGAGCGTAATACTTTTAAAAAGTAAGATTTACCAAACCTCCATCGAGAGTTTCTCGCAGGTGTTATGTTTGGTCGCTCGAGTGTTAAATATATACCTGCTGACATGTCCGTCAGGGACAAAAGTAGGTAAAAATACAATGTCATAGCCTTTATTTGTGGCTACCTGCAAGTATATCAAAGGTGAAATGCACAAGTCAGCTGCTCGATCGCCCGGTAATACCGGGAAGGTCCCGTGGCTGATTAATTGTGCACCTGCAGGGGCGAGATAAGAGCTATCCTTGGCCCCTGAACTAAAGATAAGCAGCTCAGAGAACGTAGAGGATGTAATGATAACGTACGAATCTGTAACGAAGGTATACGGTAAGGGACTGAATACCGTTACCGCCCTGGACAATGTAAGCTTCACTATTCCCAAAGGTGAGGTTGTGGTGTTTCTCGGTCCCTCGGGTTGCGGCAAAACGACGACCCTTCGTCTTACCAACAGGCTGGAGACACTCACTCGAGGGGTGATCACCATAGAAGATCAGAATATCATGGATATTGATGTTGTCCAGCTCAGGCAGCGCCTGGGATATGTTATTCAGGCTATCGGCCTCTTTCCAAATAAAACCATAGCAGAAAATATTGCCGTTGTACCAAAACTTCTCCACTGGGATGAGGAACGTATCAGCAAGCGGGTTGATGAACTGCTTGAAATGACCAATCTGGATCCTGAGCTGTATCGGGACCGTTATCCGGCAGAACTTTCCGGTGGCCAGCAACAGCGGGTAGGCGTTGCTCGAGGACTCGCCGCAGACCCTAATATTCTGCTGATGGATGAGCCATTTGGTGCGATAGATCCCATAAACAGAGAAGAAATTCAGGATGAATTCCTGAAGCTGCAGACAAAGCTGAAAAAGACGGTGGCTTTTGTCTCTCACGATATACATGAAGCGATAAAGATGGGAGATCGTATTGCCATCTTTGAAAAGGGACGTCTGGTGCAGTACGACACTCCCGAGGTCATTCTGACGCAACCCAAAAACAAATTTGTCTCTGATTTCGTAGGTGCTGACAGGGCCCTGAAAGTCCTTGGACTGATGAGGGTCAGTGATATTATCAACCGAACACCCAAAAACATCATCCAGGGCGGCGACCGTTCTGCGGAGGCCTTACATTTTCTGAACACAAAGGATTCTCGCTACGGCATCGTGCTTGAACACAACAAACCGATTGGCTTTGTTACCCAGAAGTCTCTCAAGTATGAAGACGGTCCGGTTCGGGATGCGGTGGAACCATATCCCGTTTTCTTAAGGGAAAAAACACCACTCCGGGATGTCCTCTCCTCTATGCTTATGTACAGTACCCCAACGTTTTGCGTTGTGGACGACGACAAAAATTTTGCAGGGACGGTAACCTACAACGACATACAAAAAGCAGTAAAAGCCAGTTACGCAGACGAAACAGAAAATGTTGAACCTGTTGAAACCGAGGTAGCGTCATGAGTACCCTGCAGTTCATAATGGATAATCTCAACGAGGTTCTGTACCTCTCCTGGGAGCATATCTGGATTGTGGGAATAGCACTCCTGATAGCAACACCAATCGGGGTGGTTTTAGGTATCGTCATCACAAAGCACGAACAGTTCGCTTCCCGGGTCCTCAATGGTGCCAACATCCTTATGACCATTCCCTCACTCGCCCTTTTTGGTTTGATGCTCCCCATTCTTTCGATGGTTGATATGGGTCTTGGAAAAGTACCCGCTATTATAGCCCTGGTTCTCTACAGTCAGCTTCCCATCATCAGAAACACCTACACTGCCATAAAGAATGTCCCTCCCGCTCTGGTCGATGCAGCAAGGGGCATGGGCATGAGTAAGTGGAAACTTTTGAGAGAACTGGAAATTCCGCTGGCCATCCCGCTTATTATTGCGGGATTGAGAACGGCCGCTGTTATGAATATTGGCGTTGCAGCTATTGCCACCTACATCGGAGCAGGAGGCCTGGGAGTGTATATCCAGCAGGGGATAGCCCGCGTATATCCCGAGATGATAATGAGCGGTGCTATACTTGTTTCTCTTCTGGCGATAGTCGTAGACGGCGGGATGGCCCTGCTGGAAAGGGTTGCAACCCCAGAAGGCATCAAGGTGCAAAGGAAGCTTTCGCGATGAAGAGACTACTTACAAAATTATACAGACTTGTCATTGCGGTTATCATACTGATTGCTGGTGTAACGTTTGAACGAACGGGTCTTATCGAATTGCTCTCTGATCCATACGAGTATCCCGTTATCTTAGAATTACTCATCCAGCATGTGTACATAGTGGGTCTGAGTATGTTGATTGCCACGATCATTGGAATAACCGCAGGTATTGTGCTTACCAGGGCTCGGTTTCGCAAGTACGCCGGGATCTGCATGTATATCATTGGACTGGGGCAAACTATCCCTTCTCTTGCTGTTTTGGCACTGGCCATGAGTTTTCTGGGGATCGGTTTTAAGCCTGCAGTCTTTGCGCTGACTATCTACTCCATACTTCCCATTGCAAGAAATACTCTGGCAGGTATCACAGCGGTCCCGCCTGAACTCATAGACGCCGGAAAAGGTATGGGAATGACTCCGATGAAGATTCTCCTGGAAGTGGAGATACCAAATGCCATGGAGGTTATCCTCACGGGATTCCGGGTTGCCCTGATCATTAATATCGGTACAGCTGCGCTTGCCTATGTCATTGGGGCTGGAGGTTTGGGAGACCTCATCTTTACAGGAATAAGCCTTATGCAGACAGACAAACTGCTGGCTGGTGCTATTCCAGTGACACTCCTTGCACTTTTTGGCGATTTTCTGTCCGAGTTACTGGGACTGGTCTTGATCTCAAAGGGGCTGCGTCTTTCAAACAGATAAGCTGTAAGGATTCTGTTTTTTTTGATGATGGATCGAGGAAAAATGAATATTAACAGGGAATTGAATAATTCATGTAAAGTGTTTTGTTTACACCCGTAAACCTTAGCGCTCTCTGGTACAGACCAGGGAGCCTAAAAGGAGGTATGACATGAAAAAGCTATGTAAATGTGTTCTTCTATCGTCACTTATTTTGGCCGTATTTCTACCCGGCAGCGTTTTTGCGAGTGAAAAAAACCTCATCGTAGGTGGTAAAAACTATACCGAACAGCTTCTCCTTCCTGAGCTGGCCAGTATTCTTCTTGGGCAGGCAGGATTTAATGTCACACTCAAGACAGGGGTTGGTTCGGTTATCGCCAGAAAATCGCTGGAGAATGCTCAGTTCGATCTTTATTATGAATATACGGGCACCGCATACACCCTGTATTACGAGCAGAAAGATACAGCAACAATGACCGTTCCTGAAAAGGTTTATGAGTGGGTCAAAAAAGCCGACGCCGAAAAGGGGCTTGTCTGGCTCGATCCTGTCAAGTTCAATAACACCTATACCCTGATGATGAACAAGGCGGAAGCAGAAGAACTCGGAATCAAAAGTATTTCTGATCTAGGGGTTTACGTCACTGACAATCCTGACAAACTGATCTTTGCTCTTGATTCGGAGTTCTGGGAGAGGCCTGATGGGTTTAAGGGCATAATGGAGATGTACAATTTCAAGCTTCCTCCCAAGCAGGTCAAAAAAATGTCTGTTGGACTCACCTACCAGGCACTGAAGGAAGGACTGGTCAATTCTGCAATGGGTTTTGCAACCGATGGTAGAATCGCGGCTTTTGGTTTTGTGAACCTGGATGACGACAAATCCTTCTTCCCCGTATACAATCCTGTACCGGTTGTCAGAAAGGAAGTCCTTGATATGTATCCGGAGATTGTGACCATATTAAAACCCCTTGCCGATAACCTGACAACTGAAGAGATGCAGCAGCTCAATATGGCCGTAGACGTAGATCACAAGCCCGTTCACGATGTGGCCATGGACTGGCTGAAGAGTAAAGATCTGATTCAATAGCATTGGTAAGTGGTTCCGTCTATAAGGGGAGCTTTTGCTCCCTTTTTTTGTTGAGAATTTTTACTTTTTTTGTGCGGGAATCAGTGATGAAAGGGTGATCAGTATGGAAAATACCTGGGATACAACCCCTCAGCAGGATCGATTTGATCCAGAAGTTGGTGGGGAAGTAATGAAGGCTGTTGTCACCGCAGGCAATGGAGGATACTCCAAACTTCAGTGTCGTGTGGTAAGACTTCCGACCTTAGAGCCGGGTGAGGTTTTATTGCAGGTACTTGCTGCAGGAGTAAACAACACGGAAATAAATACGCGCATTGGCTGGTACTCTTCCTCGGTGACGAAAGCAACCGCAGAAGCTGCAACGGCAGAAGAACAGCCGTTAATAGAAAAAAATGACGGAGGGTGGAACGAGACAACACCTTTCCCGTTCATCCAGGGAACAGATTGTTGTGGTCGAATTGTGGCCGTTGCCAAGGGTGGTGATACAGGTAGCATTGGCTCACGTGTACTCGTGCGGGCCTGCATGCGGGCATCGGGGTTTGGTTCGATGGAAAATATCTGGATGGGATCTGATTTTGACGGAGCCTTTGCCCAGTTTGTCAAGGTTCCGGCTGGAGAGGTGTTCGCGGTCGACTGTGACTGGAGTGATGCCGAGCTTGGAGTTATTCCCTGTGCGTATGGTACCTCTGAAAATATGGTTCATCGTGGCGGGGTGCGCCAGGGAGAACATGTCTTGGTCGCAGGGGCATCTGGTGGTGTCGGTTCAGCGGTTGTACAGCTGGCAAAACGGCGGGGCGCCACTGTTACCGCGATTGCGGCGAAGGCGAAGATGGATCAGGTCCTTTCCCTTGGGGCGGACCGTGTTATCGACCGTCATGATGATGTCGTTGCAAGCCTTGGTGAAAATTCTGTTGATGTCGTTATCGATAACGTCGCAGGGCCAGGTTTCGGCCCTATGTTGCTGGCGTTAAAACGGGGAGGACGTTATGTGTCATCCGGGGCGATTGGAGGACCACTTGTGACGCTTGACATGCGCACCTTTTATCTGAAGGATCTGAAGTTGATCGGCTGCACGGCATGGGATGAACCGGTTTTCCCAAACCTTATTTCTTACATTGAGCGTGACGAGTTTTGGCCTCTTGTTGCTAAGGCATTTCCACTCGAACGCATAGCGGATGCACAACGCGAATTTCTCCTGAAAAAGCATGTTGGTAATTTTGTGTTGATTCCACCAGAGCCATAACAGGGGCCTCTATCCCCAGTTTACCGCAAATGCCTCCAAGGCCCGCCTGAAAAAATGGTGGAGAAACGGCAAAATCTGGCCATCAGTCTGATGGCCGCGTCTGGCTGAGACAGCGGAAATCGTAACCAGTAGGATTTTGGAAAATCCGTAAGTCAAATTCGGGGACAGCAGCCAGCAGGTGATCAAAGATATCCGCCTGTATAGCTTCGTAGTTAGCCCATGCCTGATCTTTTGAAAACACATAGATTTCTATGGGCAGACCGTTCTCGGTCGGGGCAAGCTGCCTGACCAGAAAAGTCATGTCTTGATGGAGATTGGGATTATTTCTCAGGTAGGCGATAATATAGGCTCGAAACACTCCGACGTTGGTCTGATGGCGGCCGCTGATGCCGGAGTTCTGATCGCAGTTATTCTTCTGGTTATATTCAATAATCTCTTGCTGCTTGTTTTTTATGTAATCTTCTATCAGTGGCATCCTGGAAAATTTGTCCAGCAACTGTTCGTCACAAAACCGGATCGAATGAATATCAATATTCAAGGCACGTTTTATTCGTCGGCCACCGGATTCGGACATCCCGCGCCAATTTTTAAATGAGTTGGAGACAAGGGCATAGGTGGGGATAGTCGAGATGGTTTTATCCCAGTTCTGAACCCGAATAGTATGGATGGACATATCAACAACATCCCCATCTGCACCATATTGTGGAATCTCTACCCAGTCACCGAGCTGGACCATGTCTGTTGAATTAATCTGCACTGAAGCAACAAAACCGAGAATCGAATCCTTGAAAACCAACATCGTTACGGCGGTGAGCCCGCCGAGGATCGAAAGAATACCCCATGGAGATTTTCCTGTAAAAATAGAGATAAGAAAAATAGCGCCGAGGATATAGGTGAGTATCTTGCCCGCATCGGTGTAGCCGCGAAGACTGGAACCTTTATTCTTTCTCACAATTCGATGGATATCGTTAGCCGAAGAGAGCAAAGCGGTCAGACTGAGAACGGAGACGACGACAAAGCAGGCGCTTATCAGTCTTTTTGCAGGAAGATAGCTTGCAGTCTCCGGATCAAGAAACATATCAATTGCCAGAGAAACGATAGTTACCGGTACAAACCAACTTATTTTAGTGAGGAGTTTATTTCCGGCCAGCGGATCATCCCATTTGTAATTATTTGACTGGATCCAGTTGGTAAGGAACTGTAACAAGGTTCTGCGTACAATCAGGGTTGCCAGAATTGCTGTGAGGCCAACAGCCAAAACAGTAAGCACGTACGCCAGCAGCTCGACTGTTGTGGCTGACAAATCGAGCTTTTCGAAAAAAGAAGTGAGCCAATTACTTTTCATCGGTTGATATCCTTACTGTATATGTAATATTAAGATTTTATTATTTATATTTTTATGAAGATGGAAAAAATACTGTCAATATACCTTAACCCGAAAAATTGATAACAGATAGAGACTGCTTTTTGTAGAATTTCTCGCCTGCACCTTCATATTTTGTTCATCCCACCAGCTTTTTAAAGCTGCAATTCCTTATTTTTGTTGAGACCACTGCTGCTCACTCCCTTTCCCATCTGTTCTTTGAAAAGTCACATCATATTTGGTGCACATTTTAGGATTATTTATAGAGCACTGGGTAAAAATAAATTTTGACAATTAACAATATCCAAATGCTGCGGACTGAGTTTAACTATTCATAATTACGAAGAAATTATGGAAAGTTGCAAACAGAGAACGTTGAATAGGATTGTAGCCCGGACAATCCGACCTCCGCTGCTTATCTCAAGGGTAAAGAATACAATGAACCAGGATAATTTTACGAAATATCAGCTCATCCGATGTCAGTCTCGGTACCTTTTTTACGGGGATAGATACATGAAAAACATTATACACCGCCTGTTGGCCGTCGTACTTATACTTCTTGTCTTTACCTGTAGTTTAGCTCGTGCAGAGGATCTTTGGGAACTGGATCAGAAGAGAAATCAACTGATCGGCTATATGCTTGAAAATGCGCTGCCTGCAGCACATTATACCCATAAAAAGATGGATGAAACCCTCTCTGTAGCGGTCTTTAATCTCTATCTGAAACAACTGGACTACCAGAAAAGGTTTTTACTCAGCAGTGACGTAGAAGTGCTACGTACTTTTGCCCCTGATATTGGGGCTAATCTGCAGCATGGTACCAGTGTTTTGCCTGAAACCGCCTACAATATAATGCAGGAGCGTATTGCCCAGGTTGAAAGGCTGGTAGATGAGATAATGGCCACCAGTTTTAATGTGACGATTGATGAGGTCTACGAGACCGACCCTGAAAAAATGGATTATGCCAAGGATCTGCCAGAATTAAAAGATCGGTGGCGTAAGATAATGAAAGAGCAGGTAATTTATAAACGCCTTGAGCTGGAGGAGGACCAGAAAACAGAAAAAGTGAAATCTTCAGATGCAGAATTATGGGACAAGGCAACAGCAAAAGAGGGTCAGATCTTCAAAGACTTCTTTGTTCGACTGCATCAGGAGAAACTTCAGGATCATTATGATCGTTTTTTTAATGCAATTGCCAGAGCCTATGGGCCACATACGGATTATTTCCCTCCTGAACTCAGAGAACAGTTTGATATTGAGATGCGTGGTAACCTGGAAGGGGTCGGGGCCATTCTTCGCGATGAAAACGGCTTTAATAAAGTGGTGAGTCTCGTCCCGGGAGGGCCCGCAGCCAAACAGGGTATGCTGCAGGCCGAAGATATCCTCCTGCAGATCGCTGAAAATGGGGCGAATCCTGTTGATATCAGTGGTATGCGTCCAAATGATGCCGCGCAGCTGATCCGTGGACCCAAGGGAACCAAGATCCTTTTAACGGTAAAAAAACCCGACGGCACGAAAAAGGTTATTCCGATAACCAGAGATGTGGTTGAGATAGAAGAAACCTTTGTAAAAAGTTCGCTGCTGGATGCACCGGATGGCGGGAAAATCGGATATATCATGATTCCAAGCTTTTACCGTGACTTTGAAAAGACCAATAACGGCGAAGATGCAAGAAATGCAACAGATGATACCCGTACAGCGATCAGAGAGGTAACGAAGAGCAATCCCGAAGGGATGATTCTTGATCTGCGTAATGATGGTGGGGGGTCGTTGATTGATGCTGTTGATATTACCGGAATGTTCATCAAGTCCGGGCCTGTTGTCCAGGTAAAAGACAGTAGTGGCCAGGTCCATGTCTTGAGTGATGATAATGACAATATTGAATACAGTGGTCCACTTGTTGTTTTGGTGAACAAGTTTTCCGCCTCGGCATCCGAGGTTGTAGCCGCGGCGCTGCAGGATTACAAACGGGCTATCATCGTCGGGGACGATTTTACCTACGGGAAGGGGACAGTGCAGAACATCATTAATCTAAACAATAATCTGCGCCCGGAAGCGTTAGCAGAATTCGGTGATCTCGGGGTGCTCAAATTGACCACCCAGAAATTTTACCGTATCAGCGGCGGTTCTACCCAAAACAGAGGTTTTGCGCCAGATGTTGTCTTGCCGAGCCTCTTTCATCATCTGCAATCAGGTGAAAAGTATCTCGATTACTCTCTTGCCTGGGATCAGATCGGACCTGCCGATTACGTGACATTTTCTGGAGTACCCTATAACATCGATATAGTTCGAACAATGAGTGAAAAGAGGGTTGGCCAGGACCCAGACTTTCAGGCGATTGCAAAAGAGGCAAAACTTGCAAAGGAACGGGGGATGCAGACTGCAGTCTCCCTGAATGTGGCGGATGTACGAGAACGAATGGAAGTGGAACGTAAAGAAAAAACGAGCCTCAGTGGTCAGTTGCGAAGCTCCCAGGCAGGGCAGTATGGTAGTGATCTGTTGTCCGGCGCAGGTGGAAAAGATCTGGATAAAGATCATTCTTTCAGTTGGCAGGCAGAACTCCAAAAGGATCCATACGTACGGGAATCAATAAATATCCTGGTTGATATCTAAAGCCAAGGCGCCTCAGGGGGACTTTCCACCTTTGCTACAGCTGAGATGAACGTTTTCTGGTTCATTTAAAGTCGAGGTTTTGCTGATGGGGATTAGAGCTTTTAGACAGAGTGGTTTCCTGAAACAAACAGGAAGCCACTCTGGGAGCAGCTAGAATTTGTGAGGTTTCTATGTGTGTGCTTGCAGAGGCCATTGAGTGGGGTGTAGGTCAGAACAACCGCCACCGGTGTAAGAAACCCAAAAGCAGAATCAAACCAGCCTTGGTCTCATAAAACAGGGTGTTAGTTTTTTACAGGGTCTTTATTCCTGTAACAGGGAAAAAAATTCCCGCAAAAAGATGTCCATCTGTTCTTCTGTTCCAACGGAAACCCGAAGGTGATTCTGTAGCTGCGTTGTATTGAAGTAACGTAACAGAATACCTTTGTTTTCCAGAGAGTCTTTCAGGGCTTTTGCGTTTTTGCTCTTTAATCGAAACAAGATAAAATTGGAGTGTGACGGATATACCTCGAGTTCATCACAGCCCTTCAGTGCGGTAATGACCTTGTCGCGGGTTGCAATCATCTGCTGTACCTGGCGGGCAAAGACCTCTTTTTTCCTGAGACATACCCTCAAGGCGACCTCAGCTGCCATGTTGACACTATAGGGCGGTTTGATTTTCATGATGGCCTGCTGTACCTCAGTTGCCATGATTCCATAGCCTACGCGCAGCCCAGCCAGGCCAAAACATTTAGAAAAGGTCCGTAAGACGATCAGGTTGTTGTGTTGGTTAATGCGATCAGCAAAACTACTGCCGGAGAATTCATAATACGCTTCATCAACCACCACGAGCATATCTTTTGCCAGAAAATAGTTCAGTACTTCCTCCTCCAGCATGTTGCCTGGAGGATTATTGGGTGAACATAACAGCACGATCTTTATATCGGTCAGATCAATGTCAGAGAGGGAATTACGATCAATGGAGTAGTCTTCGTTTCTGTGTACATCAACAAAAACCCCGCCGTTGAGCTCTACAACATGTTTGTAGTAGGAGAAGGTGGGAGTAAACGTTAGGACCTTGTCGCCTGGGTTAAGGACCAGCCTGCAGATGAGATCTATCAATTCATCCGCGCCTGCACCAGCCACAATATTATTTGCCTGGCAGCCGGCATAGTTTGCGATCTCCTGCCGGATTGCTTTTTGCGCCGGGTCGGGATAGATGCTTAAATATTTTGCTCTTCCCAGCTCTTCAAGCACCTCGGCGGCAACTCCATATGGGTTTTCGTTGGCATCAAGCTTAATTATTCTGGACTCAGGTAAACCGAGCCGAAGTGCTATTTGATCTGGTGGCTCAATAGGGCTGTAGGTAGCCATTTCCATGACCCCGTTTTTAAAGAGAGATTTTATGCAATTCATTTCGTACCTATTTCAGATGAGATTGTTTCGACCCATTTTCACGATGAAAAAACGCGGCTCAGCCACCGGCAAGTTTAGCTTTATACCCTAATTGTACTAAGCTTTCGACCAGTATTTGCCGGTGGTCACCCTGGATTTCAATAACCCCGTTTTTGACTGTTCCACCGGTGCCACATTTTTGCTTGAGGGTTTTGGCGATTTTCTTCAGCTCCGCATCGGCCAGTGGAATGCCTGTGATAATTGAAACTCCAGCGCCTTTTCGTCCCTTTGTCTGACGGCTAACCCGGACGACCCCATCACCGGATGGATGAGGAGCTTGTCTGCTGCTGCAACAACACTGTTTTTGCGGATGTCCGCAACCGGGGCAGATCCTGCCTGTTTCGGTGGAGTATACCACCCCTTTGGGTTTAACTTTTTTCATTGGTCTTGTGCTGGTTGTAACCTGTGCCCTGGCTGATGGCGTATGCTCTTTAAAGTTTTTTGGTGTATTTTTTGTACTCGCCCGTACTCAGGCAACCCTTTCCTACTGGCTTTCTCCGGTGGTTCTCTGTCAATATGGCAAACATCTTTACACTATTTCCGTATTTTCAGCGAGAACACCGGCGAGGTGGAATAACCTTTGAACCTGGAGTGACAGCAATCTTTTTTATTCTGCCGTTGCGCTAAAGTCACCATATTTTTACATCTGCTGAAAATACTGGGTTTTGTACCTATATGTTACCCATGCCAGGCTGTGCTGGAGTATGCAGTGGGGGGCTGCGGCACGAACATTGCATAAAACTCATACAACAGGGAGACAACAAATAGATAGTCCTGCAACGGGAATTTTCAATTTTTTCAGATTCTGGACTTTGCCATGCACGAAAAAAAATTTCGAGAGATGTCCAACAAGACCTCACGTCGCATAGTGTTACCAGCATTTTTTACTCTTCTCCTTTTTGTTACAGCCATTTTTTTTGTTCTCCTGCCCCAGATGGAGGAAAGTTTCAAAGCCCGCAAAAAAGAGATGATCCAGGAGCTGACGGAGACGGCCTGGAGCCTGCTTGGGACCTATCATGAGAGAGAACTCTCCGGTGAATTGTCTAAGGAAGAAGCACAGAAGAGAGCGATTCTTCGGCTTAATCTTCTTCGGTATGGGCCTGAAAAGAAGGACTATTTCTGGATCAACGACATGACACCGAAGATGCTCATGCACCCATATCGCAGCGATCTGCAGGGTAAGGATCTTTCTGATTTTAAGGATGAAAACGGTAAATATCTCTTTCGTGAGTTTGTGGATCTGGTCAGGCAACAGGGAGCGGGATACATTGATTATTACTGGCAATGGAAGGATGAACCTGGCAAAATATCGCCGAAGCTTTCGTATATAAAAGGCTTTGAGCCCTGGGGATGGATCATCGGTACAGGCATGTATCTCGATGATGTTCATGTCCAAATAGCTGAAATGCGGCAAAAACTCACAGTGATTTCTCTTGCTATCCTGCTGGTGGTTTCCATGCTTTCTCTCTACTCCATCCAGCAGACAATGATGGCTGACCGTGAGCGTTTAGCCATTTTTATAGAGCGGGAAAAGCTGGTGAAGTCCCTGGAAGAGAGCAAGGAACGCTACCGTAACCTGATCGAAACAACCAGTGACTGGATATGGGAATGTGATGCTGAGGGCAGGTATACCTATTCAAGTCCCAGGGTAAAAAAACTTCTGGGCTACCTGCCGGAAGAAATCATCAATAAAACCTTGTTGGATATTGTTTCTCCCGAGCAGGCAAAAAAATTTAAAACGACATATTTCAATCTCATTCAGGCCCAGAAAAATATCAACGGTCTGGAAAACATCTGCCTGGGCAAGATGGGGGAGATTGTGGTGCTTGAGAATAATGCGGTGCCCATTTTTGACTCCCATCAGACTTTTCTGGGCTACCGTGGTATCGCCCGTGATATTACGGAGAGAAAGGTTGCCATGGAGGAGCTGAAGAAAAGCAGGGATGACCTGCACACAAGCCTTGAGGAAACGGTCTCATCACTTGCCTCAACGGCAGAAAAAAGGGACCCCTACACAGCGGGGCATCAGTTACGGGTGGACCTTCTTGCATGTGCCATTGGCCGGGAACTGGGGCTTTCTGAACACCGGCTTGAGGGCCTCCATATTGCGGCCCTGCTTCATGATATCGGCAAAATTACGCTGCCCTTTGACTATCTTGCCAAGCCGACCAAACTGACGAAAGAAGAGGTTGCCATCATTAATTGTCACGCCGAGTTAGGTTATGATATTTTAAAAAATATACATTTTCCCTGGCCCGTGGCAGAGATCGTTTATCAGCACCATGAACACCTTGATGGTACCGGATATCCGAGAGGCTTGACGGATAAAGAGATTCTTCTTGAGGCAAAAATTCTCACTGTGGCAGATGTTGTTGAGGCCATGTCATCCCATCGGCCGTATCGGCCATCGCTAGGAATTACCAAGGCCTTTGATGAAATAACTTCTGGAAGAGGAAGTCGTTATCACCCCTTAAGTGTTGATACCTGCATCCATCTTATTACTGAGAAAAAAGTAGACCTCTGTTTTGAAGATATGTGCCCCATTTTCAGTTAATACTTTGCAGAAAAGGAGACGAGGTGGATTATTTGGGTTCGGCACCGGCTTTTTTGATAAAACAGTCGGCGTAATATTTGAGTTCAGCGATTGATTCTTTGATGTCGTCCAACGCGCGATGCCCGCATTCTTTATGAAAATGAACATGGTCGGGGGCCCAGAGCCTTGCCAGCTCTTTTATGGTACTGACATCGATATTGCGGTGGTGAAAAAAATGCTCCAGCTCAGGCATGAAGCGGGCGAGAAAGCGGCGATCGTGGTAGATCGAGTTACCGCACATCGGAGATGTCCGAAAATCGGTCCATTGCCTCATGAAGTCCAGACATTCCAGTTCTGCTTTTCTATAATCGTAGTTGCTTTTCCTGGACAGTTCTATCAGGCCGGATTGGCCGTGGTGTGTAGTGTTCCATTCATCCATTGATGCCAGCACCTCATTTGGCTGATGGATGACAATGAGTGGGCCTTCTGCGAGGATTTCAAGTTGGGCATCTGTGGCGATCATCGCCACTTCGAGAATTTCGTCGGTGAGAGGATCGAGGCCGGTCATCTCCAGATCTATCCACACCAGATTAGAATTGTCTTTCATAAGAATCTGTTCCTTGCAGAAAGTGATATATATATTTCATTATAATACAAATAGATTGTATTGAACTCTCAGGCTTGATGGTAGTTATTGCAAAGTTAGCGCATGCAGGCCGTTTGTCAACGTGGGAGTGACTGCTGTTAGTCAAGTTCAAGTCTCCTCGAACCTGGTTCATGCGGACCACCAGTAAATAAGATTCATTTCGGCCGGAATAACTGCCTCGGAGTGGGCAGCAATAACCCGCTGTGTGAAGTAGTTAGCCGGTTGCTGAGTGATAACTTTCGCACAGTAGTGAAAGCCGTTGACACTACCGGGGATACTCTCTCCACGCTCCATTTCTGTTATCATCGATTTGTTGTCGTTTGTTCTGTCAGCAAAAAGTTGTATTTTCACGCAGTCTGGTGAAATTCCTCCTAGGTATACCTGAACGTCAAAGGACCAGCCGTCATTTTCTTTATGAACTTCCAGGTTTCCCCAATGTATTCCCTGCCAGTGTTGTCTAAGATTTGAATCCCAGTCGTGTAGTTCTCTGGCCAACCGGCAACCCTGATCTACCCGACGTTGATATGCAGCAGCTGCAGGGAGGTACATTTTTTCTACATATTCTTTCATCATCCGATTGGTACTGAAATATGGAGCAAGCTCCATCATGCTGGCGCGCATCCGGGTGACCCAGGCCTGAGGAATACCTGCCGCATCCCGTTTATAAAATTCAGGAATGACTTTTTCTTCGAGTACCCTGTAAAGTTCTTCCGCCTCAATCCCATCCCAACCTGGTTCCGGATGCTCCCTGCCGTCTCCGATACACCAGCCCACTTCCGGGGTATAGGCCTCTGCCCACCAGCCATCAAGTTCGGAAATATTCAAGCCACCATTGACGAGCACCTTCATGCCGCTGGTGCCGCAGGCCTCCCAGGGTCTTCTTGGGGTGTTGATCCATACATCTACCCCCTGCACCATTTCCTGTGCCAGGGTAATATCATAGTCTTCGAGGAAGACCACCCGGTGCCGGACTTCCGGTCTTCTTACAAATTGTGACCATTGCTGTATAAAATTTTTACCGGTTTCATCCTGTGGATGGGCCTTGCCGGCGACAATCAGCTGGACAGGATACTGACTGTTGGTGAGGATGCGCACCAGTCGTTCCTGGTCGTGGAGCAGCAGGTTGGGCCGCTTGTATTCGGCAAAGCGGCGGGCAAAGCCTAAAATGAGGATGTTGGGATCAAGGATATTACCCGCCTGGGCTATGGTTGGCTCATCCTCGCCCCGTTGACCAAGCTGACGGGCCATACGTTTGCGGGCGTAGTTGACAAGGTCTGCACGTTCCTGTCCGACGAAGGTCCACAGTGATTCGTCACTCAGGTTTTCGAGAATGGCCTTTGCCAGAACCTCTGGGTCATCCCGCCAGCGCTCTTTCCCGGCACTCCTTGTCCATGCAGCATCGGCCCAGGAAGAATCCCAGGTCGGTACATGGACCCCGTTGGTGATATGCATTACCGGAACCTCACATTCGGGCCAGCGTGGATAGAGACTGGAAAATATTCGGCGACTCACCTCACCATGAAGCTTGCTGACGCCATTGGTCATCTGGCAGGTTCGCTTGGCCAGATAGGCCATGTTAAAAGGTTCGGATTGATCTGCAGGGTTTAGTTTTCCAAGAGCACCCAGGGTATCGGGGGTAATGCCCAGTTGCTGGGTATAGTGGCTGCAGTATTTCTGAAGTAAGGTCAGGGGAAAGGTGTCAAAGCCTGCTGCAACGGGGGTATGAGTAGTAAAAATGTTACCACCGCGTGTCGCCCACAACGCCTGCCAGAAGTCAATCTTATGTCGCTCCATGAATTGACGGGCACGTTCCAGAGTAACAAATGCAGCGTGTCCTTCATTTAAATGGCAGACATCGATCTCAATGCCCAGGGCCTCAAGAAGTCGCCACCCTCCAAGCCCTAAGGCTATCTCCTGGCACAGGCGAATTTCCTGCGACCCTCCGTACAGTTTACTGGTGATACCTCGATCACTGGGGCTGTTCAATGGGTCGTTGCTATCCAGGAGATAAAGGTCCACCCGGCCAACGATTGCCCTCCATACACGAAAACGGACGGGACGCCCTGGAAACTGCAGAGTTACATGCAACCATGATCCTGAGTGTGAAATCATCGGTTGCACGGGCAGTGTCGCAGGATCATTGTAGGGATAGACATTCTCCTGCCAGCCATTCGCATCAAGCATCTGCCGGAAATATCCTTCCTGGTACAGGAGTCCAACTCCAACGACCGGTACTCCGAGATCGCTCGCTGCCTTCAGGTAGTCGCCTGCAAGGATCCCAAGGCCACCTGCATACAGTGGCAGTGATTCGCCAAGGCCATACTCCATGCTGAAATAGGCAATTTTATGTAAGGAGGCCTCGGGGTAGGCTGTCTTATACCATCCATTCTGGTTGTAATAACCGTCACGATCCGCCCATAACTGTTCCACCATCGCCTTGAATTGCCTGTCATTTGCAAGTTCTTCCAGCCGTCTTTCAGGCAGGTTTTGCAAAATGACATACGGGTTTGCCGTCTGTTCCCAGGTTTCCGGACTTAATTTCTGCCACAGGGCATCGCCTGCATGACTCCAGGTCCAGCGTAGATCGGTTGCCAGGTCTGCCAGAAGCTCAAGACCATTCGGCAGTTGTCGAACCATATAACTGTGATTATTCATGACGGCTGATCTCCTTTTCCAGCATGGCGATTCTACCCGTGATCTTCATGACCGAGTCGGGAATCAGTGAGATGGAATCGATTCCCTGGCGTACCAGGAATTCGGCGAACTCAGGATAGTCACTGGGAGCCTGGCCACAAATACCACTGTGGCGGTGGTTACGTTTTGCACCCTGGATGGCCATGGCAATTATTTTCATGACCCCTGCGTCCCGTTCATCAAAATCGTGGGCTACCAGGGTTGAATCACGATCAACTCCCAGAGTCAGTTGAGTCAGATCGTTGGAGCCTATGGAAAATCCATCAAAAAGGGCGCTGAACTCGTCGATTAACAGGACGTTATTGGGGATTTCACACATGACATAAACCTCAAGGCCATTTCTGCCTCGGATCAGGCCATGTTTGGCCATCTCGGCCAGTACTTTTTCTGCTTCATCAACCCGCCTGCAAAAAGGGATCATAATGATAAGGTTTGTCAATCCCATTGTATCGCGAACCCTCTGCATGGCCTGGCACTCAAGGGCAAAACCCTCCCGGTATTTATCATCGTAGTAACGGGCCGCCCCACGAAAGCCAATCATGGGGTTTTCTTCTTTTGGTTCGAAATAACTTCCTCCTAAGAGGCTCGCATATTCATTGGTTTTAAAATCACTCATTCGTACAACCACCGGTTTGGGATAAAAGGCGGCTGCAATAGTCCCGACACCTTCGGCAAGTTTGTCGACAAAGTAGTCCTGTTTTGTGGTGTAACCAAATGTCAGGGTCTCAATCTGCTGTTTTTCTGTGTCACTCGTTATCTGTTCAGGATGGACGAGGGCCATGGGATGGATTTTGATAAAGCTGTTGATGATAAATTCCATGCGCGCCAGGCCAACCCCGTCATTGGGGATTTTCGAGAGGGAAAAGGCCATTTCAGGGTTGGCCAGATTGATCATGATTTTTGTCTTCGGTCGCGTGGATTCCTGAAGATTTATGGTCTCAACGTGGAAGGGGAGTAAACCCTCATACACGGTTCCATCATCACCGCCTGCGCAACTGACTGTAATCTCCTGCCCTGTCTGGATTTTCTCTGTGGCATCTATGGCGCCGACCACAGCGGGTATACCAAGCTCGCGGCTGACGATTGCGGCATGACAGGTTCTGCCACCCTTGTTGGTTACAATGGCGGCTGCACTTTTCATCACAGGTTCCCAGTCTGGCATGGTGGTCTCGCTGATAAGGACCTCTCCCGGTTGAAACAAGGAGAGCTGGCTCACATTTTCAATCCTGCGGGCCTTGCCGCTTGCAATCTTTTCTCCAACGCTCTTGCCTTGCGTGAGGACCAGACCTTTTTTATCCAGTTGATATACCTCAAAGGTATCCATGGTCTTTTGCGATTCGACGGTTTCAGGTCTGGCCTGGATGATAAATAGCTCTCCGCTTATGCCGCTTTTTGCCCATTCAATATCCATGGGACGATTTTTACCGGCTTTCATTGAATAATGGTCTTCAATGACAATTGCCTGCCGCGCGAGGCTGAGGACGTCGTCGTCACTGAGACAGAACTTTCGTCTTGCCTGCTCGGAAACCTCTATGTTTTTGGTAAGGGCCCCTGACCCGGACCTGGCATAGATCATCTTAATTTTCTTCTCGCCAAGATTTCTTCTGATGATCGCCCGGTGGCCTTTTTTAAGGGTCGGTTTAAACACGTAATACTCATCCGGGTTCACCGCTCCCTGGACAATGTTTTCTCCAAGGCCGTAGCAGGCGGTGATAAAGACCACATCTCGAAACCCTGTCTCGGTATCAAGAGTGAACATCACCCCGCTGGTGGCAAGATCTGAGCGGACCATTTTCATAATACCTATGGAAAGGGCTACTTTGAAATGATCGAAACCATGGTCGATGCGATAGGAGATGGCCCGGTCGGTAAAAAGAGAGGCGTAGCAGTTGCTGCAGGCAGTTTTCAGAGATTCATAGCCACTGACGTTAAGGTAGGTCTCCTGCTGGCCGGCAAAGGAAGCCGTTGGCAGGTCTTCCGCCGTGGCGGAACTTCGAACGGCAACATGGGTGCCCGGTCCATATTCCTCGCAGAGTTTGTCGTAGGCCTTTTTTATCTCTGTCCACAAATCTTCGGGAAGTGCCGCATTGGCAATGAGTTCGCGGGCTTTTTTGCCCCGCACCGCCAAGTCCTCTACATTTGTCTTGTCAAGTCCGGACATGACCTGCTTGAGTTTGTCTTCTATACCGCTGGACCTCAGAAGATGCCAATAGGCGGAGGCTGTTGTAGCAAAACCATTTGGTACCGTAACCCCTTGCGGGGTCAACTCACGGTACATTTCACCGAGTGAGGCATTTTTACCGCCCACAACAGGTACATCAGCGAGAATAATTTCGTTAAACCAACGAATATATACGGGACTGTTATTCATACTTTTTTCCTCCTGGTTGCAAGATACAATGACCTCAATGTTGTGAGTAACTGTAGTGTAGATGGGCTTTCACAGCCCAGCCGTTACATGTGTGTGGCTTGACTCTTCCAGCGAAATCTTTTATACCCCTCAGCCAAAAGAAAAACCGGCAGTGAGACCAGAATAATGAGCCCCCAGTCCGTGAAAGACAGGGGCATCGTATGCAGGGCTTTCTGCAGGAAGGGGACATAGATCGCGCATACGAGCAGGGCGATATTCAAAATCCAGGCATTGAGAATCCAAGGGTTGGAGAAGAATTCCTTTGCTGAAAGCGGTGCGCGCAGGGTACGAAAGTTAAAAACGTTCATCATCTCAAGCAGGATGATCCCGGCAAAGGCTATGGTCTGGGCAAGCTGGGTGCTCCCTTCTCCCCCTTTAATAAGGTAGTGGTGGAAGAGCCAGAGGGTCACAAGGCCAATATAACCACCCATAAGCAGGATAATGAGAATGGCTTCACGGTTCAAAAGAGGTTCTTTGGTCGACCGGGGAGGTCGCTGCATGATCCTCTTTTCGGCAGGTTCCAGTCCAAGGGCAACGGCTGTGACCCCATCTGTCACAAGATTTACCCAGAGAATCTGGACGGGCAACAGGATCAGCGGCCCTGCCAGCAGAATATTGATAAAGATAGCGAGCACTTCGCCCATGTTGGAAGAGAGCAGGTAACGGACAAATTTCTGGATGTTATCATACTGGCGACGTCCTTCTTCTACGGCGCTGATAATTGTGGCGTAATTATCATCGGTGAGGATCATATCAGCTGCAGCCTTGGCCACATCTGTACCACGCACACCCATGGCAATACCAATATCCGCTTGTTTCAGCGCGGGGGCGTCGTTGACCCCGTCACCTGTCATTCCCACAACCTCGCCCTGATCCTGGAGGATTTTTACAATACGCAGTTTGTCCTCCGGGGTGGTCCGGGCAAACAATACCGGCTCTTGCAGGGTGAGGCGAAGTGTATCATCATCCATAGCTGCAAGTTCATGGCCTTGAATTGCTGTTTGGGTCTGCCAGCCGATGGCCCTGGCGATGGCAAGGGCTGTAGCTGAAGCGTCACCGGTGATCATAATTCCACGAATTCCTGCGCTGTGACTGAGTGCAATGGCCTCTGGAACTTCCAGGTGGGGTGGGTCGATTATACCAGCAATGCCCAGCAGGGTAAGTTCACGTTCCAGCAGGTCATCATCAAAATCGGTGGTGGGTGTATCACCGGGCAGGGTACGACGGGCAAGGGCAAGGGTGCGCAGGCCCTGTCCGGCGAAACCCTGATAGGCTCGATCTGCCGCTTCCCGGTCGGAATCGGTCATTTCACGAACTGCACCTTCCTCAAAAACAAGGTTGCAGCGCTCCAGGATAACCTCAGGAGCACCTTTGACATGGGCAATGTACGAATCCTCACGCCGCTCGATGACAGTCATACGTTTGCGCGAGGAATTAAAAGAAATTTCATGGACGATGTTTCCTGATTTTTCAGGTCGCAGGCCAGCTTTGCCGGCTGCAACGATTAAAGCAGCCTCGGTCGGCTCGCCGATCGCCTGCCAGCCTTGACTATTCTGCCTTACCTCTGCATGATTGCATACCATTCCTGTTTCCAGAAGCAGTTGAAGATCAAGGTTTTCAAGGGGGGTAATCTTTTTTCCAGCTTTTTCAAAACTTCCATCCGGGCAGTAGCCGATGCCGCTGATCTGGATCTCCCCAGAAAAGAGCCAGAGCCGTTGGACTGTCATTTGATTCTGGGTCAAGGTTCCTGTCTTATCTGTACAGAGGACAGTTACAGCCCCTAGGGTCTCTCCTGCCTGGAGGCGCCGAAGCAGGGCACGGCGCTGTACCATGGCACTGACTCCCAGAGCCAGAGTAATCGTTACCACGGCGGGCAGTCCTTCCGGTACTACGGCGACCGCAAGCGAGATGCCGGTCATAAACATTTCGATGAGTGGTTTTCCAAGAAGCCAGCCGGTGAGGGCCACAATCATGGAGACGGCGATTGCAATAATGCCCAGTTGTCTGCCAAGGAGTGCCAGTTCCTGCTGGAGAGGTGTGTTTTCTCTTGCAACCCCCTGGGTTATACGGGCAATTCGGCCAAATTCTGTATTCATGCCGGTTGCTGTTACCAGGCCGTGGCCATGTCCGTTGGTTACAGAGGTTCCCATCCAGGCCATACAGCTACGTTCGGCAAGTACCGCTTTGGGATCAACCGGAGAGGTGTCTTTACTGACAGATTCAGATTCACCGGTCAGGGAGGATTCATCGACTCTCAGGTTAACCGTTTTGATAAGGCGAAGATCGCCGGGGATCCGATCTCCTGTTTCAAGTACAACAATGTCACCTGACACCAGATCTCGGGCATCAATGGTCTGGTAGCGGCTCTCCCGTATTACCTTACAATGAGGCGCCAGCATTTGTTGCAGTGCCTCAATGGCACGCTCTGCCTTCCATTCCTGAACAAAACCCAGAAGTCCGTTGAGGATGACAATCACCACTATGGTAAGGGCATCGCCAACCTCCCCGAGGATGAGTGAAATGACCGCTGCAACCAGCAGAATACCGATCAGTACATCAGCAAACTGGCGGGCAAGGACCATATACCAGGAGGCTTTATCCGCCATCATCAGAGCGTTGGGACCATACTCCTGCAGGCGGCGTTCAGCCTCCGGGGTGGTCAACCCCTCACTCTGGTGGCTTTGAAAACTGGCGACAGCTTCCTGTGCCTTGCGATGGTGCCATGCGCTTGCGCCTTCGCTGTTGACTGTTTGTTGTGCTGGCTGACTCATAGAGAACAATGCTCCATAGTATGGTCGGTTTGCTGAGAAAAATCCTCCTCCTGCCGTGGAAGCCACCCTTTGAGGGGATGTTCTCTTTCACCCGTTTAGAAAGATCTCCTGTAGCGATGTTCATTGCATAAATTACGCCAGCAAATATTCTTCCGAACTATCGTTGTAATCCCGTTTTTATAGGGTGAGCGGCTTACATATCCAGTCCCGGGGCCCGGTAACTTCAAAATTTTTCATATGAAAACTGCAAGAATTTGCAGATTAGACCTGGAGCCTGATGTCAGGGCAGTTTCTGGAGATCTTCCTCAATTACATGGTGCCCATATCTATTGGGAAAAATCATTTATATTTCGACTGGTATAATAAGTGCAAATCTCACTCTGACAGCAGACTGTAAGGAGTCTGAGAATCCGAGCGTTGACCGGATGAAAACGAGCGTAAAACAGAGAGGCATCGCAGTTCAGGATAAGATTGAGAGAAACCCATAAAGGAGGGCGTGCCATGGTTGGCTTCAAAAAGATTTTACTTCCCGTTGATGGTTCGAAGAATTCTATCCGTGCCATGGTCAATGGCTTGAATCTTGCGGAAATTATGGATTCTGAGATTGTTCTTCTCTATGTTACCGGTGTTATACCTCCGTTTATCAAGGGGCAGGCCTTGATTGAAGCGGAGAAAGCTCAAAAAGAAGAGGCCGATCAGGTGCTTGCGCCGTGTTATGAATTTCTTGAGGAAAATGAGGTGAACCTCTCTGCTCTCTATGTTTCAGGTCTGAAAATCTGGGACACGATCTGCCAGGTCGCAAAGGAAGAACAATGTGATCTTATTATTATGGGGTCACGGGGAAGGGGGGATTGGGAAGGTGCCATGTTGGGCAGTGTGACCCACAAGGTACTGGCTCACTGTACTCTGCCGGTACTGGTTGTCCGCTAAATGTAGTTGCGGGGTTCGTTTGGCTGCCTCCTCCATCTACCACCACAATATCTTAAATGGGTCTCAGGAGTGGATAGGTCGGGGATGGAGCAGGCTGGAGGGTGTACTACCCACGGTGAAGGTGAGAGCTCTTCAAAGAGAAACTTGAGCATACAACGACTCAAGATACCCTTTAAGAATGGACACTGAATGAATCTGACAGAGAACAAGCCCACATACATTCCACAATTGATAGCAGAGTTTTTTCAGGCTGCCCGCAGGCCTTTCAGTTATAATCTTCGGAAAAATTTCTACATCTGGTTTGGACTGATATGGGGGCTGCCGGTTCCCCTGGCAACACTAATGATACAGATCCATTTTATGGCAAAAGGGGGAGTCGACCAGTCATTTTTAGATGCATTGTGCACTCCTGCCCAGTGGTTTTTTCTGGCCCATCCTTTTCTGTTTGGGGTGATCTTCGGTATCCTTGGAACTATTCGTTATGATACAGACAGCCGGTTCAACGAGGCCATAAGCAACCTTGAGAATCTCTCCACCCATGACCTGCTTACCGGTCTGAAAAACCGACATTATTTTGTGGACAACTATCATCAGGAGTGTGCCAGAAGTACCCGGCGGGGAGAAGCACTCTATCTTCTTTTTCTTGATATCGATAATTTCAAGACAATAAATGATACCCATGGACATCTGGTAGGAGATATTGTCTTGAAAGAATTGGGCAGATTCCTCAGGGAAAAATGCCGTCCCTATGATATCCCTGTTCGTTGGGGCGGAGAGGAGTTTCTTGTTCTGCTGCGGGCAGCAGGTGAGGATGCCGCAATTATGTACGCCGAGCGAATCCGTCAGGGGATCGAATCCGGTATCAGTCCGGTCATACATTTTTCTTTTACTGTTTCAATCGGACTGACTCAATATACGGATAAAGACACCCTTGAACAACTCTGTGATAGGGCTGATCAGGCCTTGTACCATGCCAAGCAGACAGGGAAAAACAAGGTGATTTCCTGGGAGGCCCTGCACAGGGAGACGGGGGCGGCAGATGTGTCGGACAGAGATAGCAGAAATGGTAAGGGTACGGTGTAGGAGACGAGTATTAGAGAATGTCTTTTAGTTCATGTCTTCTTGCAGATGATGAGTTTACTTTTACCCGATGGAGTGTGGGTGAGGCTGACCTTAAGGAAAATTTTTTCAAATGGGGAGAGTCCTTGTTGGATAAACTCACGGGAGTCGGTGGGACCCATCATCAACATCCGCATGTAAAACATCAATTTCACCAAAAATTTTTGCGGAACTTCGTGTTCCATTATCAAAACCTGACCTTCTGGTTTTACCACTCGCCTCATTTCCTGTAGTGCCTGACGCCTTGCCTGGCCTTTTAATTCGTAGAGGGCATGGGAACAGCAGACAACATCAAAGCAGTCATCTGCAAAAGAAAGAGAGGCAGCGTCACCATTGACAAGAACCACACTATGATTCACATCCTTTTCTCTTGCTTTTCGCAACATACCGGGGGAAAAATCGTAGCCAATCGCCTGGATACCTGCAAACTTTTCAGCAAAGGCAAGGATAACCGAACCGGTACCACAGCAGACATCTAAAACCCTGGCCTGCTGGGTATTGTGTATCTGTGATGAGTCAACAAGGAATCTACGGGTCTCATCCCTGTGGGGTCCGGAATGGGTTTTTATGAAGAAATCATAAAAATGGGAAAAAATATTGTAAAACAGCCTTCGGCCAGTTCGTAATGCTTGCATCCTTCTGCCCTCCATGATCATGAACCGGGGAAAAATCGTATAGATGTACCGGGGTGTTGTTTCAGTCTATCTGCCAGCATCTGCTGTTTCACTTCATTGCTTCAAAGCCTGCAATCACGTCAAACAGTTCTTCGTCGATACTGCTCTGGCGCACTCCATTGTAGCGTACGTTCAATTCTTCGATGAGGTCGTCTATATTTTTTTCTGCACGTTGCATTGCAGCAAGACGGCTTGCGTTTTCACTTGCCAGTGATTCGGTGCAGGCTCGAAAAAGAGAGACAAAAAGATATTCGCCGATCAGCGACCGCAGGGTAGTGCTATCGTTGCTGTCACCGTTGTCTCTGCAGGAAGAACCGGTGTTCCTGTTTTCCACAACTTCCGGCAGGTATTTGGTCGGCCAGGAATGTTTGGTCAGGCTGACCTGCCATTCGATATCCAGTGGCAGCAGTCGCTGACTGACAGGAATATACAGGGCACCCGGTATCGGCCGATTGTAGAAGAGATGCAATTCGATATTCTCTCCTTCGTTTTGATGCACTGCATTCTGCAGGAGAATCTGTCCAACCAGGGGCGTGATGGCTTTGACTGAGTTTGGTACCGTAAAAAGACTGCCAAGGGGTAAACCCTCATCTGCCAGGCGGGTATGAACCCGGCTCCCTACCGTTGAAATCTCAGGTGGGGCTGGAAAAGTCGCCAGAGTTTGTATCGCATAGTCTGCAATGGTTTCGTTGAACCTGCCAACCAGTCCAAGGTCTGAGCCGAACACGACGGCGTGGATCACATCCGGTTCTGTCGGCTGTTGATCCCTGTGTACCAGAAGTTCTGAATGTATAGCCCGCAGACAAACGCCCAGGCCGAGTTCCACCGTAGAGTAATAATCACTGAGAGATCGTACCGATTGTTCGAACTGGCTGATGTTGGCCGCAGCCATAGCCTTCATAGTGCGTACGACCGCCTGGAGCTCGGAGGCACTTTCGATCTTGTGCTGTAGACTGGAAGTATTTTCAATCATGACGGCTCTCTGAATCGTTTGTGGGAAAGGCCATCTGCATTGTCTTGTTTTCTCCCGGCAGGTCCAGTGACCCCGTCGAGCTTGCTATTGGAAGAGGTGGCGAACTCTGTGAGTATCTCGTGGGTAATATTGACAATAGCCTGCCGATCCTCATCACTGAGAGTTTCAGCCTGTTCAAGCCGCTCAATGATCTCTGCAGGTATTCGAGGCGTAGAAATGCGAAGAGCATGTTGGGCCTCTTTCATCCGCTCAAGGGGGATTAGGTCAAAATATCCTGTCGTAAGCGCAAGTAATATGATGATCTGGTCAACCATTGGCCATGGCGAAAATTCTGACTGTTTGAGACAGGCCCGAATCCGAAGGCCATGCTCTATAACCTTCCTGCTCTCTTCATCGAGTCGTGCGCCGAACCGGGCAAAGCTTTCAAGCTCTTCAAATTGTGCATAGGCAAGTTTGAGGTCCCCGGCAACCATGTGGAATGCAGGACGCTGCGCCTTTCCACCAACCCGGGAGACGGATTTGCCGACATCGACGGCCGGCATGATGCCGAGTTCAAACAGGGCCGGTGAGAGATATATTTGCCCATCGGTGATAGATATCAGATTTGTTGGAATGTAGGCTGAAATATTCTGTGCCTCCGTCTCAATGATGGGCAGGGCTGTAAGTGACCCGCCACCTTTACTGGAATGCAGGTGGGTTGCCCGTTCCAGCAACCTTGAATGAATATAAAAAATATCACCGGGAAATGCTTCACGACCGGGTGGCCTGCGTAAAAGCAGAGAAAGTTCGCGGTAGGCACGGGCATGGTGGGTGAGGTCGTCGTAGACAATCAGTACGTCCTTGCCCTGTTCCATGAAATATTCGGCCACACTGGTGGCGGCGTAAGGGGCAATATAGGCAAGGCCCGGCGGCTCGTTGCCTTCGGTGATTATGATGACGGTGTATTGCATTGCCATCTTTTCCCTGAAGGTGTTGACCGCCTTGGCGTTTGATGCTCCCCTTTGGCCGATGGAGCAGTAAACACAGATTACATCCTTGCCCCGTTGATTCAGAATGGTGTCTATGGCGATGGATGTTTTCCCCGTCTGTCGGTCTCCGAGAATCAGTTCGCGCTGACCGCGGCCAATCGGAATAAGTGCATCTATCACCTTCAGCCCGGTCTCGAGCGGTACGGTGACGGGAGCACGATTCGTAATGGCGGCAGCCGGTCGTTCGATGGGCAACCGTCCGCTGGCCAGCAGAGGGCCCTGGCCATCAAGGGGCTGGCCGAGGGGGCTTATGACCCGGCCCAGTAACCCTTCCCCGACAGGGACATCCATAACCCTGCCGGTTCGCCGTACTTCATCACCTGCATGAAGATTCCAGTATTCCCCAAGCAGAACGACGCCGATTTCATCCTCATCCAGGTTGAAAGCTATCCCGAAGACCTTACCTGCAAAGATGACCAGTTCGTCAGAACCAACATTTGGGAGGCCTGAGACCCTGGCAATCCCATTGGAAACACTGATGACTGTACCGATTTCCTGTGGCAGAAGTCGCGGCAGATAGCCTTCACGCGCCTCTTTGAACCCTGCAAAGGCCTGGTTGTAAATAGCTGTCAGTGAATCCGGGGATATGTTCATTGCTGTTCTCTTCAAAAAGTAACTGCTGTATCCGGCTCTGCAGTAGGCGATGCGGGTTGGAGGTTTTCCATGGCTGCGTCACTTTTTTTGGCTGTCTGCTGCAGGAGGACATCACTGACACGTTCTTCCAGTGAGCTCAGATAATCGTGAATGCTCCAGGCTAGCTTTTGTCCGCCTATAGTAAGCTCGATGCCGCAGATTAATTGTGGATCAACGACGAAACTCACCATATTCACCGTATTCAAGTTACTTTCATTCAGTCCGGATGGCAGCATTTCGGTGAGTGTCTGTTGTATGGCACTCTGTTGCTCTGGAGAAAGTTCAAAGGCGCTTCGCACATGCATCTGGCCGGGCGAGTTTTGTAAGGACCCGGTCAGAGCTGTTTTTTGTTTCTTGCCGAGGCTATGCAAATGGTCTGAGAAAACATCAATCATACGTTGTTCAAGACCTGTATCTGCAAGCTCGGAAAGGGCTTTTCTCGATATTGCAAAAACTTCTTCCCGTGTCCGGGAGAGGATTTCTTCTTTTATACTCTGCTGCTCCTGCAGCCAGGCCACCTGTCGTCTGGCTCTGAAATCCTCTGCTGCCTGCTGGGCATCGGTAAATAGCCGTTGACGTTCAATGTTTGCATCTCTGGTCGCTGTTTCAAGAAGCTGCTGCCGTTGCTGGTTGAACTGGCTGTTCTTGTTCTCGAAGATAATTTTTTCCTGCAGTGCTTCTGTTTTTTTCAGATCGGCATCGGCGAGGGCCAGAGCGATCCGCTTTTCTCTTGCGTCGATGGCTTTTAAAATCGGTTTAAAGAGAAAGCGTTTCATCAAGCCGACGAGTACCAGAAAGTTGATGAGCTGTGCAATGACGGTAAACCAGTCTATTAACATGGTCTTACCTGCCTGTTGTCTGGGCGATGAAGTGGTTCCAGAACGGATTGGCGAAGATGAGAATCATTGAGACCACGAAGCAGTAAATGGCCATGGATTCAATCATTGCCAGACCGACGAAAAGGGTTCTGGTGATGGTTGCCGAGGCGTCAGGCTGCTGGGCCAGAGAGCTTAACGCCGTAGCAACGGCCTTTCCTTCAGCGATGGCAGGGCCAATCATGCCGATAAAGGTGGTGATACCGGCGATGATAATTGAGGTTATTGCAATAATTGTCAGGTTGTCGTACATGGCGGCTCCTTTTTTCAGAGGGGGTTCGCGGGTAGCTGGGTCTTCGGTTTTGTTGTCTTGACCCGTGTGGCCGCAGCGATATAGACTGCCGCCAGGATGCTGAATATATATGCCTGCACCATACCGGTAAGCAGACCGAGAAGGGTCATGACGATGGGAAAAATATAAGGGGTTATGGAGAGCAGGATTCCCATTATCATTTCGCCACTCATGATGTTGCCAAAGAGGCGGACGGCGAGAGCGAGGGTGCGGGTAAGTTCGCTGATGATGTTGAACGGCAGCATGATACATGTCGGTTCCATATAGGACTTGAGATAGCCACCTGGTCCTTGCTCTTTGATGCCAAAAGAAGGAACGGCGACAAAGACGCACAGAGCGAGAGCTGCAGTCGTCGAGAGAGAACCGGTCGGTGGTTTGTAGCCGGGGATGACAGTGCAGAGACTGGCGACACCAACGTAGAGAAAGAGGGTGCCGAGAAAGCCGAGATATTTCCGTGGCTGACTGAGACCGACCTCTTCGATCTGCTTCTCAATAGCGGTGACAACGATTTCCAGAAGGTTTTGCCAGCGCGATCGTTTGTGATCCGTTGCCAGGTTACGGGTAATAACTATGGCACTGACAGTCAGAAGTAACATCAAAGCCCAGGTAAATACGATTGTGGCATTGAGTTTAATGAACCCGTATTGCCAGAAAATGATCTCATCAGGACTCAGCTTCATGATTGGCCCCGTGTACAGGTAAGTGTTGAGATATCGGTTGTTTGTCTGTTCCCCGCATTACAACAAAACGGGCGAGGGTAAAGCCGATAAGAGAGGCCGGGAGCCGGTCCAGGTGTCCTCTTGTGATACAATAAAATCCAGCCGTGACGATGATTGTCCGCAGAAGCCAGCTGCTAATAAATAACAGTGCAGGCTGTCGGGAAGAGACTCCTTTTTGAACCGTCCACCACAGGCCTCCAAAGAATATTCCTCCGAGCACTGCACCGGCGATGGCTGCCAGAGCAGGTATGAGCATGCTATTCATCATTTTCTTCCTGTTCCTCCCGTATGGCCTGGTGTTCTTTAGCAACCCAATGCCAGGCATTAAAACAGCCGATACAAAGGCCTCCAACCAGCAAAGCCAGGGTCCAGGACCTGCCTTCTGGATAATGTTTGTCAAGCCAGAGACCAAGCATGGTGCCAAATAAGGTCGGAATAACCACTGACCAACCGATCAGTCCCATCATGCCAAGACCGAACCAGATTGTCCTGCTCTCGTGCCGCCGGGCACGGAGCTTACGGACAGCTCTTTCACCTACTTCCCGGACAAAATGAGGATGTACCGGTTTGGTAGAATGTCTTGGTTCTTCTGATTTCCTGGATGGTGTTGAGTTATCTGACCTTTGTTGAATCTCATTTTTTTCAGTCATGACCAAACCTTGCAAGACGGTGAATAAAGCTGCTTTCAAGTTTTGCGAGCACTGAATGAACATTCTGTTCCTGTTCATTTACCCTCAAGAATTCCTGGTCAACCGCCTGGCGTAATCCGCCAAGGTCTTTTCCGGATATGGCGTTGCGCACCGAGATCAACACATCTGTGCCGGTTTTAATCATTATTCCTTCGTTGACAGCCACAAACTCCTCACCACCCTCCTGGGTTTCAAAGATCAGAATCCCGGGGATAAGGGAGGCAACGCAGTCGAGCCGCTGGGGCAGGAACCCAACAGAGCCTATACTGGTTTCTGCAACGATTCGCAAAACGCCAGACTTTTCGGTAAAGATCCCAAAGGGCAGGAGAATTTTAAGATGCATAGGTTTGGGCTGTAACATTTTCGCCCTCCGTGTGAGTTTTATTTGCCCTCTTTTGCAGCCCTTTGACACTGGATTGAGCCTGGGATTTACGATCGCGTGTTACCTCATCAATGGTACCGATCATGTAGAATGCACTCTCGGGGTAGTCATTGAATTCATCGGCGAGAATACGTTCACATCCATCAAGGGCGTCTTCAACGGTAACGAGTCTGCCTTTCTGCCCGGTAAACTGTTCTGTGGTGAAGAAAGATTGAGTCAGGAAGCGCTCCAACCGTCTGGCGCGGGCAACGATCTTGCGGTCTTCCTGCGAAAGCTGTTCAAGTCCAAGCATGGCGATGATATCTTTCAATTGCGCGTATTGTGCAAGGGTCCGTCTGATTTCCTGGGACAGCGCATAATGGTATTCTCCAACAATACCAGGTGTGGCCATTTTTGAGCTCGACTGCAGGGGGTCAATGGCAGGGTACAATCCTTCGCTTGCCTGTTTACGGGAAAGTACCAGCGAGGCGGAAAGGTGGGAAAAGGTATGGACGGCCGCTGGGTCGGTAAAATCATCGGCTGGAACATATACGGCCTGAATAGAGGTGATTGCACCCGCGTCGGTATTGGCGATACGCTCTTCTAACTGCGACAACTCCGTTCCCATTGTGGGCTGATATCCGAGGCGGGAAGGCATTTGTCCCATCAGTCCTGAGACTTCTGAACCGGCCTGGATGAAACGAAAAATATTGTCGATGAGCAGCAGGACATCGCGGTGCAGGTCGTCACGGAAATATTCGGCCATGGTTAGCGCCACATGACCGACGCGGAAACGACTCCCGGGAGGTTCATTCATCTGGCCAAAAATCATCACCATATTTTTCAGAACACCAGCGTCCTTCATCTCACGGTAGAGTTCTTCACCCTCGCGACATCGTTCGCCAATCCCGCAAAACAGGCTGACTCCCTCGTGGTGTCCGATCATGTTATGGATCATTTCAGTGAGCAGCACAGTTTTGCCAACACCGGCTCCACCAAAGAGGCCGGCCTTACCTCCACGTTCAAGTGGTGCCAGGACATCAATAATTTTAATACCGGTCCTGAAAACTTCAGAGGTGGTAGATCGACGAATAAGTGGTGGCGGGGAGCGATGAACACTTCTCCATTCCACGTCAGTAAGGGGCGCCTGCCGGTCAAGGACATTACCGAAGACGTCAAACATGCGAGACAGGCATCCCTTACCCACCGGGGCCTTCAGTGATCCGCCGGTATCCTCAACTCTCATGCCACGTCCGAGGCCTTCCGTTGCTGTCAGGGCGATACCACGTACCCGGCGCCTGTTGAGTTGCGATAACACCTCAATGAGGATTTTGCCATTTCCGGCCTGAAGCAACGAATAAATGGGCGGCAAGTGGACATCAAAACGTATGTCAACGACACTGCCCCGTACCGAAACGACGGTACCGATGTTTAAATGACTGACCTTGTTGTCAACGGGGTTCATTCGCTATATTATCCTTTTGTCAGAGCCCATCTGTACGGACAAGATGAATTTTTAAGAGCTTCTCAACTTTTACGGTATCAATGATATTTGTATATCAGTAACTAGAGCAGAAACTATGCCAGTGGTGTGATGTTATTGTGTGTTCAGATTTGCTCTTGTTTTAGGCAGGATAGTGCAGTATGGGGGGTGATTTTTTGTTATAAGGGAGTTGCATTTACAAAAACACGCACCTTTGCAATACAAGATTTTGCAGATTGGCTGTGGCAAAACAGTGGGAACAATAGCCGGACCGATGGATGGGAAAGGTGTGTGCGAGTTCTGTATTGCGTTTGGGGCTATGGTCTCTGTCTCTTAAAACGGTTACATCGGTCTTACGGATGAACAAAGTCGTCGCAGTGCGGAGGCAGATAGGGCAGGGAGGAATTTTGGTGGTCTGTGAGGGGTAAAAGGTCGGTAATTTGAAGCCGAATCTTGACGGATTCATCAAGATTCGGGAGTTCAATTGCTATCCTGCAGACGGGCAATACTATCTTTAATACTCTTCCATCGTCGTATATTCAGCATCTTCCAGCCATTGATCCGGTCTGCCGACAAACTCGAGGACGTTTTTCAGAAGCTGATAGTGTCGACGTTCTTCGCGGGCAAAGGTCATCAGGATATCTTTTTCTTCCTGACTCTCGCTCTCATTGGCTTTCTGCTCATAAAAGGTATAGGCCTCTTTCTCAGCTTCCATCGCTTTTTCGTAAGCCTCGGTCTGCAGGGTCTCAGAGGAAAGATCTAAACCACCGGCGTCTTTTATTTCTATAAATATATTTTTGGCCTTATCAAGAACATTGCTTTCGACCGCTTTTGCAGGTGATTTCTCATAAATCTTTTTAAATGTATTGTAGTGAACAACTTCTTCATCCGCCAGGGTGTTGAAAATCTTCTGCAAGCCAGCATTATTGGTTTTCTTGGCAATTTCCCGATAAAATGCCTCTCCATCTTTTTCCATTTTCATTGCAAATTCAAACACATTCATGATAACTCTCCTTCAGTTTTCTGGTGTGGATGTATAGATCAGCCCATTATTCTGCTGGCTCATCAAATTATTTCAATCAAAGCTCGTGTCATACTACCCTTCGATATCCCGTATATATCACATTATATAACTCTCTTCATGTGTTATATTTCTCGGTCCTGCCTCAATTTTGTATATGTATCATGATTGTGGAGATGAGGTACTATGGGGGTTGCTGTGATAATAACCGCAACCCCTTGATAACGCAGGTAATATGTTCATCCTTTCTGTTCCTGTAACTGAACCGACTCCAACCAGACCAAGAAACCGTGGCACTACCTAAATATTGCAAGTGCCTAGAGGGCAGATATGCAAGGCATCAGACATGCAGCCGTAGTTTTCTGCCGGAGTCTTCTTTACCTGCAAATATCTTGTCAAAGGGCAAAACAAAGAACGCAATTTTGAGGTACTGTTACAAGAGTTTTCCCTTTATCGGTTTAGAAATGGACACGTTGCATCTGTTTTACAATATCACTGTCCGAAAGAACACCAACAGGCTTTCTGCCAACGGGGGAGAGAACGATCACTCTGTGGACATTTTTGCTGACCATGATGTTGGCGACTTCTTTGAGGTTCATGTCAGGATAGGCCTCAACAATGTGAGGCGTCATGAGCTCTTCAGCGGTGATACGTTCAATATCTGTGGTTGATTTTTCACTAAAGGCTTTGACGAGATCAAGGCAGGAAATAATTCCTGCCGCTTCATCGCTCTGGTCCACAACAACAACACAAGAGAGAGAATCTTCACTCATCATCTCGGCAATCTCGTGTAAATTGAGGCTGTATTGTGCTGTTACGACTCCTCTGGTCATGATGTCTCTGACAAGTATTTCATCCAATTTTGCTGTCGTCGTTTCCATGTGGCTCTCCTTGTTTTGGTGGTAAAACTTCCTTACATCAGCACTTTTCCTTTGGGGACCGGCTGTTCTTACCCTGCTTGGATTTGATCAATACAAGCAGGGCTGCCTCTACCTCATCACCGGAGAAAGGTTTGGTGAGCAGCCAGTCGACACCTCTTTTGCGTACCTCTTCTAAGGTTGTGTTATTCCCATAAAACGAAATAAGAATTTTAATGGTTTCCTGACATCTGTTGTTTATGATTTTGAAAAAATCCAGACCATCCATATCCGGTAATACCTCATCACACAGGATAATATCATAGGCTTGTTTCTGTATTGAGATGAGTGCCTGCATGGCATTTTCAACGGTGTGGAGGTGGTAGTTGCGAGCCCCGAAAAACAATGATAACGATTTTCTGACCCCTTCATCGCCATCGATCAGGAGGATTTTCTCTTTGGTTAACATGAATACTCTTCCTCTCTTGCCAGGAGGTTGTCGTAATCTTTGGAATAGATCTTTCAGCATGAAGATTTGCAGAAATTATGCCAGGGCCGAAGGCCCATTGTTACGAGCTTGTATCAACATGTTCAGGGGCGGGTGTTACCCTGGCTGCGGCTCCTGGTCATGTAAGTGCAAAATCTTTCATATTATGGTTACAATTTTTTGCAGATTAGCCGGTGGAGGTGTAACGTGAAAAAGCGTAAAAAGAATCAGTATTCCGCAGTTGTTTATATTGTCAGATTGTACAGTGACTGTGTGGCATAACCTGTCTAAGGTGAAACGATGATTGCACAACTTCTTGACGTAAGTTTGATCCCGACTTTTGCAATAGATCATAACCATTTGATCACCCACTGGAACATTGCCTGTGAACAGTTGACGGGCCTTCAGGCAGCTGAAATGATCGGCACAAAGAGACAGTGGCAGGCCTTCTACAAAGAGGAAAAGCAGGTTCTGGCAGACCTTATTGTTGAGAGGGCGCCGCTAGGGGTGTTCGTCAGTCATTTTGCTCAAGGCGTACGACAGTCAAAATTTGTGACTGGAGCATATGAGGCAGAAATATTTTTCCCTGATATTTCTCATGAAGGTCGCTGGTATTACCTCACGGCATCTCCCCTTAAAGACGCTCATGGTACAATCACTGGGGCGCTCACAACCCTGCAGGATATCACCTGTCACAAGCCTCTGAGAGATGTCGGAAGCCTGAAAGAGAACAATTATGCCGAGGGCCACCCTGAAATTATTGGTCATCAGAAGGGGCTGGAGCTGGCCGAGTGTCAACGGGCACTTCATGAGCTGCGACAACGGGAAAAAACACTCCGTATTGTGGCGGAGTCGATCTACGACTGGGAATACTGGATAAATCCTGAAGGAAAATTCATCTATATATCGCCTTCATGCGAACGGATTACCGGCTATGGAATTGAAGATTTTCAGAGCAATTCTGGGCTCCTGAAAACCATGATACATCCAGATGACATGGAAGAATTTCAGCGTCATTATGAGCAGGAAATGACGATGGAAGATACCTGCCAGATAGATTTTCGTATCATAAACCGCGAGGGACGGGAAGTCTGGATATCTCATATCTGTCAGACCGTAACCGATGAGGGGGGGAATTATCTCGGCCGTCGGGCAAGTAATCGTGATATCACAAAACGGAAGCGGTTGGAAGCAAATTTGCTAGAAGAACAGAAGAAGCTGGAAATGCGTGTGCAGGAACGAACGGAACAACTTTCCTCCGCCTATGATAGTCTACTTGGGGAGGTGAACGACCGTAAAAGGGCGTACATGGTACTTCAGGAAAATAAAGATCAACTGAGAAAGCGGAAAGAATTTATTGAAACAATCCTGGATAATCTGCCCATAGGCCTTGCCGTCGGCGCGATTCGTGGTGGAGCTGTGTATTACATGAATGATGAATTCAGCAGGATACATGGCTGGCCTAAGGAAGAGATCCACAGTTTCGATTCCTTCTTTTGGAATGTGTACCCGGATCCGAAATATAGAAAAGCGGTAAAGAAAAAGGTGCTTAAAGGCATCGTAACCAGGAATCTGCCTAAAATGGTATGGAGAAACCTTCGCTCCACGACCCAAAGCGGTGAACAACGGTTTGTTACTATCAAAGGAATCCCCTTGGTTGATCAGGATTTGATGATCTTAACCGCTCAGGATGTAACGGAAAAACGTAAAGCCACGGAGGCATTGCTCGTTACTCGTTTTTCCATCGATCATGCAAATGACATGGTCTACTGGGTGGATGCAAATGGTAAAATTGTCGATGTGAACGAAACAACCTGCAAAAAACTCGGCCGCACAAGGAATGAACTTTTATCCATGACGGTAATGGATATCGACCAGAGCCTCACCCTGGAAGCATTTTTTGCAGACTGGAAAAGACTGAAACATCTTGGAAACTGGAGGGTAGAAACCTGTCACTATTGTAAAAACGGAGAAGCTATTCCTGTGGAAACTCATGTCAATCATATCACCTTTAGCGGCAGGGAGTACAACTGCGTTTTTGCCCGGGATATCACAGAACGCAGGGAGCTGGAACGTCTTGTTACCATTCAGGACAAGATGGGTTCTCTTGGTCGTGTGGCTGCCGGTATCGCACACGAAATCAGAAATCCCCTGTCCACCATTAATGTCTATCTGAGTACCTTGAAGCGGCTCTGTGCCGCGGAGTATTTTGATATGAATCATCTGAGCAGCATTAATGAATCTATTGAGGAAATGGATAGAGCTTCCCACAAAATAGAAACTGTTGTGAAGCGGGTCATGGATTTTTCCAAGCCAAGTCAGCATAAAATGCAAATTATGAACGTGAACCAGTGTGTGAAAGGAGCGGTTGATCTATCCGCAGTCACACTGAGAAAAAGTGGTGTGTTACTGGAGCTGAGCTTAAATGAGAAGTTGCCTGAATGTTACATGGACAGTCAGTTAATTGAACAGATGATGTTGAATCTGATAACCAATGCTATCGAAGAGATGACAGAGCCTGAAAAAGAGAAAAAACTCCTGATAAAAACAGGAGAAAGAACCACAGCAGCTGGGGTGCAATCTATAGTTATAACGGTTGCCGACTCCGGATCAGGTGTTGCTTCAGAACTTCGTGGCAAGATATTTGATCCTTTCTTTACCACCAAACATTATGGTTCAGGGATCGGCCTGAGTATATGCCACAGAATTATCAGCGATCACCAGGGAACCTTACATGTTTCAACCAGCAAATGGGGAGGTGCACTGTTTACGGCAGCATTTCCTGTTAAGAAAGAGGTGGCAAGTTGACGGTAACATATACCATTTACATCGTTGATGATGAGCAGTCTCTGGCCAAGGGGATAGCCATTGGTCTCGCAAAAGATTATCAGGCCAGATCTTTTACAACCGCTGAAACAGCTCTTGAATCGATGGTAAAAGAAACCCCGGATCTGGTCCTGCTTGATATCGGCCTCCCGGGAATGAATGGTGTTGATGCTTTACGCGTTATAAAATCAGATTATCCCGATGTTGTGGTCATTATGATAACCGCCTTTGAGGATTTGAAGACCGTTATTTCTGCGATGAAACTCGGTGCCTACGATTATATTGTGAAACCAATCCAGATGGATACTCTGGAGGTGACAATAAAAAATGCCCTGGAGAGCATTCGCTTAAGAAAAGAAGTGAAAGCATTGCAGGAACAATATCTTAAGGAAAACCTGCCTTTTTTTATTGGTGACAGCAAGGTCATTCAGAATGTCATGGAATACATTGAAAATGTTTCCCAAAGTGCAGATACGCCGATCCTTATCTTAGGTGAATCGGGGACAGGCAAGGAGCTTATTGCAAGCGCCATCCATTACAGAAGCCCAAATTTTAAAGGGCCGCTTATCACCGTCAACTGTGCAGCTATCCCTAAGGACCTTCTGGAAAGTGAGTTGTTTGGTTACGAAAGAGGGGCTTTTAGTGGGGCAAAATCGACAGGGAAAAAAGGTCTTATCGAGCAGGCTGCAGATGGCACCCTTTTTCTCGATGAAATAGGAGATCTCAGTCTAGATGCCCAGGCGAAACTTTTGAGGTTTCTCGATTCAGGTGAGTACTATAAAGTTGGTGGAACAACAAAAAGTCACGTGCAGACCAGGATAGTATCAGCCACCAACAAAGACCTCATGAAAATGATAGAAGACGGCTCATTTCGTGAAGATCTGTATTTCAGGATTGGGGTCGTAAGGCTTGAAGTGCCATCACTGAATAATAGGCCTGAGGATATTCTCCCCATAGCCAGACATTTTCTGGTGGAATTTGGCCGGAAGTTCGGCAAATCTTTGACCGGGATAACCCAGGAGGCGGAGCAAGCCTTACAACAGACCCAGTATCGTGGAAATGTCCGCCATTTAAAAAATATTATTGAAAGAGCAACGCTCGTTGCAAAGGGGCCGGAACTGACTGTAGAAGATATCGGTGTGGATTATGGCAACAACCTCAGCATACTCAGAAACAGTCAACTCCCACACTCCACTCTTCCTGCATTGTCCCAGGAGGGAATAGACTTACCCTCAGTTATGGAATCCGTAGAAAGACAATATATCGAGGAGGCATTGAAACTCACAAAAGACAACGAAACCAAGGCCGCAGAACTTCTTCAGTTAAAGTATTCTACACTCCGTTACCGGCGGAGAATACTGGGTATTCCATGAAGGAAATCTCTAGAGTAAAAGTGGGATGTTCATAGGTATGTAAAAAACTTAAGGCCGGTTGTAATACAATTTGCCGTTACGCTTTTTCACAAGATAATTCTATTATTGTGGCAACCGTCTGGCCTCACATGAGAAATCAATGACAGAGTAAACGGTGAAAGTCTCGTGGAATTCGTAGCCTCAATGATATCTTTTTATCTTTAAGCAGATTCAGGATATTTTTGCTTGTCATGGTTAAGCTGTGCAGATATCTCATCATTGTTCAGAATTATTACCTTTATAATCTTGTAAAGATAGTATAAATGAGTGTAAACTGTTCACCGCAAAGAGTTTTACAAACCTATAAATTCCTATCAGTGAGTGGTGACTTCACCGTATCGCAAAAGCGATAGTTCAGAAAATATGATTCACAACGTTTCCCCTGATTCCAGCGGGAGTAACAATCGTACCAACAAACCATCATCTGAGCGCTATTCAGGTATAGCTATTGAACCGCCACATTCTCATCAGCCGCGAGCCGCAAAACGTACCCGTCAATCGGCTAAAAAACCGGGAAAAGAAAAGCAGTCACGTCCTGAACAAAGATCGCCCCGTAAAAGACACATTCCCTGGTTGTGGCTGTTCTTTTTCACAGTAGTTCTCGGTGCTTGTGGTGCTGCCATATATTTCGAAGTACTGACTTCAACCTTCCAGGCCCGTTATATCAGCAGGTTTGCCACGAAACTGACCTATCAGGTTGAACCTGGGCCAAGCGACTCCATTGTTTTCCCTACATCCGGTCCCTACGATAAGCGGCTGGGTTATGTTTTCATGCCAGCCATCCTTGAAAGAATACAGCAAAAAGGTTTAGCCATAAGCCACCAGAGCCGCTTTAGTCCGGATCTTTATAACTATGCACAGAAGGGGCTGTACATACCATACAAAGAAAAGAGCCAGGCGGGTCTTAGTATTGTAGATGCAAAGCAGAAAACGATCTATAAAATAGTGAACCCTGCCCGAGTCTACAAGGATTTTCACGACATTCCCAATGCTGTGATTCAATCGTTACTTTTTATTGAAAACAGAGGGTTGCTCTCTACGTCCAATCCCAAGGCTAATCCGGCCGTAGAATGGGGACGGTTTGCCAAGGCTGTCGTTTACAGGACTGGCGAGATGATGCATATCGATATGCCTGCCATTGGTGGAAGTACCCTCGCGACCCAGACCGAAAAATTTCGCCACACAGAAGGAGGTATCACGTCTTCTGCAAGCGACAAATTGATCCAGATGGCCTCGGCCAGTGTGCGGGCTTACAGCTACGGTGAGGATACAACGGAATATCGTAAACAGCTGATTCTTGATTACCTTAACTCTGTACCGCTTTCCGGCGCCCCCGATTACGGGGAGGTCAACGGCCTCGGTGACGGGATGTATGTCTGGTATGGCACAACTTTTGACGAAATGAACAGGCTGCTTAATTTGAGTGATCCAACGGGCCAGGATCTGGAGATGCAGGCCAGGGTCCTCAAGCAGGTTATCAGTCTGATGATTGCCCACAGGCGGCCGTCGTATTATCTGGTTAAAGGGCGGAAGGATTTGGCCGTGTTGGCAAACAGCTATGTACGTCTTCTTACCCAGGAAGGAATCATCGCAAGTGCTCTTGGCGAGGCTGCTCAGACCCAGCCCATCTTTTTCCGCGATTTCAAAAGTCAGACCGCCGCCCCGCATTTCCCTCAAAATAAAGGGGTTAATGTGGTGCGCAATCGAATTGCCGCGTTATTTAAAACATCGCTGTATGCCCTTGATCGAATGGATGTATCCGTTGTAAGCACTCTGGACCGTGAACTGCAGGAGCAAGTCAGCCAATATTTGAAAAACATCCAGGAGTCCGGTTTTGCCGAGCAGAAAGGGCTGATTGGCAGGTACCTGCTTTCACCAGACCAGACGGATGAACTCAGTTACAGTTTCACACTGTTTGAACGAACTCCTGCGGGCAACATGGTACGCGTTCAAACCGACACCACCACGCTGCCTTTCGATATCAATGAAGGCAGTAAGCTTGAGCTCGGTTCAACAGCCAAACTCCGCACCCTGGCGACCTATCTGGAAATTATCGCAGAACTGTATGGCGAGCTCAGCAACAGGCTACCGCGGGAACTGGTAAAACTCATCAACAACAATCCGGATGTCCTGACCTTATGGGTCTGCAACCAGTTGATTGGGCAGCCGGGAATTGCACTCAAACCGCTGCTTGAGGCATCAATGCAGCGGACCTATTCTGCAAACCCCACCGAGCGTTTTTTTACCGGTGGCGGTATTCATGTCTTTGGTAATTTTAGAAAAGAAGACAATAACAGATATGCAACGGTGACGGAATCACTGCAGAATTCTCTGAATCTTCCTTTTGTTCGGATTATGCAGGATATTGTCAGGTATACTGTGGCCAAACAGTGGGAAAATAACCGGCAACTGATGCTCGACGATCATGATCCCCGTCGAAAAGAGGTGCTCGACACATTTATCGATCGTGAGAGTCGCGTTTTTTTAAGACGCTACTGGACAAAATATGCCGGAAAAACAACGGAACAGCGACTGACGGCTGCACTCGCCAGTATTAAGCCAACGGCCTTGAAACTTACCATTATTCACCGCCATCTCTTTCCGCAGGCGGATGAAAAGAGTTATATCGATTTCATCCGGGCCCAATTGCCAGCGACCACCCTCAGTAATAAACAGCTCGCCAATATGTATGAAAAATACAAACCCGGCGCCTACAGCCTTCAGGATTTTGGCTACCTCGCATCCCTTCACCCCCTTGAACTGTGGCTTATTGGCTACCTGCAGCAACCGGGTGAGACGACGCTCAAGGACGCCATTACCAAAAGCGAGCAGACGAGGCGGGATGTCTATGGCTGGTTGCTACGAACCAAGGCAAAGAATGCCAGAGATTCACGGATCAGGACCGTCCTTGAAATTGATGCCTTTTCTGATATTCATAGGCGCTGGAAAAACATGGGTTATCCCTTTGATCAGTTGGTACCATCACTGGCTACTGCACTGGGGAGTTCGGGGGACCGGCCGGCGGCGCTGGCGGAGTTGGTCGGTATTATCCTCAATGACGGGAAACGGTTTTCCACCTATCGTTTTTCCAGTGTTCTTTTTGGCCAGAACACCCCGTATGAAACCTTACTTGAGCAACCACCGCCGAAGGTTACCCAGGTCTTGTTACCTGAAGTTGCCGACATTTTGAAAACCACCATGAGTAAAGTGGTCAATGAGGGCACTGCCAAACGGCTGGTGAACGTGTTCCAGCAATCAGATGGTACACCACTTGTGATGGGTGGAAAGACCGGCACCGGCGACAACCGCATCGTTACCTCGACGTCTTCGGGCTACCGCTCCTCATCGAGAGCCTTGAACAGAACGGCGACCTTTGTCTTCTTCCTTGGTGATAATTATTTCGGTACACTCACAACCTTTGTCAGTGGCAGATCCGCCAATGCTTTTAGTTTCACTTCAGCACTGCCACTCCAGGTCCTCAAGGGAATGGCCCCCATTCTGCAGCCGTACATCAATCAAAGTATTGGTACAAACCAGTAAAAGCTATCACCTAAAAATTGCATTCTCTGTTTTGTGCCTCGCATAGCTCATCACATGACACCTGCAACATTGAGGTATCATTTGAAATCTGTCAGCCGGTTGAGCTTCTTGTGGTAGTAGAGATATCTTGTCGATAGCCGTCCTCCTCTCTGTAACATTTTCCTGTCCGTCAGCGTGCAATGTTGTCAAAATTTGCAAATATCATTTGCAAATTTTTGTAGATGTTAACTTTTGCCCGCTCCATTTTTTTGTACTGTCGCAGTAAATCCAGCAAAAGCTCTTTATGAGGAGTCCTGCCAATTGGCATAAACTCTGCACTAAGATTCCTTGACAGGGACGTCAGCTTTACCGTGATACAGCGCTCATCCTGAAGATCTTGGCACTGCTGCAAGTGGGAGCAAGGAACGCAGGGCGTCTGTAAGGTAAAGAGTTACTGCGTTGGTAATTTTTTTTTAAAAAACCTGGGGAGAAACTTCAATCAAAGGAGATGGATTATGGAACTCATGCGATGGAAACCAAGCGGTGAACTTACTTCACTGCGTAAAGAAATGGATAATTTGTGGCGGCAATTCCTGGGTGATGCAACTTTACCTGCAATGCCTGCGGGAACCTTATGGCCTTCCATTGATATGGAAGAGACCGAAAACTCGCTTCTGGTGAAGGCCGAATTGCCTGGTATGGATGCCAAAGATGTCAGTGTCACTATCTCAGATGATATTCTGACAATACAAGGTGAAAAGAAAAAAGAAGAAGAGAAAAAAGAGAAAAATTACTATTGCTCAGAAAGTTACTCTGGCTTTTTTAAACGCTCGGTCAAGCTCCCGGTTAATGTGAAAACCGACAAGGTTGAGGCGACTTTTGAAAAAGGAGTTTTGCATATAGACCTTGCAAAAACAGAGGAAAGCAAGAAAAAGCAAATTGAAATCAAGGTTAAATAGCGTCATCTCTTCCCCAGGTTTGAGACATTGTTGTATGAAATCGTCCAGAATTTATAATGATTATGGCAGGAGGATGAAATGAAACTTTGCATTACGGCAAGTGGAAAAGAAATTGAAGCAAAAATAGATCCCAGGTTTGGCAGGACCCCTTATTTTATGATTGTTGACACGGATTCTGGTGCCACCGAGGTTGTTGAAAACAGTGCTGCAAAACAGGTGCAGGGGGCGGGAACAGGTGCCGCTCAGCTCGTCATAGATAAGGGTGTAGACGCCTTATTCACCGGCCGTTTGGGGCCAAATGCCTTGAATGTATTGCAGGTGTCTGGACTCAGGTTCTTTGAGGGGCTGTCACCTGAGGATACTGTGCAAGGTGTTGTGGAAAGGTTTAAGGCAGGCGGGTTTGCTGGAACTTCGCCTTCCACCGAAGTTGCTTCGCAGCGTCAGGGAGGAGGTATGGCTCCGGGAGCGGGTATGGGAAGAGGATGTGGACGAGGCATGGGTGGAGGTCGTGGTATGGGTGGTGGAGGTCGTTTCTGAAAAAAAGTCAAATTTTCTCGTTATATAAAATTCTGGGAGAAAAGCCTGAGAGCTTCAACCTTTAAGTCAGAGTTCCAGGCCTCCACAGGATTAATTTTTTCAGACTTTTGGAGCGATACTGGTTGGTAGGGGGTACGGGGAGTACATGGCTGGAGTCATTGAAATCATTGGTACAGAATCTCTTGGAGTTCGAGGCTTAAGCTGTGTTATCACAACAGACACGCGATGTGTCGTCATCGATCCCGGAGTCGCACTTGGTTATCTGCGTCATGGTTTGCTTCCCCATCCACTACAGGTAGCAACAGGTGTGCGGGTGCGACAACGGATTGTTGAGGTCTTAAAAGAGGCCACCGATATTGTAATCAGTCATTTTCATGGGGATCATATTCCTCTTCGGGAAGCTAATCCATACCAACTGGCAATCGGTGATCTTCCCCAGCACTGTAAAAACACCCGCTGCTGGGGTAAGTCGCAAGATTCACAGCCAAAGCATATAAAACAACGTGCCGCTGACATCATAGAGTTTCTGGGTGCGAATTTTCATGCTGCGGAAGGGTGCACGGATGGCCCACTGGTCTTCTCAAAAGGAGTACCCCACGGTGGCAGCGAGAATGGTCCGGTATCACAGGTTATGATGTGCAGGATTGATCTGGGTGATAGAGTATTTGTCCATGCTTCAGACATACAGCTGCTGGATGCAGAAACCATTGAGCATATTATCGACTGGAGGCCTGATATTGTACTGGCCGCTGGGCCACCGCTCTATTTGAGTGCCTTGTCCAACGATCAGCGTAGGGAAGCATGGAAAAACGGTCTTCGTCTGGCTGAAAAAGTGGAGACGGTTATTCTCGATCATCATCTGATGCGTGACCTGCAGGGGCCGGAATGGTTGACTGCTCTGTCTGTCGAGGTTGGTAAAAAGATCTATTGTGCAGCTGATTTTATGCAAACAGAGCGTCTTTTGTTTGAAGCACAGAGAGCCCGCCTTTATAAGACAAACCCTGTACCGCAGGGCTGGCATGAGGACTACGAAACAAGAGCTGCCCACTGTTGAAACGTGCTCCGTAGAATGTCTTGGAAATACAACGCTGGAACAATTGCAAGTAGCCAGTGCATGGTTCATGGTCCATTGCAGCTTAACGGTTCAACTTTACGGTGATTCGTTTTTGTTCCAACCAAAAGAGATGAGTACATGGAATCCTCAGAAAAAACGGCTTGGTTGTCCATTGTAACCAACCTGCTCCTGGTAGGGATCAAAACGACTGTAGCATTAATTTCAGGCAGTCTTGCGGTGGCTGCTGATGTTATTCATTCTTTATCTGACGTTGTATCCTCGACCATTATTCTCATTGGAATAAAAATCTCAGCGCGTCGTGCCCGTGGGTTCCCCTATGGTTTGTACAAGGTGGAAAACCTTGTGGCTATGGTGACCTCACTGCTGATTCTCTTTGCCGGTTATGAAATCATCAAGGTTGTATTTTTTGAGACACCAAGGGCCTTACCTCGGCAAATTCCATTGTCCGTTTTTGGCATAGTCCTGACAATCGTCATTACCTTTATTTTTTCCAGATATGAACTGAAACAGGGGAGGGCAACCGGATCACCGAGTTTAATTGCTGATGCAAAACACATCTGGACGGATATGCTTTCCTCGCTGGTCATTTTACTGGCGTTTCTCGGGAGTTCTGTCGGTTTGGCAATAGACAGGTACGCTGCAGTGATAGTCGTGGTTTTTATTGCCCGCTCCGCTCTTGTTCTATTGATTGACTCCGTCCGGGTTTTACTCGATGCCTCTCTTGATTACGATAGTCTCAGCAAGATACGTGAAATTGTCCTGGCAGATCCACGTGTTGCAGAAATCAACACAATCTGGGCTCGAAATGCCGGGCGTTATAAGTTTGTCGAAATGGATGTGACACTTCGGGTCAATGATTTGGAAAAAAGCCATCAGGTCTCTGATGAACTTGAAAACAGGGTAAAAATGGAGATCTCGGGGGTCGATCGGGTGCTTATCCATTCTCAGCCGGTGCAACGGCATATATGTACCTATGGTCTGGCTCTTGCTGGGGATAAAACAACCCTTTCCGAGCACTTTGGTGAGGCTCCACTCTTTCTGCTTGTAAGCGTTGTGGCCGGAGAGAATAAGATTATCCGTGAACAAATACTGGAAAATCCATATCTGCTTGAAGACAAGGCCAAAGGGATAAAAGTTGCCAACTGGTTGCTGGAGAATGGGCTGGATATCCTGATTTCACGTCAGGATCATGCGGGTAAGGGGCCGGGTTTTGTTTTAGGTAATGCTGGTGTTGAAATTCTCCTGACCAAAAAAACGAATGCTGAAAAAGCTTTAGAACTTCTTGGAGAAAGAGGGTGTCAACAGCAGATGGAGCAAAGCATTTCTACAACGAACCGCTCTAAGAAAACATCCTTGCTGGAATTAAAGGAGAAAGATGATGATTGACGAAAAAGCAAAAGACCCCCTGCGGACGGTTCTGCATCCGAAGTTGAAAAAGAGTCTTACATGTATTGGGATGAGTTAAGCAAAGACTTGACCACTAATTTGCTAGGTGATTATGGTTGTCAGAAGATGCGAAAGAAATTGACGATTCCCTTGCCATACGATAGGATTATGGCCAATCACAATAGGAAAAAATTTTTTGTTAATAGCCAGATTTTCCTATTGAAAAACCGTATGTAAAACCAGATACCAAGAGGAGCTTTTTATGAGGAATTTATTTTTAGCTGCATTACTTGTTTTTACTGTTTTTGTAAGTTCAGCTTCGGCTGCAAAACTTGTCGTTGCCACGGACACTAACTTCCCTCCTTTTGAATTTAAAGACCCTGCAACGGGCCAGCACGTTGGATTTGATGTGGAGCTTTGGGCCGCAATTGCAAAAGAGGCGGGTCTTGATTATGAGTTGCAACCAATGGCGTTCAAAGGAATTGTACCAGGTCTTCAATCTTCTCAGTTAGATGTGGGTATTGCAGGTATGTCAATCACCGATGAACGTAAAATGGTTATTGATTTCTCCGATGGATATTATGATTCAGGTCTTCTTCTCCTTGTACCAAAAGACAGTCCGATTAAAGGATTAGCAGATCTTGCTGGTAAAACCGTGGCAACCAAAACAGGAACCACCAGTGTTGATTTTCTGAAAGAAAAATCTCCTGACACCACGCTGAATCTTTTCCCAAATGATAATGCAATGTTCATGGAGCTTATGACAGGTGGTGTTGATGCCGTTATGTTTGACAAGCCTGTAGTTGAATCTTTCGTCAGCAAGAGTGGTGCTGGCAAAGTTGAAATCGTGGGTGACCTTTATTCAGGTCAACCATACGGTATTGGATTTCCTAAAGGTTCTCCGATAGTTGAGAAGGTCAACGCAGCCCTAGCTACATTAAAAGCCAGTGGTGAGTATGCTAAGATTTACGAGAAATGGTTTGGCGTTGCTCCTCGCTAAGTAAACACATTTCCTTCTCCTTAAGGGGCAAGCGTGTTGTGGCATTCTTGCCCCTTTTTCTTTTCATATAGATATCCATTATGGCATTTAACTTTGAACCGGCAGTTATTGTTGACTCAATCCCTCAGCTTTTAAAAGGTGCTGAGCTCACTATCTATCTCACCGTGGGAGGTCTCTTTTTTGGTTTTATTCTTGGCGCTATTTTTGGTCTGATGAAATTGTCTCCGTCATGGGTCCTTCGCAAAATCGCCGGATTTTATATAGAGACGATACGAGGTACCCCGATGCTGGTGCAGGCGATGTTTCTTTATTTTGGTCTGCCAATGGCATTTGGTTTTAGACTGCCGGCCATGGGGGCTGGTGTTATTGTTATTGCCGTCAATTCTGGTGCCTATATCGCTGAAATTGTGCGTGGCGCAGTGCAGTCAATTGACTCTGGGCAGATGGAAGCCGGTCGTTCCATTGGTTTAAATGCCATACAAACCATGCGTTATATCATCTGGCCCCAGGCATTCAGGCGTATGTTACCACCCTTGGGAAATCAATTTATTATCAGCCTCAAAGATACCTCATTGCTGATGATCATCGGTGTGGGGGAGTTATTGCGAACGGGTGATGAGATTGTCGCGGTTAACTTCAGGGCTTTTGAGGTATACCTTGCCGTCGGCCTTATTTATCTGACCATGACTATGAGTATTGCGAAGGTGCTGCAGATACTTGAAAAACGTATGAAAATAGAGGGAAGATAAATATGATAAAAATCCAAAATCTCTATAAATCATTCGGGAAAATTGAGGTGTTGCGCGGTATTAACCTTCAGGTATCGCAAGGCGAGGTTGTGGTTATTATCGGCCCTTCCGGCTCTGGTAAGTCAACGGTTTTACGTTGTATTAATAAACTTGAAAAACCAACAAGCGGTACCATTCTGGTAGACGATTTTGATATTATGGACAAGCATACCGATATCAATATGGTTCGCACAGAGGCTACCATGGTGTTTCAACATTTTAACCTTTTCCCTCATATGACGGTGCTTGAGAATATTACTCTTGGGCCAATAAAAGTAAGGGGCATGACTCGAGCCAAGGCCAATGAATTAGGACAAGCACTTCTTGCCAAAGTGGGCTTGAGTGATAAAGATGCAAACTTTCCAGACCAGCTCTCCGGGGGGCAGAAACAGCGTGTTGCCATAGCGCGTGCCCTTGCCTTGCAGCCTAAGGCAATTCTGTTCGACGAACCCACATCGGCATTGGATCCGGAACTTGTTGGTGAAGTACTTGAAGTAATGAAACAACTTGCTCTTGAAGGGATGACCATGGTGGTGGTGACCCACGAGATGGGTTTTGCCAAAGAGGTTGCGGATCGAGTCGTCTTTATCGATGAAGGTGTAATTCAGGTGGATAAACCGCCTAAGGAGTTTTTCACCAATCCAGACCATCCGCGGCTTAAAGATTTTCTTGTCAGGGTCGTCTCGTAAAAAATGATGTACTGATACCGCAGCTTTTTGGAATGAAAAGACGATTCTAGCTAATTTCTGATAGGGAAATAATGAGAGTCGTCTTTGTTGCCCCTCAATTACCGATAGACCGTTTTCCTGCCATCTCTCTTCGCCCTGTACAGTGCACTATCGGCCAGCTCTATGAGTTGCTCAACTTTGAAATCAGGCGAGGGAATCTGGCTTGTCACTCCAGCACTGATGGTAAAAGAGATTGTTGGATTTCCGTTTTGAAAAGTATGGTTTTCGACAGATTTCCGGATTGTTTCTGCAAGTTCTGTCGCCTGTTCAATATCACACTCAGACAGGATGACAACAAATTCTTCACCACCATACCCGGCAGAAGAAAACAAGAGAGTAACCCTATAGTCAGCAGCCTGCTCGGCACCAGTGCGGCACCACCACCCGACAGACCTGCTGTCGATATTCAGGTTTTTTTTTCACAAACTTCCACCTTCAATTCTCAGAGGCTTTTTGCTGCACACTGAAGAGCGCTGTCATCTGATTACTTCTCAAGCATCCATCTTCGGGTGAGAGGGAGATCATTTCTGATTCCTGACGAGAATAACAATTGGAACAGGTGAATATTTCCCAAGGTGAACTCAGCCGCACAGCCAGTCAGGTAAAATTGCCACATTCGGAGAAAACGCTCATCAAACATCGTTAGAATATGTTGTTCATTTTCAGCAAAACGGCGGCTCCATTTATCAAGGGTTTTGGCGTAATGGACACGCAAATTTTCACAATCAATGAAGCTGAAACCAAGTTGAGTAGCATTCTTTAAAATTCTGCCGAGATCAGGAAGATATCCCCCAGGGAAGATAAATTTTCTTATCCAGTTGTTGGTCGGTTCCTCCATCGTTTTTCCTATTGTGTGGAGGAGCAGGAGACCGTTTTCTCTTAAGACACTTCGTGCATTTTTGAGAAAGATTCCCATATTTGCCTTTCCGACATGCTCGAACATACCAATTGACACAATTTTGTGAAATTTTTGTTGCAGTTGAGGGAGATCACGATAGTCGAGGCAAAGCAAACTGATTTTATCCTCAACGCCTTCCTTTTGTATCTGCTCTTTGCCGTAGTCCAGTTGCTCCTGTGAGAGGGTTATGCCAACGCCCTGCACGCCAAAGTTTTTGGCAGCATAAATAAGCAGGCTGCCCCAGCCGCAACCGATATCGAGTAAGTGCTCGTTTGGTTGGAGCTGAAGTTTCCGACAACAGAGAGCAAATTTCTGGAGTTGAGCCTGTTCAAGTGTATCCTTGTCGTTTTCAAAATACGCACAGGAGTAGACCATCTGTGGGTCAAGCCATAACTTGTAGAAATCGTTGCCGAGATCATAATGATGTGCAATATGATACTTGTCACCTTTCTTGTTGTTTTTCTGTGATATTTGCAGCCTGATGCTGTTGAGTAGTGACTTGAAAGTAGTTTTATGTAATTGCTCTGCCTTTAGGCCGGAGTTGATCACCTGCCTGAGATCACCCTGCACTGTAATGTCTCCGTTCATATAGCCCTCACCAAAGCCGAGCGGAAGATCAAGAAGCAATCGTCTGAGACTCTCTTTATTTTGGAAATGAATGGTGAAATCGGATCCCTGGCCAAAAGTACGAACGCTTCCATCCCAAAAGGAGACGCTGAAATTACCGATATCAATTTGTGCCAGGGCGTTACAGAGGATGTTTTGAAGACGATTCTTTCCAGAAAAAGTCATGTTGAACCTCGTTTTCTATGCAAACGCTGAACGTATCGTTATGGGGTTATGACCTCTATAATTAAATATGCTGAATCTGTTGTTTTGTGAACAATACGACAGAACCTGATCTTCATAGTTTTCTCTGACAAGCCCTCTTCTAGAGCATCCATACAAAAATCTATTTTATAGTGCAGTACATCTGATCTTGTCGATTTTCTCATCTTTAGAAAATTGAAGGATGTGGCTTTATTTCTGGCGGAATGATTTCAGCTGATAAGGTTTTCTTTGACCTGTCAAATTCGATAAATTCAACACCGTATCTCCAGCATTGAGCATTACACTTCGGTGCTAGGGCACTTGTTCTGGAGGTCATCTGGCCATTGATCTGGGGAATAAGGTATTCAAATTTGGTTTGACTGTCAAAGATGAGGATGTCCATAGTGAGGATACTGCTGTTGATATCAATCTCATCAGAATAGAGAAAAGATACGCCACCGGCAGCTATGTCATTGATGTTGGCGACAGCGGGTTTTCCGGCGACAGAAAAGACAACTATGCCGCGGGTTTTGAATCGGTTTGAAGTTCGTTGGGTTTTTAGGGATTGATTACCGCCACTATGATGTCCAATGGTGTCATCAAAGGGAAAGGGAGGAAGCTGCAGGCAGTGGGAACAGGTCTGTTTATGACTTCTTGTTGTTAAAGGTACACTCTGCCTGACAGTTGCCTGTTTCTTTATCTTGCTCATAATATTCCTCATTTTAATGTGAGAATCTCATGGCAATGAACCCTTGCCCAGCCTCTGGCTATCAGAAATACACGTCGATATTTTTGTCTCCCTCAGGATGCAGGAACTCGACGAAGTCTTAAACTGAGGGAATAAACACTGTAAATAGATACTAGAATTATGTGCGAGGAAGTCGATGTAGGCAATACTGCAGTTTATGTAAAAGTGCAGTATTAAAACACTATATTATCGTAGAGTAGTAACGAATTTTTTTAGGTTTATTTTTTATCCGCAGTTTTTTTCTTATATTTTCTCTGTAAAATTCAACGGTACTCACTTTAAGACCTAAAAGAGCAGCCATTTGTTTAGAGGTTTTGTCTTTTCTAATATAGTAGACAATCTGCAGTTCCCGAGGGGTTAGGTTTGCATACATGAGTTGATTACTCTGGGGATGGGATATGAGGATATCCATAAGATTTTCAATTGCTGTGGCTATTAAATCTTTTGATTGGTCGGTCAATGCGTTATGTGCTTTTTTTAAGAGCGGTATAACTTTTTTGTCTATTTTTTCGGCAAGCTCTTTGTGGATCTGTTCATGCTCCTGTTCGCGCCTTTGCAGCATGACCGTCAGTGCAGTATTGATATTGTTGAGGTCCAGGTTTTTGTGATCAAGTTCTTTTTTTGCAGCTCTCAATGTAGCTAAAGTCAGGTTCAGCTCCTCCATGGTATGACTCAGTTCAATTGTCTGTTTTTCTATCTGCTGTTTTAAATGTATCCGTGTATCTTGGAGTTGACCTTCTACAATTTTTCTTGTTGCTATCTCAGCTTTGAGCTGTTCATTCTGCTCCTGCAACTCATTTTGAAGTTCCTGTTTCGCAAAACTCCCGTTCGCCTTGTCCAGTAGCTCATCACTGGAAAATGGCTTCTCCAGGAAATCATCTGCTCCGAGTTTGAAGGCTTTTATAGCAGAGCTGACCTTAGCGTCTCCGCTCAGGATGATAACACTGATATGGGGAAAGAGGATCTTTGCCTGTATCAGCACTGAAATACCATCAACTCCGGCCATCTTCAGATCTGTAATGACCAGATCGTAAGGGCGCACACGCAGAAGGTTTATAGCTTCCTGGCCACTTGTCGCCGTAGTTACTGCAAAATTGTTTTTTGCAAGCAGGGAGCCTGTTGAAGCCAGGACGGTTTCCTCATCATCGACCAGCAGTATAGATTTCGGCGTCATGATGTTACCCTCTGTGATTTTAATAATCTCTTAAGGCCACTTTGAAAATTGGCAATTTGCCTAACTTCATCGGTGTTTTCAGAGTTTTATCCTCGGAATATCAATTATTCTCCCTGTTCAAAAAATTCTTCAAACAACTCGAATTTTAAAAAATTTTTATTTTCCTAGATATCCTTCAGTTTTCCTAATGCAGAAATGCCAGAAAATATGGAGCGCTTTGCCAGGATACCGATCAGGTCCCTCTGCTCTCTGGTTTTCGTGTTACCTGCGACAGGTGTAAAGGGGTGTGTTGATGTTTTGAACATGATCGGCTGCCCCATTGGTTGTGTATCCAACTAGGATTCTACTCTGAACCCTCAGTCTCAGACAGTCTGCCATAGACTTTAAGGGGCTGATAAAAGGTTCGGGGCGAATCCTGTTTGCCAAACCGAGTATTAGCTGCCTTGAATGGCACCGTCGGATATTCTCGTCCTTCCTGTCACAGAATGTAGTATTACTCAGATATTAGCTGTTGCTCCATATTTTTCAAGCATACCTTTTCAGGTAAAGTCCTTCCTGTTGTAAAGGTCGTCAAACTTATCCATCAATTCTTTGCAGGATCTCGTAGCACTATGCTCGTAGGTTTCATGGGAGAGGAAAAATACATTGTGGGCAGTCATTCAATCTTTTCGCATCATCCTGTGATGGCGTAATAATTGCAATGAATGACTTAATTAGGCAGGTTAACCATTGGTACAGGTAAACAGGCCAGCTTCTTTGTAAGGAATGCATTTTTTACTCTTCATACGATCACATTGCTGACAGGGAGGGGTAATATGAAAAATATCAAAAGAGTATTGATAGGAGTTGATTTATCTGACTACTCAAAAGAGACAATTGAATCGGCCCTTACCTTGACTAAAGGGGTAGAGAGGGAATTTCTGATTTTAAATGTAATCAATGTCCAGGATATCGAGGCCACACCTCTTGAAAAGTCCGAGGTCCCAAAAGAAGATAACGTCGAAAAATACATAACAACAACCAGGGTGGCGCGGCTTCTGAAAATTGAACAGATGCTTGAAGAGTATTTTCCAGCAAACAGAGACAAAATTAAAATCATTTTCCGAGTAGGGAACCCCTATAAAAAAATATTGGAAACCGTAGAAGAAGAGAACGTTGATCTGGTTGTTATTGCCAGTAAAGGCAGGAGTAATCTTATAGGTACACTCCATGGTTCCACCGCGGAGAATGTCTTCCGGCATTCACCTGTGCCAGTCCTCTGTGTCAGAAGAGGGGCAACTGCGCGGCCCGAAACAGCTGACAGAAATCGATAATTGGGAGGAATAGCCATGAAAACCATTAAGAAAATTGCTGTAGGTATTGATTTTTCTGCCTATTCTCAGGAAGTTCTAAAATACGCAGGAGAGATTGCCCAACTGCATCCGGCGGAGATTTTCGCTATAAATGTCATTAACAGACGTCAAGTCGAGTATTTAGACGCGGCAATGGATAATGAGAGTTCAGATAGCTTCTCGCCAGAAAAATATATCGGAGATGAGAGAAAACAACGAGAGGCTGAACTGGCTGAAATGGTTAAACAGTGGATACCTCAATCAGTTTCCAGCCATATAATTATCCGTAATGGTATCCCCTTTGAAGAAATCCTCATGGTTGTCAAGGATGAGAAGGTGGATCTTCTTGTGATAAATTCGAAGGGACGATCAACTTTCAGAGACTATATGTTTGGTACCACTGCAGAAAAAATATTCAGGCATTGCCCGGTATCTCTCTTAAGTCTCAATCTGACTATAAACCAATAGGAGCTGCATCATTGTTGCTCATTGAAGGTTAGTGTACCATTCCTTCTGTAAATTCATATAAAGCTTGGCAAAAGGCAGGCCAAGCTTATCCTTTCGGGGCCAATTATCAACAACAAACCGAAAGGAGAAAACAATGACCTGCCAACAGGATTGT
>NZ_SWCN01000001.1 GCF_005116575.1 Desulforhopalus sp. IMCC35007 | reverse complement strand
ACATTCAGGACAGATGTATCCTTCTGGCCATCGTATACGAAAAAGAGCTTCGTAACATTGTTTCTCTGTACCGTACATTGAAAGAAATGCTCCTACACTTAAACCTTTTTGAAATTGAACTTTATTTTTAGCCATGGGTGACCTCCTTTTGAATTTAGAGGTATTATCCCATAACTGGTAGGACAAATAGCGTCCTACCCAAAAATTAGCTGAAGATTAGTGGTAATCAGATTAAAATTTGATTCCAGTCCATTAAGCAGCTCTATCGATTCTTGCGTACGGGCCTCTAGAATATACATCTGGGCAATCAGTAATTTTGCCTCTAAATATTGTGGTGTACTGTCAGTTTTATTAAGTAAAACAATAGCTTTTTTATTGTCGCCTTTGGACATATTATATTTAGCATCAATGATTAACTGAAGACCTTCGTTAGTATTTGATGTTTCAAAGCCAGAAAGGGAGTTTTTTGCTTTTTCATACTCGTTTAGTTTATAGTATGAAACCGCTTTTTCCTTTGCTATTTTTGCTTTTAAGTATAATTCAGAATCTGTATTCAATGAAGCCAACGCCCCATCAAAGTAATATATAGCAGTTTGAGTCTTTCCAGTTAAGTTGTATGCCAGTCCCATCATGAACAGCAATTTGCTTGAATGAATGTCTCTTTGTAATCCAGCTTGACAAACAGCCATCACCGCAGTGCCCTTCTTAATTCTCAAAAAATCGTTTGCAATATTTTCGTAATATTTAACAGATACATTTGGCAAGGAATTTAGAGCATGAAACTCCCTTTGTGCATCAGCTAATTGCCCCATTCCTATAAGCGCACGAATTTTTAAATAGATTATCTTAGGCTGCTGTTTTTTTTCTGAATCAAGATGATCGATATAATTAAGGACAAAACCAAAATTTTTTCCGTATAGTTCAACATCCAGATCGCTACCAAATGATTTATCAACAACATCAAAATCTCCATAATCTCTTAATGATTTTTCTAAAATTGTATCTCTCTGGCCGTCATTCTCATGAAGTCTCAAAGGAGTAGCCATCAAACCATCACAATTAAATAAGAAAGCTAACCAAGAAATCACAAGAAATTTAAACGACTTTGTGGAGAATGCTTTTTTAAAAGACGAGAAAAGAATAGTTTTACTTGATATATTATTTTTCACATGAACTCCATAGAGGATAACATTACATGTCAGAACAAGTGTGGTGAAGCGTTGATCAAAAATACAATATATACAAAAAGTTTATCAAAATACTACTCTTGCTAAATGACAAAGTCTACGACCTAAATGAGCATAGTTATATTCATTGCCTGCTATTTTTCGAGGATGGTCATAGACACCTGTCATTGTTGCGATATATAGATGAGTTTTCTCCGGCAACAACCACACTTTTTTAGTATATACAAAAGATGGGTAAAGCAATATCATTCAGCTACTTATGATGGTAACACATAAATCCAAAGCTCATTCAATATCAGGAGATAATTTACCCCTTTCTTAAAAATCCCTAACAACAAAAAGCCTGAACGAAGCAGATGTGATTAACAAATTCACCCTAGCTGTTTTGTCCCGATATTGCAAGACTTCAGAAGTGATTTTTAAAAATTGAACGAGCCGTTAAGGGTTAAAAATCTACAACGAATAATATCTATCTTTATGACGTGTCACGAAAAATTGGGCACTTTTCTTAGGCTGTTTTCTTCTACTCGATTGTTCAAATTCATCTGAACTGATATCCGTCTTTATTTTGCGTTTTAAGAAGAATCAGCACATTGAGTACATTCTGGAATTTGACTCACTTTTACAATAATGGCTTCAAGTTCGTCTCGCTCATCTTGAGTGGGTAAAAACCGGAACTTGATTTTGGCATAGTCTTCTCCGTTTTTATTAACCATAATTTTTCAACCTAACGTTTCAAGGAGACATGACACTGGTTCGGATATCAGGAACTTTTTTTCGAACGTTTGAGAGGGCAGATCATTAGTTGAGAGTTGCTGAGTACATCTAGAAACCATCTCACGCTTGGGTGAAATTGTCGAACAGAAGACAGTAGACAACGTATGTCAAAATATTCTCAAAAGGCTATCTTTAATTTTTTACATGTAATACTAGAATGTTACTTCACCATATGAAAGATAGATAAAAAGAGCCCACCATCGAGTAGGGTGAGGCAAGTTAATTAAGCTCGCCTCATCCCTCTCACAGAACCGTACGTACGGACCTCGTATACGGCTCCTGTTTATTTTCCTTCATATTGAAACAGAAATTCCGGTTTTTACAGCGCCGATATCAAAGAGCCAGTGATCTTTATGCAAACAATCATTGGGAATCGCATAATGGCTCAACGGACAGCCTGCGTTTGCCCAGGAGTTCATGCGAATGAAATCAAACTCACCAGTATAGCCAAGCTGTCTCAACCTGCGGTGAAGCCGCTGTGGCTTTTTCCACAATTTCAACTGAATGGCTCGCAAACGCCTACGTATCCACGACGACAACTTCCGCATCAATCCGCTACAATTAGCTATCCGATAGTAGAGAGCAAACCCTCTTAATATTGGATTGAGATCGTCTATGATCGTATCCAGGTTAACCGGGACGGTTCGCCGGGTCATTGCTTTCACTTTCTCCTTGAATGACTTTATCTTTCCCTTTTGGATTTGCGTATAATTGGAGTGTATCACTACTCCAAGAAACTTAACACCTTTCCAACTGTGGGTGATATGAGTCTTTTCACGGTTTACGGTGAGGAGCAAATCTTCTTCCAGATAACTGCTTGCTTTGGCAAGTGCATTTGTTGCCGCGATCTTCGACTGACAGAGGATCAGAATATCATCCGCATAGCGGACTATTCGGTGCCCGCGCCCTTTCATAAATTGATCGAAAGAGTCAAGATAAACGTTGGCAATCAGAGGACTAATAACGCCTCCTTGTGGACTACCTATCTTGCTGGCCTGCCATTCATCCCCTACCATAACTCCGCTTTTCAAAAACTTCTCCAGTAAATCCAGAATACTCCCATCTTTTACCCGCTTGCTAAAGGAGGCGATAATTAAACCATGATCCAAAGTATCAAAACATTTGGACAGTTCCATATTAACAACCCATTTTCGCTGGTACTCACGGATAAACATTGTCGCTTTCGTTATCGCATGGTGACAACTGCGACCAGGACGATAACCATAGCTTGACGGATGAAACTCTGGATCAAATATAGGCTGGAGAATATCTAGCAGAGATTGCTGAACTACACGGTCACGGACTGCAGGAATGCCAAGCAACCTTACTCCTCCTGACGCTTTGGGTATTTCAACCCGACGCACCGGCTGAGGCTGGTAACTCTTCTCCTGTAATTCCGTCAAAATTTGGTCTATGTTGCTGGTTAGCGATTCAGCAAAGTCTTTAATGCTCTGACCGTCTATGCCGCCAGCTCCATTTGAAGATTTTACCTTTGAGAATGCTTTGACAAGATTACTCCTGTTTAACATCCTGCTATACAGACTGTACCAGACTTTGACCATTCTCTTGTCCTGCGTTTTCTTCTGCCTGCTTTGCATACAATCATTGGGTCTTCACAGCAGTCCTGCTGCCTTCTAGCCATAAGGCAATGTACAGTGGGTGCTCTTGCTACTCCAGTGGACAGCCAGAATCAGCAGTGTTCCTGTCACGGTGTACCGCCGATAACGCGCCTCGCCCCGTCGGGCAACTTATGTCCAGACTGTATGTGTTGCCAAGTTTCTAAAAACCTTCAAATAAACTTCATCCCTTCGCAACCGACACGGCTTTGGGCACATATCAGCTCCAGACGAACAGGCCGTCCAGTCATCCCGGTTTTACCCTCCACACTGTTACCAGCTTTCACAGGCCGGGACTTCAACACTGTCGGGTCGGAGGAGGCGCCTATTTAAAGGCTCGCCTCCGTCCGCCGCTCAAACTGGACGTGCCGTTTTCCAGCATCCAGCTTTCACAAAGGCTGCACTAGTGCGCCAGTTCAAAGAAGGTATTAGTCTGATGAGACTCACAAGCCCTAACTCGCCGTGCAACTTCGATTCAGGGAGTTTTTTCCAGCCAGCATTGCGCCAACGTTTGTAGCGATGCGACCAGATCCGCCTCCTGACCCAACGGTCAAGTCGGTTGAATAACTTTCTGACATGGGCTTTCTTGTAGTAGTTGCCCCAGCCTCGGATGACCGGATTGATCTCTGCAATTAGCTGCCCTGTTGTTACAGGTGCCTTTCGGCTAGTACGCTTTCTGATTTGCTCTTTGAAGTGGTCGATGGATTTCTGTCGAGGATAGGCGTATAGCGATCCCTGAACGGTACCACTTTTAATCTTGTGAGCTGGCAGACCCAAAGGTCGAGACCCTCTCTTGATCTTATACCCGAGAAACTCAAATCCCTTTCGTACATGTACGATTCGAGTTTTATCCTCGTTCAGCTCCACACCCAGCTTTTCCAGCAATTTGGTGGCGAATGCCAGCACCGATTCTGCTTCGGCCCGACTACGACATGTCACCAGCCAATCATCTGCGTACCGAGTCAATCGATACCCCTTTCGGCGCATCTCCCGATCAAACGGAGTTAAAAGAACATTGCTGATCAATGGCGAGATCACCCCACCTTGGGGAACCCCTTTTGGCGCTTGGTAGATTTTACCCTCTTCCAAGTAACCAACTTTCATGATCGACTCAAGTAACGCCAATACACGTCCATCAGCTACCTGTTGATTGAGCAGCACCAACAACTTCCCATGATCCGCTGATCCGAAAAAATCTCTCAGATCGGCATCCACTACCCACTCATGGCCTTGCTCCACCTCAAGCCAGATCTTACGCAATGCATCTTTTGCTGATCTTCCTCGCCGATACCCAAAACTGGCTTCATCAAATACCGGTTCAAAGATAGGCTCCAGCCGGTTTAGCAACGCCTGCTGACACACCCTATCATAGATAGTTGGTATGCCAAGCGGCCGAAACTTCCCTGGCTGTCCACTCTTGGGAATCAACTGTCGCTTTACCGGCTGCGGTCGGTAAGTCCTAGTGCGCAACTCATCGTGTAACCTCTTGAGGTTCCCTTCCAGGTCGCTCGCAAAATCATCAATACTTTGCCCGTCTACACCACCAGACCCTCGGTTGCGTTTTACTTTTTCCCAAGCTAACTCCAAGTTTTTCAGCTTGTACACCTTATCCACTAACGAGTGGAACTTCTGCTCTCCTGTCGGATTTAGCCAGTGCACCAATCTCCTCGGTCTATCGCCTAGGGGTTTTTCACTTAGGGAACTTATCCTTGCCATACACCTTACTCATCGGTTAACTGTCTTTGTCCAACCACCTTTGCCGACTGCCTTCCCCAACTCACTCTGCTGCCGCACAATGCGGTCACCCTGCTTTCGCAAGGCTTAAGGTACTATTCAGTCGTCCGACGACTCATAGAACATCGCTTTCCATTTCGCTTTCACTTATAAGATCACTTATCTCAGCGCCACCTGAGAATCCTATGAGCCCTCCTGGGGTCACGCATAGATCTTCCACACCGTGCCATCCGCACACACCTTGGTTCGATGGGTGGATAAGAACGCCTTCGCCTCCATAGTGCAGGCTCGACCTTGCCCCATCTTTGGCCGACCGGTTCATCTGTAGGGTCGCCCCTTCGATTACGGCCCGGTGTTTCTCCTCAAACCCTTCGGATTCCACCTCACGATGGACACCCTGCCCTCCACCACCTATAATTCGGCGGTGGCCAGCGAGACATTACTCCCGCCTTTGGATACAGCGCCCCTTATCCGAGCGCCGGAGGGACTTTAACCCTCCTGATCAATGCGCTGCCCAGCGCACACTACGGAATCATCTGCCACCTCACATCGCTTCGGTCGGCCTTGAGCTACCTCTTGAACCTCCCTATCCCAGCTACTACATTGACTTACAGGAACAATGCAAGGCTTCCCCGGTTAAGGCGAACTCCCTGTGGGCAATCGCATCCTCAAACACATTACGGGACTGATCAGGTATCGGGCTTCGTGCTATTTTGGACACTTACCCTCCCGCAACGCCGAATCAGGTTTGCTTACGCTATGTACTGCTCACTTCCTATCGCTTCCTTCAGACCTCCCCGTTACCAGCAACGCCCTTGCGATTCGGATTGTCTTCCCCCTGATCGGGGTGACGCCAGCTTCACGCTGGCTGGGGTTGCCCGCCATGCCGGGCAAACAAAAAAACAGCCGATCTGCAAATTGCAAATCGGCTGTTTTTACTCAGAAGAGCAGCAGAACATACTTTGTATATAACAATATCAAGATTACTTCTGTACTTTTTTTCTACGAGTAAATCCTGCCAGTCCGACTAATCCCGCACCAAAAAGCAATATTGTGGCAGGTTCTGGTACTGGAGCAATATTCGCACCTAACGTGGTAATCCCAGCCCCATTGTGTTGCACCACCGCCGTTAAAGTCATATCCCAAGTATCAGCGTCTGCAAAAGAATAATCTGACAAATCCATACCAATGGCCCCTGAAAAACCGTACCATGAGTGAGTAAATTCACCCCAGTCTATATCAAGATCAACACCATTAATATTTGCCATAAAATCGACAGTTCCTGCAGAGGTACCACCAATGCTGGCAATAAAACCACTTATACCGCTATCCAAATTTCCAAAACTAGCATACTCATCATATACAGAAACAGCGATAGTACCACCTGTACCTAGCGTGCTCAATGTCAGCGAAAATAGATCTAATTGTGGGTTTGTAAATGTCCCCAAGCTTGGATACGATGTTCCAATAGTAACATTTGAAAGCCATCCTCCAACTGATTGGTTGAATTGCACCATCCCTGGCAGACCATTTGCATCACCATCTCCCTGGTCTACGATCGTTCTGACATCAACACCGTCATTGCCGTCATCCAACGAAATAAAGCTTGCGCATTTCCTGCCATCAGGCTAACACCAGCGACCACACTAACTAAGAGTTTCTTATTCATTTTGTATCTTCTCTCTCTGAGTTTAAATCTTACCAATCTCAACGCAACAAAATCAGAAGTAATGAGACAGTTCTCCTCAAATCTTATCTTTATTCATCTCCAAGCTTTAGCATCTTTTCGCATCATTCATGCCAGGACGACATCACTACAACAGCTTAACTTAATCCAAACCGTAACCCACCCACAAAGTAACACAACAACACAGACACATAAGTCATATTTAAAATAATTCTTCAATTGTGTTTTAAGCAATTTACCACCTCTTTGTCTCCATACCTGAATCAACCTCAATCAAATATCTCCGGATAAAAGGAAAATCTTTATCTATTGACGGAAAGGCGGAAACAGCAAATCTATGATTCCACCCCCGGTAGGTGACACAGACTCCCGCCTTGGCGATTGCAATAGTTAGGTGTAATGTTTTTGTTTTCAAATTGACGTCATAGCGTTGTGATGTTATTATGTCATAAACGCTAAGAAGAAGGAGGTAATTGTTATGGCAACACAAATGAAAAGAGCAACAATCTATTTCGACCCAGAATTACACAAGGCATTAAAATTAAAAGCACTTGAAACTTCTCGTTCAATTACTGACCTTGTGAACCAGTCTGTTAGGGAATCTTTGTCGGAAGATGCTGAGGATCTAACTGTCTTTGAAGAAAGGAAAGATGAAGCTCTTGTTAGTTATGACAAGATGCTGAAAAAACTACAGAAAAATGGGACAATATAAGGTCTTCTTTAAGAAGTCTGTCGAGAAAGACTTTACAGGTATCCCAAAGAATATCCTCCTTAAAATTTTAGATAAAATTCAAAATCTACAGGATGATCCTCGACCGATTGGCAGTGAGAAACTTACTGGTCAGGAAAGGTATCGCATACGACAAGGAACATATCGTATTGTTTACTCGATACAAGATCTGGAATTAACGGTTTGGGTTATAAAAATTGGTCATCGAAGGGAAGTATACAGAAGATCAACTTGAGTTATACGACATCTATATTTTGAGGCAATACAAGAACAAAACAAGCCCCACCTTCAGGATTATTTTTAGCTGAGACATTCCCACCCAATGAAGTTATCATCTTCTTTACCTGCCACAAACCTATACCACTCCCCCCTTCTTTGCTGGTTTTGAAAGGCTCAAATAACGCATCCGGCAATAAGTCACCTGGGATTCCAGGCCCATTGTCGCTTAGTTCTACAAATACCTGACCTGAATTTTCATCAGTTGTGATTTTTATCTTTACAATGGTGTCCTTTCTTGACGCCTGCTTGGAATTCAGCAGCAGGTTTTCCAGGATAGAACACAGAAGCACTGGATCACTTATTACTTCTATGTCATCTTTATTTTCGAACTTTACCTCGAGCGTAGGAAGCTGGGCTTCTAATCGACAGCAACAACCGTCTAGAACCTTCCACAGGTTGATTCTCTTGAGTTCTGGAGTGATTTCGTCTTTTAACGTTTGCAAACGCTGTTCTACCCGAGCCATTCTTTTCAATGAATCATCAACAAGCTCCAGCATGTCCTGTTGAAATTCAGGTTCATGGATATGCTCTGGTGCGTTTTCCTGCAGCAGGGAGAGCATGGTGGCAGCATTCTTGATGTCATGGAGAACAAAGGCTGACAACCTGTTCCAGGCCTGTTGTTCTCTTGCTAGAGCGAGTTCTTCTGCCATACGAATTGCCAATAGGGCCGAGGCGGTCTGACTACCAAGTGCTGCAAGCAGGTCAAAATCATCATAGCTATACCTTCCGCCTGTATACTCAGGGCCAAGGCCGATCAGGCCGACAAGCTGGTTGCCGATCGAGATAGGAGCAAGGAGAGTGATATTAAAAGAATATAACCAAGGTTTTTTGCTCTGCAGTACCTCCTGCCAGTCTGTTTCGGGCTCTTTTTCTTCCAGGTGAAAATATGGATAAGATTTGAGATACTCAATCAGAGGGTCATGGAAAGAAAGAACGTTATCATGATTGACGCCCTCATAGCTCGCAGGGAAAGAAACAAGCTTGTAGTCCTGTGATGAACCTGAACCTCCTAACCAGATAAAAATATCAGTCGTATAAAGGCTCTCTGCAAGTACTTCACGCAGCGCTTGTACTACCTCGTTTTCGTTTGATGCACCTTGGAGTTCCTGTGACAACGCCAACCATTCATCTCTGTATTCATACTTATTGTTATAGAAGTGTGTACTGATATAAAACTGGACCCGGCGTCGTATTTTCCCTGAAAATGCAAACAGGCCCGTGGCTACCAAGCCAAGAGCGACAAGCAACCATGTCAAAACAAATGACATTTCCTGCCCCAACGTTCTCATAATAAGCAAGACGAGCCCAAAACCTAACAAATAGGTCGCGAGCAGGGATGGAATAACAAAGGCATTTACGACCTTGCGGGAGACAAAGATTTTCCGGTTGAGGAGCCTGTGATGGACTACTGCATACACCATCATTGCCCAGCCTAATACTAAAAGAATAGCCAGGAGAAGGAGATGTTTTGAAAAAACGGTCAGGTAGCTAAGTCGATAGGAACTTGACCAGGCCAGTGAACCAGAGATGAGGAAACTACCTACTACAAAAAATTTATATTCCCATCGCATTACTCTGCTTAAACGCCGCCAGAACTGTTCCAGCCGCCAGCAACCATAGAGCACAACTATCAGCAGAAAAACAGCTGACACATAGACAAATCCATAGCTGGAAAAGGAAAAAAGATCGACTGATATTATGGCCGGAAAAGTCAGATTCAGGAAAAATAGAGTCGCTGCAACTACTCCAGCAGCAACCAGCATTTCTATGATGCAATGTAATTTTGAATTATACCGGGTATCGGTAGCCGCACGGTGCAAATGCAGGTTCATAGAGAGCCAGATGAGGCCAAAGACGATCTCTGAAAAAAGTATTACGTTGGTAACTTCTACTTCAAGATGATACGCCAGATAACAATACTCGCCGGCAAGTAATGGTAGAGCGAAAAGAGACTGAACGAGGGCCAAGGAATAGCGTCTCTCACCAGTTTTGGTGCAAATGGTTAACAAACCAGAAAGAAGAAGTAGAATATTGAGTGTATAAAAAAAGGCTACCATAGTGATCGTAATATCTCACAAGCAGAAGTTTTGGCTCACCTGAACAACTGTCGGTTTTTTTGACAGCAAAAGCTATTCAAAATGTATAAAACCACATTGAATCAGTAATTACCCATTCCAAATTTTTTGAGTAAATCATGGAGAGTAGGCCGGCTGATCTCAAGAAGTTTGGCGGCCTGACTGATATTATTGCCGCTTACTCCTAAAGCTTGCTGGACAGCCTTTTTTTCGGCAATCTCACGCGCTTCTTTGAGAGTGAGTAGTTTTTCTTCTTGCAGGGCATGGGATGCAACTTCCAGTTCAAGGTCAATTGGTTGAAGCAGATTGTCACCTGTTGTCCCAAGAGCCCGGCGAATTCGATTCTGCAGTTCACGTACATTTCCTGGCCAATGGTAACCAGACATGGCACTCAAGGATTCCGGTGAAAAAGAGACTTGACCTCTACTCAGATTACGGGCCTCTTCCTGGAGAAAAGAGTGGGCCAGTATGAGTACATCTTCCGGTCTTTCTTTAAGATCAGGGACCCTCAAGGGAACCACGTTAAGGCGGTAGAGCAGATCCTCACGAAATATTTTGTCCTTTGCTGCCTGTTCCAGATCAACATTCGTCGCTGCAACAATGCGCACATCCACGGTGATTGTTTTATTTCCACCAAGCCTGTCGATTGTTGATTCCTGGATAACTCTGAGCAGCTTAACCTGTAACTGCAGAGGCAATTCTCCTATCTCATCGAGAAAAATCGTTCCACCTTCTGCCTGTTCAAACTTCCCAATCTGGCGATTGAGTGCCCCGGTGAAAGCACCCTTCTCATGTCCAAACAATTCACTCTCTATAAGATTTTCGGGAATTGCGCCGCAGTTAATAATGATAAGGGGCTTGGCTGCTCTCGTACTAAGAGTATGAAGCGCTTTTGCCGCCATCTCTTTACCCGTACCTGTACTGCCTGTAATAAGCACAGGATAGTCCGTTTGACTCGCCCTTTTAAGGCGTTCAAACATTGCAACCATTGGTGGAGAAACGCCGATCATACCACAGAGCGACCCGGTATTACTGCTTTGGGACAACAACATGCGATTGGCTTCTTCCAGCTCATAAATTCTGTAGGTTCTCTCGAGAATTATCTTGAGAATTTTCAGATCGATAGGTTTAGCGTAAAAATCAGCAGCACCATTGCCGATTGCCTTGATCGCATTCTCTTCTTCCGCATTGCCGGTAATAACAATCACCTGTATGTGATGCCCCATACCGGAGATTTCTTTTAAGAGAGCAAATCCCTGCTCTGGAGTATCAGGAGAAGGAGGCAGACCAAGATCGAGGGTAACGACAGGAAATGCACCAGAAGAAAGATATGGTCGTGCCTGCTGTGCATCGCCTGCAATAGTGATATCGTACTCTTTATCCAGACCCCAGCGGAGTTGTTTGGCCACCGACTTTTCGTCTTCAATGATGAGAAGTTTTTTCTTCATATAAATATTTCCAATTGAGCAATAAATAGCGACTGACATCTAAACAACAATACAATTAAATCCCACCAGATGATTTTGATCAATTACAAACGATACCATAAAGGTTTTTATATGTCAGGCGAATCTAAGAAAGCATGCAAGATAAAATAGATTAGAAATTACATGCCACCAAGTAAAGGTACGATAAGAAACAGATGGCCCTAAGATCAAAAACAAGTGATTCTTTTATACCATTAGATTTGCCTGTGGTTGCCGTCTTCTTCAGCAGGTAGAGTTTTTCTATCGGCAATATCAGAAAGTCAGCAACCGAAAAATTCTATGTTTCCAGGGTTGGCCAAAAAAGTGCTTTAGGATTTTGTGAGCCGGACTGAGAGAAACTGCAAGTCACACATAAAGTTTAGGCAGAAATGTTTAAAACCACAAAATAGAATCTTTTCCTATCATACCAGGACACTCTAACATCATCGATGTCTGAGTATTCCTTTATAAGATGGTTCCTTAGCAGTTATTACTTAGCTCACAATAATGTGTTCAAATAATTCTACCTGACTTACACCGAACCAGAATCCGGAAAAAAGGAAACCTTATTAATGGGGCTCAAAATAAAATCATTTCCTTTTCTAACGCTATATTCTGAACATCAAAAATGAGTTTGAAGGCCTCGACAACCCATTTACGTAATTGACGGTAGTGACTTCTCAATATTAATAATTTCCCGATTTTATTGATATAACTACAGTAATCTTTTGAAACTTACAGTAGAGAAATGTCCCTTATATTTCCTCAACTATGGCCGATTTTTTATTTGATTTGAAAATAATCGCCTTTTTCGAGGTTTGGTTTTGGTGATAATGTTTGAATCTTACTTCTCGAACCGTTTCCGAAAATGCGAAATCTGCATTTCACATCTCAACCCATTTCCACAAATACGAACGTTTTTTCCAGAGAACTGTTCTTATTGGAACAGTAAATATTTAGTTTCCCTAACTTAAATACCCTCTAATGATCACCTGAAAAGAATTTTTCATAGTAGTGACAGGCAGCACTTGCACAAATAAAACATCGAAAAGATAACGCTATACGGCCGTTCTTATATCCTGGGACCGTAGAAGACCACTAAGAACACGACGCTTTTTATCCGTATGGTACAAGTCTTGCTTATTCAAAACCAGTAACGCGTACAATATATAAACTGTTATAGGAGAAATAAATGAAGAAGCAATTGCTAACTGCTGCAGTAGGTGCTCTTGCAGGGATCACCTTATTTGCCGGGAATGTCTCTGCCACCCCAATGTACTGGACCGGAACCGATGGAGTTGGAGGAGGGTTCTCCAGTTCTTTTAATATGATTTTAGAAGATAACCTGTCAGGAAAACACGAGGCTTCATTTGGTATGTTTTTTGATATTAATGAAAACGGCCTCATTGAAGACGGAGAAACCTTCAAGATATTCCAGCAGGGTGATGAACGTAGTGCAATGACTTGGGTTCATTTTAGAGAAGATGAGGGGGTACGTCAGGTTACTACTGCCTCAATTCTTGACGATGACTTAAGTGATAATTTTTTTCAAGATTTTGATACAGATATATGGGGGTATTTCTACGATAAGGAAGACACAAATCAACAAATGTATACCGATTCTTCTTTTAATACTGGATTCAACTCAAATTGGCATCTGGACGTAGTTGGAGGTCTTGATTCATGGAACTTTGATCTCTACAACGATAGCCAAACAACACCGTTACGCATGTCCGTTTTATCAGATGATATTGCGCCTGTTCCAGAACCCACCACCATTCTCTTATTTGGAATAGGCCTTGCTGGGCTTGCTGGATTTACCCGTAAGAGAAAATAGGTTCAAACTGTTCAGACCGGATTCCCGGAAGAATCTTACCTTAAGCCGTTCTACAGTTCTGTAGAACGGCTTTTCGTTTCTTGCTTTTGTTGGCTGCTCAGCTGCTATTGCAACAATCAGTATTTCAGTAATATTAAATTCATTGCTTTTTATGAATGAATTTCTTAAAGGTACTTATCCCGTTTATCGGGGTTAGAATATAAGATAAGGAGCAAATCTTTTTTCGACTCTTATGGACTGCGGTAGCATATGAAACCCACAAACCTTTTGCTTGATTGGCAATGCGCAAAAACAACACCCCACCAAGTGGGGCATTGTATAGTACATCATCAACCGATCTGAATTACTTTTTGCCTGCAACAGGAATCGAACGCCATCCTCCCGTACCAGTGAATTCCCTTGCAGTAAAACACCAGATAAGCACCTTTTTCCCTGCAAGATACCCAGGATCTTTTTTCGACCGCTGGAACAGATTAATCCTTGCGGGAGTAACGCCGGAGCCACGAACGCCAAGTAAATCAAGAGGAAATCCCAACTCTGCAGAGAGGTGATCAAAAAGTCCTGCTCCTTTGGCATGCAAATCACCACCTGCACTAAACACAAGGGTGTGGCTGTCCCCCATCAAAATGACAGGACTCTTCTCATCACTTAAAACCTGTTCCCCTGATTCTTTTACGCTCACAAGCGACAATGACACTTCTTCTGGAGCCTCAACCTTAAGCATTTGACTGAGATCTCCCTTGATCGTAACTATCTGTTCTTTTGTGGAGTAAGTCTCTTTTGGTACAGCAGCATACCACGGCTGAGCTTTGATAACCTTTGCCGCCTCGGATGCAAAAAGAGCAAGCCCTTTTCCGGAAAAATGGGTGTCGGTTTTACAGTACACATCTTCTGTCTCGCTCTTCTTAACAAGAAGAGGAAGAAGATCTATGGTCTTCACCCCATTTTCACCAAGTAATCGGTAAAACTCTGTATAGAGTGCCCGCTCCTCTTCAACACCACCCGGTATCACTCCTGCTTTTAGTTTATCCGGATAGACCAGCGCCTTTGGCGGGACAGGCATGAGATACAAGGTGATACCCTTGTCCTCCAAGGCCTTATTGTATGTAACAATTTCAGCCAGCGGGTCTGCATATTCTTTCTTTTTGGTTCGTGACACTTTGGCAGCATCATCTCCCCAGAAGCGCCCCAGACTGACATGGACAAGTTCCTCGCTCAGAAACATCCAGCCATCGGCACCGGCAACAGCACTTTTACCTTCATTTGCTGCGACAAGTTCGCTGCAGATCGCTCTCAGCATCGGATTTGCTGCGAGTAATCCTGCTCCAAATAAAACAATTAACAATGTTGATATCGTGGCTTTTTTAATCATTTTTGATAGTTCCCCAGTTTGGCAGTTCCAGTTCCATCATTTCATCATCCAACGGACTGCGTCGGTAGCTTCCATATTCATTTTCGACCTCATCCCAGGAGGAGAGAGTTATTGAAACACGATCTCCCGGACGAATATTTGCTATCTCAGTCAAGTTGTTATCCTGCATACCAAAAGCATACACCAAAGCCTGTGCACCTTCCAAGCCATCTTTATCACCAGTCAGGTCAACAAGATGCAAGGTTACTATATTATCACGATAAGGTACAGAGCCGGGACGAGGAGATCTCGACACCGCGGCGACAACTCCGGAGACCTGAACCTTTTCGCCCACCTCGGCGGTAAAAAAACCATTATCGACAGGAGAGCCAAGGGTAAGATCAATTATTTTCCAGTCGCCATGACTCAGCTCCCGCTCCGCGAACTCCCAGATAACAAGCTTCTTGCCGGCAAGACGGTCTCGACCTCGTGCCAGTTCGGCACCAAGCATTTCCCGGGTAACATATGCGCCACTGTCATTTCTGGAAAGTAAATCCAGAGGCTGTTGCAAATGATAGCTGAGATGTTCAGCAAACCCCGCACTACGCCCCCAGCCCAGACCTATGGTCGAATAGATGTTGGTAAAAGAGTCTCCCAGAAGAAGAATCTCCGCATCGGTTTGAGGCTGCCATAATTCGTTGTCGCTGTTGACCACCTGTTCAATATCAACAGTTTGCTCCATTTTAGAGTATGTAACAGGCAAGGTGAGCATTTTCGCCACATCACCTTCCGCAGTTACCGACTGTTGCTGCAAAGAGTAGGCTGTAGAAGATTCAATGTCTGGAAAGTCTTTCTGAATTTTTGCTGCAAGAGACCTGGCTACCATATCCAACGCACCGGGGAGCCAGTGGGTATCCGTTGCAAGAAAAGCCGCACCATCTTTTTTCGCGTAGCTATACAGAAGAGGACGGCTGTTGAATACAGCAATATCGTTGTCTTGCAATTCTCGTAAAAAAGCATCCCAGTCGCGGTTTGCAGGTGGTGCAGTAAAATGATAACCTGAGATTTTTTCCGGGTGAATGGACGGTTTTACAGGAGCCGGCACCAGAATCAACTGAATACCTCTTTCACGCAGTTGTCTGTTAAAGTCTACAATTGCCGCTACAGGATCCGGCTGGACCGGTTTTTCCCACAGCTCATGGCCCTCATAGCGCATTTGTTGCTGGGTCTTATCGAGAAAGGCTGGCCCTGTCAGACTGTCGATGTCCGGACGATAAAATAACCAACCCTCTTTACCTGCGACAACCTTCTCATTTCCCTGACCAAGTACTGTCAAAAAAAACGATTGCAGCGGAGGTAAGAAAAAGGATCGTAAAAAACTTTCTTCTTCCACCTCAAGCTCAAGAGTATCAAGCATCTGGAGAAACTGTGTGTTTTTTCCCTTTATCTGCTCAAAAAGTGAAGAATTTTTCTGATTTTCTGTATTTTCCAGTAAAATATGGAGCGCCTTCCCCTCATGCTTGCCCACAACATACTGAACGAGGGGGACCAGAAAAATTGTCAGGATAAAAAAGAAGGACAAGATCTGCGAAAGCCGCCTTGAGATCAAGGTGAAGCCAATTTCCTGATAGGCACGAGCTTCTCTGCTGAGTTTAATTTTTCCCATGCGATATGCTATCAAAAGTTAAAGTATATAAATGGATTATACGACTGCATACTCAACACAGCGACAGAAACAATAAAGAGAAGCACTATGCTCGCTACCTTAACTGCTGTAAGCCGTTTGGTGTAATCCCAGGTCTGCGGCATTCTCCAGACCACCACGGCAGCAATCCCCATCGCCAGCAGGTGGTAGGGAGTGTAAAGAAGACCACCAAGTATTCTCGATGATTCAGGGACGGCAATAAGACCAAACATTGATCCCAGATAGCTAAGAGCCAGGCTAAAGGTTTCCGCTCTGAAAAACACCCAGGCTATGAGGACCAGAATAAAGGTTGTTGCAATTCTCAATATTTTGGGCAAAGCATGATAAAATGGTTTTTTCCCGAGCATCCTCTCAGAACCAAGAAGCAGTCCATGAATCCCGCCCCAGATGACAAAATTCCAGGAAGCTCCATGCCACAAGCCACCAAGAAGCATAACGATGGCAAGATTTATCGCAGTCCTTGTCGCACCATTTCGATTCCCGCCTAAGGGGATATAGAGATACTCCCGCAACCAGGTGGAAAGCGAAATATGCCACCTGCGCCAAAACTCGGTGATGGATGCCGAGATATACGGAGAATCAAAATTTTTGGCAAACACAAAGCCAAACATCAGGCCGAGTCCTATAGCCATATCCGAGTAGCCACTGAAATCGAAATAAATCTGAAAACTATAGGCGACAATTCCGTACCAGCTGTCCACAACAGAAAGATGCCCCGAGGCAAAGGCCATATCGGCAATCTTACCGCAGGAGTTTGCAAGAAGTACTTTTTTAGCCATACCCATGGAAAAAAAAGCCACTCCCCTGGAAAACTTTTCCAGGGAATGGACCCGTGAAGCCAGTTGTTCAGCAACTTCCTGAAACCGGATAATTGGTCCTGCAACAAGTTGGGGGAACATTGAAACAAAGCAAGCAAAATCAAGAAAACTCCGAATATGCTTACCATCGCGGCGATACACATCAATGGTGTAGCTCATGGACTGGAATGTATAAAAACTTATGCCAAGCGGGAGAAGGAACTTCAAGACATGTACAGGCTCTGCCCCATCCACTCCCAGAAGGACAAAGAGCTGGTTATAACTCTCAAGAACAAAGCCTGTATATTTGAAAAACCCCAGCAGTGACAAGTTTGAGACGATTGATACAAACAGAGCAATTTTGCGACGACTTGCCTTGTCATCGGAAGCAGTACCAATAACCAGGCCACATACATAATCCACTAACGTCGAACCAAACATCAGAACTGTGAAAAGCGGATTTGACCAACCGTAAAAAATATAACTTACGCACGTCAAAAGTACATTCTTCGCCCTCTTTGGCATACTGTAATAGAGCAGCAAACTTGCAGGCAGGAAGTAAAAAAGAAATATATGAGAAGAAAAAACCATAGTAACGAAACGTTATGGGAAGACCATGTTATGTATCAATACCCGCTCATCCCAGTAATCGGGAAATAAGCCAGCAGAACTCACTTGGGACAGAATATTTTCAGGTATAAACCAGGAAACAAAGGGAAACTTCATAATATTCTGAAAGGTACTACTTTACTCGGTAGTACATGGTAAGATCAGGTTCAAAGATATCCATCATCTGCCGTTCACCTTCCAACTCAGGGTGATCATCAAATTTTTCAAGGACAAGACGTTCAATTCCACCGCTATCTTGGTAATTTTTAACGATTTGACGGTCCAGAACAGCCCACTCGGCAAGCACCACCTTCTCCTCACTATAGGTTCCTGCAATAACCTTTTTGACCGCATAGCTGTTTACCACCAGAGCCCTGCTGTACGCACCAATAGCATCTGGTGATGGGATATCGGTTGTTTCCAACAGTTCGGCATCGAGCACCAGAGTTTCAACAGGTTGCTTACTGCTCTCTTTGGCAAAAGAGTATTGGCTATGCTTTTGTACCTGCTCGGCGGCCAAAGGCTGGTCGTAGACGGCAACTTGAGAGAGAACACCGGCCCAAACCCCTGCCGCATCGCCTAAGGTCATGACACCGATTGGATTATTTACAAAATCAAAAGTAAAGGCCTTGGTTCCAAGGCTCTTACCATTTTTAAACAGTTCCGCCTGCCCGGCCTTAAGACCCAACGCAAGATGTACTGGTTTGCCGGCAATAAAAATCGCTGGCCATTCCAGCCGCTGTATCTCCCCATTAGCCGGACTATTTTCGACGATCAGTGTGCCATTCTCTTGAATGAAAGAAAGGCCTTTTTTCTCTTTACTCTGTAGAGAGAAAAACCTCGCATCCTGAGCTTTTTCAGGGGTGATTAAGAGCTCAACGCCCGCCTGTTTTGATGTCAGCAAAGCTTGACCAATTTTCTCACCAGCGTCCCCTGTCTCCCCCCAACCTCCGGTCGCATTGAAGCCAAGATCACGGGTAAACAGTGCTCGGCCTCGCAAATTGAGATTACACTGATAAAACCCAATGGGACTGTTTGCCGGCAGCTGATTGGCAGCCATCATATCTTCCCACACATATATCAGGCTCTTATCATCTTCAGGCCACTTTAAAAGTGGGGTTACCTCAGAAACCCTGGGCAATGCATCCTTTAATGATGCCGCTCCACCTCCTTCCACCCACAGATCAGGGTAGAAATCAGCACGACTGTTCCTGGTTATTTTCAACCAGTCTTCCACAGCACGAGCATTTTCATCCAATCGACCGACATAAACCTCAACCTTATCTCCACCACCACCAATGCGGTTGCCCCCGTCACCTTTTTCGTAGGGTCCGGTCATGACAAAATACCTGGGATGATTGGACCACCTTGGATGGTATACTTCAAAGCCTCCAATGCCAGGGGCGCTATTGATATTTACCTTCCAGCTTTCTGAACTTCTTATATCATGGATCTGTACATTCCGGTGCAGCCCGTCAAAAATCCATAACAGCTTGGAATTATCAGGACTCAGAGAGGTCCAGCAGCCTCTGCCAAGACGGGTAAAGGCCTTTGAATCCGTCTGCAAGATACCTCCATGGGGCCAGGGAAAAAGCCCTCCCAGGATCTCTCCGTCTCGTGAGAGTTGCACATTGGACCAGGCCATATTTGTTTTATCCCAGACCAGCTCTTTTTTCTTTGGACTCCCAAGTGGAAACCGGTATAGCGGTTGCGCTGTGCCATATTTGTTTTCCGGTTGTCTTCCTGAAAAATAATAAACCCACAGAGGTTTGCTTTTTAAAAAGAAGCCGGTCTCAGCTCCCTCCCACACCGCCACGGCAACACCTGAACCAAGCTTTTCAACTTTACCTGACTCCCAATCCAGAAGATACATCTCACGTGCCCGCCGGTCGCTATAGATAACCTGCGTTCCATCTGGAGTAAAAAGAGGTTTGAAGAAGTTGCCCACACCTTTAACGAGCTGTCGTTCGCCTTTTCCATCCAGTGAGTCATAACCATAGAGAGCCAGGTTTTTACCCTGGCCAAAAGTGTCCGAACCGTCCCCCTGATCCTGTACCCATACCAGCCTGGAATGCTGACCAATCCAACCTTGCAGCTCCAAAGCAAAAACAGGTTTCCCATCTGCACAGACTAAACACATAAGACAAACTGCAAGGGCTAAAACTCTATTTATCTGGTTTAATTTCTTCATTACACATTATTGTTTTTATGAAAATACAACGATTAAAAAGGAATCTTAGGAATTCTGAGAAGTCCCTGGAACATAAAACTATACAAGCCAAGGATGCACATTACGCTCACAAAAAAGACTAAAATTCCGCCATCAAAGGCCTTGAGATTACTGCCCAACACGACTGCAAACATTGGAAGAATAGGGAAAAAATACCGACCCTGGGGCTGAAAATCAAAAACCCAGCAATGGTACATTCCAGCAAGGATTAAAAGTACCGACAGAGCGCAAACAACAATGGTAATTCCGGCACCAACCAGCCCTCCCCTTAAAAAACTCAACAAAAGAATGTAGGCAACCAGTGCAGTACCCGCCCATTTGACCATGGTATAGTAGTGATGCGGGCTCACGATGTCAGTATAACCAAACACCCCGAAGCTCGAAGCGAACGATTTAATATCCCAATGATAGCGAGAAAGTAAATCTTTGAACGTAGCACCCTTATCTTTTAGATACATAGTAGGTCCCATCTCCTCAAGGGGAGAGGTCCGTTTATATTTGACATCGGCCAGTGTCTCACGAAGCTGCTCAATTTTTGCGCTTCTGTCCATACCATTTATCGCATGGTCCGCTACAATTCGTACCCCCAGAAATCCCAAGCCAAGAATAGATATAAGGATAAGGCGCGTAAATGCATCTTTTTTCTCCCAGTAATACTCTTCTGTAAAAAGAATTTTTACGAATAAAACAAGATAGAAGAGTCCTAAGAATGGGTAATAATTCATCTTTAGCAGAAAAAGCATCCCGAGAATAAAGGGCAGGACAACAAGCGCCACCAGCCGAAGTCCTCCCCCGCAACCTTTAAGATAGCGATGCAGAAGGCTAGAAGAATCAATCAGCTGCCAACTCGCCAGAAATGCCACAAAAAGGGCAAAGGCGTCTGAATTACAATAAGAAAAAACGTACCATACCTGAGAGCTGACAAGAATGGGCAGAGCGGCTATGCGGGCAGAGACGCTGCGAATTGACAACAGGAAAATCACCCCGAAAAGAGCAACGTTAAAAAATCTGTAGGCAAATGTTGCTGGCATCTGAAAGATATGGAGAAACTGGTATGCTTTACCCGCGAAAACATAATAAATCTCCCCCCGGTTAAGACGGGAAACCCCATAAACACTGTAGGTATAACGGATATCCGGATCTTCAATCTCGGGTGGAAGCCAGTGATCGGCATAGTAATGAGTGGCCGCAATATGCACATACTCGTCAGGATGAACATTTTCCTTACTGATCCCGGCCATGGTAATAATAAAAAGCCACACTCCAAAAAGAAGCACGGGAACGATGTTAAGACCACTTACAAGTGGAGAACAACAATAGGAAATTACAAAAAAGAGGACCGAGATTACAAGCAAGCGGACAAAAAGCCACACCTTGTCTATCCCCAGATAATGCGGTGTAAGTGTAAACTCAAAATTGGGATCACTGCCTGTAGATATAAGCCTCAAACCATCGTCGCCTGTCTCTGAAGACTCTATCTGTTGAAGTGGCAATAATCTTTTAAAACCTTCGGAATTGGCAAGAATTGTAGGTTCATACCCTTCCTGCTGTATCACCAGACGTTGTAGAGTCGCCGCACCAACATAGCTATGGGTATCTACCCTTAGTGTATTCACCTTCGAGATATTCGTCAGATAAAAGGAATAGTGGGTTTTTCCTGGATGAACAGGTATGGACACCGCTCGTCCTTCCGAATAGCTCTGCCCCTCAGCCGCCCAGTACAGTGCGAAGTTACTTTTCTGAGTGACTCCAAGCTCCACATCAACACGAGCTGTATTGACGATAAAGAGATAGTAGCATAAACATGCCACACCACAGATAAAAAATGCCAACAGGATCTGCTGAATTTTACCTCGCTCCTCCCCTGCGCCATTGAAACATTCTGTCTCCATAGTCATCCGGCCCACCAGTTTAAAATTCCAGTTTGTTTAAAAAACAGTATAAAGCGGACAATCCAAGTCCTCAAAAGCAACCACCTCAGGAAGTGACACCTTTTTATATACTTTAACTCTCTAATATTGTTCAACAGGTTTTCCTTTAACAGGTAACGAGCAATCCCTGCTTCCATTGTCCACTCTCTTTAATGACCTGATTGTTTGATTGTTTATAATGTGATACTAATGAGATACCATAGATTAGACAATAGATATTGGGGCTTAGCATCAAAAGTTATACAATAGAAGCCCCTGTAACCCTTACTTTCAGAGGAAGATCATGCTCACCATTGGCACAATACATTCGCCCTTCACCACTCTCGAAGATATGCCTATCCAGCCAAAAGGGGCAAAAGACGTCGTCGGATCGGTAGAAATCCAGCAGGAATATATAGAAGGCCTTGCCGATCTGGATGGTTTTAGTCACATTTACCTGCTGTATCATTTCCACAAAGCTGCAAGAACTGCCCTTACAGTTGTCCCGTTTATGGACACAACCCCCCGTGGGGTCTTTTCCACAAGATCGCCTTTACGTCCTAATCACATAGGCTTATCCATTGTCGAGCTTATTGGGGTAGAAAAAAACCTGATAACCGTCAAAGGTATCGACATACTTGACGGCACTCCATTGCTTGATGTGAAACCGTACATAGCATCCTTTGACGCGGTACAGCATAGCCGTTCCGGTTGGATGAAAGCCTCTGCTGAATCCGTGGCACAAAAACGCTCCGATGATCGCTTTGTGGGATAATGGCTGATTTCCTCTGGTTTTTCAAAAAATACTATCATTACTGTTGACAGAACCACTAAGAACATACAATTTATACGCATAGGCGAAGTAACTTTCCGCCAAAATTTAAAACGGTAGTTATGAGAAACAAGAGGGTACATAATGGACAGTGAAAAAAAAGAAAAACCGGATCCCCAAAGAGTAGCTGTACTTCGTTCGCTCCCTCTCGAAATTAAAGAGCAAATCAGCGGCGAGGAAGCCGAGGCATTTATGTATAACCGGGAACTTCCTGACTCGTTGCTCAAAAAACTAAAAGACTATATTGAGGAAGAAAAACCTTAAAGAGTATATTGTAGCAACCAACCCATACCCATGTTAAAGGAGAATTAGATGACCGTAGAAAATCGTCCACCATGCCCAACATGTCAAGGCAAAAAAATCATAGAAGGTGTTTGTGAGACCAGCTCAGAGTGGAGTGGCTCAGGCGACGGCGCAGATGACATGCAATGCACTCCAGACCAAACCTGTCCTACCTGTAACGGCAAAGGCTACGAAGAATAGCTTCTCGCTTTTTGGCCTCAGATCAGCTCCTTAAACCTCCCGGACATTGTACCTGATGTTGGTGCGATACTATCGGGAGGTTTTTTTCTGTGCATATATGCGAAGAATAATAATCTGGGTGGACGCGGATGCCTGTCCTGCAGGCGCAAAAGAAATACTCTTTCGCGCCGCCGAAAGGACAAAAACAGAGGTTACACTCGTTGCAAACAGACCAATACGCACTCCACCCTCAAAGCTCATTAGCACCCTCGTCGTCCCCTCAGGCGATGACGTTGCCGACCATTACATCGTTGAACGGCTAGAACAACACGACCTTGTGATCACCAGTGATATCCCACTTGCAGCAGAAGTCATTGAAAAAGGCTGTCAGGCTCTAAATCCCAGAGGACAGCTCTATACCAAAGAAAATATTGCCGATCGCCTGAGCATGCGTGATTTTATGGACAACCTCCGGGCAAACGGCATGGACACAGGCGGGCCACCCCCGCTGAATAAAAAAGACCTGCAGACTTTTGCCAATGCCCTTGATCGCATCCTCACCAGGTACAACAAAATCACCCAATAACGCCTCGACAATCTCCAGTTTTCCCCTTCTGCTCTGCCTCGAGCCAAGTTCTTATATAACCCGGCATATTGATATCCAGCCATTGCAGACTTAGTGTTGTTGCAGGGAGACAGGCGTTACTTTTCTTTAACCCGCCGAGCCCATAGTCAAGGCATCACCTTCACCGTTGTAATAACTGTGAGGTGATTGCAAGCAATTGAAGCTGTTCAGAAATAGGGCCAGCAGGCGCTGACGATTGTAAAATAATTATAATGGATAGACCATGACAGAAACCAAGGTACTGGAAATATTTTCAGATTATATCTGACCCTACTGTTACTTCATTACCGGGCGTATTGAAAAACTGCAGAAAAAATTTAATCTGACGGTAAAGTGGCGAACCTTTCCGCTCCATCCCGAGACTCCTGAGGAAGGTATCTTACTGAGTGATATGTTCAACACGACAACAGAGAGAATCAGCATCATGGTGGCTGAGCTGCAAAAAACAGCGAAAAGTCTCGACTTACCGTTTAATGCCAGAACCATGACCTACAACACCCGACTGGCTCAGGAGCTTGGACTGTGGGCTGAGGATCAAGGGCAAGGTGACACTTTTCACCTGAACGCTTTTCATGCCTACTTTGCAGATGGTATTAATCTCGCTAAAATCCCTGAACTCTTACGTCTTGCAGAGAAATCAGGACTCAACAAGGGAAAAGCCCAAGAAGTTCTCATGACCAGAAGTTATGCAGAGAAGGTCGATTTTGACTGGGCTGAGTCAAGGTTCAAACAGATCACTGCGGTACCAACCTTTATTATGGGGCACCATAAACTCACCGGGGCTCAAAGCTACGAAACTCTTGAGGAGTTAGTCAAACTATACGACACACCTCTTAAAAAGGATAAATAAAGTGGGATTGACTCAAAACCGAACGATCGACGGGGACCTCATCGCCCTTGCAATACAGGGCGAATTTGACGTGATTGTCCATGGATGTAACTGCTTTTGCACAATGTCCGCAGGAATCGCTCATGCTATACAACTTCAGTTCCCCGAAGCCTATGCAGCAGATCTTTTAACCACCAAGGGAGACAGAAACAAGCTCGGCTACTTTTCATCAGCCAGCGTAATAGAAAATGATCACCCCATAACCATTGTTAACGGATATACCCAATTCCAATACTCTGGTACGCCACCTCTCGTCGATTACTCGGCAGTTCAGCAGCTTTTTAAAAGAATAAAGAAAGAATTTGCTGGAAAACGTATAGCTTACCCGAAAATTGGAGCCGGCCTTGCAGGCGGTGACTGGGAGAAAATTCATAATATTATAAATCAGGAACTCGACGGCGAACACCACACCTTAGTAAATTTTGTCCATTAATTTGTGGTGTAGGATGGCAGTGATATCAAAAAAAAAATCGGACAAGTATCCAGCCGATTATTTGCACATTTGCACGACCAGCCAGGGAAAAACCATGAACTGCATATTACACCTTCTCCTTCTTCTTGTATTATTCCTGCCAGCAAGCCTCTATGCCGGAAAGGCAGATATCACCGATGTAAAAGTGACAAAACAAAGCGACGGAACCTTTAATTTTGAAGTGACGGTGTACCACGCAGATGAGGGCTGGGACCACTACGCCGACAGCTGGGAGATCAGGGACCAGAACGGCAATCTTCTTGCAACCCGGACTCTGCACCACCCTCATGTAGCCGAACAACCCTTTACCCGCAGTCTCTCCCATGTAAAGATACCTATAGACATCAAGGAAGTCACCCTTCGCGCCCATGACTCTGTACACCTGTACGGTGGCAAAACAATGACAATTACAATGCCATGACTTCCTTGAAACCGCTCACCATCCTTTAAAAAAAAGGGCCACAGGAAACCACCCGTTGCGATTCAGGGCAAACGGCAGAACAAATGTCTCTTGCTGCAAAGTAGCCCAACCCTGTGTCTTTCTTCGAACATCCCACCATTTTTTTATCATGTAAGACCTAAAGAAAAAACTACTCCTTTGGCTCTTCTTCTTTGGGGGCCAGGGACTCTTCGATAACAACTGATGCGGCACCAGCCTCAAGAGCCTTTCTTTTCAACTGTTGGTCGTAGGCCAGATCAGTTGAATCTGAAGGGAAATCGACAATTACTTTGCGGTGGGCATAGTGGATATCTTTTGCACCCAAGGCTTCCGTGATACGGCGAAATGCCTCACGTTTAATGAGAAACTGTTTACCAGGTTTGGCCGTGAATTTAACCCGGATGACCATAACAGAATTTGTAATTTCATTAACTCCCTGGGATTTTAGCGGCTGAATGAAGCCATCACCCAGCTCTTCATCAACCAACATCTCCTGGCCGACCTTTTTGATTATTTTCCGCACCTTATCGATATCAGTATCATACGGGAATTCAAGGGGGAATTTTATGACAATCCCGCCTCTCATATAGTTGGTCACAGCACCGAGATCGCTATGGGGAACAACTTGCAGCATGCCAAGGTGATGCCTGAGGAGTACATTTCGAAGAGTTATCGACTCAACCGTACCCTTTATTTTACCCGCCTGAATATACTCACCCACACGAAAGGCATCATCGAGCAGAAAAAAGAACCCGGAAAGGATATCTGAAACCAGTTTTTGGGCACCAAATCCGACAGCAAGACCCAGAACCCCTGCACCCGCAAGCAAGGGGCCAATATTTACTCCAAGTGAAGAGACCACAATCAAGCCAACCATCACGACCAGGGTCGAGCCAATCACCTTGCGCACAAGTGGCAGCAGGGTATGGCTCCGACCCCGTGGTGACGCACCACCGAATTCATCGTCAATATCCTGCTGTTCAGGGCTCACTTCAGCAACGGTATCTACCATTTTAGCTTCGATATAGGTAGAGGCATATCGCCAACAGACAAGAGCGAGAGCAACAGTTACCAGCGATTCAAAGAGGGCCTTCATGGCCTGGGTCGCAAAAGGGAAGTTATAACCCCACAGACTACAAACCCATGCAAAAAGGAGAAAAATCAGGAAGAAACGAAAAACCGAATGGACACGCTTTGAAATGATACTGTTTTTATCAATCGCCTCTTCCTCGGGAAATTCATCCTCATCGTTGTCATCTCGTGCACCTAACTTGCCGAGTTCTAAAGAGACAACCACAGCTTCAATCAAGATCCGTGCGAAATAACTGAGGACAAAATACAGAGGAACGACAAGGACACTGACCACAAAAGAGCCATTACGCATAACGGTCCCTGTAGTCTCCTGCCCCACCCAGATGAACCAGACAATGGCAATATAGAGCAGTGCCGGTAAATGCCAGAACAGTGCTCCCTGTTGTTGCATCCAGCTAACCGGTCCAGCCTGCGACCCTTTTAAGAGGTAATCCGAAACCGGTTTACGCAGAAATAGAACAACGCCTGCAACAATGAGCAGCACAACCGTTCCAAGAACAATGGCAATCCACGATACTGTCTGAGGTCTTGCGCCCAACTCTTTACAACAGTAACCCAGCAGAAGAACCGAGCCCAAAACGGTCAATATTATTGTAAACGCGAGATACAAGGGTTTGACAAGTGAGTCATTGAGGTTGGCGAGTCGAACACTCTTGTCGTGGGGTGAAAAGATCAGTACACCGAGGAGGTGAAATACTCTATACATCACGATAATACCCAGAATAAGCTGATAGATCATCCGGCCTTCAATGGACATCCCCTGTGCCAGAAGAAGAAAAATCAGAGTAGCAACAACGGCAAAAAGAAATAATGAAGCATATTCAGGAAGACTGCGCAGAAGCCCTGCGACAAACTTCGAAGCACCCTTACCGTCAGGGGGGGCAAGATGTCTTACAGCCTGCAAACGAACCTTAAACATTTTTTTAAGCAGATAATTGACCAGTCCTCCTAACACAAGAGCCGCGAAAACCTTGATCAGGACAAGAAAAACACCCCGAAAACCTTTTTCTCCACCGGCAATATTTATCACCCGGGCCAAATCCCCAGGAACCTTGGGAGCAAAGGCAAGAACACTGCTTTTGTGCAGCTCACCCTCCTCCTCACCGTCTAAAAGATGGAGCCATTTCGATAAAAATCGTTTGCGGGGAACGATTGTTTCAGGCTCTACGGCAGCCCCATTTTCAACCGGCTGATTCGACAACAGTTCCACCTGACCCTCACCGCCCACCCCAAATGATACAATGGGAAGCACCATTACCAGGCACAACACAACAAAACAAGTGGTTAAGATCTTCGGCTTCATTTACACTTCTCCTGTAATATTTAAAAGATCCACATCGAGCTATACTGGCGATATCATTTTAAGTTGCGGCCGTGGCCCCCTTTGGCCGCTCAAGCAGACAGTTATTTCCGTCAGAGATGAACCAACTGTATGTTATCTTACCAGAACAAGTATTCAAACTAAAAATAGTACAATTGCTTCATTGATGAATAAATGTCAGGCTCCACTACTTGAGGTGACAACTATTGTGCATAAAAAAAGGTAAAGAGAAGATTACCACAGGGAGGGTTACAACAAGGGAAGACAAGCCTCCAGTCTCAAAAGATACTGAAGGCTTGTCTCAATGCTGAAGGTATTTTACAGCCAGAATCGACAAAAACATGTTGTTAATTCCCCTCGGATGCAAAGACCTCTGCAGTCTTTTTGAGCAACCAGGCAATGCAGATAAGACCTGCCACCAAGGTCAGAAGAAACATGAGAAACGGCGAATACTGCGGCATCAGCTGCAGTTGATCAAGGGTGAAATAATCACTGAGATAGCCGCTTCTGAGCCAACTCCGGATAAAGGTCATCAACACCACAAGAAGGACTGCATGGAAAAATGCAAGCCAGAGCTTTTTCGTATAGGAAACAGCAAGTGCACCTGCAACGGCCAGGAATGCAATAAGCAAGACGAGGGTCGCACCAAGATTCTTCCCCATAAAAAGCATCATCTGCTCTTTGGGTAGAGAAAACAAATACCAGAATCCGATAACTACATTGACGAGGGTTAAAACAAAAAACACCTTCATTCCCAGTCGCTCGCTATGTCTTGCGAGTTCAGGGTCTTCATCTTTTCTGAACCGCCCAAGCAAACCAACAAAAAGGCCACCTACAGCCAACGCCCCACAGACCATATGGAGATATCTGGGCCAGAAGGTCGCATGGTCGGTAACGAGCTGAGTTCCGTTTTTTTGACTGAAATACTCTGTAAAACGTTCCGGCAAACTCATCAGCAGCATATTGTTCGAAAAGAAAAACGCAATCACAAGGAGAAAAATAAAGACACAGATGGCGATAACAGGCCCAAATCCCCCAAGACTTTTAAATTTAAAATCATAGAGATACGCCCCGTAGTAACCAACGATTAAGATAGGGATAATAAGAATCCAGAAAATCCCCATTAGCACAGCACTGGAATAGACAAACTGGCCGTAGAGAACCTGGAGAAACAGAAGCGGCGCCACGCCAAAGTTAACAACAAAAGCGATAACCAGTGGAAGTGCCACCGCAATCCGGTGTGCCAGTTTTTTCTGAACATCTCCACCCTTTATATGCTGGATGATTCCGATGGCCAGGCCCCCAACCATAGCATTCATAGCAAGCAGGTGGAGAGGAAAGGTCAGGAGCAACAAAAACTGTAACCAGCCCCAGCTCACAGGTATCAGATCCGCTTGTGGAACAATGAACTGATCCATTATTGCCCTCCCCTCTTCAAGTTTTCTAAATATTCCGCAAGAATCTCCTGCTCTGTTGCAGTGCCAGAAAACGGCTCCATTTCATCTGAAAGCTCATTGAGCTTACCAAGCATGGTGAAGATTTCGGTTTTTCCCTGACCTGTCATAATTTTGCCCATTGCCTGAATCTCGTGACAGGAAGAACAATGATCTTCAAAAAGCAACTCTCCACTCACCTCGACCGTTTCAGAGGTATCTTGAGACTCATCGGGGTTGTTTAAAGAATCAAGATAGCCCGTCAACATTTCTTTTTCTTCATCACTTCCAGAAAAAGGTTCCATTTCATCTGAAAGCTCATTGAGTGTTCCAAGCATTACCAAAATTTCATCGGACGCTACACCGTCAAAAGCCGGAGCAAGATCTTCTGCAACATGACAGGCGGAACAATGATCTTCAAAAACCAGCTCTCCGCCCATCTGAGGTGTCTCAGAAATACCTTGGGAGTCATCGGGGTTGTTTAAAGAATCAAGATAGCCCGTCAACATTTCTTTTTCTTCATCGCTTCCAGCAAAAGGCTCCATTTCATCTGAAAGCTCATTGAGTGTTCCAAGCATAAGGGAAATTTCTTCGAACGCTACACCGTCAAAAGCCGGGGCAAGATCTTCTGCAACATGACAGGCAGAACAGTGTTCTTCAAATACTGCTGCCCCCGCAAAAGCCCCTTGTGTTGTGACAGAATCCTCCGCAATTTCTTTTCCAAGCAGACTTCCTGCTATATAGGCAGCGAGTGCCTTCGCTTCTTGGTCAGTGCCCATAAAAGGAGGCATGAAATAGCGTTTCTGATGAATCTGGTCAATATATTTGGTGAGTGCCCGAAAACTCATATTCTGGCTTGCCTTGACGATATCGTTATTGAAGCCATTAACGGTGTGACAGGCATAACACTGGTGGATAAAAAGCTCTTCCCCTGCGGCAAGTATATTATCAGTACCCACCGCCTTGTTTTCAACCCAGAGAGCCGTCTGCAGGTAACCGTCAGTGTTAAGCTGTTCGGCGTCTTTTTTCAGGATACTGTTGGAATACATCACTTCATTGATGACATAGGGTCGCCGGGCCGCCTCTCTTATCCACTCGAAAGTGCCCATAACCGCAAGCGCACAGAAAAGTGAGACAACTGCCACGGGCTTACTGTTAAAACGAGGTCGATAGATTCCTCCCGCCAGCATAATGACAAGAACTCCAACCAGCCCGATAAGTCCCCAGGGCAACATTCCTGCAATGGTGGGCGATTTACCCATCACCATGTTGTGCGCCGCCTCTGGAAGTGCAGCCAGATACCAGAGCGCTGATGGAATCATCAAGACCATCGACACTATTGCCCACTTTGCAGAAAACCGGGTCATACTCTCGCGCACGTCCTGGTCTTTTTCAAATGAGGCGCTGTAATATCCGTAGCAGGCTGCAATCATCACAGCAATAAAGGTGCGAAAAAAAAGAGACGGGAAAAAGCTGGGATTGAAGAAACCAACCCAGAAATCCATGTTTTCAGCCCACATCCCAGGCGTCAGCATCACCCCTATGATGCCATTTATCAGAAAAAGAGACATCCAGGCGGCAATAAAATAGATCCAGCCCACTTTTATATGGGTGGCGGAATCCATACGCCCAAAGGTATAGAAATAAACAAAAGCCGCAGCGATTTCAACGACAAAGAAAACCCATTCAGCCGCCCAGCCAAAGACGAAATTGTGAATCAAAAGAGATGTGGCCGCCGGATTGACCAGGGCTATAATAAACCAGATACCAACCCCGGTGATTGAACCGAACACCATGGTAAGAAGCAGGAAAAACCGTGCATGCTTTTTAACAAAACCGAGGATTGCCGGGCTGTTTTCTGCTAATCCTTTTTTCTCGGCATAAATAAGATACAAGCCCCCTCCCACAGCAAAATGAGAGACAAAGACATGCAAAACGGCAATCAAAGCTATTAAAATTCCACCGCCGGTTTCCGGCAGATACCAGACAGGGTAGTTCATACTCCCTCCTCAACATTAAAAAATCGTAACCATAGCGTTAAAAATCATTTGCTGTTTTCACGAATGGAATTCAAAGGCCCTTCTCTCAACTATCCAACTTTCTCAGGAATTGAGAAAAGATACCGTAAACGATAATGATTTTCAATTACGACATTGTGCCACCAGCTTTCGTGCCGCCTTCCAGATAGTTTTCAACACATCTCTGCAGGGTTATTTCGGCAAGCTGGGCGCAATGTAGATGCGTTTCAGGTAAGGTCCCTGTCACGTCCATAATGGATATCATGTTGATTTTTTTCAGCTCATCAACGGTTTTATTCTTTGCAAGTAAGGCTGCAGCTTCGACGCAGTGCTTACTAAAGGAGCAACCATTGGTCCAACTCTGGGTCGCTGCAACATGACCGTCTTTAAACTTCAGGGCAATCTCCATCGTGTCCCCGCAATTGCCAACCACTTTAGCGATACCATCAGGCGCATCGAGTACCGGATTTGCATAATAGTAGATAAAAAACCAGGTGAGAGCGACAACAAGGAGAACCAGAAAAGCAACACCAATGCTAAGTAGAGACATAGAAACAGCCATAATAAATATTCAGGATAAAAAAGCATCAACCACAAATCGTTTTTCTTCTGGAATCACGATGTAACATACTATTAAAAAAAATTGCGCACAAAAAAACCAGGTAAGGGTCTGCAGGTGGTTTTTCTTGGCTCCGTAAACATATTCTGGTAAGTAAAATTGTGCAAATATATCACCTGTTTTTTTCGCATAATTTTGAACACCACTCTTCCCGCTGAACATTATGAGAGATCTGACCACAAAAACCAAGTTATACGTTCTTCTTGGCAACCCGCTTGGGCACACCATTTCACCTCCGATGCATAATCTCGCCTTTGAAAAGCTTTCTATGGATTGCTGTTATTTCCCGGTGGAGGTGTCAGCAGAAGACCTGGGAACCGTATTTAAGGGCCTTTCTAAAATGAATGTGGGGGGACTTAATGTCACCATTCCTCATAAAATTGGCATCATGGATTTCCTTGATGCAATAGACCCAATTGCTGCAACCATTGGTGCGGTCAACACCATCTGTATGGAAAATGGCAAATCAAAGGGGTTTAACACCGACGGAGAAGGTTTTATCCAATCACTTGAAGAAGAGGCGAACATATCCGTTGCTGGAAAACGATTTTTCATCATCGGCGCAGGTGGTGCTGCCCGGGCTATTAGTATGACACTGGCTTTTAAAGGAGCCGAACACATCTTTCTCTACAACAGAACACAAGAAAAAGCCCAAAGCCTGGTCTCAGAGATAAATGAAAAAATACGCCATTGCGCTGAAGCGGTGGGAAGTGAAATACATTTCCAGAAAGAGGCTCTTGGGAGTTGTCACATCCTCGTCAACAGCACCAGTATTGGTATGCATCCCGACATTGATGCCCTGCCCATCGATCCTTCATTTTTACAAAAAGAACTGATTGTAGCAGACATCGTCTACAACCCCAGGGAGACAAAGCTCTTACAGGTGGCAAAAGAGAAAGGATGTCTCACTGTTGCAGGGCTCGGTATGTTAATCTATCAGGGAGTCGCGGCCTTTAAGCTCTGGACGGGAATCGAGCCGCCTGTAGTAGAAATGAGGGAAAAAGTATATCAACTCATGAAAGAAAAAGACTAACTGTTTTTTTATGCGAACAAACATTTCCGGATGTCATGACGAAATACCCCACTGGAAACAATTAAAACATTTCTTCACCATATTTACGGATCTTACCCCGGAGTTGGTCGTAGCTCAGCCCTAAAGAGGTCGCGGCTTTTGTCCGGTTATGACGGTGCCGCTCCAGGGCTTTTTGTATCATTGAAACTTCCAGCGCGCGGACGGCGGTCTCAAGTGACGGGAATTCGTCCATCGTCTGCCCCCCTTCAGTTCTCACCTGCCGCAGCTCTTCAGACTGGTTTGCATTGTCACAATTTTTCAATGGCGAACCTGCATAAGGAGAGATAAAAGGATCGAAAACGACAGAGGAAATAACACTTCCCTCTGCCTGATAGACGGCACGCTCCACAACGTTTTTTAACTCACGAATATTACCGGGCCAGCTATAGTGCTCGAGTTGGCGGATTGTCTCGTTGGTAAAAGAGACCATCTCCCTGCGTCCCAGTTCATAGGCCATTCTTGAACCAAAATAGTGCGCAAGCAACATCACATCTTCTCCTCGATTTCTCAGAGGAGGTAGAAACAAAACCTCAAAGGAGAGCCGGTCGAGCAGGTCTCTTTTAAACTGTTCCTTTTCAGCCATTGCGACAAGATCTGCATTGGTCGCACAAACAATTCTGACGTCAACCTCAACCGGTTTTTCGCCACCTACTCTCTCAAAAAATCCGTACTCAACAACCCGTAATATTTTTTCCTGGGCCTCAAGAGGGATCGAGCCAATTTCATCAAGAAACAGGGTGCCACCATCGGCCAGCTCAAACCGTCCCGTACTCTTCCTGTCCGCCCCGGTAAACGCGCCTTTTTCATGGCCAAAAAGTTCGGATTCAATGAGATGTGGGGAAAGAGTTGCACAATTTAGCGTAATAAATGGCCCTTCCCATCTTTTTGATAAGAAATGCAGCCTTTTTGCTGCGAGCTCCTTGCCTGTCCCTCGTTCCCCCAAAAGAAGAACGGGGCGATGAACAGGGGCGACCTTCGACAGGCGCTCCTGAAATTCCAAAAAAGACTCCGACTGACCTATAGCTTCCTTACTCCTTTGCGCCACGACACACCTCCAGATATTTAGCCAAATCCAGGTCTCAAAAACCACTTACTGGTGAAAATAACCAGCATCACACAAAAGAACAAGTCACCAACACACGGTTTTTACGGACTTTTATTTTTTCACTCTCCTGGGCACACTTTCTGCTTTACCACCACTGACAAACAGAGAAACAAAGTGTTTGGAAAACAAGTTTGTGCACGCCCTTAAACATCCACCTAAGATACTAATTCAGGAGAATTACAATGGGAATTTTCACACGATTTAGAGATATTGTCAGCTCAAACATCAACTCCATGCTCGACAAGGCCGAAGATCCAGAAAAAATGATTAAACTCATGATCCATGAGATGGAAGATACCCTCATAGAACTCAAATCCTCCTGTGCAGGTGTCATAGCAGGACGAAAAAAACTTGAACGTAATCTTGAAAATCTCAAAGAAAAAATCAGCCTCTGGACCCAGAGGGCAGCCCTTGCCGTGGAGAAAGGCAGAGACAACCTGGCCCGTGAGGCGCTCATTGAAAAGCGTCGTCTAAGTGATAGTGCCGAGTCCCTGGAAAATGAACTGCTCAGCTATAAAGACCTTCTTGCGCAGTATCACAAAGATATTGTTGAACTTGAAGAAAAGCTGAAAAGCGCAAAAGAGAAAAAACGACTTCTCGTGCAGCGGCACAAAAGAGCAAGTGGTAAAAAACGTGCCCATGAAGAAATCAGGCGCAGTGACAGTGCCGACACTATGGCTCGATTTGACAAGCTCGAAAGCAGAATTGAGCAAATGGAAGCAGAGGCAGATCTTGTCAATATCCCCAAAAAGCCTTCAGTAACCGATGAATTTGACGAACTCGTCCTGGACGATGAAATTGAGAAGGAGCTCGCAGGCATCAAGGCCGCTCAATACGGGAAAAATGAGGAAGCAGTATAGCTTTTTACTACTCAGCACATCTGGAGTGCATCACTATGCTCAACATAATCATTGTCTCAATTGTCTTTGGTTCCATAGTTGCCCTGGCAGCACTGATCTGTGGAACAATTCTGATTGTCCTCAAAACCAGAAGTAGAAACAGTTCCACAGGAGCAGGCGACCCGGAAGAAGCCAGGACCATCCAGGAGATATATCAGAGCTTAAACAGAATGGAAAAACGAATTGAATCACTCGAAACAATCCTTATGGACAACAAGGAAAAGGAAGGACACCAATGAATAAATATTACGACAGACAAGGGGGCATCTACCGGGCCAGGGACGGTGTCTTTCTCGGCGTATGTAAAGGGATATCTGAATATTTTGACCTGTCCCTCTTCTGGATACGTATGGCTATGGTTGTTTTCTTTATATTCAGCGGATTCTGGCCGGTCATCGGAGTCTATCTCGTGGCCGCATTTTTCATGAAACCCAAACCGGTCAAACCGATAACCTCAGAAGAAGAGAGGGAATTTTACGACAGCTATGTCCACTCCCCCAAAAGTGCCGCCCACAGACTGAAAAAAAAGTTCAGCGATCTCGACAGAAGAATCCGCAGAATGGAAGACGAGGTTACTGCACGGGAGTACGACTGGGAACGACGCTTTAACTCGTAAGGATTCCTTGTCCATCCGCCTTAATCGCCCCTTACCATCCTCCCTGGAAAAGGTAAGGGGCTTTTGCGAAAAACCATGGCAAACTGGACTTTCCTATTTCAGAGCCATATAATTGTAGGGAGATGATTTTCACTCTTTTGTGCATTATCAGTTTCGCTCTCACCTATCAAGAGAAATTAGCGCTAATGCCAGGAGTCAGCCAAAGGAGGAAATCATGAGCCAGGTTATCCATTATTTTGTGTTGATATTTATCGTTTTTATCTGCGCTGAAATCAGGAATGTATTGTTTTACGAGACCCCGTTCCAGAGCAGTCCTGTCAGTATCTGGAATGAGTCAACAACCGAGGAAACGACCCGGGAAGGTTTTTCCGCTGGCGATATCCGGTAAGAAAAACCACATCGCACCTCGTATAAATTTCCTACCCACCTTATGGATGGTTCACCGCGTCCTGGAAACAGAGACCTGCCTATACCAATCTCCGTTACCTGCTCGCTAACCTATGAGATCCTAAAAGATTATTTCCCATCAAGACCCAAAGCCTGTTTGAAATAAACAATCTGCAGTCCACATCTGGCCTTTTTAATCAAGCCCAGAACCCTCCTTTACTGCCAGTGTCCAGCAGGCAGACAATTGCGACCAATACCGTTCATCCTTCTTTTATCATTTACAATATTTTATAGAACACAACACCATTAGCTGGTATCAATAAGCTCAAGAAAATACATTATCCAAGTATATTAAGGACCACACGCAAGCTATGACACCTGACTGGACGACAGAAACCTTCACTCTGCTCATTTTTGCATTTTTTCTTGGTGGTATTGTTAAAGGGGTGATAGGAACAGGTCTGCCAACAATTGCCCTTGCACTTCTCACTGCAACCATCGGTATCCGGGAAGGAATGGCAATCATCCTGCTTCCTTCAATCCTCACCAACCTTCAACAAGGACTGCTCGGAGGCCACCTCAGAAGTGTTCTGAAAAGAAGCTGGACATTTTTACTCTCCACCTTTGCAACAATCTGGCTTGGGGCAGCCCTTCTGGCAAGTACCGATGTAACCCTCCTGTCCGGACTTCTCGGCGGCATACTTTTGGTCTACTCGGCTTTTGGGCTCCGCATGAAAAACCTCCCTCACCCAGGAGCCGCGGAGCCTTGGATGTCTCCGCTATTTGGTGCAATCAACGGCCTGCTCACTGGGATGACAGGCTCGTCTGTTATCCCGGGAGTTCTCTATCTGCAGAGCCTTGATATCGGTCGCCACATGCTCGTTCAGACCATGGGGCTGCTCTTTCTCACCTCTAGCACCACCCTCGCTTTTGCCCTGCAGAAACAGCAGTTGCTCACACAAGAACTCATTGTCCTTTCTGCTCTGGCCTTTATCCCCGCCTATATCGGCATGTTTATCGGTGTGCGTATTCGCAACAGAATTTCGGACACACTCTTTAAACAATTTTTCTTCATCTTCATGTTTCTCCTTGGAGTCTACATTGTTCTGCGAGCTTTCTGCTAGCCTTGACTCACTTTGGAGAAGGTGACTTTCTCCTCACATGAATAGCAATAAATAGCTTCCAAAACGAGTTGACAAAAAGTGAACTCCACCATATTATCGATAATAGATAAAGGAGAAAGCGTGGGAAAAAAAATAATACAACGACAAAGCCTGACGGAGCAGATCAAATCAATTCTTATAGAAAGAATTGTGAATGGTGCTCTTTGTCCGGGAGACAGATTAAAAGAATTGCAGATCGCGGAAGAATTCGGCACAAGTCAGGCCCCTGTTCGTGAAGCCATCCGCAGTCTCCAGGCCCTTGGTTATGTTCAGCACATCCCCCACGTAGGAGCGCTGGTGAAAACCTTCAGTAGCAAAGAAATGGAAGAAGCCCATCAGGTCCGTGAGGCACTAGAAGGACACTGCCTGCTCCTTGCAAATATAGCAATCGAAGAACTTGCAGCAGAACTTGACAGACAGGTTGAAGCAATGCGCATGGCAATGCTCGAAAACGATATCAAAGCCTTTAGCATGGCCGACAATCTCTTTCACAGGACGATCGTAAAATTTTCCGGCAACAACAACATGCTGGTCATTTGGGATTCCCTGCGAATCCACCTCCAGGTTATGTTAACTCTGGTGGAAACATCAATGCCACTTGATGAACTCTATGCACTGCATCCACCAATCGTTGCATCGCTTAAAAGAGGGCATCGTGAAAATGCAGCACGGTTTTTAGCGGAACATTACCGGAAGATTACAGCAAGCCTGAATAAATCTGAAGAGTACACTGGGCTGTTTGATTGATTTTCAATCAACTATTTTGGCCCGGAATGACCCTCGTTTGCCGAAGTTATGACGCAATGGTTTAAAATTTCCTTCAGGGAGAAAAATTAAAATTCATTTGTTTTCAAAATTTGCCGTAAGAAGTAACGCAGGTTATTTAAAGGGATTGAGGCTGTCTTTATAAAAAAATTATCGATAATCGATAGGAGATCGCCATGAACAAAAACAATTTCAACAAAAACGACAGTAACATAGTACAGGAAGGAAAAGAAGTAAGCCTTGAGGAGCTTGATCTGCTCGGAAGAAAATGTCATCATTTACATGATGAACAACTTCTCATGATAGCCGGTCAATTTTTACATAAAGTTGGCGAATTGTTTAAACACGGTGGACACCATCACGGTCACCCAGTAGCAAGATAAATACAAGGCTCTCACTTCTCTACGGCAAGTACCCGACATCTTTTATCGATGTCGGGCTTCGTCCGTCAGCTGTTGTCTAAAGAGTCTGTCTGGAATATATTATGCAGTGGAATCTGGAAAGGAGCATCAGTTCATGTTCCAGCAGTTGAAAGATCAGCCATGACCTGCGGGCTTTCTTCTTTTACCGTATTTGTATCAGATGCAGCGATGGCATGATGAGTTTTCCAGAGGCTTTCCTGATAGAGTTCATTGAGTGAAAGGCATATTTCTACAAATATTTTTTGTGCCTTTTCAAGGTCGTCTTCACGTAATTTAACAAATCTCCAAATTTTCGGTTTCATTTCAGGTTCTTGTAACAGAAAATTTACAGCGGCCTGCGCCGTAACCAGCAGACAAGAAACAATACCGTCAGTAATAAGGAGTAATAATGGATTTTGTGAATGTAGAATTCACCTCGTACTCCTCTGCAATTGACAGTGCGCTCGACAGTATCGATGCCCCCAGGCACCTCAAAAAACAAACGGCAATTCTACTCAAGCCAAATGTAATAAACAGCGCAGCCCCTCCAATCACAACATCTGTTCATTGCTGCGAGGCCGTTATTGAGTACATCAAAAAACACTCTTCAGCCAACATTGTCATCGCTGAAGGTTGCGGTGATCCACACCTCGAAACCTCAGAAGCCTTTGAGATCCTCGGTTACCGTGCTCTTGCTGAAAAACATGACATTCCTCTGATTGATCTTAATCACACCACTCTGCTGTTAAAAAAAGATGACACATGTAAAATATTTCGTGAAATGTATTTGCCGGAAATCGCTTTTTCCCACTACATCATCTCTATACCTGTGTTAAAAGCCCATTCTCTTGCAAAAATAACAGGAACATTGAAAAACATGATGGGTTTCGTCCCTCCCCAGCACTATTCCGGAAACTCCGGATCATGGAAGAAAGCTGCCTTTCATCACAGAATGCAACAAGCAATCATCGACCTGAATACCTACCTGACTCCGGATCTCTCTATCATGGATTGCAGTATCGGAATGGCCGAGTACCATCTGGGAGGCCCCAGATGTTCCCCCCCGGTTGGGAGAATTATTGCAGGCTATAACCCATGGGAAGTGGACCGAAAGGCCTGTGATTTTTTAGGACTGGACTGGAGAACTATTCAGCATGTTGCCGCGGCTTACGACGGAGAACAAGAGGAGGGATCAGGTGGTGAAAAAAACTGAAGTGTCCCTTACACCACCTTGTGATTATCTCAGTCTGTCTTTACTGGTTGGATAGCAGGTAACAACTTCTTTGGCCAGCACACGGGCTCCGTTATAGTCCAGCAGATTTTCCTGAACTGCATTCTGCAGGCGAATAAAGAGTTGGTGAAAGATATCGTTATCGTTGCTCTTTTTCCTTTTGAACGGACTTATATTGTTGTTTGCCCCCCTGACAGTTTGAGAGTCTCCGGCCTGGGGATACTGAACCGCAGCTCTTCGAATGTCAAATTTCCTGGCAAGAAACTCTACCAGAGTATGAGCCTCAGTTTTAGAAAAAATATTTTTTCTAAGACTGTGTTTAAACGCACTTGTAATCTGCCAGGCTTTTTCCTGTCTGTTTTTTTGAACGAAATATTGCGTGAGTTCTTCGCCGGCATTTTTTTTATCTCTATTGAAGGCCAACTCGGATATATCAACTATCTGGCTATTTTTTGAATTATTTGTCATCGAAGGGATCTCCTCTACTTTTCTTCTATCTCTGATGTGCACCTGAATATTTCAGTGCCACATTGTAGTAATTCAATTGTATGGAGAAAAAAATAAAAGGTCAAGGCGGGAACTCTTTTTACAGGAACTACCTCCTGTCTGTATTGGGTGCTTTTAGGCCAAGCACCCAATCACAGCGTACAGTCAGCCAATCGTTTTGCTATTATTGCAGCTGTCTGCGGTTTTTCTTCCGACGTTCCCCGAGAACTTTCAAATCCCTCAGATACAGTTGAGATTGATCGAGATAGAAGGACAACGCCTTGGAAAAATATTTACCTACCAGACCATCGACAAACACCTGACTGATCTCTTTATGTCGTTTTAAGACCAGTTGCGACCTGTAAAAAATGAGCCACTCTTCCTCTGACATATCCTGCACCAGGGTGGACAATGCTTTTCTTGCTCTTGGCTGATACATCCAGAAATACATGAGATCAAGCGCGTTGACGATGGTGAGCCTTTCCAGATCATCCGCTTCATTACCGAGGGTCTTCATCATAATTTTAGGGGATTGCAGCATCTCCAGGACATCTTCTTCAGGAAAGAGAAGATCCAAACGGGAAAACACATTAAATACCTGGGAAATTTTTGTCTTATATGCCGCAAGCCGTGCCCGGATGTTGATTTGTCGGTCAGCAATACCTTCGATCACCGCCGCCACACAGTCAGAAGCAAATTTAGAAATAATTGCCGCCCACTTCTGCAGGGCGCCGGCAACGTCCGGTACGCCCAGTACACCTAGCAAGGCACCTATCAGAGAATTGAGCAGAATGGCCATGGGAATAGCCAGAATTGAGCGAAAAAAATTGCCAACGGTAGCCCCTTTAGGCAGGCCACGAATAGCATTATGACTTGAGATGTAGATTCCATTGGCAAGGCCCATCACCGAATAAAGTAAAATCGGGTTGGTACTGGTCGTCACATTAAAGGTATTATCCAACAGGACCGTCTTCACAATAAAATCCAAAAGAGGTACCGAAAAACCGGTATAGAGCAGAGAATCAGAAATCCGGCTCCAGCTGATCAATGAGTTCCAGGGCAAAAGAGGTGAACGGCGTAATCCTCCTCCTCCAAGTACCGATTGAATGATATTACGGGATCCTGTAATACCAAACCAGATAAAAGCACCCAGATAGGCGAGCACCCACCAGTCTTTTGTAAGGCTAAAGGTTAGAAATGCCGGTATAAAACCCAAGAGAACCTTGAGTACATTTTTCAGATTGGTATTGAGGTACTTCCACCACTCTCCTATTCTCTCCTGCTGGTCTGTACCACTACAGAGCTCTGCAATATCATTATTCCTGTGTAAACCACCCAGGGTTGCGATATTTCCTGTCTCCCGTTCATGCACCTCGTATCCATCAAGAGTCCAGTCCAGCCATTGCCTGGTGCAGGAAGTTTTTATCGGGCAGAACCGTTGGACAAAACTTCTATCCGCAAAAGAGTTGCCTGTATATTGACGGGTATGAGTGTTTTTTGTCAGCAGTGCGCTCACCGGAATAACGAGCCTGTCCTGATGTTCAGTCGCTTCGCGAAAGGCCTTACGGGCTCTTGCGGGAAGAGTATCCAGAACAACCAGTCCCATTCCGTACTGATGTTCTGCCTGACCTGTTGACCCCGATCCTATACGCGAGCGAAGGGTTCTCTTCTTGTAAAAGGTATGAAAGGTTTCCAGGTCATACAAGATATCAATAAGGCTAAGCTTTCTTGTCTGCATCCGGGAGATTTCTTCTTCAAGAAGCTGGTTTTTTTTCCCACTTTCGGTCAGTCTTTTTATCTCTGCCTTCATGCGAAGCTGTTGCTCCTCATGATCCCAGAGAATGGCCCGAATCACTCTTTTGAGACTGATAACATTGTCATCATTGAGAGCTTTTTGCAGTTCACCAACCAGTCTGTAATGATCTTTTGGACTTTTGAGATCAACAGCTTCTCCCAGCTTTTTACCACTGCCGACGGTAACGCCGGAGCTCATACCGTGGGTTGCATTTTTAAGATTGTAGGACTCCACATGGGTAATCATTCCCTTGCCCATATAGATGAGTTCAAGGGTGTCCTGTATGGAAAGATTGCTCAGATTAAGGGTGAATTTTGAACTCGAATGAAGAGAGAGCAAACGTTTTAAAATATCACTCAGCCCGCATTGCAGCAAATGCGGAAGCTCAACTCCATCCTGGGGAACAGTAGGATCGTGTACCTCAGGATTATGGATGGGCAAAAGGAACCGGTTGATAATGGCATCCACCCCGAAAATCTGCGCTTTTGCACTTTTCTTTACCTCTTCCCCTCCGGCCTCAGGATGAGTACCATTTTCATCGCCCTTGTTCGCCCCGGCAGTAAAGGCTGCAACCATGGTGTTGTGGATAAACCGTGCCAGGTGCAGAACAGAAGGCTGCCCCGTACCCACAAAAGCGACAAAAGCCTTGCGATCAAGATGCCCGAGAGAGAGTCCACACTCTTCGTTGATAGTCAGGCGGTGTCGATTATTAAATACCTCTAAAATATCGAACACATATTTCTGCTGGTACTGAGAGACCTCCCGCCCTTCCTTCATCAGGGTAATGACCGCGTCTTCCCCCAGAAATTTCAAAAAAGAGCTGTTGTCATTAAAACCGTGAGGCTCCCAGGTAAAACGTGCGTACTTCTCACGGAACCTGGTGGAAATCTCTATTCCGACCTGAACCTTTACGTCAAGAATTGTACTTGCTTCAATAAGCTCTTCTATCACTTCCGGTCGGACATAATTGTAATAAACCACAGTGAGATAACGTATACCTTTGATCCAGGCATCCATCACCAGATGGGTCGGAGATTTACGTCCTTTGGTATTGGCGTCATGAACATGGTCATCAAAGGCAATCTGGTTCCAATCCTCAGGCATCTCGATGAGATGGTATTTGGCCAGTTCTTTTCTTACCAGCAGAGGATTTCCTGTTGAAACCATACGAAAATCATGGGCAAGTTTCAGCTGGCGCAGCTTATTATTCCGACAGCGCACCAGCTCCTTCATTATCTGTAGAAGTACCCTCGCCGTATTCTTTTGATAAAAGGTCTGGGAAGAGAGAAAAACCTCATCACGCAGGGAGCGAAGCGCCTTAAGCCTGTCCCCCGCCTGTCCTTTCTCAAAGGACCCAAGCAGTCCGACAATAGCATAGGCAATCCGCAGTCCACGGGCAGCAGCCATTTCTTTAATCCCGTGAGGATGCAGATGTTCAAGAAGTAAGGAACGAAGCGTGCGGGACTCTTTACCTCTATCCAGGACATCGTTTACTATCTGGAGAAGCTGATAATCGTTTTTATCAAAAAATATCTGAGAAGTTTTTTTAGACATCTACACAACAATTAAAGTTTAAATTTTAAAGGTTTACTGAGCGTACAGGAAGTCTCCCCGGGGTACAGAGGGTATTATCCAAGGGGCAGAAGATCTGTGGGAAATTCAGCAGCACTGCTGACAAAGTAGTCGGTTGCACTGTAGTTTTCCCTCGGAGTATTTTTCTCCGGCCAGGCAACCACAGTCATTCCAGCCGCAATTCCTGCGGCAACACCAACCACTGAATCCTCTACCACAAGACATTCAGAGGGTTCAACACCGAGCCTGGCTGCTGCTGCAAGATATGGTTCAGGATCAGGTTTCCCCTTTTTCACATCGTCACCCGATATGGAAAACACAACCATTTCGGACAGTCCCAGAACTTTGAGATTCGCCTGCACAACGACCATGTCCCCATTTGAAACACAGGCCTGACGAACCGGGGTTCTGGAAATAGCCTTAAAAATTTCCGTGGGTTCTTCCCGCTGCAAATCCTTATGTACAGCCTTGCAGTACCTGTCTGCACACTCCTGCCGGAATCGCAGCTCATCGGACTGAAAATCGTATCTCTCTTTTAGAATATACCATTTTTCAGCCATGGATTTTCCCAAAAGAGCATCATTGTCTGCAGGCTTTAAAGCATAGCCATAATCTTCGCACCAGTCAGCAATAACCTGGTAGTGGAGTTCTTCACTGTCGATAAGGGTTCCATCTATGTCCCAAAATACAGCTTTGATGGTTGTTCCGTTTTTATTCTGCATTGTTATCTGTTCAATTTTTTATGCTGCATTTTTAATAATTGCGTCCAAAGTCATTTTGCCCGTACAGCTCCCCTCTTCAAAAAATCGAAGGCAAGGTATGGTCCTTCAACAACAAAGCGGACCGAGATTTTTTCTCATAAAAATAAATATTAACTGCTATATACGGCCCAGGCGGTGACCTCATCTGTCACCAGTATATCTGCATAACCTCCCTCCAGAACCGCCTTAATAATTGACACTTTTTGAATCCCACCGCTTGCGACAATCTTTATGGGAATCTGCTTGAGAGAGCTGAGATCTGCCCCCATAAAGCGTCTGTTAATGGGGTGATCAATGGGCTGACCACTTTTATCAAGAAAATATCCGAACACCTCCCCGACCGAATTGGCGTCAAGAAGGGATTTCCATTCTTTATCTGTCAGCGCTCCGAGCAGAACATTTGTTGAAAGCTGGGTCAGGTCTCCGGCTCCAATCAGTGCCATATCCACTTCTGTTGCTTTTTCAAAGATATGTTCAAACATCGGCTGAGACATGAGAATCTTGCGCACCTGCTCAGAGGTCACATACATGGGCGCTGCAATATAATAACATTTTGAAACGTTGAGTCTTCTGGAAAAAACCGCTGCGACATCATACGGGTTTGTGGTTTCACTGCGTGGCAGACCACCAAAGAGAGAGACAATGGAAACCATACCGGCAGGTCGTTGCACCACCCCCTCAAGGCTTGCCCGAAGCGTCTTTCCCCAGCCTATGCCAAGGCCCTGACCATCACGAAGATGTTTTGATACATAGGCCCCGGCTGTTTCTCCAATAGCTGCGTGAAGATGTGACTCTTTGGCAGGTGTTGGCACAACGATTGCCTTCATCAGGCCAAATCGTTTTTCCAGCAATCCCTCAACCTCTGCACAACTCGCCTCATCGGAATTAATGATTATCTGAACGAGGCCATTTGCCCTGCATTCCTGGAGGATCTTATTTACCTTTGCCCGGGTAACCCTATACTTCTGGGCGATCTCAGCCTGGGTTTGCCCTTCGTTATAATACGACCAGGCTACCCGGGACTGCAGTTGTGATTCTTCACTTGCCATACTGTTTCCTTGCCTCGGTACCATTTCTTCCACTTTCATACATATGTAACTCAACAATTACACATATACTGTGTTTTTGCAAAAATAAGAGCACAAAAAATAACGGTACTCCCTTTTCTTTATTGAAAAAAATAATGAGAACAAGAGAAATTTTACCCATTCATATGTAAGAAACATGCTACATATGATTATATGTCATTCTCTAAATTCAGAGCCCATTATTGTACACCATGACAAAACCAGAGCAAAAATCCGCCATGACAAAGATAATTCCACCTCTAGTGGCCCATCGGGGTGCATCTCATGTTGCCCCGGAAAACACCCTGCCCGCATACAGACGGGCCTTTCTTGAGGGAGCCGACAGTGTCGAAGGCGATTTCTGGCTCACAGCTGATGACCAGATTGTCTGCATCCACGATCCCACCACGAAAAGAACGGCACCACACCAACCGGTCATGGACATCAGGACTTCACGATTGAAAGAGCTGGAACATATTGATGTGGGATTGTGGAAATCTACAGCATATCGGGGCACCCCAATCCCCGAACTCACTGAAATTCTAAATGAACTTCCAGCGGGCATGAAGCTGTACGTTGAGATCAAACAGAATACGCCCAAAATAATCGATGCGATGTTACTCGCAGCTCAGCGAAGCAGTATCAATCTCAGCCAGCTTTGCCTCATCTCCTTTAGTGAGGAGATTATCCAGCGGGCAAAACAGCGTAACCCCTGGCTCACTGCCTACCTACTCCACAGTCTCAAGCCACAGATCTGGAATCTTCCTGCTAAAAATTATTTACAGAAAATTATAGCCAGGGCCGTCGCAAGCGGCGCAGATGGTCTTGATCTTGGCAGCGGGCCTCTCATTGACCGTTGGTTTGTCGATTCAATCAGACAGGCGGGGCTGGAGTTCCATGTCTGGACGGTCAATAATGCTGACGAGGCGCTTCGATATATCGAACTCGGCGTGGATTCCATCACAACGGACAGGCCTCAGGGACTGCGGCTGGAAATCACCGAGCGGCTTGGAAGGCTATGACAACATTACACTGAGCCCAACTTCTGGTAACACCTTCACAAAGTCATCCTGCCCGTACAGATGGCCCCTGACAAAAGTTTACAACTTTAAAAAGCGGGAAGAAAAACAGAGAAGAAAAGACGCGACATAACTAATCTCGCAACATAACCAAAGCAATTGTTATAAACGACGATTTGACAATACATATGTATTGTCAAATCACCGTTTAAAACCGACAAGGATGTATCTCGGCCTTTTCTACAAGGCCATCATATTTCTATCTTTGCCCCTAGTTTTTCAACAAAGGCAGCAAGCCATGCCGGATGCGCCGGCCAGGCCGGTGCAGTAACCAGATTCCCCTGGACATGGCTTTCATTCATTTCAACGGCCACATAGGTTCCACCAGCCAAACCCACTTCCGGAGCACAGGCCGGGTAGGCGGAACACTCCCTGCCCGTGAGAACACCGGCTGCGGAGAGCAGTTGCGCCCCATGGCAGATTGCTGCAATCGGTTTTTCTGCTGCGGCAAACTGTTTTACAATTTCAAGGACCTTGGCATTTAAACGCAGATATTCTGGAGCACGCCCGCCAGGAATGACCAGACCAATATAGTTCCCCGTATCCACAGCTTCAAAATCAGCGGTCAGAGTAAAATTATGTCCCCGTTTTTCGCTGTAGGTCTGATCCCCCTCGAAATCATGGATTGAGGTCCGCACAAACTCTCCGGCTTTTTTATCCGGACACACTGCATCCACCTGGTATCCCAGCATGGACAAGGCCTGAAATGGAACCATCACTTCATAATCTTCAACGTAATCGCCAACCAGCATCAATAATTTTTTCCCAGACATTTTTGCCTCCAAAACATTGTTGTATCTTGTAAAAGATTTTTTTCAAAAACTGTTCAGCATTCCATACCTCAGTAAGGCAATAGAAATCCGAATCAGACAAATAATGTGAACGTATGCCACTGTTCGCAAGACGCAAAAGCATGTACAACAAAAAACAAATACAATTTGCAGCAATCAGGCCAATATAGATTGAAATAATTGACCGACAGGGCTACTGTGAAAACTGCTTCATTTTGAGCATATACAAACAACGTCACAGGAGCAACATATGAACATTGCAAAGATCACAACCCTGTTTTTTTCTCCCACCGGAACTTCAAAAAAAATAGTACAGGCCATAGCTAAAGGTGCCGGTCAATCCTGCCAGATTGAGCACATAGACCTTACACTGCCAAAACACTCCAAGCCGAAGGTCTTTGCAGGCAATGAACTGACCATAATTGCGGTCCCGGTGTACGCTGGCAGGGTCGCACAACTTGCCAAAGAACGTCTTCAACAATTTTCAGGCAGCAACTCTCCTGCAATAATTGTTGTGACCTACGGCAACCGCGAATTCGAGGATGCCCTCATCGAACTCAAAGATCTCGCAGAGGCACAATCATTTTCAGTCGTCGCTGCCTCGGCCTTTATCGGTGAACATTCCTTTTCATCGGCAAAAACCCCGATAGCACAGGGACGTCCTGACGATAATGATCTCAAAATCGCAAAAGAATTTGGACAGAAAACGATGCAGCAGTTGCTGGCCAGCGCCACACCTGCAGATCTTAAGGTCCCGGGCGACACCCCTTATAAAGAAGGGATGAAAAACCTGCCCTTCACCCCGACAGTTGATACGGATGAATGTACCCAGTGTGAAGAGTGTATCTCCGTTTGCCCCTCCGGAGCTATAAGTCTGACCGATCAGATACAGATTAATGCAGAACTCTGTATTTTCTGCTGCGCCTGTATCAAGAACTGTCCAGTAGAATGCATTTCTCTAAAAAACACCCCGATGCAGGAAAAAGCTGGCGCCCTTCACCTCAACTGCCAGCAAAGAAAAGAACCACAGCTCTTTTACTGATAACGGACATGCGTTAGCTGGATAACAGGAAGTGCAAGTGTACCTTTCACCGCCCCGACTATTGATTACATCCCCCCACCATACAACGCACAGCCCCTTCACGGGGCTGTTTGTTCTTTCCCAATAGGCATTACCTTCTGATGTCAATTTTATTCAAGACAGCCCTGTTTTTTTACAATACTCTTGTCGCTTAATCGTCAGACAAAAACAATCATGAGGAATATTCGATATATGAAACATTATCTTTACGCCTTAGGCGCAATATTATGCTGGGCAAGCCTGCCTGCTGCCACAGGATCAGGGCTGAATCAACTCTCCACACCGGAACTGATGTTTTACAGTTTTTCAACTGCAGCGATTTATCTCTTTGTTCAGGATCTACTTATCAACAAGACCTTCACTGTCAGGTTTCCCCGTTTTACGGTCTCTCTCTTTGGTTTTGCCGGTATCTTTTTCTACCACTATATTTATTACCTTGCACTCGAGAGGGCTCCTCTTGCTGAAGGCGCCATTCTCGCCACCACCTGGTCACTATGGATAGTGGTTTTATCTTCTATCCTGCAGTTACGCCGGATGGCACCCTCTATTCTTCTCGCAGCCCTTGTCGGATTTGCCGGGGCGGTTCTGGTCATCGGTGGTGGCAAGGAGTTGTCATTTGAATCCAACTACATGCAAGGCTACCTGCTGGCGCTTACCTGCGGGATTATCTGGTCAGTTTTTTCAGTGGGCCTTCCCCTGTTCAGGCTGAGAATTGAACCAATGACAGGCTTTACCATACTAACGGCAATAGCCTCAGCAGGACTTTTTCTTTTGACAATGCCCCATGAAGCTCCACGAGTCAGCGCCCTGCTCTCTGCGATGTATCTTGGCTGTATCCCGCTGGGACTTTCTTTTTTCCTCTGGAACAGAGCCATTACAGGTGGAAATATGGTAATTATAGGGTTTTTAAGCTATCTGACCCCACCTCTGGCCGTTCTGCTGGTGGCTCTCGTCCATGGCCAGAAGATATCCGGCCAGGTAATTTCAGGAATGTTTATCATCCTTCTCGCATCTCTTGCAGGTAAGCTCTGCCTGACCAATATTCTTAAAAAAGAGACGAAAGAAGGCAAAATAAAAGCACCTCTTACCTGAGAATGGAATCTCCAGCCTTATTTCCTCAGACCATTCTTTACTGCCATGCCGATACGTTCAAGGCTGTATGGTTTTTTAACATATTCACCGGCACCAAGATGTTGTGCCTCCTTAAGACGATCACTCTCTGAAAAGCCACTGGCAATCAGAGTCTTTTGACCTGGACGAATCTGAACTATTCGCCTGTAAGTCTCCAGACCGTCGATGCCAGGATCCATAATCATATCGAGAATGACAAGTGAAACAGAATGGTTTTTCAGATATTCGACAGCTTCTTCTCCACCGGAAACACACGCAACCCTGTAGCCCAGCTTTCTCAGCATTGCCGAGCCGATCTGCCGCTGTGTTGCATCATCATCTACAATGAGAATCTGTTCATTATTGCCAAGATAATCATTCAGCTCGATCTTCAGTGCCTCTCTCTGTTCTTTGTCCCGGCTCACAGGAAAGAACAGTTCAAAGATCGTCCCTTTCTCGGGAGCACTCGTTATATTGATATACCCTGAATGGTCCTGTACCGTCCCCCAGACCACGGACATGCCGAGACCAGTCCCACTTCTTCCCATAATTTTTTTGGTATAAAACGGTTCAAAAATATGTTGCAGGTCTGCCTCAGCGATGCCAATGCCATTATCCCTGACACTTAAAACAATATAGTCTCCTGCGACAACCTCTTCATAGCCCTTAATCGGCCTGTCTACATATCTGTTTTCTGTGGTAATTTCAATTTTACCCCTTTCGTCAATTGCCTCCGCCGCATTGATCACCAGATTCATGATGGTTTTTCTTAAATGAACGGAAGAACCTGAAATGTTCAGCAACGCAGCGTCATAGCGCACCACGACCTCTATTTCTGGAAAATTGCGGTGGATATTTTCATGCTCCGGTGAATTAATATAGCTTTTGAGAACTGTATTAAGATTTAAGACTTCAGTACGGGTCACCCCTCTTCTTGCAAGAGTGAGAAGATCCTGCACAATGGCCTCGGCTTTTTGTCCCGATTCTTGAATAACGCCTATGGATTTATACAAAGGGCTGTCTTTGGGCAGCTCCATCAGAATAAGCTCAGGGTAACTCACAATCCCGGAAAGAACGTTATTGAGATCATGGGCCACACCTCCGGCCAGCAGGCCCAAAGCTTCCATTTTTTGGGAACGTATCAGTTTTTGTTCAAGGTATTTCTTTTCTTCTGCCGCTAATTTCTGTGAAGTAATGTCCAGAGCCGTGAAAGTGACTCCCTTTGCAAGATCGGTTTGCACGACAGGTGTAGAACTCAACAACACATCAATTAGACGGCCATCTTTGCAACTCCATACCGTTTCAACAGATCCTGTACCATGTTTTTTTATCTGTTCATACTTGGTTCTACCAACCCTTTGGTACTCCTCTTCATCCACATACAGCATCCTTGCACTTCTCCCAAGAAGCTCCTCGGGGCTATATCCAAGCATTGAACATAGTTTCTCATTGACCTGCATAAACACACGATCAGAAAGCATGCCGATACCGGTTGGAACCGCACGAAATATGGCATTCAGGGTTGCCTCCCTGTTTTCAAGAGACGCCTGAATACTCACCCGGTTGGCAACTTCATTTTTCAGCTCAATATTTTTTTCCTCAAGATCAGCAGTTCTTTGCGCCACCTGGTCTTCCAAAGAGACATACAGCCCACTGAGTTTTTTGGTAAGGGCGTTGTAGCCTGTGGCTATCTCAGCAATCTCATCATCACCTTTGATGTCGATATGTTGTATGGTGTGGTAGTCCGGGTGTCCTGCAGCATCCTGCAGGTTACTCACGATATGTTTCAGGCGATTTATAATGAGCCCTTTTACTATAAGAGCAATGGACAGCAGAAAACCAAGCAGCCCGACAATACCTACAGCCGTCGCTGAAAGGAACTGGTCCCTGAACATTTCTATAATACGCGCCATAGGGATTGCCACCGTGTCAAGCCCTGCTATCTTGTCTACCGGCATGTGAAACCCTGCAACAGAACCATACCGATCAATAAGTACAGCCGGGGCGTCAGCGGGGTCCCCATGGCAAAGCAGACAGGATTGCTGCATCCGCAGTGGGCTGACTATTGCAAGATAAGGCTTACCATCAAGGGTTATTTCTCCCTGCCATCGTTTCATGCCAGGATTGTCTGTAAATTTTCGGATAAGCTCTCGTTCTTCGGGCCCTGCCTTATTCTTGAGATTTCTCGGGTTTTCGGTGGAGAGTTTGATGACTAAATCAGGAAATTCATTCTGGATATCATCGAAAACAGACCACGCGACACATGACGTTGATATCGTTTTAGGAATGATCTGCTCAGACCCCTCATTCTGGAACATATCAGGCCTGATCTTCGTAGCCACATACTCCCGGACTGCAAGATCAAGCTCAAGGACCAGCGACGCCTGCTGTTGAACAAGTTCCTTCACCTTCAACTGGGTGTAGTTGTATATCTGGTGAAACAGAAAACCGGAAAAAAATATTGCAGCAGCCCCAATAGTAACAACCAGTTTGGTCGTGAGTTTTGCCATACCCTGCCTCTAACAGAAATTTCTAAATATCAAATCCTGCATTTGCAATCCGCCTGGTCTGTCCTCTTTTGGAAGAGGGCAGACATCTACAACGGAATAATAGCGATGATGTGCATCTTCGTTTTTTGCAACATCGCTATCTTCTTGTACAATTAAAAAAAGACAGGGACTCTGTAGCCCTACATTGGTTTGGTAAGAATTGAAGCCATGCATTGAGAGAATGTTATCAAATAAAATGAAACGATACAAATGGCATATAATATATTCTACCAGCCACAGAAGGTGAAAAAAGTAAAATGATAAATTCTCTGGTGAGATTATTTTGATTGCTTACCAGCTCTCAGAAAAGATGTACGTTTTCGAGGCTGGAAAGCAAAACATCCTATAAACTGACTATTTTCGTTCTTTTAACAAATCACGGATTTCAGTCAGGAGCATCTCCTCAGCCGAAGGCTCCGGTGGCGCCTCGGGCACTTCTTCTTCCTGACGTTTAAGCTTATTGATTGCCTTGATAACAATGAAGATAGTGAAAGCAATGATTGTAAAGTCGATAACAGTCTGAATGAACTTTCCGTAATTAATCAGTACTGCGGGCACCTCTGCTGTGGCTGCCTTTACTGTGAAGGCAAGGTTGGTGAAATCCACCCCGCCCAGGAGTACACCAATCGGCGGCATAATAACATCGGCCACTGCAGATGAGACAATTTTACCAAAGGCTGCTCCTATTATCAGACCAACCGCCATATCAACAACATTTCCTTTTACCGCAAATTCTTTAAATTCTTTCAGCAAGCTCATCCGTTTACCCTCCCCAAATAATATTTACACCATATTATTACATTACGCCTGCGGTTCTCCTCCATTAATACAGAACCATTCCGTTAGGATAATAACTTTCAGCACCACCGACAACAAAGATTCGGTAAATATATAACGTCTCAATATTCTCTTTTCATTGTAGCGCCCAGTAACGCATATATAAGTCTGCAGTTACCCTGAAACCGAACACAGACGATACATCGCATAGTTAGATGCTGATTTTTAATCGCCTAAGATTTGCTTAAATAGTTTTTTATAGATAAAATTTTACAGACAAATGGTATCTATACCCAGGGGATGCAGGCCGTCTGCTCCAGAAAAAAGCACCTTGGACAATTACAACTTTCACCCAAGAGTTGGACGATGGTTGAAACCTACCAGCAGGAGCACGCCGAGTAACGGAATCTGGACTTATCTTAGAAGATATTTTCACACAACCATCTCCCCAAACCATACTAATTGGCCAAAAATTCAACAATCTCCTTATTACAGCAACGTTAAGGGAGGCAAACCAGTCTCGTGCACAGCGACTTAAGCACATAAAAATGTTGTACCTAAAAGAAAAATGTTCATTAAAATTCTCTCTCTACGCGCCAAACTGCTCCTGCTTGTGATGCCAATCATTTTGGCCGGGCTGATCTTGATCACTGCTGGTGCCTATTGGTTTCTTAAGAGTGTCATCGAGGAAGAACTCACTTCCAGCATGATGGCTTCGGTCAGCAAAAGCGCTGAGAGTATCAACCGATGGATATCAACGCTTATGCTGGAGCCGGAAACCATAGCCTCAACCCCGGCAGCCAAAAAAATAAACAAGAATTTTGCAATTCTCGACTACCAGAACCTTCAGCGCCATAAAGCCCTGCATAAAAAATTTCCAGATATATTCAAAGACATCTACGCGGCAAACAGCGAGGGAGAGTACCACACAGTCGTCCCGAAAAAAAATGGCTACGGAATATTTAAAGGGAACATTTTCAATCGAAACTATTTTCAATCGATAATGAATGGCGGCCCAACCCAGATTACGCCCCCCCTCATTTCCAGGACAACCGGTGTACCCACAATGTTCATCGTGTCCCCAATCCACGATGAAAACGGCAATCCCCAAGGGCTTATTGGTGCCGGTATCTCCCTGGAATACATCCAGAAGATTACCAAGGAGCTACAAGCGGGCAAGACCGGATACGGTTTTATTATCGCCAGTGATGGGACCTATATTTACCATCCTGATTCCAGTCTGGTTATGAAATCAAAAATCACAGAGGCCGAAGACCAGCAGATCAAAACCCTGGGAATTCGGATGATTTCCGGTACCCCCGGGACATATACATACAATGAAAAGGGACGGAATCTGGTTGTTCTCTACAGTCCCATACCAATTGCAGGCTGGTCAGTCGCAACCGTTCTCCCCGAAGTGGAGATGCTCGCTCCGGCAATCAGGATGGTGAAGTTCCTTCTGGCAATAACGGTATTTTTCTCCATCCTCGTTGGTCTTGCAATCATGGTTGCAATGGGCAGGCTCACCCGGCCGCTAAACAAACTATCCCAACACGCCCAGGAAATATCCGCAGGTAACCTTGAACTTGCGGCTCTAAAGGTACAAAGCCGGGATGAAATTGGTCAGTTGTCACAAGCATTTAACAGTATGACAGCAAGCCTCAAAACATCAATTTCCGAACTGGCGGCAAGCGAAAATAACTACAAGAGTATTTTTAGAAACTCACTCCTTGGTATTGTGCAGGTCAGCATGGAAGGCAAGATATTAAACGCCAACCCTGCCTTCATCCAGATGCTTGGGTATGATTCCCTTGAAAATCTTATCGAGAACACTGAGGACGTTAAGACAGACATCTATGCAGACCCTGAAGACCGTCTCAGAATTATTCAACAGCTCTTTGAAAAAGACAAACTGCAAGGCATTGAAGTTGAACTCAAAAATCGCAGGGGCAAGACCTTCTGGGTCTCCATAGACATTCGTCTCATCCGGGACAGCGAGGGCACTCCGCTACGGATCGAATCTTTAGTTAGTGATATTAACCACCGTATCGAGTCGGAACAGGAGCGCACACGACTTCAGAACCAACTGGTACAGGCGCAAAAACTTGAGGCCGTTGGAAAACTGGCCGGAGGAGTCGCCCACGATTTCAACAACATCCTCTCTGTGATCATAGGCAAATCTGAAATTGCTCTGTTAAAAATGGCCCCGTCAGATCCATTTTATGATTTTTTCGTCGATATAAAAAAAGCGGCAGGACACTCAGCAAATCTCACCCGCCAATTGCTTGCCTTTGCCAGAAAACAGGCCATTGCGCCCCAGGTCGTCGACATCAACATGACCCTGGAAGAAACCCTTAGCATGTTGCGCCGCATTATCAGTGAAGGCATTGAGCTGACCCAGATCCCCAAGCCCGACCTGTGGAAGGTCAAAATTGATCCGGACCAGCTGGTTCAGATTCTCACAAACCTCTGTGTCAACGCCCGTGATGCAATAGACGGAATTGGTAAAATAATTATTAGAACCGACAACTGTACACTGGATGAGGCGTATTACACCAATATGACCGACTACCTGCCGGGGGACTATGTCTGTTTGTCCGTGAGCGATGATGGTTGCGGCATGGATAAAGAAACACAACAGCAAATCTTTGAACCGTTTTTTACCACCAAAGCCAGACATAAAGGTACAGGCCTCGGCCTTGCCACGGTGTACGGAATTGTTAAACAGAATAATGGTTTTATCAATATTTACAGTGAGGTGAATCAAGGAGCTACCTTTAAAATCTACCTGCCAAGGTATCAGGGCAATGATGCGCATAGCCCTGTTAGCGAAACGAACCCTCATATACTTCACGGCACCGAATCCATTCTCCTGGTGGAAGACGAACCCGAACTTCTCAAAGTGAGCAAACAGATGCTTAAGGAATTGGGTTACACAGTATTTCCGGCGAACAGCCCCGAGGAGGCGATCGAATACGTCAGACAATACGGTGATACAATTGATCTTGTCATCACCGATGTGATCATGCCAAAAATGAACGGCCGAGACCTGGCCCAGCATATTTTCGAGCTGCATCCACAGATAGGCTGCCTTTTTATGTCCGGATATACTGCAGATATCATAGCCCACCAGGGGATTCTAAATGAAGGCCTCCATTTTCTGCAAAAACCTTTTTCCCTCAAGGCTCTTGCAGATGCAGTGAGAAAGAGCCTTGAGCCGGATCACAACCGGAAAACCATGCTCTAAAACATTGTTTTTTTACAGAAAACGGGCAATGGCCGCAGACATTCTTGTAACCCCTTCCTCAATTGCCACCGGATCCACACAGGAAAAATTAAGCCTGAACGTGTTTTTGCTGCCCTTTTCAGTGTAAAAAGGATCCCCCGGAACAAAGACCACCCGCTCTTTGACCGCCTCATGAAAAAGCGTCATGGAGCACCTCCCCTCCGGAAGTTTTCCCCAGAGGAACATGCCGCCTTCTGGAGATGTTATCTCTATTTCTTTTGGGAATAATCGGTCGATTGCAACAGTCATTGCCCGGCATTGACGACCGTAAACGTCCGTGATTCTGGAAATATGCTGATCGAGGTTGTTGGATTGTAAAAATTCTAGAATTATCTTCTGAGTAAAACTTGAGGTGTGCAGGTCTGCCGCCTGTTTCGCCACGATCATTTTTTCTATGATCCAGGTCGGGGCAGCGAGCCAGCCCAGACGAAACCCCGGTGCGACAATCTTTGAAAAAGAGCCAAGAAGAACAGTTTGCTCCGGCAGAAATGCAGAAAAAGACTGGGCGTGAACCCCTGAAAAACGCAGTTCCCCGTAAGGGTCATCTTCAATGAGGATGAACTTGTTTTTTCTTGCAACTGCTGCAATTGCCTCACGATTTTCATCGGTATAGGTGATCCCCGAAGGATTCTGGAAGGTGGGAACCGTATAGAGCATTTTCGTCTGGCCGTCTGTACTGTTCCGGTCCAGAACGTCAACATCCATACCGGTAGCAGCCACTGGAACAGGACGAAAAACCGGTTGGTAAAGAGATAGAGATTGAATCGCACCCAGATAACCAGGCTCTTCAATCAGTACAGAATCTCCACTGTTTAAAAATACCTTGGCAAGAAGGTCAATACCCTGCTGCGAACCATTGGTAATGATAATGTTTTCCGCAGGGATATTGAGTCCTTTCTTCATTTTGTATCGTTGAGAAATAAACTCCCGAAGTTCCAGTTCACCCTCTGAATTGCTGTACTGCAGCACACTTGGCCCATACTTACGAAACACCTCTGTTGTCGCGGCCTCAATTTCACGGACCGGGAAAAAAGCAGGGTTAGGCAATCCACCGGCAAACGAGATCACTTCGGGATTGAGTGAGGCTTTTAATATCTCCCGTATAAAAGACCTGGGTACCCCCTGGATACGCCTGGCAAATAACTCTTCCATTGTCTGACCCTCTGCAAAATCATTGAAGCGGTGCGGCAAGAACTGCAATCAACAGTAACATGCCCAATAAGGAAGATTACTCTACCACCATCTTTTACAGAGGTAAATTTATAGTTTCTTCTCCATCAATAAAGCGACACGTCGGTGCCAGGGGACAAAAACATTCGGCTGTTATTTGAAGTAAAACGGGCCACGCCCAGCAAATCACTTTTCATGTGACGAGGGATTCAGAACCCCGCAACTGGAAATAAAGACAGGTGAGAAATTGTCGGAAAAAAAGAAGAGAACAAAAAAAGGGGGTTCAGACCACCTGAACCCCCGAACAACGCAACGAATCAACACACGTTAAAGCTATACAACAGATGCATTAAAGAGCAGCAGTATAAATCTCTTTTACCTGAGCATCACTTACTGCACGAGGATTAGTCATACCACAAGCATCTTTTTGTGCATTTACAGTCATAGTGTCGATGTCTTTCGCATCAACTTTCTTACCATACTTCTCACCAAGAGCAACGAGTCCTGAAGGAATGCCAACATCTGTAGAAAGCTGCTTAATAGCTGTAATAGCAAGTTCAGCTGCTTCTCTTGGAGACAAACCTTCTGTATTCTCACCCATGAGTTGAGCAATCTTAACAAAACGATCAACCTTCGCAATCAGGTTAAACTGGCAAACATGAGGCAGTAAAATAGCATTACATTCGCCATGTGGCAGGTCATAAAAACCACCAAGCTGATGCGCCATTGCATGGACATGACCAAGACTTGCATTATTAAATGCCATACCGGCAAGGTACTGAGCAAAACACATACCTTCACGGGCAGCGATGTCTTGTCCATTTGCTACTGCAGGACGCAGATGCTTGGCAATGAGTTCAATCGCTTTTTCAGCAGCTGAATCGGTCATTGGAGTTGCGATGGTAGATACATATGCCTCTACAGCATGGGTCAGGGCGTCCATACCGGTCGCTGCGGTAAGTGCAGGTGGCATTCCCAGCATGAGGAGTGGATCATCAAGAGCTATACCAGGGGTACAACGCCAGTCAACGATGGCCATCTTCACTTTTCTTGCGGTATCAGTGATAATACAGAAACGTGTCATTTCTGAGGCAGTACCAGCAGTTGTGTTTACTGCAACGTATGGAGGCATTGGATTGGTGGACTGATCAACACCTTCATAGTCTTGAATTTTACCACCATTTGCAACAACAAGCCCAACACCTTTACCACAGTCATGAGAGCTACCACCACCAAGAGTAATAAGACTGTCACAAGAATTTTTCTTATATGCCTCAACACCATGAGCCACATTAATGTCTGTTGGGTTAGGAATGGTCTCATCATACACAACATATTTCATTCCAGCACCATCGAGCAGATCAGTAATCTCTTTGGTGATTCCAGCTCCGGTGATACCTTTATCTGTAACGATCAAAGGCTTGGTTCCACCCAGGGCTTTTATTTTTTCAGGGATTTGTTTTGCAGCACCAATACCAATCAGAGTAACACTAGGAATGAAATACCCGTAGACTTCTTCTCGAATCGCCATAATAATACCTTCCTTCGTTGAATTAGGGTTTAGTAGTACATCTTCGTCAATCAAACCATCTTCGGTGTAGTTATTTGTCTAACACGTATCTACTAAAGCAATTGTTATGCCATCTTATTTAAACACGAATTTACAGCTACTTACCCCAACAGATCATTACCGACTCGGTCATAATGTCCCACTACTTGGCGCACAGGTCCCATCATTTACTCGCACAGTCCCTGGCACTTGGGTCGGCTAACCGTTATGAAACAGGTGTTTCAGAGCAGATGGGTCAAAATGAAACACATCAGATCTCTAATGAGACAAAATGTCCCTCGACATAACATTCTGTTCTGGCCAAAGCGCTTTGTATTTCACTGCGTTGTAAAAAGACTGGCTGCCGGGAGAGAGTGGCAGCCGAAAGGGAGGAAGAAAAACGTCCGGCGGATTAAAGACTATACTGGGCCAGCTTTCGATACAGGGTTTTCCTGCTGATACCAAGAATCTCGGCTGTTTTCTGCCTGTTGCCATCAAAAAACTGAAGCATCTTGAGAATATGCTTTTTCTCGACCAGTTCCAGGGAGAGGGCTGCGTGGGACTCTTCCGCTGCGGACACAAGTTCACGCGGCAAACAGCGTTCCGTAATAATGTTGTTTTCAGCAAGGATGATGGAACGCTCAATAACATTACGTAATTCCCTGATATTTCCAGGCCAGGTATAGCGTAAAATACAATTCATCGCCCGGTCAACTATCTTATAGGTGCTGTTATCCGGGCTCAGACGCATGAGGAAATAGTCAACCAGCAGGGGCAAATCTTCCTTACGGTCTTTTAAGGGAGGAATTTCAATATTAAATGCATTGATCCTGTGAAAAAACGCTTCGTTAAAACGACCAGCCTCCACCTCTTCGGCAAGGTTTCTATTGGTTGCAAAGAGCAATCTCACCTTTGCTTTTCTCTCCTGTTTTTCACCAACACGTCTGTAACTCTGAGATTCCAGAACTCTCAAAAGAGATGCCTGCACTTCCAGGGAAAGCTCACCGATCTCATCAAGAAACAAGGTACTCTCATGGGCATATGACATAAGTCCTTCCCGGGAATCCGTCGCACCGGTAAACGAGCCCTTCGCATGACCAAACAGCTCACTTCTGGCAAGTTCTTTTTGCAGAGATGCACAGTTCTTAATGATAAGCTCGCGCCCGGAACAGGAGGACCGCTGATGAATCATTCTTGCGACAACATCCTTGCCCGCTCCCGAATCTCCGGTAATAAGTACCGGAATGGTTGCAGGAGCAACCTTGTTGATGAGAAATTTTATGCCCTGAATGGCTTCAGATTTGCCGATAAACTGGACCTGCTGCTTGTTATTGTCCCGCTTATGCCGCAGAATCGAGTTTTCCCTGGCCATTAACACCCTCTGATGGGCTTTCTCAATCACCAGTTCCAACCTTTCCAGGTTAAAAGGTTTCTGGATAAAATCGTAGGCCCCGTATTTCATGGCTTCAACCGCACTATCGACATCACCGTGGCCGGTAATCATAATCACTTCAACGTAGGCCACAGATTCTTTTACTTCTATCAGCAGTTCCAGGTTCTCCACATCCGGAAGACGCAGATCCATAATTATAACATCGACCCAATGACTCTTGAGAATTGACAGTGCTGTTTTTCCATCGGCTGCAGTAAGGACTTCTCTCTCAGCGGTTACCAGCTCTTTTTCCAGTATCCGCCTGATAGATTGCTCATCATCGATAACAAGGATCGTACACTTTTCACCTTCCATTATAGCCCTATCCCAGGAATACATACTTTAAATACAGATCCCTGCCCTTCCTGACTTGTCACGTTGATCTCACCACCGTGTTTATTAACAATAGCGTAGCAGGTGGACAGACCAATTCCGACCCCCTGACCTACCCTTTTCGTTGTGAAAAAAGGTTCAAACAACTTATCCAGGTGATCTGCGGGAATCCCGCAACCGTTATCTTCTACAATCAGTTCGACCCCCTCACCTGCCGTTTTTCTTGTGCTGACGGCAATGACGCCACCTTCTTTCGTAGCATCAAAGGCGTTACTGAAAAGATTGATAATCACCTGTTTGAGCTGTGATTCGTCCCCCATAATCATAGGAAGTCTGGCAGAAAACTCCGTTTTTAACGTAACTCCACGCTGCTCTTTGAAGTGATGTTTTAAGATGAAAAGAGTATCACTGACACACTTGTTTATGTCAACAGGACCAAGGGGAGAGGCCATCGGACGACTAAAGGTGAGGAGGGTCTGGACAATATCCCTGCAACGGTAACACTCTTTTATAATTGTTTCGGTATACTCAGAAAAATCCTCAAAGAGATCAGGCTCCACCTTATCTTTAATTTTTTTGATCCGCCGCTGCAAGCCTTCGGCAAAACCACTGATCGCCGCAAGGGGGTTATTAATTTCATGGGCAACACCGGCAGCAAGTGCCCCCACCGTTGCCATTTTTTCGGCCTGATTAAACTGCGCCTGCAGCTCTTTGTCCCGCGTGACATCCCTTTTAAAAAGCAGGACATTGCGCTCTCCGGTGGCTCCTGTCTTTAAAGGTGAAGCAATGATATCGAAATGACGATACTGACCGTTAACTTTATAAATACAGTAATCTTTAACGATTTCATTCAGATCAAGAGAACGAAGCGCCGGACAATCGGTACATCTGGAATTCTGGCCACGAAAAACCTGATAACAGTACCTTCCTATGGGATCTATGCCTGGAAACCAATCGGTAAAGACGTGATTGACCCGTTGAATTTTCAGGTCATCGGAGAGAACCAGCATCAGGTCAGTAATCCCATCCAGTACCGCCTGGATTTCCTGACGCTTTTTCTCCAGTTCATCGTGGGAGGTTTTAAGCTGCTCAACTTTCTGCTGGAGTTCCTGATAAAAACCGACCTTGCAGTGTTCAATGCCGATTAAATCTTCAAGTGAAGCTATAGATTTCATTACCAGGCCTCTTCACAAACTGCCATAAGCTCTCGCCAGGATGCGGGCCTGGGGTTGGTGAGATTACAGGCGTCGTTTACCGCCATTCGACAGATGGGTTCCAGAAAATGTTTGTCATCTTCCCCAATCTCATCACGCAGCCTGAGAGGCACATCGAGTTGAGCAAAAAATTCATCAAGCTTTTCGATACCCTCCACAGCATTATCCCGGACAGAGCCTAAATCTTTGTTGAGAATAACCCGGCCGATATTACCAAATTTTTCTTCCGCCCAATCAAGATTATAGCGCATAACAGCGGTGAGCAGAATTGGATGAATAACTCCATGACGCATGTCAAAATGCCCGCCCAGGGAATGGGCAAGGGCGTGTTCCGCGCCAAGGCTTGCATTGCTAAAGGCCATCGAGGCCGAAACCGAGGCCATGCTCAGCTGTTCAAGAGAGTCCAGCGACCTTGTCTGAACCGCATGGGGAAGATTTCGAATAATAAGATCTATGGCTTTCAGTGAATGCATCTCCGTAAGAGAGGAGGCAATCGTTGAGGTATAGGATTCAATGGCATGGGCCAGGGCATCGACCGCCGACTGGATGATCTGGGTTTCACTCTTGGTTCTGAGTATCAGAGGATCGACAATGGAGATATTCGGCACCAGAGTCCGGGTGATAATGGACATCTTAACAGCACGCTCCACATCCGTGATAATGCAGAACTGTGAAATGTCAGACCCGGAGCCTGCGGTGGTGGTAATAAGTACCATAGGCGGCAATGGCCGATGTACCCGGTTTGCCCCCTCGTAATCCCTGATTTTACCGCCATTACTGGCGATGATGGCAATCCCCTTTGCCGTATCAAGAGCGCTCCCGCCTCCAATTGCAATGATAACATCAGCATTATTTTTTGTGTAAAACTCCGCACCCTGCTCAACCTGAAAGTCCCTGGGGTTGGAGGTTACTCCGGGATAGTAGATCCACTCAATGCCTTCTCGTTTTAGAATATCCATCAGGCGCTGGACCCATCCCGCCTCTTCAATGCCAGAATCACTGACCAGAAAGACCTTTTTAGCACCTAATCTGAGAGCACACTGTCCCGCATGGTTCAGACTCCCCCGTCCAAAAATAATTTCAGGAATCGCAAATTTCGTTACATCCATTTTTTTCCACCATTAAAGAACCAATTGTCCAGATTTTCATAAGGAAACTTCTCTCATAAACCGCATTGAAGACAGTAACGCTACACCCTGTATAGCAAATCGCGTTCCACCAGTATTTATCTATTAGTATCAAAATGTTAACAGAAAACCCCTCGTGCCTCAACGGGTCATTATGACACAGTCATGCTACTCCTCTTGTCCTCGACAATCAACAAAAGAAATGACAACCGACCAAAAAGAATAAAAAGCTCAAACGATATTGCCTGGCTCTCTTTAGAAGACAGACTGGAGAAGAAAATAAAGCCATGGCATGACGATGACCAGACTACCGGTGGAAATCAACCAGCAACTATTGGCCATATCCAGATCAAGATCATAAATTGAAGAGGCAACGAGTGCATTAAAAGCCACCGGCATTGAACTTAAAATAAGAACAACCTTAAAGGGAAGACCATCTGCAACCAGATGCAGATCAAGGAGATAGGCAAGAGAACAGGCTATAAGCGGAACCACAAGAAACTTAATGAGGCAGATACCACCAGATACGACCAGGTATTTCCTCAACCGTGAAAAACGCATGCCCATACCGATAGAAACGATAAGAACAAAGGTTCCTACTGGTATAAAGATTGCTGTTATCATTTCAAACCCATGGGGTCTCGGAACCTGGAACAGATTAAGCGCAAGTCCTGTCGAAAAGGCGCTGAGGGCCGTAAAGACAAAAGGATCTTTTACAACACCAAGGATTCGTGCCCCCACCGAGCGTTGTCCACTTACCCCACCACTGTAAAATCTTGCAATGGGAAAGCCGACCGTATAGTAGACAATCTCTTCAAACATTTTATACAGTGCAACCAGGGCAAATCCGGCCTCCCCAAGAAACATAAAACAGACAAGGCCACCAATGGCACCGATGTTGGTGAAGGAACCGCAACAGAAAAGGACCCCGGTCTGCTTAAAGGTCTGTTTTGTAAGGCGAGCAAGAACAAGCCCCAGAAGACCACCAGAAGTCAGCGCACATACTCCAACCACAGGAAGATAAGCGACCCGCATATCTCCAAATGGAACCACCCAGACTGCTCCTAGAAAAGATATGGGCATAAAAAACAACAAACCAATCTTCTGGAGCGTTTTACGAAGAACAGCAGCAGACACAGGCAAGGTAACAACCCCGCGCCTCTCAACAATCTGAAGCAGGTAGCCAACAGCCAGGCCGATTGAGATAAGAGCTAAAGAAAAAAACAACCTCTCCATAAAATTTTAACCTTTTGTTTGCCACATCCACTTCAGACAACCGGATGATCACAATTCGACTGTTATCTGCGTGCAGTTTTTTTACAAGAACATGCAGGATAAAAAAAGCTGGCCGTCCTGCCCTGATACCCAGGTTGGTAATAGGACTGATGAGAGACTCAATGCAACCGAAAAAAAATGGCATAACTCAGCAACATCGAGCTTTTTTTCTCTTACTCGTTTTTGGAAAAGAGTTTAAACAGGGAAAAACCATCGGGGGAGCTATTATGACTCACTTTCCATTCAGCAAGTGCACCTTGAAAGTCACCTTCTGCTGCAATGCGCTGCCAAAACTGGCTAAAGTCATTTTCTGCATTTTCCAGAGCAAAGTCCATTTTCAGGGGCTTATCTTTTAAGAACAGTTCTATGTTACTGTTGACTGTTTTGCAGTAATCCAGGCAAAGTTCTTTTGCAACTGACTTGGGGTGGCGCCCCATCATCATACCCTTAGCGTAACCCCGGATTATGCCGGAACCGAATCGTTTTTTATAGCTGTTGGCAACACGCTCCATATCTCTTGTCAAATGCACATAAAAGGCATCCTGCCCGTAAACCTTATCAAGCCGTCCAAGAAACCAGCTCAACCGGTTATCGATTTCAATATGATTTGCGGGATATTCAAAATGACCGTCTCCAAGGATTCTCGCCCTCGATTCGTGAGCAGAACTGTAATTTGAGATATGGCAACAGGCCTTGTCAAAAGTGACACTTCCACATCGGCCGGTGGAAAGAACAAAAACATTCATATTATTTATTTCGGGTGATTATTTACAAGGTGGATGAACCGTTTTAAAACTCAAGAGACATCCCTTGGCAGAATCCTGCAAAATATTCCATCTGCCGCCAAGAGTCCAGTGTAAATATCCCCAGCTTCATGCACCATGCAGAACTGCTGTCCAAAAGGAAACCTCCCAGCTTATCTCACGTGAGGAGATGTCTAATATCGCTCATTAATTTAATATGCAACAATTGCACATTAGAATATTTCGTGGTAGATATGTTGACCATAAATATATTTCCCGTCGGTGGCTCGAATATCTCTGTTCACCGAACTCTGATTCTTGTGGTTTCAACTTTTATCTGGAGATCTTGAGTATGGATCAAAAACTGAATATGAAGATAAATGGACGGGAGGTCCATTTTCTTCGAGGTCAAACAGTCCTTGAGGTGTGTCGAGAACATGAGATATACGTGCCGACAATGTGCCACGATGAGCGATTGCAACCCTATGGTGCCTGTCGGCTCTGTATCGTGGAAGTGGCAGGTGTACCAAAACCGCTCACATCCTGTACAACACCTGCAACCGAAAACATGGTTGTCACCACCGAGAGCCCCCGTCTTACTCGCCTGCGTAAAACAATAATCGAGCTTCTCCTCTCCAATCACCCAAATGACTGTATGTGCTGTGAGGCTTCTGGTAATTGTGATCTACAAGAAATGGCCTATCTCTATGGTGCATCTCTTGACAGATTCCCCGGAGAAAAATGGGCCCTGCCCATCAAAGAAGATAATCCATTTATCACCTTTGAACCCAACAAATGCATAGTCTGTGGACGTTGTACCAGGATCTGTAACGAAGTTGTCATGGCAGGAACAATTGACATGACCAGCAGAGGTTTTACAGCGATGCCAGACACGGCTTTTTCCAAGCCGAGATCTTTGCAGAACTGTGAATTTTGTGGACAGTGTGTCTCTGCATGTCCAACAGGCGCTCTCACGAACAGAAAAAGTCGTGGGCTGGGAAGGTCAGCTGAAGTCGAAAAAGTCAAAACAACCTGCGCCTATTGCGGCACCGGATGCAACTTCTTTTTAATGGTCAAAGACGGCAAGGTAATCGGAGTCGAATCGGATTATAACGCCCCGGTCAACCAGGGAAACCTTTGCATCAAAGGACGTTACGGCTATGACTTCATCCACAGTAAGGACAGGATAACCACCCCCTTAATAAAAGAAGGTGATGGGTTTAGAGAGGCTTCCTGGGATGAGGCCCTGGAACTTGTTGCCAGTCAATTCAAGCAGATCATCAAGGAACATGGTCCAGATACTGTTGGTGGTTTTTCCTCCTCAAGATGCACCAACGAAGAAAACTATATCCTGGCGAAATGGATACGAACCGCGGTGGGGACGAACAACGTCGACAACTGTGCCCGGGTCTGACACGCTCCAACCGTGGCCGGTCTGTCCACAAGCTTAGGTGCTGGCGCTGCAACAAACTCTCTCACACAGATGCCAGAAATTGATACTATTTTTCTTTTCGGTTCCAATCCAACCGAAGCGCATCCTATCGTCTCGCTGCATTTGAAAAAAGCGCTTCGAAACGGAGCCAAGCTCATCGTAACCGATCCTCGTAAGACCTGGATGGCGGAGCGCGCTGATGTCTGGATGAATCTCAAACCAGGCAGCAACATTGCGCTGCTCAACGGCCTTATCAAGGTTATTTTAGATAACGGCTGGGAGAACAAGGAATTTATTGCCGCCCGTACCGAAAACCTCGATGAACTTCGGGAAAAAGTGCAGGAATATGACTTTGACCGCGTTGAACAGCTCACCGGGGTATCCCGAGATAAGATAATTGAAGCCGCCAGAATGTATTCCCAGGCAGACAAAGCAATGATCGTCTATGGCCTGGGAGTCACCGAACACAGAACAGGTACTGAAAATGCCATGGCCATCGCCAACCTGGCGCTCGTATGCGGCCAGATTGGACGTCCGTCCACAGGGATAATGGCACTTCGGGGTCAAAATAACGTCCAGGGAGCCACGGATCTCGGTCCGCTCCCTGCCACGCTTCCCGGATATCAGTCGGTAATGGATGAAAAAGTCCGGAAAAAATTCGGCGATGCCTGGAATGTGACAATCAAGAAGGAACCTGGTCTCAAATCCGTTGAAATGCTTGATGAATGCGTCAAGGGAACGTTTAAAGGGATTTTCATTCTCGGCGAAGATCCTGCCCAGACGGACCCCGATCTCTATCACGTGAGAAAGGCTCTTGAATCCGTTGATTTCCTCGTTGTTCAGGAACTCTTTCACACCGAGACCACCCGTTTTGCAGACGTCATTTTGCCTGGCGCGAGCTTTGCCGAAAAAGATGGCACCTTTACCAACGGGGAAAGACGGATCCAGCGTGTACGCAAGGCCATTGAACCTCTTGCCGGAATGGCCGAATGGGAGGTCCTCTGTAAGATCTCGACCCTCATGGGTTACCCCATGGACTATAAAAATCCGGCGGCCATTATGGACGAGATAGCCTCTTTGGTACCGATTTATGGTGGTATCAGCTATGAGCGACTCGAAAAAGGTGGCATCCAGTGGCCCTGCCCCGATAAAAACCATCCCGGCACGACCACGCTCTTCACCGACCTGTTTGCCAAAAGCAGCGGGCTTGCATCCTTTATGGCATTAGATCATATCGGTTCAGGCGAAGTGGCCGATGAAAGCTATCCTCTGGTCCTTATCACCGGGCGAATCAGGGAACACTACAACAATGGCTCCATGACACGCAGATCAAAAGGAATTGATGTGATCGTCCCCGCTGAACGGGTTGAAATATCCCCAGAAGATGCGGAACTGCTGGGTATCAAGGATCGGAACTGGGTGAAGGTTTCATCACGGCGAGGCGAGGTCAAGGTGCGGGCAAAAGTTACAAACCGCTCCCAGAAAGGCAATGTTTTTATGACCTTTCATCACCAAAGCGCTCTTACCAATGATTTAACCTCAGAACACCGCTGCCCTATTGCAGGAACTCCGGAGTATAAATCCTGTGCTGTTCGTGTAGAAAAATTTACAGAAGCAGCCTAAAGTCAGCACAACACAAAAAGACCTGTCCTCCTTGTGACTTTTACAAAACAAGGGGGACAGGTCTTTTTTTACACCTTATTTTTCTAAAAAAACTTTCAGCTTTCCAAGACCCGCTTCTATATCTCGGGCGTCAATCCCTGAATAGGCAAAACGGAGATACTTCCGCTCTTCTCCTGGATGGGCCGTGCCAAAATGTGTCCGGGCACAAATAGAGACCCCGGTATTGGCAAGAACTGCGTCTAAAAATGGCTGATAATCACTGTATCCTGCCTTTGCCATAGCCTCTGTCACATCCGGATAGAGATAAAATGTTGCACCGGGGCTGTAGCATTTTACCCCTTCTATATCGTTGAGCAGCTCAACGGTCAGATCACGTCTTTTCCGAAGCGTGCTCAGAATTTCCCTGGCCCCGGCCTGGTCCCCCTGAAGCGCCTCACAGGCGGCATACTGATTGCTATGGCTGGTGCAGGACTCATCGTTGACGTTGAGCTTTGCGATGACATCAATGATTTCCTTTGGCCCAAGTGCCGCCCCTACTCTCCAGCCGGTCATGGCATATTTTTTTGAAAAGGTATGGAGAATCACACTGCGTTCGACCATCCCTTTTTCCTGAATAAGAGAGACTGATTCCCCCTCATACCGTACATCAAAATATGCCTCGTCGAGCAATACCTGCAGGTTGTGTCTAACTGCAATCTCTGCAATTTTTCTGCGATCTTCGGCGCTGCATTCCGCGCTCGTTGGATTATGCAGATCGTTGACAATGAGGAGCCTGGTTCGATCCGTAATGGCTGCCTCCATTGCATCAAGGTCAAAGGAAAAGTTCTTCTCGCCTGGGAGAATCGGATATGGGACAGCGACCCCACCATGAAATCGAATCTGGGATTCATAAATTGGAAAACCCGGATTGGGGTATAAGACCTCATCGCCAGGGTTCATAAGAGCAAGCAGAAATTTAGAAATTACCGGTTTGCCTCCCGGCTGAACTGCGACATTATCGAGCGAGTAGCTGGTTTTTCTTGTGGTGTTAAATTCTGTAGCAAGTGCTTCACGCAACTGTGGAATTCCGGCATTGGGGGTATAGCCATTTTTCCCTTCCCGCATCGCCAAATATGCAGCTTCGATAATATTGCCAGGTGTTGGCAGATTCATATCCCCTAAATGGAAGGGGTAGACCCTGTTTCCTCGTGCGGCGTGGGCTGCGGCCTTTGCAGCGACAAGAAAGGCAGTTTCCACCCCTAATTTTCCCACTCTGTCTGCCAAATGTACTGTGTTCGTCATGTGTTTCCCTCAACAAATAGTCATTTCTCGCATCTGTCCGTGCCTCTGTAATCAAATAAGCGGACAGGTTTATCGTAACGCATCAGAAAACAGAGTTACACTTTTACAAAAGATGAAGCAAGAAATAGGGACAAACCGGGGAAAACTATCTACGCGCTGCAGGGCTGTAGCCTCTCTCTTTAGCAAAAAAGAACCCAGGATGCTTTCCTTTGGCCACTCCTTTGAAGACTGGAAAGAGGGTATCGGCAGGTCCTTACAATAGCTTGACGATGGGCACAGTGTCTACTGATCTAGAACAGTGCGGAGCTTGGCAGCAAGTGCATTGATAGAAAAGGGCTTTTGAATAAAGGCAACATCATCGTTTAACACACCACCTTCGCCCATGATTTCATTGGCATAACCCGACATATAGAGCACCTTGAGTTCCGGGTGGAGATTTCTGGCATACAGATACAGCTCTTTGCCGTTAAGCCCTGGTAAAATTACATCTGTCAGAAGGATGTCAAATTTTTCTTTTTCAAGCATTTTCAGGGCTTCCTGACCATTTTCCACGGCGACAATCCTATAGCCAAGTCCGCCAAGAAATTCCGCTACCATCTCTTTTACAGCCGTATCATCTTCAACAAGGATAATATCTTCTGTTCCGTTGAGATTTTTCAGTTGCTCTACAACACCCTGAGCCTCATTGCTGGCCGTTTCCACCACAGGAAGAAAAATCTTAAACGTGGTTCCCTGGCCCGGTTCACTCTCAACCTTTGTGTAACCACCATGCTGGGAGACAATACCGTAGACTGTAGCAAGGCCCAGCCCCGTCCCCTTATCACCTTTTGTAGAGAAAAACGGCTCGAAAATATGGCTCATCAGCTCACTGTCCATTCCACAGCCTGTGTCCCGGACCGTCAGGAGCAAATGCTTTCTTGAGGCGTCCAGGCCATAACCACTCATCTCTTCATGATAATCGATCATCGATGTTGAAAAAAACAGCTGACCACCGTTTGGCATGGCATCAGAGGCATTGACACAGAGATTCATCAAAACCTGCTCTATTTGGCCAATATCCGCTTCCACGGTCTGGATATCATCCTGCAGATCAAAAATCAGCTCAATATCTTCACGAATAGTACGCCTCAAGAGCTTACTAAACCTTTCTATGACAGTGTTAATATTGAGCGGCTGATACTGAAGCGTCTGTTTGCGGCTAAATGCAAGGAGCTGTCCTACGAGATCCCTGGCTCTTTCGCTGGCCCGTATTATCTGTTCCAGGTAATCTTTGTGCTTATTCCCCTCAGGTGTTTCGTTATATATGAGCTGGCTGTAGCCAAGAACCGGTGTGAGCAGGTTATTGAGGTCATGGGCAACCCCGCCGGCCAAACGTCCTATGGATTCGACCTTTTGAGCCTGGTGGTACTGCTCTTCCAATCGTGATCTTTCTCGATCTGCCTCTTTGATGATCGAGATATCGACAATGACAGTTCGATACCCAACGGGGGTCCCATTCTCTTTGACCACCGCACAGTGAAAAAGTATCGGGAAAGACTCTCCTGACTTTCGAAGCGCCTGATATTCAAAAGCATTTTCTCCATCCCCCGGAAACTGCTGTATCAAAGCTGCCCGGGCGATGTTTCGCTGTTTCTTTTCAATGAGATCCAGGATGTTGAATCCGGACAGGAACTCAAACTCAGAGTAGCCAAACAACTCAACAGCCTTTACGTTGACATAGTTCACCTTGAAATCCAGGTCGGTTTCAATGACTCCTTCCGGCAGCATCTCAGCCAGGTCGCGGAATCTCGACTCGCTGGTTCGAAGGTTTTCTGTAGCGTAAATCGCCCTGAGGGTCTCACAACTATAGGAGGCGAGAATTGTACCGATTTCAAGGTCCTGTTCCACAAAGGGTGGAAAGGTCTTATTGTGCAGCGTTAAAACACCGATAACTTCTCCGTTGTCTGCCTGCAGGGGAAAGATCAGCACAGAACCATTTTGATACCCTTGCCAGCCACTGGTAACTATCGTTGTATCCAGGCTTATCTCGGGATTCAGTAAAGGTTTTCTCCTGTCCATAACCTGCTGAAGTATAGACCCTTCCTTTAAAGGAAATGGGAGAAAAGATGGTACATGTTCCGTCTCAAGGCTATGAATAAGGCGCATTCCATCCTTTTCGCACAAAAAGAGACTCCCTCCACTGGCCGCCATATGTTCTGCAAACTCTTCAAGCAGAACAGAGCCAAACCTGACGACATCGGTGCAGACAGAGACATTTTTGGTCGTCTGCAAAACCTTTTTCAGCCGTGCATTAATAGCAGCAAGATGAGAATTTGCCTTTTGCAGTTCTCCTGTTCGTTCCCATACCAGTGCCTCCAGGTCCTGCTGATACCGCTTATTCTGGAGTTGCAGATCAGCCCTTTCCAAACACCTTTCCACGGCATGGATAATGATATTCATATCCTGCACGGGTTTTAGAATATAATCCCAGGCGCCAAGCTGCAGTGCCTGTACGGTGTCGCTTATCCGCCCGGTTCCGGAAACAACGATCAGGGGTATTTCCGGGGCAATTTTTCCGATCTTTTTTAACAGCTCCAGACCGTCCATCTGGGGCATCCGCAGGTCGGTGAGGACCAGGTCGGGCTTCTCTTTTTTAAAAATTTCCAGAGCCGCAAAGCCATTTTCAGCGGTAATAACTCTGTAATCCCGGTCTTCTAGAAAATCAGAAACGGACTCCCGCAGCACCTCTTCGTCATCCACCAGCAGAATGGTTGTCAATCTTTCATCAATCATGTATCGCCTTTACATTACAATTCATAATATGCTGTCGCATAGATTCTGCTAGCTCACCTAAATCAGAAACGGGTTTACTAAAGATCTTAGCAAACACCTGGGGACGGATCAGTACATAATCCGGGGGCTGATACTCCGGAGATCCGGTACAGATGACGCACGCCACATGTGGGTGTGTTTTCTCCAGTTCAAGAATAAAACTGCAGCCATCCATCCCCGGTAGCCGGATATCTACGACTACACCTGCCGGATTTATCTGCCGGGCTACCACAAGTGCCTCTTCCGCAGTGCCCGCCCCGTGTACGCCCCAGCCCAGATCTTCAAAATAGTAAAGTAAACTCTCTCGTACGGCGTCATCATCATCTAAAATGAGAACTGTAGGCATAACCGCTGTCATATGTTTTTGCCCCCCACACGAAGTTCAATGGTAAACCGGGCTCCCTCTCCCACGGTCGATTCCACATTCATTCTGCCATTGTGATTTTCGGTAATTATAAAATAGGAGACACTGAGGCCCAGACCGGTCCCCATATCCACCGGTTTCGTGGTAAAAAAAGGTTCAAAAACCCGCTTTCTGGTCGCTTCATCCATACCCGGGCCATTATCTGCAATCTCTAACCGTATCCAGCCGGGATCTCTCTGGTTGATTTCTATTGTAAAACAATGCTCTTTATCCGTCTGGTCTGGGTTGGTCTGCATTGCTTCAGCGCCGTTTCTAAGAATATTGAGTATAACCTGTTGAATTTTACTCTTTTCACAGGGGATCAGCGGAAGGTCCTTCTGGTATTTTTTAACAATCTTGATCTGGCGAAAATCGAAATGTTTTTTCAGATCATAGTCGCTACCTGCAAGCTCCAGACACTGGTCCATAAGTGAGACAAGATCGTGACTGGAGACAGTGCTGCTGTTTTTTCTTGCAAACTGGAGCATATTGGTAACAATTTCAGCTGCACGTGCCCCTGACTCACAAATACGATCCAGCATCTTTGGAATCCCTCTTGCCTCCATATAGGAATAGATCGCTGACATGGGGATTCCTGATGCTTCTGCTGCACGAATATTTGCAGGCATCTCTCTGTTACTCAATCGATCCCGCATCACATTTGCGGTCTGGATCATCCCGGCAAGCGGATTATTAATCTCATGGGCCATCCCTGCCGCAAGCCCTCCAACCGACAGCATTTTTTCGCTCTGCACCATCATCTCTTCAAGTCGTACTTTTTCTGTTACATCATCGAGACGGATGACAGCACCTTCAATACCGTTTGAGACCAGTGGGTAGACCGTCACATCTTCATAACAGGTTTCATTATCTACCCTATGGGCCTGCCTGGGTTGCAATACAACCTCCCGGGTGCGCATGGCTTCCTGAACCTGAGCCATCTCTGTGGACAAACGAGGGAAAGCCTGTTCAAGCGGTTGCCCAATGACTTGAAGACCCGAGAGACCGGTCGCCGTTCTGGCGCGGCTGTTCCAGTGGGTAACCCTGCCTTCTACATCAACACCCACTAATACCGACGGCATGGAATCTATGATATTTGAGATAAAATTTTCAGCCCTGCGCAGGGTTTCCTCTGCCCGCGTAGAGCGGATAAGCCCATAAGCAAGGGCAAACACCAGCAGTATCAGAACACCGATAATAATCCCAACCTTAATGATCTGCTCCCTGTATTCCTGCACAAAAGTAGGTGGTGAGTGGAGGATCTCTGCATCTTCAGGGATGCGGTTAAAGTCGACATTAAACTTTTTCAATAGGGCATATTCCAAACAAAAACGATTGGGACTTTTCCAGGTAATGGGGATTTCGGAAACCGGAGTTCCAGCCAGAATCAGATTTACTTTCTCTGCAGCCTCCTGTCCCTGACCATACCCGTCTGTCAGGTAGCCGCCCACTACGCCATCCCGCAGACTAAACTTCCAACTGACGTATATAGGGACATCTGTGTTTTCAACAACTGTGGCTATGCTTTCATCGTACTCAAGGAAGACTCCATTACGGTCTCGGGAAAAGAAGGTAAAAAGGAGGCTGGTATTGTTATCTAAACTTCTGAGTTTTTCTTTCAGTTCAGTAATCGTAACATCATAGACAAGTTCAATCCCCACGCTATCATGGCCTAAACTCTGCTGTATCCGGCCAACTTCCTGCTGTATTTTGTGACCTGTAATCGTATTGTCCGTGACAACAACAAGGTTATGACGCTGTGGGTGAAGGCGTTGTATTAAATTAATATTCCCCTCAAGATCCGCCTCTTCATTGACTCCGGAGACCTGGACCATTCCTTTGAGATCCCCTTCGGTCAGATAGTTCAGACCACAGAAAATAATGGGTGTATTTCCAAAGATTGCCTGGCCACGATTTTTGATGAATTCAAAGGCGCTATTGTCGGAAACGATGACAACATCATATTGACATTTGGCATGCTTTAAGAGCAAAAGCTGACTGAGCAGTGAGAGATAGCCCTCATCAAAATGCCTTTTGGTGTCCATATATTCCACATGAAGCACCACTCCATCTTTCGTAAGGTTTTCCTCAACGCCTCGGGTGATCTCATCGCTCCACAGATACCCTTTGTGATAGGAATTAAAGAGCAGGATATGGAATTTGGAGTCGGTTTTCCCGGCAGATGCGGTCGAACAAAACAAGATAAGAAAAAAAAGAAAGAGCAGGATAAAAGATGAAATCTTTTTAAAATCCAGTAGATAATAAGTACATTGTCTTTTCTTCATAAAACTTCCCAGCCAACAAGTGTATAAATAAATCCGAATACTCAGTTACCATCACATCACACTCGAAGTAACACCTTAACCGTGCGAAAAAACTGCTATCAATTGACACTCATCTTATATTATGCAGAATTTGAAAGCTACTGCAAGGAGCAGATTTATGAACAATTCCTACTTTCTCTCAGTTATAATTATCTCGTTCTTATCATCCATCAAGGCTTATCATTTTTGACAGGAAACCATCATGATACCGTTGTACCAGCAAAAGGCAGCACAATAATTTAAAGAGGTCAGACCAAAGAGATGTTCCACGACTATTTTCGTTTTATCAGGCGCTCCTGGCCACTCCTGCTGTTTGGTATGATTTCGGTTTTCTGGGGCAATTTCGGTCAATCGTTTTTCATCAGCTGGTATGGGGCCAGTTTTCAGGAGACGCTTCATCTTTCAGCAACCGAATACGGCTCTGCATACTCCACTGCAACCCTTGCAAGCGGTCTGCTTCTCATGTGGATGGGAGCTGGGGTCGATAGATTCCCGCTCCGCTGGTTTGTAACATTCTGCGCCGCTGGCCTCTTTGCAGCCACCCTGATTCTCTCACAGATAAGCACCCTTACAGGCCTGATTGTCTGTCTGTTTATGCTCAGATTTTTCGGTCAGGGCCTCCTCCCCCATACCGCTATTACAACCATGGCAAGAGAGTTCTCCGTCCACCGTGGCAAGGCTGTAAGCGTTGCAAGTATCGGTGTTCCTGTAGGTGAAATCCTCCTTCCATCGTTTGCCCTGATGATAATTGCAGCTTTTGGCTGGCAGAAAAGCTGGCTTGTCATCGGACTTTCAATACCTCTCATTTATCTGCCCACTACTCTCTGGCTGCTGAGACAGAGCCGACAGGAAAAATACAGGGAGAGCATCCCAACAAATGCACGCAAAACGTCTCCATCTCCAAAGACGCAGGGCTCAAGAAGAACGCTGCTCAAAGATTTGCGATTCTGGCTGACACTTCCAGCAATACTGGCTGCACCTTTTATCGTGACAGGTATCTTTGTTCACCAGGCGTTTATTCTGCCCGAAATGGGCTGGACACCTGCACTCTTTGCAAGATGTTTTGTCGTCTATGGCATGGCGCACTGGCTCGCTTCAATGTATGTAGGTGCACTGGTTGACCGCTTTAGTGGGGTTCAATTGTTTAAATTTTGCCCAGTACCAATGTTAATGGGCCTTACCGCCTGTGCCCTTGCACCAGGACCACACGTGGCCTATGTTCTGATGCTCCTGCTTGGCGCCTCCATCGGCTCAGCAAGCCCGATTATTAATAGCCTCTGGGCTGAGGTGTATGGAACGAAACATCTTGGTGCCATTCGAGCGCTTGTCTCCTCACTTGCTGTCCTCAGCACAGCTGCCTCACCCATTCTTTTTGGCATTTTGATAGATAGGGGAATTTCAGGACAAGGTCTCTTTTTACTCTTAAGCTGGTACTTACTGGGAGCCGTTCTACTTTCACTGTTTTCTTTTTCGGCCAAACAGATACTGACTGGGTCTACAACTCCCCATTGATGACAAGGCCCCCCGCATCAGATGCATTTTTTCGCCAGAGCCCAGGGATCACCGGTGCAAATATTTCAGGACATCTGCCATAAGCCTGTTGATGGAATCGTATTGCACAGCTGTAGCGGCCAGTATTTCTTCTTTTGTCTGAATATACTGCCCCTCAACTAACTCATCGCGGCAATGGGCAACTATGGCCTCCGCAGACTGCGGAGTTGTTTCGAGATGGAACTGAAGCCCGATGACCGAATTGCCCATCTGAAATGCCTGGTTTTTGCACCCTGCACTGCTGGCGAGGCACGTTGCTCCTGGTGGCAGATCAAATGTTTCGCCATGCCAGTGAAACACTTCAACAGTCTCAGGAAAGACAAACTCTTTTTTGTCTGTTTCCAGGCAAGATTGTACAGGAAACCAGCCAATTTCCTTGACGCTGTTTTTATATACGTTGCCGCCCATGGCGCTTGCAATAAGTTGAGCCCCCAAACAGATTCCAAGGACAGGTTTTCCTGAATCAATAACCTCACGGATAAAGTTTTTCTCCGCCACAAGCCATGGAAACTGGGCCTCATCATTGACACTCATCGGGCCACCCATAATTACAAGCAGGTCAATTTCGGCAGGCGCTGGGAATCCGGCTGATTCATAGAGGCGCGTTGCAGACAGTTCATAACCGGCATCTGTAAGCCATAACTCAATGCTGCCAAGCCCCTCAAAAAATACATGCTGTAAATAATGTGCTCTCATCTGTTACCTTTTTCCAATAATGAAAGAATCCTTATTTGTTCGTTGTATGATTTTTATTTAGAATTGATTTTTGAGCGTCATATAATCCTGGTTGAAATCCAGTTTTTCACCCGGACTTGTGCTTTTTTATGAGTAAAGGCTGGAGAGTCCTTTTGTCAGGGGCTGCAGTTGAGAGCCTTAAGTTTCAGGTGAGTTTTATCTGCGGAAACAACGTTGTAATGGGCATAGGACTGCTCAAAGGTAAACATTCGGGTAAGAGGCATACCGAGGATATGACAAAGAAGAACGCGGTTGACACCTGCGTGGGCAATAACTGCGGTAGTTGACGAACTGGCCTCTACGATCTGCAGAAATGCAGGCCAGACACGCTCAAGAAGATCGTGAAAGCTTTCTCCATCTGTGGGACGATACCCCGCCAGATCTTCACCCCGCTGCTCATAGGCACCTGGATATCTCTTTTTGACCTCATCCACAGTCAGACCCTCCCAGACTCCGAGATTGATTTCAGACAGATTGTCTTCGGTCTCAATTGAAAGCCCGGAAGCTCCGGCGATGATCTGTCCGCTTTCCTGACAGCGCAACAGGGGGCTGCAGACGATGTTTTCAACTCCACAGGTCGAGAGATATTTACCCAGTAGAGTAACCTGCTCTCTACCTTTTACCGTCAAAGGCAGGTTGGTTTGACCAATGAATCTTCGTGGAGAAGTGGCTGCTATCTCGCCGTGGCGAATGAGATAAATTGTTTTCACCGAGCAACCTGTTTGCTATCAAGTAACTCTGCCAGAGGGCGACCGATGGACTCCACTACAATTTTTTCAAGGCCTTTGGCGTTTGCCAGCCTTTTCCGTATTGCCTTACAGGCTTGAGGATCCTTGGCATACAGGAGGAGTTTTTCTTCAAAACGCTGTTCTATTGGCATTTTCTCTGTGCCACGCACCAGCTTATCGGCAAGACAAACCAGTTCTTTTTCCTGCACCTTGCCCGATGCCGGAACCGTCACATCGCGGTGGGCGGCAACAATTTCAGATAATTGCTTCAGTCCAAGCTTTTTGAGCATTTCCGCACCTCTTGCCTCATGCTGAGCCTCGCCCTTAGCAATATCATGAAGCAGAGCGCTATTGAACAGGAGGTCCAGGTCAAGTCTATAGCCTCTATCGTTCAGTTCCCTGCCAATGACACTTGCGGTCTCGGCCACCATAACGCCGTGTTCGCAGCCTCTTTTCTTCATAACCAGCTCAGCCAGGGCCATGACTTCGGCACGACTTCCCACATCCATTTGCAACAGACGATTTTCAAGAACCTGAAAATCCTCCGGGGTGTCTGCATCAAGTAAAATCCCCTGATCCCAGACAGGAATATCGGTTCCTGGATATTTTTCCAGCAAGGCTTTTAAACCACCACTCCCATCAAACTTTAATATAGCCGGAATCAAGGCCGAGGAGATGAGGGGTGGATGGCCACGCTCACCGTCAAAAGAAGGATAAACGACTCCTTTTAAACGGGCCTTTCCTCTTAAGGTTTTCAAGGTTGAGGGGCGAATGAGAGGGATGTCGACCGGCAGAATAAAAAAGGCTTTCACTCCCTTCATCTGTTTTACTCCGGCGCAAACAGACGAATACATCCCTTTGTCATAATCTTTGTTATAAATACTTCGAACACCAAGACGGGCGGCCTCGGCTTTGACCTCATCTTTTCGGTGACCGGTGACGATCACAAGCTTGTCCACCCCTCCCCTCTTAAAAAAGCGTACGGAGTGCTCCAACAGGCTTTTTTTACCAAGCTGCATCAATGGTTTAAAGCCGTTCATGCGGGAAGAGTAGCCTCCCGCTAAAATAACTGCCCCGGTTTTCACACCTTCATCCCTGCCCTGATCTTAACCATTTCAGCCACGATACTCAGACCAATTTCTTCGGGTGTATCGCCTCCAATAGAAAGACCTATGGGACTGTACACCCGCTCAAGATCAGTCTCAGTAAATCCTTCTGCCATGAGTGCGGCGTAGACTCCTTTCCGTTTTTTACTCGAACCTATCATACCAATATAACCTGCATCTGTCCTGAGTGCCTGGGCCAGAACTTCCTTGTCATGGAGATGCCCCCTCGTCACAATCACCACAAAGGCCTCAGGGCCCAGCTCGGGCAGACAGTTATGGAAATCCTCAAGAACGATAACCTCTTTTGCCTCCGGATATCTCCTGGCATTTGCAAATTCTTCCCGGTCGTCCATTACCACAACCTCAAATCCGGTAAAAGCGGCCAGATGAGCCGTTGCCAGGGCAACATGACCTGCCCCCACCAGATATACCGTTCCCGGGTGTATTAACGGCTCTACAAAGTAGTGATCTTCTTCATGGTCTGCGAGAAAATTCGCCCGCCTGTTTTTCCGTAATATTTCCTCCCTAAGCTGAACAGGAAGATTACACGGTATAGACGCATTTAAAAAAGAGATCTCCGGCAGGTTGCCATTGCGGGGCAACTTGGTAACGACAACGGGGTACTGGCCCCTGGCAAATGTTTCGCGAAGCGAGCTAAACTGCGCGAGAGCTTCCGGTGTAATTTTTTGCAGTAAAACTGAGACTTTACCTCCACAAACCATGCCTTCGGCTGCGGCGGTTTTATCGGTAAGATCAAAGTCAAGTTCAACAAAACTATCTTTTGAAGAATTCGATAAAAGTTCTTTGGCCTTTGCCTGGCAGCCGCCTTCCAAAGCACCACCACCAATGGTCCCAACCAGTGTCTGATCAGCACGTACCAGCATCCTGGCCCCAGACGTTCTCGGCGCGGAACCTGAACTGCGTACTATTGCGCCAAGCACTACAGATTCGCCATTTTCCAGGGCTGAAATAAGACTATTAAGAACATGCTGCATTACACTTCTCCTTTTAAACGTAAATCAAGAATAGTTCGTTTGACTGTATGTGTGGGAGCAAAACGGTCAACCTGCTGAAAAGCATCAAACAGGAGGGCTCCGGTTCCCATAGCCCTATAAATATCAGGAATTTCCTGAAGTAACCTCTTCATCTGGGTTGCGACATCAATCGCTCCGCTCGCCGCTATATACTCAACGCCTATTCTATCCGTCCCTTTATTCACTAAAGTCAGCCGATAGTCAAGCAATCCAGGCACCGTAAAAAGAATATCATCTATGGTCTGGCTGTATAACCTGGAACCGTCGGCAAGAGGACAGCCCTGTAAACGCCCATATATAACCGATAACCGCGCAGTGACTCCACCGCATTGACAAGGCCTGCGATCAAGACATGCGATGTCACCCGTACGATAACGAATAAGGGGCATTGCCTGACGACCAAGGGTGGTGAGAACCACTTCTCCTGCAACCCCGTCAGGAAGCTGCTTTCCCGTTACAGGATCAACAATTTCAATGAGAAGCTCCGATTCACGGATATGCAGACCTCTATGAACAGCGCACTCAACCGCACCACCAAGGCCTGATTCCGTGGCGCCGTAATGAAGGTAGGTTGTGCATCCCGCATTCTGTTCAATACGCCGTCGAAGAGCCTGGGGTGCATAATCCGAGCAGAGCAGCATTGATTTGAGCTGCCCATATTCAATGTCTTCTGACAAGGCCAGAAGTTGCTGGGGAAGTCCTACAACCGAGGAGATCTGATTGCGGTGTAGATGTTTAGCAAGATGGGTGGGGGCAGGTGGAGGCCAGAGCCCTGCTGTATAAATTCCGTTCTCCATCAGCGCCCTGATAAGGAGATCACCCACGCTAGCCTCAGCTTCAAAAGGAAGCAACACCAGCACCCTGTCACTTCTGTCCACCAGGGTTCTCATACCGTGATAAAAAAAATCCAGGGTCGCGTCAAGATCCGCTGCGGTAAAGGAAAAACGTTTCGGCCGGCCTGTACTGCCAGAGGTATGCATGGTGATAATACGCACAACCTCGCTCTGTGAAACACAGTGGAGCAGGTGACCTGACTCTATGATGTCTTCGCTGGTGAGAAAAGGTATTTCCTCCAGATCTATGCGACCACGAAGAGATTCAATTTTAAGCCCTGAAAGGCGTTTGGTGTATAACGGACTATTACGTAAAACGTGGGCGACCGTTTGACGCAACCTTTCCATCTGGACCTGCTCCAACTCTTTTCTGGTAAACGGCGATAAGAGCTGCAGCCTGGTTGCCACTAATCCATCAACTGTTGTTCGAGCCGCGTCTGACATCAATCCTCATGTAGCTATAATTTTCTGCCGCAGTTGAGGCCGATGCAGAGATCTGCCATTTCTGGCCGTCAGATTAAAACTGCAAAATGGTATCAGCCTGCCATCGGGTTGCGCCACATGAATACAGCAGCCCTGCAGACGTTCGAGATTTAAACTCCAGCAGTCCTGAAAAGCCATGGCCGAGACAGAGAATGTATGGGTCCTGGCACGGTGGATAAATTTTCCGAGTTCATCTTCTGGTGGATGTTGAGCCATTGGAAGGAACTCCGCTACAGATCCCCACTGACGCGCCGTTACCCCAATGGAGGTGAGCGCTCCTTTTTCGGCGGAAATCGGTGTGCAGTCACATTTATCGCTACCGAGCCTCATCAGATGTCCGTCTTCGCCCAGCAGATACTTTGCCGAAAAAGAGCAGAGGGCATGTTCACAGCCTGGAGGACGAAAATCCGCCACTTTCAATAATCCCCTGCTCTGGGAGTGCAGGCCGCTCATAATTTCCGGTAAGGTCACATGGTTGGGAACAAATTCATCGGGGAAGCGACCGAAGTAGCTCATCGGTTGAAAATGCACCCCCCGCACATGGGGCAGACGATCCAGACCAAAGCGGACAATATCCCAGAGCTGAGAAGTATTCACTCCGGCTGTAATCGTTGGCACCAGGACAATGCCAATCCCTGCCCGGCTGAGATTTTCGATGGCCACACATTTTGCTTCCAAAAGCGGTCGCCCGCGAAGGGCTGTAAAAACCTGATTATCGGTGCCGTCAAATTGCAAAAAGACAGAGGAAAGTCCTGCTTCTTTTAATTCAAAGGATAAATCCGGATCAGTGGAGAGCACAAGACCATTGGTATTGAGCTGAACAAAATCGATGCCTGCCAATCTTGCCAGCCGGACGATGAGCGGCAGATCCTTTCTGACCGTCGGCTCCCCTCCTGAGAGCTGCAGGTTACAGCCACCGGTCCGGGCAACTATCTGGGCAAACATCCGGGTCAGGGTCTCGATATCGGGATCAGGCTCCGTTCCACCGCTATCGGCAAAACACACCGGGCACTGCAGGTTGCACCTTGAGGTTATCTCAACCAGTGCAGTACAGGTTCGCTGGCTATGATTCTGGCACAAACCGCAATCGTACGGACATCCCTTGCCTGCCTGCTGGCGTTCACCACCAAAGAAGGGTAATTTAGGGCGAAACCATGATTCAAAGGCCGGGCTCCCCCGCCACACCGTGGTGGCAAAAGCGCCATGCTCAAAACAGATTTTTTCAAGGACAATCTCGTCTCCACGCCGCACAAGGTGACCTGCAATTTGGGCAAGACATTCAGGACAGACGCTGTTAATATTTCCTAAAATCTCAGTCATTGCTTGTTCCAGGATCAAAACCATTTTCCACAAGGATGGTCATCGCCTTACCATAGCACTCGGAGACCAGACCGCCACAAATCGAGGTATTAATGGTGCCCCCGTCAACAATATCAGAGCAGTTGATCCCGGAAAAACGGCTTGTGGCATACTCTTTAAACCAGTCGGATAGCTCAGATAGCATGAGGGGAAGTCGATCACTCTCCTCATCATCGACCCGCCCCTTGCCTCCATAATAGGCAAGAAGACAGGCAGCACCGGTGATGGCCCCGCAGGTTCCATCCGGTACAGGAAAACCATGACACAAACCGGACATTGCTCTTACCAGGCCAGGATTTTCTGCACCCTGGAGTTCCAGGGCCAGTTGCACCACAATCTGCGAGCAGCAATAGCCGGCACTGGCCAGTCGTAGTATATCAAGATCATATTCATTCATTGTTCACTCCGTTTTGCAATAAGCAGAAAAAGTGATGGTCTCGTCGCAGCTGACGCCTGACAGATACGATCTGCAATCTCAGTATCTCCCGTTACAGCCTGCCAGAAACCCTGCAGTGAGCCGTGGGCAAAGACAAACTCGGCGGCGGTCTGTTTAAAGAGTTGGTGATGATCTTCCAGCAGTATGATTTCAAAACCGCTTCCAGCCACCATAGCCCGGACCGATTCAAGATCAGTCGCAGAGGAAAAACAGGACTGGATGGGCCACTCCCTGCTCCCAACACCCTGACGGCGAAAGTAAATATCGCTTAGTACCAGAAAACCAGCCGGGCAAAGCACCCGGTAAAATTCCCTGAGGACCTGTTCTTTTTGGGTCAGATTCCAGACGCACTCACAAAAAACAGTATCGATACTGGCATTTGCAAGAGGCAGTTGTGCAAGATCAGCCTGCGCGACCTGCCCGCCAGTATTTTTTGCCTCAGTTAAAAGTACAGGATTAATATCCAGACCGAGGACACTTACCCCCCAGGAGGACAACAGAGATAAGGCTCCACCTCTACCACAGCCCGCATCGAGTATCCTTGCCTTTTTCTCCTGGTCAAGATACTCCATGGCCCGTCTGGTCAGGACTTCACCTCCGGGTCGCAGACAGGTACCCAGACCATCTGTCACAGGCTGACTGAGATAGAGTGGTTTCATTTGTCTTCCAAAAGCAGCTCAACCTCCAACATCCGCCCAATGGCCAGATCTTCCGAGATAAGTGCCTTACCGCATTTGGGACAGACAGGCAATTCTACCTTGAAGACACTGCCCACATATTGCAGTTCTACTATTCCCGGCTGCAGCTTTTCACCACAGGGCTCACAGGTCCAGTTCATATCCGGGGGTAAGAAACTCAAATTCATGCACTACCTCCTGCAATTATCATCCGGTGGGACCAGCAGCTTTCAACCATGAAACTGCCGTCAGTCTCGGTATATTGGAGCCAAAACGTCACCTGGCCAAGTCTGGCCGAGGCGATCTTCCGCCCACTCTCTCCATGGACAAAAACCTTGCCCTGTTGCTGCACGTGAAAAAGAACCTTGCGGATATCATCCTCAAGTATTCTTCGCTCCTCCAGTATTTCAGCAACCTCCGGACTCATGGTAAGCGCTATGGCCTCCCAGTCCTCTGTGGCCTTTGGCTGTTCACCATGATATTTGCTCAGAACCTGACTTTTGAGCTGTCGTCTGTTTTTTCTTCTCTCTGAAATTGAAGGTGAAGCCTCGCTTGCCGGGTGGGCAACATCCTGAAATAAAATGTCCAGGACATGCGCCACCGGCTTTCCTGTTCTTGCCAGCTGGTCCCTGCACATGGCACAATAGGTCAGAATATCACTTGAGGTCTGGGTAACCCTGGCTGCAGTAACTTTTTTTGCAAGATCAGGATTACTGTTCTGCATAAGCCCGCCAAAACCGCAGCACTCGGTCAACTCGCCGGACATTGGCAGAGGCGTCAGGGACTGGCCAATTTTTTCCATCATCGCCCGCACGGCGTTTTGGGTTTTGCTGTCATGGCGCGAGGTACAAGGATCCGACAGGGCCATTGGAGCACAGGCCTTTGCTGATTCTGGCGGCTTTTCGGCAAGTAGAACCCAGACGGACTCAACGTTTATCTGCGGCAGATGCTCCCTGAACATCTGCAGACAGGTCGAGCAGCCGGTGAGCACCAGAGGTTCTCCCATTTCATGCCATTTCTCTTCCAGCTCTTTCATGATTTCGTCAAACTCCTGCACTCTTCCCGCCCAGTGGCCAGGCGCGCCACAACAATCAAGCCAAAGACCTGTTGCCGGATCGAGTTCCTGCAGATAGCCGTATAAGCGCAGGGTCTGCTGAGGCCTGATACCTGCAAGCTGACAGCCGGGATAAAACAGGGAGGTACTGAAATCTTTACCGGGGGCGTGGCGGATCAGGGCTCCTTCTGTTCTGGCCGAGCGCATTTCTTCCAGAGCAAACCAGTGGGCCGATCCGGGCATACGATCTTCCTGCACCATGGTCCTGCGGGCATCAAGGCAGAGCGTTGCCACAGAAAAATCATTTGGACAAACAGTCTCACACTGACCACAAAGAGAGCAGCTGTTAATAAACTTATTAGCCTGATGATTTCCTTTGACGATGGCGGAGTTGTTATAGACTCTTCTGGCGTATGTTTTTGGATATGCACCAAATTCTTTGAGATAAACACAACGTTTCACACATTCAAGACACTCACAGTTAATACAGCGGGCGGCCTCTTTTATGGCCTCTTGCTTTGTATAGCCTAAGCCATCAGCCGGGACAACAACCTCTTCACGCTGCAGGCCATCAAGAGAAGTATAGAGATTGGTTTTACCATGACGCAGATCAACCCGTGCTGCGGTAAGCGATGCGCCCTGCAAAAATCTGTCAATTGATACGGCGGCCTCCCGCCCTTGTGAAACATCTGTAATAAAACGGTACTTGTGATTTTCAACACTCAAACCACCGGTAAACAGTCTCTCTGTCTCAAGGGAGAAGGTGATACTGTCAGGTACACCTAGTTTGAGCAGATCACCTTCGACATACTCGTCGTCCTGACCAATATAAAAAGCAGCAAATTCATCCTGAGTCCAGAGCGCCTCTCCCAGCACCGATACCTGACAAAAGTTAACCCCTAAGCCAGCCAGTCGCTGCAGTTCTTCTTCGAGGACGCCTTCGCTTAAAACAAGCTCTGGAACCTTGCAAAGCCAGCTCCCAGGGCCACCGGGTAGATGAAATAGAGTTACAGGATGGCCTTTTTTGGCCAGATCAAAGGCCACGGTCAGACTGCTTGGCCCTGCACCAATCACCGCAACTTTTTTGGGCCGTGGCGGCAGACGCAGGAATTTCGTTTTCGCTGGAACAGCATTAATGCACATCCGCTCCAGTAAACCAATAGCAACGGAGCCGCCCAGGCTTTGACGAAGACAATATTGCTCGCATGGCGCCTCGCACATACGTGCCACAAGGCCAGCCAAAGGCATGCTCTTTTCCAGAATGGCACGTGCCCCTGGCAGATTATCATCTCTTACTGCCAGGACAAAGCCTTTCGCATCAAGTCCAAGAGGACAACCGGCCCGACAGGCAGGTGGCTCTTCCTGGATACAGCGTGCTTCCCACTCGCGAAGGTCCTTCTGCTCCATAATGACTCCTTACTTCCAGTACATCTCAACCTAAAAAGTAGATGGATATCCACCTTCGTCAAACTCTTTCCGGGTACAAACGCCTCTTAAAAAGAGTTCACCGACTTAAAAACAAAAAACCTCCGGACGCAGAAAGCATCCGGAGGTTGTCATGCCGCCCTTATTTATTTGTTCAGCCCTGCAAGAACTTTTTCAGGCAGAGCTGGGAGTACTTTGATTCGTACACCACAAGCATTGTAGATGGCATTGATAACCGCAGGAGCCGGTCCGCAAATTGGAACCTCACCGACACCAGATGCACCAAAAGGACCATCAGGACGTGGGCTTTCTACATAGATAATCTCCATATCATCGGGGATCATTTTTGCGTATGGGAAGCCTGCACCGACCATCGTGGAGTGCTTCTTAATGTCTTCATAGTCCTCAGTAAGAGCATAACCAATACCCTGTGCCAGGCCACCATAAATCTGGCCATTAACAACGAGGAAGTTGTTGACCTTACCAACGTCGGCCACCATGGTCATCTTCTCAACGGTGGTTTTGCCTGTGGCAAGCTCAACCGCTACTTCGGCCATGAACACACCATACATATAGCAGCAGAACGGGCTACCCTGTCCATTTGCATCACACTCTTTTGCAGGAGCTGTAAATTTACCGTAATAACGGAGTTCACGCTTGTCAGCCACCATCTCATCGTAGGTACGGAAGCTGCCATCTTCTTTTTTCATACCTTCGAGAAGTTGCTCACAGGCATTTTTAATGGCCTGACCAACCATAACCTGTGAACGACTACCACCTGCAGGCCCGGCATTTGGTGCCTGGCTGGTGTCATTCATCACCAGTTTGATCTGCTCAGGAGCAAGCTTCAATGGACGAAGTGCCTCATGGGCCGTACCCAGTGTACCCATATCAGCTCCCTGACCGTGATCTTCCCAGCAGCTGTATGCGGTTACCGTTCCATCAGGGTTGAGCGCTACGTCAGCTTCTGCATTGTCAGGACCGTCAAGACCGGAACCATATACAGCGATAGCAAGACCGACTCCACGCTTGACAGCATCGGTAGATTCAGCAACCGCTCTCTTTTTGGCCGCTTCATACTTAGGACGGATTTTATCCATCATCTCAGGTAATGAATACACCTCTGGATCCTGGCCACTTGGAGTCGTTGAGCCCTTGCGGTAAACGTTCTTATAACGGAGCTCAAATGGATCCATACCAAGTTTTTCGGCAAGTTCGTCCATTAATACCTCAGATGGGAACTCGGCTTCAGGTCCGCCGTATCCGCGGAATGCAGATCCCCATGCGTGATTGGTACAAACGGTGCGGCCTTCACCACGGATATGATCGATATTGTAACCAGCACCGATAAACTGAGCACCACGAAGAGTCAACAGATCACCAAACTCCGAATATGGTCCATGATCCACTGTCCAATCCGATTCCATGCCAAGGAGATTACCTTCTTTATCTGCGGCCATACGAACGGTGGTAAACTGTGGTGAACGTTTACCGGTATATGTCTGCTGCTGATACCAGTCGTAACCGAGATATACAGGCTTACCGGTTGCAAGACAGGCGGCACCGACAAGGGCCTCCATGGTTGGGCTGAACTTGTAACCAAAAGTACCACCGGCTGGGTTTTGCACCATTACGATGTTTTCAGGCTCAATACCGAGGCCTGGAGCAATCATGTAGAGATGCAGGTGCAGACCGATGGATTTGGAGTGGATAACCAGCTTGCCCTCGTCATTCATATAGGCAAAACCGACATCTGGCTCGATTGGCATATGGGGCTGACGGGTGGTAAAATAATCACCTTCAACGACGAGGTCTGCTGATTCAAAAATTGGTGCGGTCTCGCCACCTTTGGCAATTTTCTGGGTGAAATAGACGTTTGGAGTACCAGGATGAATCTCAATGGCATCTTCAGCCATGGCAGCCGGTGCACTCATGTACTCAGGCAGTGGTTCCAGCTCAACTTTTACCTTGGCTGCAGCAGCTTTTGCCTGCGCTTCTGTTGCTGCACAGACGATGGCAAGAGCATCTCCATACTGGAAGACCTTCTCATCACAAAGGATTGGACGATCCCAGCCATCACCTTTGTTGGTTGGGAAGGTGATCAGGCCGGTGATACGGTTTTTGCCTTTGATGTCTTTTGCGGTAACGATTTTCACAACGCCTGGCATGAGACCGGCTTCTGCAGTATCGATGGATTTAATTTTAGCATGGGAAACCTCAGCTTGTACCAGAGCACATTTAAGGGTTTCTTCTGGCATTTTCAGACCAAGATCCGCACCATAGTCACAGGTACCGGTCACTTTGGCAATGGCTGATGGACGTGGATAATTCGTTCCCCAGATGCGGCCGTCTTCTGGAATTTTGAAAGCAAGATCATCCATGCTCATTTCACCGCGGAGAACTTTTGCGGCATCCATGGTGGCGTCTACAAGCTGTTTGTAACCGGTGCAGCGACACGCATTACGATGTTTGTTGAACCATTCACGTACTTCTTCACGGGTTGGGCTGGGGTTGGTGTCAAGCAGACCTTTAACAGAGACGATAAAGCCCGGAGAACAGAAACCACACTGGGCGCCACCATGTGCCATCCAGGCCATCTGAATTGGATGCAGGTTGTCTGGTGTACCGATACCTTCGATAGTGGTAATCCTGGCCCCATCTTTAACGCGCCTTATCTTCAAGGCACAGGAGCGAACCACTTTACCGTCAACGATGAGACTACATGCCCCACACTGCCCTTCGTTACAACCCACTTTGGTGCCGGTGAGACCGAGGTTATTGCGAATGACAGTCGACAGAGCGTCCTCGGCGTTCGCCAGCACGTTGCGGGTGACGCCATTTACAACAAGTTGCTTTTTGATCATGCCTGTTCCTCCAAAATACTATTTTTCACTTCAATTACGCATATTGCGCTGTTCATATTTTCCCGAACCCACAAACCGGGTATCGGCATGTTTCACATCCTTCGCAAAAACCACCGTGGCCAAAGGCGACGATATCTCTGCGACTCAACTTTTCACCCGCAAGAATACGGGGCACAACCAGATCAAAGATACTGGCCTTGTGATACATAACGCAGCCAGGCAAACCAACCACGGGAATCCCCGCAAGATAGGCCAGCATAAACATGGCTCCGGGGTAGGTCGGTGCGCCATAGCTGATCACCTCGGCACTGGTCGCCCTGATTGCCGAAGGTGTCTGATCGTCGGGATCAACACTCATCCCTCCGGTAACCGCAATAAGATCAACTCCCTGCTCCACAAAAGAATGAATTGCCGAAACAGTCATATCAATTTCATCTGAGACAAAAACCTGGTTGGCAACAGTTGAGCCCAGTTCGGCGAATTTTCTTTTGAGGACAGGCCCAAAACCATCTTTGATTCGCCCGGTATACACCTCACTCCCGGTGGTAACCACCCCAACCCGGGCAGCCTTGAGCGGTTTCACCTCTATAACCGGCCCGCTCTTTTCACACAGGCTTTCAACCTCAAAGAGGATCTCTTCAGGTACGGCCAGAGGAATAACTCTTGTGCCAGCCAGGGCTCTGCCTTTTTTCACAAACTGTAAATTATGGATCGTGGCAAAGGTCACATCCTTGATACAGTTCATATCTGTTAACGCATCGGTATTGATGGACAGGAGACCGTCTATACTGGCTTCAAGTGTAACCTTTCCTTCACTGGGTCCAGTGAAAGTGATATTTTTTCCGGCTGCGGCACCCGCTAAGCGAAATGCAGCATCATCTTCATGGACATAACCGTCCTTTGGGTCAAACACATAAATATTGGCCTTGCCGATATCCAGAAGGGTCTGAATGTCACCGTCTGTGACGACATGCCCCCGCCTGAAAGCAGGTCCTTTTGATTCACCAACCACTATCCTGGTAATATCATGACAGAGGACGGTTCCTACGGATTGTTCTACGGGAATTGCCTTCATTTCAACGCACCTTCTCTATTGAAATTGGAGTGATATAATGATTGCATCAAGCGTCAGGGAAACGCCCAGCGACGCCTCAAAATTTACGTTAGAAAATTACCTCTATCCCGTATCCCCTTGTCTTTTTTTCTTAAAAATGACTTTATATGACTCACACTGACAAAAAACCTAGGAAGCCCCTGAGGGGCCAGGGTCATTTTGACACACGAAACAGTATTGATTTTATAATTTTTGCAGAAGGCTTAAAACGAAAGGGAAAAGTTTGGCAGGTATTGAACGGACACGGTTTTTATTTGACGGAGATCTGAAGGAAATTCTAATACTGCTTTCACGCAGTGAAAGTTACTCTTGGAGCCGTCAAAAAAAGAAGAAACAATGTGTTGATAGTCATTGAAGACATTGGGACTCCAGCTCCTGTTGAGCTGGCTGGAATCTGGTGGGATGTATTGACGGAGTATTGGAGACCCCATCCTTGATGGGGTACCATGAGGCAGGTTCCGTTGGGTTTGTTTTTTACATTTCAGGGCAGGTAACTGCGCAGTTTCATAACCGTAGAATAGATATCGTCGCTTGCCACAATCTCGGTCACCAGACAGATGGTTTTCGCACCACGGTCTACAACATCCTCCATGTTATGCTCCTTGATCCCACCGATGGCAACAAAGGGCAGAGGAGACTGTGCTGCAACATACTCTAAGTACTCAAGTCCCACGGCATCGCAGACATCCTCCTTGGTATTGGTCGTAAAAATCGGGCCAACTCCGATGTAATCAGCTCCTGCCGTAACCGCCTGTCTTGCCTGCTCAGGAGAATGGGTCGACAATCCTATTATTTTATCATCTCCAATCAGCTGTCGTACCGCTGCAACGGGCAGGTCTTCCTGGCCGACATGCACCCCGTCAGCATCGACTAAAAGAGCCAGATCAACATGGTCATTAATGATAAATGTGACCCCATGTTTGCGCGTCAGTTCTCGTATCTGCTGACACTCGACCAACATCTCTCCAACATGCTTTTTATGTTTTTTTTCACGGTACTGGACGGTTGTAACTCCACCCCGGATCATCTCTTCCACGACCTGAAGATTGGACCTGCCTTTTGAGAAACACTCTGCGGTAATACCATAAATTCCTTCCTGCAACGGTCTTTTAGGGCTCACTTTCTTATCCAGCATAATGACCACACTCTCTTAATATGACATCTGACATAAAAGCCGCGACTGCCACGACCTTATGGGCATACAGGCCTGCTTGTTTGATATCGCTTGTGAAATCGCCGACAATAAAACAGTTGCCCAGTCTGCGGCAGGAAATATTCTCCAGTTCTGATCCCGCTATTCCACTTGCTGAGACGACAGATCTGTCATCTCCTGCAAAGGATTCAAGCAGCATTTTCTTGTCTTCACTCCTGTCAAATCCTTCCACGATAAGACCGCAACCCGCAAAAATCTGAAAGATATTTGAACGGTCCAAAGGTGTTGCGATCACCTCAATATCAAGCTCGGAATCAATGCGCAGCAGATTTTCTCTCAGCATCTCGACTTTCAGTTTTCCCACCTGATCCCGAAAATAGAACTGGCGGTTGAGATTGGAGATTTCCACCCGGTCATAATCTGCGATTGTCAGGCGTTTGATCCCGCTCCGAACCAGATGAACCGCAACATTTGAACCGATTCCACCAACACCGGCTATTGCCACTCTCATTGGATACGATCCCAGTCTTTATACACCGGCTGATACCCATGGGCGACAACGGCTCTGGTCACCTCTTCGACACTACGCTGATCGGTGATCTCAAATTGCGGGGTTTCAGAGCTGTCATGGCTTGCGTAACCTCCAACACCGGTGCAGGAACCCGCAGAAAAACGGGTTACCCCCAGGCCTATGAGATTATCCCGAAACGAAGCGGACTCTCGTGTTGAAACAGTGATTCCAGCTCTTGGCAGAAACAGTCGAAATGCACAGAGAAACTGAACAAAGGTTTTGTCATCCACGTAAAACGACGGACTGAAATCACCTTCGGCGGGATTAAAGCGAGGCAAGGAAAAGGCCACTTCTGTCTGGGGATAGGTATCTTCTAAATATCGCCCATGCAAGCCGGTAAAAAACACCTCACTCCGCGGTTCAGCCAGGCCAAGCAAACTTCCAAGATTGACGTTGCGAAAGCCGGCCTGCGCCCCCCTCTCCGGACTGTTCAGCCGATAGAGATAATCACTTTTCCGCCCTGCAAGATGTACCGTTTTGTAGATATTCTGATCATAGACTTCCTGGAACAGGGTGAGACCATCTACCCCCGCATGTTTGAGGGTAAGGTACTCCTCTGTCTCCATTGGAAAGATTTCAATGGAAACAGAGGCGAAGTATCTTTTCAGGCATTCCACGGCCTCAACAAGATAGGAGACTGGTGTCACCTGCTGGGCCTCACCGGTCAGAAGTAACAGATGCTGTACCCCGGTTTGGGCTATAGCCTGTGCCTCAACCTCAATCTCCTTGATGCTTAACTTGCGTCGCTTGATACCATTTTTCAGATTAAAACCACAATAGATGCATTCATTAGAGCAATAATTGGATATATAAAGGGGAATAAAGAGCTGAATTGTACGACCGAAATATTGAACAGTCAGCCGCTGGGCTTTTTGGGCCATGGGCTCCAGATATTCGGCAGCCTTTTCGCTGAGAAGGGTCAGGAAGTCAAGGCTGGTCAATTTTTCTTTGAGCAGAACCCGTTCAATATCTGTTGCCGTAACTTGTTTAAAAAATTCTCTGAAGTTAAAATCCTGATGTTTTTCGATTATATTATAAAATGACAAAGGACCACCTCTTTATTAAAAATCTTTTCACTGCAACCCACTGGGTTAAAGTCTTCAGTTCAGAAATCCTGTCAAAGGAGATGACGCCCTTGCCAGTGGGCTTTCACCCGCCACTTCAGCGAGATATGCCATCCTTCCAGCTCTGACCGCCAGAGCAAAGGCCTCTCCCATGGCCACAGGGTCGGTGGCGGTTGCAATGGCTGTATTTACCAGAACGGCATCCGCTCCCATCTCCATAGCTTCGGCGGCCTGGGATGGGCGACCAATCCCTGCATCAACGATTATCGGAACGTTACAATTCTCGATGAGAAGAGCAATCATAGCCTTTGTCTCAAGCCCCCGGTTTGTCCCAATCGGAGCACCAAGGGGCATGACGGCTGCCGCCCCCGCCGCTTCGAGTCGTTTGGCAAGAGGAAGGTCAGGCAGAACATAAGGAAGAACGATAAAACCTTCTTTGGCCAGGAGTTCCGTTGCCTTAAGCGTTTCAAGGTTATCCGGCATGAGGTATTTCATGTCGGTGATAACCTCTATCTTTATAAAATTGCCACAGCCTGCTTCCCTTGCAATACGCGCCACCCGAACCGCTTCGTCAGCGCTCCTCGCCCCTGAAGTGTTGGGCAGAAGTGTCACATTATCAGGAATATACGCAAGTATGTTTTCGGTGGGAGAAGAGAGATCAATCCGGCGAAGGGCAACCGTAATCATCTGTGATCCGCTCGCAGCAAGCATGTGTGGAATCAACTGATTTGAACTGAATTTTCCTGTCCCGGTAAATAAGCGGCTCCCAAAGCTCACCCCACCAAGGTTCAATACATTATCCTCCACGTGTTCATCCTCCTCCAACAAAACTCAGTAGCTCCAATCGGTCTCCATCCTGTAAATGGACTTCATGCCACTGTGTCTGTTTAATAATTTGACGATTAAGTTCCACCACGAGTGAGTCCGCCTTCAACCCTTTTTTATCCACAAGTTGATGAATGTTCGACGGTCCTGTCTCTTCTGGCTTCCCATTGATATAAATCTCCATGACACCTCCATTCCGACAATAAAAAAGCCGCTTTCCCATCAAATGGAAAAGCGGCTTAAACAGATAATTCTACAGGTAGATTCAGTGTTTTTTACATTCAAGCCGCTTTCCTTCGCCGATATTATCCGGATCAGGTTCCAAGGGTTGGATAGTATCCTCTCAGCAAGAAGCACCCCTAGCGATACCAGTATATGTAACAGGCTCTCCTGTTTTTGACAAGATGCAGAGTGATGAACCTTTGTAAAAAACAATGCGGAAATCGATATTCAAAAAAAAGCCGCCTGATCAGCGAGGTGCTGATCGGGCGGCTTTTACTCCATCCCCCGGTACTGGCGGTTCTAAGCAGGTTATACTTTGAAATTATTTACAATGGATTTGAGATGTTCTGCTAACTGATGCAGGGACTCAACGCTACGGTTCACCTCATTGCTGCTCTCAGAAATTTCAGTGGAGGCATGATTCACGCTGGAGATATCCCCCGCTATTGTACCCGCCACAGATGATATCTGGTTAACATTTTCATTGACCTCAATCAGCCCCTGGGATGCCTGGGATATATTAATGGCTATTTCATCGGTTGCTGCAGACTGCTGGGTGACTGCGGCCGAAATTGTGGCAACAATTTCGTTCACACGGTTAATAACGGACGAGATCTGATCAATCTCTTCTGTGGTCTCTTCGGTGGTTTCCTGCACCTCGCCAATCTGCTTTTTGATATTCTGGGTTGCAGCAGCTGTCTGCTTAGCCAATTCCTTAATTTCATTAGCAACAACGGCAAAACCTTTGCCGGCATCTCCTGCCCGGGCGGCCTCGATAGTTGCATTAAGTGCCAGCAGATTGGTCTGCTCCGATATCTCTGTGATAGTCTCTGTCACCTTGTTGATCGCCTGGGCGGCTGTATGTAAGTCGTTAATTTTGGCAGAAGTTGACTTCGCCTTGCCAACGGCTTCTTCTGAGATAGTATGCGCCATCTCAGAATTTTGAGCAATCTCTGCAATTGTGGCACTCATCTCCTCTGCGGCACTGGCAACCATGGAGATATTTGTTGTTGACTCCTCCATACCTGCTGCAACACTATTTAAGCTGACGGTCATTTCTTCTGCAGAGGTTGCGACACTCTCGGAGCGCCTGGAGGTTTCGCTGGCACTTTGAGAGACACCTCTTGAAATCAGGGCAAGAGAGCGGGCCGACTCGTCGACCATTCCCGTGCCGTCAGTGAGTTCTTTTATTATTCCCTGGAGTTTTTCAACGAAGGTATTAAACCAGCGGGATAATTCTCCTATTTCATCTTTGCTGGTAGCGGGCAGTCTTTTCGTCAGATCACCCTCACCCTGAGCAATATCTTTGATGTTCGCCACGGCTCTATTGATTGGTCCGACGATACTTCTGGCCGCAAAATATATCGCTACTCCAACCACCAGAAGAGTTATCAGCGTCACCAGGAGAATACTGTTTCGAATTGCCCGCGAAGTTTCAAGCAACTCTTTGGTATTTTGCGTCAGGCCAACACTCCAGCCTTTCACAGGAACGGGGGCGAAACCTGCGATCTTATCCACATCCTGAAAGACGTATGGCTCCACACCCGTGTTCCCGGCCACCATATTCCGGGAAATCGACTCCATACCTTGTAATTTCGTGATATCTAACTTCAGCAGATGTTCAGCCTTTGGATGGGCTATAACAATCCCTTTCTCATTGACCATAAACGCATAGCCTGTATTGCCCACTTTTCTTCTGTTGACAATATCAGTGAGGGCAGAGGCGTTAATCGGCAGACCCAAAATGCCCAGGAATTCTTTGGCTTCAGAAAAAATTGGGGCACAAACCACCAAAATCATCTCACCTGTAGATTGAGAGACAACCAGATCACTCACGGCAGCCTTCCCGGTTTCTTTGGCCGTCATAAAATAATCTCTGGAGGAAACATCGGAGCCTGTATATTCCGAACCATCTAACCGCTCTCCCGTATAGAGTTTTCCTGCGGGATCCGTTACAAATATTCCAAGATATTGATTACCCAGCTGGGCATATATCTCTTTCATGGACATGCGTAACTTCTGTACCTGTTCTGTCGAACTGTCGGGTCTCTGTTCCCTCACCAGCATGCCAACCTCAATGATCTGGGTATTGACGGCATAGGCATTTGCTACCTTTTTTTCTTCAGAGAGAACAGTATCAACCAGACGAGCCACATCCTCGGCGCCAGCCTGCATTGTTATCATTGCCTGCTGCTTGAGTGCAGTTGAGGCTTTTTGCGTTGAAATAACCCCAACTATCGCCAAAGGTATAATTACAGCGAGAAAACCACCAAGAATCAATCGAAAAGCAATCGAATGTCTATTCATAAAAAAGTCTCACCCAGGATTAGAGTTTTACTTATGGTACCCAAAACAGTGTTCGAAACTGTGTCGAACATAAAATTACTTTTTGAGTAAAAATTAACAGGCTTGTGATTAATTGTATGAAATACAGTTTGGCCACGTCAAGGTAATTCCCTTCTTTTCACCCTGTAAAATTAAGCTTTCCAGATAATTCATCATCCTCCCGACCAGCCTGCAGACAGCTCTGTCATAACCGAACAAATCTGTCAGATATTTAGAATCTCATTTGCAAAATAGCCAGTAGCAACGAGATACTTTCGACGTTGAAATTCATTGCGCCAGCCCGGAGAAAACGCTAGGATAACTCCTGCCTGGAGGGAAACAAATGGCCATTGGAAGCATTTATTATTAAAACGAAAATTATTTCACCTTCACCAAACAATAGCACTATCAATTAAGAGGAGAATCATCGTGAAAATCGCACAATTATGCAGCGCATTTATCTTTTTTTGTCTGTTTTCTGTCATGACAAGCACAAGCACCCTGGCCGCAGGTAAAGTTATAAAACTCTCCCATGTGGTAAATGAAAAAGACGGCTTTCATATCGCCGCCCTCAAATTTAAGGAACTGGTGGAAGCCGGCTCAGACTACACCATTGAGATCCATCCAAACGCTGAGCTCGGTGATGAACGTACCTTACTTGAAGGCATGCAGTTCGGCACTATTGATATGGGAATCATCACCAATGGTCCCGTGAGTAATTTTTCCCCTGAAATTGCAGTATTGGAACTTCCCTTTCTCTTCACCTCAAATGAAGAGGCCTACAAAATAATGGATGGCTCCATCGGTCAGGAGCTTCTCGGCAACCTCAGTAAAGTCGGCTTGAAGGGTCTTGCCTATGCTGAGCGTGGTTTTCGTAATCTGACCAACTCAAAACGCGAGGTACTCAGCCCTGCGGATCTTAAAGGCCTGAAAATTCGAGTAATGGAAAACCCTGTATATATTGATACTTTCAAGGCCCTTGGGGCAAATGCCGTTCCTATGGCATGGACGGAAGCCCTTACTGCAATGCAGCAAGGCACAATAGATGGTCAGGAAAACCCTGTTAATGTTATCTATTCCTTCAAGCTTGCTGAAACCCAAAAATTCATGTCGTTTACCAGACACACATATGCACCTGCTGTATTTGTAATGGGTCAGAACTTATACGCTTCTCTCGATGAAAAAAGCCAAAAACTCTTTCAGGAAAGTGCCCAGGCCGCAGCACAGCATGAACGAAACTGGAATATGGAGCAGGAAGCAGAGCAACTGGCTGCCATCAAGGAACTGGGGATGACCATCTCAGAGCCTGATCTCACCCCGTTTCAAAATGCTGTAGTCCCTGTATACACCAAATACGGAGAAAAATTCGGCAAGTACCTCGATGCAATTAAAGCAGAACTCGGCAAATAAACAGTAAGTCCTCATCTGTCTTTCATGGCAGCATGAGGACCTTTCTCCTGTACTCACAATATGGCTGCATTTTGCATCCTCACGCTTCCCGAAAACCCATATTTCTCTATGAACACCATTTGCCAATACCTTAAAAAGACGAGTGATCAAATCGACACCGTTTTCCGTTTTGCCTTATTTTTAACGCTCATGGCAATGATTATCCTGATTACCGCCCAGATCATTTTTCGTGTATTTTTTACAGCCCTCAGCTGGAGTGAAGAATTATCCCGGTATCTTCTCGTCTGGAGCAGTTTCATCGGCACAAGTGTTGCTTTTAAAAAAGGGGCCCATATTGCGGTCACCTTTGCCGTAGATCTCCTGCCAGATACACCGAAAAAACTGTTGGGAACACTCTCCTGTCTCCTGATGGCCATTTTTTTCTTCATTACAATCCGGTATAGCATCAATCTTTTTAACATACAGCTCTTCCAGGTATCACCGGCCATGGGGATTAAAATGCGCTATGTTTATATGATTATTCCAATCTGTTTTTCCGTCATGTCCGTCCATCTGCTCAGTCAGATCAGTGACATATGGCGGACTGAACCTCAAGTGGAGATATAAAATGGGCTGGATACTTTTTTTCTCATTGTTTGCCCTTATTTTGACGGGCATGCCCATAGCCCTTGCCATAGGCTTTTCATCTCTGGTTGTTTTGGCTCTCAACGATCTGAATCTGGTCCTGCTGCCCCAGCGAATGTTTGTCGGAACAGATTCTTTTCCGATGATAGCGATACCCTTTTTTATTCTCGCAGGAGACCTGCTCGCTAAAGGAAATGTATCAAAACGACTGGTTGACTTTGCTGATGCCTGCGTTGGCTGGATTCGAGGAGGGCTGGCTCTGGTTGCAGTGCTTGGTTCAATGTTTTTTGCAGCCATCTCAGGGTCCTCCGCTGCCACGACGGCTGCCATTGGTACACCACTTATCCCCGAGATGAAACAAAAGGGCTATCAGGTTCCCTTTGCCGCAGCCCTGATAGCAGCCTCAGGCACCATCGGAGTTATCATCCCTCCGAGTGTTCCGATGATTTTATACGCGATTATCGCCGACGTTTCCGTGGCCCAGCTTTTTCTCAACGGTTTTCTTCCCGGGGTACTCATGGGTGGCATACTGATGTTATATTCAGTCTATGTTGCCAAGAAAAAGAATTATCCTATTGGTGGAAAATTCAGTCTGAGAAATATTTTTGCCCATTTTAAAATCGCATTTTTCGGTTTACTGACACCAGTCATAATTCTTGGAGGCATTTTTTCTGGCTTCTTCACCCCTTCTGAATCGGCAGTAATTGCAGTAGACTATGCGATTTTCGTCGCTCTTTTTGTGTACCGTGACATTAACCTGAAACAACTCTATGAGGTGATCGTCAATTCAGGAATTACCATGGCAATGATCATGTTCCTTATTGCCACATCCCAAATTTTCAGCTGGGTCCTGGCCAATTGGTCTATCCCCTCTGATATTGCCCATTTTTTACTATCGTTCACAGAAAATCCTCTGCTGATTTTACTGCTGATCAATGTGGTTGTCCTCATTGCCGGAATATTCATGGAGACGGCGTCGGCACTTATTATCCTGACGCCCGTATTTCTTCCGATTGTCGAGCAACTTGGCATCAATCTCATTCATTTTGGAATCGTTATTGTCATGGGGCTTGCTATCGGAATGATTACACCACCTGTTGCCATCAACCTTTACGTTGCAAGCTCAATAACAGGAGAAAGCCTTGAAAGTCTGAGCAAACAGATCCTGCCCATGCTCCTGCTGCTGGTCTCCGTGCTCTTGATGACCACTTTCGTGCCGTTATTGTTTTACTGATATTTTACAACAATGACTCCGGACTGAGTAAGACGAAAGCAGGTACAGGTAACTCAGCCATTGACAATTGTTTTGAAGGGTGTATAGTGCCCAAACTTATCGCGGGGTGGAGCAGTCTGGTAGCTCGTCGGGCTCATAACCCGAAGGTCACAGGTTCAAATCCTGTCCCCGCTACCAAGTAAATTCAAGGGATTCAGGTATTTTCTGAGTCCCTTTTTTATTGTTCAAAATTTCATTCCCCGTATTATTCCCCGCACTGAAGAAGTTCAAGAAGAGAGTTTTATTCTCAAGGCAAGCTTTCCATTGATCAGGTGTTAAACGCCCCCTCCGGACTACAGCTCCGGCAGAGATCTTTCATTTGCCACCGTCGCCCCTGGTAAATCCGCTCAAGTTGGAGCTCTGGCCATAACCACAGGTGGTTTTGATGGTGAAACAAGCCCGTTGTTACCGGCTTGGTGTTCAGCATTGTTTCTCCTTTTTCTTTAATGGTGATATTCATCAATGAATCCATTGTTAGTTTTTTAGTGCTCAGGAACTACTCTTTTCAGACCACAGTGGAATTTCAAGACACCGCCCAATCACTGCTTGGGCAACCATGCCGACAATCGATCCCTTACTATCAGCTCCCGCCGACTATTGCTTCTTCCCGGCCTAGGACCTGGCGGGACGATCTTTCTTGACGATGTGTTTTTGCCGGTCGGCGGAGGGCAGCCGCAGGTCCATAATCAAACCTTGGGTGGAAAGGATGAGGATGCGCGGCTCGTTCTCAATCCTGATCGGCTGCGGCAGGACGCGCAGTTGCAGCAGGGCCTGAATCTGCCTGGGCACAAGCGTGACTCCTCTGCACTCTGCTTCAAGGACAAAGGGACAACCTTCTGCCCAGCCGGAGCAGCCGTAGGCACGTTTCCCTTTGATTACCTCTTTGCCGCAGATTGGGCAGCTGCCCCAGCGTGCGGGATCAAGCCGCCGGGTGGAGCTGTGCTCAATCAGGGTGCGGATATAGTCGCTAATTCCGGCCATGAAGATATCGGGATCGAGTTGGCTGCGCTCAATTTTTTTCAGTTTCTCCTCCCATTCCCCAGTCATCTCCGGCGATTTGAGTAGCGGGTCCTGGATAAGGGCGATCAGAGTGCGGCCCATGTCGGTGCAGCGCAGTTGTTTTTTCTCGCGCTGGATATAGTTGCGGCGGAGCAGGGTTTCGATGATGGCAGCGCGGGTGGCTGGTGTGCCGATGCCCCTTTCTTTAAGCGCCTCACGCAGGGCGTCGTCTTCGACAAACTTGCCGGCGGCCTCCATGGCGCCGAGCAGCGAGTTTTCGGTGAAGTGACTGGGAGGCTTGGTCTTGCCTTCGCGCAGGGATGGCTCATGCGCTCCGGTTTCCCCTTTGGTAAAGGCGGGCAAGGCCTGGTCGTCGGCAGCGTCCTGACTCACCTTCTTTTTCGGGAAGAGAATGGTCCAACCCGGCTCAATAAGCTGGGTCCCTTTGGCCTGAAATTTTACCTGCTCACTGACGCCGTCAACCGTGGTCACATGTTTGACGCAGACGGGATAGAAGGCGGCGATGAACTGGGTGGTGATTGCATCATAGACGAGCTGGTCATGAGCGCCCAGGGTGCGCGGCCTGACGCCTGTGGGGATGATGGCGTGATGGTCGGTCACCTTGGTGTCGTCGATGATTCGGGTGGTGAACGGAAGCTTGGCGAGGTTGAGCGGTGCGATCTGTTCAGCCCGCATGTCCTTGAGTTGTTCCATGATCTTGGCAACGCGCGGTTTCAGATCTTTGCTCAGGTACCGTGAATCCGTACGCGGATAGGTAATGAATTTTGCCTCATACAATTTTTGGGCGGCGGCAAGGGTGGCGGCCGCCGACAGGCCGCGCTGCTTGTTGACCTCGCGCTGCAGGGTGGTGAGATCGAAGAGCTGCGGCGGTTGCTCCTTGCTCTCTTTCCCGGCAATGCCGGTAATAACAAAGGGCTGGCCGGTTATCTTGTCGAGCAGGGTCTGGGCCTTCTCCGGTTGCTCGAAACGCTGGCCACTGTACTTGAACACCACCTCGCGGTAGCGGGTGATGAGCTCCCAGAACGACTGGGGACGGAACTGAAGAATGGTATCATCACGTTCGACGATCATAGCCAGCACCGGCGTCTGCACCCGGCCTATACTCCAGAGGACGCGATCGTTGCCGCCGATCTGACCGTGCCGAACGGTGTAGTAGCGAGTGGCGTTGAGACCGACAATCCAGTCGGACTCGCTGCGGCAGCGGGCGGCGGCATAGAGCGCGTCGTAATCGTGGCCGTCTCTGAGGTCCTTGAACGCTGCCTGGATGGCCTCGGGGGTCAGCGAGTTGAGCCAGAGGCGACGGATTGGTTTATCTTCGCAGTGGCACAGCGCCAGAATATAACGAAAGATCAGCTCTCCTTCCCGGCCGGCATCAGTGGCGCAGACAATTTCCTCAGCCTGTTCGCATAAGGTTTTGATCAGCTGGAACTGCCCTGCGACGCCATCGTTTTTTATCAGGGTGAGCTTGAATTCGTCAGGCACAAAAGGGAGGGTGTCAAGCGACCAACGCTTGAGCGCCGGATCATATTCGCCAGGCTCCTGAAGGGTTACCAGATGCCCGATGGCCCAGGTGACCGCACAACCGCGGCCCTCGATATACCCTTTCTTTTTGGCGGTAATATTGAGAACCTTTGCAATATCGCGGGCCACGGATGGCTTTTCGGCAATTACAACTTTCATCAGACGATTTTCTCGTGATCTTTGGTTACTTCTTTTACGAAGAGGGCGGCATATTAACAGATCTCCCCTCCCCTCACTGATCAAAAAACCTGGCAGCTTGACCGGAGTGTCGGTAAATGGTTGCTGAAGGCACTACCATTTCAACGCTCCCGTTCTCTGAGGTGAATACCTTTAAACAGAACTCACTGACAAGAAAAAATTGACTGATAAGTAGCAGCAGACAGCAGCTGTCCAAGACTGTGTCCTTTTTCAAAACCGGACAAATCACTATCGGAAACCTCGGCTTGTTGGGTTTCGGTCAACAAAAATCCGACTTGTTCTGTTCTGTTCTGTTCTTTTCTTCTCTACTCTTGTCTTGTCTGTTCTCCTGCGTGACGTCACGTGACATCGAAACGTGACTGTCACGTGACTGTCACGTGACACCTTGATGCCTCTCAAACGCGGGGAAGGCTCGCAATTATTCTTAAAATATCTTCTATCTGGTTTTTACTTCATTGGTTATGATATATTGGAAATATGTTGACCTCCACAGAGCGGTTCAAAGAACAGAAGACATTTGAGACGAAATAAGGACAATTATGACTGGCAAAGATGATATGAGCTTTCAAGCAAGCGAACTGCGCAGACAGGCCGAAGAGATGGCCTTAGAAAAACCTGCTTTGTCGCTGGAAGAAATCCATGCGATGTCCACCGAAGAAATCCAGCAGATACTCCACGAACTGCGGGTGCACCAGATCGAACTGGAGATGCAGAAAGAGGAACTGCGCCGGGCACAGGCCCAAATCGAAGCAGGACGATCGCGCTATTTCGACCTTTATGACCAGGCCCCGGTGGGCTATTGCACCTTGTCTGAGCACGGATTGATCATAGAGGCCAACCTCACCGCCGCCACTCTGCTGGGATTGTCTCGAAGTGAACTGGCGACGCAACCGCTCTCCCGCTTCATCCACAGTGATGACCAGCACATCTACTCCCTGCACCACAAGCAGCTTTTGGAGACGGCCACCCTCCAGAAATGTGATCTCCGGCTGGTCAAACCGGGTGGTGACTACATCTGGGCGCATTTGAAGGAAACAGTCATCCGGGCTGATGACGGTGCTCCTTTATGTCGTGTGGTGCTGAGTGACATCAGCGACCGCATCCGAGCCGAAAAGCAACGGGAAACCCTCGCCCAAAAATACGCCGCCGTGGTGTCCACCACCAGAGATGCAGTCTTGGCTGTTAATCTGGACAGCATGATCACGGTGTTCAACCCCGGCGCGGAAAAACTTTTTGGATGTGCAGCTGAAGAAGCCCTTGGTTCGCCCGTCATGCGCTTCTGCCCGGAAGACCTCCTGAAGGAACAGACCGAAATAATGCGCCACGTCCTGGATACAGGAGCGGTGGCTGGTTATGAGTCCGAACGGCTGACTACCGATGGCCGGCGCATACCTGTGGAAATTACGGTAAGCCGTAACACGAACGACCAAGGCTCGCCTTCGGGAGTTAATGCAATTTTGCGGGATATCACCGAGCGAAAGCTTGTGGAGGACGCTCTCCGTGAATCGATGGATTTTACTAATTCCATTATCCATTTCACTCAAGATGTTATTGTCTTTAAAGACCAGAATTTTATTTTCCGATTAGTAAACCCAGCCTTTTGCAAAATGATAGGCAAGGCTCAGAGCGAGATTATTGGAAAGACCGATTTTGATGTTTTCCCTTATGAACTGGCTGAAAAATACAGAAATAATGATAAATTTATTCTTGAAAGCGGCCAATCTGCAAATTTCGAAGAAACAGTTTCTGCTTACGACGGCACCCGATATGTAAGTACTACTAAGGCCCCTGTTCTTAATGACAACAATGTCTGTCAAGGAATTGTCATCATCGTTCGAGACATTACCGAGCACAAGCGGGCTGAGAAAGCATTGATCGAAAGTGAAGCTCTGTTTCGAGGAATGTTCGAGGATCACAGCGCGGTGATGCTGCTCGTTGATCCCAACACAGGTCGGATTGTTTTAGCCAATCAGGCCGCCGCTCAATTTTACGGGTTCCCTCTGGATAACCTGCTTCAGATGAACATCCATCAATTGAATGTCTTGTCACCGACAGAAATTGCTGAAAAAATGGCAGGTGCATTCAACAAGCAGATTAACATCTTCGAGTTTCAGCATAAGCTGGCAGATGGGCAGATTCGTGACGTACAGGTGCATTCCAGTCCGACAACACTTCAGAACCAGAGATTACTCCTTTCGATTATCCACGATATTACCGCCCGTAAGGAGGCAGACGCCAAGCTGCAGGCCTTCAGTCGCGATTTTGAAGCGTTCCTTGATCAGACCACCGACTTTGTTTACTTCAAGGACCTCGATAGCCGTATTCGCTTTTGTAGCCAGACGTTGGCTAGCATCACCGGCCATCGCAATTGGCGAGATATGGTGGGTAAGCACGACCGAGAGATCTTTCCGCCTGACACCGCGAAAATTTATGAAGATGAGGAAGAACCGGTCTTCTCTGAAGGTAAGCCCCTGCTGGGCAAGGTCGATCCGTACTACGACGAAAAGGGCGAAATAGGTTATGTCCAGACCAACAAATGGCCGTTGTTTGATGCCGATGGAAGATTGGTGGGTATCTTCGGCATCAGCCGGGACATCACCGAGCGGAAACGGGCTGAAGCAGCCCTCAAGGAAAGCGAAGCGAACTTCCGCTTGTTCTTTGAAACAGTGACGGACATCATGGCTGTCGCCACGCCTGAGGGACGCATACTCTTTACGAACCAGGCGGCACGAGATAAACTTGGCTACTCAGAGGACGATCTAGAGGGCATGCATCTGCTCGACTGGCACCAGCCTGAAGACCGCTCGGAAGCTGAGAGGATCTTCACCGCTATGATTCGAGGCGAACAAAAACATTGCCCCTTGCCACTGGCAGCGAAAGACGGAACGTTAATTCCCGTCGAAACCCGCGTCTGGTTCGGGCAATGGAGTGGACAGGATTGCGTCTTCGGCATCTGCAAGGACCTCAGTGCCCAGCAGGAAGCCCAACAACGCTTCGAACGAATTTTTTTCACCAATCCCTCCCCCATGGCCCTTTCCTCGGTTCCCGACCGGCAATTGATAGAGGTCAACGACGCCTTTCTCGAAACAATAGGATACACGCGGGAAGAGGTCATCGGCAAGTCAAGCGTGGAACTGGGTCTGATCGCGGACCCCAAGGCCCAAAACACCGTGGCCGAAATCATGCTCGCGAAGCGCCGCATCGCGAACTACGAGCTTCAGGTTCTGCGAAAAGACGGCATGCTTCGCGACGGCCTCTTTTCTGGAGAAGTCATTCGCAGCCAGGGGCGTGAGTGCTTTCTGTCCGTCATGATCGACATCACCGAGCGCAAGCGGGCGGAGGAAGCATTAAGAGAGCAACGCGACTTTTCCGAAAGCCTGATTGAAACCGCCCAGGCAATCATTTTGGTCTTGGACGCCCAGGGGCGCATTATCCGTTTCAACCCCTACATGGAGAAACTGGTCGGCTATGCTTTGGATGAGGTCAAAGGTAAGGACTGGTTCGAGACGTTTTTGACACCGGAAACCAGTCGTACCATCAAACCCCTTTTCGAAAAAGCCGTTAATGATATCCATACGAGTGGCAACGTGAATCCGATCATCGCCAAAGACGGCCGAAGGATTCTTGTGGAGTGGAACGACAAAACTCTTAAGGACAAAGAAGGCCGTACTGTCGGTCTTTTGGCCATCGGGCAGGACATCACCATGCGCAAGCAGGCTGAGACGGAACGGAAGAAACTCCGAGCCCAACTCACTCAAGCCCAGAAGGCTGAGAGCCTGGGGCGTATGGCCGGTGCCATTGCCCATATCTTCAACAACCAGCTTGGTGTCGTGATCGGCAATCTGGACATGGCCATTGAGGATCTGCCACGGGATGCAAAACCCATAACAATACTTACAAATGCCATGCAGGGAGCCCTCAAGGCGGCGCAGGTGAGCGGCCTGATGCTCACCTACCTCGGACAAACAACTGGCATACAAGTACCGCTGGACCTGTCCGAATCCTGCCGCCGGAGTCTGCCACTGCTTCGAGCGAAAAACCCACATGGTCTTCTTCTTAAGGTCAACTTTCCATCCCATGGCCCTGTCGTCAAAGCTAACGCCAATCAAATAGAGCAGATGCTGGCCCACCTCATCACCAATGCCCGAGAGGCCATAGACAATAATCAGGGAACAATCAGTCTGGCCGTTAAAACCGTTTGTCAAACGGATATTTCGGAAGTACACAGGTATCCCGCCGACTGGCAAGCGGAGAATCCAGACTATGCCTGCCTGGAGATAACGGACAACGGCTGCGGCATTGCGAAGGAGGCCATCGATAAAATTTTTGACCCGTTTTTTTCCACCAAGTTCACCGGTAGAGGTCTTGGTCTACCGGTGGTTTTAGGGATTGTAAGGGCGCATGACGGTGTTATCACGGTGGCAACCGGAGACCAGGGGACGACCTTCCGAGTGTTTCTACCACTGTCAGCAGGAGAAATTCCGCAGCAACTCGACAAAACTGCGCCAATTTCGGCAAGAGAAGGGAGCATCACGGTGCTGCTCATTGAAGATGAGGAAATGACCCGAGATATGGCAACGACCATGATCATGCGCCTTGGCTATACGGTACTTGCAGCAAAAGATGGTTTTGAGGCGATGGAGATGTTTGCCCGGCATCAAAATGAGATCCACTGCGTTGTTTCAGACGTGACTATGCCCCGCATGAATGGCTGGGAGACTCTGGCGTCCCTGCGCAAGCTTTCACCTAATATCCCGGTGATCCTCTGCAGCGGCCACGATGAAGCGCAGGTGCTGATAGGCGATCATCCCGAGCGTCCGCAGGCCTTTTTGCACAAGCCATATCAGATGGTGGAACTGCAGGCGGTGTTGGCGGAAGTGATGAATGACTGAGTTGATTCGGAATGAATGGTCAGTAAAGTGCTCGGTATCGGCTACTTTCATGCCTGGGGTTACGGCTTGTGGAACACGCCTAGCCGAAAAGCCTTGCCTGGTGGGCGTTGGCGGGTAGGGTCAGATTTGGCGTGTACCTATATTCGACCTCAACAGCGATCGAAACTCATATAGCTCCTATCGATTTTGATTAGTTAACCTCGTAAGGGTTTGTTTATCTCCGGTTTTTTTCTGTAATTATCTTAGATTTGAGCAAGGTCGGCAAAAGATTGAGCGCTAGAGTAATTTAGTGCTCGCTATATCAGTTAGAATCGACCACGGTGCCTGACACTTAAGGATAGGGTGTTAGCCCAAAACGGTAGTAACTGGATGTACAAGTAGATCAGAAAGTGTATATAAAATAATCCTGTAAAGGTGCAATGAGTAACAATCAACTGTTAATGTTGGATTGCTAAGAAAGGTGCTGGCTAATCGGCGTACAGGAGCAACACATGGCGAGATGTATGCAAAAACGTTCCTGTTTAAATATTTATTGTTAATTGAGAATGACACACACATGATCCCTGAAATAGAAACCTCAAGCCTTGTCATATTTGTTTCAACATTCTTTTTCGTTTCAGCTACCCCGGGAATGTGTATGACGCTTTCTATGACCTTAGGGATGACCTTGGGAGTAAGGCGTACGTTTTGGATGATGTGGGGAGAACTGCTTGGGGTAGGGTTGGTATGTGTTGCTGCCGTTGTGGGGGTGGCCTCCATAATGTTGAATTACCCGGCAGTGTTTCAAATTTTTAAATATGTTGGTGGTGCATACCTTTTATATCTGGGAATACAGTTATGGCTTTCAAAGGGCAAAATGGCTATCACTGTTAATAGCGCTGATATACAGGATGTCAGTCGCCGTGGTCTTGCTCTCCAGGGATTTGTGACTGCCATCGCGAATCCCAAGGGGTGGGCATTCATGATTTCTCTTTTGCCACCTTTCATTAACCCTCAATACCCATTGACTCCACAGATGATGACCATGTTAACAGTGATTCTTGTTATCGAATTTTGCTGTATGTTCATATACGCAAGTGGTGGGAAGACATTGCGATATCTTCTCAACCAAAAGAGCAATGTTCGATTGTTGAACAGGGTTGCTGGTTGCTTGATGATGGTTGTGGGTGTATGGTTGGCAGTTGGGTAGTTGAAGATTCCTATCTTTCAAGAACATCGGACCATGCGATGGGTTCGAGGTAAAAATCAAAATCATCTCCAGAAAACCAGCTGCAAATGCAGCACTCTGAATTGTTGATAATTCCAGAATCAACCGAGAAAATGCTCCATTTTTGACCATCTTCGGCGTTGATAGTACTTTCTTAGCAGTGCGGGTAGCGATTCGACAAATCGTGTCGTGTTTCAGTTACTATCTGGCACTCTGCCTGACACTCGATCTGAAGTGACCAGCAATGACAACCTGAAAGAATCTAGGTTTTTGAATTGCTCCATTTTGGGCATGTTTTTATGAAAAAATCGAGATGAAAATGATCAGGAATAAGCTGACACACTACAACAAATATTGTAAAAACTTTTTCCATGATATTCAGCTAATCAAAAAATACATAGAATCATTAAATCATAGTAAAGATCCATAATTTCACTTTCCCGCAAGAATTTATTATGATATCGATAAGCAGCAAAACATTGGACTGAATATCGCCAGCTATTCCCCCCATGCGATCATAAAATATTAACAAGGAAAAACCGAATGAAACGCCTCCTGCAAAATCTTTCTATCAAAAGCAAAATCGCGCTTATTGTCCTGCTCCCCATGTGCGGCTATCTCGTCACCTCCTGCATAAATTTGGCTACCACCTATACTCAGCTCCGCTCGGATAAGAACATCATTACCATGGTTGAGTTCAGCGGACAGATCAGCCTGCTGGTTCACGAGCTGCAAAAGGAACGTGGTGCCTCTTCCGGCTTTCTAGCCAGCAGAGGTCTGAAATTTGGGGATATCCTTAGTACCCAGCACACAGCTACAAACGAAAAGGCGCTCAACTATAAGAAATCCCTTAAGACACTTCAGGAACAACCCGCCGGAGCGGCGTTGTCTGATAAAACCCGTCAGGTTGACACCATCCTTAATACGCTTTCTACAACCCGGCAAAAGATCACCAGCCAACAGATAGAAGCCAAAGAAGCAGTCAGCTATTACACTGCTCTTATCGAAACACTCCTTAATACGATTTCCGCTACCAGTCATCGCAGTAATAACCCTCGCATAACTACTCAACTCTTTGCCTATGTCAATTTTCTACAAAGTAAGGAGCGGGCTGGGATAGAGCGGGCAACTATGAGTGCCGTTTTCAGCAAGGGTTCATTCACCACCGAGACTTATAACCGTTTTCAACAACTATTGGCCGCCCAAGAGAACTATCTCGCCGCTTTTCGTTCCGAAGCAACACCAGACTCTCAGAAAATATATGAAACCACTGTTCAGGGAACTGCTGTGGATGGGGTGGAGCGTATGCGACAAGTAGCTTTGACCGTTGGCCTCGACAGCTCCAAGATCTTTGGCGTTGACCCAGAATTCTGGTTTAAAACCATCACCGACAAGATCAACCTTCTTAAGACCGTAGATGACGAGCTCGCAAAAAATATTATTCAAACTGCCACAGTGCAGGTCAAAGTTATGCAGACAAAACTGACAGTGATACTGGTCAGCTTTGTTGTCATTCTCACAGCCAGTATTATACTCATGCTGAAAACATCCCTGAGCTTGATCAAAGGTTTGAACAAGGCAACCAACGTTGCCCTTGATCTTGCTGAAGGTGAAGGTGATCTGACCAAACGCATGGGATTCACGGCCAAAGATGAGATCGGGGTCCTGGGGCGCGGCATCGACAAACTGCTCAGCACGTTGGGCGGGATGATCAAACAGATCCAGGACAGCGGAGTGACCCTCAACCATTCTGGACAGGAACTGGCAACCCTGGCCGAAAAGATGAGCGGGGCTACTACCAACATCCAGAACAGGTCCAACGGTGTTGCCGCCGCCGCCGAAGAGATGAGCATCAACATGAACAGCGTGGCTGCGGCAGTGGAAGAGGCTGCCGTCAACGTCAGCTCGGTTGCCGAGTCCACTGGTTCTATTGCCGCCGCCGGCAAGGAAATTGCCAATAACACCAAAAATGCCCGAAAAATGACCGGTGAGGCTGTTATCCGAACCCAGAGTTCCTATGAGCTGATCAGCGCCTTGGGGGATGCCGCTCAGGAAATTGGTAGAGTGACCGAAACCATCACCGAGATCTCTGAACAAACCAACCTTTTGGCCTTAAACGCCACTATTGAGGCCGCACGGGCAGGGGAAGCAGGTAAAGGATTTGCGGTAGTGGCCAACGAGATCAAGGAACTGGCCAGACAGACTGCCGGAGCCACTGTAGAAATCAACACTAAAATTCAGGGTATCCAGAACTCAACCGGCAAGACTGTGACCGAAATCCAGGAGATACTTCGAGTCATCAACGAGGTGAACACCATTGTTGACTCCATTGCCTCCGCCGTAGAAAATCAGACAGCCACGACTAATGCTATCGCCGAAAATATCGAACAAGCTTCCGTTGGCATCCAGGAAGTGGCAAATAACGTTTCCCAGGTATCTGAGGTTTCCGGTGAAGTAGCTCAAGATATTGCTGAAGTCAGTCATTCCTCACAAGAACTGAGCAACAATAGCAATATGGTGCGCCAGAGCGCGGAGAATCTTAACAGGTTAACATCGCAGATGCAGGACGTCACAGATCGTTTCAAGGTCTGAGTAACTGCTGGCCGGATTGGATATGAAATATTCAAACGAGCTAGGCGGTTGTGAGGGTCAGGAAAAGTCAGAATCCAAAAAGCTCAATTATAAAACCATTTCTTCTGCGATACTTTTAAATTTATAAGAGAGCCCATTGCTCCTTTCTGGTAGTGATATTGGTATATTGTCAATATTTATACGATTTTCAGAAAACACCCTCACCAGGCGAATCAACTAATTGGTTTGCGTTGGCAGTGCTAATCTTCAACGTAAACTGGGCAATAGTGTTGTTGTTTCGGGCGCGATAACTGAGAATCAGTTACTATCAACCTCGTTGCCTGACGCTTATGTCAAAGTGACCTGCAAATATTTTCTGGATTCTTTTGGATTTTAAAATGCTCCATTTGGGACAATTCCATTAGCATTATCCCGGTGACATTTACAGGTAGAAGTTTATGGTTTCTAGGTTTAAGGACACCTCACCTTCTCATGGATAAGTTCTCATCTGAAATTGCATTTTTGCTGTTAGGATTACGAAACCGACTGATTTTTTTGAGAACAGTATAAAGATAAATTCAGATTACAAATTCAAGGGTTACAACTTCGCTCTGGCAGTATTCCGCTTACTCCGACAAACAATTTCAACCAAAAAACCAGGTTTTTCCAAGATTTTCCTTTGTACTGGTTGAATTTGTTTTCACTCGACCTGTTCCGGCGACCCGGCCAATTACTGCTTTTGCTCATCCAAAATTTTCCTGATCAGCTCGGCAATATCTTTTTGGGTCATCGGCTTAAAGGCAAACCCTTTGATGCCGGCAGCCTTGGCCGTTTCTTCGCTGACCTGGCTGCTGTATCCGGTGCAGAGAATGATCGGCATCCGAGGGTGTATTTGTAGAATACGCCGTGCAAGATCGACACCGGTCATCCCAGGCATGGTCTGATCAGTAATGATCATATCAAAGGCATCCGGTTGATTCTGAAATGTCGTCAAAGCATCCAGGCTGTTTCTTCTGGTGGTCACTTCGTAGCCCAATCGTTTAAGCACGGCTTGACCCAACTCCGCCAACATCTCTTCATCGTCGATGAACAGAATATGTTCCTTACCGTGGGGGGGGAGTTCCGTTGATCCGCTTTCCTCAACTACTTGATCCTCCAGCGCCGGCAGGATGATCCGAAACTCGGAGCCTTCCCCGAGCCGGCTATCGCAGATGATCGATCCTCCTGAACTCTTGACAATGCTATAGACCATGGAAAGACCAAGGCCGGTCCCTTTGCCCACCTCTTTTGTTGTAAAGAAGGGGTCGAAGATCCTTTCCCTGGTCTCAAGAGGAATCCCTTCGCCGGTATCTTTGATTAACAGTTGCACAAAGCTCCCTGGTTGTAGATCCGGTTCCATGGCAAGATCTTCCTGAGAAAGAATTATTTTCTGCAAGGAAATAGTGAGCGTGCCTCCCTTAACCTCCATAGCTTGGAAGGCATTAGTACACAGGTTCATGACAATCTGGTGAAACTGGGTCGGATCGGCCAGAACGCTTCCTGCATCTGGATCGATATCCTGCTCGATGGTAATGGTCATCGGTAAGGAAGAACGCAGCAGGGAAATGGCTTCCTTGACGATCACTGCCGGATGCATAGGCCTTTTCTGGTCTTCAACATGACGGCTGAATGCAAGTATCTGTTTGACCAGGTCCTTGGCCCGATGGCTGGCTTTTAAAACCTGATTGATGCCGTGGATACATGGCGATTCAGGAGCCAGATCATCCCGAACCATTTCCGAATAGCCGATTATTGCTCCAAGAATATTGTTAAAGTCATGGGCAATCCCCCCGGCGAGAGTGCCAATGGCCTCGAGTTTCTGGGCCTGAAGAAGTTGCGACTCCAGGAGTTTTTTTTCGGTGACATCACGTAGAAAGACTACAAATTCTCCTCCATCTTTACCAGACCTGTATTGTATACTTGCTTCAACTTCAAATATACGTCCATCCTTTCGACGGTGACTGGTTGTGAAGCGATCAGAGCCGTTTGTGATGATGCGTTTGATCCTTGCAGCGACGGCTTCGGCTGTTTCCAAAGCCTCTACATCTTGGACAGCCATAGTCAATAACTCTTCACGGCTATAGCCGCTCATGCGGCAATAAGCATCGTTGACTTCAATCAGACGAGCTTGGCTGTCTACTCGCCAGAAACCATCAATAGAAGAATGAAGGATTTGTCGATTTCGTTCCTCGCTTTCACGTAGTTCCTCCTCGGCCCGTTTGCGATCACTGATATTTGTATGAGTACCAACAATTCTTATTGCTTGGCCGCTATCGTTGAAAAAAGCCTCTGCCCGCGAGAGAATATCAACCCTATGGCCATCTTTATGTTTCATTTTAAATTCGACTACAAATCGATCGATTTTCTTCGAAATCAGCTTCTGCTGTAGTTCCCACGATTTTTTCACATCCTCAGGATCAGTAGTATTTTCCCAAACGGAAAAATCATTGGGAAGTTCATGATCCTCATATCCGAGCATTTTTTTCCATGCCGGGGAGTAATAAATCTCGTTGGTTTCAAGGTTCCAGTCGAACAAACCATCTCTAGAAGCCTTCATTGCAAGCAGGAACCTTTCCTCAGCCTCGGCACGTATTTCGATCTGTTGTTTGAGTGCTGCAGTTTTCCTTCTGACCTGAATGCGTAGAACAAAGACAAAAGCTATGGCGATGCAAGATGTAAGGATGAAAAATATGATTATTTGGCGTATCGATGCCGGTGTAACTTTCATGATTGATACGCTTTTGTGGGACCATCTTTCGCGGGCCTGATGATAAGGAGAGTCTTCCACCTTACGCCATTCGGCAAGATACTTGTCAAGGGTTACCAGAACTTGGGTGTTCTTGCCTTTTGCTGCGGTAAAGTATATGTCAAAGGGGTTGAATACTACCCCCGAAGATTGAACTCCGTACTCACGCTGTTTGGCAGCTCCAAAAGTATTGTTAACAACACCTGCATCTACCTCATTGGAGGAAATTGCTTTGAACACTTCTTCAAAATCACCGAGTTCAACATAGGTGCAAGGTATCTCCAACTTTTCCACAAGATTTTTGAAGTTGGCAGCATTAAAATCACCCTTCATGAGAGCAACTTTCTTACCTTTCACTCCTTTAATGCTGTCTATAGATGAACCACCTTTGACATAAAGTTCCGCCCAAACGGTGAGCAGCGGGACTTTGCTGTAATCTAGGAACTGACCACGTTCATTGGTAAATGCAACATTGGTGAGTAGATCAACTTCTCCTGATTTTATACGAGCAAGGCCATCTGACCAATTTCCGTAGACATATTCTATATTCCAGTCTTCGCGTTTTGCGATCTCTTTAAGGAAGTCTACATAAAAGCCTTGCACTGAACCATCTTTGGCCTGAAAAAGTGTCGGATAAAAATTGAAGGCTGCGATACGGATTGTTCGTGATTGTGCAGAGTCGGCTGGTGACAATGAATATATGAGGATATTCACCAGCAACAGGCAGATTACTATGTAAAAACGTTTCATAAAAGTCCCTCAATCGCAACTGAAGTAGGTCGAAAATAATGGATACCAAAACATGTTGTTCAATCCACAGAACCATTTTTATGTACTATGAGACAGGAAAAACTTGAAATACTCATTTAAACAGGATTCTTTGGTATAGATGAGATGATTCAATCCTAGCGTAATGATGTGTCTTCTGGCAACCTGAACCATTCAAGTAAATCTGCAAATTTACACTATTCCTGTGAGTATAGACCTACCTATTTCAATGGAGTTGTACAAAAATGGAGTAACAGCAGACTGTAGCTTACCAAAGAGAAGGTATCGATATTCTCCCTCGTCCTGCACTTGATTTTCTTCCTGTAAGTTCTGGTTCTCGTGATCCCAAATTCCTATCAACTCTTATCGTGCCACCCATCCGAGATGCTTTCAGATAATCCACCGAAACAAATGCTCCATTTCTGACCATCGTCGGCGTTGATACTATTCTCCAGTTTATTACGGTAATTGATGAAGGTACTAGCACTCAGTTACTATCAACCACGTTGCCTGACTCTTATGTCGAAGTGACCTGCAAATATTTTCTGGATTATTTTAGATTTCAAAATGCTCCATTTGTGACAATTTTTTTAACATGATCCCGGTGACATTACAGGAATAAACTCAGGTATTCCCACTCACGCCTGAGGTAAAGAGATTCATGGATAAGGTATAACCTCAGATTACTTTTTTGTTGTTAGGTTTTATGAGGTCTTGTCGCTCTGATTCACAGTAGAAACCTCAAGTTGGCGGGCTGGGATAATATTTAAATCTTCGAAAGGGCAGTATTAACGAGTGTATTATCAATTCAACCGGTGATTTTAACACCCATCTAAACTGTTCTCTAATATTGGCAATAGTTCTTCTGGTGTCACGCCAACCTTTTGGCTCTATGAGGGGACAATCCTCTCTGGATTTGTGTCTTTCTTTTTTTATTACCCCCTCTATAAATATCGAAAACGCCCATAGTTTGATGTTGAGTCTTAGCAAATATGTAGGTTTCATCATTACAATGTAAGATCGGTTTGCCATAAGACGTTCATCACCGGATAAGCAGGTGTTGTTCATGAAATAAATATTCTAATCGAGTAAATTGGTAATAATTTAAGAATTTGAAAATTCTTAAAAGTATGGTCTTGCTCAGCTAGAGTTAGACGGAGGGGATTGAGTATGATTTTACCAATACGAAAATTTGTTTCTCCGGAAATAATTTTTGGAGAAGGAGCCATAGAGCTGTTACCCCAATATGTTTTGAATTTCAATGCCAGTCGGGTTTTTATTGTAACTGATCAAGGTATTATCGATGCAGGTTGGCTTAACAGAGTCACTTCCATGTTCATTGACGTCGGAATTGTTTTTTCAGTATTTTCCAGTCTCCATGAAAACCCTCGTGATACCGAGGTAATGGAAGGTGCCCGACAATATAAAGACTCGGGCTGCGATGTGATTGTCGCTCTTGGCGGCGGCAGTCCTATGGATTGTGCCAAAGCGATTGGAATCGTTTCCACTAACAGACGGCATATTCTTGAGTTTGAAGGTGTCGATAATGTTGACGTCCCGGGCCCGCCTTTAATATGTATTCCTACAACGGCTGGAAGTGCTGCCGACGTTTCCCAGTTTGCAATTATCAACAATCCGGCAGAGCGTATTAAAATTGCAGTGATCAGCAAAAGCATGGTCCCCGATGTAGCCCTTATTGATCCGCTCACAACAATAACTATGGGCCACCATCTGACCGTCAGTACAGGACTCGATGCTCTTGTTCATGCCATCGAGGCCTATGTCTCTATTGCCAGCTCTGCACTGACGGATCTTCATGCTTTTGAGGCCATTCGACTTATACAAAAGTACTTGCCACTGATTCTGGATGACTTATCAAATCATTTCATTCGTGAAAAGATCATGTTGGCCTCTCTACAGGCAGGTCTTGCTTTTTCCAATGCCAGCCTTGGAGCTGTCCACGCCATGGCGCACAGCCTTGGAGGATTCTACGAGTTTTCCCATGGAGAATGTAACGGGCTTTTATTGGAGCATGTCATTGCCTACAACTATGATTCAGCCCCGAAAAGGTATGATCGGATAGGGCAGGTCTTTGGTGCCGCAGTGCAAAAAGGTACGGCTCAGGAGAAATGTGCTGCCACTGCCAAGGCCTTGAGAATGTTCAGGGAGAGTGTCGGAGTAAGCGGTACTCTTGCAAAACAAGGGGTATCCCACGCTGACATCCCTGTTCTCGCCAAGAAAGCCCTCGCCGACCCCTGCATGTTGACCAATCCGAAACGCCCAACCCTTCGAGATATTGAGGATATTTATGAAAAGGCGCTCTGAGGGGAAAATTTCCTGGGAAAATAATGTTAATAAAATAGTTGGGCTCGGTGGCAAGTCTATTCGAAAAAGCTACTTCCCGGAACTGAAAGAAAAAATAGCATCTCTTGATCTTCAGAATGTTTTCTATCAATCTATTCTCAATTCTATTCCAGACAGTGTTGTAATAACCGACTCTTCTGGTATCATCACGCAGGTTAACCCAGCTCTAATCAAAAGATTTGGTTATACTGCAGAAGAGCTTACCGGCAAACATATCTCAATATTGTACGCAGACGAAACGGATCATTTTCATGTCAATCCGGTTTGGACCGAGGCAGTCCTGCATTATAGGTGCAAAGATGGTGCCTTGCTCGTTGGTGAAACGCATGGCAATGATATGCATGATAAAAATGGCGACTTGATTGGGCACCTTGAGGTTATTCGAGATATTACCAAAAAGGTCGAAACCCTTAATCAACAACAAAGACTCGAAGAGCAGCTACGCAAGTCCCAAAAAATGGAAGCAATAGGGTCTCTTGCCGGAGGGGTTGCGCATGATTTCAATAATATACTCAGTGGGATAATTGGTTATGCTGAACTTATTGAAATATTTGAAATTAACGATATGGACGATATTCGTTATAACATCAGGGAGATCCTACAAGCCTCCTACCGTGCGCGTGACTTAGTAAAACAAATTCTCACGTTCAGCAGGCAGGATGATCTTGATTTGCATCCCACATCCATAACAAAAATAGCCCGCGAGGCTCTTCAGCTCATCCGGATTACCTTGCCGCACAATATTACTTTAGAAACAAAGTTTGACACTCCTGCTGATAGCGTTCTTGCGGATTCAACAAAGATTCATCAAGTCATTACCAACCTTTGCACCAATGCCATCCAAGCCATGGCAAAGGTCGGTGGAACGCTCACGCTACAAATAACAGAGGTGGAGTCCGATGAGCTACAGCTTTCATCAAACAATGGGGCGAAAGCAAAAAGAATGCTGGCGCTTGAGATTATTGACACAGGCCCCGGTATCTCACCGGAAGTTATGGACAATATTTTTGAACCATATTTTACAACCAAACAACCAGGAGAAGGAACCGGCTTTGGATTGTCTCTTGTCCATGGCATCGTAAAAAGCCATAATGGCCATATTGACGTTGAAAGTCGATTAGGTCATGGAACATGTTTTCGGATACTGCTCCCGCAAAGCACGGAGCAGCCTCTGGAACAGGATGATAGAGTAAAAGTATCTACTATGGGTGGCCATGGCCATATTCTCCTCGTTGACGACGAGCTTCAACAATTAGATTGTGGAACAAAATTTCTTGAGAGGCTTGGCTTTACAATTACGGCGCAACAATCCAGCATTGAAGCTGTGGCAGCTTTTGAACAATCACCATCTCTCTATGATATTGTCATTACAGATCTGACCATGCCTGAAATGAATGGACTGGAGCTCGCTGCTCGGGTGCGGGCACTTCGCCCGGATATTCCTATAATTCTTTGTACAGGTTTTCTCCACACCCTGAGCCGAGAAAAAATAAAGACAGCAGGAATTACGCAAATAGTTAACAAACCATACAAATTCGAAGAACTTGCTGACGTATTGGAGCAAGTTCAGAATTGAGAAAGAAGACCTAATGGGAAATGTCCTTATCATCGATGATCATCTGACAACCTGTACCATGTTGCAGCAGATGATAGAGAGAATTCATCACCATGCCGAATATTGCCATGAACTCGTTGATGGCCTGAACAAAGTTCGCACAGGTCATTTTGATGTTGTTTTTCTCGATGTGAATATGCCTGATGGCAATGGCCTTGATACCTTAAAACAAATTAAGGAGATGAGTGATCCTCCCGAGGTAATAATTATCACTGGGGTAGGAACTAAAAGTGGTGCTGAATTAGCTGTAAAAAATGGTGCCTGGGATTACATACAGAAGCCTCTCTCTCCCAAGGAAATACTTCTCCCTATAAAAAGAGTTCTGGAGTACCGAGAGAACTACCGAAAAGCCCCCAAGTCTCTCTCGATACTTAAACGCCATGAATTAATCGGCAACAGTCCTCAGTTAAGTCAATGCCTCGAGCAACTCGCGCGTGCTGCGGAAAATGAAAGCAATGTCCTTTTCACTGGAGAAACAGGCACAGGGAAAGAGGTGTTTGCCAGGGCTTTGCATGCCAACAGTTGCCGGTCAGGAAACAGGTTGGTGACAGTTGATTGCTCCACCTTGCCGGATAATCTTATCGCCGACACCTTGTTTGGTCACGAAAAAGGAGCTTTTACCGGTGCTGACAGAAGAACAACAGGTCTGATCAAACTCGCCGACGGCGGAAGTTTGTTCCTTGACGAGATTGGTGATCTTGACCCGAATCTGCAGAAAACTCTTTTACGCGTTCTCCAAGAAAAAAAATTCATGCCCGTTGGATCGATCAACGAGGTGTTCAGTGATTTCCGTTTAATCGCCGCAACCCACAAAGATCTCAAAAAGATGGTAAAAGATGGTCAGTTCCGTGAGGATCTCTACTTCAGGCTGCATTCCCAAGTCATTATGTTACCACCTCTCAGGGAGAGAATTGAAGATATTGAAATATTGATGATGCACTACATGAGAAAACTGGCGGAAAAGTACAACAAAGAATCAAAAGGTTTTTCACCCGACTATCTGGACACACTCAAGGCATATAACTGGCCAGGAAATATTAGAGAATTCATGCATGCTATTGAGGATTCATTCCATGCCGCAGGAAGTGAATCAATACTGTTTGCAAAACATCTTGCGGAAAACATCCGTATTCAAGCCATTCGTAAATCCATAGATACAGTCGAACCTCAGATATCTGAGATTCAAGAGAAGGTTCAGCCGTCCTCCACAACCACCCTGCCGACATTGCGTCATTATCGTGATGCGGCTCTAGATGAAGTTGAAAAGTCTTATCTTCTTCAGTTAATGGCGATAACCCACGGAAAGATAAAGGAAGCATGTTCCATCGCTGACATAGGCAGAACACGTCTTTACAACCTATTGAAAAAACACAATATATCCAGAAAAAACAATTAAATTCCCCCGATTCCCTCAAAGAAACATTCACCATACGTTCACTATAAACGGACAGTGTCCACTTACAGTGAACGGCTTTGTTCGGTAACAGTGAACATTCCTTTGCTCTCCACCTTTGCAAGCCTTTAATGAAAAAATAGTTTATATAATTACAGCAACTTAGGCAAAAAACAACTTTTGGGCACAATTATTGGATGTTTATAGCGAAAGGTACACTACCAGAGTGGTACGCATTCGTTTATATGGACGTATTTTATAACGGCAAAAGCAATGATTCTTTATTTCAAAAAAAACAGTAAGCATGGTCCAAAACTTCAAGCTACCGTTGCAGAAGTCTACGCCAGGGAAATGACAGCCACATGTCACACTTTAAAAGATGCTTTATTCTCAACAGCAAGACCAATGTCTTTTTGTGACATTATTGTGTTGCTGGTAGAAGACCAACTGGAACTTGCCAATTTGTCAGAGTATGGCTCACAACTGATAGAAAATAATCTCATCCTCATCCTGCCCAATAAAGAAACTGACAACCTGGCAGCTGGATGTGCGTATCGGCCTAAATACATGGCTGACATGAATGGCGACTTCAAAGATGTACAAAATGTAATAAAAAAAATGACGGATCTATAACAATATAATGTAAACAATTTTGCGGCAGGCGATTTGAGACGAGAGTTTCGCCCCCCGCAGGAAACTTTTTCTACAAGGAGAACCGCAGTGCATATTTCAAAAATATTTGAGCAAAATCCAATTGCCTTTAGCTATGAGCTCTTTCCACCCAAAAGTAAAGAGTCAGCTGACCAGCTCTTCGCCACAATCAGCGATCTTTCGCCTCTGGAGTTGGGGTATGTGAGTGTTACCTATGGTGCCGGTGGTTCAACCCGTGATTTGACCCATGAGCTAATATTGCGTATTCAAAAGGAGACCGATTTGACTGTAGTTTCTCATTTAACCTGCGTTGGCTCGACTCGGGATGAAATTCAGTCAATTCTAGATACCTATGTAGCCAGTGGAGTTGAGAATATTCTCGCCTTGCGCGGCGATCCTCCTAAAGGACAGGGTCCTTTCGAGCCTGTTGACGGTGGTTTCAAATATGCGTTCGAGATGGTGGAATTTATCCGTAAGCATTATCCGCAAATGGGGATCGGCGTGGCGGGATTCCCGGAAGGACATCCTGAAACGCCTAATCGACTGCAAGAGATAGATTACCTGAAGGCGAAGGTTGATGCCGGCGCTGACTATATCTGCACCCAACTCTTTTTTGATAACAACGAATTTTATGATTTCTGTGAACGCTGCGAACTGGCCGGTATTCGGGTACCTATCGTGGCGGGCATTGCTCCAATTACCTCAGTGAAGCTCATGCAGCGGATGGCCGAAGTTTCCGCAGGTACTCGTTTTCCGGCGCGTCTCATCAAATCCATGTATCGTGCAGAAAATGAAGAGTATCAGGCCAAAGTAGGAACCCACTGGGCCACCGAGCAGGTACGTGACCTCATAGATCATAATACCAGAGGGGTGCATCTGTATACCCTCAACAGATCAAATGCGACTCGTCAGATATACGATTCATTGGGCGTGACCACGACTCGTGGTTTGGTTTGATTCGTCCTATTACATGCTGAGTATGGTTTTGTGCAGCAAAGGAAACGAGAAGGAGATCATGGCATGTTAGCTGATCGAGTGCGGTATAAACCGTTGCAGGATAAAATTAACGATCCGGCCACTGCAGCCGAACACATTCAAGATGGTACGAACCTGTTTATTTCCGGCTTTACCGCTGGATATCCTAAATTAATTCCCAGAGAGCTGGTGAGGCGGTCGGAGAACGGCGAAGATTTTAAAATTAATTTGTTCGCTGGGGCATCTACTGGTGACATGGTTGATGGGAAATTAGCCCGTGCCGATCTTGTTGCCTGGCGTAGACCTTACATGAGCGATAAGTTCATGCGAGAGAAAATCAATCTGGGCAAAATAGCCTTTAAGGATGATCATCTTTCTCAATTGTCAGCTAAAGTGAGGGCGGGACAATGGGGACAGTGTGACGTTGCTGTGGTGGAGGCGGCGGCTATTACCGAACAGGGCCATTTAATTCCCACTATGTCTGTTGGCAACACGCCTACGTATGTGCAGAAGGCCAACAAGATTATTATTGAGATTTCGGCAAATTCGCCAAAACTCGAAGGGATTCATGACATTTTCATCCCGGAGGATCCCCCTTATCGTATGCCGATTCCCATTTACCGCACAGTTGATCGGATCGGAAAACCTTTTATCGCAATGGATCCGGATCGGGTGGTCGCTATCCTGTTCAGTACCGAGCAAGATCATTGTCCAATTTTCACGCCGCCGAATGCCGCCGCCAGCCGAATCGCCGAATACATTCTCGACTTTGTGCACCATGAAATAAAAAAAGACCGTATGCCGTCGTCCCTTCCCTGGCAGGCAGGGGTCGGTGATGTCGCCAACGCTGTTTTGTCCGGATTCCTCAAGGACAACAACTTCCACTCCATCGATATTTACTCGGAGGTCCTGCAAGACAGTGTTTTGGACCTTATCGACCTCGGTAAAGTTCGGGCTGCTTCCGGCTCGGCCCTGACACTATCTGAAAAGGCACGAGAACGATTCCTCAATGATATAGACCGCTATCGGGATAAAGTCGTGTTACGACCAGTGGAGATTTCCAATGCACCGGAAGTGATTCGCCGCCTCGGAGTCATTGCCATCAACACGGCCATCGAAGTTGATATTTACGGCCAGGTCAACTCCACGCACGTCATGGGCACCCAATTAATGAACGGCATAGGTGGGTCAGGTGATTTTTTAAGAAACGGAGCAGTGTCTATGATTGTGACCCCGTCTACGGCCAAGGGTGGATTAATTTCAGCCATTGTTCCCATGGTCTCACACGTTGACCACTCCGAGCACTCGGTGGATGTTGTGGTAACTGAATACGGTCTAGTAGATACCCGTCCGTTGACCCCACGCCAAGTGGCGGAACAAATCATTAAAAAATGTGCCCACCCAGATTTTCGGGATCAGTTGTGGGACTATTACCAGCGTGCGGTCCGGGAGCGTGGTGGACATGAGCCGCATATCCTGGAAAAGGTATTTTTCATGCATCAGCGTTTTCTCGAAAGTGGCGATATGCGTGTAAAAGCGTTTCCATCCTGAAACGAGATATTTCGTCCAAGTAACTACAAGGAGCAACAAAGCGATGAAGATTAAAAAGGTTATTGATGACATTTACCGATTTTCGGTAAACATTGAAGATAAAAGCTATCTGTTTGAAGGAATTTGGCCCATCCCGGATGGTATTTCAATTAACGGCTATCTGATAAAAGGGGAGAAAAATATCCTCATTGACCTGACTCAGAATATTTTTGATTTTCCTACGGAAATAACCCAGCAGATGGAAGGGCTGACCTTGGGTATAAAAGATATCGATATCATTGTCCTCAATCATATGGAACCAGATCATTCGGGTTGGCTCCGGGAATTTTGTAAAGAGAACCAAAAAGCCGTTGTTTATTGTACGAAAAAAGCCATTCCTTTGTTGCAGGCCTTTGCCGGAGTGCCGGCTGAGCGGGCAATTGCTATCACTGATGGGATGGTAATTGAAACTGGGGATTATGAACTTCAATTTTTCGATACCCCGAATATCCACTGGCCTGAAACCATGATGACCTATGAACGGAAGAGGGGGATTCTCTTCTCCTGTGATGCATTCGGGTCCTACGGCAGTATTGATGAAGATGCAATTTTCGACGATCAGATTTCACAGGAAAAACATCAATTCTATGAGACCGAAGCTCTTCGTTATTACGCTAACATCGTGGCCACCTTCTCAACTTTTGTCTTAAAAGGGTTAGAAAAGTTAAAAGGACTGGAGATAAAGATGATCTGTCCTGCCCATGGTATAATTTGGCGGGATAATCCTGCCGTCATCATAGATCAATACGATCGCTATGCCAAATACAGCAAAGGTCCTGCGGAAAGAGAAGTGACTGTTGTCTGGAGCAGCATGTATGGCAACACGAAACAGGTCCTGCACCTGGTCATTGAGGTACTTCGAAAAAGAGGTATACCTTTGCATGTCTTCCAAGTCCCCGGAGACGATATTGGCTATATCCTCGCCAGCGCCTGGAAATCGTCCGGTTTGATTTTCGGTATGCCAACCTATGAATATAAAATGTTTCCTCCAATGGCCCATACCATTGATGAATTAATGGTTAAAAAAGTTACCAACAAAAAGGTATTTCGTTTTGGTTCTTTCGGCTGGAGTGGTGGTGCCCAAAGGGATTTTGAGATAAAAACTGAAAAATCCGGCTGGGATATTATAGGTCATCATGAATGGCAGGGAGCCCCCACAGACAAGGATCAGGAAACAATGAGGAAAGCTTTGGAAACCTACTGTGATATATTGATCGATTTTTCCAAGTAAAACATAGATGACGAGCGGGAAACGCATAGCAGCCAAGGAAACCTTCTATGGAATGGTCACTCTCGGTATCGAATAATGAAGAGAAGGACTCGTTGTCATGGGGGACAAGATGGCTACTTCCCTGTAAACATTTATATTGGCAAGCTTAGCAACGATAGATTGACCTGTACTTGACCTTATTCCTGAAAGGGTAGTTCCGGTTGAGCACTGAGAATTGATCACAAATAGAGCAACTGCAAAGTATAGATACCCAAAGAACAGGTAAATTTAAGGCTCAGGTGAGTTTACAACTTGTTGCTGCAACCTCTTCATGGATAATCTTTATTCTAAAATTGCGTTTTTATGTTAGGTTTTGGAGGCAGCAAGATTTCATATGACCAGTAAATATAATAAGTTGGGGAGTAAGGATTGCAAAACATTTGATATGGCAGTATCAACTGGCACAGCTAGGAGACTGTCGGATTTAGCAGCACCACAGGGATGATCAGGACGACCGTAACTGATGCAGTTGTTCTTTTTTCCAATTAGTCGTCTATATCGTTAATGCTTCGTTTTGCAGCTAAGCTTGGCATATCCCCTATCAAAGGTAACATGTTATCCCTTGAACATTCCCTGAAATAATTCTATGAACTCAGGATCATAAGCTTTAGCCTTCGGCGGTATGATAAATGCTATATTGACCAGATTCTTCCTGTTTGTTTACCACATCAGTGCCAGGCCGCTGATTCCTATGTTCATTGTTGTTTTGAGATCGTCTTTAACAATGTGACCCCACTATTCACCGGTTTCAGAATAGAATTCAGTTAATCCAATTGGCATCATGGCGCATCTCCCCTTAGCGTTTAATCGCCATCATGAATGGGTTTTTGTGGACACGGCTTAGTTCAGATAATCTAAATTGAGTAACTTTAGCCAAATACGGATCATATTTAGCAAGAATTGCAGGCCTCAGCATCACTTTGTTGCCCGATGTTTCCATCAAAATTCCTTTTTCGATCAACCTTTGAATCGTTGGCTTTTTGAGGTTTGCCCTCACTCCAGCAATGACGTAGTTGATGATAAAATCGGCAACGATATCCTTTTCAACTTCTGGCAACTGCATAAAAGCAGGGTGAAATTTAACAATCCCGCTTGGCACATTTTTCGTGAATGGCAGCGAAAGGAACAGCTCTTGAGAAATATCCTCGTGGAGCAGCTGTGGATAATTAGCAAAGCTGAACATGAAGAAAAAATTAGGTGGCCCCACGAGGACACAGCCACAACCTCCAATTCTATTTTTTATATGGGATAAGGCTGTTTTGATAAGCTTACTGCCAATACCCTGTCCCTGAAATTCAGGCAATACTGAAACCGGACCTAAGCCATACCAATCACGGGTACCATCGGATATACTCACAGGTGAGATGGCAATATGCCCTATCACCTGATCGTTGATTAAAGCTACCAAAGAAACCGTTAGGGCATTGGCCTCTCTTAGCTCGTCGATGATCAGATGTTCAATCTGTTGGCCGAATGGATAATCCTTAAACGCAGCGAGAGTTATTTCAGAGATCACATCGTGATCATCTTTATTTTCGGGTTTAATCTTCATGAGATAACGTATAGTGTTTTTCGCACATCTAAAATGAAGTGGTAACCTCAACATGGTTCATTAGTACTCGTTAAAGAAACTACCAACCAGAGGTAAAGGCTACCAAGAAAAAAACGCTATATAAATGAACTTGGCAACGTCATCGAAGTTAACGAGTCACAAATCAATGACCATTAGAGAGTAAAATGGTACCCAAAATTGAACAAGCGACTAAGTGGAAAAACTGCTAAAAAGGTCGCCTAAGAAAACGATAAAACCAGATGGAAATCCAAACGACCTCAGAACTTCTAGCTGATTCGTCGTCTGCATCAAAATGCAAGGCGGAAACCAATATTGTAGTACGAAGAAGTTTTTGGCCTATGGTAACGAAATGCTGATCTGCAGAAATGCGCACTTGCATTCCATGCTCCGCCTCGATAGACCTTTTCGACGGTGCTTTCATCTATCCACGCGATACCGTCCACTGGCGATCCTTCATAAGTGCCGTGCCAGGTGTCTTTGCACCACTCAAAGACATTGCCATGCATATCGTAAAGACCAAATCCGTTCGGAGGATGGATGCCTACGGGAGAATTTCGGCATGAAACTTTCCCGCCATAGTTCACTTGTTCTACATTGATGTCATCCCCGAAAAAAAAGCGGGTACTGGTGTTGGCACGGCAGGCATATTCCCATTCAGCCTCACTTGGCAACCTGTACTGCGTATTGTTAATTACGTTCAGTTTCTTTATGAATTCCTGAGCATCGTCCCAGCTTACGCCATCTACAGGGCAGTTTTCGCCAATAATATCACTCGGATTTTCCCCCATTATTTTCATGTACTGTTCCTGCGTCACTTCAAAACAGGCCATGTGGAAAGCAGCAATATGAACGTTGTGTTGGGGGCCTTCCTCTGGCTGTCGGCCTTTTTCTGTTTTGGGACTTCCCATAATGAAATCACCACCTACTATCGGTATGAATTGTATTCCGGTGACTTCATCGGTAATAACCTGACTAATGTTTTTGCTCATGATGTGAACCTCCAAAAAAAATTAAAATGAAACCGCTCAAGCGGTGTTGGTTTTGTTGAAAAAATCCTCTTGCTCCTTTATTAGCAAGGAACATGCCTCACTGTTGTGTATGTCTGAATCCACCCTATACGTTGAAAGCGCAGGGAAAAGTGTGGTGGAAAACTACAACGTCATTTGGGCAATGAGGAATGAAAAGAAGCAACGTAATATCGTTTTCAACGGAATGCTGAGTTGTGTTACAACGGAATACCGTTTATCTTGCAGTGAAGATAATATGAAATCGATGGCCTCTCTACTTAATGAACTCTATTTGTCCAACACCTGCAAATACTTGATATGATCGATAAAACTACTTTTATTTTCAGCAATGAGGCAGTGCACCAGCTTCTCTTGGATATGGCCAAGCAGCGAACGACAAGTAATCTGTTTGACGTTGTCGTAGCCCGGCTTGCGAAGTTCTCCAACGTTGCTCTTGCCAGGATCTGGGTTTTACGTCCAGGCGATATCTGTGATGCGTGTCATGTTAAATCGGAGTGCCGGGATCGCAAGAATTGCCTGCATCTGGTGGCCAGTGCCGGACGTTCAAACAGCGATACAAATATCCAGTGGAACAATCTTCACGGCCAGCATAGCAGATTTCCTTTGGGAGCCAGAAAAGTCGGGCATATTGCCGCTACCGGTAAACCGGTTATTGTAGAGCGGATTAGCAAAGAATCAAAATGGATTGCCGATGTTGACTGGGCAAATCGCGAACAGATCCAAGGGTTTGTTGGCCAGCCATTGGTTTTTCAGGGAAAGATCCTCGGGGTTCTGGCGGTCTTCACAAAGCTCTGCCTGACCCATGATTCCCTCAATGTGCTCAGGGTAATTGCTGATCATGCCGCAGCGGCCTTGGCAAATGCCCTGGCTTTTGAGGAGATTGAGCAGCTTAAAAATAAACTGGAATTGGAGAATACCTATCTCAGGGAAGAACTTTTCGATGTTGCCTCCATGGGCGGTTTTGTCGGTCAAAGTAGTTTATTACATCAGGTTCTTAACCAAATTGACGTGGTTGCGCCCACTAATGCGAGTGTGTTGATCCTGGGAGAATCGGGAACAGGCAAGGAACTTGTGGCTCGGGAAATTCATCATCGCAGTTTGCGCAGGGATAAACCTCTGATCAAGGTCAATTGTGCCTCAATCCCAAAAGACCTCTTCGAAAGTGAATTCTTTGGTCATGTCAAAGGATCATTTACCGGGGCGCTCAGCGACCGGATCGGCAGATTTGGTGCGGCGGACGGTGGAACTCTTTTTCTTGATGAACTTGGCGAAATTCCTCTGGAACATCAAAGCAAACTGCTTCGTGTGCTACAGGAGAGGGAGTACGAGCGGGTTGGAGAAAATCATACGAAGAAGACCGATGCCCGGATCATCGCGGCAACCAACAAAGATTTGCAGGAAGAAGTGAAGGCAAAACGATTTCGCGAAGACCTCTATTTTCGCTTAAACGTTTTTCCCATCAGAGTTCCACCGCTGAGAGAGCGCAAGGAAGATATCATTCCCCTGGCCAACCACTTTCTGAAAATGGCCTTAAAAGATATGAATCGTTCAGAACAGCGATTTACCGGACAACAACTATCACAACTGCAAAGCTATGACTGGCCCGGAAATGTTCGAGAATTGCGAAATATTGTCGAGCAGGCCGCCATTTACGCCCATTCCGGCCCTCTAAGGTTACGGCTCCCGGAAACATCAGAGACAAAGGTAAACCTTGGTATCGAAGAACTATATCAGACGGCCATACCTGAAGATGTTGAGAGAACAGTAGCAGTTCTGTCCGAGAAAGAGATGCTTGACCTGCAACGGCAAAATATCAGTGCCGCGCTCAAACAATGTAACTGGAAGGTTTATGGCAGTGATGGGGCAGCAGCGCTTCTCGGTATCAGGCCCACAACGCTTGCAACCAGAATGAAAAAAATGAACCTGCGGCGTCCCGTCGACTGACTAAAAAAGTCATAATATGTAACACCTTACAGCTTAGTATCTTGTTTTCCGTTCTAGATTAAAGAGCCCAATCCATACAAACAAGTCAAACAGGAAGAAAACAAGAGGAACGTTTTTTGCACAATGAGCCATGCGAATAACGTAGTAAATCTATCCAGCCGAACCTTTTCGGCTGGATTCCAAAACTTAACAAAAGGAAAGAACGATGGCTCTCAGTTACAAAGAAATGCAACACACCTTAATGGAGGAAATCAGGCTCTACCATTTCCCCATAGCAGTAAAATTCTTTTTTAACCCGGCAGAGGTTGAACACTTCAAGAAACACCATGAATATTATGAACCGGTAAAACCGATGACGTTTTGCCAATGGGAGATTGCCGCCCGTATGAAAGGCCAGATCGTCTATGCTGAACAAGCGAGTCTCGGCTGCAGCAATGCGGCATATTGCTTCGGCTGGAAAGATATCGACGAAAACGAAATTAAAAGCCATCGTAAATATGTGACAGGCGATGAATGGGCGGAAAAAGCTATTCTTTCGAAACCGCGCCTGGGGCAAGGGCTTATCGGGGTTGCTGTCGCACCGCTGGGTGATGCCAAATTTCTTGCCGATACAGTACATTTCTATTGCGATAACATGCAGGCGTATCATCTCGCTGTAGATTGGATGGCCGTGTCTGGTGTACATCCGATGAAATCGAACATTACTATCAACTCTTCTGCCTGCGGCGGCAATGTCTACGTTCACAATGAAAATCTGGCGAACATGTTACCGGCCTGTTCCGGTTCCTACAATGCTGGTAAAACCGAAAGAGGTGAGATTAATTTCATTCTTCCTGGAGATCACCTGGAGCATGTCGTCGAGAGACTGCTCCAGCGCAAAGAAGAACTGGGCAGCGCATCCATAACCCGTCCCGGTGACGGCTTTCCCGGCGCTGATATTTGCAAGAACTGTCCTTTGATACTTTTTCGCAAAGCGAAAAAAGATTGATGAACAAAACCCTTGCAGTGGTCCGACGGCCGGGTCACTGCAAGGTGATCGTACCTGAATTTTACCCTTCCTTGGCATTGGCAAGCCTCAGCAAAGAAACTCATCGATACAACACTGAAATTTTATGCATATCATTCTTGAGACATTTCTCAATCCTATTTTTCCTATTTTTTCGATCATGTTTGTGGGAATTGTCCTGGCCAGATTTTCGTTGTTCGACGTATCTGCGGCTGAGGCGATCAACAGGTTTGTCTTTTATGCGGCGATGCCGGCCCTTATCTTCAATCTCGTTTGTGAAGCAGATTTTTCAATTATTGACTGGAAAATTCCTCTTCTCTATTTTCTCTCCGAGCTGACGGTTTTTATTTTCGGAACGCTCTTATCGCGGTGTTTTTTCAAGCGGAGTCTGGCCGAATCACTTTTACTGGGGATGACGGCTTGCTTTGTCAACCATGCCTTTTTTATCTTGCCAATTGCGGCAATTATCTATGGTGAAAAGGCGGTGGCTTTAATCACTGTGATAATTGTCATTGATACCTCGGTGATTTTTGGCGGCATGATAACAGGACTGGAAATTGCCCATTATCGCCATTCATCTGTTTTGAATATCGTCAAACATTTGCTGTGTAACCCTGTATTGGTAGCAATAACTCTCGGTCTTCTGGTCAACCTTCTCGGCATTCCTCTTCATGAAGGAATACACACCTATGCCTCTTTTGTCGGTAAGGCGGCAGCGCCTGCCTCTCTCTTCTGTCTGGGAATTATTTTGGCATCGTCCTGTGCAAAGAAGCCGGATCACGCTGCTCTCTGTATCACTTTTCTCAAAATAGTTGTTTTTCCGGCGGTAGTCTGGATTTGCGTCTCCCACCTAAACGGCTTCCAGCCTGTCTTGCGCGACACATTGATGCTAACCGCAGCAGGCCCATGCGGTGCCATGCCTTTTGTCCTGGCCATGCAATATCGGGTCAACCCTGAAAGTATTGGGCTTGCCATTCTCTATTCGACGTTTATTTCACTCTTAACCCTGCCAATTGTTGCCTGATACCTTGGAAAACGACACGGAATTGCGTTGTTTTGACAACGGTATTCCGTTGTTGACGAAATGCCGTTGAATATTTGACGGAATAGTATTGAAAATAGCGTGTGATTACTGTTGGATAGCCCAAAGTCTACTACTTGGCACAATGTTTGCGTTACCATGGTTGACGTTTTTGTAACCACTTAATCATCGGGCTATCGCCGGCAACTGTGGAAATGTATGTCAGCGGAAAATCTAACTCTGGCCGGTTATGTCTTGGAATTAGGGGGAAACTTTTGGTGCGGGACTGCCCCGTATTCAAAAATTTTTTCAAATGCAAACTAAAAAGGAGCAGCGTCCATGGAAGATTCACGTCATTCACACGATCACCACCATCACGATCACCACCATCATGATAACGGTTTTACCGATTACCTGACCGCGATCAAAGAGTATCGTAAGTCTTTCGCCAGCAAAAAAGAAGTTATGGAGCATGCTCCCGATCCTGCAGTTAGGGAAATGCTTGCCTATATGGAAAGCAATGGTCTTGAAAATTGCTTTGATCGTTTTGACAAACAGAAGCCGCATTGTACCTTTGGCCTGGCTGGCATTTGCTGCAAAGTTTGCTCGCTTGGACCATGCAAAATTACTGAAAAATCCCCTCGAGGAACATGTGGTGCCAATGCAGATCTTATTGTCGCGCGCAATATGGTTCGAGCTGCCGCTGGCGGCGTCGCCGCCCATGGGGCTCGTGCTCGTGAGGTCATGCTGACGTTGAAAAAAGCTGCAGCCGGTGAAGTTGACCTTCCTATTATCGGCAAAGAAAAGGTGATGGAAGTTGCGGCGGCATTTGGACTTGAAACTGAAGGTAAAACAGTTGAAACACTGGCTGGCGAGATTGCTGATATCCTGCTGGAAGATATGAGCCGTACGGTGCCCGGTCCGCATCGAACGCTTAGTGCTATTGCCCCACCTGAGCGGCAAAAAGTCTGGGAGGAACTTGGGATAATGCCCATCAGTTCTTATCATGAGGTTTTTGAGGCTTTGCATGCAACCACGGTGGGTACGCAGGGTGACTGGCGTAAAGCCATGGATCAGTTCCTGCGTCTGGGCCTTACCTTCTCCATGAATAGTGTTGTGGGTGGCTCCATCGCCGGCGACTGTCTTTATGGTGTTCCGGGACGCAATACCACCAAGGCGAACCTTGGAGCGCTGACAAAAGATCACGTCAACATCGCCATTCACGGCCATGCCCCCATGCTTGCCACAGAAGTCATAAAAGCAGCGAGGACAGAGAAGTTTGTTAAAATGGCAGAGGATGCAGGGGCTAAAGGAATTCAGTTTTATGGAATCTGCTGTTCCGGCCTGTCAACATTGTACCGTCTCGGGGGTGTCATTCCTCTCTCAAACGCCAATGGCTCCGAACTGGTTGTGGCAACCGGAGCGCTCGATCTTTGGCTCGCCGATATTCAAGAGGTTTTTCCGGGAATTATGGATGTTGCCGACTGCTATAAAACAGTCGTTGTTACCACCAACGAGTCAAATAGACTGCCTGGCGCTGAACATATTGGGTATAAGCGGGATCTCTCCGATCTGAATAAGCTTCCAGAACTGGCAGAAAAAATTGTTACCCGGGCAATAGAGAGTTTTACCAATCGCCGGGATGTGAAAAGGCATATACCTTCTCATGAAATTGAGGCGGAAGTGGGATTCGGCCTCGAGTACCTCACCGAATACTACGGAGGCACGGTCCAGCCTATTGCTGATGCCTTAAAGGAAGGAAGGATTCTCGGAATCATTAATATGGCCGGATGCACCAATACCAGAATTGTGTACGAAAAGGCCATTGTCGATGTCGCGGATATCCTGCTGAAAAACAATATCCTTATTTTCACCAACGGTTGCGCTGCCTTCCCCATGGCAAAACTTGGCTACTGTTCAGTCAAAGGGCAGGAAAAATGCGGGACCAGTCTCAGGGAATTTCTTGGTTCCAATATGCCCCCGGCATGGCATTTCGGCGAGTGTATCGATAATGCCCATGCAGTAGGTACATTTGCGACAATTGCCGGACTGGTTGGTCATCCGATCAAAGACATGCCGTTTGCCGAAGTCACTCCGGAATGGTCGAACGAAAAAGGCGTGGGTGCAGCGCTTGCTTTTCGCATGCTCGGCTTTGACTCGTATCATTGTGTCCATGCGCCGGTCGAAGGATCAAAAAAAGTAAAAGACTTTTTGTATGGTGGTACGAGAGCGATTCTGGGCTCTTGCATGAATGTAAACCCTGACCCGGTAAAAATGGCAAATATGATTATCTCGGATTTCAAGGAAGCAAGAAAAAAACTTGGCTGGAAATAGACCAAAAGAGTGGCGTCACGTCGGTCCGGATTTCGTCTGGGCCGACGTCTTGGACAAAATGGATTTGACAGGGGAAAGAGCGTGCAGAAGAAACTGAATTCAGTACAAATTCGACTTTGCTCCATCAAGCGCAGGGAATTTCAGCGAGACGTCTATCGTCCCGGTGTTATATCCTTGTCACGTCTCGTTTGGGGGTCCTTAGGAGGCGGTCTATTGCTAACAATCATTGGAATTCTATCAAAAACAACTGGAATTGCGGTGCTTTTTCCACCTTTGGCTGCCACCTGCTTTATCAATTCCACCTGTGTATATTTACGTGTCGCCCGCCCAAAATCTGTCATTGTCGGTCATTTTGTCGCTTCAATAGGTGGTCTGGCTGGTGTCTTGGCCGGAGATTTCCTTGCCGGTGGAACGGACTTCGCCGTTTCTTTGAAACTTGGCCTGGCGGTTCTTTTTGCTGCGGTCCTCATGCAGATTTTTGATGCGGATCATCCACCCGCTGCCGCCACCGCCGCCATCCCTGCTATCTTGCCATTACCCATGTCGATGTATCTGTTTCCAGTATACATGGCCTGGGGCGCAACTATCACTGTGCTTTTCGCCTTGGCCTGGAATAGAGTGTGGTTTGAATATCCGGCAAGTGATGAAGAACATCGCACCAGGCATGCTGGTTTATTCATGGATAAAGCGCAGATTTTAGGTTTGGGGCTTTGCGCCATGAGTTTTGCTTTGATGTGTTGTAAGCTAGTTGCACCAAACTTCTATTATGTCGGGATTTGGCTTATGACGATAGGCGTTGTCGTTTTAGGCTCGCATCATTTTTATGAATTGTTACGTATTGACAGCGATGAAGGCATAAACGAGATTCGACGACTTTGTGAGAAAAACTAATGTAACCCAACTCATCCGTCTCCTGAAGAAAACAGTTTTCCTCAGCTATTTTTTTAGAAACATACTTCAACCTTTGCTTTTAAATTTAACTTCACGGCTGAATTAACTGATTCTGATGAAGGCGGATGTATTCTTTGCTACATTTCATTTTTTGACAACTTTATCCGTAAAGGACAACACTGGCCTCTTATTACAGACTCTTCTCACTTCTTCTGTTTATGGTTTCATTGGTATGAACCACCCTAATAAGTAACTTATCAGAAACCGATCTATTTATCTGCTGGTTACCTCTTTGCTTTATTTTGCCTTATCACTGTTATTTCGAATAGATATGTGCGGTGTCAGACATCGTGCAAAATACTTACTGACTATTGTTCAATCTTGCATTCGAGATTTACCCTGCCAATATTAAATGATAGCAATGCCAATCAGGTTAACCTTATTCCTGATTGGGTAGATTCTGTAAAGCATTAATAATTAATCGAAAATGGAGCAACTGTAAAGTAGAGCTTACCAAAGAACACCTCTCATCAGTGTAACAGAACAGCAACGAGAGGTTTATACTGTAAGTTCTGGTTCTAATTGGCCCAGATACCTATCAACTTTTATCGTACCACCCATCCGAGATGTTCCAGAAAACCAGTCGAGACAATTGCTCCATTTCTGACCATCATCGGCGTTGATACTACTTTCGTATCAACTATCGGACATAGCGACAATCTGCCTTATATAGTCTGAAGAAAATTTCAGAATCTCTTCGGGAGAGGGTAGATTCATTTGACCCGGAAGATGCTGTCGAGTGAGATCTCGAAGTCAACATAGCTATATTCGATTTTGACAGCAGATCGGTGTCTCAATTCAAGAAATTTTCTGCTTCTCTTCGTGCAAAAAAGTGAGCATCAATCACTAATCTCTCCAATAATATGACATTAAAATACATCAAAAAATATTAAATATTATTTTTTAATGTCAATGTTGTTTCTTGCAAAATAGTCCCGGAAAACCTTTTCAGTGAAATAGGATAGGTTTCCAGCCGAATTCTCTCGTATCGTTTCAAGAAGATCATAAGGTAATCTAACAGGCAACGCTCCTTTTTTGGGCCCAACGGGGCGCCCTCTTCCCTGTCCTTTGAGTTCGGTTTCTGCCTTTGTAGCCACAGCACCTTTTATAAAATCATCGGCTGATTTTTTAGGTTTTGGTATAGCCATGGTTAAAAATCTCCTAACTGCATTATCTCGTGATAGCAGGCTGCAAGCTCAGAAGCTGCTTTCGATTTGGGTGCGTGTTCAATGACTCCCTGCCCGGATATTATACCGTTCTTAAAAGAGCTTCTTGCGCCTAACTGACTTTTTAAAATCGGTATTTCTTTCTTTTCTTCCAAAGCTTGGAGAGCTTCACGCGCCATAATGGTGTTGGCCATGACCATATTAAGCAAAAATCGAGTTATCAATTTCTCATTAAAAATCTTCGCTTCTTGTACAATTTCAAGAGTATCTGAGGTTGCCCAAATATCATAGACAGAGGGTAAAACCGGAATAATGAGTATGTCTGCTGCCAAAATAGACGACCTGAAAATAACCGAATCACGCCCCCCAGAATCAATTATTATCAAATCAAAATTAGTAAATTCCTTCAGGTCTTTATGAAGCGTCGGGGTTGTAATTGCCGTTGCTTTTATGTCATCGGCTTCCCGAATCGACCTAAAATTCAGGCTCGACGCTTGAGGGTCAGCGTCAACCAACAAGACCTTTTTGTTTTCCTTTGCGGCCATACTCGCAAGATTACAAGCAATAGTGCTTTTGCCAACGCCACCTTTACTGTTCCCTATGGTGATAATCATATCGCCCCTTTTGGTTTTTGCAAAAAATATATTAATATATTAAATATCATTATTTAATATATAATGTCATAATTTTTTTACAACAGACAAATTACTTTATTTAATTTTTAATTATATTTTTTGAACTCAAATAAACACACGTTGAACTTTGGCAATTACTGGTCAAGTGCAGTTAAAGTGTAGGCAAGAACACATGAGAGAAAATGTTTCTCTCTTTTTCTCCTGCAGGTAGGTTCAAGGGGCACCCCTTCGGTAGCTTTGGCGAGTTCAGGAGGAGCTTTTTGCCCTTTATTTAGCCTTTGCAAGCCCGCTTTACTTTGGCGTAATTCCGATCGTAAAAAAATATGACGCTTTAAAACATTAAATATTATTTAATGATATCATTTAATAACATTTGACATATAAATATATCTTTAATCGTGCGTACAGGCTGTTAAAAATGACTTTACAAACTTTCTGAAAGCTTGTCCATGTGGGGACTTAACAGCCTTTGAAAGTTTTAAGGTGGCATCAACAAAATTCCACAACGTATTTTTTTAGATCGAAACGGGCAATAGAATAAGAAGTGCTTTCAGGATAGTTGCCATGTTGTAGTTGCAAGGCAGGATCGAACCGGGAACATGGCCCTTGTAATTTATTGGCAGGGGTTGTAGCGCAGCGAAAACCGCTGGTAGCAAAACCAGAAAAAAGGGTGGTGACTGTGGAAGCCCCGAAGCCGATCTACCACCTGAACAACATGAAAGAAGCATTCAGGAGCAATGGGAACCGGACGATTATGTTTCCAACTGAAGCTTACCAGAACAAATCTTAGAGAAAATTGATGTTCTGGTAATTAAGATATCTGTCAATCTTCAGGAGAGGGCGAAATCTTTTGTCCCGGAAGATACTGCCTATTGCCTATTGCCGACTGCCGACTGCCGACTCAGATCATAAAAGTTAAAATAGCCTTAATTTAAGCTATATTGGACAGCAATCAGATTCTACGGTCCTCATATCATTTATTTACTTTCCTACTTTGCAGTATTACTGATCAATGAGAAAGGTATCGAGAGATTCGCCTGTTTCTATACGGGCCTTAAAAATATTAGGCATCCGCCCCTGACCGGTCCAGGTAATATGATCCCCAGTTTCATTCCAGATCTCATATTTTGGCTGACGCATTGCTTGCCTCCCCGGTTTCTCCGAAAAGCCGTCAAGCAATTCGCCTGGATCAATGCCTTCTTGCCTTAACAATTTACGAATCTCGAGTATTTTCTCATTTCTCACCGCGTTCTCGGCCTGCGCTGCCTTTTCTTCGGCAATTCGATCGTCTATAATTTTCTGCAGCTTGATTTTAACTTCTTCTAATTGTTCAACACCCAATTCATTCAGCGCACTTTTAAGACGCCGGGCATGCGTGATAATTCTTAAGAAATCGTCCATCTATAGTCCTCTTTAATTATTGTAATTTGATCATATGCATAAAAAATATTTTAGTATAACCAAATAACAATAATGTCCAATCATTTCGTCAAGGATGAAAAATATTTTTTTACTCCATCCAGGCGAAAATTGTTATTCAAATCGAAAAGAAGTAATAGACAGAGCAAAAAAGCATTAGCCTAGCTTTTTAATACACCCGACACTACAACATGATGAATTTTCTTGCTGCCGTTTCAATTACCTGCTGATCCAGGTTGTTCAAGACAGTCAACCCCGTTTGCAAAACTTTAATAGGTGTTTTAGTGATTTCAGGAACCGTTCACCTTATCCCTTATTTACCTTATCCCTTAACGTGCCGGATGGTTTAAAGGTTACGACCCGTCTCGCATCCAGCGTGAGGTCATCACCGGTCTGAGGATTGCGTCCTCGGCGGGGTTTTTTATCCCTGACATTAAACTTTCCAAATCCGCTCAAAAGGAGATCTGATCCACCGACAAGAGCGTTTTTGGACAAACGAAGAAACGATTCTACCGCTTCAGCTGCCTGAGCTTTGGTAAAACTTTCATGGTTTTGATAAATCTGCTGGACGAGATCTGCTTTGGTAAGTGTCATTGATTCCTCTTTCAGTTGCTGAGATTTTTTTTATACCACCCTCGACAATCATATTCTAAAAATGGAAAAAGTAAAAGATATCTGTGTAGTTATGCTCAGTTCGCCGAGGATTCATCTTTCTTTCTGTCTGTAACTTGCCGCATCTCCTGAAGCTCCTCAGGCACAAAATACTTAAACCTGACCTGCCTGCTCAACTGGCCGGTGAACTCAGAGAAAGCGATAGTTATCTTTCGCGCCTCATCCATCAGTTCAGCTCCTTTTTCATGGGAAATCCCCCCTGGTTCTCCCAACTGCCCCTTGAAATGTGCATACGCCTGATCAAATTGCCGCAGGACATTGAACATGATGCTGCCCATCGGTGAGTTGATTCTCATGACCCTTGAGCCACGCTCCTTGACCATGGAGATTTTCTTCTCCAGAATCTCTTCCTTGGTAGGTCTCCTTTTTTCATCCGGTGTATTCTTTATCTCTGTCTCCAATTTCCTCTCCCTTAAGTTGAATAGATTAATCGAATTATTTTAAGATTTACCAGTAATCCTGGCATGGTTGCGTTTGATTTTACTTCTCCGCCACATATCCATTAAAAAGACAGATCCGTAAGGCAAAATGGCGGCGATCAGGATAAACAGAGAGCAACGAGTGGCTATCGGCATGATATTGGGCAGCATGGTCATATAGCCATAATAGATTGCCTCGGCATTTTGGCTGGAATATTGCGCCACTTGCCAGACCCTTTCCGGGGTGCTCAAGCCGATAAGCAAGGTGTAGAAAACATAGATCATGAAACTTTTAGCGACCAGCACGAGCATCCTGCCGGTGAAAAAAGCATTGATGGCCTTGCGGGTAACTATACCGACATAGTATTGGCTGATATAAGCGCACAGAAAGGTGTTGGCGATGACCGGCAGAAAAGGAAAAGAGCCGAACATGATTTTTACAAATAAACTTGGTGATTTGAGGACAAAAGGAAGCAGATAAAATTCAACCGCCGGCAAAAGCAAAAGGAGGAAGAGCCCTTCCGTCAGACCACTTTTCGCCCCGACACTAAAAAATCCCAGAGAGTTTTCCAGTGTCAAATATTCCGCAGGCAAGGCGTTACCTAATTTTTCAGCCATGCAATAATGCTGAATATCGGAGATGACATTAATGATACTCCGTGGCTTTACATATTGCCGATTGTCTGTATTGATAAATGTGGCATTCGGGCTATAGGAGCCACCTCTACCAGCACCGCCAACACTGCCAGAAACGCCACCGCCGCTGTTACTACTGCCGGGACTGCCGCCCTTATAGCCGCTAAAGCCACTGCTGTTTATGCTGTTGCTCATGCCTGTTTATCTCCGTGCACCACTGCAACAGATACCAGGTCCAGGAGGATGCCGGATTTAGCATCTTCCATAACGGCTATAGAACCAAACGCCTCTGCATGACAGGGCGTGTAATAGCCGTTCATGGTTGTGCCTGATTTCATGGTCACGGTAAAATATGCGCCAAAATATTGGTCTTGCAACAGGCCACCCTCTATGACATTCACCTGTCTGAGCTGATGGACGATGGACAACAATACCTCGCGCATTGCTTTTTCATCCATGGAGACGACATCCAGCACCCCCGCTTTTTCCGCCTGTTTTCTGGCGATCAGCTCCAGTATCTTTGGCATAAAGTAGACCACACCATTCGGCATGGAAAAAGCCCGGAACCTTCGCCCTTCAAGTTTATTGATATAAGGCACCATGTCCTGCAGGAAGTCATGGGTGTTCAGCCAGGACAGGTTGATGAGCCTTGGGGCCGGAGTCTTCTTTTTTGTCTCCGGCTTTTCTTCAAATATACCCTCTTGCGCCTGTGCTTGGTTGTGCCACTGGGGAGGTTTCTCTAAGGGCTGGAGTCGCTCCTGGGCCTGCTCCAGCTCTTGTTGCCGGGCAAGTTGATCCGCCCGTTTCAAGGTCTTGCCCAAAAAATCTTGAGGCTGTTTGTGGTGGAGTTTTACCGCCTGGAGGATTGCCTCTTGCTGATGAAGTTCCTTAAACGATTGAAGACCGACCAGAATCCGACCGGCGGCTAAGGGATGTTCGCCCAGGCTATAGAGATGCCCCCGGATGGAGGGCAGTTTCCCCAGATCATGGGACAAGGCGGCAATGATGGTATCCGGTATAAGATAACCGGTATCGGCTTCCCGCAGCAGCCGAACCGCCTGCTCCGCCACATTCAGGCAATGATCGAGCAAGTTCGTTTGACCAAGCAGGGTGTAGGTGTTGGAATCCCAGGTGGCTTCCACATCACGACTGACATTGACGACGGATGGACAGTTACCTTCCGTATCCAACAAAGACAAAAGATCACGGCAAACCGCCTGTTGCTGGGGTGCATGATGTAACGGCAGAATATGCTTTTTGTAGAATTCCTGTATCCGCGCACTCTGGAATTCGATGCATACCACATCGATTGCCTGCTCTACCGGATCATCTCGCCAGATTGGCGCCAGATCAGCGATATTGACCTCACCGTTTTTAATCCACAACTGAGACAGGTCCTGCAACAGCACCTCCTTTTTGGCGGCAGCAGGTTTTTTCTCCGACCTGCCAAGAAGCAGCCATATTGTGCCGGCAAAAAACGTTATTCCCAGGCCAAGGATGGTATTGATCTCTATGGAGGTCATCCCCCTTCCCTCCCCTCTTCACCTGACCGGTCTTCTTGATAATCATCCCATTGTGGTCTGATTTCGGGAAAAATCACCTTGAGCTCAGCCGTGGCAACCTCTGCGGTGATGCCCCGGTAAATTCCTGAATAGGTCGTCATGAAGAACTGACGGGGAGCCAGGTTCAACACTTCTGTGTGCTTAACCCGTACATCCTCGGTCTCCCGAATAGCCAACCCGCCACCGACAGAGATAACCGGGCTAAAGACCCGTTTTTCACCAAGATGATCTGAGATATAAGTGGCGGTCTTGGCATCCGGCACCCGCATAAACAATTTGGTATTGCAGTTATCGAGGATGGTATTGGCTCGATCTTGGCCAATCTCGGCATAGAGCTGGCTCACCGACTGACAATAGCCGTGGATATAGACACCCGCGCCACCGGCCTTGGCAAACAGCTCCTCGATCCCGTCATAGAGAACGGACTGGGCCTCGTCGATATGCAGGGCCAGAGACGGAGATATCTTTTTATCACTGGAAAACCTGCGACCGACAAAGGCCTGGATGTTCGAGGCAATGACCTTCCCGGCGGTATAAGCCGCCCGTTTGGTGAGTAAGGAGCCCAGCTGGACAATAAGAATAACGCCTTTGTCTTGCTCCAGGCGTTTGATGAAACGGTTTTCGCTCGCCTGGCCAAGAATCTGTCCGACATTACCACTGGTTAATTCCGTCAGTGCCACCCGCAGCGAGGAGGCGACCTTGGAATGGTAGTCGGCGGTCGAAGCGATGATTCTTCGCAGGTTCAGCGCAAGCTGCCGGGCCTGTGGGGAGTTGATACCTTCGATTTTTTCTTTCAGCTTCTCCAGATCCGCATGACTGATATTGTTTTTGACATCGTTGAGATTGAAATCCGGTTTTCTATTATTGGCTCTCGCCAGCAGGATCAAAGCCTGGACCACCACCAGGCTGATTTCGTAGGCAACAGAGAAGAAATAAGGCTCCCTGCCCACCGCGACACCGGCGGTAATATGGGCCACTATTTCCTCGACCATATAATAATGCGAGAGAGGATTAAAAACCGCGCTGTATTGGGGAAAGACAGGGGTGAGCAGTATCAAATCCTCCTGCCTGCGGGTATCGAAGGCCACCTGAACAATTTTCGAGAAAAGTTCGTTGTCACCCTTGGGGTCGATGACGACCACTGAATAGCCTTTTCGAATGTCCTGCTCGATGATTCCTTCCATGGTGCGGGTTTTTCCCACCCTGGTTGTCCCGAAGCACCAGAAATGCCCTTTGCGGTCATTATCCGGGAAGCCAAGCGGTAGTATCTTGTCCGGATGATCCAGATGAAAGCCGTCCCCTATCCGGGTATAGGGCGCAGCATTTGGTTTTTTGGACTGTTTTCTCCAGATCAAGATTTCTTACCCACTGCAATCTTTCCTACCGTAACCTGAATATGCTCCCGCAATTCCCGGGATACGGTCAAGATTGCCTGTTTTGGCAAAAATCCGCCGGCTTGAACAAAACTCTTATGGCCGACATACCGTTTGGCGCAATACAGCGTTATATCCGTGGCAGTGCCGAGCTGTTCTCTTAACAAAGCGGTCACCAGATTCTTTGATACACGATCAACGATCACCTGGACCCGTGTGCTCCCGCCCATTTTTACAGAGTCAACCCGTCGCAGATGAAATGCCCGTCTTTGACCAACGGCCAATGTCTGTTGTTCATGCATGCCGACACGATTCAGCGGACACTCGGCAATGATTGCCTGGCCTTTTTCAATCTCAATCTCCACCAGAAACCCATCACTGTTTTTACGGATGATATCCCCCCAGCGCAGCTCATGTTCCAACTGTTTATAGCGAGTCACTTCATGCAGGCAGGCAATCCTGGTAAAATTCCGGTCCAGTGCCCTCTGAAGAGTATTCCAGCCGCGCATGGACAGAAAATCAAGCTGATTTTGCACAGGAATACCTGACTGCTTGGCATAGTGCAGTGCCTGCAGGTAGCCGTCGCCAAACAGGACAACAGTCCCTGCCCCATACCAGCGAGACAGCATAGTCGAAAAAGTCTTCTCGATCTCGGCGACAACCTGACCTCGGCTGAGGCCATATTTATCGACGAAGGAATTGATGATTGCGTTATATTGCGTCTGCATAGCTGCCGGATGTTATTTTCCCCTCCTACTATCTCTTTCCGGCCATGTATGCTTTTTTGAGTAATTATTTTCATTTTCTGCTGTTTTTTTTATGTGGGAAAAGTGAAATCTCCTCCACAATGTACCGTGAAAAATAATTTTCTTGATTTCTTGCAAAAAAGGATATTTATTTGGAGCATAACTCCACTTAATTCAATTAAGTAATCCCTTCCGGGAAAATAACTGAGGCTTCATGATATATTTCGATGAATGACCCAGTGATTTTTGTACCCGCCATATGAAATCTGCAAGAAAAGTTTAATCACATTTGTGAACCTCTTTTTTGGATGATTTTGCATATGGCCCCCCCTTTTTTTCCATCAACAAGACAAATCCGTCCGGACAAATCCCATACAGGAAAAGTTTAATCGCGTTTGCGAACCTCTTTTTTGTGGATGAATTCCTTTGATTTCTTTTGTTGTTGATTCCCCACATTGCACATAGCTCATAGCACATAGCACCCAGCAATAAAGCACCCCCTACCCCATCAACGGGAGAAAAACAACTCTCCCTCCATGGGCATAGTTGCCTTCTCCCACAATCTTCAAGATTAAAGGAGAAAAACCATGTCAACACTCACAGAAAAGATACACGAAATCAACGAATTGATCAGGAGTTTTGGTCGTGCTGCGGTACAGAAAATCGACTTTGGTGGTCAAATTCGCTATGGATATCGACCGCAATATGTATTTGACGCAGTAAATCAAATCATAAAACCGGAAAACTGGCGTTATGAACTGATTAAGGAAGAGATTTTTGAAAATCAGGCTGTCGCGGAGGTAAAGTTATTTTTGAAAATCGATACCGACGAATGGTTTTGCAAGGGGTCACACAAAGGACAGATGAACATAGTGAAAGGCAATGTAGGCGATGCTCAGAAAGGAGCGATTACCGATGCACTGCAGAAATGTCTCTCCCTTTGCTCTATCGGACAAGATTCCTATCGAGGCTTACTCGAGAATGTTTACAATTCACGCAGTCCACAAGCTCCATCGAGACAATCTTTACCGAAAAGCACCCCGCAATCTCAACCACTTCTTCCACCAAAACCTGAAATGACGCAACCAACACTACCATCAACTAACCAGTCTCAACCGACCCTACCATCAGAACCTGCCGATTCTGCTTCCCTGCCCAAGATTGACGGTATCACCTATCAACATCATGACAGTATTGTCATAGCAATGGGCAAAGTCTTTGATAAGAAGGAGTTACTGAAAGCGGTAGGATTCAAATGGAATAAGGAGCAGAAAAACTGGTACAAAGATCTGACAACCCATTAATCTTTAAACCCATTAGGACTGACTCTAACATAGCCTGTTTACCACGTTTTACTCACCCAACGAGGGAGCAACACTTTTCCCTCAAGGGAAATCCGTGTGTTCTCCCGCAAATTTTTTCATTTTTCTGGAGGAACATCATGGATATCAAAAACACACTGCTTACCGGGTTACAAAAATTTGCCAACCAGCACACCCTGACCACTCTGGGTGACCGAAACAGCTACCTTGGCGCATCTGATATTGGATACTGCCCGCGAAAAGTAATTCTCGACCGCTTACATCCCGCTGAACATGACCTGGCCACCTTGCTCCGTTTCCAAAGAGGACACATGGCCGAAGATATTGTCGCAAACGCGATGACCGCTGCCGGTTATACTAATTTCGACCGACAGGTTGAGGCTATTGCCGGCGGGAATACTCCCATCAGGTGCCACATTGATTTTGTGTTCAATGCACCGAAACTAAAAGCCGTACTCGAAGTCAAATCGGTTAGTGGTATCCCTGACGGGCCGTATAGCTCCTGGGAATCGCAACTTTACATGCAGATGGGCGCGTTAAAAGAACAATTTCCTGATTACCAGATCAAAGGTGCGGTTCTGGCCATTGATTTAGGAAGCGGTGATATTGGTTTTTTCAACGGTTATGCGCCAGACGAGATTTTGTACCAAGGATTGAAAGACAGGGCGGCATCCATCTGGACGGATTATCAGTTCATGATACTCGGCCACCCGAAAAATCCACCAACCGAACCCAGCCCGCTGTGCGGATATTGTACTAACTTGACCACCTGTCCCAGGTTTGCAGCCAAAGAAGTTCCAGATCTGGAAGACTGTGTCACCGAATTACGATCTTTGCTGGAACAGGGCAAGGTGTTGGACAAAAAGATTGAACCCATGAAGGCCAATTTACTGTCAATAGTGAATCAGGCCGGACATGCCATCAAAGTCAACAACACCATCCTTTCTAAAGCAGTTCGCTCACGGCAACATACCGATACCGGACGCTTAACGGCATTTTTGGCGGAGATGGGACATTCGATGGAAGAATTTCAAGAATCAAGCTCGTATTCATTCCTGGATATTAAAACCGCTAAAATGACAATCCCAAGAAACCAAAAAGCGGCATAAACCAACCACCCATAAAGGAGAACAACATGAACAAAGCAATGGTAATCGGCAACTTAGGCAATGACCCGGAAATTCGTTACACCCAGAAAGGTGCTACTGTGGCAACTTTTTCTGTCGCTACTACTGAAAAGTGGAAAGATGCGGACGGAGTACAACAGGAGCATACCGACTGGCACAGAATTGTCGCCTGGAAAGGATTGGCCGAAATTTGCGGAGATCACCTCAAGAAAGGCTCGAAAGTCTATATTGAAGGCAAATTGCAAACCAGAAAGTGGGATGAGAACGGTATTACCCGTTATACCACTGAAATTATTGCCAAGAGCATGGAAATGCTTGGTGGTAAAAACGTTGATAAGGAAACTGCTTCGCCGGCTGCTCATGGAAACGCGACTCATGGAAATAATGTCGATAACCCACCAGCGCCGGACACGGAAGTTCCATTTTAGTGACTTAGAAAAACAACCAACCTACCCACCAGGGGCAAAACATCCCCTGCCGGGAGTGTCTTGCCCTTTTTTATTTCAACCGAGAAGGAAACAAGACATGGCACGACTCGCATCTCAAGCAAAAGCAGGTTTCTATCCCACACCGGATAGTGTTGTAGCTCTGCTGAAAACAAAAATTTCTTTTGAAAAAGGCGCACGAGCATTAGACCCTTGCTGCGGGTACGGCAACACGCTGTCCCAACTGGCAAGCCCCGACACCATTACCTATGGCGTCGAGCTTGATCACCAGCGAGCCACGAAAGCTAAATCACAGCTCTTCAAGGCAGTATGGGGTGATGCACTTACCGAGGCAAGAGTATCCACTCAATCCTTCGGCTTGCTCTATCTCAACCCGCCCTACGATACCGCGATCAATGCAGACGATACATTAGAGAGAAGACTGGAGCATCAGTTTTTGCGCTCTTATATCCGGACATTGCAGATTGGCGGCATTGTCGTTTTTGTTATCCCCTATTATGTGCTGAAACATTGCGCCAGGACACTGGCCCGGAATTTCAAGCTGCAGGTAGTGGGGTTTCCAGACGAAGATTTTCACTCTTTCAAGCAGTGCATAGTCTTTGGCGAGAAGAAAATAGCGGTAACAGAAGGAACAGCCAAGGCAACCCAGCAACATCTGGAAGAATTGGCCGGCATGCTACCTGCGGAATTTCAAAGCGAAGTATGGCCCCTGGAAACCATGGCCCCAATCGTTATTCCGAAAGCTGACAAGCCGGTAGACTTTCGTATCGATCGTCTCGATCCACTCGAAGCAATTCCAGTGATCAACAAGGCCGGGATCCTGCAAGATGTTTTGCAAGAACTTATCCCCACCAAAAACAATATTATCCGTCCATTGACCTCGCTTGCAAACGGCCACCTGGCTCTTATGCTGGCAGGAGGATACATGAATGGAGCCATAGAAAAAGATGGCCGGCAGTTGGTTATTAAAGGTGTTATCAAAAAAATCGAGACGATTGTCCAGGTTCATGAAAACGAGACCGGCGGCGGTTCGATCACCACCAAGGACCAGTACATCCCAACCGTCAAAGTCATTGACATGCAAACTGCTGCATTGATTACCGTGCAGTAATCCTCATCCATTTTCATCCAACCCTTACGGGAGAAACCTCCCGCATAGGGGATTTCTCCCGTTTTAGGCATTACCTGCAATTACCTCAAGGAGAAATCACATGACAACACCATACCTCATCATAAAATGTGTCGGATTCGTCTGTTATGCCAACGCCCTGATTGTAAGAAGGTCAGACTGGGAATACCAAGGCTGTTTGTTGAGCCTTATCGGTTCGCCTTCCCATGTAAAGGCCATGTCTGCGCTTATTTATAGCGGCGATGCTGTTTGCCGGGTGTCCGACAATAATGACGAGTCAGCCGACCTTCATTTTTCCGGCTCAATCCGCACCTGCCGCACCCGCAAGATCGGTGAGGTCGTCAACAAGGTGCTGGTTGCAACAGGATTCAACGAATCTTCTCTTCATGCAACTGTCTTTGGCCCTGATCTGCCTACCGTGCAGGAACGAGCCTTCCGCCGTGTTGATAAAGCAACGACCATTCCGCTCAAACCACAATGGCAAGAGTGGCTCTGGGAGAAAACGATATGCCCTGAAAAACTTTTTAGCTTCGGCGACGAGGCTTTTCAGGAAGCGTATCTTGTAACTATCCCAGGCGATGAGATCTTGGAATCGCGTGTGCTGGAAGCAATCAAGACCGGAGAGCTACAATAGCTGCAAGGAGTCTACCAATCCGACAACCTAACCCAGACCGGGGGAGAATATTTCCCCTCAAGGGGCCATATTCTCCCCCTGTTCAAACAGTAAAAAGGAGAATTATGGCGGCTATCACCGATATTGTCGAACCAGTCATTGACGAACAAAAAACCGTCAAACTGGCCGAGTTTCTTGATGAATGGGGCGATATGCTCAAAGATCAAGTCATGCAGAACATGAATCCTGTCTATTCACTGAAAGCAGAAGATGATTGGGACGCACAGGCCAGGAACAAGTTACAGCAATTACCGCGCAAACCGTTCGAGTCGCAAACCAGAAAAGGCATTTTGCCGGTAGCCAAATCTTTTTTCAAGGAAGATCACAAGGCAGCCTTCCTGGTTGGGGAGATGGGAACGGGTAAAACTTTTGTAAGTTTAGCCGTTGCCCATCTGATTCCTAAAACACATAAACGCATCCTTATTCAATGTCCCGGCCACCTGGTCAAGAAATGGATACGGGAAGCACACGATACCATCCCCGGATGCAACTGCATCAACCTCAACGGGAAAAGCCTCGATCTGCTCATCGCGAATAAGCTCACGTCAACACAACCTGTTGGCATGGAGATTTGGGTCATGGGCAAAGAACGGGCTAAATTGCATTTCCAGCGTGTTCCCCAGCGGATCGCGATTCTTGGCAGGCAATGTTGTCCTGAATGCGGTAGGCAGATAACAACCGATAACGAGAACAACAAATGTATACCGTGCGAACATTGCAAGGCCCCGATGTGGATGGCGGATGGAACTAAAGCCCGCCGCTATGCCAAGGCCGAGTTTATCAAGCGGTATTTTCCCACCAGGAACTTTTTCGATCTCCTGATACTCGACGAGGTGCATGAACTCAAGGGTGGCGGTACTGCCCAAGGTCAGGCAATGTCCTGTCTTATCGCTCGCTCAAAAAAGGTGCTGGCACTCAGCGGCACTTTGATGGGCGGCTATAGTTCGAATCTTTTTTATCTGCTCTGGCGTATGTTCCCTCGTCAGATGAAGGCAGGTGGCTTTGAGTATGGCAGGTCAATGCATTTTGCGGAACGCTACGGCGTTGTGCAACGCACCTATGACAGCAAGGATGTCAATGTCAGTCTCAATGTTGCCAGTATCGGCCGAAAGCTCGGAAAGTCAAGGGTCAAGGAAGCCCCGGGAATATCACCCCTGTTACTGCCTGATCTGCTGCTTGAGCATTCGACCTTTGTTCGTCTGGCCGATGTCAATGATGCATTGCCGGAATACGAAGAAATCATCGTTCCAGTAGCATTGGAACCCGACCAACAACAACCGGAATATGCCCAACTCTCCCATGATCTCATAGACGCCACCAGTGCGGCATTAGCGCGTGGTGATATGCGGCTTATGGGCAAAATGATTCAATCCTTACTGGCCTATCCCGATGGATGCCGGAATGAGGAGGAAATCACCCTGGAGATTGCAGGGAGAGAGACAGTCGTTGCCTCGGCACCCGGCTTGGAAATTGACCTGTTGCCCAAAGAAGAAAAGCTGCTGGAGATTATAGCGGCTGAAAAGAAGCAAGGGAGAAAGGTAGCGATCTTTCTCGAACATACCGGCACCCGGGATCTGATTCCTGTCTTAGAGGAAAAACTTCAGAAGAATGACATCAAACCGCTGGTCCTTCGCAGTCAAACCGTAAAGCCGGAGCATCGGGAAGATTGGCTCAAAAAGCAGGTTCAGACGGGCTTGTACCATTGCCTTATCAGCAATCCCAATTTAGTGAAAACCGGGCTCGATCTCCTGGAGTTTCCAACAATCATCTTTTTTCAATGTGGTTATTCAGTCTTCACGCTCAGACAAGCCAGCCGAAGGTCGTGGCGTATCGGGCAAGACCTGCCGGTACGGGTATTTTTCATGGCCTATTCAAAAACCATGCAGGAAAAAGCTCTGGCGCTTATGGCGCAAAAGATGGAGACATCGCTCGCCGTAGAGGGCGAGTTATCAGATAAAGGGCTCGCCGCATTATCTGAATCGGAAAACAGCATGATGTATGAACTGGCCAAGGCCTTGACCGGCAAGGTTGCGGTCAATGATATGAGTGAAGCATGGACCAGATACCGGCAGCGTGAGTTGCTCAGTAATCTGTCCATGGACGATGACCAGGACGTCACCATTACCACCACAACCACCATGAGTACGACTGCCGGCAGTACAGCGACGATCACAGAAAAGTATGTTGTTCGCGGAACTGTGTATGTCAAAAAAGCCGGAGCCATCGCTTATGTCGACAACAACCGCTTCGATCTGAAAGACGGATTTGTTTTCTGGTCCGGCAGAAAGATAGGTTGGTACGACAGACAAGGTTGCGGTGCAATCAACGACAAACCGATCCGTATTTATAGGCCGGAACAATGCAGACATTTTGTCCTGGCTGAAATACGACAAGCTGCATAACCCATTTACCCGACCCATAAAGGGGCAAGACAATCCCCTTTTTATTTTTGGGAAGTTTTGTTCCTTTTTACTATGGAGGAAAACTTATGCATACGTCAGAAATCGAAATGATGGCTGAACCATTAGAAGTCGATGTTACGGAAAAGCCGATCAGGATTGAATTGCCTGCGCAGTTGCGCGCCTATGCGGACACTGCTGACACTGGAGGTACTTGTCCTTGGTCTTTGAGGGAAATGCTCAGACAGGCAGCAACCGAGATCGAAAGGTTGCAGAGAATAGTAAAAGGTAATGATCCCGTCGCTCTGTTACGAGAGATATGGAAACATCATCAGCCGGTCTATCTCTTTGAGACCATCTCTGACCAGACTGACCAGACACACCAGACTGACCCGACCGATCACACTGACAACAGGTAAGTCGTCGGGCTCAAGAACAGCCAAACATAAATCAACCCATCAGGGACAAAACCTCCCTGACTGGGAAGTCTTGTCCCCTCTTTTTATTCACGCCAAGGAGACAAGACCATGATTGTCAATTTAGTGAGAAACATGCGGGCTACCGCAAAAAGAACCGACAAAAACAACCTCGGGCATTGCATCCTGCTTTTTCTGGCTGCAAATGAAATAGAACGCCTGCAAAAGAAGCTTTCTGCCGCAGAAACCCGTGGCAATCAAACCATCAGGAGCAAAAGAACCACTCTGTCTTTGGTAACATCTTATCCCTCTATCATTCTTCAAAGGAGGAGATAGGTCATGAAACTCTTTATCCAAGACGAACAAGGACAGTACGTCACCGCGACAACCCGCGATATTATCAAAGAGGCCCGCAGCCGTACTCGCTCCACACTGAAAAGAGGAACTGAATTTATCGGCAGTTCACAGACCGCAAAGGAAGCAATAGCCTCAAAAATATTTTCCTACCAACATGAGGTCTTTTGTTGTCTATTTCTGGACACCAAAAACTGCATTCTGGCATGGAAAGAAATGTTCCAGGGGACTATTGATGCGACAACAGTTTACCCTCGCGCAGTGGTTAAGGAAAGCCTGCGGCTCAATGCGGCAAAGGTTATCCTCGCTCACAACCACCCTTCAGGTAACGCTGATCCATCGCAACCAGATATTGAGTTGACGCGAAAATTGAAAAATATCCTGCAGATTATCGATGTTAGAGTGCTGGACCATATAATCGTCGGGGACGAGATAACATCCTTGGCGGATTTAGGTATTCAGTTTTAGGGTAAATCCGCGCTAGCGATGTCAACCCAATATCAAGCAATACCAATCCAGGGGGCAAAACAACCCCCTATGGGGAAGTCTTGCCTGTTGATTTTCCATCTCACAAGGAAACAAGATGATGATAGATCAGAAAATAATCAATAAACTCCAGAAATTACTTGCTCTGTCTGCAAGTGATAACGAAAACGAATCCGCCCTTGCCATGAAGAAGGCCGAGGAGCTGATGCGTGAACATAATCTGTCCGTTGCTGATGTAGCTCTTGACGGCAGTGGCGCTCATGTTGGTTCCGCCGAGGTATGTGGACTGACCAGGACTTGCCAGACATGGGAAGCCTCCCTGGGAAACTTCATTGCCAAAACCTTTAATGGCCGGGCAATCCGTACCAGAAACAGCAACGGTTGGAGTTTTACTTTTGTGGCTGGCCAGACAGATTTGATCATTATCACTGATCTGTTTGAACGACTGCGCGCTACCATTAAGCGAATGAGTCAGGCATATGTCAACAGTGCAAAGGGTTTTACCAGAATTCACGGTAAATCCCTGCATAACAGCTATCGCCTGGGAATGATTAATACGATCATCCAACGATTAGAACGTCTGAAGCAGAACACTGCCCCGACTGATGCTCGTAATGCCTTCGGGATGACCGGTACCGCATTGATGGTGATTAAAGATAAAGCAGTTGACCAGCGGGTTAGTCGGCTTTTTCCACGTTTAAAAACAACAACGTCAAGAGCCAGTCGTGTTGATGGCAATGCCTACCAGCAAGGCATGACTGATGGAAATAATGTCAGTCTGCACCCGTCTATAAACGGCAAGCCTTCCGCACCTCTTGGTCTGAAGATGTAGATTATGAAAACAGATAAAACTTTGTAAAACCAAGCCACACTCAATAAGTAGTCAACCTATCAGGGACAAAACTTCCCTGACGGGGGTCTTGTCCCTCTTTTTTTCCAATCTCAAAGGAGACACGACCATGACCGCACCTACTTTCATGACCAATGACCTGATCGTTCAACACGCTTCCGCTGCTGGTGCAACCGAGCCTGTAGATAAAGTATCCAGCCGTTACACCTTCGTTCCAACCTTGGATGCGGTTGACCTGCTGCGTGATGCCGGCTGGTTTCCGATCAAGGCGGAACAGAGCCGCACCCGTATCCAGGATAAGGAAGGATTTCAAAAGCATTGCATTCGTTTCACCCGAAATGAAAACTTGCAAATGAATATAAAAGATGAGCGAGTTGACCTGGTTCTCTATAATTCTCACGACCTGGGCAGTTCCTTCAAGCTGATTGCTTCCATTTGGCGAAAATGAGGAGCTCCCCATTTACGCCATTATGTTGAGAGATATAAAATGGTGAGAGACGACAGCAAACCAGCCAAACAATGGCTTCACTCATCGATTCTCTCACCATTTTATCATTAACGGCCAAGTGAAATAAGGAAGTCCATCAGGTTATTATCATCGGACCAATCCGGGAGTTCACTTGTCGGCAGGATGTCAACATATGCCGCCTCCAGTGCTTTTCTCCTCATCTCCGTATCCGCCTTGGCATAAATTTGGGTGGTGCTACAATCGCTATGTCCAAGGAAGTCCCTGATGTAGATCAAATTGACACCGGATTGAAGTAAATGAACGCTTTTGCTATGGCGGAACACATGTGGCGTGATAGGAAAACGCACGTCGAATTCATTGCACAAGCTTGCTAAACCGACATATTTTTCAATAATGTAGGATACACCCCAGCGTGTAAGCTGCTGTTTCCTCTGATTCACAAACACATACTGCTCGCCGCTGCTGACGCCGTTGTTGGTGGAACTGCAACGTAAATGCGATTCCAAGAGATTCTTTGTTTTCTCCGTGATTGGAACATGGCGAATCTTTTGACCTTTACCATGCAAGATAATCACAGCAAGCTTATTCAAGCGTAGATCGCTAACTTTCAAATCAATGATCTCTTGAACCCTTGCAGCGCTGTCGTATAATACGGCCATCAGTACCATATCCCGGAGTCCCTTTCTGGTTGAGGGATCAGGCATTGACAGTAGTATTTTCATTTCCTCACCGGTGAGAAACGACACGACTCTTTTTACGCACTTTTTATCAGGAACATTCAGTATCTTCTGAAACTCGAACAAATTTTCGGGAGACTGTTTTTGTACAAACCTTACAAATGAGCGAATTGCCACCAGCCGCTGGTTTCTGGTCGCTACCGTGCAGTTCCGTGTGGATTCGATCCAGTTCAAAAAATCAACGATTGTGTCATGGCTCAAGTTTTCCATGGACAGGCGCTCAGGAGTAATCGATTTGGTCTGTTCGAAGAAGAAAAGCAGCAGCTTAAAAGTGATGGAATAAGACTGAATAGTATGGTGGCTGACATTTTTTTCGCCGTGCAGATATTTGCCAAGGAATTTTGTGAGGTAATATGGTAAATCAGCTTTCATCATAAATTACCCCTCCTTCCGGCACAACATATCCAAATTCGGCTTCAACCCGTCGCACGATCTCAGGGTACAGATCGGATGTCAATCGCAGATAATATTGAGTGGCGCGGAAATTCGAATGCCCCATGTACGCAGACAGATATGGCAACAAGACAGTTAGGTCGTTTCCATCCAAAACCCACTTTTTAAGGCATTTGACGGCAAATCCATGGCGCAGACTGTGGACTCTAGGGCCTACAGCGGTATGAGGAATGTCGGCCATAAGCAAATAATCTCTGAAATGTGTATATGCTGTGGTCTTGTCCATTCGCCCAATTTTTCCATTGTTTAAACTCGGGAAAAGCCACATTTTGTTATCACTGTATCGATGGAATCCGTTCACAAAAATGATAATACGTCTTGTCAGGCTATCAGCCATGGGAAGCAATCGATCTTTCATGTTTTTTGCAGCGCGGATTGTGACGATTCCGGATTCTACGTTTATATCATTGAGAACAAGGTTCACTGCCTCGGAAATCCGTACGCCTGTACCGTACAAGAATCTGAACAGCACTGGATCAACCGTATTCCTGTAGGATCTCCGAGCCTGCGGATAATTGTCTATGGCTCTGAACAGCCGGCGGATTTCGTCATCCGTGCAGATGTGGGGAATAAATTTTCGACGTATAAGCTGCGTTTTAACTTTTGCCACATATACATGGTGGCCTCTGTCAGCCAGGTATATTGCGAAGTCCCGCATCAGTACTTCTTTGTTGTGGTGTGACACTGGGCGTTCATTGTGGTCATAGATAAAATCGTTTACCATTTCTTTTGTCAGAGTGATTCCTTCAAAGCCATTGTTGTAGTGAAATGTGTCGAATTGACGCAGGTAACGTTCCTGGACTCCATATTTCATTCCGCACTGACGCTTGAGTGTAATGTAGTTCTGAGCGGCTTCTGCAATCCCGCTTTTCCATTTATAGAATGTTTTCATTTGCAAACACCTCCTCCGGATCAAGGGCGCATTTGCGAAGCCCTTCAATGTCTATCTTGAGGTATCTGCTTGTAGTGTTGACGGACTGATGTCCCAGTACTTCCGAAATGATGGGCAGCGGTGATTTAATTTCAAGCATGTTTCCCGCCAATGTGCTTCTCAACGAGTGCATCCCATGCCGCAGACCTCCAGGCACGTTCAGACCGGCTTTAAGAATATATCGATGGAGCTCTTTGTGGAAGTTGTTACGATCACCAAATGCGTTGAAAGGTGGTCTGTGCCTCACAAATAAGCGCTCACTATTTGTAACGGGACGACCATTCTGCAGGTAATCGATGATGGCCCAGCCGATATCCTTTAATAACGGTAATTCAATCGGCTGACCTGTTTTAGTCATTATCAGATTTATTGTTTTCCGATTCCAGTCTATCGACGATTTTTTAAGGTTTCTGATGTCTCCAATCCTGAGACCCAGCCGGATGGCTATCAGAAATATTGCGTAGTCTCTCTTGCCTTTAGGGTCGGCACGGTCTATTGCACAAAGCAGCCTTTTGATATCGTCTTTTGACCAGACATATGGGATTGAAGCATTGTGGGGAATACGAACTTTTGGAAGCTTGGATGCCAAATCGTCTACGATATATCCCCGTTCATATAACAACGAGAAAAAAGATCTAAATGTATCCAAGAAAAGACCAACATATGAGGTAGCTTTCTTATCTAACGTTTGTAAATAATCCTCTATATGCCGGATGGTAATATCGGCTGATGAGCTAACTTCTTGCGCTGCCAAGTACGTTATCAAGAACCGCACTCTTGGGGTAATTGATTCTATCGTTGCTTCTTTGTAGCCGTGATAAGTCAACTCCCCACAGAAAGAGTCATATTCTGATTTGAAACATGCCGGGCAGACAAAGGTCGGTTTCGTTTTTCGAACATCAGAGTGAAATTGTCCATCTTGCAGATAACGCAGTAATCGTCGCAATGGCCGCACATGATAGTTGACACTAGCACTTGATATAACACACTCGAAGCTCTCAAACCTCTGGCCAGTTTTAACGTACACGTACTCGCAACAGACGTTTTCATCAATTTTGGAAATGCAGTGGGTCGATAAATATCGTTTGAATACGTTGTATACGTTTTTGTAACTTTTGAGAGTGCTTAGCGAGCTTCCCTGCATTCTCATAGATTCCATGATGGCCAATATGGCCCCATTGATGTCTTCATTTTCTGACATAATCATCCTCCTTGTTTAGAAATTAATTAATTTTGCTTCTTGTTTTGCAAGGATGACCATTTATTCAGAAAAGAAAATGGTGAGAGTTTTTTTTCCTTTACCAACCAACTTGTTGAATTCAAAAAAACGTTCTCAATCTCTCACCATTTTATATCTCTCAACATAATGGCGTTTGGTTTGTAACAACGGTTTGATGATCGCCTCGGATTTTGCCAACTTCACCCATCGGCATGTCGGATTTAACCAAAATGATTTCGTTGCATCAGCTGATAAGATCACCGCTGCTGCAACTGTCATCAACGACCAGATGGATTATTTGAAAGGCATCCAGCTGGGCTACGACGAGCAGATCGCCTATGCTGCAGCAGCTCACCGGCTGCTCTATGAGGATATGGATAACGCGCCTATATCTCCGGAACAGTTGTTGACACAGCGCCGGTTTGCCGATGGCAGCGATAGTCTGTGGACAACATTCAATAAAGTCCAGGAGAATATCATCAAAGGCGGAGTAAAAGGCAAAATCCATGGAGAAAATGGCCCTCGAAAAGTCACTACCAGAGCGGTAAAAGCCCTTGATCGCAATATCAAGCTGAACCAGGCTCTTTGGGTTTTGACTGAAAAGATGGCGGAATTGAAATCCATGTCGATTGCCGCATAACAATGTAACCACAGCCGTCTCCTTCAGGGGACGGCTTTTTTTTTGGATGTTTATTATATCTTTTGTGCTATACAAAGATATGAATATATATTAAACATATTCTATAACTATTTAGTTGTATGTTTAGCTGTATAAATTGATGACAAATAATATATATAAGTCGACATACATATTGCTCTTTACTACAGGAAAACACGATGAAAATAATAATACTCAACCAGAAAGGCGGTGCTGGGAAATCAACGATTTCCACAAACATGGCCTATTGTCTGTCGTTGTCGGGAAAGAAGACGCTTCTCATCGATATGGATCCCCAGGCACACAGCTCTGTTATCTTCTGCACGGACATTCCCAGAGACCAAACAGTCAATGAGCTGTTGTCGAACAAATCGTTTAAAATTGACAATGTTATTCGTCAAGCGGTGCTCGGTGAAAATGAAGAGCAAGTTGAAAATCTTTTTCTTATTCCTTCCAATATCCATCTGGCCATAACTGCCGAGCAGATCACAACGAAAATCCACCGGGAAAAGCTTCTCCATAATCATTTGAAAAAAATCGAAAAGGATTTCGATTTCATCATCATCGACTGTCCACCAACAGTTAACGTCCTCACGATAAATGCCATCTATACCTCCGACATGATTTTGATCCCGACTATTTACGGACGGTATTCCTTGGATGGTATTGCCGATCTTTTTCGGTCGATCGAGGATGTGAAAGAATCCAGCGACTTTAAATATATGATTTTGAGAAATGGTCGTGACTCCCGCAACAAGCTCTCCAATGTATTTGTCGAAGAACAGTTGGAACCGTATAAAGAAAATCTGTTAAAAACCGTGATCCGTAGAAATGAAGCCATTAACCAAGCGCAAATGAACAATGAACCTGTGATGGTTTTTGATCCAAGATCTTACGGTGCCGAAGATTTCAAAGAACTTACCGAGGAGATTCTGCGATATGGCAACTAAAAAAATTACCGGACAATCCAAGCTGGCTCAAACAGCTGAGTCAAAAGTTGATTCCAAAGAACGTCTCGATTTGGTGCCATCAAGAAAAAAACCATCGTTGAAGGCATACCGACTCTATGACGATGATATTGTCCGGCTTAAAGAGATTACCGCGACGATGAACAAAGAGAGTCACCGGCACATCAGTGAAACTGCTGCAATTCGTGCCTTGATTGTGTTGGGAGCTAGTGCAACAGGTGAAAGGCTGTTGAAAGCGTTACGGGAAACGATATAGATTTGTATGTATATTGTGCTATACAAATGTATAGATGCATGAACTCCGCGTTTCTTGCAATAATCGAATTCTAGTCATTCGGATAGTTCCTTGTTGCCTTTACTCGAATTGCAAGAAACGCAGCATCTAGCGATGTTTTCCTGATTAATTATTCTGGCGTCGTTAACGATGTGTTCCCAGGTCACTTTCGACTTTCTCGTCTCCTTGGAGGACCCAAATTCAATACCACAGTAGACGCAACTACTATCTCGGCCCTTGACCTCTCGTTCTAACCAATCAGGGATATTCCAATTATTCATTTTATGCCATCTCACACTGCCGAGCCGGTGCGTGTTGTGGTTAAATCATCCCTCGGTGTCGCCTGATATTCTGAAATGATTCAGCCAGCCATCCCATTAAAGACTTCATGTGCACTATATCGACCCATACTTCTCCGCATTGAGAAAAACCGGTAAAACCACCGTATCTGAAGGTAGTCTCGTTAGGGTCGAAGTCATTGAAGGCCAGAATAGCGTTTTCGAACCAGCCAGGAAGCTGGGTGTTAAATTCCGATTTTAGCAACTCTTTGAATCCCTGTAATAACAATAGCAAGTTATGGTTCTTTTTTCTCAATGGAACAGTAGCTTTCATGTAGAGTTCCGTAGCATGTCTGTAATTATAGATGACAGGGCATATAAACTCAAAGGCTTCGTCCCTGGAAAGAGCTGCGTCAACAAGCATATCCCCGGCAAGCTTGTATGAATCAGCAAGAGCAAACGTATCTCCAAAATCCGCCCAGCCACCGATGATGGTTCCGTGCCGCCAATTTTCATCAAGCTCTTCAGGGGGGTCTCTAAAGAGAGGCGTAACTGTGGTCATAAAGTTATTGTATAGGTCTTCAAAATGATCTTCGCTATCAAGGCCGCATCTTATTGCTTCAATATCGGGATCATCTTCCCAATATATGGAAACGTATGCGAGTACGCGCAAATCATCAGCGCAGAATTGGCGAGGAGTTCCTTTCGGCGGGTTAGCTGGAGCTTTTAAGTAATCACGAAAGAGATAAGCCCATTTCTTGATAAGGTCTCTATCTACATCGATAAGACGGGCTGCTTCAGAAACGCCGAATATCATCTCATAGTTTGGCAATGTCAGTCTCCAGTTTCAACAAAGAGTTCAGGCAGAACCGGGTTTCCCAGTGATTGGCTTCTAACGACTCGTTAGCGATTCATCGAAGCCACACACAGTAAGGTTCCGCGAGTCGCGCTACTGCGAGAATTCCACGATAGCGCGATATCATTCGTTCGGGATGTGGTGTCATTTTCTTTCGGATGGCACAAAACGTAGAACAACCAAGCATGAATTTTAGAGGCTTTTGTATGTCTGAGAAGTCTCCGTAGTCCCACAGATCGAGTGTTCCATTGACCACTGTCGTCATCATGTCAAAAACAAGAGCTGCTGCACTGGCATCTATCTTCCCAGTGACCGGGCCAATACCTTCCGGGAGTCGATGCCACACCTGTCCATTTTCGGAATACTCCTTGGCTGCGTCCTCTCTTGTAGTAGGACGAGCGCCACCCCTGGTCGCTGGCTCAACGAATATAGTGTATGCAGGTGTCTTCTTGCAGAGCGACTGTACTTGCGCGGGTCGGGCTTTTGACGACTTTATAACCCAGAAGGTCTTTTCTGTTCGCTTTATATCGGCAACTTTTCTATGGAAGATCGCGTCAACGCCTTCACCGGCATGATCTCCCATCACACTTATTATGCACTGCGGACATATTAGTACCTGTTCAAGTAATGTTATATCATCTCTTTTCATCGCCAACGTCATGCAGAGCAGCAGCCAGGGCTACCGCCCGCTAGATTTGAGAAAAATAAACAATTTCAAACAGCTTAGTCGTTTCGAAAATGCCATGGATCTGGCTGTCTGCTAAAGGTACAGGTTAGTGTTTTCTATTTGCTCGACTCCGAGGGACCTACCCTCATCTTTCGTGTAGCCTCGTGGCACACTATTTCCAAAGTACGTGGAGTGGAGGTAGATTCACTTTTATCCCCGCAAAAATCCAATTCTGATAAATGGTTTTGTTAAATTAAGAGTATAAGTAAGCCTCACTCAACAAGAGTCCATAAATCTACGCCCTGCTCACAACGCATTATTTCACAGCAGTTTTAGTACTCCCGCCATGCTGAGTAATACGAGGACGGCACTTGATCTTTACAGCCCCCCGAGTGAAAGAATCGTCCGAGGCCTTGCTCGACCAGACATAGGCTTCGCCTGTGCCGAGATGATTCATTTTTTCGGAAGTCAAGTCTCCGAGGGCGGCATTGGCTTTTTGGATATGCTTGAGCCAGGCCGGAGAGTTAAACTTATGCATGATGATCTGTGATGACAGTTCGATCAATGAAACCGGAACTGACGGCGGATCTTGGGAGGCTACCATAATGCTGGTCCCTTTGTGTCGCATCTCGCGAACAACCTCTACCAGGCCGGACACAAGGTCATCGTTCTCAATATATTTGTGTGCCTCGTCAAACACTACCAGCTTGTTGAATGCCTTACCGAGGTAGGTTGCCTCGGAAAAGATTTGCAACATCACCACAAACAGTCCGAGAGCCTCGTCTTTTTCAATAAATTCATCTCGCAAATCGACGATGATCAACCGTCCCGGGCGAATCAAATCCTGAAGATGTTGGCTGTCATCAACATACTCGCTCGCGAAAAGCAGGCGTGTCTGGGCCAGATCCTTCAGGTGATCAGATAGACTAGAATTTGTGATCCCGTCACGAATGGCATCTAACGTCAGATTGTCTCTAAGGCCTCGCATGATGAGATTGATCTGCCGCATGTACATGCTCTGGCTGCCGATCGCTCCCATCAGGAATTTCCAGTGGGCGGCCTTCAGTTCAGACGCTGAGAATGCAATAGACCGGACTTCAATGTCAGGGTATTCTGCTCTTCTCTCGGAAACCTTGTTGGAGGGAGTTAGTATCATCACATCTTTCAACGCTACCGGATTTGCTTTATATCGCTCACGCAGAATGCGAATCTCTTCATCGACCGTGTTCGGCTGAATCATAGATGTAAACTCAGGCGCGTAGTCCTGAGTCGGACTATAGTGGAAAATTACGGTGGCCAACGGACTTGGAAGTACATTGATATGTTCAATCGGCATCAAAGACATCTCAATCACTGTTCCCAATGTGTAGCTTTTGCCACCCCCTTGAACACCAAAAAGGCTGATGGTGTGGGTATGATTGAGGTCCAGGGCGATCTTTCTTCCGGATGCTTCTCCAAGTAATCCGTACTGTGGCGAATCGCCATTAACGCCAAGCATGATGTCGTAGCTGACATCGCCGACTGAGACCTGTGTCGTCACGGCCTCTTTAGGTTTTTTATCTTCGATCACAGCCAGTGTCTCTGATCCTACAACTGCAACTTGCTGACCCTCTCCTTTATCTTCCGCTGGACGAGTCAAAACCTTCGCCTTCTGCACAGCAGTATCCGACTCAACCTGCTTATCAGATTTTAAGTTATCAGCCATTGGTGGCATTTCACCTGCAGCTTTGGCTTCAGGAACTTTCTTTATATCTTCTACGCGATCATCCCACAGGCCATCCACGGTCCATGACGTAGACCGTTCCCGCTTGGGTGGGAGAAAACCTGCTTTTGCGAGCTTGGGAACACTCGGAATGAACTGCTCACTGAGAGAATGGGTCGCAGGCTCTTCTTCATTCTCAGCAAAAACTGGTCTGTGGCAATTATCCAATAAAGCATGAATGAGATCCTTGCCGATGCGATGGAATTCAATGCCAACCTCATTATCAGGGGCCTCAGTACCGTTTTTGTAAAAATCAAAGATCAGCGCGCAACGCCTAAACTGAAGTGAATAGCCTTTCTCGATAGACTCCAATAGGCCTCGCGCTTCTTGTGCAGCCAATACATCAAAAATTCCATAACGCAGAGATCGCTCAAGGTAAAAACGGAGAATTTGGGAAAAATCTCGGCTCTTTAGCGGTCTGTCCGGCCGATCCGGTTTTTTAAGTGCCGGGTCAAAGTGCCGCTGGAGAATTCGCTCACTTTGATTGATCTGAGAAGAGATATCTTGCTTGAGCCTATTGAAATCAGCGAAAGTCATATTCTGCTGATAACATTTGACCTCTACCAGATTGCAGGTGACGGTTCTTTCAGCTAAGTCGAGATCGAATAGTGCCAGATCGGTGCGTTGAAGGCTGACGGCGTCACTCAACTCCTCAGCACCTCCGCTGGACCGGTAAAGATCCGTATGTGCATCTAAGGGAACAATAATCTGATTATTCAAGGCACCCTGGTATTCAAGGTACAATCTGGCCAAAGCCAAACCAAGTGCCTCATCTTGCTGTGTAGAAGCGGAAATCAGTTTCAAAGCAAGTTGGCCGGAGAGAGAACGCAGATGGGCTAGTATTTGTACGGACTGCTCACCGTCCGCTGACAACCCATGACGTAAAAGGACCGGCTTTAACATGGCCTTGAGCTCGTCACTTGATCTCGAAGATATAATCAGATTGTGGGTGGCCTGTGAGCTGGCTCCTGGAACATAATCAATCAGATAATCTGGCCTGTTCTTCCTCCCACCATGATCGAAAAACTCAATCCCCATATTCCTGTCAATGGTGAACACCCAATCGCTGACCTGGTGAACCTCATAGATCAATTCACGTTGTGCGACGTCCAGTCCAAGTGTCACAACCGGCACGGCCTTGAAGCTAGCTCCCGATGTGGCCACCGAAGATATCGCAAAGCACAGGTGACGGCTTATAGAAGAAAGAAGATCAAAGCAGGCAGATTGGGAATCCGAATTGAAAGAATAACCCACAACCGGGCACTTGTTCCAGTACGTTCCTGATTCATCATCTATAAACTCGGTATCAAAATCTTGCACCAACCCATGCAGAGGAGTCATCCCCAGAGGTTTCTCTGCGATGGATAGCTCCGCCGCTGGGAAAACATCCAGCAGAACACTGATGTGCGCTGGATATTCCTTGGCGTTGGTATGAAACTCTGACAACGCATGTTTAGCCAGATTCAACTTTGAAAAGAGATGGCTGCCGGTAGAGATTGCAAAGGCATCTGCAGCCTCATTAATTGTTCCTCCCGGGCGAACCATCAACTCTAAAGATTCCCCCAAAACAGGGGAGTCCGGATCCGAAGAGAACAGGCGAATGTCATAGCGCAAGTCAGCGTGCAGATGCTTCTGCTGTAAGGTTAGCAAAGCATCTGCGATCACGGCACCAGCCCCAGGGTTAAAGATGTTCAAGGACAATTCGCGGACGTAAGGATGCTGAGACAGGTAACGCTCTATTTTGTCTGCGATCACCTTGCCGGAAATGTCAAAGCCTGCAGCGGAGGGCTCGTTCAAACCGAGCGCGGAGCAGATCTCAGCCATCAGACCTCGAGAATTTCCTTCCGTGGTGGGAGCGTAAAGCGCCCAAAATGGATTCAGGTTCTCGACAGGAGTAAAAATGCGTCCATCTTCGACGGGAATGGCTACCGGATAAGCTGAGGGGACCAACCCGTCTAAAAGCGCCGACCGGACCTGGGGAATATGATCTTTTCCACCAGACTTAATCTTTTCGATCCAGTCCTTACCAAGTTCCACCCAACTTGCCAGCCACAATGCACGGAGCGGATGCGTTGGCGAAACCAGTACTGCCTCGCGATGCCTTCCACGGAAATCGGTCAAAACAACATGAATGGAATCGATGGCCAGGACATTACGCAGGGCTTGTAAATGCTGTTGCCGCTCAGCGCCCGAGGTCGTTTCGGCTTGCCGCATGAGTCTGCGAACCAGATCAAGATAGGCCTCTGCGTAAGCCAGACATTCCTTCTGGGCATCCCGAAAGGAGAGTCCCTGCATGATCAGTTCAGCGGTATCCTTGCGAACAATAGCAAATAATTCTTCGCGAGTAGCAAGGAAAGACGCCATAGCCGCCGATGACGGAAGAACCAGGCCAGTCTCTGAAGGGATTTCTGCCGTATCCAAATTGATTTGCATCCGCCATCCCGAGAGATGTTTAGGCTCGGACAGTATCCTTTGTTCGATGGTTTTCAGCATTCGCGACAGTGGGATCTGAACTGCGCCTTCTCGTCCGAACTTTGCCAACAGGATTTCCTGGCGGGATGCCTTTTTCGAACGCCCACCTTCAGCCCACGAGACACCGGTCACAGCAACATCCGCAGGATCACGTTCATCGCCGAGCGCCGTGAGCTGCAACCGAAAAAAGGCATGTTCGAGACTTTGCTCTATCGGTATTGCCCGCTGTGGTGGGTCTTCCTCTAAATTTCCACCCGGAAGAACATAGAACGGCTCGCTCTCATAGGTGTGCTTGGCCGTTTCCGACCCGGAATCTGATTCCAGGGGTATTGGATCTCCGTCAGCCGTCCAGGGAAGAACCCTTATAAAATGCCACCCTTCTTCAAACTCGAATTTGTTGAGCTTGGCGAGGTTGGTTGTGCATTGCAGGCGGTTAAGTGCCCAGGGTTTGACCTTCTTGGACTTGCCAACAGGTCCGTCATTCTGCGAAATGATCTGCACCGTAAAATGGTCAAGGCCGCTGACCTTGTTCGGATGTGGATTGACTGCAAAGACTACGTTCATCTTCCGACGGTCGTTGGGCACCAGTACCTGCTGCCCCATGAGTCCAGTCAGCTGGTTGTCGGTTTCATCCTCCAGCACCATGGGCAGATCGGTTTCCATTACAGTCAACAGGACTTTATCTAAAGAAAGCTCTTCCTGAAATTTCCACTTATCAAAAGAGATAGTCCACCAACTCTTCTCTATAGCGATGGCCGGTGTCCAAACCTCTGGCTCCTGAACTTCATATTTCTCAAAAAAAGCGCATAGACAGAATTCGATAGCCTTGTCATTCAGGCAAAGTTCGGCGATTCGTCCGCGGACTGATTTGTGCGAAATCATAAGGTTACGGACGCTATTCAGGTTTCGCATGATCTTCCCATTAACTATTCCGGGGTCAGCAAAGAGTTTGAAATCCGGGATCAGTATCAACTCATACAGACTGGCCCCCAGGGTCTCGCCATCAATGCCATTCGAAAGTGCAGTCAGCAGATATCGCACACGGGCAACATCATCAGCAAACAGCCATTTCTCTTCTGAAAGGATTCCGAAAAGATTACGAACATGACCAATCAAAGTGGCAGGCAGTCGATCAATGAGGGAAACGATCAGATCTTCATAGATCCCAGTGAAGGCAATCTCTTCAAAGGTGGCCACGCCAAACGAATCTTCGGCGCTGGTTCGCAGTGAAGTAGGAATAAAGACCAACAGCGGTTGGCGCAGCTTACCATTCGCATCAGGGTTTCGTAGTTCGACCAGTTTGGTGGATGTGACCCTATAAGGCAGATCTTCCTGATCGTGGCTGCCCAGGATAAAGATGTTGCCATCAGGACGGGTTCGGCGAAGCTCTTTACAAACCGATTCCATAACCTCATCATCGAGGTCGGTGACCCGCATACAGTGGCCCGGGCCGCGATCACAGAGAATCGCTTCGATGCGTGGGCAGAGTAAATCAGCAACTGCCGCGTTCAGTTTGTCTTGGGATAGCTTGGTGAACGCGTTACTCATGCGTGCCTCCCGTTTTTATCTTTTCCATTACATATCTCACCATTTGGCATGGATGCCGATTGGGACGATCGAAGATCGCCCCGCAGGGGTGAGCGTCCGGGATGGCGCGAATCAATTGCATAGCGCGGTGATACCTTTTGGGTCACGTAGGCGTCCGACAGATCCTCATAGAAGCCAATTTCACGCAGACGGCGCTTAAACGCCTCAAGGTTCAGGCGAAGCGCCCGTTTGTCAAGGATGCTGCTATTAATTTGGCTGCCCTCTGGGAGGCGGTCGATGTGAAGGCCATAGCGATTTCTCAAGAAGGCCAACAGCTCTTCAATCCTGACTTCACGGGTTACAAAACGCCCACCGGTCTGGGTGAGGACAGCTACCTGTAAGAGCACTTCGAGTAGTTTGCTGCCCAGGACAAAACGGCGCGGGCTGCCTTTCGCGCGCGGCTGCGCTAACAAGCCGTTTTCTTTATTTTTCAGGAGAAGGGAATCCAAACATTCGGTGATGTACTGCCGGTGATACTTACCCCGGTAAGCCATCAGTATCTCGATGAACGATTCGAACTCTTCCAATCCCATTGAGGTCACTCCCCGGATCTCCGGATCCACATCCTCATTGCCCGCCGTCGATTCTTCAATCAGGCTGGCCAGGCGAAATTTGAAGTAGGCTTGTCGATCAGCATCGTGTTCTAGTTTCAACAGCGAAACCAGATCGCCGATCGAGAACACCCCGCTTGCTGGGGGCGCGAGCTTGCCGGTTTTCTTGCACAGGTATTCCGCCATCTCATCAAGTTTTTTCACGACGAAGTTTGCCTGCACAAAAGCGGGTATCTGACGGTACATGCGGTCAGTGGATTTTCGTGCCAGCTCAGCCATGTGGGGATTATTCACATCACCCATGTCCACAACCAGCGAGTTCCGAAAAGGACATCCCTCGAGCGCATTGTCGAGTCCGGGGTTGATAGGACATTCCTTGATCTCGCAGAGGTCATTGCCGGAGCGCTGCTTGACCAGCTTGGGCAGTATCTGCAGCAGTTTCAGGTGATACAACGCCAGGTGGAAGGCCAACAGCGTCTTCAGGTAATCCACCAGCACCGAGCGAGGAATATAAGGCTCATAGGCCAGCAGGCGCAGAATATCGTCAGCCATAATATCGGCCTGGCCGATACATAGCGGATGGAACCGAGCAGGCTCCTTGGAGTCCTTCATGTCCTGAGTAACCTGGTGATCCAACCGCAAGATTGCCTGGGTCTCCACGTCCACGGATGCGCTGGGATCGTAGCGGTCGGTGACCAGGTCAATGCCGGGGAAAAAGAATCGCCTCAATGCATCACGGGCTGCTTGCCCCTTACCCTTGCGGGCGTAGAACAGCATCCAATAAATATGTTCAGCAGCGCCATAGTCGCGAGTGTGCTTGGCATTGCGGAATTTGTATGTGTTGCCGTGCAACGGTCGCGGTGCCGCAACGGCCTGATTGGCCTTGCCGCGGTTCACCAGATCCATGAGATCGGTTTCGATCCACTTACGAATGATATCAGGATGTTGCCCAAATCCAGAAAACCACTCCGGATGGTCGAGAAAATCCTCTAAAAATTCATCAATAGAAAGGTCTTTACCTCGCGGAGGGCGCCGACTTCCATAACCATCATATTTCAGTCGGGGAAACAGCATCGTTAAGACACGATCCATCTCCGTGTGTTTAAAATCCAAGTAACTGACTTTTGGAATCCTGAACTCTTTGTCTCTACCTTTAATTGACATGGTATTCAGCTCCTTTTTCCGAAACAGTGAGTTGCAGAACACCATTATCCATTCGATCAATCTGATAAAAACGATACCCGCTTTCAGTCAGGAGCACCTCCTGGTATGGGGCAGCCGAAAGAACATTTTTAAAAACAGCCAGACTGAGGCAGAAACCTTCTTCTTCCTCAATGCTTGGCCGATATCCGTTGTTCAACCGCATCAGCATCTCGTAAATATCGAGATTGATCCGCAGGCTCGCCTTGTAGCCATCACTGGAGTCATACAGGAGAACGAGCGCCTGAGACAAACATTCCAGAAAGGGATGGGCCGCCGTTTCCTGCTCGGTACGGAGCGTGAAGTGCTTTCCATCGAACAACCGGTAACTCTGGATAGTGCCCTTATCCACCCGGCGCACCCGCAGCGCCAACTGATTGCCAAGACGTGCCGGATCGCTCAGGCCTTCCCCTCGGTTGATTGCCTGCAGGACTGTTGTAATATCATTTGGATTTTTCACACCAGCGTTTTCAATGGCGGTGAGGAAATGATCGATGCTCCCATAGGGCAGCATCTCCTTCCAGCCAATATCGCGGCGCTCAAAAAAATGGCGGCGGCGCATGTGGGAAAGGTAATTTCGGTGCTTGCTGATCAACCGCGCACGGTTCTTCGATGAATAATCTCGTGGCAGGTTGCGGAACAGCGCCAGGGCAAGATCGTCATCGTATCTTGCTCGTTCGGCAAATGAAAACCGGCTCATGGCCTTGGACTTCGGATCCAGGAAACCCAATTCACGGTCCAAATCCGGATTACTGACTTCGGCCACATCAATCTCCCTGAGGAGTGAAATAAGGCGGTCGTTTGAGTCTTCACTGCCACCCAGCCAGGAGTTGAAATAAAATCCATCCAGAATCCGGTTCTGGTTTTCTTCACCACCGTTTTGGTAGAGCTGGTGAATGCCGTCACAGTCGCGGGTCCCCACCAGCATGAAAGCCAGGGCCGAGCGCAGATCGCGCATGGTGATATGCAACCGCCCTCGCAGATGGGTAATGGTGTAAAGCAACTTCAGGCGCTCTATCACCTTCGGTCCGGCAACAGGGTCTTGGAAGGTCCTGGCGTTGTGGTAGGCGTAGCACTTGCCTTTGAGGTCGCATTTCTCGCAGGCCTGCCAGTATACCTGTTGGCACATGAGGGGAATCAAACGCTCCAAAATCGAGGTCTGGTCTTCCTCTGGTGCGGCAACCACCGAGCGCAGATTGAGATTAATCACCACCACGCCATTCTCGGGGGCGCTGCCCGCCAGCCCTTGCTGAATCTGTTTTGAAAGTAGGGGGAATTCCTCCTCATGCTCCAGGAAGAAATCGACCAAACGGCCCTCGTTAATGGCAATCAGGCGGGTCTGGTTCGCAGGAAAGGCAGAGGCGTCTTTGCCCGCGAAGGGGCCGAAGAACTTCTGCAACACAGCGTCGTTACCCTCGTCGCCTTCATCCTGGCTGCCGTCATAGTTGCTCTGGTATGTGTGATCCTTGAGCTGAAAGAAGGCACCATTTGCGCCGCGCTGCACCTGTGCACCCTTGGTCTCGGCAAAGGCCTCGAACTGCTGGATGAAAGCCGTTTTGCCGTCACCGGCGTTGCCGCTGATGATTACCAGACGGAACTCGCCTTTGAACAAAGCAGGTTGGAGCCTCCTGTCCAGATAAGTTGGCACATAGGTGGCTTTGCCAATCTCGTCCAGACCGCGAGTCCCAGCGTTGGACACCTGGCTCTGGCTGTAAAGGGTAAGCAGATGCGTCACGAAAGGATTGGTATTTGGTTTGGTCGGCTCGAAGCCCAGCTTGGCCACTACCTTTGGACCGGTTCCAATTTCACCGGTGGTAAGCACCGAGCGGAAACGCTTCACCTCGGCCAGGGCCTTCAGGAATTCCGCCACCGAGGCAAAGCGATTCTTACGCTCAGGGGCAATCATCTTCACCAGCACGTTGACCAACGAGGTGCTCAGTTCGGCACATCCTTTGAATTGCTTGGGGTCCTTTGGCTGGGTCTTGATGGGCGGCGTCGGCTCGTCAAACGGGTATTTGCCGGTGAGGCATTCGTAAAAGGAAATACCCAGGGCATAGAGGTCACGATCCATCCGATCCGAAGCATCCGGCTCGCTTGAATAATCGTAGTCCGGCGGTAGATAACGGCGTGTACCACCACTGCCCTGGACCTCATCGTGCTCGGTGACCGCGACGTTGAAGTCGATGATGCGAACGCCCTTGTCGGTCCAGAGCAGGTTGGAAGGCTTGACGTCTTGATGGTAAACACCGTGCGTATGCAGATGAACAAGCCCCTCGGCTGTTTCGCGGACGATGCAAACCGAATCTTCCAAAGAAAGGGCTTCATTATCGATGAGATCCGAAACATCGAGGCCATCAACATATTCAAAGACAATAAACGGCGTTTGCTTCATATCGGCTAATCGGTATGCATAAACAGTATCGACAACATTGGGATGCTTGGGTGTATTCTTGAGTAATTTATACTCCCTGATGAAGCGATCGAAGGTGCTTCTGCGGTCTCTGACCACCAGCTTGAGCACATAAGTTCTATCATCAAATGCATCGAAAACTTTATAGGTAACGGCGAACCCGCCGCTGCCCAGCTTCTTCTGAATACGGAAACGATCCGCCAGAATGAAGTCCTGCGGCAGGTCGGTCAGGTTGTCGGGAGGCTCTAGCAATAAATGGTCCTGGTTACTGACATCCAGAGCGGACCCATTCTTAGCTTCAGGCAGTATAACGTTGTCAAGAGCCTTGCGGGCAATGGCCGCGCTGATGTGGCGATCTTCCGGATCGAACTCGCAGAATTTCTGCAGCCATTCATCGATTCCCTTGGGCAGATCCGGTTTGTGCTCCGATGGCTTCATCGGAAACCTGCCGTCGGCCTCTATCATCTGGTCGACGTTTTCAAAGGCCCGTTCGCCGGTCAACAGCTCGTAAAGAATGAGCCCGAGCGAATACAAATCTGAAGCAATACTCGCTTCTTGTGGTATTGATTCCACTTCTGACTTTACCAACTCCGGAGGCCGATAGGTTGTATCGATATCCTCAACGATTTGTCCGGCGATGGTACTTTCTTTGCTGCGATTCTTGCCCACCCTGGCAAAGTCGAAACCGGTAACCCGCGCTTGGCCGCCCTTGGTCACCAAGATGGCGTCCGGGGTCAGATTACGATGGATCACTTCGTGACGGTGGGCATGATCCAGAGCCGAGAGTACGTCTCGCATCACCTGCAGCTTCTGATCAAAGGTGAGTGCCAGGGATACCTTATTGATGTGCAACCGCAGGGCCTGGCCGGGCAGATCCTCGGTGACCAACACCACTTTATCTTCGTCGTCATTGACGAAGAGATCCTTCACCGCCAGCACATTGGCGTGGGCCGGCATGTGCGCCACGGCACGGTAGGCGTTGCTGATTTTTTTGAACTCTTCCTTGCGAGTCGTTTCATCTTGATAAGGATCGGCCTGATACACCCGCAAACGGGCCAGGCCGCCGCTCTTGCCCAGGAGATTGTGTTTGGCACGGTATTCGGTATAGCGGTCGGTACCACCCAGCTTCTCTTCCACCTGCCAGTCACGGAACACTAGGGCCGCACTTTTAGGCTTGGCGTTACCGGTGATGGCTTTTGCGATCTGGGAGTGGAAGCGGTTGATATTGTTCAGACGGTTGGCGGGGATGCGGCTTTGGTCGCGGAAGTATTTCAGGCAGTGCTTGAAATCGGTCACGTCCGGTCCGTCGATGCCCGCCTGGTCAAAGAGAGTGGTATTGTCGGCGGTGAGCAGCACCGTGGCATGCACATGGACTTTGCGCAACTCGATCAGGCCGGTGTTGCTCTCACGGATGATGGTTGCCATGGTCTTGGCGTGGCTGCGCAGCTTGGCCAATGGGGAGTGGAACGGTTGTCGCCCCTCGGGATACCACTTGGAGCCATACACATCGATATTCCCGCGCGTACCTTTGACATCCACCAGGTAAACCGCGTGAGGCGCGAGGATGGCGATGTCGATTTCGAATACCTCCTCACCCTGGCGCATCTCGCAGTTATGGAAGATTAGCCAGCCCTCGGGCAGATGATCCCGAAGGAAACCTATGGCCTGGCGTTCGGCGTCGTTCACGGGTTGCCCGATGGGTATGACCTTTGCCATTAGCTACCTACCTCTTCAATGGTCTTTTCAATGAGAGTACGAGCCTCATATTCAAGATTTATTGCAGCATCGCGCAGATCCAATGCCTCCCACACACCAGCACCAATTTGACTTCGAATTCCTTGTTCCGGCCAAGGAATCTCAAGATTGCGAATTCGTCCTGCATCTAGGTGTGGGATACTAGATCCAGCGGCCTCCCGTTTAAGAAGCCTAGTGCCATACTCAGTTGACAGCAACGCAAAGATATAACCATTGTCGTCAGCATTGTGCGCCTGTATTCGAACCATATTGTTTGTGCAAGCAACACCATTTAGATGACTGCTCACATGGACGGGACGACCTATTAATCCTGTTACTTGCCCGGAATCCTGGACAAGAATCATGCCTCTCTTGAGCATAAGGTTATTTTGTTCAACTATGTCTTTCTTGAGATATAGGTCTGTCGTAGGAGTGATTTCGTATATCTCCTTTCCAGTAAAGTAGGGGTAACCATATTTAGGGTCGTCCGCATATTGGCGCTTAAATATGGTAGGGATAAAAACCTGAGCTGTATCCATAAGTTTCTTTTTCCCTAGAAGAACTCCGGCCTTATCGAAAATAGAACGCGCAAACGAGTTCAACTCGCTGTAATAAAAAGCATCCATCCGAACTAGAAGTGATTTTGATGGCTGGACGGTTAAGGATGGCGAGCTTGCTCCGCGAAAGGCCCTTGGTACGGGAATCTTGAGTTTGGTGTAAACAAGTTGAATTGCATTCTTGATGAGTTCGGTTGCAAGAACTCGGTTTTCTGCGGCCTTCTGAACCTTGTCGTGAATGCTTTTTTCATATTCATTCGAGAAGCGTGGAACGGGAAGACTGGCTATATTCTCCGCTTCAATGTGAACTATGATCGAACCAAAGGTCCCCCCAGTAATGAGGGGAACTCCAAACTTCGAAGTCAAGAACGCATATAGATATCCTTGCCGTATTTTTTGTTCATCAGGTATAATTTTAAGGACATCCTGCGATATCGCGGTGTCAACCATATCTGTCCGCATAAAGGCCATGCGGCCAATAGTGCCCGATCTCGTAATCAGGGTCGATCCAGGAGGACATTGGAAGAGGTGGTTGTTAGCCACTTGCTTCCTAGAAATGCATGGCTGATTTGATAAATCAGTCTTAAGAATGTCTGAACTTCGGAGAAAAGGCATTCCATGGATAGTATCATCAGCCCAGACGATTTTGTCTTGCCCTACATGATACATTCCTTCAATTCCACCTTTGGTAAGCTCAACCAGTTTGTCTTTACGACAAAGCATACGCTCGATTTTTTTTCGAGCCTCTACGCTCCCCTTTACAAATGGACCGCAATCCAGTCGATGCTCTTCCTCTATGATCCACGTGCTGGGTATTGTTCTAATGATCATTCTGATATCTCACCAGTTTCGAGGAATTTGCTGAGTATTATGACCATGCCCTGTGAACTGGGGAGTGAAATTCACTTTTAGATCAACCTGGTCAAAGTCGTAACTCTCAATGAGCTGGTGCAACATCTTCTGCATCAGCAGCCTGTTGTACGACACGCTTTCTTTGTTGCTAACAACGATATTGATAAAAAAAATATCTGAACCGCTATCCTCTGCAGCACCCTCTCCAATTTCTGTACTGGTAATAGTAGTCATTCCCTCGACTGCTTTTTCGCTGTGTCTCACCGAATCACTACAAACTATATTGCGCATCATTATTTCCATTCCGTGAGACACAAGGTAGTTTGTGGTGAATTCACGATACTCAAAACGCATGGTATCCCTCGGCGATGTTCAGAAGTCCGGGATAGGTCAAGATGGCAGCGCGTCTGCCGCTTCCGGACTGGAGTTCTTGGAGAACGCCTTCATTTTTGAGAACGGCCAGTATTCGTTGGGCGGTGGGTTTGGGTATATTCGCGGAACGGACAAAATCCGAGCTTTTAAAAATGGGTCTCTCAAATATCCAATCCAAAGCATGAATGGCATACTGGGAATGTGTCAATTCAGTGAATTGCGGCTTCATCTCATTGTAAAGTCCCAGTATTTTCTGAGCCTTGTCAAGATTCTCTTCCGCCTGGATGCGGATCACCTTCAGAAAAAAGGCACACCATCCGTCCCAGTCATCATCACGTGAGATAGCCAGAAGTCTTTCATAGTATTCATCCCGGTGGCTTTCCAGATAGGCACTGATATAAAAGACTGGTTGTTTGATAAGCCCAGCTTGGTTCAGGTAGAGCGGAATCAACATACGGCCCAGTCGTCCGTTGCCATCCAGAAAAGGATGCAGGGCTTCGAATTCCGCATGAATCAAGGCTAACTGCACCAGTCGATCCGGCGCTTCCTCATGAAGGTACTTCTCCCAGCAAGACATGGCCGCAGGTAATTTTTCTGCGCTGAGGGGAACATAGCGGGCCTTTTCAATGGGACAGCCCTTTGGGCCAATCCAGTTGGGAATTTTGCGGTATTGACCAGGAGCCTTGCCGTGGCCACGGACGCTGTTTAATAAAATTTTGTGGCACTCAAGAATGATGCGTTGACATAAAGGCAACGTGTTCAGATGTTCAGTGGCATACCGCATCGCCTTTCGATAATTGAGTATCTCCCATATGTCGGCCTCTTTCGCTGATGTAGGTTCGTCCGTTTCACCCTTGGCCTCGTATTCCAGTACCTCACCCATGGTGGCCTGGGTACCTTCAATACGTGATGACAACACAGCCTCTTGGGTGGTCAACGGGCTTAACAACACATTCACATTGGGAATGGCAGCCAATATCCCGTCATACCGTGCCACTGCTGCGTTGGCAGGTCCAATCAGCGGCACAAGCTGCGCCCAATTAAGTTCTTTGGGAGGGAACCTCCCTTCGTGATACAAAACCGGTACGCTCATCCGTTTTGCTCCTTGAGAAATGCGCGGTACTTCTCAGCGATGACCGGCAGATCATTGTCCTCAATTTTTTCACTGCGGGTCAGGGTCCGTTCCACAAAACGTCCGCTGATGCGGATACGTTCAACAGAGGTGCGCGGCTCGACAATCTCCTCGCCGTCCGGCGTGCGCTTGTAGAGTTTGTTGCCACGGCGGTCAAAGCCAACCTTGTCGGCTACGGCCATGAAGACCGGGTATTCCTCAACGCCGCCCAGGGCTTCACGCTTCTTTTCTTCATCGCTCTTGCGACGCAGGAAGAGCAAGCTGGTAAGGATGTTGACGTTGGCCTCGGCAATAAAGGCTTCCACCGGCAAATCGATGGAGGCAAGGACTTGCGTTTCTCGCATTATCCACCATCGGATATATTCGGCTGCGGGATTGCCGAGTAGGCCGTCTGGTAAAACAATACCCAAACGTCCAGTTCCAGGCTTGATCCATCGTATGCAGCGTTCAACAAAAAGAATTTCTGGGGAAACACTGCCTTGCATTCTTCCAGTGTTTCGAAATCCCCCCTCATCATCACGTTCCCAACTATGCGCCAGCTCGTATTGTTCGAGAATATGCTTATCGGTGATCGGGATGTCCGAACCAAACGGCGGATTGGTTGCGATGATATCGACTGAGCCCAGCGGAATTTCTTTTTTAGCTATTTGCAGATCGTCGAGATGGCCAAGAGGGAATTCAAGGGAATTGATGTTGTAAATGTGGCCGCGGCCATCACCGGCAAGGACCATGTTCATCTGGGAGGCACGAATAAGAAACTGATCAAAATCAGCACCGAAAGTGTTGGTCGCCGCATATTCTTTCAGACGCTCGTGGACGGTCAGAAATTCGCTGGTGTTCTCGTTCCCGGGCTGCGTCTCTTGTTCTTCCCGGAACTTCTTCAGCATGTAACCAAGGGTGGCGACGAGGAAGCCCCCGGTCCCGCATGCTGGATCCAGGAGCGTTTCATTTTCCTTGGGCGCAAGCATTTCTACGACCAACTTCACCACGCCCCGCGGTGTAAAATACTGGCCCCGGTCGCCCCGCAGGTTGACGCCGACCAATTCTTGGTAAGCCACTCCCTTGGCGTCGACATCCGTACGGGTAAAGTCATACTTTGCCAGTTCGGAAACGATAAAGGCCAGAGCTCTGTCCGAAAGCGAAATTTCTTCGTTACCCCGGAAGATGTTCTTGAACTGTTTTTTGACCTCGGCGAAGAGCTCCTCAATGCGTTTACGGATCGCCTTGCGACCCTCGATTTCAAATTGTTCCTTGGGGCCAGCCCAAAATCGGCATTTCCAGGCTTGGCGCTGCTTGGCCCGGAGGTTTTCATCATGCATCTTGCAGAAAATAAGATAGAGGAATTGCCAGAAAGCAGCATCCTTGGGCATTCCTTCGTTGCCATGGATGTAATTGTGGCAGCGGCGAAAGGTGATTTTCAACATCTCTTGGTCGGCAACACGAGTATGGGCGTCGGAGATGACCTCCTTGGTGCCGACGGACTCTTCGGCCATGGGCCAGTCGCCGATAGGGTTGCACTTGGTCTCAAAACGCTTCTGCTCTTTTTCAAGGAAGAAAAATTCAAGGCCGTTGGTCCAGAGACCATACTTGATGGCCTCTATATCGCGCATAATGCTTTCCAAGTCATCCAAGTCGTCGGCGGCCTGCTCGAAATCCCGGATACGTGCGGCGTGTTTGCCGACATTCGGTTCAGGGCGGCAGAGTACTGCCCGGCCAAGATTCTCGATGGTGTGGTCCTTACCGTGGTGGAAGATTGCGACATCCACCTTCTTACGCCCGCCAATTGCGAAATCATTCACCATGTCTTCGGGAGAAAAGCCATATTCGTGGATCAGGGCACGGACAATCCGTTGCCGAACCAGCTCTTTCTTTGTTTCCTTAACTTGATTTCCGGAGACGTAGTCGAGAGTGTATCCCGCCGGAATGGTGTTCTCGGCCGGAGAATCCTTTTGTTTGCTCATAAAAAAACTCCATTCACCAGGTAAAGCTCATTTCTGGCTTTACTCGCTGACATTCTTGGTTGCGTGTTTCTGCTGTTCGATCCACATATCAATATCTTTGCGGGAGAATCGCCATTGCCCTCTCACCTTGAAGGCAGGCAGTTCACCGGACTGAGCCATGGTGTAGATCGTTTTTTCACCGACTTTGAGCAAGGCAGCTACATTTCTAATTTTTAAGACTTCATCATTTTGCATGCCGCCTCTCCTTTATGGGCAGTTGTCCGCCAAAGGTTTTAGCACCTGAATAAAAGGAATTCTCCAAACACTGAGCAATGCTACGTTAGAAAATACCAAACTTCAGCAAATATTACCAAGTAAATTTTGTGTTGCGTAACACTAAACAGTGAGTTATATAAAGTTGATGAAGAATTTTGGTGAAACTATACGCGAACTAAGAGTCGCACAAGATCTAGGGCTACGCGAAACTGCGGTTAAGGTTGGGATATCCCCAGCCTACCTTAGCCGAATCGAGAGAGGCAAAGAACGCCCGCCACGCCCTGAAATTATTAAGGTACTGGCTAAATTGTTAGCCGCTGACCCAGATGTTCTGTTCCGATTGTCGTCCTCTACCGACCCGGAGATCGTTGATTTCCTCCATGACCAACCTGAAGCTATGAATCTCATTCATTTTATTATTGATAATAAATTTTCACCAAATGAGATTGAGCAACTTCTCAAATCGGCCCAATCAATAAGATCTTAAAAATTACCATCCGTTTTCGTTTATGCGTTTTGCTGTCCGCTTCACGTCAATGGATTGAGCCTCTCAATCATCGCTAGCTGCTAATTCCCCTGGACAGTCTATCTACCATTGGTCTGGATGTTACGAACCGGTTGCTGTTGTTGTTTCGATAAGGCATCATAGGATTTCAAACCAGTCTTTGATTTTCAAGGCCATGAGTTTACGCCGTTGCTGAAGAAAGTCGTCGTAGGCAGGGATAACTCCATCAAGGAGGGATTCCGGCAGGCAACTCATCCTAAGGTTGGCACGCATCTCTTCACGTTCCGTAATACCGCCGTATTTCTTTGCGCCACCGGCACACTGTTCGGCCAGTTCTTTAAAATAGATCTCCGGGGCTTTTGCGCCAATGGCAATGTTGATCTCGCTTTGGGCAAGCACAAAGTTGGCAATCTGATTGTATCGGCCGCGAGTAAGCCCCTGGCTTTTGAGATGATTGCGCGGAAAGACATGGTGCACATCGCTGCGGTTCAGCATTAGGTCTAAGACGTTGATGTCACGCGAAAGAAATCCCTTGTCAGTCAATTTCACCTGTGCAGCTTTGTAGGCGAGAAAGTAGGGACTCTGACCGGATGAGGTGTCCATGAGCTGGGGTAGCATGCCGGTCCAATAGCTTTCGGGCAGTTCCGTCTCTATCACCGAAGCAGTGTAAGGCACCAAGCCCCTACCCTCGATCTGTCGGATATCGAAGTCGAAGGCTGTTTCCGGGCTGGCAGTGTAGCGGCCACGGAGAATTGAGAGCGCATACCAGCGCCGCACCAGCTGTTCGAGATCGGCGGCGGGCACATTCTCGGCTCGGCCGCGCAGGTAAAGGATATAAGCAAAATTAACAGCATTTTTGCCGCCTATCAAGTCGCTGGTGACAAAACCCGCCGACCGCAGAATCATTGTAAAACGATCGAAATGGGTTTTGCTGATGAAATGAAGAATACCCTGCTTGAGGCGGGCGAACGAGGCCTCAGCAATAGCATCTTCATATTGCCGGGTTTCGAAGTTGCGGCCAGAGAGTAGCGCCACCAGATCCGCCAGTTTGCCTCGGCCAAATTCCGCAGTGAAGGCTACCCGCAGCATGTCGGTATAGGTGGGATCGTAGATGTCATCGTTGACATCTTTTAGCCAGCGCATTTGCGGCAAGAACTCGGAGGCTGCAAATGCTTTGTCTCCCTTTTCGATGCGGCCAAGAAACTCGGGCGCAACAGCCAGATGGCAGAAATAATCAATAGCTTTGCGCAGCATGTTGCCGCCATAAGTTTCATTGGCGGCAATCTTTGACATGGCAAAGTCAGCTTGCGACAGTTCGGCGCCGGCGGAATTCACTCGGATGAAAATCTCAGTTACAGTCTCGATGTCAAGGTCTTCGGCGAGTTCGATCAGGCCGACATGGTTGTTGATTATCTTGCCAAGTTTCTGCAGGACCTTACCAACTTTTTTCCGGTCGGAGGCGGTGTTCTTGGCAACATACTCCTCGGTCAGGTCTATCAGATCAGCATCGGGAGCGAAGACCGCAGCCACATCTTCAATCCATGCCCCATCTTTGCGGATGGCCGGGTTGGCGACTTCAAATTTTTCCGTCTGAGGGTGGAAGGCAATGCGGATACGAATGGTCTCGTAATCCTTAGTCAGGACCTCGCGCCCAAGCAACCCGGCCATCAAGGCGGTGACCCGTTGCTGACCATCGATGAGGATCCGCTTACCGGCAGAAGGGGTGCCATCCTTGAGTTTCACCGTAGGATTACGCCAAGCGATGAGGTAACCGACAGGATAGCCATGGTAGAGCGAGTCGAGAAGATTGCGGACCTTAGTAGGCTCCCAAACGAATGGGCGCTGAATTTCAGGGATCGCAATCTCGCCAGACTTAACCCAGGTGAGCAGAGTTTCAATGGGATGCGGGGTGACTGAGTAGCGTTGCGTCGACATAGTTTCGATTTTACTCCAGTAATTTCGCTCAGCAATCCCTCTGTCCCCTGTCCCAGTGCGAGGATATCGGCGCTGATTTAGGTTAGGGCGAGGAGCTGCGGCGGCTTTTAAAAGTGACGGGTGGAGCTGACCTCATAGCCGATTTTGGTATCGGCTTCGACACAGCTTGTTAATCGGGTTTATGGTTGCCGGACACATAGACGGATTTTGCAAACACTCAAATACAGTCGCATAAACGACTTAATTCCAATTTTATGTCCGCAAATGACATTTCCTGTCTGGACCCTTTTTTCTTGCGATTAATTTTGTTCCACAGCCAGGACCATTACATTGACAAGCAAGACCATTTGGAACCGCATTGATATGCTTCATTAATCTTGAATGTGTATCAAGACTCCATGAAATTTTTACCTTAGCCATTAAAGATCTTCTTTTGCCCTCTTGTTATCTATAAATAGCTAGGTAAACTACCTTCTTGAAATTTTGAGGGACATCCTTTGTTTTCACAGCACTCAATGACATGACCGTAATAATAATGCTACCACCACGACATGGCAGTGTCCCATGCAATTACTTTTCGCTATACCGATACCACCTATTATCTGTTATTACTATTGATTACTCAAACCAATATCACAAGGTTGCCTGTCAGATATGATTACAATCTAGGAGCTCAACTTGTCAATAACTTCCAAACAGCGATGGTTTTGTGTATTGACAGTCTGGACAGTTGGTTGTGCTTTTCTAGCAACAAGAAAATAAATAACCTTGACTTATTACTTTTAAATAGTCTAATAACCATTGAATTTCATCTTCACGGCAGTAATATACGGTTGTGTTGTACACTCTGTACTAACACATCTGCAACAAAGGAGAATAGTGCGTGCAACGATTGGCGGAAAAACAGATTGCAGGCTGGAAAGATTCGCCGCGTCGTAAGCCTCTTATAATTCGTGGGGCGCGCCAGGTTGGGAAAACGTGGCTTGTCGAGAATGTTCTGGCGAAACAATTCAAGAGTTTTGTCAAAATAGATCTGGAAAAGCGTCGCGACCTCCACCCTCTTTTCGGCGAGAATCTTGAGCCTCGATCGATACTGAACCACCTGGAATTGGCAACCGGTCGAATCATAGCCGGCCAGACGCTTCTTTTCTTTGATGAGATCCAGGCTTGTCCGCGTGCATTAATGGCGTTACGCTACTTTTATGAAGAGATGCCGGAACTCCATGTTATAGCAGCCGGTTCATTGTTGGAGTTTGCCTTCGGCGAAATATCCATTCCTGTTGGTCGCGTTCAGTATCTGTATCTGCATCCGATGACATTTTATGAATATCTTCTGGCAACGGGCAAAGAACAGATGGCTGAATATACTCTCAATCAGCCGGATGACGTTGCCGGGTCTATCCAGGAAATCATTCTCAAGGAATTGCGGAACTATTTCTTTGTCGGCGGCATGCCTGAATGTGTCAAGACCTATCGTGACTCTGGTTCCATGGTTGAAACCTTTCAAGTCCAATCAGAAATTCTGGACTCGTATCGCGATGATTTTTCCAAATATACTCCCCATATTAATCCGACCTGCCTGGACGCAGTTTTTTTGGGCGTGGCAAAAAGTATTGGCGAGCAATTAAAATATACCCGTTTAAATGATGGGCATTCAAGCCAAATGAATCGCAAGGCGTTTGACCTGCTGGCCAAAGCGAAGGTGATTCATAAAATTCCGGCCTGCGACCCAAGTGGCTTGCCCTTAGGCGCAACAGCCAATCCCAAAAAATTCAAGGCATCCTTGCTCGACATAGGTTTGATGCAGAAACTCTGTCAGGTGCCGGTTGAGCTGGAACTGCAGCAGGAAAACCTGCTGGCAATGTACCGTGGCAAACTTGCGGAACAATTCGTTGCCCAGGAACTCCTGGCCTGGCATAGTTCAGAGTTATTTTATTGGGCACGGGAGAGTCGTGGCAGTAGTGCCGAGGTAGATTTTCTCGTTGTTCGGCAAGGGAAGATTTACCCGGTAGAGGTTAAATCAGGACCAAGTGGAAGTTTACGAAGTCTGCACCTTATGCTTGAAAAGTATCAGAATTGTCCGCAAGGATTGGTACTGTATAGCGGCACAAGCAATAAATTACCTGATCAGAAACTTCAATTCCTCCCATTATATTGTGTTTCGACGATTGGAGACCAACGACCGAACGTGGTTTGAGCAGGGAAGAGCTGAATTTTCAATGAAAATTAGCAGCCATTGAGAATCGACTTCAAAAAAACTCGTCAGAAGTGGCCGCTTTTTCTTGTTGCATGCTGTTCAAGTCCATAATGGTCTTGATGAATCTATTTGCCTGTTTTTGGGTTATTTCAATGGAATTTCAGCGGTATTGACAAATACTTTTTTTTGTCATACTTATTTCACCATAGAAGGAGTTGTAGTATTTTATTGGTGATTTTCTGTCCTGGCTGTAATGGTGTCGGTTCCTTTGTCTGTTTTCAGCAATAGTAAGGAGAATAAGTCATGGGTCTTTTTAATATGATCGACAAATTGGTCGAGCCGATTACCAAGGATATATTTCCTCCAGAAGAGAATTGGTTCGAAGCTCCCAATTATGTTGAGTTTCAAAGGCGGAGATACAATTCTGCTTTAACCGGGATTTCCTATTTTTTCAAAGCAGTTATGGTGTTTTTCGTTATTTATTTGACGATTAATGTCTTATCTGGGGATGAGAAAAATATTGGGGAACGTACCCCTACATTAGCTGAGGAAATGCGTAGCCAGCTTGAGCAATGGAATAAATAGAACAATATTGTAGTGTCATTTACGATCCACTGCATCCTCTCCCTTTCAACCGAATGTTGTTTTTGCAGTTAATCACCTTCCAGAGGTGGTTTTCCTGCTGCTTTTCTTGCGGCCAGTTGCATTTTGATTTTTTGATCTGCATTGTGAATTGATCTTGCTATTCGATTTCCTATAAATGGCTCCACTACTTTTTCCGTGCCATCATTAAATTGGTGTGTTCTGTTTTCATGTTGATTCCTCATAGCATCCGCATCATCGAGAGTCTTTTGGCCGCTTTCTATTGGTGATCCGAAAGAAGTATGATTATCAGCAGGATGGCCGCTAAAATCATCTGGAGTAATATTTTCAGTCCGGCCAATCGCTGAATCTGCCCCTGGCATGACCTGTTCCTGGACATTTGCCATTCCTCCGCCGACCTCAGCTCTGTTAGCATCAATGGCACTATTCGCCTGTGCTTCTCCGTCACCCCAAGTGTAATTACCACTATTGAGGAATCTTTGTTGATGGTCGTGTAATTGATTCATGCCGGCCGCTCCGCCTGTAGCCATGTGATTCAGGGCGGCACCTGCTTTGTCGATATTTTCAGGGCTACTTGAACCGTAGCGATCATTTGCATACCAACCAACAAAGGCGGTTGTTGCATCGGCCCCTGTAGTTTCCGTTGTACGGGTCATGTTGCTGGCCTCTTGCATATATGAAGCTGCTTCAGTCGCACCGATCTTATTTGCCAAATTTGTAGCAAATTGAAGCCCTTTGCTATTACCAAAGGTTTCGGCGATAGCTCTTTCATGGATTTGACTTTGAGTGTTACTGAATTTTTTCGCAGTACTTTCATCAATCGTAAAAGACAATTGTGTGCCATCCTTTCCGATTCCTGTCATTTTATATTCTGTCCCTCCTTTAAACCCTAATCCAAATGCCTGCACCGCGATACTTGCACCTGCAGCACCAGAAAGGCTTTCCTGTTGCTCTTTACTCAGGCCACGGACGAAACCGGATTTATCCTGCATAGCTCTGTCCCAACCAGAGGCTAGAGAATTACTCAGCTTATCACCATAGGCACGAGATTCGGCACTGATAAGACCATCAGTTTGCAGCTGGCTCCTCATCTTGTCCCAACTCTCATTGGTACCAAGGGCATGAGCTGCCTTTTCGGTATTGATATGTGCGTTCTGTTCTGCAAGAGCCATAGGAGACATCCCATTTACACTGGCAGAGGTGAGATTGGTGCCGCCACGACCGTCAGATTCAAAACTCCCTTTGCCCCATGCGCCGTTGAGATTCTGTACACCTGGTCCACCACCCCCAAAGGTTGTCCCGGCCATTGTAGAACCACTTGGCATGACGGCATTCGTTTTGCCCTGGGTCGCTTGTCCGTCTGGGCCAAGAGAAACCGATGCTTGACCGGCTGCTGTTCCAGCCTGTTGGTTAAAGCTATGCTTCATCTCTGCATAGTCGGCATCCGATGTCCCTTGTGGAATTTGCCCTGATTGTGCCAAAGCGTTCCTGGCGTTCATAGAGGAATTGTATCCACCAACCGGACTATGGACACTATTGAAAGCCTCTGCCGAAGCCATGTTGGAAAACCTATGTTGCGGCATACCCTCCAAATTCCCTGATGCTTTCAGCTGCTGGCTCATGGCTGCCGAGGTGCCTTCCGGCGTCATCAAGGCCCCGGCTGCGCCACCTGCTCTGCTTACCGAACTACTCAAGCTGCCGGCCATCATTGCCAGGGCATGACCACCAAATTTAATCAGCATCATGGTGAAGAGACTTGCCAGCATGATCCCCGACGAGCGGATAATACCGAACATGCTCAGCATCTTTTCAGATAATGAAGGAAAAGCGGCCATCGAATAGACACCTAAAGACGACTGGCGCATCTCTTCAAAGGCGTATTGTGCGTAATCCATAGCCGCAGTATGCACCACCGCATCAGTTATGCCCCAGATGGTCAGAAAACAGAAAAAACCGAACATGGCTGAAAGGGCCTTGCCGACGACGGGGGTCGGCAGAAATAAGGCCAGGAACGGAATCATGCCAATGGCAATGGCAGTCATGATCGCCTTGATAATCGGTATCCATTCGTTCATGGCAATACCAACGCCCCAGCCTTGCGAGGTGATCTTCCGGTTTGCCTCCATGAGCATGGCGGTTTCCACATCATCCTGATAGTAGAAAGTATACAGAATTTCTGAGATCTGTCGTTGCTGGATGAGCTTCTCCGGTACGACTGTATTTCCCGTGGTGAATCTCAAAGTGCTGGTGATAAGGTCAGTGCAGGTAGCATATTCAAGAGCATTGTTGGAATCAAAAGCCGCCTTGCCGCAGGTCTTCCTCAGCGCTTCCTCATAATTCGTGGGATTTTGAAAAATCGGCAGGAGAAGGTTCCATGCTTCGGTGCAGGTTTTCGTTACACCGGCCGGTTCCGTCGAATCATAGTACACCGTATAGATTGATGGATGTACAGCCTTGGCAAGTTCCGTCAAGAAATCGGTGGTTTCGTTGCGAAGAGTATCAAGGGATAAGGTGGTTCCAGGCCGCATCAGTTCAAAAGTCACACAATCCTTGGTATAGCGGATCAGACTTGTTCTGAGGTGGTTATCCTTGATGTATGAGTTTCTCACCGACTCCAGGGTCTTGAAACCTCTGCCACCGGCGCCTCTGGAATATTCCGAATCGGGAGCGGAGGCCGTATCGATAATGTCAACCAGCCCTCTTTCGATTTTGTTGAGTACACCGGCAGTAAAGACAACCGCATCAGGGATTCCACCAATAGTCTGAAATCTATTGAGCGTTGGGTCATAAACGGTGATATTTCCCTTGGGCACAAAGAGACCAAAGTAGAGCAGTATCCCAAAGAAAATTGGTACCGTCCAGATGAGCGGAGTGGCTCTCCCGCCATTGGATACCTGAACAAGCCAGGAAACAGCCCCTGCAAGAAAACCCATAACCGCCACCACGGCAAACAAGCCTATATATCCAGCGTCATTGAATATCAGAGCCAGTCGGGTGAAGGCCTGGGTAATCGGACCAAAACCGCCGTAGGTATAGTATTCCATATCCATGGCAGAGGCCGGAGTGACAGAGAAGGTTGCGGCCAGAAATACCAGACACAAAACGACGGGGAAATTACGAGGAGTTCTTTTCATGGCCAAGCCGTTATCTCCCACCGTATTGACGTTCATAGTAGGCCCTGACATCTCCCTCGTTGTTGATGCTTCTTCCTCGTTCATCTTTCATATTTCTTGCGCCAACGATATGAACCTTCTCCTTCAGCACCTCATTTTCATCAAAAATGTACGCCTTGGCGAGTTCGGCGGTATTGTCGTGAAAGGTCGGTTTTGGGCCGACAACCGGCCTCGATCTTAGCCGGTCTTGTCGGTACTCTTCATATTGCGCGGCTTGATCGAACATCCGGGTTTGCATGTCCGTCACGGTTTGCCGACATGCCTGCTGCTCCGCTGGGTCTGTGTATTGTGCGCACTCTTGTGCTGTTTGATTTATAGCAGCCTGCAGGTTTGCCTGGGTCTCTTGCTGTGCCTTATCCTCTTGATTTGTTTGTCTGTCCCATGCCTGTTGATAGGCAACAGCCTGGTTGTATGTTGCTAAATCAGCCAGGTACTGAGTATATTCCGCTTTTCGACCTTCAAAATACTGCCGCATCTGGGGAGATGTCGTTTGCCCTTCCTGAAAATTCGGGTTTGCCGCATAACTGAAGACGGGCACCGTGCATGCACACGTTAAAAAAAGACAGATTGTTTTTTTCATAATTTCATTCTCCTTTGATGGCATTTTTTGAACCCGAAAAAACTCTTTTCGTGCAAGTTCCCCTGGTTCAATGCTATTGAATCCTTGAGACGACATCTTTACCGAACCGACGGGTAACCTCCTGGTTCATCCGGCTTTCAAGGTCCTGCATCCGTTCGAGATAGCTGAGAATGGCATTCATCTCTGCTGTCGAGGCGATATAACTGGTTTTCGCCCCTTCTTTTAACTGTTGGATTTTCTCCAGCATGAGAGAAAGGTCCTGGCCGGCATTTTCCGCGAAAATAACAGCGGCACAGGTATCTGGACTGCCACTTGATCCTGAAGCCTTTTTCTCCAGAACTTCTCGGGCTTTTCTGGCAATCATTTCCGCCCGAATATACAAATCGGAGATCATCTGCAGGCTGTAAGCAGCGGCGGTTATATCGGCCAGGCCGCTTAACGTCGCACCTTCCGTCCTGGTGCCGACGGCACTTTTGAGAATAGGCAAGGGAGACAGCGGACTGGAGTCCATAAAGGCTATCTCTGCCGGTGTGAATGTGCCTTTGCTGCGTAATTTGTCGGCAATGCTGCTCAACTGCGTTTTCACATACACGCCCATATCCCTGTTGCCGTCTGTCACCTGCAAACACGTGCCGGTAGAGCTTTTGGTGTAAATATCACCAATGGCAACGGATCTGAGCGAATCGGTATTGTTTTCCGAACAGGGCGGCATGTAGGAAATTTTGTATGCCTCAGCCGGTCCCGATAATTTCAGATCACCGACCAGACCGCGAATAAGATCGATGTGCGCCCCAGGTATCGACATTTTCCCTCCGACATTAGCGAGCATCGAGTCGCCGTTTAAAAACAAATCCAGCACATCCGCATTACAGCCCGAGGTGACAGCGGATACATCACCAGATGTAACAGCACCACCGCTTGCCTGTTCCGCCGTGGTCAGGTTTGTCCACATGTCCGATACCCCGCTGACTAATTTGTTTTCCTTGACTGCGGTACCGAGTCGCTCCTTCATTTCTTCTCCGGAATGAAAACCATTTTCGTCAGCGACAATGCCGACCAACGACTTCCCTGCTGAACATTCGTCTATCTGCATCTGGTTGAGCGCGTCGGAAAGCGCCTCAAAGTTTTTGATCGTGTTGGAGCATTGTTCACAGAGGGTTTTCAGTCCCAGATCAAAGGCCACCCCGGCGGCATTTGACAAGATGGCCTGGAGCTTATCCACCAGATAATCGGTGTCCATAAACGAGAAACCGCCCATAAACACGTCAATACCGCCGCAGCCGCTCTTTACTTTCGGCATTTCGAGAGTAACCGGATAATCGGCGGTACTTTTCCAGCGACCGGAAAAACTCCCTGCGGAATAATATCCCCGCTGTTGTCCCTGAAAATAGCCGGTCTGCGTTGTGTTGCTCTGTTGCAACCAATCATCCACCCAACCGGCTTCTGCAACTTGGACTGAAATTGGACATAACAAACTCACGTATAAAGCGAAGATTATCTTTTTCATTATCTCTCCCTCCAGGGCTGTTCTTCGATCTCTAAAATTGCACCAGGGTCAAGGGCGCCGCCTTTTTGATAATCATAGGTCTGGAAGGTATCTATATTCGTTTCCCCGCCCAGATAGCGGATGGCCTGATAGAGTTTTCGCTCCAGTTCGGATAAGGCCACTACCCCGACTGATATCGGCATGGATTGTTCTGTTCCGTCTTTGATGAGCACCAGGGTTGGAGTGGTAGTGATGTTAAACCGCGCCGCCACAGTGGTGTGCCGGCCGATATCAATGGGCTTGATCTGCCAGCCGTATTTTTCCACGAAATAGGTGAGGATTGCCGCTTGCCTGTCACAGAATCCACAACCCTGGCTGACAAAAAAGAGCAAGGCATGATTTTCGCGAGCAGCCAGAATGGTGCTGGATATTTCCTTTTGTTGCTCCTGTACCCTGGCCGATATACCTGGTGTCGTTGTCGGATACACCTGATTGATATTGAATTTATCGCTGTATTTTTGAGTGACGAATTTTGTGGCATTGGCATAGGCCAGGGCTTTCCGGCGAGCGACATCCTGCATGATGAGATATTCCAGAATGTTCTTCTCATTCGGCGTTTGTACCGCTTTTTTCTGCACTCCATTCAACAGCCCTTGAAATTCGTCCGGATGTAAATTCCAGATGTCGTTGATGGTGTAGTTGTCCATCGACGGGTTTCTGGTCTCGAATACCTTTGGCCCGGCCTCTCGTGTTATGGTTGAATTGTCGAGGATGTCAGATTCCTCCGGTACTTCTGGAGGCGGGTCGTGATACCAGAACCAACCTTCTTTGGCGGTTTCATAGAAAGCCGGTCCCGACACAGGAACCTCTTCGGCCATGGTCTTTGTCGTCATGGTCATGACCAGAAGCCAGCAACACAGCCAGGCGCCGATAATTCCTCTGCCGATAATCCTTCTGGCAACCCCTCTACCAAAACCGGTTACCACAGCGGTAGTGCCTTATGAAGAATTTTGCCTGCATCAACAAATCCAAAATATTTGCTGTCGTAGCTGCGGGGGTTGGTGCCGATCATGAAGAAGTTTTCTTTGGGCACAACCCCTGAAAATTGAAATTGAGGTAAAGGCCGCTTGCGAGTATCAGCTGCCAACGCCTTACCGACAAAAACACCCTGGCAGAAGAATTGGCCCTGGACATCACGGGTGAGCACTTGACCTGGAGCGCAGCCAACTTTTTTTATCAGCTTACCCAGTTTTTTGTTCAGCATAGGCTTGGCATGTTTTTCGACTTCTTCTTTGTCCCCTTGAAAAACGAGATAATCGCCATTTTTGATTTTATCCCGGTTAAAGCCCGTCATGAAAAAAAGCCGATGGTCGAGTGAATCGCTGAGGGCAACAATGAGCCGTCCCGGCAGGAACGACCCCAGCAGCACGGCAGCGAGAAAAACCATTGCCACGGTCTTTTCCCAGCGCGTCAAACCAAAGAAAAACCCAACCAACCGGCTACTCATGAGAAATCTCGTTACCATTTCGCATCACCACATCTTTCAAAAGTATCACGTGCCGTCTCTTTTTAGCTTTTGCATCGAGAAGTGCTTCTGTCTGGTCCAAGTTCGATTTGAACTGCTCCTCCGTCATTTCACCTGCTTTTATCAAAGCCGTTTGCCCGTGCAGATAACCCTTGAGGTCAAAGGTCAAAATCTTCTGGGCAAGAAACTGATCGTATCCCCAGATCGCACCACCAACGATCAGAATGGTCATGACAATTATTTCCAGATAGCCGGGAGTTGTTTTTGGGGTTTCTTCCCCAGGAGTTTTTGCTCTTTCTTGGGTCATGTCTTCTTCTTTTCTTTTTAATAATCTTTTAAAAGCTTTTGCTAATTTTTCTCCGTCAAATATCGTGTTGTTTTATCGCTCTTTTTTGATGGTCAAAAAAATAATTTTGCGAGCGCTATGCCATAGTCGTGCGAGCGTTATGCCATACTCACTGCGAGCGCTATGCCATACCTTGCGAGCGCTATGCCATACCCTTGCGACCGCTATGCCATGCCTTTGCGACCGCTATGCCATGCCTTTGCGAGCGCTATGCCATGCCTTTGCGAGCGCTATGCCATACCTTTGAGACCACTATGTCATACCACTTGCGACCGCTATGCCATACCCGTTACGACCGTTATGCCATGCCTTTTGCGACCGCTATGCCATGCCTTTTGCTAGCGCTATGCCATGCTCTAAACCGGTTTTTCCGTGACTTTTTTAGTCTGAAAACGAACGATATGAATCTTGTCCTCGTGATCTATTGTCCAGGATTGTATAGCTCCAACTTCCACAAGATTATCCAGAGAACGGCGTAAGGCTCTTCTGAAATCACTTAACCTACCGCAACTTGAACCACTCAATTCCAGTAATTTAGACACCTGCATAGGGAAAATGGTTTGCATGCTATTGTAAAATCCATGTAACCATTTTGATAAATTGTTGGATAAGGATACCCGCTGTTCCCATTGCACAGAGGTCCATCCCCGCTCAAACAGTGCGCCTAAACTACTGTTTAAGCGCAGTGAATAGGTTTGCGTTTTATAATCGTAGAAAAAATCCCGTATTAACGAGCCGCCGTACATTTGCCGCTTTCCCGTATATGAATCAGGGACCTCGATATACACCATATTGGCAGCCAAACGATCAATGACACTCATCAGCCATTTTTCACCGGAACCGCCAACGGTCTTTCCGGTGGCAGCCAGAAAACCATTCATGGAAAAGCGTACGACATTTCCCGGCAGGATATTTTTTTCGTCGGCCGTTAAATGAATTGCGTGAAGAAAAACATCGAGATCGCTCTGATCGAGCTGCTCGCCGGTGTACCATATTTCCACGCCATTCAATGAAGCGACTTGCTGTTGTTTTAAGTATTTCCGGGTTCCTTTTTCTATCAGTCCAAACAGAGCCGATTGCAGACAACTGTTTGGCGCCACATGCTCAATATTGGTATGCGCGGGTAAATTCGGAATTTGCTGTTCTTCGAGATTATCTGGTAGCATTTGCAGTGATTTACTTTTGGCCATAGCGGTTCTTCTTAGGAGCCGTTACGAAATATTGGCCATTTATTTCCATTTCGTTACGGATCCTTATCCCCCTCAAGGGGGGACTGAATTGAGTGCCGTTCCCTACCATGAGTTCGGCCATGTTATTTCTAACAACGGTTCAGCATCCAGAAGATGCGCTAAATGACTCAGATTTGATTTTCATTGGTGAGCCGTACCTGCTTCAGGCCTAAAGGGAAAGCCGAACAGCCACGGGCCTGTTTTGTCGCTTTTTTGCCTATGTAGCCGTATTCCTCAAGTACCGCCAAGGAACGGCGCACCGGCTTGTCGGAAATCCCACTTTTTTTACAAAGCACCTTCACTGTCGGAAATGTTTTCTCGGCATTGATTACCAGATACACCGCCACCGCGTGTGGTCCGATAATGGCAAGATCCCCGCTGTGAATCAGGGCTTTGACATCGTGCTCTGAGCGCAAGGGCCTTATTAATTCAAACTGACTCATCGGCTTCCTCTGATTTTGGTTATAACGGCTGTGACTCCTGGGCTTTTGGCCTCCTGATTAACTTTTTCCAAGAGGCTGACAAGGCCCACATCGCCTTGAATATGAAAAAACATGTCGCCTCGATCGTAGATCAGGGCTGGAACTTCGGTGACGCTGTACTGCTTAAAGAGTGCGGGCTTGATGGGAATTGTTGGTTTAATCAGCTCACATGGCTTTTCCGGTCTCTTTTCGCAGGCGGTATCTTTTTGCAGAACCTTGCTCCACCATTGCACCCTTTCTTCCCTGTGCTCTCTGTTCAGACCGCCTACCATGCCCCTCATGACCGGCACAATCTCGGGTACGTCTTCAAGAGAGGCCATGTACCCCTGAAACGACGCCTCCGGGATGGAACTGGACAAAAAGAGGTACACTTTTTCGGTCTCGGTAAAAATGCCTTTTTCCGCCTGTTCCTGTTGTTTGGCTCTCCCGTTTTCAGGCAGAAACAAATCTGTCTGCCTGGTGAGCTCAGCTGCCATTTTCCGCTGAAATTCGGGCTTCCTGAAATCGGCATTGGACTTTTGGGCTGCTTGTATTCCTGCCTCTTTATGGATATTTTCAGCAAGAGTCATGGTCTTAGCCAGCTCTCTGGCCGTATCCATGACTTTTCTGGTTGCATCACCGTCAATTACAGCCTGTTCCCTGGCCTTTTCCAGAAGAGCCGCTGGTAAAAAAGGGACAGCCTTGTCGGAACAAGGGCATGCATTGTCTTGATCTGAAGGTGATTCTGATAATGCCGATAAAGCGGATAGGGCAGATAAGCCGACAACCACTCCGGCCAGCATGAGGAGAGAAATTTGTCTTCGCATATCATTCGCAACACGTGCAGCAGAGGACCTTTCTGAATACCACCCAGAGAAATTCGTCATTTGACCCCTTTGCTCCCATAAAGGGTGGATTAAGACCGGAATCATAGAACTTGGCGGCTTTGCCAATGGGGTAAGTGGACCGGATATCGGGCCTGGCCGTGTGCATCTTGTAATGGCTCTTGGTCCAGATCGGCGTATACTCACAGCCACAGATCGCCGCCGGATCACACAGCATGAACAGACGGTTCAGTTTGAAAATCAGCCGTGACGCCGCTGTATTTGCGGCCTGAACAATATTGTCGTTGTCCACATGGCCGCTTACCGGATAGGTTGACCCGCTGCTGCCGATACACCAGGGCATCGCGTCGAGCGGAAAACCTACATTGACGGCCGCCGCATCGCTCATGCACAGCAGCTGCATGGCTTTATTGGCAAAGAGTCCGGCTTCGGGAGTGATAGTGACTGCGAGCTCGTCGTTTTGCCACATTGCATCAAATTCAGTCCACCACCCTCCTACATCGTCATTTTCACAAAGGCTGCCGTCGATCATCGAAAAGATAAAGGCATGTGCCTGGAAGAAGGTTGATTCATCGGCAATGGAGAGAGCATCCGAGGATTTGTTCTTTCCGCCTAAAAAATCATCAATTGAACCTGTGGCGTCTCCACCGGTCCCCATAAACGGAGAATAGTTTGCCACAGAGACCGTATCGATAAAGAGAGACGGGTCCCAGTACTCATAAATCTCACCTGTCTCGTAAAAAACCGGCGGCGGTCTGGGGCAGATACAAATCCCTAAAAACTTAAAGTCCACATCATCCCAGTTTATATCCTTCACGGGGTTCCACATATCGCCTGATTTAATGCCGGCAGAGGCTGGGGAGACTGGCCAGACTGAAAAACAAAGCACTGAGACCAGCAGGAAGTTTTTAATCAATCTATTCATCAATCTTTATCTCCTGCACCATCATCTTTTTGCCCTTCTGGCTAATCACGCAAGGAGAGGCGGCCAGTTGCAGACGATCAGCTATGGTTTTGGTCAGATAAAAGACGGGTCTGTCTAATTGCTTCATCAGGGGAGCGGCGAATCCTGCGGAAATCAGTAATTTCATCTGATGATTCTTGTGATAAGAGGACTTAAGAAACCACTCCACTTGCTTTTCGTCCTCGCTGTTGATGACCACCAATCCATCAGGCAAAGAGACATAATCCAGAGGATTCCAGGTAAGCCCTCGCGGGTACATGATCTCTCCATTTTCATTTACGATGTCATGATCCAGGGTGTAGGTCATATCGACGAAAAATGTCCGATCTCTCTTGGCTGTAGACAAGGCATGGATGTCTTTTGCCTGGTAGCTCTGTCTATGCTCTGCCATGACTTTTGCAAGCTTTTCAAAGTCAATACTCGCCTTGATCTCTTCAACCAGGTCCGGCTCCACTATGGGATAGGTCTTGCCGATGCTGCCAAGATTCTTGCCACAAGCGAAAGAGACCGGCAGAAGGCAAAAAATGACAATGATAATGAGTACAAAAACCTTACAGTTGTCCATTTTTCCGCAACTCGACCATTTCCAGGATGGCCTCATGATAGGTCATGCCGGATAAAACCCGCTCTTCGATCATAGCGATCTCAGAGGCCTTGGAGGTGTAAATAAAATAGGCGTAATCGTTTACTATCAAACGAGCCGGACCAATGCCAAAGGGCGTGTCAAAGAAGATTTCCGAATAGTACGGCGGGTTGGATTTGATACTTTTCAGAAGCTTCATAGAAAACTCATCGTAATCAATCAGCTTCAGATCTTTCGCCTTGTCAAAAGAGGGCGATTCGAGAAAGATTTTGAAGGCCGAATTGTCTTTGATGACAGTGCCCACTTCCCCGAATTGGTCCAGATCAAGAATGGACTGGGTGATAATCATGAAGCTGCCGGAATATTTCCTCGCCCGGCGGTAGCCCTCATTGACAACCGGGGCAAGCATTGAGGACTTATCAAGAAACTGCCATGCTTCATCGAAAATAATCAGCCGATGCCGTGACCGATCCGAGAGATACAGATCCTGGGTAACGGCATTGATTATGAGCATGGTGACTACCTTGTAGAGATCAGGCTTTACCTTCAGGTTCTCCAACTCGAGGACCACGAATTCATCATGACGAATATCAAAGGTGCTGGGGCCGCAGAAGAACTTGCCGTAAAAACCATAGGAGGTGAAGTTCATCAGGAGAAAGCCTAATTTTCTCGCTTTCTCGATCAACTGTGTATTCTCGTTATATTGTTCCATACCGGGGCCGGTGGGGAAGAGTTTCATGAATTCCCAGACTGTATCGGCATCGGCGTCTTGTCCTTTTTGATGCCAGGCCCAGTTTACCGCCCAATAAAATAAATTGATTTCCTCTATATCCTCACACCCTGTTTTCGAGTTGGCGTAGGCCATTTGCGCAAAGACGGTTGCGATCGCCGATAATTCTTCTTCCGGCTCGATAATATTGGTGAAGGGATTAAGGCAGATATCTGAATCAGGACTGAAATCCAGATACCTTGCCCCAAGCATATCCGCCATTTTTTTGTAGGAACCGCCGATATCAATGATACGGATCAGGGAACCGCAGGCGTTATAATTAAAGGCTATGAAGTTGACCAGAAACGATTTACCGGATCCGGATGTGGCGCAGCAAAAACAATTGAAGTTTGTTGCCCCTTTCGCGAAAAAATCCAGCGAAATGAGCTGCCCTTTCCGGCCGGTGAAGATCAGATTCGGGATACCGCCGGAGCCGACGAAATCGCCCTGAACCGGCAGCAATGGGGTGATTGAAGGCACCGATGCGGTAAAATCACGCTCCAGATTTTCTATGTTCTTGCCGTCTGCGTAAAGACAAAGCGGAAAAGAAGAGATAAACAGGATCTTCAGAACCATATTGTCCCGCTGCATCACATAGCCGTTATTCTCCCACAACCGTCTAACCCTGGTACATGAATCCCGGGCATTTTCCACATCGTGTGAAAACACCCAGAAAACCGGAATGATTTTCAGGAATTTGACGCCATGTTCCAGATCATCAGCGGCCTCGACGTGTTCCGCTTGCTTGCGGTGCAGCAGAGTCGATAAGGAACCGACCCCTTTCTGATTGAGCATCAGATTGGTTTTTGCGTGGATTGTTACGTCTATCCCCTTCTGAAAGACGATATTGAAGCAATAGAGGAAATCAGTCTTGATCTGATCGGCATCCGAGACAATGCCCCAGATGCCGCCAAACAGGGAGTTGGTCTGCATCGGGTCAACTTCTTTGGGAAAGCTCTTGGGGGTCGTGCAACACCAGTATTTATCTCCAGCCTGAATATAATCGCTCCCCTCTTTAATCACGGTATCCGCGTTGATAATCTGTTTTAGAATGGGGATGTCGGGGCTATAGGAATTGAAGTTATGCTCCGGATAATCCTTGGGGTAGGTATTGAGCAGGCGCCGCAACCATTCCATCAGGTTACCTGGCGGCAGATTTCTCGGAAAAAGCTGGGCCGCTCGCAATGTCTCGTTGATCTGCCGCTTGATATCGAGTAAGGCTGCAATCTTCTTTTTATCACCCAACTCGCCGGGCTTTGGCATACCGGAGGCATCGCCGGGGACTTTGACCGCGACAAACAGCCGGAAATTTCTCACTGGAATAAAGCTGCACGCCTCCAGGCCGTTTTTTCCTTCGAGTAAAAACTCTGTAACCCTTTCGGTATTGGTGACAATTATTGATTCCGTCCTGGTTCGACTCTGTCGATACTGCTCTATGATCGGCTCTATGTGCGAATCAGCGTGCAAAATAAACTGAATGATTGTGTCATGGGGCATCCCCGTCCTGAAAATACCTTCAAGGGAGTTCATGGCCTTTTCCCCGGCGTAGGTAAGCGGAGAACACTCCCATATCATCCCGAAGGTGCTGTCCTGGTTGACGTAGATTTCATGTTCCTGATCATAGGCGACATAGTTCAGGAAGGCGGAAAAAGGTTGCCGCCTGGTCAACTTGGCAATGTCACTATGTTTCAGATATTCTGTGTTGCCGTAGAGAAGCCGCTGGAAAAAGTCTATCATTGTAGAGCCCTTGCCTTTTCACTTATATCTGTCAGCACCCACCCAGATTCTTTGAGTTTCACATAGACATAGCGCGTCATAAACAGTTCGTCGTTTTCTCCCTTGTACGGCAGCATCAGTACCCGCATAATTTTGGGTGGTTCCAGCATCGGCTTTTCCGGTTCCGCAAGAAGTGCCGTGAGTGTTTTGTAACGGCTGTTTTGCGCGGTGAGCCGGTGAATATTGGAATAATGCGAAGAATCCGGTGGACAGGGGGTAGTGTCGCCATTGGCGTTCGTGCAATTTGTCTCGCTTGCATTATCAGCGTTGGAGAATCTGGCCTCTTGGTAAGCGGATGGCGTGGAAATGCACTTGCCGGCATCGTCTCTCGTGCGGCATTTGAAATCTTCCTCATAGGGATTGACGACTCTTCCCACCCCGCCACAACCGGAGAGCAGAAAAAGGGACAACAACAGCAATAATGATGAAATGGCATTTGGTGATCTCATAACGATTCGTCTCTTGTATAGTCTTTAATCTCCAGATCTTTTCCTTCCGAGACAATGACCGTAATTTTCTTGGTCGCGGCAACTTCGATTACCGGTGTCGTCTGCTTTGCTAAATCCATGTAAAAATCCTGCAGGGTGTTCGCTCCCTCTGACAGCCCACCACCGACGGCGTATTTACCGATCTGCGACGCTTCAACCGAGTTGGTTGTGCCCAATACCGATGAGGAGGTCGTAGTGGCCGCAGCTTTTAACGCTTCGCCGGTCCCGCCGAAAAAACCGGCTATGATCGCCCTGGCGGTTGCCGCGCCCATCCGGGAAACCACTCGTCCGGAGAGGCCGACCTTGGAGTCGGAATCAGTGACAAAGCCCTTGATCGGCGTATCGATAACGGCACTGCCTTCATTGGACAGACAGGACAAGGAGACCAGACGGACATCGGCCCGTTCCTTGTCCAACCGGCCTACGGCCTCGGCAATGACGAAACAGCCGGACAGGTTGGCCTTGATGTCATTTGGCAGTACTGCCGGGGTCTGGATACGGAGCAAAAGAGGTTCGGAGTTGCCCCCCTTGGCGCCGCTCGAAGTAGCAGCATCGAAACCGGTCAACAGACTCGCCTCCATAAAGGAAGGTGGGAGATAGACCGTCCGACCTTTTTTTTTAGCATCATCCTGGGGAAGTGCTGCCGTCTGATTGGAAATCACGGAAATCTTGCCGACGATCTTCTTTTCCTGCTTCTGGTTTCCACGACCGGTGCCTTGGGGTGACGGCCCCAGATTACGACTACCTGGAGACGGTTGACTTTTGCGATAGACAGGCAGGCCATTTTCATCGAGTACTTGTTCAGGAAGAGGTTTTCCCTGGGAGAGTTGTTCAGGCGTGGGGATGACTAATTGTCTGTTTTCGGCATCTCTATTTTTCTTTTCTACAAGAGCCAGAAAATCGGTCTGGCTTTTTGTCAGATCGCTCATGCCTTTTTTCAAGGCCTCTATCTGCCGCCCCTGTTCTTTCAGCATGGTCTTTTCAATCATGTCCGGATCGAGGTAAATGGTCCTGTTTTTTTCAGTTCCGGCAACATCGACCTTTTTTTTCGCGCGGGAATTGTATCCGGTAACCGCGATTGCCAGAACAATGAAACCGACTACCGACCAGGCGAAAACCTTTTTGTTATGCGGTGTGAGGTTGTTGAACTTTTCTTTCAAGGTCATCGCGCTTGCTCCCGTTTTTCAACGACAAACACCCTGGTTGCCTCGCCGGTGTTCAGCACTTGATCCTCTATTGCCACGGCCAGGATGGACTCGCTGATTCCCAGTGACAGAAAGGTTTTCTCCTGCAGCTCCAGTGTCTCATTCCTTGTGGAGGCCACCTTGAATTGCTTTAACCGTAGCCCTACCCCTTCCACATCCACCGTCTGCATCAGGTTGACGCTGAGATCATCACAAAGGGGAACCAGGGTATGTGCATTTGACACCCTGTAGCTGGATGGATAACCGCCTTCATACCCTTCCCTGATGATCTGCAGGACCTGTTTTTCCAAGGGCATGTTTTTGTATTGGTCGATATTCTTTTTTAAAACATCCTTTGCCGGTGCGGCCAGCTGCAGGGTGACCGATGAGATTTCCCGAGGTTCGACAATCAGGGTATAAACAGCGCCATTGCAGACAATAAAGAGCTCACTGGGCGTCTCGGCATAGGTGAGCCCCCCGCCTACCTCCTCGGCCTTGAATTTAATGAAGGCATTATTGCCGGAGAAATGACCGGTGAGGCCCTTTTCTTCCGAGAAAATCAAATCACTCATCGGCCCGGAACAGACAATCCGGTTGATGTCACGATTGGACAGCTGCACACTGGTCGGCATTTCAGGAGTAATGAAGTTGACTGACGTGGGGTTATCAAAAGGGTCAGGGGTCATAGTCGAGGGTTTTAGGGGTTTGGGCTCATTTATAGGCGTTGACTGCTCGGCTTGTGGAAGAACAGTGGCCTGGTTTTGCAGATCAGCCGGTAGAAACGGTGCTTCTTCTGCTTGCACCGAGGATCCAGCCAGGAACATGCACAGGCTTATGCGTAAGATTTTCTTCATTTCCTTTCCATCTCCACTTGCCTCTCCATCTTTATTTTTTCCTCCGCCCTTTTCTGCAGCGTCGCTTCCCTTTCCGCTTCGGCTTTTCGTTCGGCGATATCCGCTCGGGGATTCTTCTCCTTGAACTCGCTGATCTCAAAGCGGCCATCACGGATGCGATAGGCGACCACATAGGTTTTGGCTGCCTTTTCCAGTTTTGTGTCGCCGGCGAACTGGGCGAGATTGCCGAACATTTCGATCCTGCCTTCGCCCAGAGTTATTTTCTCCAGGTAAAATGTCGAACTGACCTGGGATTCTTCAATACGACCCGCCAGGGAGTACCAGCTTTTTGAGGCTTCGGGGTAGGCTTCAGCCGTGTACAAAGAGAGCAGATCATCAAACTGCCCTCTTGCCGTGGCTGGGGAGTAGGTCGTTGCCAGGTTGACTATCTTTCTGCTCATATCCTTGATGTACGTCTCGGTGGGCTTGCCCTGGACAAACTCTATCGTGCCGGTCATGGCGGGTGGAATCAGCACGACACGTTGATATTTTACCGCCCGATACACCATGAGAGAGTTGCAGCAGACGGCGACGGCCATTACTCCGACAGCAAACTTGAGCAGTCGGTTTTCAACGAATAAATTACTGGATTTTTGTACGAAGATATCTGCTTTCACTCGTGAAACTCCTGCTGAAAATAGTCGGGATAGTTGTTCATCTTGATCAGGCCAAAGACATACAGGACATGCTTCAAGAATCCCCGTGGCTGAGAGCGTTTGGTTTTGGTGTAGGAATATTGAAAGACCAGGAAGATCAGCCACATTAACTTGCCGTAGAGCAATGCCAGGGTGAGAAAGAAGAGGAACAAGACCAGCTCGTCGACTTCAAACCACAGTACTTGAAAAGGTTTAGACAGATATTGCGGAAACTTTCTGGCGACCATGGCTATTATTCCATCGTTACATGATTACTGCGCCGATAGACTGCACAACGGTATCAGCGGAAAGCAGGAATGCACCCCCAAGGACAACGCCCGCCGCCGGAAGAATCATCTGCCGGATGGCAAGGATGGCAGCAAATGCCATCGAGGCAACCCCAGCGACAAATCCAATCGGGCCAAGCAAAATCTGCGTTACGGCTATATCGTACAGGTCATAGGCAAACGAACCTGCCGCCGGGGTTGTCATGGCCAAACCATTGACTGCCTGGAGCAGTAAAACGGTTAAGATGGAAAAAAGAGTTACTTTTTTCATGATCACTTTTCCTTTTGTTGTGTTGTTGCACGAGGTTGTGCTGTTTAGTTTTTTGTTGGTTTTATCTCTACCCTTCTGTTGCTTTCCGGGGTGTTTCCGTCAATGAGCCCCTTTCCTTCCCCTTCTCCTTTTACCGAAGCCACCTTGAAACCATTTCTTCGAAGCATGGCAGCAACCGCCTCGGCTCGATTCCTGGACAGTTGCAGATTCTGCTTTTCACTTCCAATCGAACAGGTATAGCCGGTGAGATGCAGAGGAGAGGCGGCACAGCATTTTCGCAAATCCATCAGCAGCTTGTTGCCGGCATCCCGGGATAACCGTGCGCTGCCCAGATCGAAATAGACCACGGGGAACGGACGGCTTTTCGGTTCAGGATATTCAGGATTAAAAGATCGTCGCCCGGCAATGATGAAGGTTTGATGGGTGGGAATTTGTACTGATGTATTTATGGCAGGTGAGTAGCTGAAAAAATCCTGCCGGATGTCAAGCCCCCAAGCCGAACGACAAAAAAGACTACTGATCGGAACATAGTTCGGACCACTGACTGGACTACAAATCGAACTGATGAACAGGAAAAACACTCCTGCAATGAGGATGTTTTTTGGAATTTGTTTTCTGGCTTGAATCATCATTTCTGTCGCATCAAAGAAACTACCGTTTCTTTTTCTTAGATTATGTTTTGTCGCACTTTTCTCATGGTCGTTTTGCACTTGCTGATACGCTTTTTTCGAGGTCGTTATTGGACATTTTCATGCCCTCATTTTTCTGTTCACTGAGCTTTTTTTGCACTTGTCTTTCTTTGGCTCTATGGACTCTTTTTCGTACCCGGTACAGTTTTCTATGGTCAAAATTTGACATCTTAAACCGGAAGGTTAATTCAATTTCCGCAATCAGATTTTTCATAAAAAGACGTTTATCCGGCTGCAGGTTCATGAACCTTGAAAACGCATAGCGTTCCCATTTTGTTTCCAGATCACAGGTCTCGATGAGTGCTTTGCGATATTTTATGTTTTTCTGACGCAACTGCGGTCTCAGAAATTCATGCAATCCCCAAAGGTTTTCCAGCAATTGCAAACCGATCACATCGTTATCCTGGAGAGGATCGCCGATTTTTTTTGACCTTTTCATCCACTGGAGTGTTTTCAACGGAATTTTAGAGGTCTTCGCATATTCTTTGATTTCCATAGCCCTCTATTCTTTTGATAGCATGAGATAAAATTCTCCTGGCCGATTGGATATGAATGCCAAAATGATTGGCAATCATGTTAAAGTTGACTGGTCTTGGCTGAGAAAGGATCCACAGAGAAACCAATCGTTGTCGACCTGTTAATGCCGACAATGCCTCGGATATGACGGCCTCATCCAGCTCAGAAGATCGATGTAGGTCAGGAGATTGTTCTTTTTGAAAAGCCACTGTTGCCGCTTGTTCGTTTACCAAGGCAACACCGGCTGCTAATTGGATACATCTGGTACGAAAGACAATACGGAAATATCGGCTCGTGAGGGACAGATCCTTGTTCTGATCGATTAAGACCGAGATGACCTGATACACGGCAAGTTGGGCCTCTGCCGCCAAATCACGTGAATCGCACGACATATACCGATAATATGGTGCGGCGATGCACCATATCAACACCCGGTTGGAACTCACCCAGGACTGTGCCAGTGGCCAGATGTTCTGATTATTTGAGTTAACAGAACACATTTCGACTACCTGAGTTCCATCAACCGATCGATCAACTTAGGATCCGGTATCTCTTTATATTTATTTAAAAACTCATCATCCTTCGAGGATCGAAACAAAACTGTCTGGCTATTAATTTTTATTCGTGGCATCCCATCAGACATCAGCTTTAGCACCACTCGTTTTCCACTCCCAAGATACTGCTGCACTCCGGGTATTCCATTCATGCTTCATCCTCGCTCTGGGTGTAATGCGACTTCAAATATGCTTGTGCAAGCCGTTGATAAAGTGACTCTCCAGTTGATAACGCTAACGTCTCAAACGGTATTTGTATTTTTAGTGACAAATCTTTAGCCTTTGTTTTCGAAAGCAATCGTCGCCCCAGCCGCAGATCACTTATCATGCGGGGACATGCCAAAAATATTCCACACAACGTAAACATCAAACCAATTAATCCACATATATTGTACAAATAATAAGGTATAGAGGCATATATACACATATTGTGGATATAATGTAAATAAAAATATTCATATTGGTTGTTTATTTTTATTAGCAGAATGTGTATAATGTGCAAATGGAAAATAACAAATCTGACATAATCGAAATTTTCAGCATCGCAACCATGCATATCTTATCCACCAAGGGAATAAAGCAAAACGCGATAGCCAAAAAGCTCAATATTGGACCAACTACCCTGAATAATTATATAAAAGGAAGAAGACAAGGAAGTGAAGCTACGCGAAGAAGGATTGCAGATCAACTTGGTTGGAATTATGAAAAGCTGTTAGAGCTTGGTCAATGGATACTCAGAGGGGGTTCTCCCGAGCAATTTTATCCACCGTTTGTGAATTCTACAAAACAAGAACTTTCCGAATCAATTAGTGACGCCACTTCGTCCTCAAAATTATCAGGCACCAAAACAAATCGACCTGGTTATGCAATTCCACAGAACACAGCAAATTTTATTTCTGTTCCCAAATTTGCAGCACAGCTACCAGTCGATCAAGGTTCTTTTCCAGATACAGACCTTGTTGAATCAGACATGATGTTCCACAAAAACTTCCTGATGAAGTATGGAAATCCTGATCAAATGGCACTATTTGAGGTCATAGGTAATTCAATGAAACCATTTTTATATAATGGAGATGTTGTCCTGGTTAATTTATCAAAAAATAACATCACCGACATTGTTGATGGTAAAGCATATGCGTTTCGTGAAAATCATACTGTCAAGGTTAAAAGGCTATCGCTCCAAGGAACTGCATTAATTGTGACAAGTGAAAATTCGCTACTTTATCCACCATACATCGTTGACACAGGAAACTTCAGCATGATTGGCGAAGTTTTATGGGTAGGACACGAAGTCAATTAAAGGTTTCTATGCCAGCTATAGCGTTAGCGCGACCGATGGAATAAACAGAGGCAGCCCGAACTATGGATCCCCCTTTTTTACGACGACTATTCATCGCCCATCCGGCTATCCCTTGGCGGGTTGCTCCTAAGCAGAACCCGCCTCCGTTTCACCGAGCCTCTGGGACTTTCATTGATATTGCCAAACCGCTGAGCAAGAGTTCCGCCGCAATATTATTGTTGAGAACCCGGAGGTTTCCCGCCGCGTGATCGACGAGGGTTTCCACAAGAACCGGACTCATGAGATGGAGAGCCCCGGCCTGCGTCAGGCCATACTCCAGATACAGGTGAAGGATCGTTCTGTCGTATGATCCAAGAGTCAGGCGAAGTATGATCCGACTGCCCAAGGAAACGTGTGATTCGGAAAGAAAACGTTCGGGCAGGCGGGTATCGCCGCAGAGGACGGTGGTAAGTAAACATTGGGAATCGAAGTTGGCACTGCCGAGCAAACTCAGCTCATTAAGGGAACCGGTCAACATTTCCTGGGCTTCGTCGAGAGAGGATTTCAGATCTAAGAGATTAACACTGTCCTTTGTCGCTAAGAGATGTCACGTCATCTCCTACGATTATGTGATCCAGCACCAGAACATCTACAACCAACAATATATTTTTCAAAATACGTGTGATCTCAATATCTTGTCGTGTTGGATTACTACTCCCTGAAGGATGGTTGTGGGCCAAAATTACCGAGGCGGCATTTAAACGTAGTGCTTCTTTGACCACTTCGCGAGGGTGGACAACTGTAGAATCGATAGTACCAAAAAACATTTCTGTCCATTTAATAATTCTGTGGTTACAGTCTAAAAACAGACAGCCGAAGACCTCACGCTGTTTTTTTATGAGAAGGGTGGAGATCGCCTCCTTTGCATCTTCTGTCGATCCAATATAGTCAGTTCCTTTTTTCAAAGCAGCACGAGTGTGAGAAAGACCTTCTTTGATGATGATTTTTGACGTTGCAGGGGTATATTGTCCCTGTTCGTTTTGGACAAACAATATCATGGCTTCACCTCATTAGGCATCGAAGTAAAAGACCATGTCAATGACAAGAAAAATGTTGTGTTCCGACTAGTATGTATTTGAAATTGCTTATTATGCGTATTTTTTGCAATTGTGATATTTTTCAGTCGTGATTCTGTTTTGTTTGATGGATTGTATAGCATGTGATTGGCTTTGAGTTTTTTTGAGCCGGCTCGCATTATTGTGATCCACTTTTTTTTTATCAGGTTTATAACCATCGCCTTGCCTCCTTTAGATTGACTAAAATAAGGGCAAGACTTCCCACAGCAGGGGAGTTTACCCCGCTGTAAAATGCTGTTTTCAAGATCATGTGCATAGTCACCTGAACAACAACCTTCGTGATAATAGAATCCGAATTGTCGCTACGCTCTGTTTTGCGCAGTAGCAGGATGAATGTAATTAAATATACAATTACAAATCCATGCACCCTGATAAATCGCTACTATGGTCATGGTTGACCTCCTTGCGTTTTCTCGCAATTTTCACGGCCAGGCGCACCTGTCCATGTGAAAAAAAGTTTATCTGGTCGTTTTTGTAGATGAATAATGCTATGATATTTCTGTTGTGAGAGAGCGACTACCGGCCTGCCAGCCAATTCAAGGGAAGTCGCTTTTTCGTGTCCGGTCATTAAAGAGGCACATTTTGTTTCTGCGGGTCATCTGAGGTAGAAACCCGCCTCGCTTCCATGAATGCCACAACATCATCGACCAAATATCTCACTGATTTTCCATTTTTCACGTAAGGAAAACCACGTCCATGAAACCGATCGTTCCGTAGGGTCTGTAATTTCCGTCCTGTCATCGCCTCAACTTCTTTTTCACTAATCCATTTTTTTTCTGCCATCACATATTCTCCTTCTATTGAATAAAATAACACCCAATACCCTATTGGATATGCGGGAATAATTACACAATCAGAAAAAAGCTGCAGAAGCAAAACGGGGATAAATAGGGGGAAAACAGAGAGGTGATACAGGGGGAAATTAGGGGTAAATTGGGGAAGATAAGGGAGTGTGGTTATTTTTTATTATTTCGCAACATCCAAGCATTTAATTCAGACGGTAATGCCGTCACTGTACCGGTACCGACTGACGACGCGGGAAAATCCTTATCACGCTTTCTCCAAAGCTTAATGGTTTTTGCGTGGACTCCACAGTATTTCGCTATCGTCTCTATGGTTCGCAATGGTTTTTCTTCTTCCCTCAATATGACGGACATATCTTTTTGGGCGACAGGATCAACAGGAAATGAAGATTTTGAATTTGTATTACCTGAACATAACATTTTTAACAGATTAAAATTCCAGTCATTAACTAAAATGTTATCTCTTGAAACTTCCACTTTCTTAAGCAAAGGTACAAGTCTTTCAGGACATTCAAGCAAGCGAGACCTAACTCCCTCATTTGTCTCTCTGGTATTGATATATGGATCTATTTCGTATGATTGCCCAGTAGGACGCGATTCCAATGCTATATATTGATCGCGTTTTTCTATAAAAGAGGAAAGGTAGACAGGCTTCAAATTTGATAAAATCACTGGCACATCAACAGGACGAATATCAAGGAGGCCATTCCATTCCCTGAGACCTCCCAAAACATATTCTGTACTTCTTTTCCAAAGAAAACCTGTATACCAAATTGACAAGTAAACATCTGCGTGGTTGCTGAAAAAAGAAATACCATGCTTGCTGAGCATCGCTCTGCGTAAAATATCGTTCTCGGTAGTCTGTACTTTATCGGCTGTCTCTTTGAGAAAATACACTGTACCCCAATCCTTCTATTTAGATCATTCCCTTGATATAGAAATCAACCGACAGGCCGTCAAGGTTACGGCTTTTCGGGTCCTACCTGCCCTATCCAGTTTGAAAACTGATTATAATGGGTCGTTTTTTGGTTACCCTTCTTGAGCCCCATTACCCCTTACGTGAACAAATTGTCAATTCAATTATCAAAAAAACCATGGCAAAGATTTCTTACTCTCATTGCTCAATAAAAGTAATCCACTTGACTCGAAATTATCAGGAGTCACTATGGCGGTTCTGCATTGCGGATAGGTTTCTACAGAGGTCTTCGGGAAACGGGCCTTTGCCCTGATATTCCATTTGAATTCCCAGGCAAAAAGCTCAGATTGATTCTCCTCAACATAGTCCACCTCCTGTTGCTGGGTGGTGCACCAGAAAAAATCTTCCGCGCTTATCCCATGATAAGCAAGAAGCTTTTATCGCTCACTCTTTCATTCTGGAATAAACATAATAATTTCAGATTTGAATCCTCGTTGATTATTCATTATTTAATTTCTTTGCAAGTCGGACTATTGTTGTGCAATTTTGATTTATTGCATCATTGATTATGTCCCCGGCCAGATCTGCCGCTTGTATCAAAGCATCAAATAAGATATATTTTTTCTTCGTTCATGAATGGGGTAGAGCTTTTATCTCCCAAAACTGAGCCAAGAAGTCAAGCAGAAATATATCATTTTCTGCTTTTGAAGTTGCTATAATTTTCAGGGTAGATCGTTCTCCCTCGCCCCAGTTTGCACCAACGGGCATGATAGAACCAGTGTCAAAAAATAATAAAAGCTTTGCCTGGACATATTTAGATAAACGGCGTATCCACTTAGGTAATTCGCCAATCTCTTCAAGAAGTACAATTTTGGAAGGAACTGAATCATCAAAAAGCAGTCCGGTTTTATCCTTAATTGCTCCGGTAAATGCCCCCTTCTTGTGTCCAAAAAGCAAACTCTCAGCTAAATCGCTGGGTATGGCAGCACAGTTGATCACACCTTCTTGTATTTTTTCTAGCCCACTGTTTTCCCAAACTTTGTCTCTAATATGACTTTTTCCTGTTCGAGGTGCCCCTCTAACAAGGATAATCTCCATTTACCAAGAGTTTTCCGGCCAATGGCACTTCTTGTTCGAGAACATCCTTCAGTCCAGGAGTGTCTAACCAAACCTTCTTATCTGCAATGACAATTATTCTCCGTTACCAAAACTGGATATCATTCTTCAATTTCCGCAGCTAATATTTTTATATCAAAGGCTTGATCTATCAGATCGCTTGCCAAATCTGAAGCTTGTTTCAGAGCATCATCTCTCAAGTGTGCATACCGTTGTGTCATTGCCGCCGATTTATGCGTCATTAATTTTTGCAAAGTGTAGATATCAACTTTACCACTTGAGGCCAGCATAGAGGCATAAGTGTGTCTTAAACCATGAAGAGGACGGAAGTCATCAGGAAGACCTGCTGCTCTCTTGATCTTGTTCACCGCCTTGTTTATATCAACTCTTTGACCGCCAGACTTGCCAGGAAACACATACGTACTCGTTTTTGGCATCATGGCCAGTGTCTGCCTTGCTCCATCGTTCAGGGGTATTTTTTGTCCTTTATTCCCCTTAGGATCACGAAGAAATACAAATCCCCTGCCAAAATCTATATCATCCCACTGCAACTTGAACAATTCTCCTCGCCGCATACCTGTAAAAAGGGCCATTCTCATCATATTCGATGCAATTATGTCCGTAGATTCATCTAAGGTTTGCAGAAGAGAAGAGAGTTGCTCTGGAGATAAATCCTCCGTCTTTTCATTATCCACTTCAGGCATCTCAATTATGAAATTGATACCTTCGCAGAGTCTATTTTTTTTTCCGAAATTTAATATACGCCGCAGAAGTTCAAGAACATTCTTAACGGTGCCGGGTGATTTCTTTTTAAGAAGGGAAATGCGTAACCTGTGAATATTAAGAGATAGCAACTCTGATGGTTGTTTATCACCAAAAGGAGCAGAAAGGTAGAGTTTATAACGATTTTCGTCGGTTATAATGCCTTTGAGATTAGACTTGCATCGTTTGTACTCAGCCCAAAGCCTCTCAATCGTCCACCGACCCGCTTCAGCTTCCTTGATCGCTTCAATCTCAGCCCGTTTACCTTGGTTGGTTAGCTTTGTACCGTTTATTTTTTCAGCGCGGAGGGTGTTAGCCTTGGCCGGAGTCATATTGTCCTGAAATTGACGCCCGGCCTTTTCTTCCGTCTCTCTACCATCCTTGCGGAATCTTATGTAATAAATTTTTTCCGGCTTATTTTTGATTAGCGACTGCCCGATGATGTAAAAAACACCTGGATAATTTGTCTTAAACCTTTCTTTTATAGCCATCCGCCTGCTCTCCATCCATTTTCTTTCCCCGTACTATTCCCCGCACTATTCCCCGCATAAGTGATATAATACTAGGTAAAACAAAGTATGTCAACGGAAGGGAAAAACATATTACATCAATATTTACAGTGAGTAACATAAAATGAAGTAAAACAAGGGAAGTAAAAATGTTTGGGCTCATAACCCGAAGGTCACAGGTTCAAATCCTGTCCCCGCTACCAAGATACGAAAAAGGCACGTTGCTCAGTAATGAGCAACGTGCCTTTTTTTATATGCCACGACGTTGTTACACCTCCCAGCTCTCACCAGGGCACAGTCTTTTTCACTTTAATTATATTCGGATGCCAGGCAGAACCAGCTGTTTTGCCTTGACACAACAACCCCCTATTGGCTAACAATAAATACACGTAGTAAGTATATGCAAATAATGTAAGATACAAGATCCCGGTTACGGTGGCGTATCGAAACCCCGGGATTTTAAGCTGTTCAATTATGCATATGGGGAGTTTGATTATGTTGAAAAGAAAAAACAGCAGGATAGTTTTTACTCTTACCCTTGTTCTCGCTTTTGCCGCTCCACTTCTCTCGAACGGTCAAGATACCGGTAAAGACTGGTATTGCTCTGATCCGGCGGCACATGCTCAATACGAAAAACATTTAAAAACTCATCTTGATAAAACGGCCGAAGCAATCTCCGAATCATTAGAAAAGATCTACAGCAACCCCAATCTCAGTAAAGAGGAGAAAAAAGCTCAAGCAATTGATATGCTCGACAAATATCTGGCAAAGAAGCAAATTGGCATGGGGGATTAGCAAATCAAGAACTTACATTGAACTGCACAACAGAAATTAACAACTTAGATTTGTTATGCGGTTATCCGATCAATTATAGATTATAATCTGATAACCGCACTGTTTTATCACTCAAAAGTACACAGCTTCTCTCCAAGAAAATAACAGTGATGTTTTCAGAATCTCTACTCTAGATATGCGATAGGCAGAAGACCATTTTTTTCGGCATATTTTTTCAATCTGCCATCGATCTTAATTCGTGTCACAAAATTATTAACAACAAACAACCACTCTGCATCGCCTTTGTTGACTGCATAGGCATAGTTCATTTCATACACCGACTCAGTTGGCGCCAGTAGACGGGCCCAGTCATAGGTGTTTAAAATTTTTGTTCCGTAGGGATAATCGGTAAGAAAAGCATCTGCACGTCCGGAGCGGACTTCTTTTTCTCTTTGCTGGAACTTCACTACCGAGAGAATGGAAGCATGTTGGAATGCCACCGCAGCATCCTCCATCCAGGTTCCCTTTTGCACCACAATGATATGTCCTTCCTGATCCAGATCTTTCCAGGACTTGATGGTCGGATGCGCCTTGGTGGTTACGGCATAAATGTCACTTTTGAGATACGGCTTGCTAAAATCCAGATGCTCCGCCCGCTGGCCGGTGATTGCAACCCCAAACATTGCAATATCACACTTGTCCTCTTTGATATCTTCAATAAAAGTGGCAAAACTCGTTTGCACGAATTCCAGGCTAACTTCAAGATCGTTTGCCAACTCTCGGGCAAGATCAATATCAATGCCTTCTAGCTCACCACTTTTATTGTTTACAAAAGAAATACCATAATAGGCCGGCCAGTGGCATACCCGAAGCAGATTTGCAGTCCTAATACTATCCAAATGTCCGGCTTCGACCATTTTCGAAAAAGAGCAGAAAAAAGTAGCGAGCGCGATAATAATTGGTAAATAAAGTTTCATTTTTCCCCTTTTCAGTTAACATGAACCGTTGATTTGTCATTTTATGCTATCAATGATATACCAATCACTATAAATTCCCTCAATCTTTTCAGCTCAAAAGAAGACCAATTCATCTTTAGGCTCTTGTAAAAATAACTGTTAAAAATGGGAAGATGCCACGAAAGGTTACCAGACAAACACTAAAATTAAGCGGACGGAGCGGGGTGTTTTTCCTGGCTGTAATGTTCTGTCTGTTTTTCATTGGAATCTGGTGCTACCAGCTCCTGCAGGGCAAAGAACGTGCCATTACTTCAGCCAAGAAAAATACAGCAAATCTTGTCCGCTTTATCGAAGAGGCCAACAACAGAACCATCCAGGCCATAGATATTCTACTCACAAATGTGTCAATAAGTGTCAAGCCGGGTATATGGGCTGCAGACCATAATCCTGACCTGTTTCTGCGATCATTACTTGATGAAGCGCCTCAGGTCCGGGAGATTGCCTTTGCAGACCAGATGGGCAGAATCATCGCCATGTCACGGGAAGACATGCCCCACGATCTAAGTATCGCAGATGAATCTTTTTTTTCAAAAGCCCGTGAAGAACATTTGCCGGAGTTGTATATCAGCTCTCCCCGCAAAGGCCGGTTACTTGGCGAGGCTACCCCTGATGGTCCCATCACCGGACTATGGCACTTCCTCATGGCACGTGCAGTTTTTGATGAGAGTAACCAATTTGCAGGGGTTGCTCTTGCTGTGGTAAATCCTGGAATTTTTCAGGAACAAATTCAAGCCCTTGATATCGGCAGCAAAAGCTATGTCGCCTACTACCGGTATGATGGACAACTTCTGGTGGCAAGCGACCAAAAATCCCTGCACCTTGATGATGCAAATCATGCTCACCAAACACTCTTTACCGACCATCTTCCACTGCGGGAATGGGGAACATTCGTCCAACAGCCTCAGGTTAGCGGATCTTCTACCTACATTGTCAGTTATCGGGCCACCTCAAGATGGCCACTGCTCGTCAGCGTAGCCATAGACAAAGATGAAGCTCTGGAACCGTGGAAACGTGATGCATGGGATTTTTCCATGCTTATGCTGACAAGCCTCATCATATTATTTATTTTCGCGGTGATGGTATACCGCCAGCATGTCGCCCAGGAGCAAATGGCTCAGGAACTGATCGAAGCCCATCATGACACCCTCACCTCCCTTCCTGCCCTGCAACTCTGCCTGGACCGGCTCTCCATTGCTTTATCAAGAGCACAGCGGGACCAGACTCTGTTGGCCGTATTTTTCATAGACCTTGATGGCTTTAAGCTCGTTAACGATAATCATGGCCACCAGGCCGGGGATCATGTCCTTAAGGTAGTCGCTTCAAGGCTCACAAAGAATGTAAGGCAAATGGACACTGTTGCCCGACTCGGTGGAGACGAATTCCTGATCATACTTCCCGTGATAAGAAATGTCTCAATTATAGGAAAAATCAGTACGAAGATCATTCAAGCCATACAAATGGATATTCACTGGAAAAAGGATAATTTATCTGTCAGTGCAAGTATCGGCATTGCACTTCATCCAGACCATGGAACATCTGCGGAAGAGCTTATCAAATCAGCCGACAAGGCAATGTATGAAGCAAAGAAAAACGGTAAAAACCAGTATGTTATAGCCGGGAATACTGAGCTGAAAGCTGGCTGACTCACCTCATTCGCCATGGAGATCAGTCAAAACAACACCTCGAAATTCTGCCCACCGAGCTGTTTCTCATCGACCCGTTTTGCTCCCCTGATCCACATATCTTTTCCTGTTTTTCCCGAACGGAAAAGCCCCTGGCCAGCCTGACACATAAAAGCCGTTCGCGGTGCACAATTTTTGCACACTTTAGCGCAAAATTCAGTCCTGATCAGCAGAACAAACAGGCCACATATCTCTTCTACATGGCAATTACGCTTATTTTCTACAATGGCATGGAAAATGCTTATGTATATCGGCAAGGTTAATTTTGATAACAGACTGATCTTTTTATATTTATCTTCAGCTGCTGTCGAAAAGAACCTTTATTTTTTTATATAGCTGTTTTCACGATTGTATTAAAATTTTTTTACATCATATTGATCAAGGAGTGTGGCGCATGCATAGTATTGCATCCTGTATTGCACGAGTTAAACAACATCGTATTAGCATTCTCAAGTACTCAGTTTTTCTCTTTTCTATTTCGGGATTCATCGCGATGGTGCTCTTTTCGCATGAAATGGTAGATCTCCGGGCTACAGTCGCCCACTCACCATGGATACATCCTCTCAGCCAAGTGGGCTTTTGTATTGCAACAGCCACCGCACTCTTTTATTTATGGCTCGCTTTCAACGCCTTCCGCTATAAGCCTGTCCCTGGTGCCGCGGATCAAGATCTGCCAACTCTCACTGTTGTTGTGCCTGCCTATAACGAAGGGGCTCTCGTTCAGCAGACCCTGCGCAGTCTGGCCACCAGTGACTATCCACCTGAAAAATTACAGCTCATCGCCGTGGACGATGGCAGCAAAGATGACACCTGGACCTACATTGAAAATGCAACGAGAGAATTTCCGGGACAGATAATCGCCATCCGTCAACCCAAAAACGGCGGTAAGCGAAAAGCTCTGTATGAAGGATTTAGGCAGGCCACAGGCACAGTTCTGGTAACGGTAGACAGTGACTCGATTGTCGACAAAGATACTTTGAGAAATCTTGCCAGTCCGTTTGTAAATGACCCAGATTGCGGCGCAGTTGCCGGCAACGTGCGGGTTCTGAACCGTAAATCGGCAATTCCCGGTATGCTTGAGGTAAGTTTCGTCTTCAGCTTTGAGTTTGTCCGATCTGCTCAAAGTGTGCTGCGTACGGTATTCTGCACTCCTGGAGCACTTGCGGCCTACAGGACCGATCTCGTACTAAATGTTCTTGATGAGTGGCTCAACCAGACATTTCTCGGCCGTGAAGCCAATATCGGTGAAGATCGGGCACTCACCAACCTGATCCTGCGTCAGGGAAAAAGTGTACTTTTTCAACGTAACGCAATGGTCTACACCAATGTTCCGGAAAAATATCAGGGCCTTTGTAAGATGCTGATTCGCTGGGGGAGAAGCAACGTCAGGGAAAGCATTAAAATGGGTACCTTTGTGTTTAAAAACTTCCGGACACACCACCGAACCAGTGCCAGAATTTTATGGATCATCCAGTGTATGTGGACTGCCTCATCTCCACTTTTCTTCTTGATGACACTCTCCCTGATTGCTCTCTTCCCCGTGCCTTTTCTGGTCGTCAGCGTCGGAGGAGGAACCATGTGGAGTACTATCTCAGCCCTGTTCTATGCCAGCCGTTACCGCAACCGTGACGCCTTCTGGGCATACAGTTATGGCGTCTTTCATTTCTGCGCCCTGGCCTGGATTACACCCTATGCCATTTTTACGGTGAAACAGACAGGCTGGTTAACCCGTGACTTGGCTGTGGAGCCTGTCGTTGCGCACATACAGGCTGTAGCACCTGAAAATAATGGTGTATTTGCAGTAATGCCGAAATAAGGCTCACCTCTCCTCTATCGCCTGAGCTCTTCATCACATGATGGAGAGCAGGCGAAAAAAGCCCCTCAGACCAAAAGGGGCTTGAGGACATCTTCGCTTCACAAGCCGCAACACCGAGACTCATTTCTCCTCAAAAATTCCAGCAGAACAGCCAGAAGCCTGTCTGGTTGTTCCATATGAAGCCAGTGCCCTGCGTGAACGATGGTGGTCATTTCAGACCTGGGAAAATACTTTACCCTGTCAGGCTCATGCCGGGGTTGAATGAAATCCGATTTTTCACCTCGAACAAACAGGGTCGGCACCAGACAGGGCGCATGTTGTTCCAGCTCATCCATTCCCCTTGAAAGAGATGTCAAACTTTCAAGGAGCACCGGCAAATTCAGTCTCCAGCAAAACCTGCCATCTTGTTTTCGCATAATGCTTTTCCCAAGAAACATCGCCAGCCTGGAGTCATTGAGACGGTGTCTTATCTCTTCGATAAGAGTCTGTCGACTTTGGTGTAGCAAAAGATCAATGGCCATAAGATTATAAATTATATTAGTATGGTAGGCGAGGTTCTGCTTTTTGTAATCCGAGGGTGCAATATCAACGACCACAAGATCGTACAGTTTTTCAGGATGAAGAAGAGCAAAATACATTGCACATTTCCCCCCCATTGAGTGTCCGATAAGACCCGCTCTCGTGATGTTTTCCTGCTGGAAATATTCCAAGAGATCGGCACACATCTCCTCGTAGGTATGGGATGGCCCATGGGGGGACTGCCCGTGGTTTCTTAGATCAAGGAGATGGACGGCAAAGCCCTGCCTGGAAAGATCCCGCCCGATGGTCAACCAGTTGTCAGACATACCAAAAAGACCATGGAGAATAACAACCGGCTGACCATGGCCGATCTTACGGAAAAATAATTTCAAGGTGTAAAAGCTCTCTATAGAGGAATTTTGGTAGATGTCGTTGTCGGCAGCTCTGCTACCAGGCCTAGATTTTCACAAAAGATATATTATCGGCTTGTCATATTCAGAACGTTCACATACATAAAAAAGAGAGGAGCCTTCAGAGTCATTAGTGCCTGGAGTAATGTGTAACAGATTCGTGTAAGACTACTCTGATTACTTCATTCTACCGTTTAAGGTCAAGGTCTGCGTAAAAATCTGCCTCTGGTATGTACAAGACACGTGCTGAGCCGGTCATTTAAAAATAATGCCCTCTTTTCCAACTCCAGAAGGACCTGCATGCCTCAGCAGAGATGCTCAATTATCGTTGGTTACAATACGTCACATCCATGGGAAATATAAAATATGAGATATCTTTAAAAATAATGCTTTTCTCCAGGGTAGAAAATGCATTAATAAGCGAGAATGAAATGCAGACTCTCCACTCCCATATACATTCAACAAACAACCAGTTCCGCTGACCCACAGCTACTAAGCTACCCTTCACCCGCGGGATGCAGTCAGATATTGCCACGATGACCACTCTAGACCTTTTTTCAACTGTAACATATAATCAACCCGACGAAACAAATCGAAAAGTTCTTCCTCCCATCAGTGCCCCTAAAATACTGGTAGTGGGCTCCAATACCGATTACATAGAATTACTTCGTCATTCCAATCCTGGGCACGCTGTGTTTCTCACGGCTCAAGCTGAAAGAAATAAGCAGATGGATACAACCATTGAAGAGTGGGAGGAACTCAGCTGGGATCTTGAAGACGATGGTGAAAATATCCTCCAGGCCTTAAAGGATCATATCAGCTCCTGGAAAAGTTCCTTCGGCGGAATTGTCTGCTATGATTGTGACTCTTTGGAACTTGCCGCTTTTTTGGCTGAAAAACTCCAGCTTCCCTACCCTTCCACAAAAAGTATCCGCCACTGCCGGGATAAAAATATTACCAAAAAACTCTGGCGTCAAAACGGTCTGCCCTGTCCCCGCCATAGAAAGGTTACTTCTGCTGAAGAGGTCTTTCATTTCTGGCAGGAAATAGAAGGCCCCTGTGTATTGAAACCTCTGGCTGGAAGCGGGAGTGATCTGGTTTTCCTTTGTACAAATCGCAAAGAATGCGACAAATCTTCGAGAATAATTCAAGAAGGTCTTCAGGAGAGAAAAGCGATCCGTCTCTATAGAAAAAGGCCTGTGTCATCTTTTCTGGCAGAAGAATATATCGCAGGTGAGGAATTCAGTTGCGATTTCACCATCAGAGACAGGGCCGTTGAAATTCTAAGACTCACCAGAAAAATCAAGTTCACCCGCAAGCCCTTTGGCACCATTGATGCGTATATGATTTGCGATTGGCAGGATGCCGGCCTGCAAAAGACCATACTTGCCGACATACTCCTTAAAGCTGCAGATGCTCTGGGGCTTAGCAACGCTCTCTGTATGGTGGATTTCATTGTAAACAACCAGCAGATATTCCTGCTCGAAATGTCGCCCCGACCTGGAGGAGACTGCATACCCGCGCTTCTCTTTCGCGCCACAGGATTTGACATTTTAAGCCGAGCCCTTGAATTTGCCGGGAACCAGGCTCCCGCTCCAATAAGTAAAATCTCAGGGAACGGGCTTATTGCCCTGCGTCTTCATGCCGAGACATCTGGAGAGATTGTAAAAATAAATACCAACAGTCTCTACCAGGATCCACGAACCCGGGAGATTAATATTGTTCATTCAGCAGGTCACCTGATTACAATGCCTCCAGATGATTATGATTCGTGGTATCTGGGCTATGTCCTTTTTCGTCCAGTGCCAGGAATACCAGTAGAAGAACAATGCCTGGAACTGCGACAAATGCTAGATCTGGATATAAAGAAATAAAATTATATCAAACACATGCTGCAATCAACACGACTTACAGGCCAATGGAAAAATGACTGCAAAATGTTAGGTATTGATCATATGTCTCATATCGATTATTTTAAATACAAGTCTTCAATCCTGCAACAATCTGATACCCAGCTAGATATCAACTATTGATAAATATACCAATATTCTGGTAACTTCAGAGTCAGGAACCAAATCGGTTTGCCAGGAACACTTTGTCCTCCCTGTCACACACTATAACAGGTTCATTGCGGCCTGGAATTCATAGAGAAAAGGAGATATTTTGGACGATTTTATAACCCTTACGTACAATGGAAAAGAATTACAGCTTCCAGTCATAACTGGCAGTGAAGGGGAAAAAGCCATTGATATATCCCGCCTGAGAGCGGAAACAGGATTCATCACCCTTGACCCCGGCTACGGTAATACCGGAAGCTGCCTAAGCTCCATTACCTTCATGGATGGCGAGAAAGGTATCCTGCGCTATCGTGGAATTCCTGTAGAACAACTGGCGGAACATGCGTCTTTTAAAGAGACCGCATATCTGCTGATCAACGGCAGACTACCTAACAGGGATGAGCTGACCCAGTTTTCAGTTATGCTCAACGATAACAGCCTCGTTCATACCGACCTCAAGGCGTTCTATCAGAATTTTCCAAGGGGTTCACACCCCATGGGAATTCTTTCTTCGATGGTCAACGCCATGAAAAGTTTTTATCCTGATCTCGGTAACCAGGAAGAAGAGATGACTCTCACTATGACCCGACTGCTGGCAAAGGTCCGGACCATGGCGGCGATGTCCTACAAGATTTCCAGGGGCCACGAAATTGTCTTACCCAGGCCGGACCTGACCTATTGTGAAAATTTTCTCAATATGATGTTCGACACCCCGGTTAAGCCATATGAGATCAAAAGAGAAGCCGTCAATGCTCTCAGGACCTTCTGGATCCTCCATGCTGACCACGAGCAGAATTGTTCAACATCTGCTGTTCGTGTAGTGGGTAGCGCAAGGGTCAATCTCTATGCCGCCATTTCATCTGGAATTTCTGCCCTTTGGGGACCATTACATGGTGGTGCCAACCAGGCAGTCATTGAGATGCTCTCAAAAATCGAGAGCGGAAGCGAAAGTTGCGCACAAGTCATTGCGCGCGCCAAGGACAAAAATGATCCATTTCGGCTTATGGGCTTTGGTCACCGGGTATACAAGACCTACGATCCACGTGCTCAAATAATGAAGAGAATGTGCGATGAGCTGCTGGAATCCATGAATATTAAGGATCCTCTTCTTGATATTGCACGGGAACTGGAAGAGCTTGCAACCAAAGATTCCTACTTCATCGACCACAACCTCTATCCCAATGTTGATTTTTACAGCGGCATTGTCCTAAGAGCCATCGGTATCCCGACCAATATGTTCACAGTAATGTTTGCTATTGGAAGGCTCCCCGGCTGGATTGCCCAATGGAAGGAAAGTACAGACGATCCGAATTGGAAAATCAGCCGTCCAAGACAGATTTATACAGGAAATCTGGAATACGATTACATTCCCATCCACGCCAGATAAGAAGTTCTCTCAACTCAAGAACATGTTCTTGAGTTGAGAGAAAATATCGAGGTACATAAAAAAAAATATGAAGTAGCTCCAACAAACATCAGGGCCCTATCCCAGCGAAACCACGCCAACCAACTCCCTCAACTATTGCTGAGGTCTGTTCTTCTGATCCTCCATCTTTTCAGGTAGCGCTACCAGATGGTCATCATAATCCTGGCAAGTCGCTTTAACTGTTCGACCTGTTGAATCGGTGAACTCGACATAATCACCAACATCTTTTCCGACACACGCATCGATGGCTTCAACAGATATTTCGTTAGTGTGCCTCTTTTCAGAACCACCCCGCCTGTCGCCCCCCATAGGTGGTCCTCCAGATCTGCCTCCACCACCATTTTGGCCCATGGAAGCTGGCCCCTCGCTGCGGTTGTCATCACTGGTTTCAGTTCCAGCGCAGCCGGCGAGTTGAAGAATAGCTATTACTGCCAGGGCTGATACGAATTTCTTTATTCTCTGCTGGTTCATATTCTCTCTCGTAAAAAATTTATGGCAGTTTTTTCTCGGGATCTGTTCAGCCAATTCACCTGGCCGGGACTCTCCCCTGTCGAGACATTACTTGGTGCTGTATCCTCGTGCATCAAGACAGGCCCGCATCGCTCTGTTATAATCCTGACGTTTTGCACTATTCTGAGCCGCAGCAACACCACCAACGGGCTGAGTAGGATCAAAACCGGTCTGTCCTTTGGCCCAGCTATGGCATTCATAACGGTCGGTAGCCTGCTGCTCCTGAGACTGTCCCTCCTTTGGATAGACAAATATCTTATTTGGCATCTCCGGATCTTCGATAACTTCAGAATCGGGAGGCGGTTCACTTACGACATAAACCCTTCTCTCAGGAGCCCAGGTATAGTAGGTATTGTCAGCATAATAGTAAGGAATACCGCCTACCCAGATCGTCGTATATGCAAGGGGCAGAAATGAAACAGCCAGACCGATCGGTGGAGCGGTGACTACAAATCCTGGTCCATTAGGTCGATACCAGGCCCCACCATGGAAAAAATAGTGGTCCCCACGAAAAGGTACAGAACGATAGCCCCCCGGCAGAGCATTGACCATGGCCCCTGGCCTTGGATAATAGTGATTATGCTGATAGCGCTGATCGAACATATAGCCCGGCCCTGGTGACGACGGTCCGCCCCTCCGCCCCTCTCCTCCGGGACCAGCCAAGACGGCACCAGAGACAAAGAAAATATTTCCTATCAGTAAAATCCAGCACAATTGTTTTTTGACTTTTAACATAGCGTTATCCCCATAATTTCTCTACAAATTATCTTGACCACGACTCACAGACCATTATAGCCACGACCTTCCATACAAGCCTGTAACGCGCGATTGTAGTTATCCGCCTGTCGTTGTATTACGGCAGCCCTGCGTTCTGCCTCCTGGTCATAACTTTCCTGCAAGGCGTCTGCCTGATCATTTATCGAGGCGTCAGTTATTGCGCCAACCATAGCCCCGAAAACAGCCCCGACAGCTGCAGCGCCGGCCGCATGGTGCGGTGCACTGACAACCGCCCCGAGTACTGCACCGGTAGCTGCCCCTAAAACAGTGTTCTGTCCTTGGCTGCTTCTGGTTTCAACGACTACCCGTTGATGTGGAGCTAACTCAGTTGAACTGGGATCAAAACCTGACTGCTCCACAGCCCAGATAGAGCACTCATAGCGGTCTCGGTCCTGGGTAACCGGATCCTGCCCCTGATTGGGATAAAAATGTATTGTCCTTGGCACGTACGTTTCGGCTTGATCAGAAAGTTGAATATTTTCCGAATATTGCCTTGTCGCACAGGATGAAAGGAGCATAGTACCGGTCAGGAGTAATACCGGCAAAACCATCCGTACCTTTTGGGATTTTTGGTTTACTTTCATTGTCATAGTTACACTCTCACCTTAGCAAAGATTTTTAAGCGTCTATATGAGGTCTTTCGAGTTAAAAGGACATTCACCATCAAAGCTGTGGTAAAAATCAGCTCAGACCGGACAAACAGCAACCTGTTGCCACTGTCTCAACCCAAATCTTTTTAATCGTTTCTCGCTCCTTTCGGGGAGGCCCCTTCAGGGACTGCTACCAGCGCACCGTTCATTTCCCTGCAGACCGCGGTGACTGTTTCTCCTCTGCGGCCTTTGAACTCGACGGTGTCCCCCGCCTGCTTGCCGCTACAGGCTTGAAGTGCCTCCGGTGGTGGACCCTGATGCCGGTTATCAGAATGCTCATCGTCCTTTGCACAACCTGTGCACATCAGCAGAGCCAGCAATGCTATGCCGGGTACAATTTTAATTGTCAAAAAACTCTTCATATTTCATCTCCATTGAGGTTATCAAACAAACAATCTGCGGTATAACTGCCCGGTTCTCTTCACCGGGCTTCGCTATGCGTTTTATTGATAAATAGCGCTGAATTGTGAAAAAAATATGGATGAAATATGATTCTTACAGCAGGAGGGATGGCATGAGAAAAAAAGGAGAATAAATGGTTATCTTGTTTCTATATAATCATGAGGACTTGACCAGGAGAAGGAGAAGAACCGGCACATTTACGGCTGTGCTTCTTTCAAGGATGCGGGCTTGTCAGACAGCGGAACTATCATAATGATTGCGGAGCAGGCAGCTCTTTCAAAATCAGCTTGTGCTATAATTGACAGCATGTGAAATTACAATAAAAGATCATTTATATTGCCAATTTTATATTCCATCACATCCTGAAAACGAGAAACCAGGAGGTAACGGGATACTGCTATTTTCAGAAAGGCAGTACTTGGGGAGGCGAGAAATTCTTGTAAAAATGGATGTCTCTGCAGATAGATTTGCTCAAGGCCAAGCCGTTCGGCCTCCTCTATCATCTGTGCCTTGCCAATGACAGTTAAGGCCTCGGCGCTATGAAAGTCACTCTCACTATTGGTACGATTATCTACAAGGAGCGAGACTCTGGACTCCTGAAGAAGGTTCTGATGTTTACGGGTCGATTTGCCTGTTGCCACAACAATACTCGCCAGATCCGTTGTAAAGGCAAAGGCCATTAAACTGGAATAGGGTTGACCGTCCCTCTGGGTGGATAAGACCGCTAACCTTTGGCTTGCAAGAAGACCTTGTATCTTCTTGGTGATTTCCTGTTCTGTTGCAGACATCATTTCTCCCGCCGTGTACTTAATCCATAAAGATGACCGTTGTAAAACCCAGAAAATACCAACGCTAAGGCTGTACCTTCTTCATCAGCCACAGTATATTTTCTCCCAGCTGACGCATGGTCGTCATTGCTTCTTCATCCTCTACCACCTCACCCTTTTCCGGACCGAACCCTACGTTCCATGCGTTCGAACCAACAACAATCATCTGGCTGAGTAGAAAAAACTGGTTCATGGTATTCAGACTATGGGCCGCACCGGCTCTTCGAACAGCTACCACTGATGCACCTATCTTGCGTCTGAACATATTTCCGTTCGCCTGGCTGACCATACCGGAACGATCTATCAGCGCTTTCATCTCACTTGTCACATCACCAAAATAGGCCGGTGAGCCAAGGATTATCGCATCAGCCTCAGCCATTTTTCCGATACATTCATTCACTATGTCCTTTTTAAGAACACACGTCCCGTTTTTTTCCATAAAACAGACATAGCAGGACATACAGCCTCTTATCTCATTGCCGGCAAGTTCCACCAGTTCGGTATCAACCCCGGCAGCAGTCAGTGGTTCCAAAACGGCTTTCAAGAGTAAAGAGGTGTTCCCTTGTTTACGCCCGCTCCCGCAGAATGCAACAACTCTCATTCCGGTCTCCCCTGCTGGTTTATATAAAAAATTGATTGGTAATATTCTTCTATGTCGCAAAATGCTCTCACAACAATACTAGCACCTTACACGACATACAGGCTGCAAGAAAGGCACTTCATTACTTAGAAGCGCCCAACTTTTTCAGGCCTGTTCCCAAGGCAGATAAAGATGACAGGCAACTACTCTCCACCAATGAGAGGCAATTCCTTATCAACAGTAAAATAAACCAGAAAAGAGAGTTCATCGCTGTCACCGGATGTACGCCTTTTTAATTTCTGCACCAGTTCGGGATTGTTTTCTTCACGAGTTTTGGTGAGAAACAGTCGTTTCCCTTTATATGACGTACCTTCCTCCACAAAAAGAAAGGTAGCCGATGAATTTGATTGCAGATTATGGTGGGTGAGACGGTCTCGCATAATAAATGCCAGGGTCCCCTCCTCCAGAAAATGCGGGCGCGAATACACCGCAGCATCAACTTTTCCGCTACTGTCGGCAGTGGCCAGAACACCAAATCCTTTATTGTTTTCGAAGTACTCCTGCAGTTGTGTCATAGAGTTTCCATTTGTTGAGTTTTAAGCTGTTATTTTTTAATTCTGTTGATTTCTCTCAGTCTTACCCCACCTTGTTCCTGCATCTCAGACAGTTGTGTCAAGGGCTTATGCCACGGCATGGGGTAAACGATAAGTTGTTGTGCGTTTGATATAATTATTCATGTGAATTCACATACTACGCTTTTGAACAAGCTGATTGAAAACAGAGCTGATAACTGAAGATGAGGGATCTACCTCTCAAACATCAAAAAAACAGGGACCTGAAAGTATCCAGATCCCTGTTTATTTTTGGTTATTGAGAAAACCTCGGACCTCGATTTTGCAAAAAATCCAAGGAGTATCAGCCGATTCACTACCATAAATGCTCTATTAATGGGTTAAGCGACACTCTTTGTGTTGTTGGGCCAACATATCTGTTATACACCTTTTTGTGAGCCCCTGAGATCCCTTGTGATTTCATGAATATTTTAGGTCTTAGTTCATATCCATAGATTACATGCAGTATTCTCAGTCAAGAGCTTTTACCAGCTGTCACCTAGTACCTGACTGCTGTCGAGACAACGGGATTTTTCACTTTCGCTCAAATGATCCTTATCTTTAACGTCACTCGTATAACAGACGTACTCTTTTCCATTTTCATCTTTTGCCCAGACCATTTCCTGATATTCTTTTGAAATTATTTCACCTCGCATACTCATAATCCACCTCTCTATATGTGTAATTCAAGTGTTTTGTGTTTTTTGGATATAGTTCCATCCAAACCTTCCAGAACGTCAGAAGCACCCCTATCTGTGCTGTTTTACTTAGTGGCTCCTGTTGTTCTGGTATGATTACACTATAAAGCAGGCCAAACCTTTTTCAACCAAAGTAAAAAAATAGCTTAATGATAGCAATAACTATCAAAAATTAAATGACAACTGTATTGAATAACAGTTTTAAGGCTTATGATCTTAAAAGAACTCGTTGACATTATTACTCTTCGCAGCTCTTCTTACACTCGACAGTTCTTCTCAGTACAACTGTGAAATAGGCCAAATCCTTACAAAAAAACTAAAAAAAATGTATTGACACTTGACCTGGCCATCCTGTTTCAAACTATCTTTCACTCAGCCAGTAAAAACAAAATTCTGGAATCACGAGATTTTCATTAAAAATATCCGGTGTTTCCCCACGATACAGATCAACAAGAGGACGGTGCTGCGGCCCCCAACTGCCAATATTTTCAAGGTTGAGATACTGGGGTTTATCGCTAAAATTCGCAACAACGAGGACCTGTTCATTGGGTCTTTGGGGGTGATATCTACCAAAGACAAAGAGATGTGGATTTTCGACCTCAATCAGTTCACGGTTGTTAAAATCGGCGAACACCTCAATTTCTTTGCGTACTGCGATCATCCGTTTCAGTGCGCTGTAAATTCGATATTCAATCGTTCCAGGTGTGTTTCTACCTTCCGCCCTGTCCCAGTCTATTGATGGCCGGTGTACCCAGCGGGTATCCCCTTTTTTGAAAGGATCTTCTTTGTAACTGTCATCGTTGAGGGTCCCAAGTTCGTCGCCATAATATAACAGTGGGATACCACCGAACGATAAAATCATGCTATGCAGCAGGAGAATGAGTCGAATGGCATCATCAATTGCTTCGTTGTCGTCGGTTTCAATTGCATACTCGAGCCCCGCGAGTGAAGCGAGCGAACCGGAAATGCGACTGTCGCCCGTCCTGCTGTTTTGACCAAAAGGCACACCTCTCGCATGGGAATCATCAAACTTGCCTGTGAAGTAATCGATTAGAAATCTACGGTGCTTCAGAGGTTCATAATCACAGCTCAGAATGTCCCTGTCGTCAAAACCGAGGCCAATGTCATCGTGACATCGGATGTAGTTAAGCCAGGTTGCTCTTTCCAGTTTAACGGGCAGGCTTCTGATTCCCTGATTGAGCAGACGAGCATTTTTGGTGGCAACGGCATCCCACAACAATGCCATGAATGTGGCGTTGTAAGCGATCTCACACTCTTTGGCGATAACAGCATCTTCACCGAAATACTTTATCACTTCCAAGGGAGCAACAATCGCCTCAGCGATAAAAACCACCCCCGGTGCCGTGACCTGACAACAATCTTTTAGCAATTGCAGGATCAAATGGGCCTCGCGCTCATTCTGACAAGTGCTGCCTATTTTTTTCCATAAAAACGCAACGGCATCCAACCGCAGAATATCAGCTCCCTGATTGGCCCAAAAAAGAATGATATTTAGCATTTCAATGAATACAGATGGGTTGCTGTAGTTGAGATCCCACTGGAAATCGTTAAAGACGGTCATTACCCATCGACCCATCTCTTCATCCCAGGTAAAATTGCCGGGTGCTGTTTCAGGAAAGATTTCCGGCATGCTTTGCTCGAACATATCAGGAACGTTTCGATTTTCAAAAGTATAGTAATAGTCCTGATATTTCTTCTCACCAGCTTTGGCACGCGTCGCCCAGAAATGCTTGTTTGAGGTGTGGTTGACCACAACGTCAAGCACCAGCAGGATTCCTCGTTCTCTCATCGAAACGGCCAACTGCTGGACATCCTCAAGCGTCCCAATATCCGGATTAATCTCCCGAAAATCACTTACCGCATACCCCCCATCACTACTTCCTTCTGGACAGCGCAGTATCGGCATCACATGAACAAGGTTAATGCCCAGTTCTTGAAAATAGTTCAACCGCTCCTCGAGCCCCCGGACGGTACCACCAAAGCCTTTGCAATACAAAGCCATCCCGACCAACTCCTGGCTTAGAAACCAGTTGTAGTCTTTTTCCCGCACGAGATCGAGCTGCCGCAGGTTTTCCGGACGCTTAATGTATTGTTGTGCCATTGTCTCCACCAGCCGCTGGGCCTGCTCGACAAAATCCTCCTGATCGCCATAGAGGCGTTGAAAAAGTGAGTGAATGCCATAAAAATTGGCACCCAGACGTGTATAAAAATGTCGCAAATCCTGTTCAGAAATTTCAGGCTTAATGCGGTTTAAAATGTCATTTAAAAGGGTGTGGGAAACTTGTTCGTACATATACCACCTTGAAATTGGTCTTTGAGACAATTACCTGCTCTTCTGCTGCAGATAAGAAGATTAGAAAATTTCCGGAAAAAACAGTTGATCTGCATCCTTGAAAAAGGTGTCCAATGTAAGAAACAGAGGAACACCCGTAAAGAAAGCGTGTATAACAAAAACAAAAAAAGTAATGTCAGGGAGCTAATACCTGCACCACACAGTCAAACGCACCAACATATTCTGCCGATTCAAGAATGTAATTCAACAGACAGAAGAGTACAGTGCAATCTTTCACATTTTTTCTAGCTTTTCGTTCATTTCCGGGAAAAAATGAATAATCCCCTGCAATACCCCTGCAGCGTAATTCCCGTCCACGCCAGACTCAGTATTTACAGCCAGATACAGGGAAGCCGCATTACCGTTTTTCCGGGCTCCCTCTATGGCCTGCGCCTGTATTTCTTGCCTGGCATTGGCCACAAGAATAGAGCGGATTGAACTGGTGAGAACCGGTATATCATTGCCGCTGTCACCTGCAAAAATAATTTCATCTGGCTGATAGCCCAGCTGCTGCTGTAAAAACTCTATACCGTGCAATTTCGTGGCATTGCCAGGTAAAATATCCAACAGACCCATATTTTTAGCTTCATCAATACTCCAGATAAGACTGGCCTGGACATTGAGCTCCTTCAATCTTTGCTGGACCCCATGAAGAATTCTTTTCTCATCCACTGCCAGCGGCAGATAATAACTGAGTTTAAAATCATTCTGTCTGTCTGGTTCCTGCAAAATAAGCTCCGTCACGCAATTGAGAGCCTCTTGTAACTGCCCATGGCTTTTACCTTTCCAGGCACCTGCAATCATAGTTTGCCATGCCAGGTTTTCCTGCCATTTGCATTCATGCCGGTGGTAGATCTTTGTACCAACATCAGTAATGGCATAATCGGGTTCGGGAAGATTGTATTCTTCAATCGCCTCTTCCATTAATCGCAGATGGCGTCCGGTAACATAGACAAGACACAGCTGTGAAAGACTGCAAAATTTTGCAAACTGCTTGCGAACAGATAACAATTCCGGCTGGGAACCATTGGGAATAATCGTTCTATCCATGTCTGTGCATAGAAGCAATCTAGCGGGTCTCTTCACGCTGGTTGTCCTCCCTGGGATCTCTACAGCTGTTGAAAAAATCATAAAATGCAAGCGCTTCCATAATTCCAGCCGCATTGGGTTGTTGAGAAAAGTAGATTCGCTCATTGGAGACCAGCTGACACAGTTCTTCACCATGTCTGTTTGCCACAACTGCAGCCAGGGTATTGCCCCGCATCATATCCTCATCAGCCCCGGATCCCCCTGCAACAAAGACTTTTTGAAGTGGAATGTTGAGTTGCTGGACAACATAGCGTAAAGCTATGCCTTTTGAAGCGCGCAAGGGAAGGATATCTAAAAACTGGCCAAAAGACATCTGCACATAAGCCGACAGCTCTTCCCTGTGCAACAGCTGCTTAATCTCCTCTATATCGGCCTCTTCCGGATCGATATAGTAGCTGAGCTTATAGTAACTCTGTTCCGTATTAGGTTGAGCTATAAGTCCAGGATAGTTCGCCAATACTTTCTTTATTGTGCGAGGTGACCAATGATGGTCAATATGTTTTACCCAGGCTGTATCTGCTACTAATTTGGGAGCATAATAAATCTTGGTGCCACTACTGGTAATGAGTACATCCGGTTGCGGAATTTTATGCTTTTTCATCAACTTTAAAGCAGAATAAAGACGTCTTCCTGTAGCGATAACAAAATAACTGTTAGTACGCTGCTCTAGAAGAAGCTGCACCAGGGTCTTCAGAGAACTGTCATCCCCAATCAAATTTTGATCGAGATCGGTTACAATCGCCCGGTCACGATACAGACCCGTTCGCAGCCTAACACTTTTTCTAAGCAATTGTTCTGAACGTTCAGCAATTGGTTTTATTATTGCTAGATAGCGTTGCGCGTGTGCCTGCCATGAGTAGTTTTCCTTTACACCACGCAAACCCTGAGCAGAATATTTTTGCCAGAGTTGCGGATCTAACAACAGTTTCAACAGTGCCTGAGTTATCGTTTCTGACTCTAGTGGGTCAATGAGTAAACCGTTCTTACAGTTTTTAATGATATCCTGGGGGCCACCATCCTCCGTGGCAACGATTGGTAAACCCGATGCTGCGGCTTCAATCAGGGTCAAACCAAAAGGCTCTGTAAGTGCCGGATTGACAAAAACACCCCCTGATGCCGCAACAATTCGATAAATCTTCGGCACCTCATCGCGCTTATGGTGCTTAGGCAAGGATACTTTCCCATAAATATCATAGCGGTCGATTGCGACCAGCAGTTCATGGAAGACCTCCTGTGCACCGTCTTCCAAGTCATCAATATCATCACGGTTGCCAGCAATAATCAGCAGGTTTGCAAGCTCCTGAAGCTTCGATGATTGCCCAAAGGCCTCAACGAGAGCGACAATGTTTTTTCGACCGTCCGGACGGGACAGAGCCAGAATAATGGGTTTATCCGGATCTTTGAGATGACGGGTCAAATTTTCAAACAATGGAGACTGTAGTTCCTCACCCGTTGGTGGTTTAAACTTATTGAGGTTGGTCCCCGGCGGAACAACACGCATCAGATCAGGCTGATAATGATCATAAAGCTCGTATTGCTCGGTAATTTCTTGATGCGTACTCGTTATCACACGTTCAGCGGTAGCCAGGGTCTGCTCTTCTGCTTCAATACGACGGCTCATATTGAAACGATTGTCTATTTCTCTTGCTTTGACACCACTTGCCAACAGCCGACTGTGTTTAACGCGGCCAAGGGAATGACCTGTGTGAATTAAAGGAATTCCGAGCAAACGGGCAAGATGAGAACCAACGTATCCGGCATCGGCATAATGGCTGTGGAGGATATCTGGAATAGAATTATTTTCGCGAAAAAAACGGGCGAGATTGTCGGTGAAAAAATCGAGATGATTCCAAAGTCTTTCTTTGGCCAGATACTCCTCCGGACCTGCATCAATGCGCACGATTCGAAGGTTATCTCCATGTTGCTCTATCTGCTGGGCATAGTCAGGCGAGATACTTTCATCAACCACCCGCTGGGTTATCAGGTCGACTTTACGAATACCCGGCTGAACGGCTAAAGCCTGTGCCAGCTCTACAACATATAGGGTTTGCCCACCCGTATCTGCGTCCCGGCCCAGTTCCAGATTATGCCAGCGAATCAGTCCGTGAATACTCAGCAGGGCGATGTAAAAACCTTCTGTTTGATCAATCATTAATTCCCCTTTTACTGGCTGTTATCACTCCCCCGGAGTCATCCGCGTAAAGAGAAAATGTCAGCTCTGGGAGAAAACACCACGGTGTAAAATCTGTTGCCTATAAGATAGATAAACTATCGGGAGGTGGGTAAGAAACGCCGCATGTGCAGACGTACTCGTACATCCAACCTGGAACCTACCAAATTAAGGTCATCATTTCAAATACTTTCTCTAATACACAATGCTAAAAACGGCTACCTCAACCAGCTAATCTTTCAATATTTTACACACCTTCACATGGTGCTGCACAACTGGGGGAGACCCGCCATCATGGCGATCACAACCCACTCACCCCAAACCCTTTACCCCAGAGCTGGATTTATCTCGGAGCCATCTGGTATTTTGGATAAGTATCATCTGAGAATCGAACTATATTCGCTGATGAAATGGCAGGGCCTACCGGAAGATCGCTGTTGACCATATATTCCCATATCATAAGGTGTTACAGCCCAGTTTTCATACCCCATAACCTCATCACTCAGCATATACACTATCGGCAAAAAAGGATGCCGTTATCTGACAGAGAAGTCTCCATCAGATAACCAGGCGCCCTAGAGGTCTGATGAGTAAAGAGGGTTCGAAGGGTTCGATTTTACCAGTTTTCAGCAAGCAGTTCAAAGTGGGCCTGGGGATGCGCACAGGCTGGACACATCATTATCGCCGCTTCGCCTTCATGGATATAGCCGCAGTTTCGACAGCGCCAGACAACCGGTGTATCTCTTTTGAATACCTTGTCTGCCATAATATTTGCGGCAAGATCCAGGTACCGTTTTTCATGTTGCTTCTCGGCAACAGAGATGTACTCCCACACCGAGGCGATTGCCTCAAAACCTTCTGCCCGTGCTACTTTTGCATACTCCGGATACATTACATCGTACTCGTGTTTTTCTCCGGCAGCTGCCGCCTGAAGATTTTCCAGGGTCGTGCCAATTATGCCAGCAGGAAAGGGGTAGGAAATAACCGCCTCCCCACCCTTGAGGAACTTAAAGAACCTTTTTGCATGCTCTTTTTCCTGATTGGCCGTTTCCTCAAAGATATGAGAAATCTGCACAAATCCCTCTTTTTTTGCCTGTGAAGCAAAATAGTTGTAACGGTTTCGAGCCTGGGACTCACCGGCAAAAGAGGTCAGCAGGTTTATTTCTGTTTTACTTCCTTTAAGGTCAGACATTGTTTCTATACTCCTCTAATCGTTATGAATTGATAATAATACCGGCCACATTCTCTCCATACCGGCACTCTAAAACTATATATTTGAGGCCTAAAGTCTCGAATTGTAGGGGAACAGCCCCATATTTACGCGTTTACTCATTTTTTGTTGTTCCAAGACAAGGCGTATCCCTGTTTGAGCTGGTTAAACAGGGGAGCAACAACCATATGGCAAGTACACTGCCCCCACTGAACATCGCTATGACAGAAATTGTTTTAATCGTATCTCCCCAGCCAATGGAGATGAACCACATGGAAAAGGAAGCCATGATAAAATAAATAAAAATCATGAATGAAGAGGCCGCTCCTGCCCCCTTGTCAACCTGCTCCAGAATTATATGATTGCTTGTGGGTCGACTGAGGCCAAAAGAAAACGAAGCAAAAGCCATTGGCAGAGCAAGCCCCCAGGGACCAGGGATAACCCCAAGAAACATCACAATTCCACTCACCAATATTCCTGCAAAACTCGCCGTTAAAATTTCTCGAGCCTGAATGTACTTTTGGATTCGTGCGCAGGAGAAAGAACCTGCCATAATTGCCAAGGCATTGAGTGCAAAAAAGAAACCGAATATCTGCTCAGAGACCCCAAATCTCTTGATGTATGTATCAGCAGCAGAGCCAATAAAAGAAAAATGAGGGAAAACGACCAGAGAAAAAAGAAGAACAAGGGCTATATATCTTCTGTTACGAACCAGCTCAAGATACATTCCCACAGTACCCAGCAGACTCACCTCGCTGCGTTCCTGTATAGGCTCTTCCAGGCGGTAAACCCCGACCCAGGCGATTGAGCCTAACAAAGCCTGGAAAAGAAATACCCATGGCCATGAAAGCTGGGTCATGATCCAGCCACCGATTATTGGGGCTAACATGGGTGCAAGTGCCATTATAACACCCATATAGGCAAGGATTTTCTGTCGCTCAGAGCTCTTGTACAGGTCTTTGGTGATGGCCATGGCAATGACAGATCCAGAGGCAGCGCCAATTCCCTGAATGATGCGAAATACAGTAAGACTTTCTGCACTCGTGGAGATTCCACACATCAGGCTCGCTATTATGTAAATCGATACCCCTGCAAGCAAGGGATATCTCCTGCCATACTTGTCAGAAAGAGGACCGTAAAACAACAGGCTGACACAGTAGCCGATAAAAAATCCCGCCAGGGTCAGATTTATCGCGGCCATAGTCTGCTGCCATTTTTGCTGCAACAGTGGCAAGGCCGGGAGGTACATATCCGTTGACAATGGAGGAAAAGCCGAGAGCAACGCAAGTAACATTAAGATTTTAAGATCAGTTCGTTTCATTGAGACACATTTTTTTTAGTAAAATACTTAAGGCACTAACCACAAAAAGACGACGGAATAAGCTTAGCACCCTCTGCATAAAGGTCGAATTATTTATTTTTCAAATTATCAGTAATTTTTCGAAGAATCGTTTTGAGATGGTCAATATCTTTTACATCAAGACCTTCAGTCATCTTTATTATATTACCCTTCGCCATCGGAATGAGTGTTTTTTGTAACTTACGCCCTTTACTTGTCAGATAAACCCGCCTGCTGCGTCCATCAACAGGATCAGGACGTCGAATCACCAGATCATTTACCTCTAATTTTTTGAGCAGATTCAGAGTCGAAACCTCTGTTTTATCAGAACGTCTGGCGAGTTCCAATTGTGAAACCCCATCTTGACTGGCAAGGTGACATAACAATATCCACTGCTCTGAGGTGATCGCATATCCTCTCTCCGCAAAACTTGCATTGAGCGCCTCCCGCATGTACTTAACACAGGTAGCCATCAATATAGGGAAAGATTCATCCACGTCATAGGTTTGATTGGGATTGTCATTTATGTTCTTTAGATTTGGCATAATGCTTAACTAGATAAGTATATCGACAAAGCCTGTCAATCCAATACATATCAGAAGAGCGCTTCTTGACTTAAAAATGTTGGATTACTTTCGTCTACCAGATATAAAACGGCATCTCACCCTGATCTTTGACAGCCCAGGAAGGCTATCAAAATATTGTGCAAAAATTATGGCTCAGCACAAACAAGGGCTTAAAGAGCATACAATGAGAAAAACTCTCAAAACAACCAGACCACCAAAGAGCAGCTGCTGTTCTAGTTTTTAGAAAGGCATGAAAAAAAGGAGCCCCCTTGGCAGCTGGAAACACCCTTTGTTTTCCTTGTGAGTTTTATGTGAGATGAGTAAATTTCATATCATGTAGGAAAGATAAATGGTAAAAAAAGCCAATAGGAAATCAAAGAGCAGCCTGCTGGCTCTCCATTTTGATCGGAACAGTTGTTAATACTTTTTCAATATGAAAAATCTCAAATAAGGAACAATCATGAAACGTCGTCTGCTCCCTGTTATCTTCTGTATTATCTTTATTGCCCAATCAACATGGGCCGCTCGAGAAGAAATCGAGGATATCTCCAAGGATCCATATATTTCAGCCCTTGTAATAGATGCTGATACCGGGAAAACCCTGATAGATGAAAATAGCACATTGAAAGCCTACCCCGCCTCAGTTTTGAAAATGATGGTGTTGCTCGTGGTTCTCGAACAGATAGAAAAAGATGCTCTGGATTTAAAAGATATGGTCCAGGTGACCCCAGAGGCCGCTCGTATGGGCGGTTCCCAGGTCTACCTTGATCCTAAGGAACAGTTTTCCGTGGAGGATCTCCTCTATGCCCTCATGATCCAGTCAGCAAATGATGCAGCTGTGGCCCTTGCTGTTCATATCTCAGGCTCTAAGGAGAATTTTATTGAGCTCATGAATGAAAGAGCGGCTGCTCTAGGAATGAACGACACCCAGTTTCACTCCGTACATGGCTTGCCTCCATCAAAGGGACAGCAGGTGGATACAACCACGGCAAGAGATCTCTCGATTCTTGCCATGGCCCTTGCAAAAAAGCAGGAAACCTTTCAATTTACCGGAACAAAGGAGAAGGCATTTCGAAGTGGGGAGTTTATTATGCGAACCCATAACCATCTTCTGGAAAGTGTTGCTGGATGTGATGGGTTTAAAACAGGGTATTTCAGGGCAGCAGGATTTTCAATCGTCGCAACCGCCCGGCAAAAAGGTGTACGCTTAATCGTGGTGGTCCTCGGCAGCAAAGACAGAAAAGTAAGGGACGCGAAAGCCCAGGAACTCTTTACAGTAGGCTTCAGTCAAGTCACCCAAAGACCCGAGCCGGAAGTTACAGTAGAGCCAGCAGTTCAAAAGGCTCAACCACTTCCCCAACCAGAAGAGACCAAAGCTGCTCTACCCGTAAAAGAAGAGGTAAAAGAAAAAGAACAGACAGGAAATGGTTGGTATAAGTTTTTCCTCGGTGTCGGCGTAGGACTCCTGCCATTCCTGTTTCTTGTTATCACCAGGATGAAAAGAAGTAATAAACGATCAAGCAGGTATATTTAAGCCTGCTGAAAGACAGGTTATCGCAATAGATGGTGCAGGCTATCAGCAGGAAACAACATCCTGAACAGAAAGAAATTGTGTGTGTGGTCGGCACAAAAAAAAGCCACCTTCAAAAGAAGGTGGCTTTTTTATATTGGTACGCCAGACAGGATTCGAACCTGTGACCTACGGCTTAGCTTACCACTTCGGATTTCACCGCCTTGCCCATATTGGCAAGTTTGTGGTCTGGACTATCCCTTCACCATACTCAGTGACATACTGAGTTTAGGTGCCAACCGTCTAGTCTCTACACCTTCCCATCATTTCTGTTGGGCTTGGCTCGGGATTGCCATTCTGCCATGAGCAGTGAAGGTTTCCCCGAATTTGGCTGGTTCTACTCTTTGGGTTTCCCCAAAGGCACTCCTTGTGAAGGCCGTTGCTCTATCCAGCTGAGCTACTGGCGCATAGGACTATTTTTGTTCTTGAATGATAAAATCAATTCAAGGAGGACATAATACTCAAAGATTTTCAAAAAGCAACCAGATTTTATCCACTACTCAATATCTGTTACTCTTTTCCACACAGGGCCGTTAATTGTATCAATCACCACGATACCTTTTGCGGCAAGCTCTTCTCTTGCCTGATCAGCGGCCACCCAATCCTTTTCATATCTTGCCTTTTCCCTTTTCTGGATGAGAGCGTTTACATCGGGTGCAAGCGGACACCCTTTAAGCCTGAAGACACCCAGAACCTGATTCACCTTTTCAAGGTTTTCAAGGATATAATTTTTCTGATCCTTGTCCAGATTATTCATCTGCAAAATAGGATTAACTTTTTTTATAAAATTATAAACCGCCCCCATACCTTGTGAGACGTTCAGGTCATCATCCATAGCCTTGAAAAACTGCTCCTGCATAAGAGAGACAAAGGCCGTAACTTCCGGATGGGGCCGCCCTGAGGGCAGGCAGTTTAATTTACAGGTAAACTCATCGATTCTTCGAAGGGCCGTTCGTACATTATTGAGCCTTTTTATCGAATAATTCAGCGGTTTGCGATAATGGACAGAGAGCAGCATGAAACGGACCTCCCGCCCGGTATACCCCTTATCCAGCAGCTCTTTTAAGGTCACATTATTGCCAGAGTCACTGGACATGTTTTTACCATCAACCAGAACCAACTCAGAGTGAAGCCAGTAGTTTGCGAGGGGTTTACCTGTCAAAGCCTCGGCTATGGCAATTTCATTCTCGTGGTGCGGGAAAATGAGGTTCCGGGAAGAAGTGTGAATGTCCATGGTTGAGCCAAGGTTTCTGGTGGCCATGGCGGAGCATTCCACATGCCAGCTTGGCCTCACATTCCCCCAATCCGTCTCATAAAAGATGCCTTTTTTCAATTCTCCAAGTGTTGAGCGTTTCAGCAAGGTAAAATCTCTTGGATTATCCTTTTCATAATTATCCAGATCGACGGTTTTGCCCAACTGAATTTTGCCGAGATCAATGCCGGAGAGTCTGCCATATTTTTTAAACTTGGAAATATCAAAATAGATGGAACCATGCTTTTCATAGGCGTAACCCTTGTGAAGCAATTCATGGGCAATCTCGACCATTGAACCAACATTTTCAGAGGCTTTCGGATAACCCTTCGCCCTTTTCACCCCGAGGGTGTCCATGTCCTCAAGAAAGCCTTTTATATAACCTTCAGTGAATTCGGTGAGGCCCTGCCCTGCCTTCTCAGCACCAGCAATGGTATTGTCATCGATGTCTGTAAAGTTCATATAGGCATCCACCTGCATACCCTTTGTCTCAAGGGTCCTGGTGATAAGATCAGAAACAATAAATCTGCGACACAGGGATAAGTTGGCTACTTCATAGGCGGTAGGCCCGCAGGAATAAAAGGTGACCTGCTTTTCTTTTTGAGGCTTGAAGATCTCTTTTTTCTTGGTCATCGTATTAAAGAAACGCAACCGGTTCTTCTTCAGATCTTCTTTTTCAGGGGGGGTAAATAAAGGTGTGGACAGATACCTTTCACCACCATCAGGAAGAATTGCAACCACCATCGCTTCTTCCAGATTTCTTGCATAATCAATAGCAGCAGACATGGCGCCACCACTGCTCATCCCAACAAGCAGACCTTCCTGGCTTGCAAGTTGCCTTGCCATGTGGAAGGCATCCTCGTCTTCCACCAGGACGATTTCATCAGGCACTGATTTATCAAAAATCCCGGGCTTATAGGATTCCTTCATATTTTTAAGCCCCTGAATTTTATGGTTCAGGTGTGGCTCAACCGCTATGATTTTCACATGGGGCTGATATTGATGAAACCAGGCGCAAAGTCCCATCACGGTACCGGAGGTACCAAGGGTTGCCACTATATGTGTGAGCTTTCCCTCTGTCTGTCTCCAGATTTCAGGTGCTGTATGGTCATAATGTGCCCTCCAGTTCGCCTCATTGTTATACTGATCGGTTAAAAAGTACCTGTTGGGAAACTCCCGGGCCATCACATAGGATTTTTCAATGGCTCCATCGGTCGCCCGGTTTGCAGGAGTGAGCAGAATCTCGGCGCCATAGGCCTGCATGATCTTTCTTCGCTCTATACTCGCCGATTCTGGCATCACCAGTACACAACGATACCCCTTGGCGGCGCAGACCATGGCAAGACCAATACCGGTGTTACCACTGGTTGCCTCCAGTACGATCTTATCTTTTGTGAGTTCTCCGCACCTTTCCCCAGCCTCTATCATGGAAAGCGCAACACGCTCTTTGACCGAACCTCCAGGATTACTGGATTCAATCTTGCCGTAAAGAACAACCTTTTCACTTGTAAAAAGTCGGTTGATCTTTACCAGAGGTGTTTCACCGATGGCACTGAGAATATTTTTGTGTAACATTATCTAACCCGACAAGCCCTTTTAAAAATTCAGAATTTTACACCTGCAACTCACCTGCAGAAGCAAGTCAACACTCAACAACTGACAGCAAACGGCAAAACAGCCGTTAACAAAAACTGTCTTTACTCATTACTTCTTCTTGCAGGCATTGGCGAGATACCAGAACTGCATCAAAGCCTCCCTGCATTCTTCATCTCCAATACAGTCCACCTGCTTTTGAAAAGATGCAATTTTTTCAGGAGAAGGACGTTCAAAACAAACGGGCGGACCTTTATCATCAGGATCAAATGACAGTTTATCTTTTGGGGAAGGAAGCACCATCTTGATATCTTTCAACTGGCCTAACCGCAGGAAATCATTCAAATCAGCCAAAAGTTCATACTTACCATACTGCAGTTGCTGCAACCACGAAGAGTTCTCCACTTCGAGCCAGAGAACATCTCTTTCTATTTTCAGCGGGACAGCATGCCCTGCAAAATCCTCATCGACAAGGTCTTTCCATTTGGGAAAGACCGAATGCAAATCGAGCTGTTTTTCCCAACCCTTTTGTCGCAACAGTGAAGGGAGCAAGCCCGCCACATTTGCCGCACTATTTTTTTTCTTTCCAACCATGACCTTGTCACCTGTTTTCCCAATCGCTTTGGAGTCTCTTTTTGTCACCTCGACGGATTGCATCCAAAAGACAATCTCTCTTTCTACCTAAAAAAAAAACCATTGGCAAGATTGGCCATAATGATCAAACAAAAAAGCCCGAATTCCTCAAATGAAGAATTCGGGCAATAAAGCAACTAATGATACGAATTAATTAGTATATACCAAGATATTCGTCAAGTTCCCAGTCGGTTACAGCAGTTCTGTATGCATCCCACTCTTTTTCTTTTGCTTCAATATATTTACCGAAAATATGGTCACCAAGGGTATCCTTGGCAATTTGACTGACCTTTAATTCTTCGATCGCTTCTTTCAGATTAGAGGGCAATACAACAATACCAACTTCTGCCATCTCATCAGGGGTCATTTTAAAGATATCCTTATTTACCGCATCTGGTGGGGTCAGATTATTTTTCACCCCATCAAGCCCTGAATTCAACATCATTGCAAGGGCCAGATATGGATTACAGGTTGGATCTGGGCAACGGATCTCAGTTCTGGTTGAAAGCCCACGAGCGGCTGGAATACGAACCAGCGCTGAACGGTTGGAAGCAGACCATGCACAATAAACAGGGGCTTCATAACCTGGGACAAGACGCTTATAAGAGTTTACCAGCGGATTCGTTACTGCGGCAAATGCACGTGCATTCTTTAAGGCACCAGCAATATATGAATATGCGGTCTTTGAGAGTTTCAAAGGACCAGACTCATCAAAAAATGCATTGGTACCATCGAGATTAAACAGAGACTGGTTGGTATGCATACCGGAACCATTGATACCAAAAATCGGTTTTGGCATGAAGGTCGCGTGCAGACCATATTTAGCAGCAATTGATTTTACAACCCACTTAAAAGTTACGGTGTTGTCAGCGGCTGTAAGAGCATCAGCATATTTAAAGTTTATCTCATGCTGACCTTCTGCAACCTCATGGTGGGATGCCTCAATCTCAAATCCCATTTTCTCGAGGGTCTCGATAATTTCACGACGGCAATCATTTCCCGTATCTTCTGGATCAAGTGAGAAATAGCCCGCAACATCGTTGGTTATGGTCGTTGCCAAACCATCAGAATCTTTTTCAAAGAGGAAAAACTCAGCTTCGGTACCCACATTCATGGTGTAACCAAGCTCTTTTGCTTCTGCCAGAACACGTTTCAGGTTAACGCGTGGACATCCTGAAAAAGGGGTCCCATCTGACTTATGAACATCACAGATAATTCGAGCAGCGGCAACACCCAGTTTATTTCTCCATGGAAGTACTGTGAAGGTGTCGTAATCTGGCTTCAGATACATATCTGATTCATTGATGCGAACAAACCCATCAATGGAAGAACCATCAAACATCATATCGCCATCCAGTGCCTTTTCGATCTGGCTTTTTGGAAGCGCTACGTTTTTCATAAATCCGAAGATATCGACAAACTGGAGACGAAAAAACTGAATATTTTCGTCTTCAATGATTTGCATTATTTCTTCTCTAGTCATGTGCACATCTCCTTCTTATTCGGTAATAGTATTCCCATTGTTAGTTATTCTACGACAAGCACTTCACTTGCAGCAAAATAACATTTCTGACATCTTTTGCAATAGACAAATGAATTTTCATTACATGTTTGTCATTTTTGCGGCGTAACATACCTCTTTACAAATTCTAACATTCATTTCTTTATAAACCCTGACGTTGTATGGCGTGGAGTATTCCCTGTGTTATTTCCTTACAAAAATGATCATCAACAAGTTTATTACCCTGAGCGTCGAGCACATAAAATACATCAATCAACTGCTCGACTTCGGTTGCAATATATGCCTTAAAAATGTTGATACCAAAATCCGCCATAGTCTGTGTCACATAGTACAATTGACCCGGAGTATCAGGAGCATACACTTCTATGACGGTATATAAATCCGAAGCATCATTATCAATCACCACCTTAGACGAGACATCTGCCACTATCTGTGCCCGCCTTCCATATACCGACGATAGCTTCGTATAGAGACGATGACTTAATCCCATTCTATGTTCAATTGTCAGATCAAGGTGATCATTCAACCCTTCCCAGTTTCTTTCTGCAAAACTTAGGCCATCTATTGGACGAACATTAACAACATCCACAACCGTACCATCATCCCAGGTGAAAATCTGAGCTTTTGAAACCGTGAGATTATTGAGAGTCATCACACCAAAGATCTTCGCCAGTAAACCAGGACGATCCACAGTCATCACCAGCAACCGCCAACTTCCATCACCATCTGAATTTTTGTCGACCACAACAAGTGATTTCTGCCTTATGCGCTGGTAATTATCACGTTGGGTTAACACATGCCCTGCGATGACTTCAGGAGAAAATGTCAGTACATAGTCTGCACTCAGATCTTCATAGGCAATTTTCAGGTCTTTATGCCCTTTGAGCTGTAGTCGTATCTGCTCCCGTAACCATTCTACCCCCTGCTCTTCATGGGCATCCACATCAGAAACATCATAGTGACCATGATCAAGATGGGGAAACACCTTCAGATAGAGCTCTTCCATGAGCGTTGCCTTCCAGTCACTCCAGGCAGACGGCCCAGTGGCCTTGGAGTCAGCAACAGAGAGTAGATAGAGCATTGCCAAACGATTAAGATCACCAATCGTGTCAGCGCACCTCTTGATGAAGATGGTATCATTGAGATCACGGCGCAAGGCGTTTTCCGGAATAAACAGATGATACCGGACCACAAAACAAAGCGCCTCACACTCCTCTTTTGTCAAACACAGCCTTTCTCCTATGGCGGCGGCCACTTCAGCCCCCTCCAGGGAATGGTCCCTGCCGGAACCTTTTCCAATATCATGAAGAAGTGCGGCAAGATAAAGAACCTTGAGTTCTGAAACGTCCTGGACTACGGTTTGCCGATTTTGGATAATTTCATGCAGCTCAGCCACAGCCTGAAGCGAATGCCGTTCGACGGTATAGATATGATACAAATCGTGCTGGGCAAGACGGTTAATACGGGCATATTCAGGGATAACAGCTTCAAGCACCCCTGTCTCAAGCATCGTGCCCAGAACATTCAAAATATCTCTCGCTTCAATCAACAGGGTGAAAAACGTCTTGGCCAGACGTGGTGATGTTCGTTCTTTATCTGTTATGATATCGACATGGGATGCTACCAGCTTACGGGAGCGATGATGCAGAGCAAGCCCGGTCCTGGACATTGCCAGAAAAACCCGGAGAAGAGTTTGAGGCCTGGCCCGGAGATCCTGCTCTGAAGCGGTCAGGTGAACTTTTCCGGCTTTGACTTCGATTCCTTTTTCAATGACCTTATCTTTTTCCGTCCGCCCCTTCCCAACAAAGCCCAGGACTTCATCAACATGGTCAAAGAACAGATCTGTGATCACAGTAACGGACTGAAGAGCACCATAGACATCACGCATAAACTGTTCTACAGCCAGAAGGTGCGGCTTGTCTTTGTAGCCAAACAACAAGGCCACTTCAGACTGCTGCTCAAAATAGAGCTGATCATTTTTCCGTTTGGCAATGAAATGCAGCCCACAGCGCAGTTTAACCAGAAAATCTCTTGCCTCTTGAAATTCTTTCTTTTCGTCTTCTATGAGCAGGCCAGCCCCCTGAATATCCTCCAGACCATTCAGGCCAAAAACCACCCGAGCTGTCCACATCATGGCCTGAATATCACGCATCCCACCGCGCCCCTCTTTAATGTGAGGCTCAAGCAGGTAACTATGACTGCCAAACCGATCCCGCCGATCCACCCGGTACTCCTTCATGGTTTCGACAAAACGCTCTCGATGCCCATCTATATATTTCTTTCTGTATTGGGCGACAAGTTCATCAAACAGGTCCTTACTCCCACAGATTAGACGGGCATCGAGAAGGGCTACAAGAAAGAAATACTCCTCTTTTGCATGGACAATAGATTCAGCCACGGTTCGTACGCCGTGACCGACGTCAAGTCCTGTATCCCAGAGTGGATACAGAACCGAGTCAGAAATTTTGCTAATTTGTTTCTTTACCTTAGGACGGTACAGGATCATCAGGTCGATATCAGAAGAGGGAAAAAACTCCCTTCGTCCGTACCCACCAAGAGCAACCAGAGCAACATCCTCTACTCCGTCAACAGAAATAGAGTGAAAAATATTTTCTATATACTCATCGATAATATCCGAGAGCCCGCAAAGAACATGCCCAGCCCCCAGACCTTGCTCCCATTTTTTTTGTAATGCGAGACGCTTAGCACGAAATTCCTCTATCATCCATTACACCGCATCACGATTCTCTTCTCCTGTACGAACCCGAAGGACACGCTCTATCGGTAAAACAAAAATCTTACCATCACCAATCTTACCAGTGTTGGCAGAAGAACGTATCGTCTCGACAACCTGTTCAACCTGATCCGCTCCCACTACGATTTCAATTTTTATTTTCGGAATGAAATCAACTACATATTCGGCTCCTCGATAAATTTCAGTATGACCTTTCTGACGCCCATACCCTTTCACCTCAGAGATGGTCATGCCTGTGATACCAATGCCGTTAAGTGCATCCTTCACATCATCTAGCTTAAATGGTTTAATGATCGCTTCAATTTTTTTCATACATTCCTTCTCGTGGTTAAGATGATTTTCTCTTGCGTAAACTCCGCAAAAAAACAAGACCTATGTTCTGCAGCCGAAAAACTACATTACCATTACACAGAACATAAACCGTCCTTCCCTCTCAAGTAAAGGTAACATAATAGATCAAAATCTGCATACCGCAAGTAGCGGTTTAACAGCTTACACCAGAACACTCCTTTTAAAATGAAGAAAACTAAGAGTAGTATTAACATCAACAACTTGAAGTTCGTAGCAAGACTCATATCCTCGCCTCTTTCTCTCCGACCAGACTCAGTTATTGTAAGCAGTTTCAGAATGTTCCGTAGAGTCCATTCCTTCCACTTCGGCATCCTCTCCCATTCTCATTTGCAGAGAATTATTGATCAGTTTAAAGAGGCACCAGCTCACGATAAAGGTATAGCCACTTACCACAAGTACACCAAAAAGCTGCTTGAAAAACTGAATTACCCCACCACCAAAAAACAGCCCATCCACTCCAGCAGGATTCACTGACGTTGAGGCAAAAAGACCAAGACACAATGTTCCAACAACCCCTCCGACACCATGAATACCCACAACATCCAGAGAATCATCGAGTCCCAGTCTGGATTTGGCATTGACGGCAAGGTAGCAGACAACACCCGCCAGGCAGCCAACAAGTATTGCACTGTTCGGGCCAACAAAGCCAGCCGTGGGGGTAATGGTCGCTAAACCTGCAATGGCCCCGGAAGCAGCGCCAAGAGTTGTTGCCTTTTTCTGAGTAAGCCACTCCATAACTACCCACATAAACATACCAGCCATCCCACCCAAATGGGTTGCAACAAAGGCCGTTACCGCAACCTCGTCCACAGCCAGAGCAGAACCACCATTAAAGCCAAACCAGCCAAACCATAGAATTCCTGTGCCCAGCATAGACATTGGAAGATTATGAGGCATAAAACTGGCCCTCCCGTAACCTTTACGGCTGCCGAGCACCAGAACACCTGCAAGTGCTGCAGCTCCACAGGTTGCATGAACAACAAGCCCCCCGGCAAAATCCAGAACGCCAAGCCCTCCTAACCAGCCCCCCTTTCCCCACACCCAGTGACAGACAGGGTTGTACACAAGAATTGACCAGAAAAAGGTGAAAATCAGAAACGGAACAAACCGTACTCTCTCGGCAAATGCTCCTGTGATCAGCGCCGGAGTAATGATGGCAAACATGCATTGAAAAATCATAAATACTGTTTGCGGAATAGTCGTCGCATAATCGATACTAGGCTCATTGGTCACCGTAGCAAGGCCAAACCAGGACAGATCTCCGACAATTCCGCCGACATCAGGGCCAAAAGACATAGAGTAGCCAAGATAAACCCATTCCACGGTGATCAGTGAAATGAGAATCAAGCTCTGCATAATGGTTCCCAGAACATTTTTCCTTCGAACCATTCCTCCATAAAAAAGAGCCAGTCCCGGGGTCATTAACAGTACAAGCCCTGCTGCGGCCAGGATAAATGCGGTATCCGCCTTGTTCATCTAATTCTCCTTAAATTTAATGTCAGAGTGCAACCATCTTTTCCTGTATCCTTGTCTCTATAAAAAATTGCTCTCATACTTCCGTTACAACCTTCGTGCCATATCATTTATCCTCTCTGCACTTAGTCATATTCACAGCACCAAAGAATTCCGGGCAAATCAACGAACCCCATGCGTTACATTTTTGTGTTTTTTGTGGCGATTTATTACATTTATGTCGATTTCATATACAGAAATGGCGAAAGATGACCCGACCAAAAAAAAGAAGGCCCTGTTTACAATAGGCCATAAAAAGAATATTTTATTAACGAAAGGCTCTTTGAATTCGTTATCAAAACCAGTGCTGCGCCACTCAACATCAACCAAGAACAACCTCACTATGAAAATTAACGGAATTCCACACCGTACCATTTGGCCCAACCCAAAAAACCCAAGAGAGATCTGCATCATCGACCAAAGACTGTTGCCCCATAAAGTGTCCATAGAGACACTTGTCACAAAAGAACAGGCAACAAAGGCAATTAAAGATATGTATGTGCGTGGAGCCGGTTTAATTGGTGCAACAGCAGGCTTTGGCATGTATCTGGCAAGTATCAGTGCACCGGACAACCTGGCTGAATTTGACGCATACATGGCGGGCTATGCCAGAATCCTCAACAATAGCCGCCCAACTGCCCGAAACTTGAAGTGGGCCATCGATCGGATCATCAGGGCAATGGCTGGCGCAGAAAATTCAGACGATAAACGAAGAATTGCATTTGCAACGGCCTCTGAGATAGCAGATGAAGACGCCGAATTCTGCAGAAGAATTGGAGAACACGGCCTGGGATTGATACAAAAGATAAGTGAGAAAAAAAAGGGACAGCCGGTCAACATCCTCACCCACTGCAACGCCGGCTGGCTGGCGTTTGTTGATTATGGAAGTGCCACCGCCCCAATCTACGCTGCAAGAAATGCAGGCATTCCAGTACACGTCTGGGTAGATGAGACCCGCCCCTGGAATCAGGGTGCACGGCTGACCGCATGGGAGCTTCAACAGGAAGGTATTGCCAATACCCTGATATGTGACAACACCGGAGGCCATCTCATGCAACATGGCCTGGTCGACATGATCATTGTGGGTAGCGATCGTACCACCCATACCGGAGACGTCGCCAACAAAATAGGAACATATCTCAAAGCCGTCGCAGCGAAAGACAACAATATTCCATTTTACGTTGCCTTACCATCATCTACAATTGATTGGGAACTTGACAAAGGCCATGATATTCCTATAGAACAAAGAGAGGAGGAAGAAATTACCAGCGTTATGGGTCTCAATGATGAAGGGCAAATAACAACGGTCCAACTCTGTGCTCCTGGAACAAGAGCCGCAAACTATGGATTTGATGTTACTCCGGCTCGTCTGGTCACTGGACTTATTACAGAAAGAGGTGTGGTAGCGGCAGAGAAAGAAAAAATACACGGCCTTTTCGCCCAGGGCCAAACAGCATTGTAACAGTAATAAAGACTTTGGAGAGAAAGATGACACCAGCAGAACATCGAAAATTTATCAGGTATGACTCCCTTCATCTTCTGGATTACCTGGTTTTTGACGATGAGGGAAATCCGGGCGTCTATTCAATGGGAAGAACAATAGATGTCAGTGTAGATGGGTTAAAACTGGAAACATCACAGCCCCTGAAAGCAAACACCCAGCTCGCTGTAACCGTAGGTATTGAGGATGACCTCATTGAACTCCAGGGCCGGACGACCCATGCCCGCCCATTTAATGGCCGCTTTCTCTCGGGAATAACCTTTGTCAAAATAAGCAAAGAAGGACGACGCATCTTTGCAAAATACGTTGAAGCCTTCCGTCAGCGGCAAAACGAACGATTGAGCGCCTGAAAATCAGAAGCGCCCCCACTTAAAGAAGAGGGGGCGCAGAAAGCTACATTTTGACATAAAGACAGACTTTTCACACCTGGTCATTTTCCCTGCCGTACACATCATCAAAACGTACAATATCGTCTTCTCCAAGATAACTGCCGTTTTGCACCTCGATTAATTCGAGCTCAATCACCCCTGGGTTACCCAAACGGTGCATGGTTCCGGCCGGAATATAGGTGGATTGATTTTCATGGAGCAGAAGCACTTCATCACCGTTGGTCACCTCAGCCGTTCCCCGTACCACGACCCAGTGCTCGCTGCGGTGATGATGCTTTTGCAGTGAAAGTTTTGCACCAGGAGTGACTGTTATTTTTTTAATCTGAAATCGACTCTGCTCCTCCAGAACGGTGTAACTTCCCCACGGACGATATACCGTGAGATGGACGTTATACTCTTCACGGTTTTGCTCTTTGAGTTTCTTCACGACCTTTTTAACATCCTGAGATCGAGAAAGCGGAGAGACAATCACAGCATCGGCCGTTTCCACAACCAGGGTATCCTCCATTCCAACCGTTGCGACAAGACGACTTTCAGCCTTGACAAAACAGTTTCTGGTCTCGGTTAAAAGAACATCTCCTGTTGTAACATTGCCATCCGTGTCCTTTTCCATCACCTCCCATAATGCTTTCCAGGAACCGATATCACTCCAGCCAATATCCGCCACAACAACGGCAGCCTTGTCTGTTTTTTCCATGAGGGCGTAATCGATGGAATCGCTTGGGCAAGTGGCCATTGCCTCTTTTTCGAAACGGAAAAAATGCCCGTCATACTCGCCGTCTGCAACAGCTTTTTCCATTGCTCTATAAATATCCGGTGCATACTTCTCAATTTCACCCAGCGCTGTTGGAAGGGAGAAGGCGAACATCCCGCTGTTCCAATAATAGCCCCCATGCTCAACATACTTCCTGGCCGTTTCAGCATCGGGTTTTTCTTTAAAAGAAGCGACCTGCACCCCCTCACCCTGCTCAATATATCCATATCCGGTCTCAGGGGATATTGGCTGGATACCGAAAGTCACCACCGCCCCCTTGGCTGCCAGTTCGGTTGCACGCCCTACCGCCTCGACAAAGCCGACCTCATCCATCACAACATGATCCGCCGGCAAAACCAGAAGAATTACATCCCCATGGGTCTTTTTGCAAAAATGAGCCGCCCCGCATATGGCCGGAGCCGTATTTTTGCCCTCGGGTTCCAATAAAATTGAAAATGAGTCAACATCACCGAGATCCTCCACCTGGGCAAGAGTGATAAATCTATGGCCTTCCCCTACAACGATGACAGGCGGCAACACATCAGGGATTTTGGCTACTCTCTGAAGGGTTGTCTGTAAAAGTGAGGTGTTGGCCGTCAAGCGCAACAATTGCTTGGGATATAACTCTCGAGAGAGAGGCCAGAGCCTTGATCCTGTTCCACCTGCTAAAATAACGGGTTGTATTTTCGTCACGTTTTCCTCGTATTAAATAGTATTGAACTTAAAACTGTATGAATATTATCAGCGCATATAAGACAGTAGTTCGCGGGTCTTTTCCTGGAGCAACTCTACATCGCCACGGGTTTCCACATTCAATCGCAACAGCGGTTCTGTATTTGATTTTCTGACATTAAAACGATAGTCCTTAAATTCGACGGAGAGTCCATCGGTATAATCTTTCGTTCCGGTTGCATAGTGTTTCTCGATGACGGAAATTACTGCATCCGCGTCTCCCACCTTGCGGTTAATCTCTCCCGAAACCGGAAATGCAGCCTTTCGCGCAGACACAAGAGATGACAGCGTTGTATCGGCAACACTTAGCATCGATGCCACCAACAACCAGGGAATCATTCCGGAATCGCAGTAACCAAAGTCTCTGAAATAATGATGGGCAGACATTTCGCCACCGTAAAGGGCATTTTCCTGACGCATCCTTTCTTTAATAAAGGCATGCCCGGTTCTGGTCATTACAGGAACACCACCATTTTCGTTTATTACCTGCTGACTATTCCAGGTAAGACGGGGATCGTAGAGGATTTTCGCCCCAGGTTCACATTGCAGCATAGCCTTTGCGAGCAGACCTACAATATAGTACCCCTCTACGAAATCACCATGTTCATCCCAAAAAAAACAGCGATCAAAGTCACCATCCCAGGCAATACCCAGATCGGCATTATGTTCCCTCACCGCCCTGGTGGTTATTTCACGGTTTTCCACAAGCAGAGGGTTGGGAACACCATGGGGAAAGGTTCCATCCGGTTCATGCTGCACCTTTATAAAGGTAAAGGGCAGGTGTTTTTCCAAAAGGTCGACCACAGCACCAGCACAGCCGTTACCACTGTTCACGACAATTTTCAGAGCCTTAAGTTTTTCCACATCAACATAACCCAAGAGATGCTGGACATAGTTTTTTTTATTATCGAAATCCTGGCAGCTTCCACGAACTTCCCCTAAAGCGGGTAACCTACCACCTGAGATCATCCCCGACATGGCCTGCAGCCCCGACTCTCCGGTAACAGGCCGGGCCCCCCGGGTTACAAATTTCATTCCATTATAGTCAGCAGGGTTATGGCTTGCGGTAACAACCACTCCGCCGTCCACCCCCTCACCTTCCAGACTGAACGTGGCATGGTATATTTCTTCAGTACCGGTAAGGCCAAGGTCCAGCACTTCACATCCCGTATCACAAAGACCGTCTATGAGAGCTGCAGCCAAACTGTTACTGGACAACCTGATGTCTCTGCCCACCACCACTTTTTTCAGATCATAAACTAAAGCAAAGGCTTGACCAATCTTTCGTGCAAGATCAGGGTTAAGTTCATCCGGAACACGTCCCCGGATATCATAGGCCTTAAAACATGGAAGAAGATGCTGGCTCATTTTTTATTTCCTTTTTCATAGCGCTTCGTTATATTCGTCTCTTTGCTGCTTTCGTATAAGTGCCAAAATGTAAATTATTCGGCTGATAACATCAACAGCCAAACAAATAAATTCCTCAATAAACGATTCGAATACTCCTATGAAAGGAATAATCCTCGCCGGAGGTTCCGGCACCCGTCTCTATCCTCTGACCAAAGTCATCAGCAAGCAGATGATTCCGGTATACGACAAACCCATGATCTACTACCCACTCTCCGTCCTTATGCTTGCTGGTATCCGGGATATTCTTATCATTTCAACCCCCCATGACCTGCCCCATTTCAAAGAGCTCTTCGGCGATGGTTCACAGCTTGGCCTGGCCATCAGCTATGAAGTTCAACCGCGTCCGGAAGGCCTGGCTCAGGCTTTTATCATAGGGAAATCATTTATTGGCGGTGATTCCGTTGCCCTGATTTTAGGTGACAACATCTTCTTTGGCCCGGGCTTTTCCAGGATCCTCACAACCAGCGCCAAGCTTGAAGAGGGAGGACTTATCTTTGGCTACCTGGTCAAGGACCCCAAACGCTACGGCGTTGTTGAATTTGACAACAACAGGCAGGTTGTCGGGATTGAGGAAAAACCCGACAAACCAAAGTCAAAATATGCCGTACCTGGCCTCTACTTCTACGATAATGATGTCATCTCCATAGCTGAAGCGGTCCAGCCCTCTTCAAGGGGAGAGCTTGAGATCACCGATGTAAACAACGAGTACCTTAGAAGAGGAAAGCTTAAAGTCGAACCGCTGGGACGCGGTTTCTGCTGGCTCGACACAGGTACCCACGAATCACTCCAGCAGGCCTCCAGCTATGTTCAGGCAGTACAGGAGCGTCAGGGCCTCAAGGTGGCCTGTATCGAGGAAATTGCATATGATCTCGGCTATATAAACCTTGAGCAGCTGAAGCATCTCGCCTCTGATATGTTAAAAAATCAATACGGTCAATATCTCGCAGACTTCATAGCGGAACAGAAAGAAAAGGATAGAAGAAACAAATGAAATTATTGATAATTGGGTCAGGAGGGCAGTTAGGATCAGACTGCTGCACACTGCTTGCCCCAGACAACGAGACTAAAGGTTGCGATTTTCCCAAAGTGGATATCAGCAGCAAAGAAAGCGTCGATGTCTGTCTGAATGAGATGAAACCGGAAGTCATTATCAACTGTGCGGCCTACACAGCGGTTGATGGCTGTGAATCTCAACTTGATTTGTCCTGGAAGGTCAATGCAGAAGGCCCTAAATATCTCGCTCAAGGTGCAGAGAAAATCGGTGCCCGCCTCATACAGGTCTCCACAGACTACATATTTGATGGCAAAAAAACAGCCCCTGAACCATACTACGAATCAGATACACCAAATCCACTTTCACAATACGGAAAAAGTAAACTTGCAGGGGAGGAAGCTGTTGCACAGTACTGCAGCAACCATGTTATTTTGCGCACGGCATGGTTGTATTCAGCCACGGGCAAAAATTTTCTCAAAACCATCCTCAGGCTGGTTATCCAAGACCCTGCTCGAGAACTCAAGGTAGTAAACGATCAATACGGTTCTCTGACTTGGTCTTATACTCTCGCTCTGCAGATCAAAAAACTTCTCCATTCTGATCTCACAGGGATTGTTCACACCACCTCCGAAGGCTACTCAACCTGGTATGAAGCCGCCTGCTATTTTCTTGAAACCATGGAAGTGCCCTACAAAATGCGACCCTGCACGACAGAAGAATACCCCACACCCGCTCACAGGCCGGCAAACTCTATTCTTGAAAATAAGGTGTTAAAAGACGCCGGACTCTCGACGTTTATCGACTGGAAAGAAGATATAAAGACTTTTGTGCAGCAATATAGAGAGCAGTTACTCGCAGAGGCCAGACAGGGATAACCGTAAAGATTATACCACAGAAAAGGAGTCACTTGATTGTGGCTTCTTTATATCCCAACTCAGCCATCAGATGTATAATAACTTCTTTTGTTGATGCATCCACATCATGTATCTGAAACCCGGTAAGAAAAAAATCAGAATTCGTGTCCTTATGACACCAGCGACAGGTACCCTGCAGCAGGATTTCTTCTCTGTCACGAATGAAAGCGGGTAAACGCAGACGCAGCAGATGTTCTTCATTGAGTGCCACCAACTCATCTGTCATGAGCAGAACACCTTTTTCCGAAATATCTACCAGATGGCCAAGAATCTTGTTACCTGTACCATCGAAAACTCTAAGATAAAAAACCAGATACTTACGATCAGCCAGCCGTAAATCCATTGTTCTCCACCCTGTTATCCGAGATATGAGCCGGTTTTACTCTCTTTGCCTTTGTTTTACACACACGTTTTCTTGCCGATAACAAGACTATTGCCTTGATACAAGCAAAGCCTTGCCACCTCTAACCTGTAAAGAAATAAAAATATCTTAGCCGCAATTACTAATTTGATACCATCAAGTACAGCTCGCTGGTACTAAAAAACTTACTCACTTTTTTCATCTGTTGGAGTGGGGGTAAGATACTTTTTCACGGAGTCAATCGCAATTGCGGGTTCCTGCTGGAGCAGGGACTGCCGTACATTCTCATCACGAATAAATTTTCTGGTAAAATCGGCCGCCTCATTGAGTGCATCGCAGGTCATACATGCCCTCAACATCTGATTCTCAGGTGCCAGAACTGTTCCAAGGATCATATGAAGCATCACAGCTAAAATAAGCGCCTTGGCAAAACCGACCAACCCGCCTAGAATTTTATCAAACCAGGAAGTGATCGTAAGACTTATCACATAACCAAGCGCCTTGCCAAAGAGCATAACAACAACATAGGTGACGACAAACAGCAGGACATAACTGGTGAGAAAAACAACCTTAGGATTGTCCGATACATTTTTGAGAACAGGGAAAATAACATCATGATACTGGCTGGCCGAAAAATACCCTAGGTAAAGAGCAACCAGACCTGTGACCTGTTTTAACAACCCCAACCAGATGCCCCGGCCAATCAGAACGGCAAACAGTCCGAGAATGACCATGTCGTATGGTGTCAAACTTCCAAATCCATCCATTCATTCACCTGCTATTACGAGTATAGAAAAATATTTAATCCTTTATGCGAATGAAGTAATAATGAGAAAGAAGCCCACAAACTGCAAGCTTTTTCTCTTGGAAGAAAAAAATCATCAATTTCGAACTGTTAAATATAGTGAGCCATCACATGGTTGCCGCGCTCATTGCCTGGATATAAAGAGTAGAAATCTCAATCCACCTTGCCAACAGAAGACAACGGTTTAAGGTTATAAGATAGAGTTATTACAATATTTATTTCTATAAATTTCTGCCAGACAAGACACCAAAATGCCCGAACTCCCTGAAGTGGAAGTCATTTGCCGAGGTCTCCGACCACATCTCATTGGCCAGATGATCACCCAGGTCTTTTACAATCAAAAATCCCTGCGCAAACCCGTTGATATTGTCAACATCAGAAAAGAAGTCATTCTACAGACAATTGTTGCAGTAGAGCGCCGTGCCAAATATATTCTGATACACATGAACAGTGGCGCTGTGTTGATTATCCATCTCGGTATGACCGGAAACCTCGGAATATTTTCCAAACACACCCCCCTGGCAAAGCATGATCACCTTCAATGGTTGCTCGGGGACGAAAATCAGCTCCGCTACCATGACATCCGCCGCTTCGGCTCGATTCATATCCTCTCACCTGTTGAGGCAAAAGAGCGGGAAAAGACTTTTTTTACAACAAGTGGGCCTGAGCCTTTTGATGATCGTTTTTCTCCCGACTACCTCTACAACCTGTCTAAAGGAAAAAGTCTTACCATCAAACAGTGTATAATGGATTCAAAAATTGTTGTCGGCATTGGCAATATCTACGCCAATGAAAGCCTGTTTCGAGCGGGAATTTCGCCTGAGAAAAAGATCAGCTCCCTTACAAAACCACAATGGCAGCATCTCATAGCTACAATCAGAAAGGTCCTCGATCATGCCATTGACTGTGGCGGATCCACCATAAGCGACTTTGTCAACGCCTCCCAGCAGCAGGGCTATTTCCAGATGAATTTTACAGTCTATGGAAAAGATGGGCAGCCATGCCCCCATTGCTGTGCACCTCTACTCAAATCAAAGCTCGGAGGGCGGGCCACTTTTTATTGCAAGCACTGCCAGAAATAGCCGCGATGGTCAGCCCCATAAAGGTTGGCGCAGATGCACCTCAACGATTTCGCCCTTTTTGATATGATCTCTTCCAGGGGCAATGAGGATATTGCAGTTAGGATGCTCATTTCTGGTGGCCCTTTGAACCAGAACCTGCCCTCCTATACAAGACAACACACCTTCCTTAATAAGCAGTGCCCCTTTGGTTTTAGCTGTAATATCTTCACCAGCAAAAGCCTCAATACAACGGGGTCCAGCAGGTCGAACCCCGCTCATCTCCTGCAGCAATGGGGCTACAACCTCAAGAAAAACAGTGTGCACGGCTTTTGGTGGTCCAGGAAGTCCGACATATAAAACTCCATTTTTTTCTCCTGCAACCGTTGATCTTCCAGGTCGCAGATCAAGAGATGTGCACGTCAAGGTGCCACCGGCATCTAAAAAACCCTTCTCGACAAGATCGAAATCCCCTCCCCCTGTGCCACCGGTTGTAAGAACAAGATCACTGGAACCATCAAGACAGTCCGTAAAAAACTGACCTACCATCTTTTCCTCATCCGTGACGATCCCGTAGTCATGGGCTAAACAGCCGCACTGCTCAATCAAGGCAACCAACAGGTATTTATTTGAAGAAATCTTCTGCGCATCTTCGGGTAATACTCCGGACTCAACCAGTTCTTTTCCTGTACAGCAAAAGCTGACCCTTGGACGCCTGTAGACTGCAAGCTTATGCCATCCACCTTCGGCAATTTTTACAAGCGATGCAGGAGTAATAACCTCTCCGGCCTCTACAAGAATCGCTCCCTTTTGACGTTCTTCCCCCCTTCTTTTAATATAGGAGGGGCCTGTAAGATATTTTGATCGGATTGTTACCCGTTGTCCTTCAACCGCACACCACTCCTTGGGAATAATACGTGTACAGTCTCCAGGAACCTTGCCTCCGGTCATAACCAACCAGGCTTCTCCCGGTTTCAGAGCTTTATCAAGAACATCTCCAGCACCAGTTACACCGGCGATCTGAAAACATGTTTCACCATCACAGGCAACCTTTTCCCCGGCAGAAATGGCAAAACCATCGCGAAGAGATTCATCAAAGAGTGGCACATCAAGCTTCGCCTGTAGATTTTCAGCAGCGACCCTCGAGATGGCATCTCGAAGGAGGACATCCTCTTTTCTCTTCAGAACCATGGGAAGCGAAAAGATCCTTCGCCTGATCTCGAAAAGCTGGGCATGGGCAGAGTGATGAGTGTTTTCCGTTGCTACAGCGGCTTCTTCTCCAGCCTCTTGGTGAACCTTTTTCATCAGAACCATGCATTTAAAATTTCAATAATAGCCAACCTCAAAAAACCTACAAGGCGCGCTTCTTGCCCACACCTAGTGCCAGATTACGGCCTACTCAATCACTCCAGAAAGTTTATCTGCAGGACCAATTGTAGTGTGCAACTGCTTATAACCGCTATCATAGATTTTGACGGTCTGTGGCATCAGTTGTACAGCTTTAGAATACTGGAGTAATTCTCTCAGTTTACTTTCATCAAAACACTCTTCCAGCAGCCAGTCATCTGAATATTGCACAGGGTCAAGGACTATCTCTTCTAACAGGCAACAGGCTCTCGTGAGATATTCGCTCTCACAGGGACTCTCAGCAACCAACCTCTCAAAGTCGCATGCAAGATATTGAGAAATTTTTCTCGCTTTAATCAGTATACCGCTAGCTTCCAGGCTCAGATGTTTACAGTTCATCGCACTTTCCATTGTGGGGTGAGACAGCATCGAAACGATCACACTACCGATAACAATTACGTAATACCAGTTACAGTAACAACATAAATGGATACCTTATTTACTCACTGTTGTCGATGCCATGGTGATCTTTTTCGTGATCTTTCCAACAAATTCTTTAAGCATCATGGCTCGATATTTTATTGCTTTATCGAAGTAAAATGGTTTGTTGCCTGAGCATTACAACAAAAAAGGGGAGATCCTTCCGGACCTCCCCTTTTTTGCTTCTTATTTGACAACCTGACAGGGACTAATTAATAGCCACCAGCTCAAGGTCAAATGTTAACACCTCACCTGCAAGCGCAGGATTGCCATCCAAGGTAACAGTAGTGTCTGTAATCTCACTCACACTTACAATCATAGGCTCATCTTCTTCATCGGTGACTTCAAGTTCATCACCAACTTCAAGGTCCAGATCAGCTGGCATTTCAGAACGAGGAACCTCAATAACCATATCCTCATGCCACTCTCCGTAGGCATCCTCAACACCAATAGTGACGGTTTTTTTCTCGCCGACATTCATTGACTGGATTGCAGTTAGAAATCCGTCAATAAGATCATCTTCACCTAAAGTGAAGACAAAAGGATCTTCTCCTGCTGTAGAGTCAAAAATACTTCCATCGGCAAGTTTACCTGTATAGTGAACGGAAATTTTATCTCCGTTTTGCATTTGAGCCATGTTTTACTCCATCAAAATATATAATTAAAAAATGAGGGCTAACACCCCTCCTCTCGTGTATTACGATTCTCCTGTCACCAACAGGGTGACGGTGAAAAGGGTCCTGCTCGAAATAGCTGTGCATGGATTTTCCAATCCTTTTCACAGGTTGATTGAGACAGGAACCTCTAACGTAATATGTACAGATTATTTACCGAGACAGAACTGTTCAAAAACGACATCAAGAATATCGTCCGTTGTTGTCTCGCCGACAATTTCTCCAAGACAATCAAGACACTCTTGTAAATCGACAGCTATCAGATCGTTCGTAAGTCCCGTGTTAAGCGTCTCAATGGCACTCCCACTTGCAGATATCGCTTTTTGCAATGCAACCTTGTGTCTGAGGTTAGGAGAACAACCATTTTCTTCCCATTGTTCTTTCCCGCCTGTTATTTTCTCAAAAATTGCTTTTCTCAGTGCGTCGATGCCAAGCTGGCTTTTCGCTGAAATTTCAACCCATCTCCCATCCTGACAGAGGGTGACTTCCTGCCTTGGCCCAGAATATAAATCACTTTTGTTCACTACAGTTAAAACAGGTTTATGGGAGACCTCTTGAAAAAGAGCGTTATCCTCCCGGGAAAGTGAAGTGGAGCCATCGATCAGAAACAGGACAAGATCCGCTTTGTTCATCAGCTCTTTGGTCCGCATGATTCCAAGCTCTTCAACCTCTTCGGCTCCACTTCTGATACCTGCCGTATCAATAATACGTACAGGAACACCTTCGATATCAATGATTTCCTCAATCGAATCTCTGGTCGTACCAGGTATCGCAGTAACAAGAGCTCTTTCTTCCTGAAGAAGAGTGTTCAATAAGCTCGATTTACCGACATTGGGCCTGCCCACAATCACAAGAGAAATACCTTCACGATATAAGCGTCCCCGGGAAACATTACCCAAAAGCTTCATTAATGGCGCTTTGACCTCAGCTTCCAGCTGGGCGCTCAATTTTTGACGATCAACAATATCAAGATCCTCATCGGGAAAGTCTATCGCCACTTCAACAACAGCCCGCATTTGGGTAAGGCTTTTCTGAACGGGTTCAATTTGTCGGTAGAGGGCACCCGCAAGCTGTTCCTGGGCCAGATCAATGCCTTTTCTGGTTTTGGCGGAGAGGATATCAATAACTGCTTCAGCCCGCGTCAGATCAATACGGCCATTGAGAAAGGCCCTCTTGGTAAATTCACCTGGTGCGGCAAGTGTCGCACCTTGGGACACAATAGTATCGAGAATATTCTGCAGGAGGAGAAAACTCCCATGGCAGTGAATCTCAACAACATCTTCTCTTGTATAGGAGTTGGGAGCCTTCATTGTCACAACCATAACCTCATCGAGAAGTTTCCCGTCTAGAGGGTGATGGATATGGCCGTAATAAAACCGATGGCTTTTATAAGAGCAGGTGGGACTTTTAGGAGTGAAGATGCCTTGTATGAATTCGACGGATCGGGAACCGCTCATGCGGATAATACCAATCCCCCCGGCACCGGGAGGAGTAGATATGGCAACGATTGTTTCTTCAACAGCTGATAGATTCATAATATCACCAGTCTCCTGATTCTATGAAATCTTCAGGCAAGGGCGAAGAGAAATAGCAGAAACTCGCGTATCAGGAATCACTTTGAGGTTCTGAGTTCTCTGAGCTTTTGTTCTGGCGGCCCTTGCCCTGTGTTTTTTTACGTCCACCACGGTTATTCTTACCTGGCTTATAAATAAGAATTTTCTTAAAAAGGCCGTCTCCAACAGATCTGCTGCGGATTTCCTTATCTTCCTGGAGAATCATATGGATTGCCCGACGCTCTGAAGGATTGAGGGCGGGCAGGACCTGGGTCTTACCATCCTCTTTTACCTGGCCCGCCAGTTCAATGGCCTTGTCTTTGAGGTTTTCCAGACGTTTTTCGCGAAAATCTCCCACGTTTATAGAGATTCTTAATTTCTCAGACACCTTTCTGGTTACAATCTTACGAAGAATATATTGAATACTGTCAAGAACTTTTCCATCGACGCCTGTCAACTCTTCTTCAAAATCTCCTCGAAGTACACAGGCAACGGACAAGCCTTCTACCTCAAGCTCAATTGTGGATGGAAAACCCATCAAAGCAACAATCTGACTCAACTCACTTTTTACGATCTCAAGGCTTTCCTGACTTACAGCCACTTCAACAGGTTCTTCAGTGTTCTGAACCACCTGTTCAACAACCACGCTTCGATCAGCCTGTTTCGTTTGTTCAACAGTCTCCGTTACTTGCTCCTGTTGAATATTTTTTTCAACTACCGGAGCAGGGGCAGATTTCTCTGGTTCAGGATGCTTCTGGGGCTCAACTTCAACTCGAGGGGAAGCTTTTTTCTTGGCCCGCACAGGTTTTTCCTTTGCTGGAAGCAGAGATTCCATGGAAAAGTCATTTTTCTCTTCCTCAGTCTCCTGTCTGAGACTCACCCTGATATGCGCTTTCTTGCGAATTAACCCAAATATTCCTGTGGAACCTGTTTCTATGACATCAATTTCCAGTTTTTCCTGCGCGACTCCAAAATTATCACATGCCTTTTTGATGGCATCGGTAACTTCTTTTCCGTAGAAATCTTTTTTTGCTAAAGACATTGGATTACCTTTTTTATTGAATCTCACTTTTTACGGTCTCGAAAAGCTGAGCTGTACCCGACATCTCAGGCAGCTGCACTTGATTTCTTTGTATCTCTGTTGATCAATACCTGCTGAAGAATAGAGAGCAGATTGTTAACAAACCAATAGAGAACAAGACCAGAAGCAAAGTTAAGAAACATAAACGTGAAAATCACTGGCAAAAACATCATGATTTTAGCCTGGGTAGGATCAGCAGTGGTGGGACTGAGTTTTTGCTGAAAAAACATCGATGCTCCCATCAACAATGTGAGCACGGGCAAACCTCCAAGATACGGTAAATCAAAGCCCATATACAATCTATCCGGCGCTGAAAGGTCAGTAATCCAGAGCATAAAGGGAGCATGGCGAAGCTCAATAGACTGGAGCAGTACTTTATAGAGCGCAAAAAACACGGGAATCTGTAAAACCATCGGCAGGCATCCACCAAGAGGATTGACTTTATAGGTTTTATAAAGATTCATTACCTCCTGATTCATCTTGGTTGGATCATTCTTATATTTTTCTTTTAGTTTTACCATCTTGGGCTGAAGTTTCTGCATATTCTTCATCGACTTCATACCTTTTTGGGAAATCGGCCAGAAAGCAGCTTTAAAGAGTACCGTCACAAGAATAATGGCAATGCCGTAGTTATGGAAAAAACTGTTAAAAGTATTCAAAAGCCACAATGCAGGTTTGGCGATAACATCAAACCAGCCAAAGTTCACTGAACTGTCCAGATTATAGCCTATATTTTTTAACATCTTCAGTTTTTTGGGCCCGAAAAAGACATGATATGCATACTCTTTTTCCGTACCTGCCTGGATGGTGTCAAGATTTCCTGCAAGCTGCGTCCTGGCAAGTTCATCATTTCCACTCATGGTAAAAGATGCACCATTTCCATCCATCGGAACGACAGCACACAGAAAGTAATTACTCCCATACCCAGCCCAGTCAATGGCTCCTTGAAGAACCTTAGGGCCCTCTTCAAATTCGCTGGCTTTGACTTCATTCAGCTGGCCGCTGATATATGCAGCAGGACCTGCAAAAAGAAATCGTTTTGCAGGGCTTTCACTTATTTCAAAGCGTTTGTTGACTAGACTGATCTGTGGAACACCCTGAAGAATAGCGCCGGATGCATTAATCACTTTAACACCGAGATCTAACAGATAGGTATCGTTGTTAAATGTGTAGGTCCGCACGACAGTCAGCCCGTTACCTGCATCGGCCGTTAGCACGAGCTGAGCGTTGGCCTGATCTTTGGTAAGTTTCACAGAGCTGACATCACTGCTGTAAAGAATCCTCTCGTTTACAGCGCTCCCCCAGGAAAACAGTAGAGGAAAACCTTCTGATTTATCCGTTTTAACCAGCTGCATTCCAAGTGAATCAGCATCATGGGTTTCTTTGTAATTCTTTAGGACAAAGCTTGTAATCATCCCACCATCTTCAGACAGAGTGGCACGATACAACTCTGTTTCGATGCTGATATTTTTTGGTTCTCTATCATAGCTGACGGCTTTAACCGGAGGATTCAGAGAAGGTGCCGCCACCGGGGCAGGCGCGCTTGCAACGGGCTCTGCTGCGGTGGTCTGCGATGTAGCAGTCTGTGTGGTTTGCTCTTCAACGGGCGCTGGCTGATCAAAGCCAACAAAGAAATATTGATAACCGACGAGGATGACAAAGGAGATGATTATTGCCAAAAAGGCTCTATATGTGTCCATGAACTGTCCGTTTATAAATGACGAAGAAGGTTAAAATGTCAGTTAATAAAAAATGGCGGAAGACCTGTTTATTGCAACGGATCATAACCGCCTCGTGAAAATGGATGACAACGCAACAGGCGCCACAACCCTTTTAAGCCCCCAAGTAGAAGGCCATATTTTTCAACTGCCTGGATGGTGTATGTGGAACAGGAGGGAGTGAAACGACAGGACGGTGGTAACAGAGGTGAGATCAAATATTGATACCCTTTCACACATCCGACAAATGCTTTTCCAGGTAATCGAGTTATTTTCATTTCATCTGCTCTGCCCACAAGCGAATCTGGCTGTAGTTTCTCCTACAGCTCTGCAAATATCACCCGGATGCTTACAGGAGAACTCTGGACGCACAGCAAAAACAATATCAACACCCTGTGGATATTGTTTTCGTTCAAGCCGAAACGACTCCCTGATAATTCGTTTAATGCGGTTTCTCTTCACTGCACCACGAACTTTCCGATGGACACTTATACCGAGTCTGCTGTCGACTGAGCCGTTTTCCAGACATATAAGAGTATAGCCATTGCCGTGTATACGCTTTCCCCTGCTGTAAACTTTTTCAAACTCCCACCCCTTACGGAGCAGGGAAGTTTTCAAAAGCCGTAGACTCGTCAACTTAAGCTGAGAGTCTTTTGCGACCCTTTGCTCTGCGGGCACGGATAATCGCACGACCGGCACGGGTGCTCATTCTTTCACGAAATCCATGGGTACGTGCACGCTTGATTCTGCTTGGCTGAAAAGTTCGCTTACTCATTGTTTACATCCTCATCTGTAGAACCCATGATAGATACATGGACTTTGGTTATACTCTAGAGACTTTAAGAATATTCTCATTGAAGGTTTGTTAGCCTCCTTAAAGTCAACTTCTCTCACAAGCACACCACATGTACCTGTGAAATTACAAAATTACAAAAGGAGAATATTAACCATATCCACCTCAATGTGTCAAACATTTTTGCTGTGGCCCGCCATGGGTTTATTGCTAATCCCCATGGGCTGTGCTATTCTCATATCATTATTTTTTCACTTATTACGTCGTTTTATTTTTATAAGAGTTTTATTTCATGGTTCATTCAACTACTCAGACCTACGAAGACATCGACTGGTCCTTGCTCCGAAAAAATGCAATGGCCCGAAAAGGCTGGAAAAGAAAAAGCCCCAAGGAATGGGACTCCAAAGCCAGTTCTTTTTCCAGTCGCATAAAAAAAAATGATTATGTAGACCATTTTATACGTGAGCTTCCCCTGGATCAGTCTTACTCCGTCCTTGATATTGGTGCTGGCCCAGGCACCCTTGCCATCCCCATCGCCCATCAGGTCCAGAAAGTGACGGCTATTGATTTTTCGCCCGGTATGCTAGAAATCCTCAATCAAAATGCCGCACAAGAAAACATTTATAATATTGAAACTATCCAGTGTGCCTGGGAAGATGATTGGCAGGCAAAAGGTATTACCTCCCATGACATAGCCATCGCCTCACGGTCGGTTGGGGTCGAGGATCTTGAGTCCTCACTCAAAAAAATCAACGCCTTTGCCAAAAAATATGTTTTTATAAGTGATCGCATCGGCGCAACTCCTTTTGAGGCCGAGGCCTTCCGGGCAATAGGCCGACCGTTTGATCCAGGCCCTGATTATATTTACACCGTAAATCTGCTCTACAAGATCGGAATTTATCCAAACATCACTGTACTTCGTCCCAATCCTGTAACATTATATGGGTCAATTGAAGAAGCCCTTGCATCCTATCGCTGGATGTTTCAGGATCTCAGCACAACAGAAGAACAGCTTCTTCTCGAATATGTAGAACAAAATATCATCAAGACCTCAGATAACGGCATCAGCGTCCGACGCAACAGCCCTATACAGTGGGCCTTGATCTGGTGGCAGAAACAAGACACGCCGCTCCGATCTATAGCTCCGGACGAGATACTGATCAGGTGATCTCCATTAATAATTTAAAAACACAGACATATCTCAAATGATTTCAGAACACTACGATATAGCAGTTATTGGAGCAGGTCACGCTGGTTGTGAAGCCGCTCTTGCTGCCGCAAGACTTGGCCTTAAGACTCTTCTCACAGTAATCAATGTGGATACCATTGGTGCCATGTCCTGCAATCCTGCAATCGGAGGGCTTGCGAAAGGGCATCTGGTCAGGGAAATAGATGCACTCGGTGGAGAAATGGCCAAAAACATCGACGCCACCTCTATTCAATTTCGTAAACTCAACACAAGTAAAGGTCCGGCAGTACGCTCTTCAAGAGCTCAGGCAGACCGGTTACTTTACCGCCTTAGAATGAAGTCGGTCATAGAAAACCAGCCCAACCTCACCATCAAGCAGACCGTGGTCACCGGGCTTGAAGTTGAGGATGGGGCAATCACAGGCATTACCACCTCAATCGAAGAAAAAATCCCTGTAAAAGCCGTTGTTGTGGCAACGGGTACTTTCCTCAACGGGCTTGTCCACATCGGTATGAAAAACTTCTCGGCAGGCCGGCTCGGTTGCGCCGCCTCAAAAGGGCTTGCCCGCTGGTTCAGGGAAAATGGTTTTGAGGTTGGCCGAATGAAAACAGGTACGGTACCACGCCTTGATGCCAACACAATAAACTATGAGGATCTTGAAGATCAGCACAGCGATAATCCTCCCGCACATTTTTCATTTTCATCGGAGGGCAATTACACTCTGCCTCAACTTCCCTGCTACATTACCTACACCAACGAAAAGACCCACCAGATCATTAGAGAAGGAATAGACCAGTCTCCAATGTACGCAGGTGTCATAAAAGGTATCGGCGCCAGATACTGCCCCTCCATTGAGGACAAAGTCATGCGCTTTCCCGAAAAGGACCGGCACCAGATTTTTATTGAACCTGAAGGCCTTGATACAATAGAGGTATACCCAAACGGCATCCCCACAAGCTTGCCGCTTGCAACCCAGCAGAAGATGGTCAACTCTATTAAAGGGCTTGAAAATGCAAAAATTATCAGGCCCGGCTATGCTATCGAATACGATTATATAGATCCACTGGGTCTCAAACCTTCCCTTGAAACGAAAAAGGTACGAGGTCTTTTTCTGGCCGGACAGATTAACGGAACTTCGGGGTATGAAGAGGCGGCGGCCCAGGGCCTGATGGCCAGTATCAATGCGGTAAACTATATCAAAGGAACCCCACCGCTTATTCTCGACAGGTCGCAGGCCTACATAGGCGTTCTTATAGATGATCTTGTTACCTGCGGGACCAAGGAACCGTATCGCTTGTTTACTTCACGGGCTGAATACCGGCTGCTGCTCCGGGAAGACAATGCAGATGTACGTCTTGCTGATATTGGCTACAAAATCGGCCTTGTCACCAGGGAACGAAACATCTCTTTCCATGAGAAACAGACGGCGGTTGAGGACGGGATTCGCCAACTGGAAAATATCTGGATTAAACCAGGTGCTGAGGTCAATCTTGCCCTGAATAATCTTGGTTCCAGTGACCTTAAACAGAAATCCCACCTTGCTGAACTGCTGCGTCGTCCGGAACTCAGCCTGAAGGCCTTCTGCGACCTTCCCATGACGGACGAAGAACACGCACAGATTGAGGCGCTTACCCATAGTCAGGTACAGCCCGAGATAGAACTTCAGGTTAAATTTAAAGGCTATATTGACAGGCAATACGAACAGGTCGCAAGATTTAAGAAAATCGAATCCGTCATCCTGCCAAAAAATATGGATTATGCCAGCTTGTCGGGGCTTTCCAATGAGGTGGTGGAAAAGCTCAGCAAAATACAACCTCACTCTCTTGGTCAGGCCTCCAGAATTTCCGGGGTTACTCCTGCGGCAATCTCCATCCTCCAGGTGCACTTAAAGAAAATGCAAAAAACAAGACAGGACTAGCAGAAAAACATGCTCACTTTTCCCGAAATAGACCCCATTATTTTCAGCCTGGGCCCATTACACATACGCTGGTATGGGCTAATGTATGTCATTGGTTTTATTGCCAGTTATATGCTTGTAAAAAAGCAGATAAAGGAATTCAAATTTGAGTCCCTGTCTCTTCATTTTGAAAACCTCAACATGGTCCTCATCCTTTCCGTTATTATCGGAGGACGCCTCGGCTATGTCCTTTTTTACAATTTACCCTACTATATGAAACATCCCCTCGAAATTGCAGCAACCTGGAACGGCGGCATGTCATTTCACGGTGCCTGTATCGCACTTTTTCTCGGAGGCTGGCTCTTTTGTAAAAAACAGGCCATTGATTTCTGGAAGACAGCTGATATCTATGTGGCGACCATACCGATTGGCCTCTGCCTTGGGAGAATCGGTAATTTTATCAATGGGGAGCTCTTTGGCAGGGTAACCGACTCACCATTGGGTATGATCTTTCCCGGCGGAGGTCCTTCGCCAAGGCACCCCTCACAACTCTACGAGGCCTTTCTTGAGGGGGTTATCCTTTTTGCCGTACTCTGGAGTCTCAGAAAACGGCCATGGGAAAAAAGACAATTCTGGCCCCATGGCTCCATTTGCGCTCTCTTCTTTATCTGCTACGGAGTCGTGCGAATCATTGTGGAAAACTTCAGGGAACCGGATCAGCAGCTTGGTTTTATCTACAACAGCATCACCATGGGACAGTTACTCAGCAGTGGGATGATTACAGCAGGCTTGATTATGTGGCTTCTACGCAAACGCAGAAGCCATATTGTAGACAAAAATCAATGACGAACTTTTTCAGAGAGGGTCTTGCCCGGCTTAAATTTCACGACATTATGGGCAGGGATGATTATGGCCTTGCCTGTCTGGGGATTTCTTCCCTTCTGCGCCGCTCTTTCCACAACTTTAAATGAGCCAAAACCGGCCAGGGTCACCCGCTCTCCCTTTTCCATGGCCGATGCCATATGGGCAAGGACCTTATCTAACGCCTCGGCAGCACGAACCTTCGTCATGTTACCTGTCTCAGCAATTGTAGCTACCAGTTCACTTTTGTTCATAGGGGGCACACCTCGTTGTACAGTTAATCGTGATAGGGACTAAAAAAACTGACAGTATTACTAGCCTCTTCAGTAAAAATTGCAATCGGTGCTGATACCCAACAGATAACTGGGTATATATACCTAGTTATCAAAGTGAATTTTATAGAACTGAATAATTTAAAAGAGTTACATAGACAAAAAAGATCAGAGATAAAAACCTGCAGTACTGGTATACAAAATATTTTACCGAATCCTTTATTATTCACTGCTGACGAAACCATTGCGCACTGCATAATGGACAAGTTCTACACTATTTTTACGGTCAAATTTACGTAACAGGTTCGATCGATGATGGTCAACAGTACGTTGGCTCAAATTCAGTTGTTCAGCCATCTGCCTGCTGGTGAGGCCCTGTACAACAAACTGAAGAATTTCTTTCTCTCTTTTGGTGAGTTCCTGAAAGGGGCTTCGTCGGTCATTTCGATACATGCTTATAACATCGTCGGCAAACTCATCAGTCATGTAAGGAGAGATGTAACACTTCCCGGCCAACACCTTTTCAATGGCTATCAGTAATTCATCATCGGAATCATCTTTCATCAGATAGCCATCCGCACCAGCTGCCATGGCGTTATAAAAATATTGCTTATTCTTGTGCATGGTGAGCATCAGAATTTTTATCCAGGGATATTTCTCCTTAACAAGGCCAATGGCCTCCATGCCACCAATATCTGGCATGGAAATGTCAAGAATGATCAGATCAACGTCAAACTCTTCCAGCAACCCCATGAGCTCTTTACCGTTCCCCACCTCGCCCACAACATTAATTCGCTCGTCTTTTTTTATAATATTTTTTATTCCGTGCCGAATTAACACATGATCGTCTGCCAGCAAAACCGCACACTGATTTTTATCCGAAAGCATGTTTCCTCTCCCATCATCCATCTCAATCAGATCACCCATGAGTTGAGCGAAATTCTCCAATCCACCAGCTATCCTGATAACCATATTTTCTGTAAAAATGCAATTTAGTGCTCCGGTCGGAAAGGGGAATCACCAATTTTTCTTGACTTTATAGTAAAAGACGCTTTGATTAATCCAATTAAATATGAACGTTGATTCATTTTTTATCAGCATTTTTTCAACCTTCACAAACCTAAGGGTTACAATCCCTTTTGTGCATATTTTAACATATTTTACGAGGAGCATTACCATGAACAAACTTTTGAAATTAGCCCGTAGCCAACTCCATAAACGAATCAGGCAGAGAATCTGTACAACCGCTCTATCCTACTGAAAATATGGCTAACACGAAAACATAGAAAGATATGTCTTAGTATTGCCACCTAACTTAATGTATTTTGCACAAAAACAGGTGACATGATGATTCTTAAAGTTTTTCCCTTTCTTGATTGGTTTAAAGATTACAGTGGCGGAAAATTCAAAACGGATTTTCTTGCAGGACTCACGGTAGCCCTGGTATTAATTCCACAGTCCATGGCTTATGCCCAGCTCGCTGGCCTGCCCGCTTATTACGGTCTCTACGCGGCCTTCCTGCCACCGATGGTCGCCGCTCTTTTTGGCTCCAGCCGCCAGTTGGCAACGGGGCCTGTTGCTGTTGTTTCTTTGATGTCAGCAGCCTCTCTTGAACCTCTGGCCACAGCCGGTTCTTCTCAATTTATCGCCTACTCTATCGCTCTTGCCTTAACCGTTGGACTTTTCCAATTTAGCCTCGGCGTTCTGCGGCTTGGTCTTGTGGTGAACTTTCTTTCACACCCTGTTGTTAACGGTTTCACCAACGCCGCTGCCATTATCATCGCCTCTTCTCAATTTTCTAAATTCTTCGGAGTTTACGTTGACAATGCGCCGCACCACTACGAAACAATGATACGAGTGGCGCAGGCGGCAATGGACTACACCCATATCCCCACACTGATATATGGGGTTGCTGCCGTTGCTATAATGGTATTTTTACGAAAAATAAATCCGCGCATCCCGAATGTCCTCATTGCAGTTGCAATTACTACCATTATCTCATATTTCACCCACTACAACAATGATGTCCGTGTGGATTTGGCTGCCTTCAAATCCCATGGCCTGACTGAGAAAATTACAGCGTTCAACAAAACCGTCACCGAGATAGAAGAGCTTGGAAGAGCAAGAGCTGAACTTGGTCTGAAAGTAGACGAAGAAGTAAAAAAGAATCACCATACAACAGCTGATCTTATTGAACTTAAAAGTCAGCTCGCTCACCTTGCGCTTGAGATTGTCGAAAGAAAAGATGAAAATCAAGCTATACGCAGCGAGCTTCGTAACCTCAAATTTGAAGGTGTAAAAGACGGCGACAATTTCACCTTTTATAATCTGACCGAGATTCCTCAAGGCATCACCACGGATAACAACATCTGGCGCCTTAAAGTGGGAAATACCAAACTCGATACCACCAAGCTTCTTGTTATGGGAGGGGGTGCGGTCGTTGGCAAGATCCCCGAAGGTTTGCCCCAATTCACCATCCCGGAACTCAATCTCAAATCATTTTTAAAACTCCTTCCCACTGCCATTATAATCTCACTGCTGGGTTTCATGGAGGCAATTGCAATTGCAAAAGCAATGGCCGCAAAGACCGGGCAGAAGCTTGATCCAAATCAGGAGCTGATAGGTCAGGGCCTTGCCAACATGCTCGGCTCAATAGGCTCAAGTTATGCCGTATCCGGTTCTTTTTCCCGATCTGCTGTAAACCTGCAGGCAGGAGCCGTATCCGGTATATCCTCTGTTGTCACTTCTGTCATGGTCGTCATAACACTGCTATTTTTTACACCTTTGCTCTATCATCTTCCACAGGCGGTCCTTGCTGCGGTTATCATGATGGCTGTTATCGGCCTTGTGAACGTCAAAGGCTTTATCCACGCCTGGAAGGCCCAATGGTACGATGGTGCTATTTCCGTATTAAGTTTCGCCGTTACCCTTTATTTCGCACCGCATCTGGATAAGGGGATCATGGTTGGTGTGGCTCTTTCCATGCTCGTCTTTCTCTATAAATCAATGAGACCCGTCGTCGCGACCCTCTCTTTGAGTGAAGATAACGTCCTCAAAAGTGCGGAAGACTATCGATTGAAAGGTTGTCGTCATATTTCTGTTGTGCGCTTTGACGGTGCACTGTTTTTTGCCAACGCCAGTTATCTTGACGAACAGGTTCTGAAATTCAGAACAGAACAACCAGACCTGCGCTACATTCTCCTTGATGCCCGTGGAATTAATGACATGGATGCTTCAGGCGAAGAGGCGCTCGAAATGCTCGTTAAACGCATACGCAGCGCTCACATGGGCTTTGCGATGTGTGGAGTCAAAATGCAGGTTCTCAATGTCATGAACCGAACGGGACTCATTGATGAGATTGGAAAACAGCATATGTTTCCTGACAGTAAGACTGCCGTAGCCGCCCTGATTGAAAGGATTCATAACGGCACTGATTTACCAAAAGCGGGCTGCGACAATTGTCCGCTTACAAAATATATCCCTGCTGCAGATTAAAATATTCCCTCAGATGCTCCCTCAACCGAGAGGGAGTGATCTCCAGTGTCCAGTGGTATTTATTCATACCACTGGACACTTCTTGCCATGCCCTTTTCCTGCTGTTATAATTGCCCGAGTTTTGTCCCTTTCCCCAGTAAATTCTACCCAGGAAAAGTTATAATGAAAAAATTGATCTTTGCCCTATGTGTCGCGCTGATCCCTGCGACCATTGCTCTTGCAAGTGGTGGTGCCAAAGGCCATGAAGTGGCCAATCTTACCGGATCATTTTACGGAATTCTGTCTCTTTTTCTTTTTGTAGCTGCCTACTCACTGGTTATTCTGGAAGAACAGCTTCACCTGCGAAAATCCAAGCCGGTACTGCTGGCCGCAGGGCTTATCTGGGTACTCGTTGCTATAACATTTTCTCGAATGGGGGATACCCACTCTGCTGAAATTGCCATACGTCATAACATAATAGAATACGCCGAACTCTTTCTTTTCCTCCTTGTTGCCATGACCTATATTAACGCCATGGATGAAAGAAATGTCTTCCAGGCACTTCGTTCCTGGCTGGTTACGAGAGGGTTTTCATTACGAGCCGTCTTCTGGGTCACCGGTTTTCTTGCTTTTATAATCTCCCCTGTAGCCGATAACCTCACCACTGCTCTTTTAATGGGAGCTGTGGCAATGGCGGTTGGTGGAAACGACAAGAAATTCATTTCACTCGCCTGCATCAACATTGTCATAGGCGCGAATGCCGGTGGCGCCTTCTCTCCATTTGGAGACATCACCACTCTTATGGTATGGCAAAAGGGCCTTGTCCAATTTTCAGAATTCTTTGCAATTTTTCTTCCATCCCTTGTTAACTGGCTGGTTCCTGCATTTTTCATGAATTTTGCCATCAGCAAAAAAACGCCGCAGCCGAGCAAAGATCAGTACGTTATGAAACTGGGAGCAAAGCGAATTATATTACTTTTCCTCTGTACCATTACAACGGCGGTCTCTTTTCACAACTTTCTCCACCTCCCACCTGCGGCTGGGATGATGCTTGGACTTGGCTACCTTGGATTTTTTTCCTACTACCTGAAAAAGAAAGAGCACAGAAACTACGATATCGACGATAACCCGCTTGCGCATCAGACCTACCACGCAAAACCAGATCCTTTTGATCTGTTTAGAAAAGTTGCACGGGCTGAATGGGATACCTTACTGTTTTTCTATGGCGTTGTTCTCTGTGTTGGCGGCCTTTCCCAATTTGGCTATCTGGCATTAGTTTCCAAATTCCTCTACCTCGACCTTGGGGCAACTACAGCCAATGTTATGGTAGGAATACTTTCAGCAATTGTTGATAATATTCCCGTTATGTTCGCAGTTCTCACCATGAACCCTGACATGTCTCACGGTCAATGGCTCCTGGTAACGCTGACGGCAGGCGTTGGCGGCAGCCTTCTTTCTATTGGTTCCGCCGCAGGTGTGGCTCTCATGGGTGCGGCACGAGGGGTCTACACCTTTAATGCCCACCTCAAATGGACCCCCATTATTGCACTTGGCTATGCTGCATCTATTTTCTGCCATCTCTTTGTCAATTCCGCAAAAATGTAAGTGAGACCAGGCGTAAGTCACTGATGCAAACAAACAATACCACCACTCCTCCCCTGCCTGTTTCCTGGGAGGAGTGTCAAACAAGGGGCTGGCAGAGCCTGGACGTGCTTCTTGTTACAGGTGATGCGTACATTGATCACCCTTCCTTTGGTATTGCTCTGATAGGTCGCCTGCTTGAAAAACAAGGCTACAGGGTTGCCATTCTTTCCCAGCCCAGGTTTGATAACGCAGACGACTTCAAGACCTATCCACCTCCAAGACTTTTCTGTGGTATCACAGCAGGAAACCTTGACTCAATTGTGGCGAATTACAGCGGCAACGGTAAGGTCCGGGACACCGACTCCTACTCTCCAGATGGCAATCCCTGGCGAGGCAATGCCCGGGAAAAAGGGGAAAGAAGAAGACCTGACCGAGCCTCTCTCATCTACACCAGCCTTGCTCGCTCCGCTTATGGATCAGTACCGATTGTACTTGGTGGTATTGAAGGATCGCTGCGGCGCTTTGTCCATTTTGACTATAAACAAAACAAGTTGCGAGCATCATTTTTAACCGATGCCAAAGCGGATCTTCTGGTCTATGGCATGGGCGAGAAGGCTGTTCTTGAAATCGCCCGCAGACGCACGGAGAATCTACCACTCACAGGAATAGCCGGAACATGTATCCGGGCGACCGACAGGGAGCTGTTGGAAAATTTTGATGAGCAGGAACTGACACTTGCCCGTAAGTTTCTCCGCCTGCCCTCCTACGCTCAAATTCTTGGGGACAAACGCCTCTTTTTAGAAGCCGAAATTGAAATCGACAAACATCTCAGAGCCTATTCTCCAAGAATACTGCTCCAGCGCCAGCAGAGCCACTGGGTTATTCAATATCCACAACCGGCCCCCCTTTCTCCAGACGAACTCGACGCCCTTTACACACTTCCTTTCAGCCGAAAACCATACCCCGAAAATCAACAGATTCCTGCATACCAGATGATTAAGGATTCTGTGACCATAGTAAGAGGTTGCTCGGGCAACTGTTCTTTTTGCTCCATTACCCGGCACCAGGGCCCTGCCATTGTCTCCAGAAGCCGCAAATCCATTGTTGAGGAATGCCAGCATATTGCGGCATGTCCGGGTTTCTCCGGGACGATAAGTGATCTTGGAGGGCCTACTGCAAATCTTTACGGCACATCCTGCACCATTGGAGGCTGCAAAAAGAGAGACTGTCTCTATCCAAAGGTTTGCAGCAATTTAAAAATTGATGAAGACCTTTTTCTGCAGCTGTTAAAAGATGTTGAAAACATTGAAGGGATAAAGCACCTTTTCGTTTCTTCCGGTTTGAGAATGGAACTTCTGCTCAAAGCTCCAAGGCTTATGGAACGTATCATAGGCCGCCACACCCCGGGATCTCTTAAAATAGCACCGGAACACTCCGACCCGGAGACCTTGAAACTCATGCACAAAGAGCCCCACGAACTGCTTGTGGAATTTGTCAGAAGGTGTCGTGAAATAAGCAGAAAAAACAGAAGCAGAGACGTTCAACTCACTCCCTATGTTATCTCATCCCACCCCGGATCTACTCCGGCCAGTAATGTAAGACTGGTCCGCGATATGAAAAAACTTGGCTTGAGTATACGAAAATTCCAGGATTTTACCCCCACCCCAGGCTCGCTCTCAACGGCAATGTACGTATCAGGAATCGCCCCAGAAAGCAAAAAACCAATTGAAATCGCCAAAGGTCAGGCTGAACGACTTGCGGCACGAAAAATTATCGAGCAGGAATTTCACAAAAACACATTGCTTCGGAAAAATGTACGGCGAAATAAGAAGAACAGCAGATAGCAAACTGCGGCGATAAAACAACAGCTTTATGGTAGCTCCTGAAAGCTGAAGGAGCTCTGCGACTGACAGTCGGCACCACCGTCATCCCTCGAGATAATTCCCAGGATTTTATGGGCTCCAATATCAGAGATTACCTGCTGCAATCTCACCTCATCTGAACGCTCTGGGCAAACAACAAGAACCACCCCATCAACTGCCTGGGATAGCACATACGACTCTGGAACAACCTCCATTGGCGGGGTATCAAAAATAAAACAGCGATCAGGGTAGCTGGCAGCAAGTTCCTCCACCAGGTCATGAATGCGCACCGATCCGAGTAATTCCGATGCATTATCAGGTGGTGTGCCCGCTGGAAGAATACCCACTTTTTCCACTGGTGTCTGCTGAATAAGGGCTGAAAGCTCCCCTTTGTAGAGTAGATAATCAGACACTCCGGCCTCTGCAGTGACACCAATAACATTTGCAAGCGATGACCGTCGTAAATCACAATCGATAAACAGTAACTCCTGGTCGATATGTTGAGCAAGAGACATCCCGATATTGGCAGCGACATACGACCGGCCTTCTCCTGGCGCAACAGATGTTATCATTATGGAACGGGGAATATTTTTATTGTTTGCCGGCTCAAATATCTTGGAGCACAACAAGCGAAATGACTCGGATAACTTTTGAGCGCTACAAAAGACCTCAGGGTGATTGTTTTGCCCCTCTCCAGGAACACGGGGGAGAGGGTACCCATGAAGGCTATCAGCCCGCGCATAGTGTACTGTATCCTTTTTGGCGAGGGCGATACTGTCTTCAACGGCATCGAACTTAACATCATCCGGCTCGACAAATGCATCCAGGTCAGTGGAATAACCGGATTTTTCTAGCATTTTCGACAGCTTTCCCATTTGTCATTCAATCCAGATGCAGAATTTTTAACAAATAACTGTACAACGAATCCAGCCATCCCTGTCGCCAGGCAAAAATGCCAAAAACTATTTCGGCAAGCAGGACTCCTATAATTAACCAGACCCACCAGCGTTTCCATAGCTTTTTTTCCGGTGGCAGGTAATAGAGGTTGTCACCTGGGATTGCGAGCTGCTCAACACATTTACGGACGACAGACGCCTCAACCACGTCCTCCTCTTTTAAATAGGCAGCAAGAAGTGCATTATCGCAAATGATATTTATCTGACGGGGGTTACCGGAAGTTGAAAGATAAATCAGCTCGAGCGCTTTTTCAGTGAAGATAGATCTCTTATCGGCACCTGCTCTTTTCAGGCGAAACTGTATATATTGGAGGGCGTCCTGCTTTGACAATTTACTTAAGTGATAACGAACAGCGATGCGCTTGGCAAGAGGCGAAAGTTGTTCCTCATTTAATCGATCCAGTAATTCCGGCTGTCCAACCAGAAAAACACTCAAAACCCCCTTAATCTCCGCGGCCATATTCACCAGCAAACGTAACTCTTCGAGGAGATCTGTGGGCAAGGCGTGGGCTTCATCAATGATCAGCAGTACTTTTCTTTCGGTCTTTTTACATTCTTCGAGAAGTTTCGAAAATAAAAAGAGAAATTTAGCCTTGTTTCCATCAAAAAGAAGACCAAGCTGGGCTGCAAAATAGTAGAAAAAGTCATCGATTTCCAGGGTTGGGTTAGAAATAACACACAAATATCCTGGGTTTTCTAGAGTTTTGGATAACACATTGATAAGTGTCGTTTTTCCTGTGCCAACGCCACCCGTAAAAAGAAGGAATCCTTTATCGGAAACAACCCCGCGCTTGAGTATGCCAAGCGCCTCTTTATGGGTTTCTCCTAAAAAGAGAAATTTGGTATCCGGGGTCAGCTCAAACGGTTTTTTATGCAGCCCAAAATGCGTTCTATACATGTCTGTTTATTCTACCTCAATTACCATCAACCCAATTACATTATTTGTGGAATATTATGCATTCCTGAGCCTGGCAGCCAACACCCCTGCATCAACAAAGCCTTTATAAGCCTTTCATCATATATACTCGACAGTCTTTATACTGCCCTTGTAGTCTTGTGATCCCTGTGGCGTGGGACGCACTATTTGCAGTTCCGTCATAAATTCAATGGAGTCCTGTTACTTAAATCACAGGAAAGCGCCTGAGCATAAAAGGAGCTTAACTATAGAACATCCATCCGTATATTTCAATTCAGCGATCACATGTTTTCCTGCAGCAAACGAACCAGGAACTAGTTTGACACGCGATGTAACTGCAATCTGTTGATCCGTACTCGATCCCATCGTCAGCTCATCGGGATGATGCGCGGAATCAGGGGTACTCTTGCCACACCTGAAAAAACCTGTTCGTCCCAACCAGCAAAGCAGGATACCCTAAATGAAGGGATTTAAAAAAAGTCAGCTGGCGAAAATGTCACAACATCATTGATATCATCAATGCCCAGGGCAAGCATGAGGAGCCGATCAACCCCAAGGGCTATCCCTGCAGCTCCCTGCAATCGGCCAAGATCGAAAAGAAAGCGCTCGGGCATGACAAGATCAGGCCCCCAGGAATTTTCTATTTCTTTCAATTCCTGACAAAACCGCCTTCTCTGTTCCCCTTCATCTGTTAATTCCGTGAAACCATTTGCTAGCTCAACGCCTCCAAGATAGAGCTCAAATCGTTCGACAACGTGTGGGTTGTCTGCCTTGGCTCTTGCAAGAGAGCCAAGCTCTAAAGGATAGTCTATGAGAAAAGCAGGTGATCCCATACCAAGGTGGGGTTCAACATATTCAACCAGGATCTCATCAAAGCTATTGTCTGACAGGCTCTGCTGCAGACTACAGGGACTATAGCGCTGAAAGGCTTCTTTGACTGTTATCTTCTCCCAGTCCTTCTGCAGATCATAACCCGGAAAAAATGGTGCGACAGCATCCTCCAAAGCGTCTGCAGCGGACAACTCCCGCAGGACATGACGAAGCAAATGCTCACAGTCTTCCATGAGCTTCTGGTAATTTTCCCCAGAGTGATACCACTCCAGCATGGTAAATTCTTCAAGGTGACGCCGCCCCTTTTCATTTTTTCTGAAACAGGGACAGATCTGGAATATTTTTGAACAACCCTGAGCAAGCAGCCTTTTCATGGATAGCTCAGGAGATGTCTGCAGAAAAGCATCTCCTGAACGTAAGGGCTCGATATTGCGCTCCGGGATAATAACGGGCTGCCGTATGGGAGTATCAACTTCAAGGAACCCCCGGGCGGCAAAAAAGGACCGTAAACTGCTCATGAGGATTGCACGTTGGCGCAATCTTCGAGAGTGCAGCACTGGGTTACTCTTTTACCCGGGTGACATATATCCCGGTACGGGTGTCTATTTGAATTTTATCACCTTCTTCAACAAACGGCGGAACCTGAAGTACATACCCTGTCTCCACGGTCACGGGCTTTGTATCGTTGCCGGAGGTGTCACCTTTTGCCCATGGATCAGCCTTGGTAACATCCAGGTTGACAAACATAGGCATCGTTATATCGATGGGTTGGCTTTCAAAAAACAACATCTCCACATCCATATTATCGATCAGATAGTTGATGTTGTCCCCGAGCTGCTCCCGGGTTAAAAAAATCTGCTCGAAATTTGCAGTATCCATAAAATGGAATTCATCATCCTGATTATACAGATACTGCATCTTTCTCTCTTCCAGATCAGGCTTATCAAACTTATCATTGGAACGATAGGTCTGAACCAGCTGGTTGCCCGAAATCATATTGCGCATTTTACAGCGATACAGGGCCTGGCCCTTTCCCGGTTTGGAAAATTCAAAATCTATTACTATATACGGATTTCCATCTATTTGTACTTTTAGACCTTTACGTAAATCAGAGGCACTTAGCATCCTACTTCTCCATTCTTTTTTGGTGTGAACCGGCGTACCGGCAATCTATTATCGTATTGCCCCTTTTTCAAAAAATAACCTGCTCCAAAACCGATGGCCATGCCGCAATAGAACAGACAGCCGACGACCACTACCGCATGACAAACTTTGCGTGTTACAGTAAGTGAAAAAGAATAAAATACTACAATACGACATTCCAACAGGGGCAATAAACGCTATTTATGTTAAAATACAACATTGCAGTATACCTGCCTTTGCTTCACGAGTGCAACTGTTAATACTGCAGAGTATGACCAAAATAACGATAAACTGCTCACTTTGTGGGTTGGCGCTCACCGGACCAGACAATGCTCCAAGCACAATTTCACTTATTTCTTTGCTATGGCATGTCACTTGTGTAGAGTAACAGCTGACTTTTAACGAGAGAATCAAATGTACACCATCGGTATTATTTCAGACACCCATCTCCAACAGCCCGATCATTTTTTTCTGGAAAACTGTGTCAACGCTTTTAAAAACTGTGACGCGATCATCCATGCCGGCGACCTGACAGACCATTCCATACTCTCGGTTTTTTCAGGTAAAACGGTCTATGCTGTACGTGGAAATATGTGTAACCTGCAAACCCAGAGAACACTGCCTGAGAGAAAAACAGTCTCTATTAAAGGTTACACCATTGGTATAAGCCACGGTGCGGGTCCCCGACACAATATCGAGGAGCGCGTATATGAGATGTTCCCGGAGGCTGATTGTATTATATACGGGCACACTCACATCCCGGTTTGTCATTATTATGGGACTACCCTGCTGATAAATCCCGGGAGTTTTCAGTCCACTAGCCGGTATGGTGGCCCCGGAACATACGCTCTTTTACAAATTGACAGCAACGGATTGCATGGGTCTCTCCATAACCTTCCAGTATTACAATGAACACACTCTGGACCCCATGGCGCATAGACCATGTCCTTGGCAAGGCTCCCAAAGTACCCCATTGTATCTTTGAGCCCCCAGGCGAAAGCACATCTTCAAAAAACGACCTTCTGCTGTACCGTGGACGAAACGGCATCGTTTTGCTCAACAGATTTCCCTATGCCAACGGTCATCTCCTGATTGCCCCCAAAAGACATATTGATTGCCTGACTTCTTTGACCGAACAGGAAAATCAAGGCATTATGTTTCTCACCCAGCAATCCGTGCTCATCCTGAAAAAGCATCTCAACCCCGATGGCTTTAACATCGGGTGCAACCTTGGTTCCATTGCAGGAGCAGGTATAGCGGACCATCTCCACTATCATATTGTTCCACGGTGGAATGGAGACCATAATTTTATTACAGTCATATCTGAAATCAGAACCATTCCTGAACATATAGACCTTACATTTGATACGTTATTACCGGACTTCGTCTCTCTTTTTTTACAAGAAAATCCATGAGCAAAATAACCAAACTTACCCCCATGCTGCAGCAATACCTTGAAATTAAACAGCAGCATGAGAATGCAATTCTCTTTTACAGAATGGGGGATTTTTATGAGATGTTTTTTGATGATGCGATAAAAGCATCAAAAATCCTCGGTATCACCCTTACCTCACGGAATAAGAATACTGATACCGTTCAGGTCCCCATGTGTGGTATTCCCTATCACGCCGCACAGACCTACCTGTCTAAACTCATTAAGGCTGGCTGCAGGGTTGCTATCTGTGAACAGACCGAGGATCCCGCTGAGGCAAAAGGCATCGTCAAAAGAGAGGTTGTCAGGATTGTTTCTCCAGGTGTAATCACAGATGACCACCTGTTAGATGACAAAAGTAATAACTATATTTCTTCTCTCAGCTATAAAGACAACGGCACACAACGGATCTACGGACTCAGTTTTCTCGATGTGAGCACAGGGGAGTTTCTGGTCGGCGAATACCAGGCAAACGGCAATAATGAAGAAAAGGTGCTTGACCAGCTCACCCGCCTTACTCCTTCAGAACTTCTCCTTCCCGACAATCATGCAGTCCAGATGGAGGCACTTACAAAAGATATCGAAAACCTGCTTTCTGATATCTGTATCACTGTCAAAGACAGGGACCACTTCAGCTTTGAAAACTGCAAAGAAACCCTTCTTGATCATTTTGGGTTACTCAGCCTTGATGGATTCGGCTGTAAAAATTATTCTGTGGGGATCACAGCAGCAGGAGTCCTCCTCGATTACATCCATGAGACCCAGAAAACAGCCATCGACCATATCGAGAGTCTCACTCCCATTGAATCGGAAAATATCCTTCACATTGACGAATCTTCAAGGCGTAATCTCGAACTCACCCAGACCCTTGCGGGTGGGCAGAGACAGGGTTCTCTCCTTTCTGTCATTGACCATACGTGTACCCCAATGGGAGCAAGGCTACTCAAACACAATCTACTTTTTCCACTTCAGTGCAAAGAGAGGATCAACAACAGGCTTGATGCTGTAACATACTTTTTCAAGGAAAGCGGTCCTAGAAAGAGCCTCAGAACCTTGCTCGAGCAGGTATACGACCTTGAACGGCTCAACAGTCGTATGACCCTTGGTACTGGAAACGGCAGGGATATGCTCGCCATGAAGAACTCACTTGCCAGGCTGCCCCAGATTCTCATAAGCCTTAAAGATTGCAATACCCGAAAATTGATTTCTTTGAGAGACCACCTCGACACCCTTTCAGATATTCATGAACTCCTCGATTCATCAATTCATCATGATGCGCCAATCACCCTGAGGGAAGGAAATCTCATTAAGGCTGGCTATAACGCGGAGCTTGATGACCTTATCACAATCCTTCGAGACGGAAAGAAATTGATACTTAATCTCGAAAACCAGGAAAGAGAAAAGACCGGCATTGCAAAACTCAAGGTCGGCTTCAATAAGGTTTTTGGCTATTTTATCGAGGTAAGTAAGCTACAGGCTGAAAAGGTTCCAGAACACTATATCCGCAAACAGACCCTTGTTAATGCGGAGCGCTTCATCACCCCGGAGCTTAAAGAATTTGAAAATAAGGTCCTCGGAGCAGAAGAAAGAAGGACTGATCTTGAGTATGAACTGTTTAGCGAAATACGCCAAAAACTCGCCAAAGCCAGCAGTCGTATCCTTAAAACCGCAAATATTATCGCCCAGCTCGATTTTCTCCTCGGCAATGCTGAAATGGCACACAAGTATAATTACCTGCGTCCCGAGGTGGGCGAAAGCGATACCATCCGAATTGTTGAGGGACGCCATCCGGTCATTGAACGGATGCTGCCCAGCGGCAAATTTGTACCAAATGACGTGCACCTTGATCAATCCAGTGATGAGGTGCTCATTATTACAGGACCGAACATGGCTGGGAAGTCAACGATCCTGCGCCAGACGGCACTGATTGTTCTTATGGCACAGATGGGTTGTTACGTGCCAGCACAGGAGGCATCCATCGGTATCGTCGACAGGATCTTCACCCGTGTAGGGGCAATGGACAACCTGAGACAAGGACAGTCCACTTTCATGGTAGAGATGAGTGAGACGGCAAATATTCTCAACAACTCTACTGAGCGCAGCCTCGTTATCCTCGACGAAATTGGACGCGGGACCTCCACCTACGATGGATTGTCCATTGCCTGGGCTGTCGCTGAAAACCTCGTCAACAAAAAGAACATTGGCGTCAAAACCCTCTTTGCCACCCACTATCACGAACTGACTGATCTTGCCAAAAATAATAAACGAGTAAAAAATTATTCCATCGGCGTCCGGGAATGGCAATCAAACATAATCTTTTTACACAAACTCGTTAAAGGTGGGACAAGCCGGAGTTATGGTATACAAGTTGCCGCATTGGCCGGAGTCCCTGAAGAGGTTGTCCTCCGGGCAAAAGAGATTCTAAAAGACATTGAACAGGGTAAATTTGACGGCACAACAAGATCGAAAAGATCCACGCCTACTGGAACCCCCAAAAGACATCCAGACCAGTTGCAGCTTTTTGCCCCGCCTCAAGACCCAATTCGTCTGCTGCTAAAAAAAATCGACCTTGATGACTGCTCGCCCAAAAAAGCACTGGATACCCTCTATGAGCTCAAGAAAATGCTTAATACCTGATTGTGTTGCTTTGCTCCAGACGCCTTGAATTTACACCTCATCCATCGTGTTCTTATTGAACAGTTATTGCAGTTTTAACAGGCTTCATGCCCGCAACTCTAATTTATGGTCATACCACTCGCGATGGATCCACATTTAAGTACCTGGTTTGAGACGTTAGACAACGGGCGTACCGCAGGTGTATAATCCATTTGAAGACAGATTGAATTTTACACCAAAACAATAAGGCACTCCGTACAATCCCATTGGCCTGTACACAGCATTTTCCACTTTTTTCAAATAAGCGTACAATCCAATTAATTTTGCCATGCGCCTAGCTTTCCTGTATACTATTTTAGTTTTCATTCAATATGTTACTTTGTCCTCTAATCAGTTCGGGGTCTGTCATAAGATTCGTTTAATATAAAAATAATGCATCGAACCTTACTCATCACAATCCTCATCACCATCCACATATTTTTTGTTCTAGGTGTTTCATTAGCAGCAGAGCCTAAGGTGGAAGGTTCCCAACTGGTCTCCAAACGCTATGACGAGGCAAAATTCTATTACAACCAACTGCAGACCAACGCGAAACTTTCTGCCACCCGGGATAACTGGCTCAAGGGCACCCGAAATTTCCGACGTATATACCTTTCGAGCCCAAAATCAACCTTCGCGCCAGCCTGTCTGTACATGCTTGGACGCCTCTATAGAGACATGTTTGAGGCATTTACACTGCCAATTGACATCGACGAGTCTGTTTCCTACTACAAGGATATCGTTCGTCTTTTTCCCCAACACAAATTAGCTGACGACGCATATTTCCAACTTGCCTCCATTTTTATAAAGAAAAATGAACCGAAAAAAGCTGCTGAGTATCTCGTGGAAATCGTCACCAATTACAGCAATGGAGATATGCACTCCCAAGCTGAAGATATGCTCAAAGTGCTCTCTAAAGAGCACGACATCGCACTGCCGAAGGTAATGGTTTCTGCAACTGGAGATAACAACCTTAGTTACGTACTGCCTGTGAAATACTGGTCTTCGGATCACTACACCAGGGTTGTCATCATGGCCTCAGGCCCGGTCAACTATAAAGAAGTTCTTCTGGAAGAGACGAAAAATACTCCGAGACGACTCTACATTGATTTTAAAGATAGTTATATCGAACCCCAATACCGGGCCCCAGTGCCCATCAAAGACGGACTACTTGAACAGATCAGAACAGGGCAGTTCAGCCCTGATACAGTACGTGTTGTCCTTGATATCGAATCCATCGGTAGTTATAAGATCTTCAGCCTTCCGGATCCATTCCGTGTAGTCATCGATGTGCGAGGCAAAGGGCACGAGGATTTGGAACAGGTGGCGGTTACGGAAATACCAAAGATTGAACAAGAACAGCAAAAAAATAAGCCAAAACTTGAGACTCCTTCCAGTTCGGAGATTGTTGTCCTAAAACCGAGCAAGAAAAAAGCGGTAACTGTTTCCGAGAGTGACACTACCCCCAGCTCAGTTGTGGCTAAAAAGGATAAGGATACCAGGAACGATCCAAAAACTAATCCACTGTCCCTGGCTCAGCAACTTGGCCTTGGAGTTAAAAAGATTGTTCTCGATCCCGGTCATGGCGGCAAAGATCCGGGAGCCATGGCTTTTAAGCTCAAAGAAAAAGATATTGTTTTAAAAGTTGCACAAACGTTAGCACCGGTACTTGAAAAAGCGCTCGGCTGTGAAGTCATCCTCACCAGAGATAAGGACGTCTTTGTTTCACTGGAAGAACGCACGGCTATCGCAAACACTGAAAATGCTGACCTCTTCATCTCACTACACGTCAATGCCCATCCTTCCCAAAAGGTTCGAGGTCTGGAAACCTACTATCTGAACCTTACTACCAATGCCGAAGCGATGCGAGTTGCAGCACTTGAAAATGCGACCTCAACCCATCAGATGAGTGATTTGCAGGATATTCTCTCAGATATCATGAAAAACTCCAAGATTGAAGAATCTTCCAGGCTTGCCCAACAGGTTCACAACTCAATTCTTGATGAGGCAGCAGCCAAAGGCTACGCAGATATCAAAAACCTGGGTGTAAAACAGGCACCGTTTTACGTTCTCATCGGGGCCCAGATGCCAGCAATCCTCATCGAACTCGCCTTTATCACCAATAAAGATGATGTTCAAAATCTCAACGACCCTGCCTTTATCAGACTACTCACCCAGGAAATTGCCGATGGCATACACAACTATGTCAGCTCAACTACAGCTCAATTTCAGGCGTTTAATTTTACTCAGGATGAAGCGGACTCAGGCGCCGAGGCGATGTAGATAAACCGAGCCGCCAACCAAGTTCGTTGCAATCAACCTGACACAATACAAAAGGGGTTACTCAGTAAACTGAGTAACCCCTTTTAACTACCGAAAATACAAAATGTATCAGATCTTCTTTGCCACTTTCAATCGAACAAGGGCCCGTTGCAGAGCTATTTCTGCTCTTTTACGGTTGAAATCTTCTGCCTGGTGGGCAGCCTGAGCAAGGCGTTTTTCCGCTCTTTCCTTGGCTCTCATTGCCCTTTCAACATTAATTTCTGATCCTTTTTCAGCACTCTCAACAAGAAAGGTGATCTTATTATTTGAGACCTCGCAGAATCCACCACTGACCATCAGGGATTCTCTTTTATTACCATTCTCATATGTCAGAGTACCAATTTTGATTGTCGACAGAAAAGGTGCATGGTTTGCAAGTACACCAAAGTCACCACCGAAACCTGGCGCATTAACGATATCAACGTCTTCGTTAACCTTAGCACCTGTCGGTGTTACGACTTCTAGTCTTATCTGTTGTCCCATCGAACTGTCCTCTTTAGCAAAAAATTGAGCACCCTAAGATGATTTACCTGTAGCGAACAGGGTAAATCATCTGAATCAGGTACCTATAGCGGTTTGCCTGTTACTTTTTAGCCGCAGCGTCTTTAGCTACCGCCTCTTCAATGGAACCAACCATATAGAAGGAGTTCTCATTGAGCTCATCATGCTTTCCTTCGAGAATCTCTTTGAAACCTTGAACGGTATCAGCAACCTTTACAAATTTTCCTGGCATACCGGTGAAAACCTCTGCAACTGTAAATGGCTGGGAAAGATATCTCTGAATCTTTCTTGCACGTGAAACAAGTTGCTGATCCTCTTCCGAGAGCTCGTCCATACCAAGAATTGCAATAATATCCTGAAGATCTTTATATTTCTGAAGCGAAACCTGAACCCCACGAGCAACCTGATAGTGTTCTTCTCCAATGACGTTTGGATCAAGAATTCTGGACGTTGAATCCAGTGGATCCACCGCAGGATAAATTCCAAGCTCAGAAATCTGACGGGAAAGAACAACGGTTCCGTCAAGGTGAGCAAAGGTCGTTGCAGGAGCCGGATCGGTTAAATCATCCGCAGGTACGTATACGCACTGTACGGCGGTGATAGAACCTTTCTTAGTGGAAGTAATACGTTCCTGAAGAGCACCAAGGTCAGTTGCCAGAGTTGGTTGATAACCAACAGCTGAAGGAATACGGCCAAGAAGGGCGGAAACCTCGGAACCAGCCTGGGTAAAACGGAAAATATTATCAACAAAGAAAAGAACATCCTGACCTTCTTCATCACGGAAATATTCAGCGGCGGTAAGACCAGTCAACGCAACACGGGCACGTGCTCCTGGAGGCTCTGTCATCTGGCCGTAAACAAGAGCTGCTTTTGGCAGAACGCCAGAATCTTTCATCTCATGGTAGAGATCGTTACCTTCACGGGTACGCTCACCAACACCACAGAACACTGAAATACCACCGTGGTGCATGGCGATGTTGTTAACCATCTCCATCATGATAACGGTCTTACCACAACCGGCACCACCAAACAGTCCCATTTTTCCACCAAGTGGGAATGGAACGAGAAGATCAATAACCTTAATACCGGTTTCCAGAACACGAACCTCAGTATCCTGTTCGGTGAATGCAGGCGCTTCGCGGTGAATTGGCATGGTCTTTTCACACTTAATTTCACCAAGGCCATCAACCGGACGTCCAACAACGTTCATAATACGTCCGAGTGCACCTTCACCTACTGGAATAGTGATCGGCAGACCGGTATCGGTTACGACCATACCGCGAACAAGACCATCGGTCTGGTCCATGGCGATACAACGACATGCATTGTCACCAAGGTGCTGAGCAACCTCTATAACAAGGTTACCCTCGACATCATTTATACCTGGATTGGTTACCAGACATGCACTCATGATTGAAGGCAGATTGCCGGGCTCAAACTCCACATCTACTACAGGTCCGATAACCTGTGTAATTTTTCCTATTCTTTGCTCACTCATTGGGCCTTACCCCTCCTAAAAAGTCTTAGATTATCAATATGATAAATTATTATTTAAGGGCTTCTGCACCGCCAACAATGTCCATAAGCTCATTTGTTACCGCTGCCTGTCGTGCCTTATTGTACACAACAGTCAAATTAGCCACGATGTCTTTACATGCGCTGGTTGCATTGTCCATTGCAGTCATACGTGCTGCGTGTTCACATGCACCAACTTCGAGCATGGCGTGGTAGATAACGACATTGAGATACAGTGGCTGCAGAACATCCATAATTTCTTCAGTTGAAGGCTCATAGATGTAATCACCGGATATTTTGGGCGCAGCATTTTCTTCCGCTTCAACGGGTTGAACAGGAAGAAATGAGGACATCGCTGGAACCTGTCGCGCTACAGACTGAAAAGCGCCATAAATGATCTCAACCTTATCGCTGTTACCACCAAGAAACTGCTGGGTCAGATCAGTTGCAATTTCACGTGCATTGAACATCTGGAAGTTACCCATTATATCACGGTAACTTTTCCTGACTTTTCCTGTTTTTTTCAGAAGCTGATGTCCTTTTTTCCCGACACAGACCAAGCTAACGGTTTTTCCTTCAGACTCATATTCGTCAATCTTTTTCATTACCAGCTTGACGATATTCGCGTTGAACGAGCCGCACAGTCCACGATCCGAGGTTACAACCACAAGTTCGACGGCCTTTACAGCACGCTCTTCCATCAAAGGAAATGCATTTGTATTGGCGCCACCAGAAAGGTTGGACATCGCATCGTTGAATTTAGCGGTATAAGGTCTAAAGGATTCCATTTTTTCCTGGGCACCGCGGAGCTTTGCCGCGGCGACCATGTTCATGGCTTTGGTGATCTGGGCCGTCTTTTTGACGCCTGCGATCTTTGTTTTTACTTCTTTTAGACTCGCCATATCTTGACCTTTTCAGATTATTTTAGACCTTTAGATGCCTTGAAAGTATCACCAAAGCTGGTCAGTACCTTGTTGAGTTTCTCTTTGATTGCATCAGTGAATTTTTCTTCTGCTACCAGATCAGAGAAGATTGATGGCTCATTGGACTCAATATAGCTATAGAGCTCGCTCTCATAATCAGCCAGAGTATCAACAGGCAGAGTATCCAGGTATCCATTGGAACCCGCATAAATAATGGTAACCTGCTTTTCCATTGGCAGTGGCTGATATTGTGGTTGCTTGAGAATCTCAACGAGCCTCTCACCACGGGTAAGTTTTGCCTGGGTGGAAGCATCAAGATCTGAACCAAAAGCCGCAAACGCTGCGAGCTCACGATACTGTGCGAGATCAAGACGGAGCGTACCGGCGACCTGCTTCATGGCTTTTACCTGGGCGGAACCACCAACACGGGAAACAGAAAGACCAACGTTAATGGCTGGACGGACACCAGAAAAGAACAGGTTTGGCTCAAGGTAAACCTGGCCATCTGTAATAGAGATAACGTTTGTAGGAATAAAAGCGGAAACATCACCCGCCTGGGTCTCAATGATTGGCAGTGCGGTAAGTGAACCAGCACCGAGCTCATCATTTACTTTTGAAGCACGCTCAAGAAGACGGGAGTGGTTAAAGAAAATATCTCCAGGATACGCTTCACGACCTGGTGGACGTCTGAGAAGCAGTGAAAGTTCACGATAGGCTACAGCCTGCTTGGAGAGATCATCATAAATAATCAGGGCATGCATTCCGTTATCACGGTAGTACTCACCCATGGAACAACCAGCGAAAGGTGCAATGTACTGCATTGGAGCTGGGTCGGAGGCACAAGCTGATACGACGGTGGTGTACTCCATGGCACCATGCTTTCTGAGCGCCTCAACAACCAGGGCAACTGTGGATTTTTTCTGTCCAACAGCGACATAAATACAGTGAACATCAGTATTTTTCTGAGCGATGATAGCATCTACGCAGAGAGCTGTTTTTCCGATCTGGCGATCGCCAATAACCAACTCACGCTGTCCTTTACCAACAGGTGTCATGGCGTCGACTGCTTTAGCACCGGTGTAACATGGTTCATGAACACCTTTTCTAGCAATAACTCCAGGAGCTAACACCTCTATTTTAGAGGTAAGTTCAGAGTTGATTGGTCCAAGACCATCAATTGGCACTCCGAGACCATCTACAACACGACCTGCCATTGCGGGCCCTACAGGAACCTCTGCAATTTTACCGGTACGTTTTACAATATCGCCTTCCTTGATACCTGAAACATTACCAAGTACAGCACAACCTACGTTGTCTGCCTCAAGGTTAAGTGCAAGGCCCATGATTCCTCCCGGAAACTCAAGAAGCTCCATAGCCATACAATTCTGCACGCCGTAAACACGTGCGATACCGTCACCTACTGAGATTACCGTTCCAGTCTCGTTGAGATCAACGCTGGTTTCGTAGGCCCCAATCTGATCTTTGATTATCTGACTAATTTCTGCGGCTTTGATCTGCATCTATTCTCTCCCCTTAATGGAATCTTTTAAACCTGCAAGCTGTGTTTTAATGCTCCCGTCCAAAACCAGATCACCAACCTTGGCGACCATACCACCAATGATTGAAGGATCTACGCTTATAGAGAGTTCAACTTTCTTGCCTGTTAACTTTTCTAAAACTGTTTGAATATTGGCTTTCAATTCGTCGCTCAGCTCAACCGCTGAAATAACATTGCCATGACTGATGTTTTTCGCTTCATCAACCATGGTCTTATAGGCGTCTGCTATTTCCGGCAATATTTCTGCTCGCTTTTTCTGAACTAAAAGATTCAGGAAGTTCCCCATGACCGTATCGACTCCCATCGAGGCGACAATACCTGTCATCACTTTCTCTTTTACTTCCATGGGGTAGAGGGGATTGGTCAGGGCATCTGCAAATTCGGGGGTTTCGGCGAAGAGACCGGCAAGTCCCTGCAGCACCTCATGGTACTGTTCATAATTCCCCTGTTCCTGTCCTATCGTGAAAATTGCCTTAGCATATCTTTTTGCGAGGATTGTCTGTTTCACTGTACGGCCCCCACTTTATCTAAATAATTTTCAATAATCTTTACCTGATCATCTGCGGTAAGATTTTTGATGATAAGCTGCTCAGCGATCACAGCTGCCTGCTCAGCGGCATCGTTTTTGAGAATGCGACGGGCCTGTGTAATTTCATTCTGTACAGCCATTTCAGCAGAGCGCATTATCTCTTCCGCACCTTGCTCTGCCTTGTCGAGAATTTTCTGTTTTTCTACTTCGGCCTGGGCTATCGCGCGATCTACCACCTTGTCAATCTCAGACTCGACAGATGCCAGTTTCGTCTGAAAATCATTATATGATTTTTCAGCCTCGACTTTTTTCCTTTCCAGGCTCTCGATCTCATCTTTAATTTTGGTACGTCTGGCAGAAAGACCAGAGCCAATAGGCTTTGCGCCAAACTTGACTAAAATGATCATCAGGGCAATGAAGTTGACAATCCTCCAGCCGAGATCTTTCAGCTTTGCTCCGGAAAGGCTATTGGATACAGCATGTCCACCTGCATGAGCATCTGTGGCCTCTGCAGCTTGTGCAGCGTCACCATGAGTATCAGCTGAAACCGCCGCATGATCTGCGGCTGCCGGTGCGTGGACAGCTTCACTTGAGGCAAACACTGTTCCAAAGGACAGAGCAAACCAAAGTGTCAATGTCAGCAGGCTCACGAGGCCCGCGATTTTTTTCACTCCAATCATGATTACAGGCTCCTCCCAAGAATTTTACTTGCCATTTGATTTGCAAAATCATCAAGCCCGTCTTGCAAACTCTTTCTAGCACTCTCGATGTCAGCCCTGAGTGCAGCAAGTTTTTCATTCTTTGCTGCATCGGCATCCGCCTTGATTGCCGCCAATTTTGCGTCTCCAGCCGCTTGAGCCTCAGATCTTGCTGAGTCAAGGGCTGCCTTGGCCTTGCCAGAGGCCTGTGCCATTTTCGCATCAACTTCTTCTTGTCGGAGCTTTGCATTCTTCTCAAAGAGAGAGATCTCTTCCTGCATGCCCCGTAGCTTTTCAGATCTCTCTTTCAGGATGTTCCTTACTGGCGTATAAAGAACCCGATTGAGGATAAACATGAGAACAATCATGTTAACAATCTGAATAACTAAGGTGATATCCGTCGTAATCATGTTAGTACTCCTAGTTAACTAAGAAAACGAAAAAAACTAAACATCCATTTACGTCAAATGAATGATAACCGCGCGTGGTCTAAATCGATAAATATCTGAGGGTTCTATGGCTGTCAATAAAATGAACCACCATTCACAATAGCAAAAAATTAGTACTGTAGATATAGAATTCTGTCAACTATTTTATCTCTTTCAAGCCCTGCTCTACAGATAACCACCCATACTCTGTTTTGCGGATACCGCACTTTCCAACCATGGGTGGTCAACCAGTGAAGTCTTTCTATTATTTCTGAGAAAGAATCTCCTTTACCGCGCTAGGCACTGACTTTATTGCTTCAGACAGTTTATCAACCATGGGTCCTCCGGCCTGTGCCATGTCCGGCCGCCCTCCGCCTTTACCGCCAACCACCTGGGCTACACGACTCACCAGTTCACCCGCTTTAATTCTGGAAGTGAGATCTTTACTGACAATGGCAAGAATAGCGGCTTTGCCGTTTATAGCTCCACCAAGCACCGCCACTCCTGAACCAAGGCTCTCACGCAACTTATCTCCAACCTCACGAAGAGTTTTGGAACTATCGAGGGGGATCTCTGCTGCGATCACTTTGATACCATCAATATCCTCTCCCCCCGCCAAAACAGAATCCAGATCTGAACTTGCGAGTTGCCTTGACAGGCCAGCAACCTGTTTTTCCAGCTCTTTTACATGGGAAAGCAACTGCTCAACCCTGGCTACTGCATCCGAACTGCTTTGCGCATTGAGGAGTTCCACCGCCTTTTTCTGACCGGCATAAACACGCTGTATGTCTTCAAAAGCAACCTTTCCCGCGAGTGCTTCTATCCGTCTTACACCAGCGGCAATCCCCGCCTCCGACTGAATTTTAAAAACACCTATGTCACCTGCTGCGCTGACATGGGTTCCACCGCAAAGCTCTTTACTGAAGTCAGACACCGAGACTACTCGAACCTTTTCTTCATATTTTTCTCCAAATAGGGCCATTGCTCCTTCCTGGAGGGCCTCCTCACGGTCAAGCAGACGGGTATTTACTGGCTGGTTTTCCCAGATTTTCTGATTGACCAATAATTCAATCTGCTGGAGCTCTTCGGCGGACACCGGAGAGAAATGGGTAAAATCAAAACGTAGTCGTTCCGGGCCAACCAGAGAACCTGCCTGCTTAACATGATCTCCCAGCACCTGACGAAGAGCTGCATGGAGTAGATGTGTCGCGGTATGGTGGGCTGCAGAGGCTCTTCGAATCTCGACGGAGACCTTAAGGTTGATCTTCATTCCCACGCCAAGAACACCTTCCTCGACTTCGATGCTATGGAGAATGATTTTATCACCTTCAACAGAGGTGTTTTTCACCAGTGCTCGTCCACCATCCCAACTCACATTTCCAACATCGCCAGCCTGGCCACCAGATTCCGCATAAAAAGGAGTCACATCTACAAACATTTGTCCTTTTTCTCCTGCTTTAAGCTCCGTTACCCGAGCACCGGATGCATCCAGTAAGGCACTGACCGTCGACCATTCCTCAAGCTCGCTGTATCCGGTAAACGATGAACGTTTGCCTGCCTCGGCAATACTCTTCACTCCTTCTCCGAGAAGTTTCACCCCCTCGCCTTTTCGCGACTTTCTTGATTTGGTTCTCTGGTTTTCCATCTCTTTGAGAAAACCTTCTTCATCAAAGCCGTAGCCTTTTTCGAGAGCAATATCACGAACAATATCAAAGGGAAAACCAAAGGTGTCGTACAGTTTAAAAATAAATGTTCCAGAAACTGTTTTTTCTCCAGCCCCACGCAAACGGGCCATTTCTTCATCAAGAAGAGCCAGTCCATGCTCCAGGGTTTCCCGAAAACGCTCCTCCTCGTTGTTGACAACTTTTACCAACAGCGAATCCGTCGTCAGCAACTGGGGGTAGGCATGATCCATTTCAGCGACAACAACACGGGTGACATCTTCCAAAAATGGTTTCTCAAGCCCCAGATATTTACCGTAACGAACCGCACGGCGCATAATCCTTCGCAGGACATATCCTCGCCCCTCGTTGGATGGCAGAACACCATCTGACACGAGAAATGTTGTTGCCCGCGCATGGTCCGCGATAACCCTCATGGCTGTATCGAACTGGGGGCTGTCGCCATATTTTTTGCCGGATAATTCTTCAAGACGGCCAATAATCGGGGTAAAAAGATCGGATTCATAGTTATTGAATTTCCCCTGAAGCACCGCTGCAACCCGCTCAAGGCCCATACCTGTGTCAATACTTGGCTTTGGCAGCCTGGTCAGGGTCCCGTCTTCTGCGCGGTTAAACTGCATGAATACCAGATTCCAGAGCTCAAGAAACCTGTCGCAATCGCAACCAAGGGCACAATCGGCACGGCCACAACCCGCTTCAATACCCTGATCTATATGAATTTCAGAGCATGGTCCACAGGGGCCCGTATCACCCATGGCCCAAAAATTATCTTTTTCACCCATCCGGACAATACGTCCCTTGGGTAACTCTTCAATTTTTTTCCACAACTCTTCAGCTTCATCATCGTCCTCAAAAATCGAGACCCAGAGTTTAGAGGCGTCAACACCCAACTCACGGGTTAAAAATTCCCAGGCAAATCGAATAGCGTCTTCTTTGAAATAATCCCCGAAAGAAAAATTCCCAAGCATTTCAAAAAAAGTATGATGTCTTGCAGTGTAACCAACGTTTTCAAGATCGTTATGCTTTCCGCCTGCGCGAACGCACCGCTGACTCGTCACCGCCCTGCTGTAATCCCGTTTATCCTCACCCATAAAAACGGTTTTGAACTGTACCATACCCGCATTGGTAAACAGCAGTGTCGGGTCATCTTTTGGCACAAGCGAAGAACTATCTACTACGGTGTGACCTTTTTCAGTAAAGTAGGCAAGAAACCTGCTGCGAATTTCATTTCCTTTCATAATATTCTACAAGACATGATAATGTTCATTTTCTACCACTTCGCAGTCTGATTCCCCTGGAAGTAGCGCTTAATTTTCTTAGTGGGATGCATTTCTATCCCGCTCAATAATAAACGGTAGTATTTCCTTAAACTGACTGGTTCCGGCCCGACCTAAAAGTTCGTATATGAGCATTTCAGTTGAGCCGATTGCAGCTCCAATACTGTGCATGCGCATGAGCCCAGTCTTATGATCAGATACATTTCTGGCCGAGACTGCATCTTCTACAACCCAGACGGAAAAACCACTATCGATGAGATCCATCGCCGTCTGATATACACAGATATGGGTTTCAACTCCCACCAAAACAACAGTCTTCAGAGCCGGTTTCAGACTGTTCAGATGCTTCATGGTCGCAGGGTCGGCTGCAGCGCTAAAGGTGACCTTGTCAAACTGAGGAACATCTGCCACAAGGGCTTGCAGCGATGCCAGATAAGGTCCAAGCCCTTTCAAGTACTGAGTGTTTGAAAGAATTGGTGCCTTTAATATTTTAAAGCATTGGATGAGCAGACCAATGTTTTGCTCAACGGCCTCAGCCCGGTTTATTTTGGCCATGAGACTCTTTTGAACATCCACAACATGCAGGCACACCGATTCGGACTCAAGTCGTTTTTTTTCCATCACTCGCCTCCTCAGACAGTTTCCTTATAAAGCTAAAAGTTCCGTAAATAAACTCCTTTCTCTTTGCAGATTCAAGTCAATCGTGCGAAATGGTCAAAAAAATGAACCCTAGCTGGCAATATACCCTTAAAACTGCAATTATGAAATCAATAGCCAGAGAAGTTTTCCAACAGAACACCAATCGCTTCCCCTCCGATGGTACAGGGCACCAGAATTCAAAGAATCACCACCGTCTTTTTATATTGCACGATCCCTGCCTTGAGCTGTATTGTACTGTCAATTCGTTGTTATGAAATGTTATCAGACAGTTTCCAGGTACCAGAGATACTAATATAGAAAAATGCTTTACAAAAGCGAAACAGCTATTAAACTAAAAGATGAAATACTTACTCAGGTGAGAGGATGCAAGACGAACAAATTGATGCCATGTCCAAATTACTCAAATCAATGTCCCACCCCATTCGATTAAAAATTCTTTGTCTCTTGCAGGATAAAGAGCTTTCAGTGGGAGAGATCAGAGACCAGGTAAAAACGACAAACGCCAATGTTTCACAGCATCTCAATATCCTTCGAAGCCAGGGTATTATTGATTTTCGTAAAGATGCGAATTTTATCTACAACAAAATAGTAGATAAGAGAATTTTAGAGTTGATTCAGAAAATGCGAACACTTTTCTGTCCTAATTTTTAGGCAGAAAAATGGTTATCATGTTTGAACTGACTGTGGAGAAATTACTATGATTGTTACAGATTGGATACACACAATTGCCGGTTTTTTTATTCTTTTCAGTCTTTTATTAGGAGTGGAGGCAAGTCCGATTTACCACAGCAGTTACTGGCTGTTTTTCACAGCATTCGTTGGGTTAAATCTCTTTCAGTTCGGCTTGACAAAGTTCTGCCCTATGGCTTTTATCTTAAAAAAACTTGGTGTCGCGGAAGAAAGAAGCCAGTAAATCTTAATCAGCCAGCAATGATCTCAGCACCGCATGAGGCCTGCCAGCAACACCCCGTCTCCCGGCAAACAGGTCTCTTGCGATAGCAACTCTCGTTCCCCTCTTTTTCCTGAATGCGGCAGATCAGCTCTGCCAGTTTAATACCTTTTTCCTGCGAAACACCCAGAGCTATCGCTTTTTTTCTTGCAAGTGAAAACAACTTTGGTCCTTTTTTAAAAGCATCAGCAGACATCAGATACTCCCTTATATCTAACCTCATTATGTTATTTCAGCCGGACCACTAATCGCCGAGTCCTTGGCCGTTTTTGCCTGTCAATTTTCTAGATATGAGTTGAATCATTGTAACGCTGACTATTGTCAAACGCCATGAAAAAACCGATTTAACTGACCTCTTTAATTAAATTGGCAAAATATGATACTCTTCGACAATTTCATGGATTCCAGAAAGCACCTGACCATTTCTTCCGTCTATTGAGATATGATCCCCAAAAGCAATACGCTGCCCTGATATCTCACAGTATTGCTCAGTTTCATACACCTTAAGACTGCCGCAGCCAACAACGCAGGTCTTTTCCAGGCGCACAGCAACCACGGATGCATGGGATGTCTGGCCCCCCCGGGAGGTAAGCAATCCATCAGAGAGACTCACTACCTTAATATCTTCAGGGACAGTATCCTGACGGATCAGAATAAGCGGCATATCCGGCTTCTGTTCTTTCAGTTCCCGGATGTTTTCTTCGGTAAAAACCGCCAGACCAGAAAGAGCCGATCCCGAGACTCCCACCCCTTTACCCAGGTGAGCTGCTTCAAGCTCTTTACTTTCAACAAAAACATTGAGATGCTCTTTCTTTTTAATGGTTATCATATCTCTTGTCTGCAGAAGATACAATTCATCTGCCTCGGGACCTTCAAAGGTAAACTCTATTTCCTGAGGATTCCACCGCTTTTCATAGACCAGTTCACGGGAAATCTCCAGAAGTTCAGCGTATATTTTCGGAAAACGCCTCTCCAGAGAATCCTCCACCGATCGACCATCTAACTGTGCCTGCTCCACCGAGATGGCGCAGCTTGAAACCAGACCGGAGACAATATCCTCACCCTGGTCACCAAAGGCGTAATCCCCCCAAAGGGCAACCCGTCGCACCTTTCGATAAGGATGCGCCGTAAAAACGACCCCTGCACCTGACTGATCGCTTTTATTGCCATAGACCATTGCCTGGACGATAACAGCAGTTCCCCAGGCATCCGAAACATCCATAATACGTCTGTATTCCTGTGCTTTCTGGGTTCCCCAGGAATCAAGAACAAGTTCAATGGCATGAACCAGTTGCAGCCAGGGATCACTGGGTATCCCCAGGCCCCGTTCCCTGGTGAGTTTTTGGTAGGAAAGAGCCAGTTCCTTCATTTGTTCAGGAGAAAAATGCCTTTTCAGCGACACTTTGGCAGCGGCTTTCGCTTCATTCATAAGGACCTGGAAATCCTCTCTACCAACCCCTGAAATCATCGCCCAGGACTGAAGAAAGCGTCTGTAATTATCCCAGGCAAGATAATCGTTACCGTGTTTTTCTACATACTCTGTGATGATTTCTTCGTTAAAACCCACATTATGAGCCGTGGCCATCATGCCTGGCATGGAGATTGCCCCACCACTCCTCACCGATAACAGGAGTGGCGCATCAGACGAACCAAAGGTCTTTCCGGTCAGCTCCTCAATTTCGGACAGCGCCCTTCTGACCCGGTTCATGAATTCCTCACGGGTGTGGGTGTAGCCAAAAACTATCTCCCTGCACCTGAAGACCTCTGTCGTTATGACAAAAGCCGGCGGAACTTTTTTTCCGTGCCGGGTTAAAGTAGCCAGATTAAACCCCTTGTTTCCCAGGTGGATGAGGTTATCGGTAAAAGGATTTGGCCGATGAAGCATGGACAGTGCTCTTTCCGGATTATACGTCATCAGCAAATCAAGCTTTTTCTGATCGAGAAGATCTTTTTGACTCTCAAGTGTCTGCAGGATTCTTAAAATAAAATTATCCAGATGTTGCAGACCAAAGGTTGAAGAGATCAACTCACGCAGAAAAACTTCTGAAATACGTTGGATCGTCGTACCCATCTCCTCACTGTCATAGAGATGATGCAGCTTGTCGAGAATATTCTCTTCACCAATCTGAGGGATGATGATAGAGAGATTGTTTTGATGGATATTGGTGTAGAACGCGTAAATAATATCTTTTACCCCATCAGACATTCCCCGGAGAATATCAAGATACTGGGTATAGGAAAATCGGCGGATCTTTATGGAATTTTCCAGCATCATCAAATAGGCGATAAGCCGTCTTGAGGTAATTCCATCAACAGACAACGCCCGGATATACATCTTCATGCAGTGAACAATATTATAAAATGTCGCCTGAGTGATAATCGACAGGTTGACCGTTTCGGGTAGTTTTTCAAGATATATATTTGCCAGATTTTCCAGACGATAGGTGAGACTGAGGGCATCAAACTTCCGTTCCTTGTAGCGGCCGTACACAGAAGGGATGTCCACTGCAATATGTCTTTTATAATAGATATCCTCACGGGCCTCAAAATGCTCTTCCGACAAAATTATCTCTTTGAGCCCTTCAAGGGCGGTCAACAGTGCATCAAGACATTGCTCAGTGTCTGAATCCTCAAGGGTTGAAAGAAGGGGTTCCATCTCCGGAAAACCATCATTGACCGCGCGACTAATCTCACTTCGCAGCTGCTGAAAACCAAGATTGTATTTTTTATGCAGGAGCTTATACATCTGTATCAACAGCTCAAAGCGCCGCACCTCTGTGGACGAAAGATCCTTCTGCTCCTCTAGAAAAGCCGAAATCCGCTGTTCATCAAGACTGATTATACCCTCAACTTCCTTCAATCCCATCTCACTCCAGAACCTGCCACTGAGGACAAACTGTTCATCAACATATAGACCATGACTGGTAAGTTGACTGTAGATCTCTTCCGGCAAAAAAGTGGCAAGAAGCTTCTTGTCACCACTTTTCCAGAACAGGATGATTGCCTGAATAAAATCTACAATGAGGTTGGAACTTTCAACATGCCCCTGCTTGCGTAAAAAATGAATGAGCAGATCTTTTCGTTTATGAATCTCATCGAGCTCGGTGGACACATCACGCAACTCTCCTTCTGAGCCGATCTCATTGAAAAAAACCGGCATCAATTTCGTAAACTGTTTGGAGAGGTTATAGATAGGTTCAATAGGATGATTGAGCAGCTGGGTAATATCACGCTGAAAGAGATCGGTATCTTTTATGCAGGTACCGGAAAGTTTCAGGTGGATAATAAGCGCCGAAAAGAGCGTAGAACACCACTTCGGCTCACGCATGATTAGATGCAGCCAGACCCTGATATTGGCCAGATGGGCTGGATTTGCAAGAGGTTGCCAGTTTTCATCAACCCCTACCACGCTGGCATGCTGAAAGCCAAAGCGCACAACACCCCAAAGGAACGCCTCGACCATCCTGCTGTTTCCACGATCAAAAACCTCACCTCCAAGAACCTGGATACACTGCAGGGATGTGTGCGGATATTTTTGTACATTGGCTTTAAGCAATTTGAAGGTAGTAAGCAGGAATTCTTCAATTTCTTCAAAACTCTGCTGGCGGATCAGCTGCACCAGACTTCTGTTTACCTCGCGGAGAGTCTCTTCATGAATCAGATACAACCCCTCCGTGTCCATGATTTTAAAGAGAAAAAGCAGTTTTCTGTTTTCTTTGAAAAAATGAACTGAGACATCGTAGTCATTTTCAAGCTTGCAGAATATCTCTTCAGCAGCCACAAGCTTGTTGGGCATTTCCCGGTAATATTTGACTATTTCAATATGATCGGGAAGGTTCAGGATTTCCTCGATACAGCCTGTCGGATCATGCTTGATGTCAAGCTGGCGCAAAACCTCCAAGTGTTCGCGAAAAGCCTTATGGGAAATTGCTGCGAACAACTCGGTGGACTTAGAATCAGCAACAGGAATTGAACAGCGGTCAAGAAACCAGAGAAGCGGGTCATCTTCATGGAGCCAGTACTCATAGCAGAGTTCCTGGGTTATTTTAATTAACCGAGCAAAAGCGGTGAAATCAAAACCATCTTCTTTTCCAAGCCCCAGGGAAAACAGTCGCCTGGACAGCTTTGACAGAGGATACTGACCTTGGACAAATTGCATCAGGATAGGCTTATCCTTTTCCCGCAACCCGCTGAGCGTATCAAAAAGACGGCTCAGTTCCGGCCCAAAGCGCCGCATATCCTCCACATTGAATTTCTGCAGAATTTTATCCAGCCAGGTCGTAACAGCACTCACCGACTGGGCAAGTAATTGTGGATTACGAGCAGTGTCGTGGAGGGCCTCAACAAACAAACCTGCAAAAAGACCAAATGTCTCTGGTCCTTTTGGATGTATCCGATAATAATTGATATTTTTCAGGACAAAACTTCTGAGCTGCGGAAGAACCAGCTTCCAGTTACGAAAGGGGTGACAAACCTCGTACAGCAGTTTTTCCAGGGTGGAGTGGAGCCCCTTATAGGGCTCAACGACCTCAAGCAGCAAATACAGCTCAGGGTCAATCACAACCTGACCTGCAGTCTCAAGAAGATTAGCCTTTAGTGCATCCGACTCAATCGCCGCATTCTCAGTCCTGTTGTCCATACCCATCTTCATCCCCATTGAGATTGCTTGTCTGCAGAGCCGGAAAGCCCAAGATATAAACAGACCTCCTACCTGCACATAAAACACGAAAAAGCGCCTTTGAAGTACTCTCCAAAGACGCTGAAATAATGCTAGTAACTCTTCTTCATTCTACAGGGCCTTATTGGCCTCCATGTGCAAAATCAGATCGAGCATTCTGTTGGAATAACCCCATTCATTATCATACCAGCTCATCACTTTTACCGTTGAACCGATAACCTTTGTCGACTGGGCATCAATGATTGAAGAACGGGGATCCCCCTGGAAGTCAATGGAGACCAATGGCAATTCAGTATAACCGAGATAGCGGCTAGCTGCTGCTTTCAACGCCAGATTAACCTCTTCCACGGTCGTCTCTCTTTCCACTTCCATAACAGCATCAACAAGGGATACAGTTGGGGTAGGTACCCGTACCGCGAGTCCGTCAAATTTACCCTTAAGCTCTGGAATCACCAGAGAAACAGCGGCGGCAGCGCCTGTTTTTGTTGGAATCATAGAAAGCGCCGCAGCCCTTGCTCTACGTGGATCAGAATGCGGAAAATCGAGAAGTCTCTGGTCACCGGTATAAGCATGGACGGTGGTCATAAGCCCTCTTTTGATCCCAAAATTATCAAGAATGACTTTGGCAAACGGGGCCAGGCAGTTTGTTGTACAGGAGGCGTTGGAGACAACATGATGAACGGTTGCATCGTATTCGTCTTCGTTAACGCCCATGACAAAGGTTTTCACGCTTCCTTTGGCAGGAGCAGAAATAATAACCTTCGAGGCCCCTGCATCGATATGCGCCTGGGCAGATTCTGCGTCACGGAAGATGCCGGTACACTCAGCAACGTACTCAACGCCCAAAGCTCCCCATGGAATATCAGCAGGGTTTTTGTGCGCAGAGACAGCGATCTGTTTGCCATCAACCACGATACCCTTCTCATTACTCTCCACTTCTTTATCGTAGACACCCATGACAGAGTCGTACTTCAATAAGTGAGCAAGAGTCGCGTTATCGGTCAGATCATTAATTCCAACAATTTCAATATCTGCAAAAGCTGGATCCTTTGACAGCGCTCTGAAAATATTTCTGCCAATTCGACCAAAACCATTAATACCTATTTTAACTGCCATATTTTCCTCCTAGAGTTCAGGCTTCTGTTTTTTCAGCGCCTGTTATCCCCAGCCATTTTTCCAACAGACCGGTTGTTAATAAGATGTAAAACCTGCTTAAACACATTTTTTCAGTGTTGTTCAATAATATATTAAATCCCTTCTAATATAGGCCATTTCGATGAAAATCAAGACAAGCGAGACAATACGATTTCAGCTGCCCTATACTGATACGTTCAAATTCTCCAACTGCCTCACATAACTTCTCTTATACAATTCAAGATAACTATACATGACTTTCGACCAGGTATACTTTTTCTCTATCGTTACAACCGCATTTTCCTGGATAGACCTTTTTCGAAAAGGATCTTTTTCCAGCACCATAGCTCTGGAAAGTGCATGTAACAGCTCTCCGGGATCCGAGCCCCCATAGGCCAGACCTGTTTCACCATCTACCACCTTAACCAGGCCACCCACATGATGAACAATGGGAATATTGCCATAAAGCTGCGCGATAAAATCCGTCAAGCCGCAGGGTTCAAATCTTGACGGAATGACAAAATAATCCCCAGCACAGTAGACTTCATCTGCAACCTGGGGATTATATCCCTTAAGATAGCAGACTCTGCCCGGAAAACTCTCTTTACCGGCAAGGTGAATAAGACTGGATTCTATCTCAGCCTCTCCGCTTCCGAGTATGGCGACCTTCACCCCACTGTTTTGGCTGAGAAATACAGGTAGGACTTCCAGAAGAATATCAACGCCCTTTTGCCCGCTCAACCTGCCAATAAAGGTAAACAGAGGCCCATCACCCTCCGCATCAAGAAAACCAAACTGTTCAATCCCCGACCATGGAGAATCTTCTGTGAGCTTTGAGAGAAAGGACTGCTTACATCGTTTTTTACCGCTGAGTGAATCGCTTTTATCGCAAGGATCAAACCTGTATTTTGGGGGAATTTTCTCAGCCATGGGGCAAAAATCAGCAGGATCAATCCCGTTGGTAATCCCTTCGAGTAAAATCCCCCGCCTTCTCAGTTCATGCCCAAGCCAACCGGTCAGCTGGTCATGTTCTGAACTTTGCAGTTCAGCAGCATAGTTTTCACTTACCGTGTTTAAAAGACCAAAAGCACCTGCAACCAAAAGAGGATCAAATTTATTTTCCAGCTGATTGTTTGCAATCGTCTCCTGAGGCAAACCGGTGATCGATAATGCATAGGGAATATCAGCAATTTCCTGATGGTAACCGTATCCGGCGTTATGTATCGTTGTCAGACACCCTGTACCTCGAAAAAATGCGCTGTAACCGGCAAGTTGGCGTATCAGTGCTGGAGCAAGCGCAGTATGACCGTCATGACAATGTATGACATCCGGTTTTTCGCCAAGTATCACCATAAGTTCGAGCGCACTCTTTTGCAACAGGAGGTTCATCGCAAAATAGTCGTGGTGACCGGTAGACGCAACCTGCCAGGATTTATCCGCTTCTTCTTTCTTTGTGTAGGTATAAACGGATTTTTTTTCTAAAAACCGTTCTGCATCCACGAGATAGACATTTACCCTCTCAAGCTTGGCATAATAGAAGGACACCTGTTCCTGCACCTGCTCATCAGGAAGATTCATCTCCACCGCAAATTGCAGTTTTTGTTCGGGCAGCACCGGGTCCCTGAGCGGTTTGAATCCATGACTTGCCGGGGACATAAAGCCATATAGGGGCAATACCACGTGAACAGATCGGCCACTCCAGCGAGCAAGTGACTTTGACAATTGATAAACAACATCTTTTACCCCTCCGGCCCCTGCCAGGCTCCCATACTCCCGGCTTAGCATCCAAATTTTTTTTACGGGACTTTTTTCTGCCACCATCTTCTATCCTACGAGTTCTACCAGATCAAATGAATAAACCAATTCAATGGCACTAAACATCAGCGCACCATCAGAAAGTGCTTAATTTTCCATCAATGCTCTAAGTTTCATATAGTATATGTAAATTTCAGGTTGTCAAGTTCGTCACCAGCCAGTCAGCTCAAAAGGTAACATATTAGAATAATTAATTTTATTGTAAATATATTTATGTTTCATATACCATCGCTCTTTCAGACTTTCAACTTCTTGTTGTAAATGATCCGTTTCAAACAGTCCAAATTCCACCATTGAACCCAAATGATTGACGGAGAATTAAAAAGGCCCTATATTGTTTTTTCCACAGCGATAGCCTCTCCGACACGACTTACAACGGTCTGAAAATCAAGATATTCACGCACAAAAACTAGAGCTTAAAAATGAATAAGGGTTCACTAAAAATCAAGACATCGAGCCAAAGGGAGCTTCAGGATATTACAACGCAGATAGCTGCTGTCCTGTCGCAATGCTCTACAGTTTCTGGGGTACTCTACCTTTTTAATCCTCACACCACCGCCGGACTTACAATCAATGAAGGAGCGGATCACGATGTCCAAAAAGATATCATCACGGCTCTATCCCATATCGTCCCGCAGCTTAGATATCGTCACGCAGAGGGGAACTCTCCAGCCCATATCATGACCCTCATGACAGGCAGCTCCCTTATGGTTCAGGTGGAAGGCAGAGAGCTCGTACTTGGAACCTGGCAACGAATCTTTTTCTGTGAATATGACGGGCCACGTACACGGTCACTTCACTGGAAATATATTCCGGACACAGCGTGTTAACGCAACCATCCTTGGATTACTATGAAACTTGACGCCTCCAAAATATGCTTTGGTCTGACAGAGGAATTGGATCAACAGTCTCTTTCTACTTTTCTACAACTTTGTGGTCGAGCTGAATTTGCCCGGGAACTCTCGACACGGGTCTCGGAGGAAGAAACCATCGCACTCGTCGATCACGTCATGGCCCTTATTCGCAAACATTTCAGTGAAAATGAGTACCATCGCCTGTTCCTCAACGATCATCACCACCATGACCACGATAATAAGGAGTAGAAAATGGTCTCCCCAAAGTTAAATGATTTACGATCCTATCTCGACCTCCTTCAAAAAGAGGATCAGCTCCTTATTATAGACGAGGAGGTGGATCCTTATCTTGAAATAGCTGAAATTCATAGACGCGTTATTGCCAATGGAGGCCCTGCGCTGTTATTTACAAGGGTAAAAGGTTCTCAATTTCCAGTAACAACCAATATTTTTGGAACGAACAAGAGACTTGAACTTGCTTTTGGCAACAAACCCCAACAGTTTGTCAAAGACGTTGTTCGTCTCGCCGAATCAATCATGCCCCTTTCCTTTGGCAAGCTTTGGGAAAATAAACAACTGTTTATCGACGGGTTGAAAATCGGCCTGAAAGAAAGCAAGGACGCCCCTATCCTCGAAAATTGCCAGATCCCAGCGCGGCTCAGTTCACTACCAATGCTTACCTCCTGGCATAGCGACGGGGGGCCTTTCGTCACCCTTCCCCTGGTATACACAGAACACCCCGCAGGCAAAGGCCACAATCTTGGAATGTATAGAATCCAGCAACATAGTGATACAACAACCGGTATCCATTGGCAGATCCATAAAGGCGGCGGCTACCACTACCACGAGGCCGAAAAACTGAATCAATCCCTGCCGCTTACCCTTTTCATTGGTGGACCACCTGCCCTGATGCTCTCAGCCATTGCCCCACTTCCAGAAGACCTCCCTGAGCTCATGCTCACCTCGCTTCTGATAGGAGATAAACTTCAGATGACGAAGGACCCTAGGGGAGGCCACCGTCTTGTAGCCCAGGCGGAATTTGCCATCAAGGGACATGTTCCTCCGCATATCCGTCACCCGGAAGGCCCCTTTGGTGACCATTATGGTTACGACTCTCTTGAGCACGACTACCCTGTCTTTCAGGTCAGCCACCTGTATCACCGCAAAGACGCCATTTATCCGGCAACAGTCGTGGGTCGGCCTAAACAGGAAGATTATTTCATTGGCGACTATCTCCAGGATCTTTTATCGCCGCTCTTCCCTCTCGTCATGAAAGGCGTTAAAGCCTTAAAAACCTTCGGCGAAGCAGGTTTTCATTGCCTTGCTGCGGCTAAGGTGTCCAATAGATATCCACGTGAGGCCTTTGCCTGCGGGCTAAGGGTTCTAGGCGAGGGGCAACTCTCGCTGACCAAATTTCTGATATTATCAGATGGCGATATCGACATCACCGATTTCGGCACGCTCTGGACCCATACCCTCGAACGTGTCCAATGGAATCAGGATCTCTTTGTTTTTGCCAATGTCTCCCAGGATACCCTTGACTACACCGGCCCTTCAGTGAACAAAGGGTCAAAAGCAATGCTCATGGGTCTTGGTAAGGACAAAAGGCGTGAACTCCCCCGTGAGTTCACCGGCAGTTTACCTGCAAACTGCATCAACCCAAAGGTGTTTCTCCCTGGCACGCTGGTCGTTCAGGGTACAGACTACACGGACACTCCCGATCTTGCCAAAAAACTCGCCGAACATCAGGATCTAAGCCTTTGGCCTGTCATATTGCTCGTGGATAATTCTGAGGCTGCGACCGTATCAATGCAGGAATTTCTCTGGACGTTTTTTACCCGTTTTGAACCGGCAGCAGATATCCACGGCAGGTCCGCCGCAGTACACCGGTTTCATGTGGGACTCGAGCCTCCAATCGCCATCGATTGCCGGATGAAACCATGGTACACCGATATCCTTGAAGTGGACAAAAAGACCAAGGACCGGGTGGATTCTATATACTCAAAAATTATACCGGCACGTTATCGCTCATAGCCCCCATGCCCATTTCAGGATACAAATAATGTCTGACAAAATACGCCTGCAAAAATTTCTCGCCCAATGTGGTATCTGCTCAAGACGCAAAGCGGAGGAATATATACAGCAAGGTGACGTAACCGTAGACGGCGTTATCATCCATGAAATGGGTGTTACTGTGGTACCAGGCATTTCAGAGGTCAGTTTTAAAGGCAAGGTTGTTGCCGAAAAGGAACCCCCTGTCTATTATTTACTTAACAAACCCAGAGGTTATGTCACCACCTTAAAAGATCCTCAGGGGCGTCCCATAGTCACCGCTCTTATCACAGACTGCCCATTGCGCCTTTTCCCCGTCGGCAGACTTGATTTTGATACCGAAGGAGCCCTGCTCCTCACCAACGATGGCAACCTGGCCCAAAAAATCCAACACCCCAGCCACATTACTGACAAAACCTATGAAGCGCTTGTCCGTGGCAATCCAAATGATTCCGCACTTCAACGTTTGGAAAAGGGCGTCATGATTGAAGGAAAAATGACTTCACCTGCCCGGCTCAGGCGCCTGGCAAAGAAAGGGGGCAACACTTTGGTGGAAATTGTCATCCATGAAGGTAGAAAACATCAGGTGAAGAAAATGTTTGCCCATATTGGTCACCCTGTAATTGCACTCAAACGCACCGCCTATGGAAAACTCCGTCTGGGCAAACTCGGTATTGGTAAGTACAGGTTATTGAGCAGCGCAGACATAAATCGTATCTTTTTGTAAAATTTGCTTTACAAATCCAAAAATAGCTGATTAAATCTAAATAGTTAGGGGTTCAGACAAGGTTTGACTGATCACAGAAGGCGCGGTATTTTGTTGTAATTACAGCATGTTATCACCCTGGACCACCAGCTAAGACCGATGTTTCATTGACTACTCACGTAACTTTATTAGAGAAATGCAAACGCATAAGCCCTTAATTTGATTTTCGGAAACAGGAGTTAACGTATGAACAAATCAGAACTCATCGAGGCATTGGCGCAAGATATTAATGTTCCTCACCGAGAGGCCGCTGCAATTGCCAACACGGTAATCGATACCATGACAGAAGCCCTGGCAAATGGTGAGAGTATCGAGATTCGAGGCTTTGGCAGTTTTGTTATCAAAGAATATGATTCATACGAAGGCCGAAACCCAAAAACAGGCAAAAAAATTCAGGTAAAACCTAAAAAACTGCCTTTTTTCAAGGTTGGAAAAGACCTCAGGGAAAAGGTTAACAAGGGGAAGTAACAGCCTTCAACACATACAACACCAGATGGACCTTCTCTTATTTACAACATCTGGTGTTATTGTTCTTTGCCTAGACAACAATACCTCCAACCAAATCGTAGATCTGAGCATCCGTGATCTCCACCTGCACGATATCTCCAGATTGAGCCATACCATCATTTATATAGACGCGGCCATCTACCTCCGGGGCCTGATACATCGTCCTGCCTTCAAGCAGCAGGTCAGTTTCTGAGGATACCCCTTCAACAAGAACCGGAAGCACCTGGCCTATATATTTTTGCTGCAGGGCCTGGGAGAGAGGCGCCTGAATCTGAAGGAGATGTTCCATTCTTCTGATTTTCTCAGCATCGTCTAATTGACCTGTAAAATTTTCTGATGGCGCACCCTCTTCGTTGGTATAGGGAAAAACACCAACATGGTCGAGCTGTATCTCCTGTAAAAATTTCTCTATTTGCAAAAACTCAGCCTCAGTTTCACCGGGAAAACCGACAAGAAAGGTAGTACGGAGTGCAATATTTGGGATTTTCGCCCGTATCTTTTCCACAAGGCGGACGAGAAAATCATGGCCATAGGGACGATTCATCAATCCCAGAACACGATCGTTCACATGCTGGAAGGGAATATCAAGATACGGCACAATCCGCTCATTCTCGGCAATCAGGTCAAGTAACCTGTCGGTGACACCAGTCGGATACAGATACAGCAGTCGAAACCAGGGAATCGAGGTCGAGCTGAGAAGTCCATTCATGAGATTTTCAAGACTGTCGCTTTTGCCAAGATCATTCCCATAGGCAGTACTGTCCTGGGCAATAAGGGAGAGTTCCTTTACCCCCATTTTTTCCAGATGCACAGCCTCCGCGATAAGATCACCCCCTCTTCTACTTCTTAACTTTCCCCTGATACTTGGTATCATGCAGTAGGAGCATCTATTATTACACCCTTCTGTAATCTTCAACCAGGCGCGATAACGCGGGGTTGACAGAATCCTTGGACTGTTGCTGTCCATGAGATACCTCTCCGGGAGGACTACTTTTTCCATTTCATCATCTTTGACCAAAGCATCAAGGAGTTTGCCGATACGTGCAGGCCCTTCGGTACCGATGAAGAGGTCAACTTCCGGCAATTCTGTGGCAAGACTCTTGCCATATCGTTGGACGAGACAGCCAACGACCACAATTTTTTTTGTGGGAAACTGTTCTTTGAGAGCAACTAACTCAAGAATTTCCGCAATAGCCTCTTCGACCGCCGGTTGAATAAATCCACAGGTGTTAACAATCAAAAAATCAGCCTGTTCAATCTCATTTTCAAGTTCATACCTACAAGCCGCCAGAGCCCCAAGCATCACCTCGGAATCCACTAAATTTTTTGCACAGCCCAGACTAATTAGATGAAAACTACCTGCCATTATTTCTCCTACCTGCCAATTATATTATTAATTAACAGCTGACGAGCATCAGCCGTTCTCTTTTTAAATACCTTACTGGAAAAACCGGGTCTCCAGGAACCACCCCAGATCTCATCTGAAACAACGAGGACAGCTGCGAAACTCACACCCCTAAAACGAGCAACACTGCATAAAGCGGAAAACTCCATATCTATGGCGTCAACGCCCTGTTCTTTATGCAAGATAGTCAAAAAGCTTCGTTTTTCACGATATACGGCATCCGTTGACCAGACACAGCCATCATGAACTTCCAGACCATTTTTGTTCAAAAGCATTGTTATTTTTGACCGTAGCACCTCATCGGGGCCTGCTGGACTACCTGCGAGTTCATAGTACCTTGAAGTTCCTTCACCAGATAAAGCCAGATGCGGCACCAGAATATCGCCCACCTGCAGTTGTCTTGAGAGAGCTCCACACCAGCCGAAGAGGATAATCTTTTTGGCCCCTAAAGCAATGAGTTTTTCAAGGGTAAGTGCGGCCATGGGGGCACCTATCGCCGGACCGCAAATAAATTTTTCACCTTCCTGCACATACAGCGAGGAATTGAATAAGAATCTCTGCTCTGCGCCCTTTTCCTGCCATTTGTTCAGTTCAATAGAGGCTTCGGTAGGGTTGACAAAAAGTATCCCCTCTTCTGGAATATCCTTTTCATTTTTATTTTTTCGCGGATAAATAACGATATCAGGATCAGCTTCTGTGTTCATAGTAAATGACCTTTTAACATCAACAAATGAAGAGATATAGGCTGAAAACGGAAAAAGGGACTGCGGCAAATCCGCAGTCCCTTTTAACGATCAAATGGCGATCGTATCACCTAATACATTCTTACCCAAGCAGTGGATTAGCGTAGAGAAGAATCAAAGAGATTACCAGTCCGTAAATAGCAACAGACTCAGCAAGTGCCATACCAAGAATCATGAAAACCATGAGTTTTGGCTGAACTTCTGGGTTACGAGCAAGACCCTGACATGCACCGTTACCAACAGAACCAATACCAATACCTGCGCCTAGACCTGCAAGACCGATTGAAAGTGCTGCACCTACACAAATCAAAGCTAACTGAAGATTTCCTTCCATTGTTTTCTCCTTAAAAATGTTTTGAGTTTGGCCTTCTTCCTAATTTCGAAACTACTAAACTATAAACAAGAGACGGTGCTCACCGCTTGGTGCCACCACCTCTGTATTAATGCGCGTGTTCTTGTGCCTGTGAAAAATAAACCACGGTAAGCAAAACAAAAACCATTGCCTGAACAACCGATACAAGTACTCCGAGAATCATGATTGGCAGTGGAGCGAAAAAACCACCGGCGAGCATAAAAAGAATTGCCAGAAGGGTCTCTTTTGCCATGATGTTTCCGAAAAGACGGATAGAGAGTGAAAGCAGTCGGGCAAAGTTACTGATAATCTCAATAGGCAGGAGAAGGGGTACCAGCCACCAGACAGGTCCCATAAAGTGCTTGTAATAACCAAGACCGTGGGCCTTAAAACCGATAACATGATGGCTGAGCCAGACAATCAGTGTAAGAGCAAGCGTCGTATTGAGGCTTGAGGTTGGTGACATAAATCCGGGGATAAGCCCTATAAGGTTGGCAACAGCGATATACAGCGCAAAAGTTGCAATCATTGGAAAGAACTTGTCAGTCATTTCCCTTCCCATGTTGTCGGCAAAAAAATCATCCATACCGCCGATAACCAGTTCCCAGAAATTCTGCCCTTTACCTGGAACCATTTCCAGATCTCCGAGGGTAAGCTTGGCTACAAAAAACAGAAATGCCATTACAAGCCAGGTGTACGTCATATATGGCGCGCACAACTGCTCGAGCAACGAATGCCCGACCGGTCCATGGGGGACTGGCAACCCCATTTTCTCAAGAATAATTGAAATAAATAGTATCGGATGTTCCATAACGCCTTTTACCTCCCTCTGAAGAAGTAGTCCCAGGCCACCTGAACCGAGATTAAGGTGACTGTGAGTACCACCGTTGACAAACCTAAAATCAAGCCAAAGATATTGACCATCTGCCCCTTAATAAGAACTGTCAGGACAATACCTATAATTATAATTCGTAGCCAGAATTTGAGCAGATAGCCTCGTTGTTCCTGCTGGCTCTTTGCCTTCTGATCCTCGGGAGACCCAAGAGAAGTTACTGTCTCAACAAGTTTGAGGATGCCTTTATTTGCAATCCAGAAACTACACATCGAGATAATCCCCCCGACCAAAACAGACCAGGCAAACCAAAGGGAAACAAACATCGCTGCCACAAGGATCATTACTGCGAGAATACACGCACCAACAACCTGCATTTTTTCAAGAGACAACGAGCCTTCAGTCAAACTTCCCTCTACTTATCCTGGTCTTTCTTCTCATCTTTGTCTTTGTTGCGCCAAAGCACCTCCAACAGAGACTTGTAGGCCGCTGCAATACCAAACGCCAGACCAATGAAGGTAAACCATGGAGCTGTCCGGCCATCAAAAACTTTCTGGTCGAGATAAATACCACCAGCCAATCCAATCATTATTGCAGCCGCAAAGGTAAAACCGATGTGCCCATAGTTGGCAAGCAGTTGAACAAATTCTTTTTTAACACCCGACATTTGCCCCACCTGCGTCTTAGGTACAACAATCTATACAATATAACGGAGTTTGATAGCACGACTCCCTACTATAGTCAATATTTTTTCACTTTTCGAGCATTTTTTTGAATGACCATTCAGTCATTTTCGCTGTCAGCTCAAGGTCTTTTTCCGTCAGGGCATCACTTATAAAAGCGACTTCAAATTGCGAGGGAGCAAGATAAATCCCCTGCCCAAGCATTTGACGATAATGTACGGCATATCGTGAGGCATCTGCAAGCATCGCCGAATCAAAATCTGTGACAGGAGTGGAACAAAAAAATCCTGTCATCAAACTGCCAACCCGGTTCAGCTGAACAGGAATACCTGTTCTATCAGCAACCCCACGCAGCATATCACTAAATTTATCAGATTTTTCCTCCAGCTCCTTATAAAACCCAGACCGCTGCAGAAGCTTCAAAGTTGCAATACCTGCCGCCATGGCCAGTGGATTTCCAGCAAGAGTACCCGCCTGATAGACGGGCCCATCGGGCGCCACACAGTCCATAATCTCAGCCTTTCCACCATAAGCCCCCACCGGCAAACCGCCGCCGATGATTTTCCCAAGACAGGTGAGATCGGGAGTTATATTAAAATAATGCTGCGCACCACCATAACTCAAACGAAATCCGGTAATTACCTCATCGAAGATCAAAATGATACCAAGCTCACTGGTAAGACGTCGTAAAGTCTGTAAAAAACCAGGAGCCGGGGGAACACAACCCATATTACCCGCCACCGGTTCCACTATAACGCAGGCAATATCCAAGGTTTCATCACGGAGGGTCTTTTCGAGGACCTCCACATTATTATATGGAATGGAAACTGTATTTTTTACAATATCATCTGGTACACCCGGGCTACCGGGAATTCCAAGAGTTATAAGCCCTGAACCAGCCTTGACCAGAAAGGAATCGGCATGACCATGGTAGCACCCATCAAATTTCACAACTATTTTTTTTCCGGTATATCCCCTGGCCAGACGAACCGCACTCATGGTAGCTTCAGTTCCGGAATTAACAAAACGGACCTTTTCGACTGAAGGAACAGCCTCCACCACCATTTCTGCCAAATCGATTTCAAGGGGTGTCGGAGCCCCAAAGCTCGTCCCAGACACGGCAGTCTTCTGGATAGCTCCTACAACATCAGGATGTGCATGGCCGACAATCATCGGACCCCAGGAACTGACAAAATCAATATAAGTATTATCATCCGCGTCAGTGAGTGTTGCGCCTTGAGCCTTTTTGATGAAAACAGGATCACAGCCAACTGACTTGCAGGCACGTACCGGGCTGTTTACCCCACCAGGAATTACTTGTTTGGCCTTGGAAAACAGCTGGACAGATTTTGTATAGTTCATTACTTTCTCCTAAATATCAGCCGCAGCTGATCTCGTTTGTAACTCTATCTTATGACACGGCAAAAGAGAGATATTAGATGTGATTGAGCAAACGGTTAATATAGCACGGACGAGGATTTTCTGTCAAACAGAGACCCTTGATTTTTTTTTTATGATGCACAATGTACGAATTCGCGTAAGTTCTGCCATTTTGCCCAAGACAATCGCAGTTTTGTGCTTGTCAGCTTATTGGTCAGAAGGTAAAGTAGGTGATGCGTATCTACCTGTTGGAAACGTATTCACCATCAAATTCATACCAAACAAATCTCGCATGAAAGGAGTAAATAATGGCAAATGATAAAGTCCTGCAATTAACCGATGCAGAATTTGATAGCACCATTCAATCCGACCAACCCACATTAGTGGATTTTTGGGCACCGTGGTGTGGGCCATGCAAAGCAATCGGACCAGTCATTGAGGATCTTGCCAATGAGTATGATGGAAAAGTTACCATTGCCAAGATGAACGTTGATGACAACCCTGAAACTCCAGGTAAATTTGGCATTCGTGCTATCCCCACACTTATTCTTTTCAAAAGTGGTGAGGTTGTTGACCAGATCACTGGCTCTGTTGGAAAATCCCAGCTCGTCGCCTTGATTGAAAAAGCTAACTAAGACGTCTAGGCTGTGCTTTTTGCTCTGTAGTAACTCGGAGTGAAGTACAGCCTTTTTTATTCGTTACAACTCGACTGACACAAAATGAAAGAACATTACGAGCTTATCATCCTCGGCGGAGGACCCGCTGGTTTGTCGGCAGGTCTCTATGCAGCACGCGCGCGATTAGACCATGTACTCATTGAGAAAGGCGCCCCCGGCGGTCAGGTTCTGCTTACCGACTGGGTAGACAATTATCCAGGATTTCCTGAAGGCCTGTCCGGTTTTGACCTCATCGAGAACATGACCAAACATGCTCAACGTTTTGATCTAAACATAGAAACTGCCTGCGTCACTAAAATGGATCTCGACCAGCAAGATAAAAAAATCCTCTTTCTTGACGATGGCAGTCAGGTGAGTTGTGGTGCGCTGATTATTTGTACCGGAGCAAGTGCCAACACTATCAATGTTCCCGGAGAACAGGAACTGCGTGGCAAAGGTGTCTCCTATTGCGGCACCTGCGATGCACCTTTTTATCGAAATATGCACGTTGCCGTTATCGGTGGAGGTAACACTGCTGTCCAGGAGGCTGAATACCTGACAAAATTTGCAAGCAAAGTGAGCGTTATTCACAGACGCGACGAACTTCGTGCCACAAAAATTGTTCAGGAAATTGCTTTTGCCAATGAAAAAATCGAATTCATCTGGGATACGACCGTTACATCTATTGAAGGTGAAAATGGAGTAGAACGCTTACAGCTCCTGAAAAAAGACGGGACGACCTCAACGCTTGAAGTAGAAGGTGTTTTTGTGCTTATTGGTGTTACTCCCAACAGCGACGCACTACCTCTTGAAAAACTCAACGCAGATAAATGGGGTTTTATCCCTATAGACACGGAGTCCCGCACCTGCATTCCTGGAGTAATGGCGGCAGGGGATATCTGCAGCAAAGCTGTACGCCAGATCGTAAATGCCGCAGGCGAAGCAGCGGTGGCGGTATTGTCAGCGGAAGCGTATTTACAAAGTTCTAAATAAACCTCGTCTAAACAGGTCAATGATGCAATTGAGATACTCTTTATCACGCAAAGCAATGGCCGTTTTCTGTGTCATTTCCGCTCTCATTCTTCAGGGGGGATGTGCATCATTGAAAGAAACGTTCAACTTTACCTCCATTGATGAAGACGGTAACGAGATACAAAGCCGCGACATTAATCTTCCGGCCAAAAAACTCATAGAACAGGGAATGGCTGATTACGAGGTGGGAAAATACTTTACAGCCATAGAATTTTTTGAGGAGATTCTCAACAAATTCCCTTTCAGCAAGGAAGCAACACTTGCTGAGCTGAAAGCAGCCGATTGCAGCTATTATCTCGGCCGATATGCAGAGGCACTTCTTCTCTATGAAGAGTTTGAAAACAGGCATCCTACAAACGAGAGCATTCCCTATGTCATGTTCCAAAAGGCAATGTGCAATTACAAGCAGATTGACCGTGTGGACAGGGACACAACCGGAGCTGAAAAATCGATAGCACTTTTTCGCCAGCTCCTAAAAGCCTACCCAAACACTCCCTACACAGAGGAAGCAAAATCGCGGATTGAGAATGCCACTGAGTTTCTCGCAAACCACGAGTTTGTCGTGATTCAGTATTACACAAGAACTGCAAAATACGACGAGGCAAAGGTGCGCATTAATTACCTTCTTAGTGCCTACCCCGATTCCTTGGTAGCGTCTCAGGCAAAAGACCTCCTTGCCCGCATTGAAGCAGGTGACCCTCCGCGATCAAGACTCACATCCTGGTTTCCAAAGGTAAATCTGCCAGACTGGACATTATTTGGTAGAGATGACGCTGAAAACACCACTGTAGATCCAACTCAGCGTTAAATGCATGCACCGCTGTTTATCTGAGTTAAACAGCGGTGCTGTTTTTTATGCTTGCAGAAGCAGGTCCTCTTTCACATAATTCATACATTCTGTATATCAATGACCCCCGAAGAACTTGCGTCCCTCCTCACAAAGGTTAAAAGCTCCGATTGTTCGATTGAAGATGCCGTTCAGCAATTGGCCAATCAGCATGCTGAAACAATCACGGATGCCTGCATTGACCACCAGCGACTCCAACGAACAGGAATCCCTGAAGTCATATATGGCGCCTCAAAAACAGCAGAACAGATTATCCTCATCGCAAAAACAATGTTACGGCAAAAAGGGCCGGTCCTGGCCACCCGCGTGAGTTCAGCCAAGGCCGCAGTTGTCCTTGAGGCCCTCCCTGAGCTGGAATATAGACCGGACTGTCAGGTTATATCTGGTTCACCGCTTGCGCTATCCCCTGAAAAATATCGGGGTAAGACTCTCATAGTATCAGCCGGCACCTCTGACATACCCGTTGCAGAAGAAGCCAGACTCACCCTCAAGACCCTTGGTCACCCTGTTGAAAAACTCTACGATGTCGGGGTCGCTGGACTACATCGGCTCCTTCAGCACAGAAACCGACTTCTCGAAGCCTCTACCATTATTGTCGTGGCAGGAATGGAGGGTGCGCTTCCCAGTGTTATCGCAGGACTCATAACCTCACCCGTTATCGCCGTTCCCACCTCCATTGGTTATGGCGCAAGCTTTGGCGGTATCGCAGCACTTCTTGGCATGCTTAACAGTTGCGCACCCGGTGTTGCCGTCGTCAACATTGATAACGGCTTTGGTGCTGCCTGCATGGCCGAGGCAATCAATCGTTTATAAGCCTTACCTCAGGGCATCATTCATTTATTGCCGCGTATTTGCCGATTTTAACCGTGATGGCCTTGCAAGATTCAGGCATTGGGGTATAATCGCAAAGTTTGACATCAATTTCTCAGTCATCAGACAATTACCGGTTCTAGATATAGATAACTTCAGGGATTTCAATGAATACATCACTTAAACTCAAACTCGCCTTTCTCATTTCCGTCATCCTACTGGCCATAATGACTGTTGTTCCTTCTTTTTACTCAGGAACTCCCAGTTGGTGGAAAAACTATATGGCGCCGGAGGGGCTGCGTCTCGGTCTTGATCTCCAGGGTGGAATGCACCTGGTTTTGAAGGTGAACCTGCAGAAAGCGGAAGAAAACACCCTTGAATTTGCTGCAGCAGACCTCAAAGACACCCTCGCCGAGCAATCTATAAGTGCTGTACGTACATCTTCCACGGTCAAAGACACCATTATCTTCACCCTGCCAAATACCAGTGCTATTGATAAGGTTCAGACGCTTGTCTCTGAAGATTTCCCCGATCTTGATGTCCGGGTTGAAGATAAGGAAGGGACTTTTCCCCGGATTTTCCTTAATCTCAAACAAGAGAAAATTGATTATATCAAAACCAATGCGGTTGAACAGTCCCTTGAAATACTGAGAAACAGAATCGATCAATTCGGTGTCGCTGAACCTGTTATCATCCGTCAAGGGGCGGACGAAATTGTCATCCAGCTGCCTGGTGTAAAAGACCCCAAAAGAGCAATGAAGTTGCTCGGAGACACTGCACAACTTGAATTTAAAGTCGTGGCTGAAGCTGCAGGCATAAATCTGAGAGAACTCATCGCCACTGCCCAAAACAACAAACAATGGCACGACGGCGAATCAATGCTCAAACTCAACCGTGCACTTGCAGGGCAGCTTCCCGAGAACACCTCTGTTTATTTTGAGAAAGAAATCGACAAACAAACCAACCAGGAAACCCTGATCCCACTGCTGCTCGAAAACAAGGTGCTGATGACGGGTGACATGGTAAAAGATGCCCAGGTCCGTATAGGCGGTAACTTTAATGAGCCATATGTCAGCCTGGACATGACCAGCCGTGGTGGTAAGGTCTTTGCCCATATCACGGAAAAGAACGTTGGCCGCAGGATGGCAATCGTGCTTGATGATGTCGTGCGCTCAGCACCTGTAATCAGAGAAAGAATCCTTGGAGGATCGGCACAGATTAGTGGCAGTTTCACCCATGAAGATGCTGCGGACCTAGCTATTGTATTGCGTGTGGGCGCACTGCCAGCACCTGTTGATATCATTCAGAATATGACCGTTGGGGCCAGCCTTGGAAAGGATTCCATCAATAAAGGTCTCTCTTCAGGTGTTTTTGGAGCGCTCATCGTCCTCGGCTTTATGATGATTTACTACAGGCTCTCAGGCATTATTGCAAACACTGCATTAATTCTCAATATACTCCTGCTCTTTTCCGGTCTGGCTATCCTCAATGCAACACTTACCCTTCCAGGGATTGCAGGTATCATCCTCTCCATTGGTATGGCGGTTGACGCCAACGTTCTGATTTTTGAAAGAATGCGTGAAGAGTATGTCTTAGGTAAATCAGTGCGTTCCAGTATAGAAGGAGGATTCGGCAAGGCCTTTCTCACCATCGTCGACTCTCAGGTAACGACCCTGATTACCGCTCTTGCACTCTTTATGTTTGGAACCGGTCCAATTAAAGGGTTTGCCGTCACTCTCTCTCTTGGTATCATTTTCAACCTTTTTGCTGCTCTCTTTTTCAGCCGCCTGGTATTTGATCTGATCAATTCGAGAAAGCCCATGAAGAAACTTAACTTCATGCAATTTGCCAAAAAGCCTAATATCGATTATCTCAAAATAAAAAATATAACCTACACCATATCAGGGGTTCTGGTAGGTATTGGCCTCATTGCTTTTATTCAGATCACCCGTGGAGAAGGTAACCTCGGTGTTGATTTTTCCGGAGGATCACTTCTTCAATATCAAGCGAAAGAACAGTTTACCATGGCCGAGGTTCGGGAGGCCTTTCAGGCTCAGGGAATGAAAGAGGTCAACCTGCAACGGGTGGAAAACGAGCAGCGTCTCATTGTAAAAATCAAAAAGTCAGAAGAGATTGTCAGCAATCTCGGAGAAAAAGTAGAAGCTATTCTCTCTACAGAAATGCCAAACAACGAGTTTAGTCTCGAAAGTCAATCGGAAATCGGTTCCTCGGTAAGTGGTGAGATGCGCAATAAGGCCATCGAGGCAATTCTTATATCTCTTGCCGGAGTCATCATCTATCTTGCATTCCGTTTTGATTTAAGATTTGGACTGGCAGCGGCTGCTGCGACCTTCCATGATGTACTGGTGGTCCTGGGGCTCTGCTATCTGCTCGACATTGAGATCAGCCTTCTCATTGTAACAGCACTGCTCACCCTCGCCGGATATTCACTCAATGACTCCGTTGTCGTCTTCGACAGAATACGTGAAAATCTGAACAAACCCGACAGCACCTCTCTGAAAGACACCATTAACAACAGTATCAATCAGGTCATCAGTCGAACCATTGTGACGTCCCTCACAACCGCGATAGTCCTTTTCGCCCTATATTTTCTTGGTGGAACAGTTATCCATGACTTTGCTTTCGCACTACTGGCAGGAGTCATCGTAGGAACCTATTCATCTATCTTCATAGCAAGTCCACTTCTCACCATGTGGGCAAAAAAAACTGCATAAGAAAAATACTATGATCGATGATACGCCGCTAGCAGTTAGCACAAGGAATATTCAGGCAGAAGAGCCCTTTGTCTTTTCCTGTCACAAAGGGGTCTCCTGTTTCACTGAGTGCTGCAGAATGCTTGAGCTGGCACTCAGCCCCTATGACCTTTTACGTCTCAGGAAATCCACGGGCAAGAGTTCTACTGAACTTCTGGACCAGTTTGTTATTATGGAACAGGAGCCAGCAGAACCCTTTCCCCGATTCTATCTCACCATGATTGATGATGGTCGGGCCAGCTGTGTTTTTGTTTCAGCTGACGGCTGTACTGTCTACAAGGATCGACCCGCAGCATGCCGAACCTATCCTCTTGGAAGGGCTGTGCAAAAACAAAGCGACGGAAGCCTCAAGGAACAGTTCGTCATTGTGCAGGAAGAACACTGCCGGGGTTTTTTTGAAAAAACCCAACAGTCACCCATCGAATACACAGCGGACCAGGAACTGCACAGCTACAATCGATTCAATGATCTGATGGCTGGTATCTTCCTTCACGATTCGATAGGCAAAGGTTTTATCCCATCAAAAAAACAGATAGAATTATTTACCTTGGCTCTCTATGACCTTGATCGGTTTCGTGAGATGGTCGTTGATGGTGCCATCAATTTATCCTCAGCAGAAGAGATTATGGCGGTCAAGCTTTCCGATGACGAATACTTACTCGAACAAAGTATTGCATGGGTAAAACAACTTCTCTTTTCTCCGTTCAAATAAGCCACCTGAAATTACTTCAAAAAAAAGCCATACAACATCTTTGGCTGTCCAGGGAAAACTATGTTAAAGCTCATTGTATTTGATTGTGATGGAGTCATGTTTGACTCTAAAGAGGCAAACATTAATTATTACAATCACCTCTTGGAACATTTCTCGCTTACCCCAATGAATGAGCAGGAGATTGAGTTCGTGCACATGAGCAGTGTGGCAGATTCCATAAAACATATCTTCGGAAAAGCGCCGAATATACCGATTGAACATATCCGTCAATATCAGGCGAAGATAGGCTATGGACCATTTTTACAGTACATGAAGATGGAACCAGATCTTATTGAATTTCTAGAGTATGTGCGACCATCGTTTAAACTCGCCATCTCGACGAACCGCTCCGACACCATGATTCCACTTCTGCATGAGCATAAGCTGGAATCCTATTTTGATAAAGTCGTGACCGCACTCACCGTCAAAAATCCGAAACCGGCCCCTGATGGTCTACTTGAAATACTCGACCATTTCAAATGCTCCCCATCGGAGGCGATCTTTATCGGAGATTCGATATTTGATGAACAACAGGCAAAAGCCTGTCAGGTGGACCTCATTGCCTTTAAAAATCGACAGCTCCACACTACTTTTCATGTATCAAGTTTCATGGAAATCCTGGATCTCAAGCCTTTTAAACGGTAACAAACGCATCAAGGCCGGGAAATAAAACTTTTTTATTCCTCGCCGTGCTCCTCATCTACCCGCTTTACCCCTTCCATGAGGAGCATCATAAAATCACCGATTTCTGCAGCCTTCATCTCACTGGCGGATAGGCCCGTTGTAAACCGGTAAACTCCTTTTTTTTCAGCGAGCAGGGAAAAGATTGCCTCCTGACTCGCATGCTTCCCATATCTGGCATTGATGATACAGCCCTCTCGAAATGAGATGCGTGCCTCCCCATCAGGCAAATCAAGAGAAAGCACACCTGTTTTCTGATGCATATGAAAAATCTGCAACAGCTCTGCCGGAGCAATTTGGTCAATCCGCCCACTCATACAAGATTCAAAATCACGGGTTCTTGCGGCATTGGTTTTACGAAGTCGTCTGGCGAGCAGCTTTGCCATATAATTTTGAACTGCTGTACTCTCACCCATGATCTCGCCAAAATCACTCCCCTCGATGGCCAGCACCTTGGTGTGTTTTCTCACTCTCACCGACGATACCGCAACATCGGCACCGAGATAGCTCATCTCCCCGCAAATTTCTCCTTTTTTAAGGACAGCAAGAGATACCCCCTCATCTTCAACAATAAGTTCTCCCGCAACAACCATATACAAATTCAGGTTGAGTTCCCCTTTTTTTATAATGAGCCCCTCCTGCACAAAATCAATCACCCTGAAATGGGTGAGGATCTGTAAAAGTTCTTTTTCTGAAAAAGACTGAAACAGCTCGGAACTGCTAACCTGGTCATAGAGGATTTGCATCGCGGGATCAATCTGTACATCCGTACCATCTTTTCCTTTACCAGCCTGATTACCTTTTGAGTCAAGCTGAAACTTGATCAACCCGGTACATCCGCTACAGTTGTATACCTGAAAATCATCTGCGGCACCTACTTTTCCGGCGTTTGGCAGCATCTGAAAGAGAATCTGTGTCATATCTCGAACAAGAATAAGACAGACCTCTTTATCCCTGGGACAGCCGATGGTCTTGTCGGAAAGATGAAGCTCTTCGCCCGCTCGATACAAGGGACAATTTTTCTCTTCAATAATCGTAAATAATGCGCTAAAATTTTTCATCAAAGAACAAGCGAGGTGGTTGTTAGTATTAGGGTCGAACTTGAACCGTCCGAGATGACCAGTCATTTCAGACAACTATTGATCACAATTATCAGTTTTTTTTTGGTGTTGCTTAAATAACTTGTTATACTACTAAATAACGTACTTAAATCGACAACTTTTACCCACAACTCCCATGTCAGGTTCTTCAGATCAATTAGCAGAAGTATATAAACAGGTACAAAGCTACTTTCAAGGGCATCCGGTTATTTCAGTGAAACCTACGAAAGGCGAACCACCTGACCAGTACACGATTACCTACTCCATGACCGGGTTGCAACAGACGGCCGAAGGCGATGTGGTCGAGTCGGAAAAACATATTATTGAATTATCAATTCCTTTCGGTTTTCCACATTTCCCCCCCAGTTGCAAGCCCAAAAGTGAGATATTTCATCCTGATTTTGACCCGGCGGCCATCTGTCTTGGAGACGCATGGGAGCAGAATGCCACTCTTGCCAATGTCATTTTATATATAGGTAAAATGATCAATGGTGAAATATTTTCTGCCAAAAACGCCTTTAACGATGAGGCTGCCACCTGGTACAAGAAGCACAGCAATAGATTTCCATTAAACAAGATTACCTGGGGTGGAGAATCTGGATTACGATCGGGGAGAAGCGATGACCAGATAGACATTCTTAACGAAGATGATCTAAAAAGTGATTTTGACTTAACCTTAGATGATGAAGTTGACGATAGTCCCGAATCCACGTTTTCGAGTACAAATTCTGAGGAGCATGAAGATATTGATCTGCTCCGTCAGTTAAAATTTCAAAAAAGGTTCAACGAACTTTTACGAAAACTGAGAACGATATCTCATTCCTCTGAAGAATTAGCAGAGCTGAAGGAAGTTGCCGACCAGGAAATTCAAAAGTGTAAAAGTTTATACAGAGAAGCCAAAAATCTTGAAAATCTTGGCAGCGCTGCAAAGGCTCTAAAACGCTTTGAGGTCGTGCAAAATACGGTCTCTGACTACCCATCCATAGAGGCCGATATTAAACGGGTGAAACAGACCCTGGAGCTCCTCAGTGATCTTGATCCTGATCAATTTGATGGCCCCCACCAACTTCCCGAAATGGAGAAAGGAGTCTCAGACAAGGCACAAAAAAAGAAGAAGGATACTCAAGAGGAACAACCTCTTAAAAAACCGAGACATCGGGATTCATTTTTTGACAGTACTGAGAAAAAAAGTAAATTGTTTTCAGGTGTACTGATCACTCTTGGAGTCTGCGCTGTGGGAGCCATTGGTTTATACTATTCCTACACTGGATCTATTCTTAACCAGAGCCAACAGTATTTCAACCAGTGTGAAGCAAGTATGAAAAGCTCCCAATTCAAGCAGGCCAAACAGTTTTGCGAAAATAGCAGACAACTACTGGATCAGATTTTCCTCTTCCACCAGGCCCAAAGAAGTGCAATCCGAACAGGTACCGACTCGATTCTTCTTTCGGAAGAACTGCGCAATGGTCTTGAGGGAAAAATTCTATTTGAAGGAATGTACCTGTCAAAACAGCAGGTGGATAATTTCAAGAAGATAAAATCACTGGTCGATGAAGCCAATGCCTTATTTAAAGAAAAAAAATGGGAGAAGGCCTCTGAAAAATACACCCTTCTCCAGGAAAAAAGTACCAACATCAAAACTTTTTCACCGGAACTTTTAACGACTATTGAGGAGAATAAGTTTATTTGTCAGTTTCAAATCGCCATTGAATCTGCCGACAGGTTCATAAGTGAGGAACAATGGCATTTGGCAATCGGCAGTTTAACCCATACACAAAGTCTGCTTGCAGGACTTCCCGAAGATGAGCGTGCAATATATAAAGAAAAATTAAAGAGCGCGCTAAACAGATGCAAGTTTGAAATTTCTCTCAAAAATGCTGACAACGCTTTTAATCGTGGCAACTGGCAGGACGCCATTATTTCCTATGAGGCCTGTCTGGATATCGCCCACTCCTACAGCGCCATCAAGCCTTCGCAGCTCCAAAAAATTTCCAACACTATAGAACGATCAAAACTCTATTTGATAATTGAGCGAGGCAACAAAGCCTTCTCTCAAGGTTTATGGAATGAGGCTATTGATGCCTACGCGGAAGCCAGTACAGCCCTCGCCTCAAATCAAACCCTTCTCGATGAGGCAAAGATTGATATTAACCGTAAAAAACTTGGAAAAATAATTCTCCAGGCATCGATAATTCGAGACAAACAGACCGTCAAATCGCAGCTAGAAAATAGTGAACTACATGAAGCCGGTAAACTGTACAATCAGATACTCAAATCCATAGAGGGAAGTAAATTTTCAAGGGATGAGGATTTTATCAAAGCAAAAGAAGAGATTCACTCGACCCTCGAGGACCTGAATCAAAAAATATATATATCCGAAAAAGAGGACTATTTACGGGCGAACTTTCAGACTCTCTTTCTCAGTAACTACCCCGCAGCAGTTCGAGACAATCTCACTCAGCCGGTTATAAGCTATGTCAAAGAGGTGGCCGGAAAACTTCTCTTTCGCATGCAATGTACAGAGAAAAGGATAGGAAGCCGGCCATTGACCCTCGTTATGTTCTATGCCTATGACAAAACCAACGGTCAATGGGAGCTATCGACAGAAGGACAGCAGTAATAGCAACAGCTCTCATGGCTAAACCAGGAAACGAAACTCGCCTTTTCCAAGGAGATTATGCAAGTGGAGAAGGCCGAGAAGTCGTTTTTCCGCATCGACAATAGGCAGAGCTGTAATTTCATGTTTTTGCATAATGGACAGTGCATCAGCAGCCAACTGTTCTGGCCCTATGCAAATTGGATTTTTCGTCATTAATTGTTCGGCAGTTATATCCGTTATTCCGCCATTTTTAACAACACACCGACGCACATCCCCATCTGTGACGATACCCAGTATCGTATTGTTTTCATCTACGACAAGCACCACCCCAGTATCTTTTTCATTCAAGGCAACAATCGATTCTGCAGCCGACAACTGGGGCCGCACCATGGGAATGTCATCCCCCTGAAACATAACTTCAGTCACCTTCACTTTCAGACGCTGCCCTAGGCTTCCTCCCGGGTGGTTGTGTCGAAAATCTTCCGCCTGAAATTTCTTTCTATTGAGTAGAACAACCGATAATGCGTCCCCCATTGCAAGAGTTGCAGTGGTACTTGTGGTTGGTGCAAGCCCTAAAGAACAGGCTTCTTTAGGAATATGAATGTCAAGAACCACATCTGCAGCAACAGCAAGTGAGGAATTTTTCCCTCCGGTCATTGCAATAATTTTATTGCCTCTTTTCTTCAAACTGATCAAAAGGCTGTTTAATTCGGGGGTCTCACCGGAGTAGGAGATGGCGACAACCACATCTCCGGCCATAACCATTCCCAGATCTCCATGCATTGCTTCAACCGGATGAAGGAAAAAAGATGGAGTTCCTGTGCTATTGAGGGTTGCCGATATTTTCTGTCCGACGAGACCTGATTTGCCGATTCCTGTAATAACCAGACGACCAGGACTCGCAAGAATGATTTCTATGGCGTCAACAAATTCTTTTCCAATCCGTTCCCTTACTGCGGCCAGGCCCTGTTCTTCAATGAGAAGCACTTCCTTGGCAATTTCAATAGTCATGTTTTATATTTCCTTAACAACATTAATAATAGACAAACCTTGCTCACTTCGGTCTGCAAAGACGATTTCCAAACTAATCACTGTTTATTTTCCTTGCAAGGACCTTGTAGATTAAGGAAAATATGCTTACCGGAAGTCAAAGACACCATTTCTCATTTTCTCTCTCTGCTCTTCGCAAAAGAAACACACCAGAAGGGCCTGTTACCTCAAATCTAGTTGCTTTTTTTAATATAAGAACTATGGTATGGCAGTTATTTTTAGCCACTTTTATCTCAATTTTTTTGGAGTTCCTATGACAGATTATCTTTTTACTTCTGAATCCGTTTCAGAAGGGCATCCTGATAAGGTTGCCGACCAAATATCAGATGCCATATTAGATGCCATCCTTGTACAGGATAAATCTGCTAGGGTTGCTTGTGAAACCCTGGTAACCACCGGTATGGCCCTCATTGCAGGAGAAATTACAACTACGGCATGGGTCGATATGCCTGAAGTTGTCAGACAAACCATTAAAAAAATAGGCTACAACTCTTCTGATATGGGTTTTGACTGGCAATCCTGTGCTGTCATGACCTCCATTGACAAACAATCTCCTGACATTGCCCAGGGTGTTGACGAAGGCAGCGGCATTGACCTTGACCAGGGGGCAGGTGACCAGGGTTTGATGTTTGGTTATGCCTGTAGTGACACAGAAGTGCTAATGCCTCTTCCCATCACTTTGGCCCATCGACTTACCAAAAGGCAAGCGGATGTACGTAAGGCCAAGATTCTTCCCTGGCTCCGTCCAGATGCCAAAAGCCAGGTTACTATCCAGTATGAAAATAACGTGCCTACCCGTATTGATGCCGTAGTCCTTTCTACCCAGCATGACACGACCGTATCCTATGAAAATCTAAAAGAAGGGGTGATGGAAGAAATTATTAAACCTATCCTTCCTGCCAAGATGCTGGATGCAAACACTAAATTTTTCATCAATCCCACTGGCCGGTTTGTAATTGGTGGCCCGGTTGGTGACTGTGGAGTTACCGGGAGAAAAATTATAGTAGATACCTATGGCGGCAAAGGCTCCCATGGTGGCGGCGCATTTTCAGGAAAAGATCCATCCAAGGTCGATCGTTCCAGTGCCTACTATGGCCGATATGTTGCCAAAAATCTTATTGCAGCGGGCATTGCCAAAGAAATTGAGGTTCAGGTTGCCTATGCAATCGGAGTTTCCCAACCTGTATCCATCAATGTTAACAGTTTTGGAACTGGAAAGATTTCAGATAAGGAAATAAAAAAACTGATTCAACAACACTTTGACCTTCGACCAAAGGCCATTGTTCAGCAGCTCGATCTGCTTCGCCCAATATATGAGGCAACCGCCGCATATGGCCACTTTGGCCGTGAACTCGACTCGTTCACCTGGGAAAAAACAGATAAAGCTGAGATACTCCGCGATGCAGCAAAAATACGCTGATCCCCTATTAGACTTAACGATTTAAGGACACACAAATGAGTACTTCATTTTCAGATTATAAAGTTGCGGACATGAGCCTTGCAGATTGGGGCCGTAAAGAGATAGCTATAGCAGAAACAGAGATGCCTGGTTTAATGGCATTAAGAGAAGAATATGCAGGCAAGGCCCCCCTCAAAGGTGCCCGGATCGCCGGCTGTCTTCACATGACTATCCAAACTGCAGTACTCATGGAGACCCTTGTGGCTCTTGGAGCAGAGCTCCGCTGGTCAAGCTGCAACATCTTCTCCACTCAGGATCACGCCGCGGCGGCAGTTGCAGCTGCCGGAATTCCAACATTTGCCTGGAAAGGTGAAACTGAAGAAGAGTTCTGGTGGTGCATCGACCAAACCATCTTCGGCCCCGATGGCTGGAATCCGAATATGGTCCTCGATGATGGAGGCGACCTCACACTTATCCTCCACGATAAATATCATACCGAGTTGAAAAACATCAAAGGAATCAGTGAGGAAACAACCACAGGCGTCCATAGACTCAATGAAATGGCTCTGGCAGGTACCTTAGCCTGTCCTGCCTTTAATGTGAACGATTCTGTAACAAAGTCAAAGTTTGACAACCTCTATGGCTGCAGAGAATCCCTTATCGATGGTATCAAACGTGCAACCGATGTCATGATTGCCGGGAAAAATGCCGTTGTAGTCGGCTACGGAGATGTAGGAAAAGGCTGTGCCCAGGCCCTCAAAGGTATGGGAGCAACTGTCTATGTTACCGAAATCGATCCTATCTGTGCTCTTCAGGCGGCCATGGAAGGTTATCGTGTTGTACGCATGGATGAAGTTGCCCATATTGGAAATATTTTTGTGACCTGTACTGGAAACCTGAATGTCATAACAAGAGCTGATATGGACCGTATGCCTGATCAGGCAATAGTGTGCAATATAGGGCATTTTGACTCAGAAATCGATATTGCAGGTATCAGAGGGCTTGAATGGGAAAACATTAAACCACAGGTAGATCATGTGATTTTTCCTGACGGCAAAAGAATAATAATTCTCGCAGAAGGAAGACTGGTAAATCTTGGTTGCGCAACCGGCCATCCGAGTTTTGTCATGAGCAACTCGTTTACAAATCAGGTACTTGCTCAAATCGAATTATGGCAGAATTCAGAAAAGTACGGGAAAAAGGTGTATTTTCTGCCAAAATCCCTTGATGAAATGGTCGCCCGTCTCCACCTCAAGAAAATTGGGGCAAACCTTACAGAACTTACAAAAGAACAGGCCGCTTATATAGGTGTGAGTCAGGAAGGCCCTTATAAGCCAGAATATTATCGTTATTAACAATACTGAGCTACTCTCTGTTATAGGGGGGGATCTACAGCGCTTACTGTGGCTCCCCTTTGTTATTTCTCCGCCAGCTGTACATCTCCTGACAGGACCTCGTGGATTGCACCTTGCTCATCCTCAACGTACAACAGGCCTTTATCATCAATTCCAAGGGCTGTACCTACAATCAACTTTCTCTGACTTGAAACCCATTGTGTCTTTTTTCCTTTGAGAAAGTCTCTCTCTTTCCATTGACCAATTATGTGTTTCAATCCATTTTTCTCGTACAAAGACAATTGCTCAAGAACTGTATCACGTACCTCCTGACCGATTGTGGCAATGTCAAATAACATCTCTTTTTGCAAATACAGCGAGGTAACTTTACTTCTCAGTTCCTGTGGGAAATCTGTCAATTTATGATTGATATTAATTCCAATCCCTATCACAGCATATCTCTCTTCCCGAGCAGCGGGCAATGCTGATTCTGTCAATATTCCGGCACATTTTCGCCCTCCAATAAAGATATCATTCGGCCATTTTAATTGAATTTTCCTATTGATAAGCTGTTCGAAATACTGCGCGAGTGCGACGCCGGCAACAAGTGTTATTTGCGGGTATGCATCTATCAATATCTTTGGTCGAACGATAATAGAGCAATATAATCCTCGCCCGGCAGACGACAGCCAGTCTTTGCCTAAGCGGCCCCTGCCCTGGGTCTGATAATCGGCAATTACCATCGTCCCGTTTGCAGCGCCTGTCGATGCCAGTTCTTTGGCTTTGATGTTGGTCGAATCAATGGAGGTATAGGCAAATATAGGTAACATAAGATCACACAAAAAAGGCGCAAAGATTATACAATCCTTGCGCCTTAACTTACTGGATGTAAAAAGTGGAATCTACTCTTCCCCTTCCTCATCCTGAATACGAGATGGAATACCATACATAGTGGTAGACCCGGAGGACCAGAACATCAGGCGACCTTCTCTTACCATCTCATTTGCGACGTTTTTAATAACACGCGGCTTTGAATCAGGATCACATGCATAAAAATCCTTGATATAAAGCTGTGGTTTAGGAGATTTGGTAGCTTTCTCCTCAATGGCGTTTTTTAAAGCTTCGATATCCAGTGCCATAATAGTGCTCCTCAAGTAGAGGTGAGAAAAACATCAGTTGATCAGGCAAACACCGCCTGATCAACAAACAACATTTCTACCCTACTATTTAATGTGGCTGGTATACTTGAACTGAGTCGTTGTACGCCAGGTGTCATAAGCAAGACGATAGTCATCAATGCTCTTATCGGTAAATGGGATGTCACATTTTTCAAAGAACTTCTCCCAACCAATTCTCTCTGCCCAATCACCGAGACGCTCGTATTTATTAGCGTCAGCTGCATAGGCTTCAAGAATTTTCTTGACAGCTGCTACAGTTTCAGGCCAACGAGGGGTGGTGTTTGGCAAAAATGGAATAACCAGTTTAGAGAATTTAGGATGGCTGATTCTGTTAGAAACCTTTCCACCAACAAGAATTGCGATGCCGTCACCTTCTGGATCAGCCAGTGGCATTGCAGGGCACATGGTGTAACAGTTACCACAGAACATACAGCGATCGACATTTACCTGAACTGTCTTGATCTCTTTGCCATCAACGGTTGCTTTAGCAGGCTTAACTGCGCCCAGTGGACATGACGCAATAGCCAATGGAAGCTCACAAACACCGGTAATACGGGTGTGATCGATCATTGGTGGCTTACGGTGAACACCAAGAATTGCGATATCAGAAGCGTGGACAGCACCACACATATTGAGACAACATGCGAGAGCAATACGCACCTGAGCAGGCAGAGTCATGGAAGTAAAGTAGTCAAACAATTCATCCATTACCGCCTTAACAACACCAGATGCATCCGTTGCAGGGGTGTGGCAGTGTACCCAACCCTGGGTGTGAACGATATTCGTTACACCAGCACCGGTTCCACCAACTGGGAACTTGTTACCACGACTTGCGAGGTTATCGAGAAGAGGTTGAACTTTTTCTTTAGAATCAACCATGAACTCAACGTTGTTACGGGTGGTAAAACGTAAGTAACCGTCACAGAACTCATCTGCGATATCACACACTTCGCGGATATACTCAATGGATACAAGACGTGCTGTACCACAGCGTATACTGTAAACCTCGTCACCGGTTTCTGATTTATGCATCAAAACGCCAGGCTGGGTAATTTCATGCCACAACCATTTGCCTTTGTTTGCCTTGATGACAGGTGGAAAAAATTGTTCGTAGTGAGGTGGACCAAGGTCAGAAATACGTCCGTCCATTGGTTTGTCTGGATTATAACCCATTGTAAAATCTCCTTATATTTAATATGAATTTTTAGCTCAAATTAAAACAGCATTAAGCGGCGTGCTTGCGACGGAACTCCTCGACATCACGCTCGAAACCACCTTCAACCTCTTCTTCTTTCCAGAAGACGTAAGGATTTGAACGAGGCTCTTTAACATGCTGTGGAATCGGCTCAATACCCATAACCTTGAGGAAGGTCGGGAGACCAACACGCTGCATGGTTTCACCAACACGCTCACGATTCTTACCAACTTCCATCCACCAGTCCCAAATACTTTCAATGAACTCAATGAGTTCTTCGAACTCATTTTCTTTTTCAACTTTCATGAAAGGAACAATAAGGGTAGAAAACTGTGCACCATCAAGAATTGGAGCTTTAGCGCCAACACAAATGGAAGCACCCTGATCTGCACCTGGGCGAAGGGCACGAGGCATAACGTTGATGCAATGCATGCAACGAGTACACTCAGTATCATCAATTTTCAGTTCACCACCTTCCATCCACATACAATCGGTAGGACAAAGGTCAATAACTTCTTTCTGAATGTCAAATTTACCCCAGTCTTTACCAGAGTGTGATCCACCGTTTGGTGGATAATTACCAGCGACATATTCTTTCACGGCAGCCTGGTCGATGCGGATTTCATCTCTCCAGGTACCGATAACGGAGACATCTGAACGTGCAATAGCAGCTACACAGTCATTTGGACATCCGGAAAACTTAAACTTGAACTTGTAAGGGAAAGCAGGACGATGAATCTCATCCTGATAGTGTTGAGTTAAATGGTAACATGCTTCTTCAGTATCATAGCATGACCACTCACAACGGGAATGTCCGATACAGTTTGCAGGAGTACGCAGGTTAGAACCGGAACCACCAAGATCCTGGCCCATATCATGAGTAAGATCCCAAAAGAATGGCTCAAGATTCTCAGTACGGGTACCAAGAAGGATGATATCACCTGTAGAACCATGGAAGTTGGTCATACCTGATCCATGCTTTTCCCAAAGATCCATCAACTGACGAAGGTTTGCAGTTGAGTAATATTTGGACGATGGCTGGGCGACACGAATTGTGTGGAAATGCTCAACACCTGGGAATTGCTTAGGCATATCAGCGTAACGACCAACGATACCACCACCGTAACCAAAAACACCTACGATACCACCGTGCTTCCAGTGAGTGATTCTGTCTTTGTAAGACAGCTCCAGGATGCCAAGAATGTCCCAACACTCCGGCTTGGTTGCCGCTTGTCTCTTAAGGTCGGTAACGAAGCTTGGCCACGGGCCAGTCTCCAATTGATCCAACAAGGGCGTCTCATGCTTTGCCATGATTTCCTCCTTTGAATTTCTGTTTAAACTTCTACCTTTACCAAAAATCTTACTAATTTAGAAAATCTGAAACCAAAATACGGTTTATCATTTTCATTGTAAGCTACAGCCTCCCGACACTCTTGCATTTTGTGCAATTTGTCCGTCCAGAGACTTATATTTTCATTCAGCGTGTGAGAATATCTTCGCAATGCACTTTTGTCAACAAAAATCCAATAGATTTTCCCCCAGGAACTGAACCGCAATTCACCCTCTGATCTTGACTAAATCTGAGATCACACCTGATCAAGAAATTGTTTTTCCAAGGTTTCACCCGCTTCGCCCCTGGCATTCATTTCCGCAAGAAATCGAGTTGCCAGCAGCTTGCCAAGCTGGACCCCTTCCTGATCAAACGAATTAATATCCCAAGTAAATCCCTGAAAAACAATCTTGGCTTCATAAAGAGCCAAGATTGCTCCCATCACTTCCGGAGTAAGTTTTTCGGCGACTATCAATGAGGATGGCCTGTTACCGGGAAAGTTTTTGTTTGGGTTTTCAGAAAACTGCCCAACGGCCATGGCTAGAATCTGTGCATACAGGTTTGCCAGAAGTTTTTCCTGCGACAGTGACCCCGCTACACTCAGGTCTTCCCCATACTGCGACTGCTTAATGCCTATAAACTCCACTGGTACTATTTCTGTACCTTGATGCAGCAATTGATAAAATGCGTGCTGCCCATTGGTACCCGGTTCTCCCCAGACAAGAGGGCCTGTTTTGATCTCCACATTTTTCCCATTTCTCCTAACACTTTTGCCGTTACTCTCCATATCACATTGCTGCAGGTGTGCCGGGAATCTTTTCAGGGCCTGACTATATGGAAGTACCGCAACGGTTGGATACCCAAGAAAATTATGGTTCCAGATACCGAGCAGTGCCATTAACAGAGGAATATTGTCCTTTATGTCTCTCTTTTCTGCAAGTTGATCGACAGAGGATGCCCCTCTTAAAAAATCCATCAAGACATCAAACCCGAGGTAAAAACCAAGAACAACGGCACCGACCATTGAAGTTGAGCTAAATCGGCCACCAATGTAGTCGAACATATAAAATGAGCGCAGATACGCTTCAGGGTTATCCATAGGACTCCCCTGCCCGGTAACAGCCAGACAGTGATCTTTGGGGTGCAGCCCTTTATTTTCAAGAGCCTGACGTACGATTTTTTCATTCGTCAGAGTCTCGAGGGTCGTTCCACTTTTTGAAACAATCACAATCAGAGTGGTTGACAAATCAATATTTTTTAGTACCGCTGCGGCATCATCAGGATCAACATTTGAAATAAAATGTACGGTTCGTCCCTTTTGCCCGTAGGCGGCCAGGCTCTCATAAATGGCCCGGGGACCAAGATCTGACCCTCCAATTCCTACATGAACCATCGTATCAAACGATTTACCGTCCCGATTGGACAGACGGCCTGCGGCAATTTCCTCTAAAAATAGGTGCAGCTTGTCAAGTTCACTTCGTGCCGCTGCTGTGGCAACAGGTTCTGCTGGTGATGACGAAAACAGATCACGGCTGCTCGTATGCAACACCTGACGGTCTTCACTCTCATACCCATCTATCGTGTTGAGAACAGCGCCACGCCGCATTAAAGCAAACTGGCCGACAAGGTCCAATTCGTCTGCGAGCTGCTGGAATAATCCAAGAACGCTGTCATCCACCCTCTGGGTTGCATAATGAAAATTTAATAGAGGCGAGCGTGCCACATAACGACGCAGCCGACCATCTTGAGTCAGAGCATCCGCCCCAGTTAAATCATAGGCTTTCTCGGCCTGAACCCTTAGTTTTTCATAGACAGTGGTTTCTGTAAGTGCTCTAAATTTGTATCCCATAGCAATATTCCCTCTGTATTAGGACGTATACCTGGCCGCTCCAAGATCACCATTCTTCTTGAGAGCCACAATAGTTTCCCTGTAATCTCTACTGCCATACACCGCAGATCCGGCGACAAAGACATTTGCACCAGCTTCGGCAACTTCTCCAATGGTAGCAGGACTGATACCACCATCCACCTCGATGTCGACCTCAAGCCCCATTGCATCTATTCGCTGACGTAACTCCCAGATTTTTGCAAGGGTTGAGGCGATAAACTTTTGTCCACCAAAACCAGGGTTTACTGACATCAACATGACAACATCAACCTCTTCCAGAATATAGTCAAGCGTTGAGAGTGAGGTCGCAGGGTTGAGGACCACACCAGCCTTTTTACCGAGCTCTTTTATTCTTGCAATAGTCCGGTGCAGATGGGTACACGCCTCAACATGAACCGTTATCCAGTCAGCGCCAGCCCTGGCGAATTGATCAACATATTTGTCTGGATCTGATATCATCAGGTGCACATCAAGCGGCCTGCTCGCTATATTGGCTGCGGCCTGAACTACCAGCGGTCCGATGGTGATATTCGGTACAAAGTGACCATCCATAACATCCACATGGATCAGATCTGCACCCGCCTCTTCCACTGCCTTGATTTCGCCACCCAGTCTATTGAAATCCGCTGATAAAATAGATGGTGCAATCAGAATGTCCCGGCTCATAATACTCCTGTATTTTTTATAAAAAAACTAACCTCTTGATGGTCCAACAATCAAAGTTTTTTGCTTATATTTTTCTTACCTGATCCCCAGGCAACATCTCGATCACACCTTCAAGCTCGAGTAAAAGCAACAATTCACTGACTCTTGCAGGAAACATCCCGGACTGAAGAATAAGATCCTCTTTTGTCTGGGCATAGGGTTCAATGATCTGCAACAATGCAAGAGCATCCGGTTCAAGATCCACATTACTTTCTTGTCCCGGGATGTTCATTATATTTTTTACCATCGGTGATAAACCATATTCTTCTCCAATATCGGCAGCACTCATGACAAGTTTTGCACCCTGCTGCAAAAGCCAGTGAGCCCCCTCACTCTTAAAAGAATCAACCTGCCCCGGTACCGCAAACACATCGCGCCCTATATCGAGAGCAATTTGCGCGGTAATAAGAGACCCGGACTTTCGTGCAGCCTCGACCACTACAACACCGGCCGAAAGACCCGCTATTATTCGGTTTCTCGCCGGAAACCGAAAGCCTTCCGGACGTGTACCAAGAAGATATTCACTCACCACCGCACCCCGCTTTACAATTTCAGCAAACAGTTGCCGGTTCTGTCTGGGATAGACGATATCAAGCCCACAGCCAAGAACCGCCACCGTATCGCCCTTACCCTGCAGGGCCCCGCGGTGCGCTTCTGTATCTATACCCAAGGCAAGTCCTGAAACAACGGAAAGAGCATACGAGGCAAGGTTTTCAGCAAGATGAAAGGCGGTTCTTCGCCCATAGGCCGTAGCCGCTCTTGAACCGACGATAGCAACCGCGGCCTGACTCAGCTTTGCAGGGTCCCCTAGGACAAACAGGACAAGTGGAGGATCGACGAGTTGTTTTAATAGAGGAGGATACAGCGGTGATTGATAGCAGATAATATGGGCGCCAAAATCCTGAAGGCGTTTTAATTCTTTCCTGCCCTCAACGTGATAGTTTTTTCCGGAAAGCAGCCCCTTCAGCTGGCTCTGCTTGATTCCCTCAACTTCTTGTAATAATCTGGGAGGGCTTGAGAAAACTGCAGAGGGCTCATTAAAACGGGCGAGTAAACGCCATGCACCGCCTAGCCCCAGCCCGGGGACAAGAGACAGACTCAACCAGTCGAGGGTGGGATCATTAACCGACATATTATATCTTTTGAGGCAAGCTCACATGGGTAATAACAACTTCACACCATTACTCCATGAGGATAGTATTAAGCTTAGGCTTTAACAGTACCGCTACAGAACGCTAATCAGTCATAAAGACTTTGAGTTCCTCAATCCGGGATGGATGTTTTAGCTTCATGATTGCCTGGGCTTCAATCTGACGAATTCTCTCCCGGGTAACAGCAAAACATTTCCCAACCTCCTCCAGGGTGTGGTCACAATCCACATCTATCCCATATCGCATCTGCAACACCTTGGCTTCCCGCGGTGAGAGAGAAGACATGACCTGGTTGAGGCATTCTCTTAAGCTGCCCACCATGGAAAGCTCATCAGGACCCATTTTTTCTTTATCTTCAATGAAATCACCAAGAAAGGTCTCACCGTCATTCCCTACCGGGGTATCTAAAGAAATAGCATCTTTGGCAATCTTGAGCGCTGATTTGACCTTTTCAACATCTGTACCGAGTTGCTCCGCCATCTCTTCCGGCGTCGGTTCACGGTGCTCCTCCAACAGGTAATCTTTTGACACCCTGAGCAGACGATTAATGGTTTCGATCATGTGAACCGGCAGACGAATAGTACGGCCCTGATCTGCAATACCCCGGGTAATTGCCTGTCTGATCCACCAGGTTGCATAGGTACTGAACTTATAGCCCCGGTGATAATCAAATTTTTCCACCGCTTTCATCAACCCGATATTACCTTCCTGAATCAGATCAGAAAACTGCAAACCTCTGTTAACAAATTTTTTAGAAACAGAGATGACAAGACGAAGATTAGCGCGCACCAGACCTTCCTTGGCCTGCTTATACATGTCCCAACCGACATCGACCTCATGAAGTATCAGCCTCAGTTGTTTTTCGTCAACGCCTGACTCCTCCATCATCTGCCTGTTTACCTGGCGCTCTATATCCTCCGGTTTAAGTTCCGTTTGGCCACTTTTCTGCTGTTCAACATGCTCCCCCATCACCTCTACAAAAACCTTACGAAAACGTTTGGATAAATCCTCCAGCCCCGTCGCTATTGCCTTGATGCATTCAGCGCAGATCATTTTATCCTGAAAAAGCTCAACGACAGCCTCTCCTACACCTTCAATTTCAGCAAACAGGTCTTTGGCATTCTGGCCGCCGTGTGTTTCAACAAGGTATTGCTTCATCAACTCCTGCCTGTTTTTATCAAGCACCACAGCCTGTCCAACCCGAGAGAGAAATTCCTTACTTTCCTTGGCAACAATCTTAGGCGTATTTTCTTCAATTCCTGAGATTATCTGGCAAATCTTTTCATAATTATTCTCAAGTCCTTTAACCAATTCAACCAGTGCAGGGATAGCAATAGGTGTTTTCAGCACCGCAGTTTGTACTCTCTTTTTGCCATCCTCCATCATCTTGGCGAGTTTAAGTTCCTCCTCATGGCTTAAAAGAGTAAGGGTTCCCATTTCCCTGAGGTAGATATTCATGGGATCAACTGAAGATATTGCCTTGTCGGATTGCCCCACCCCACTATCTCTGGAGGTCCTCCTCCTATCGTTTTTTCTCCGGTCGCTAAACGTGGTGGATCGACGGTCCTTGAATTCGCTACGCCTTTCATATTTCGCGTCGCTGTAATCTACAGGCCCCAGAAAACCATCTGCTGAATCGTCTTTCGAGCTATAGGACGAGGCCTCTTCCAAATCGCTATAATCCATCATAGCTTCATCCACACTTTTAACGATATCATCGTCACCGCCGGCCAATGTCATACAATTCTCCCTCTACCGAATCTGCATAATTAACAATTTCCAAATGAATCAGCCCGCCCCCGAACCTGCCCATCTCTGGTCTCTATAACCCACCACTGGGTATCACATCTTCACAATCAAACGAAACGAACAAAAATGTCAAGGCTTTTTATGAACCCCGCCTTAAAAACTTTAATATGCTACGATCTCAATTCTTTACAAAAACATCTCAACTCATTCATGGAGTTTTTGTGCCAGTCTAATTTTTTCCATCATCAACTCCATCACAAGCTGGGAATTATTCTCCGCCTGGGCCTTATGCAACTGTTGCATAATCATACTGTTTTCCCGTTTGAGCTGATCTTTTTTTAAGAATTCGACAAAGGCTTCGAGTTCCCTTGCACTCTGCTCTTCTGACACATCAAGATCAGCGGAGGCGTTCAGCAGCAGGTTCGAAACAAATCTTCGTTCGGCACCCTCTGGCAAGACCGACAACAGTTCTTCGGGCTCCGCATCCTCATTTTGTCGGACAATTTTTCCCAACTCGAGGAAAAGAATCTCACCGATACTCCCTTCAAGGCAGTCCCGTATTTTATTATCTGCAAGAACACCATAAACACCTGGGTTGAGAATCATGAACTCCACCAGTTGTTTCTGTTGAATAGACAGGGTTTCGACCCCGGCATACTGTCTGTTTCTGGCAATGTGCGGCCCTTCAGGAATCTCCCGTACCACCTTTTTCTGGAGATGCCGCTCAAGGTCCTCCACCTGCATTCCGAGCTTTTCTGCAAAATGGGATAAAAAGACCGCTCGCTGCAGAGGTGATACGGCGGCATCAAGTAGAGGTTTCAGCTCTTCCACAATCCTTCGTTTTCCATCCAAGCCAAGACCATACTCCGCCACCCACCGGCCTAAAACAAACTCAGGAAGGTTTTCTGCCGTATCCAGCAAACGGTTGAGTGCTGCAAGCCCTTCTTCTCGGATAAAGGTGTCAGGGTCATGACCTGAGGGCATGATTGCCACTTTTCCTGTAATCTGCTCCGCCAGAAAAAGAGGAACAGCCCTCGCTGCAGCCTTGCTACCAGCCTCATCTCCATCAAAAAGCAGGGTCACCTCTTCTGTAAACCGCTTCACCATCCGCAGCTGCTCTCGCGTGAGTGCTGTTCCAAGAGGTGCCACAACGTTTTCACAACCATTTGCAACCAGAGATATGAGATCAAAATTCCCCTCAACAAAGATTGCCCGGTTGGACTGGCGAATATGATCCTTTTGTTGATAGAGCCCAAGCAGCGACTGGCTCTTATTAAAAACGGGACTCTCAGGAGAATTCAGGTATTTCGGCTGCCCCTCACCTATAATTCGCCCTCCAAAACCACAGACCTGACCGCTTATGTTATAGATGGGGAAGACGATCCGGTCTCTGAAACGATCATAAGTGCCCCCCGCCTCTTTGGCTACAAGAAGACCCGCTTCGACCGCCAGCCGCTGTTCCTCCCCCTTGAACTTTGATCCGAGAAAATTCCAGCCAACTTTTTCAACATCAGGGGCATAACCAATTCCAAATCTTTCCTGTATCTCATGGCTCACCCCTCTTTTCAGAAGGTAATCCCTGGCCGCTGCCGCTCCCGGGGATTCCTTGAGATATGTCTTGAAATACTCAGCAGCCCTTGCGTTGATTGAAAACAGCTGAGCTCGTTTGTTTTCCCGCTCTTCGTCTTCCTTTGATCGTCTTCTCTGGGGCAGTTCTATGTGATATCTTTCTGCCAGAAGCCTGACGGCTTCAGGAAAATCAAGGTTCTGCTGTTTCATCACGAAACTAAAAACATCTCCAGACTCTCCACAACCAAAGCAATGGAAGAACTGCTGACCGCCATGCACTGAAAACGACGGGGTCTTTTCTCCGTGAAATGGACACAGGCCTAAGAATCTTACGCCGCTGCGCTTTAAATCAACATGTTCTCCAATAATCTGGACGATATCTGCCTGTTCTTTTATTCGCGCCGTAATGTCTTCCCACGTATCATTTCCTGCCATCGTTGATTCCTTCGAAAGAGTCCTTTGCTGCAAAGAACAAAAGATCTCTGTAGTTTTTACATTTTCCCCAGAGCAAAGTGCCGCAAAATATGCAATATAGCCGAGAAACCATCTGCAGTCATCTGATTTGCCACGATAGTCCTAAAAGCTGTACACTACAGAGACCTTTGTGTTTTTGGGGGCGGTACAACGAATCACCACATCGAGAGCAATTGTTTTTGACACCACTCCTGCAACGCGTTACTGTCATAAGGTCAGAGCTTCAAGCAAAAGACCTGCAAAGGCGATAACATACCGATTACCTGACAAGAACCAGAGAGTTCCTGGCTGGTTTAATTTAACCCAAATGTAGCAGGCCATGTCACAAACACCCATTCAAAAAATACTTGATCAGATAGATACCCTTCCTGCCCTGCCCGCAACGGTCACCCGGGTACTTGCAACCACTTCTGACCCCGAAAGCAGTGCCCGCGACCTCATGCAGGCCATACTCCCGGACCAGACCATGTGCGCTGAAATCCTCAAAATTTCAAATTCAGCAGCTTTTGGCTTACCGCGCCAAGTCAGCACTCTGGAACGTGCACTTATGGTCCTTGGGTTTGATGAGGTGAAAAATATCATCATCAGTAAGGCCATTTTTGCCTCATTCCCTAAAATGGATAAAATTTCTATCCAGGGGATCGGTGTTTTCTGGGAACACGCATTCACCTGCGGTCTGATGTCTAAAATAATAGGCCAACATTACAGGCTTTCCCCCAGTGAACTTTTTATCTGCGGCCTCATCCATGATATAGGTAAACTTGTCATGCTCATGGCTTTTCCCAGCAGCTACCCAATCCTTCAGGAACACTCTCTTTCCAGTCATTTCAGTGTTATCAGCACAGAAAGAGAACTGTATGGAACCAGCCATGACCACATCGGCCTGGAACTTGCCAGAAAGTGGGCTCTTCCGGAACAAATAGCTTACGCCATCGGCTTTCACCATGTCCCTGAAACTGCGCCAGCTCACAGACAGCATTCGCTGATTGTCCAGATTGCTGATCTTCTCTCAATGATCTATTGCTGTACTGATATTTCAGAGGCTGAAGACGTACAAAAAGCAATTTTTGACTTTCTTCCAGAAACCAGAAATTTGTGGCAAAAAAATGGTCTCTCCCTCGGCCCCAACACACTGGGCACCTGGTTTGAGACCCTCCAGCAAACAAGGGAAAACGAGCATCAACTACTCACAGTACTGAGTACCTCATGAAAATCACCTCGATAAAGAAAACCATCCGCAATACCAAAAGATTTGCCGAAATCGTAAAGGTTTTGACAAAGTTTGGATTCCGGCAGCTCGTAATTGATACCGGCCTCAACCGGTTAATGGGGCAAAACAAAAACGATCTCGATGAATCGGTCCCGGAACACTCCAAAAACCTGCCACCACAAGTCAGACTTCGCATGGTTTTCGAGGAACTGGGGCCAACCTTTATCAAACTTGGCCAGCTCCTCTCCACACGCCCCGACCTTATTCCTGCCGAGTGGGCTGAAGAATTTAAACAGCTGCAGGACAACTGTAGCCACGTACCTTTTAATGAAATTTTTGAGGTGCTTGATCTTGAATTTCCTGGCCGACTCAGCCTATTGTTTTCTTCCATCGAAGAGGAGCCTCTCGCGGCAGCCTCGATTGCCCAGGTGCACAGGGCCATCATGCTTGATGGAACTCAGGTGGTCATAAAGGTTCTGCGGCCGGGGGCAAGATCAATTATAGAGGAAGATATGGATCTGGTGGAGATGCTGGCCCAGCTCCTCCAGCAATACTTTTCTGATCTCGGTTACAGCCCCACCGATGTTGCGAAAGAATTTTCCAGAGAACTGCATAAAGAAATTAATTTTATCATTGAAGGCCAGTCAACAGACCGATTGCGCCGCTATTTCGAAGACGACGAGAATATCAGCTTTCCCATCATCTACTGGTCTGCGACAACCAGAAATGTTCTTACCATGCAACACATAAAAGGACGTCTTCTTTCTTCGGTTTCTCCTGGCAGTCTTAGCTCAAGTGACCGAAGGGCCATTGTCGCCAATGGCACTGATGCTGTTTTTAAACAGTGCCTCCGTTTTGGCTTTTTCCATGCGGACCCACATCCGGGAAACATCTTTTTACTCCCCGGTAATAAACTCTGTTTTATTGATTGTGGCATGATCGGCAGGCTCGACCGTAAGACCAGTGACCAGCTTATCAATTTGGTGGCCTCGGTAATAAAGGCCGATATTGATAAACTCTGCAGGGTTGTCCTGGAACTGACCAACGTTGACCCGACAGTCATTGAGAGCAGGGAATTCCGTCTTGAACTCAGGCACCTTACAAGCCAGTTCCAAAACGTTGAGCTGCAACACCTGAATATTACAGGTCTTCTCTCTGAATTTTTCTCCATGCTGCAACGCTACCATATCCAGTGTCCAGGGGATCTCATGCTCCTTACCAAGGCGTTGACCACCATTGAAGGCGTAGCTGAACAATTTGACCCAAGTTTTGACGTACTGGCCCATGTGGAACCACAGATCCAGGAAATTGTCATGCGAAGATACAGTATGGGGGCTATCAGGGCACGCATCGGCAAGACCATGACGAGTACATTTGAACTCCTTGAAGACCTTCCAGGAGAATTACAGCGTTTTCTCGATCACGCAAAGCACAGTCGCTTCACTCTCAATCTCGAACTCAAACGGATTGAACATCTCTCAGAAACAATAGATACCTCAAGCAGGATAATGGGTATTGCTATGATCATAGCAGCGTTGATTGTCGGTTCTTCCATTCTGATCTTGGCTGACCGTATGTCGCACGAACCCGGGTTTATCGGGACTCTCGGGATAGTGGGCCTTATCCTGGCGGGAATTAACACAACGGGTTTTATTATCTCTTTTCTCCTGCCCAGAAAAAAGAAATAACAAGAGTGCCGCACCTTCTGAACAAGAGCAACAGTATGGTTTTAAGCCTTACGCTCCACGCTCTGCTCTGCAAATTCACAAAGTCTGGCAAATTTTTCTGGCTCAAGACTTGCCTCACCGACAAAAAGGCCACTGATCCCCTGAATTGCCAGATACTCTTTAGCATTTTCTTCTGAAACTCTGCCACCATAAACAACCGGCCAAGTTGGGAAAAAAGCGTTTATCCGTTTTACGGCCTCCGTAACCCGATCAACGGATTCAGGAATATTGAACGTGAGCACCTCAACCGGGGTATAAGCCACAATCAGCTCTTTACACTCAATGTCTGCAAGAGGCCTGAGCTGGGAGAGGAGTTCAGAATCTTCAACACAGACAATGGGAATCAGGCCACAGTCGGCGGCTTCTGCAACTTTATTGATTACATCCTGAACAGTTTCATGGCAATAGCGCCTGCGCTCTGCATGGCCGATAATGACATAATCAACCAAAGGTTTCAGCATATCTGCTGCAATCACACCGGTATAGTTCCCACGGGGAAAAGCAGAGACATCCTGGGCTGAGAGCGAAACGTCAGAAAGTTGCAGGCCATCAAGGGTAACGGACAAGCGATCGAGGCAGAGAAAGGTTGGTGCCACAACCACTTTCACCCTGTCACTTTTCCTGTAGGATGTAGAAAATTGTTGAAACCAGTCCAAACCATCATCAATGGTTTTATGACATTTCCAGTTGCCAATCACATATTTTTTCATGGAGAACTCCCTTCCTCAAAATGGAATTTACAAAAACATCTGGACAACGTCCCGAATAGCTCTCGAAGAAATTGAGGTGATAACTACCGTCTTTTTCCTCGACTGCAGGCCTGCTTTCAAGATAATATTTTTTTGATTCACCTTAAAAAGCGCTGAGAGAAATTTTACCACCTCTTTGTTCGCTTTACCGTCAACCGGCGGGGAGGTGATAGAGATCTTTAAGCGCTCATCATGGAGCCCGACAATTCTGCTCTTTGCCCCCCTTGGCTGAACATGTAGATGAAGAATCAGACTGCCATCAGATGCTTCTGTTATATATGGCATAGCTGTTACCCGGAACAGAAAAAAGACAGCATTTTATTCAGGCAGGGAAAAGGAACCCTCACATAAAAAACAGCGACACAGGCAGTACCCATGAGGTACGCCTGCCGCCACCTTTGATGTCCATACAGCGTCTTGCAACCATGGATGGCATGAGGTGGCGTCCTGCGTATCCAGCTTTTTCTTAGAATTTGTCCTCGTCTGTATCTGGAATTTCTATACTTTCGAAAAGATCAGAGAGATCATCACCATCTGGATCTACAAGCTCGTCTGGAAATTCATCCAGGGCATTCAGGTAAGCCAGCAGAGAGTTTTTCAACTCCTCTTTTACCCGACCTTTTTTCTCTTTCAATTCGTTGATTTCTTTAGGTAGCTGGGACAGCTGCGCTTCTGCATCTGCCTTGAATTTTTCAACCTCAAGACGGGCATTCTCCAGGAGCTGGGCTGCTTCTGCTTCGCTTGTTGCGCGCAAACTGTCAGCAAATTTCTGGGCTGCAAGAATCGTCGTTTTAAAATCAACGCCTTCTTTTTTCAATTCATTATTCGTCTCTTCAAGAACCGCAACCCGTGCGCGCAATTTATCAAGCTCTGCCTGATCCTGCTGGCCAAGACCCAGATCCCCCGTGAGTTGCTCTTCAAGTTCTTCTATTTTTACAGTCTGGATCTCATTTTCCTTCTGGAGTTCTTCCGCTTTCTGTTCTGCAACTGCAAGCTTTTCTTTGAGCTCCTCTATCTCCAGGTCTTTATGCTTATAGCCTTCCTCGATATCCGATTGAATCCCATCAGCATTATCCTGACTCGCTTTAACTTCGGCAATAAGGGTTTCTTTTTCTCTGACCAAAGACTCCTGCTCGGCTCGAAGCGCTTCAATTTCTTCAGCCTGAACACGGCTTTGTTCAGTTACTTCAAAAAAATCTTCAGCCAGAAGTTCCAGGTATGCTTTGACTTCAATGGCGTCATACCCTCTGAACTTGATCTGAAACTCCTGGTCCTTTATCGCTTGCGGTGTCAGCATAATCCCTCCTCGTAGTTCCTTAGTACATCATTAAATTATCTTACAGTACAGAGCTCTGTATCAGCCAATCCCCACGGCTATCTGCTTCAACGTCTGAACGAGGAAACTCTGAACAAACATAATCGCCAAAATCAAAATCATCGGAGAAAAATCCAGACCTCCAAAACTCAGAGGGATATAACGACGAATTCGACTGAGTACGGGTTCGGTAGCCTCATACAAAAACCGGACAATTGGATTGTAAGGATCAGCACTCACCCATGAGATTACGGCTCTTCCGAGAATAATCCACATATAGGCTGTTAAAACAAAATCGAGCAACTGGGCCACGGCCATTAAAAAATTATTTACCACAAACATACAAATCTCCCTTTAAATCAAGCCACTTTACTACCACTTGGTATGACCCCACTTACCGAAGTAAGTATCAGTGTTTCTTCGTCTCCGTGTATATCTTTTGCCGCAAGAACCATCCCCTGTGAGGTGACACCCATGAGTTTGGTCGGTTTCAGATTTGCCACAATAATTACCTGCCGGCCAATGACATCCTCTGCATTATAATGCTGGGCGATACCTGCAACGATGGTTCTTTCCTCCGGCGCCTTGACTGTCAGTTTCAGCAGTCGATCCGATTTTTTGATCGGTTCAGCAGCGACAATTTCTGCCACCCTGAGGTCCAGCTTTTTAAAGTCTTCAAAGGAGATGAGGCTGTCATCCTCAGACCCTGCATTGCTCTGCTCTTGTTTTTGAGGTGCAGGTGCAGCCTTCTGCTCTTTTTGCTCTTTTCCCTCTTTTTCAAGACGAGGAAAAAGATTTGCAAGAGTCTGTAGCTGTGTACCTGCCTTAAGAAGCCCCCAGACACGCCCCTGTGTCAGCAGACTGATCCGCGCGTCATCTGCGGCAAGAGAGAGAGCCGCACCCATCTTCACCGTGGCTCCGACCATGACCGGCCGCAAAACAAGGGTGAGCAGGCGAAGACTTTCAAGAATGGTATAGAGTACGGTATCAAGACGTTTAGCTTGTCCTTCATCTTTGGCAAGAGTCCACGGTTCACTGGTGACAATATACCTATTGGCAACGCCTACAAATTCCCAGACTGCCTGCAGGCCAAGATGAAAATTAAACTGACCCATTACCTCCTGGTAACGCGCAAGCATCGTCTCCGCCGCCTCCTGTACCTCAAGGTCTGCAGCAGTATAGGTACCGGGGGCTGGAATGATCCCACTCCGATATTTTTGCACCATGGCAAGGGCCCTGCTGAAAAGATTTCCGAGATCATTGGCCAGATCAGCATTTTGTCTTGCGACAATCGCTTCTGAGCTAAATGATGAGTCGAGACCAAAGGACATTTCACGAAGAGTAAAGTATCTGAGCGTATCAACACCGTAGGCATCGACAAGTTCCTTTGGTCTGACGACATTTCCGATACTTTTTGACATCTTGGTATCATCCACGTTCCAGTAACCATGAACGTGGAGTTTCTGATAGAGCGGTACCTTCATCGCAAGCAGCATCGTCGGCCAGTAGATGGCGTGGGGCTTGAGGATGTCTTTGGCAATGAGATGTTCGGCCACCGCCCAGTTTTCCTCAAACAACTGGCCCTCCGGGTAGCCCAGCCCCGTAAGGTAATTAATAAGGGCATCAAACCAGACGTAGGTGACAAACTTATCATCAAAGGGCAGTTCAATCCCCCAGGTGAGTCTTGATTTCGGGCGCGAGATACACAAGTCTTCCAGAGGTTCGCTTAAAAAGGCAAGAACCTCATTTTTGTATCGTTCGGGCGTAATGAACTCAGGATGTGCATGGATGTGATCAATCAGCTTCTGCTGGTACCTGGACATCCGGAAAAAATAGTTGGCCTCGGCAATTTCTTCAGGAGGCTTCTGGTGGTCGGGGCATTTGCCATCCACCAGCTCTTTTTCTGTGAGGTACCGCTCACACCCCTGACAGTAGAGCCCGGTATATTCATCAAAATAAATGTCCCCACTGTCGTAGACATCCTGAAGAATTTTCTGGACGACCCTTATGTGGTCCGGGTCCGTCGTCCGGATGAAATTATCCGGCTCAACTTCCAAAATCGGCCAGGTACTGCTAAACATGGCGCTGATCGTATCAACATATTCTTTCGGCGCGACCCCTTGTTTTGCCGCCGCTTCGACAATCTTGTCGCCATGTTCGTCAGTGCCGGTCTGGAAGCGTACTTTGTCTCCGCAGAGACGACGAAAACGGCTATAGGTATCTGCGACAATGGTGGTGTAAGCATGCCCGAGATGGGGTTGGGCATTTACGTAGTAGATAGGGGTTGTTATGTAAGTTTTCATTATAATTTTATTTTTTTAATCTCAGTGAGAGTTGTTCCACCATAAACAAGATCGTGAATATCTCAATATCTTAGAGTGCCGGAGTTCGCCCGCTTTAGTCGTCACTGCTGTTGTTTTCTTTTTTCCTCTCTGTCGCCTGGCGTTTAACCGGCTGAAAAGACTGCCACTGATCTGCTGATAGAACCACATCTTCGCCGGAACTGTTTTCGGCTACAATAGAATTTTTCAGGACAATCTGCCGTCTGACCAGAAATACATCCCCGCCAATCTTGATACGCTTACCGGGTTTTGGCATCTCTTTTCGTTGCTTTTTATACGTATCGTATTCATATGTCAAACAGCAAAGAAGCCGGTTGCATACTCCGGATATCTTTGTCGGGTTAAGGGGCAGGTCCTGCTCTTTGGCCATCTTGATAGAAACAGAATCAAATTTTTTGATAAAAGATGAACAGCACAATTCCCTGCCACAGGTCCCAATCCCCCCAATCATTTTTGTTTCATGGCGCACTCCCACTTGGCGCATTTCCACACGGGTTCGAAATTCCTGGACCAGATCCTTGACCAGTCCTCTGAAATCAACCCGGTTATCGGCAGTAAAATAAAATATCATCTTACTTCCATTGAAAAATCGCTCTACCCGTACCAGATGCATGTTGAGTTTATGTTTTTTTATCAGGCTGGTGCAGGAAGAAAAAGCCCGTTCCTCACTCTCTGCAAGGTTAAGATATTTTTCATGTTCATTATCCTGGGCAACACGCTGAATGACATAGGTTGCCTTGCTGCTTGCATCCTTACATCCACATATCGGAGAATCCCTGGTAATTTTAGCCGGTTCCAGGCCATGATCCGTATGAACAAGAACAACGGTGCCAACAGTGAGACGGCCTGCTCCATAGGAGGCGGTGGAGTGCTGACCATCGTCACGAAAACGAATACGATAAAAATGCTGTTCGTCTTCTGGCTCGTGTTTGACTGGCTCTGTTTTTTCCGTTTCTGACATCGACCTTCTTCCTTTTATAACTGCTATTGCCTGGCGCCCTACTGTAACGTAAAGAGCAGGACCTCACAAACAAGATTTTTATTACAATTCCGAGTCAATCCCAACTCAGCATGATCAATCGCCTGCAATTTATCAAAGAGTTCTCTGGAACTCCAGCTTTTCAGCGCATGATTCACTCCTAAGAGTGACAGGATCTCTTCTTCACCCAAAAGTAAATCCCGGATCCACAAACGAAGCAAAGCCAGAAATGAGGGTAAATGTTCTTTCGTGGCCGCCATCTTTTCAGCCAGCCGCAATATCAGCCCGACGTCTCTATTCACATGCACTGCAGGATCACTGAGAACCGTCACAACCTCACGCCATAAACCGACCATCTCTTCCTTCTGCAGTGTCAGGGCCAAACCCGGACTTCCTTCAGACAGCCGTGCTAAAAGGCGTGCATCGGTTTTTTCAATCCCATGGGTGATGAGAATCGCCGATGTTTCTTCACGGGAAAGCGGCATAAAAGCGATAACCTGACACCTGGAAGTGAGTGTTGGCAGGATTTCCCGTGAGGAATCCGCGGTTAAGATGAGAAGATTACCTGGAGGCGGCTCTTCAAGAGTCTTCAGTAAACTATTTGCCGCCTCCCTCCTCATGGTGTGCACATCTTCAAGAACCACGACACGATGAGCGGATTCATAGGGAGGGTAACTCAAGGATTTAACCAGCTCACGAACCTGATCTATTTTAATCGCACCTTTATCCGGACGTACGACGGTAAAATCGGGGTGATTTCCCGAGTAGAGTTTCCTACAGGAGGCACAGACGCCGCAAGCCTCTACCGGGTTACCCGCTTTACAGTTTAAAGCCGCAGCAATTCCACGGCCGAAAAGACACTTGCCAACGCCATCGGGCCCTTTGAAGAGAAAGCCATGGGGCAGTCGGTCTCCCGCCAGGGTTCTGGCAAGTAACTTTTTCGCCTTTTCCTGCCCTGACAGCTGACTATAACTCAGTGGAGCATTATACATTGAGGCCTTTACCTACGACAGTCTGTCACGAATACCAAGGAATCCGCTGAGTGATGTTTACCCCACACCTTGCATAAACTGCCTGTGTGGTCATTCTGGTCTGTGTACCAGTTGCCATTTACCACCTGCCTCTATTAAAACAGGGTTCCCTGTCGTGAAGCTGCACAATCAGGTTCAGCAGGCGTCTCAGGTTTCTTTTCAAAGCCGCCAAGATAGAGATATCTCTCAAGGCTGCGCTGATAATCGGTCCAGCTCAACTCTTCCTTTTCCATTTTTCGCCGCAACTGTTCAATAATATTCATTTTTGCATCAAGATCATCGAGAAAACTCAGCATGAAGGCCTCCACTGTCATGGGCACCGTCGGAGAACCAAATTCCTGTCGCCCATGATGGCTCAGGATCAGATGCTGGACCTGCCCAAGGAGTTCCTGAGGGAAGTCACGGATTTTCTCAGCAACCCGGCCGACCATCTCACTGCCGATGACAAGATGTCCTTTCAGTCGACCCTGAACAGTGTAGTCAACAATACCGCATTCCATTTTCAGCTCTTCCAGCTTTCCGATGTCGTGAAGCAGGGCCCCTGTAATCAACAGGGAGCGGTCGACCCCTTCATAGTGGCTGGCAAGAAAATCAGCGACCTTCCCAACGGAGAGCGAATGCTCCATCAAACCACCAATATAAGCGTGATGGATACCTTTTGCAGCAGGCGCATCCTTAAAACGTGGCCACCAGTCACTTTTTATGAAAAAGGCCCCGAGAAGTTTTTTCAAAAATGGATCTTTTACCGTGCGGATAAGCTGCTGCAGTTCGATTGCCATCTCTTCCCGGCTCTTCAGAGAGGTAGGGAAGAAATCTCCTAACTCAACAACTTCTGCCACCACACTTTTCACATCATCTATTTTCAGCTGCAGCTGGTCTCGATACACCTGAACACTGCCCTGGCAGTGTACCACTTCACCTACAACACAAACGTCTTTGAGCGAGGTGGCATTTTCCCAGACAGGGCCGGACAGCTCACCACTTTTATCCATCAGGGTCAGGACAAGGTACGGCTTTCCCGCCCTGGTTTCCCCCATCTTTACCGATTTCACCAGAAAGAGATCATCCACAAGATCGCCTTCCTGTAAACTGCTCACGAATATTTTTTTAACCATCGATCTGTCTACATCCTACGGTCATCAAAAAACAAAATATCGTCTCTCCTTTTAGAAGAGATGAATTCTATACCCACCTTAAACAAAAAACTTTAACATACAAACATTAGAGAAAAAACACCCATACTTTCAAAACCTGCGTCAGCCAAAACTGGCCTTTTCGCCACCCCCAGGTTATATCACATACTTTTTCTTTCTTGCCCATTTTGACAATCGGTGGAATAATGGCGAGTTCTGCCAAAGTCAAAAGACCATATCGCTACACAGCCGTGGACCCATATTAATTACGCCGTACAGGAGCACAACAACGATGAGAAAACAGATGATCATTTCGGTGATGTCAAAAGACAGACCCGGTATCATAGCAAGTATAACGGGGGCTATATATAAACTCGGAGGGGACGTTGCCGACCTCAACCAGACCGTTCTTTGTGGCTACCTGACCATGATCCTCAACGCATCCTTTGAGGAAAGCGTTACTAAAGAAGATCTGCACGCTGCAATTTCCCATATCAAGACGAATTGTAAGTTTGAGGTTTCCATTAAAGAACTCGCTTCCGGTGATACTTTAGAAACCTCCGGCCCTCCGGAAGACACCTATATCCTGACGGTACAGGGCCCAAATAAGGGCGGAATAGTGCACGGTATCAGCCAGTTCTGTTTTGACCATAATATAAATATCTTTGATCTTGCAACGACACTCAAAGACGGCCAATACACAATGGCGCTGCAGCTCGACCTCAAAACCTGCACCTGTCCGATTGGCGAGCTGCAACAAAAACTTGAGACATATTCCGCTGAAAATGACCTTACGGTCATGATGCAGCACAACGATATCTTTCAGGTAACAAACGAAATCACCTTGCACTAAAGGTCCACCACTTCAGGAGACACCAAAAAAATGTTACGCTCTGACCAGATCCTTTCAACCGTCGAGATGATTCAAAAAGAAAATCTAGACGTTCGAACCGTGACAATGGGAATAAACCTTCTTGATTGCAGATCGGGGAATATAGAAGAAACCTGTAAAAAAATTGAAACCAAGATCATCACCTTTGCTGGAAACTTCGTTGCCACCTGTAATGAAATGAGCAAGAAGTATGGCATCCCGGTGGTCAACAAACGCATCTCGGTAACCCCGATTGCCCTGGTTGGAGCCGGTTTTAAAAAGGACGATTTTATCCTCATTGCCAAAACCCTTGACCGGGCAGCAACAAAGGTTGGGGTAGACATCCTCGGTGGCTTCTCTGCCCAGGTTGAAAAGGGCATGACCGAAACCGACCGCGAATTTATTGCCTCGGTCCCGGAGGCCCTGGCGCAAACGGAAAAAATCTGCGCTTCCATCAACATCGCTACAACCCATAAAGGCATCAATATGGATGCCCTTGCAATCATGGGACAAACCGTAAAAGATCTCGCCGAAATGACTGCAGACCAGGGTGGCTTTGGTGCGGCTAAATTTGTTGTCTTCTGTAACCAGCCAGGTGACAATCCCTTCATGGCGGGCGCTATCCACGGGGTAGAAGAGGCCGAGGCGGTTCTCAACGTTGGTGTCAGTGGCCCCGGCGTTATTGCACGGGCTCTGGAACGGCTCATCGCCAAACACCCCGAGCCAGGCAGCCTCCAGTTTGACGAGCTTGCCGAAGAAATTAAGCAGACAACCTTTCGTGTCACCAGATGTGGTGAACTCATCGGCCGGGCGGTATCCATGTCCCTTGGCATCGAATTTGGTGTAGTGGATCTCTCCCTTGCACCAACCCCCACCATTGGCGACAGTGTCGGGGAAATCTTTAAAATCTTAGGTGTCGATTCTGTCGGAGCTCCCGGCTCCACAGCCATCCTGGCCATGCTCAACGACGCGGTGAAAAAAGGCGGGATTTTCGCCAGTAAAACCGTGGGTGGACTGAGCGGTGCTTTTATCCCCGTCATGGAGGATGCGGTCCTCGCCGAGGCAGTGGGGGATGGATCTCTCACCCTTGAAAAACTTGAAGCAATGACCTGCGTCTGTTCAGTCGGCCTTGATATGATTGCCATCCCCGGCTCCGTTGACGCCGACACCATTGCAGCGATTATTGCCGATGAAATGGCCCTTGGGGTAATCAACTCAAAAACTACTGCAGCAAGGCTGATTCCAGTCCCCGGCAAAGAAGTCGGAGACCACGTCAACTTTGGAGGACTTTTTGGTGCAAGTCCGATTATGCCTGTAAATAACGTTGGCAAATCCAGCAGATTTATTGCATGGGGTGGAAGAATGCCCGCTCCAATCCACAGTTTTAAAAACTAAGCCACGATACGCCAGGCACACTTGTCAATTTAAAAAACTAAAAAAAGAGGAGAGAGCAACCTGTTCTCTCCTCTTTCGTCCTTCCTCATTTTTATGGCACCTTATAGGAATTGTGGCGGATACAGTTTCGCCCAGCAGCTTTTGCCTCAGCAAGTGCTTTCTCCGCCTCGCCTATCAGATGGAATTTTTTCCCTTTTGCAGATGGCAATACCGTCGCCCCGCCAACACTGATAGTGACATGACCAGCCACAGGAGAGGTGCTATGATCGATGAGAAGAGCTCTGACATTTTCAAGCATTCTCTCGGCCACAAGCATTGCCCCATGGCTGTCGGTATCAGGGAGAATAACCGCAAACTGATCCCCTCCATACCTCGCCACGATATCCACAGGTCGCAGGAGGCCCAGATGGATTACCCCCGCCAGTGCACACAGGCAATTGTCACCTTCCCCGCGACCGTAACTTCGGTTAAACTCTCTTAAATAATCCACATCAATAAACAACAAAGACAACGGCTTTTTGTTGCGTGTCGCCTGCCGCCACTCTTTTTGCATATTTTCGTCAAAATAGTGGCGATTGAAAAGACCGGTCAGCCCGTCAAGGGCGGAAAATGTCTCCTGCTTTTCATAGGTTTCGGCAAGCTCCTGATAGACAACTTCAAGTTCTAATTTTCTGGCATCGAGTTCATCTGCAAGTAACGTCACTGTTTTTTCCAGTTGATGGAGTTGAAGATAGACCTGAAGCTTATCCTGGAGAAACTTCGGGGAAAAGGGCAAGACAATGTAATCAATGAACTCTGAGGTTGTTTGCCTGCACAGACGCAAGGCCTCCTCCTGGCTGGTCGTCATAAAAATAATAGGAGTGGCTGGTTGGGTTTGAAAAATCCTGATCCATTCGTCAATGCCCCCTGCATCCACGCCACGTGCAGTGGTATCGAACAGGACAACTGCAAACTCATGGGCTACATACAGTCTTGCAATTTCAGCCCTGTCCGTTGCATACATCAGTTCAATGTCAGTCCGTCCGGTTAAGGCCACAGAAATTTCCAAACCGACCCCGTGCTCTGAATCAGATACGATGAGAATAGCAGTCTTTTTCATTTCAGGCCTCATCAGGGTGCATCCCATCTCTCCCTTTATTTTCTACTCATTTTCCCATCAGCGGGAGGCAGATACGGCAGCTTCAGCAATTCGCGCCATGAGATAATGGGCAAGTTTTTCATCATCTTCAAACATATCAAAACAATAGCCGTCACTTCCGGCAAGGCCACCAGGGATGAGCTCTCCCCGTTCATCAGGGTCGGTGATCATGTCTTCATAAAAACAGACCGACAGCCAGCGTGCTGCCGGATCATCATCGATCACGTCAACAATGGCAAAAAGATCCCTGTCTTTTTGTCTGGCATGTTTAGGCCGCATGGAGTAGCTGACGCCTGGCCTTGCGGCAAACTGGAGTTCTACATCCGCCAGTTCCTTTAATTGCAGATAGAAACGTTCAAACCATTGACGCATGGGCTCTGTATCCCCTGCCCACTCCGCTATAAATGATTCAATTTCAGCCGTTGCTCCACCATTTCCTGACATATCATCCTCCTTCCGATGAACCTTTATGGAACGTTGCATTTCAACCAGAACTACAATATAAACTATACCATTATCATAGTTTATTAACCCATCACATAAATTCTTGAAATAACTTTATGCAACTCATTACAGCTCCATCAAAAACCCAAGAGTTCAACGGTCGACTCTCTGACGTCTTTACAATACCACACTGTATCCGTACCAGTGAACAGATCAACAACAGCCTGAGAGCCATGGACAAAGAGGGACTCTCACAGCTGATGAAAACCAGTCCAAAACTGACCGAATCAACCTATCGACGAATCCATGATTTCGTTACCCCGTTTACTCTCAAAAACGCCAGACAGGCACTCTTTACCTTTCAAGGGGATGCCTATGCAGCAATAGAAGCCGAAAGCTACAGTGAAATCCAGCTGCAGTACGCACAAAACCACCTCTGCATCCTCTCAGGACTCTATGGGCTGCTCCGCCCCCTTGACCTGATGCAGCCCTACCGACTCGAAATGGCCGCCAAGCTTGAAGTAAATGGTTGTAAAAATCTCTATGAACTCTGGCAAAAGGAGGTTACAGCGCTGCTCAACAGCAGATGTACAATGGATGACGAGCAGGCCGTCGTGAACCTGGCCTCAGCGGAGTACTCCAGGGTCATCGACAAAAAACAGCTCAAGGCGAAGATGATTGAGGTGGTGTTTCAACAGGAACATAAGGGCAAGTTAAAAACTATTCCCATCCACTCCAAGAAAGCGCGTGGCCTCATGATCCATTTTGCCATCAGCAACAGAATTGAGAAAACCGCAGACCTGAAAAATTTTGATCTGGATGGGTACAGCGTCAATAAGGCAGAATCAAATGATCTGAAGTGGATCTTCCGAAAAAGGTAATGAAGCCATTCAGCAAGTTCTGAATAAGGGCCGGGGCTTACAACCCGCTAAAGAGACAATGCGACCTAAGGCCTCAGGGATTGCCTCGGCCACTTCCAGGGAGAGTCCTTTACCAAGCTGATCAAAACAGCGCCCCTCCACCCCTACGAGCATGACCTCTTTAGGGCAACGCTCTGGATAGATTTTTCGTGTGACTTCTATGGCCTCACGCACACCAAGGCCATGGCCGCTTACCGGCCTGCCTTGAGTCGCCGGCAGATCAGCCCAGCAGAGTTCCACCACAGACCCTGCCGGAAACCCCAGCTGCACCCCGTCAACAACCACAAGCAGATCTTCCCCCTGAAGCTCTTCTATGAGATCAATCCCGCCGAGGCCAAGAAATTTCACCCGCACCGTTTCAGGCCATTTATATCCTGCCAGCTCCTGAAAAATAACCTGACCTACGCCGTCATCTGCCACCAGCTGGTTACCAATGCAGACGACAAGGACCGTTCTCACACCTGCCTCAAAGGGGCAGCACCGCTAAAGGCAATGGCAAAAGAACACTGTTCACCGACAGATAGCGTTTTTGGACGAGCGGGACGGCCGATAAGCTCTGCCATAATTCCGGAAAAATAGTAATGAAACATCTGACAGGCCTCACCACCGAGTTCATAGCCTCTATTCCGGCAGACACTACCGATAGGGCAACTTTTAAGATCAATCACAACCCCAGCCCCTTCAACACGACCATCAATTTCCATCTGCTGGATCTGAAAAACCCGAAGTACCTCGGATAATACCTCTTCAGTATCTCCCTGCTGCAGATGCACTGGCAGATTCGCCGCCATCTTCCGGCCCGCGGCAACAGCGAGTGCCGGGGTCGACTTGCCAACAAAGGTAACAATAGTCTCTATAAAAATATCCAGAAGAAAGGACACCTCGGTAAAGGCCTTATCGTAATCATCCAAGGTCAAAGACAGTTCAGTATTACTCATAGAAATTTCTCCATCCTGCTGCTGAATTCGATGTTGCGATAGAAATTTTTCACCTGGTGGTAATCCTTGTGACGAATGGCCATGGAGGGACAGATATAGGCACAACTGAGACAGGCAATACAATTTTCCACAACAGCCACCCTTGCTTTTTGCGTCTGCTCATCAAAGACAAAACAGTCGGTGGGACAGACATCAAGACAGAGCTGGCAGCCCCGGCAGGAGTTTTCATGAATTGTCATCTCAAGCATATTTTCCTCTCACTATTCTTTTTCTTACCTCTCCTCCCTGGCGCATCTCCACGTCAAGGCCCATCCGGCCAATGGCGTGGGTGGAGCAGGCAAGACAGGGGTCATAGCAGCGCACGATAAATTCGATGCCATTGAGAATTTTTTCACCCGATTCGTTTGCAGGCAAGGCGTTTGCCCCCTGCTTGATCGAAGCATTTATGGCCGCAGTATTCTGCTGGGTTGCAATAATCATATTTGCCGCCCGAACGATGCCCTTGTCATCAATCTCGTAATCGTGGATCAAGGTCCCGCGTGGTGCCTCGATATGGGCAACACCGCGGCCTGCTTTCATGGGAGCCGGAACCCGGGTAGGCCCTTTTATCTTCGAAGATTGGCTCAGGACAACCGCGTTTTCACAGGCATACATCAACTCCACAAGTTTTGCGTACATCTGAACCACAGCGTTGTGACAGGGCCTGCCAAAACGCTCCCGAAAAACTTCAAACTCCCGGTGGGCAAGAGGAGTATCGATACCGTCGATCACATTAAAGCGGGCAAGTGTACTGACCCGGTACATATGTTCACTGCCCTGATGGTCAAAATAGACCTCTTTGGCGTAGGAGTAGCTCACTGTCCGCTCTACAATATATTTATCATAGTCGCTTGCCGGAAACTCTCTTTGTAAAGCCCCCTTTTCATCGACCACCCGGAGGATGCCATCATAAAAACTCAAGCCCCCGTTGTTATTCACAGAGCCCATGTACCAGGTTGGAATATTGAGCTGGCGGAGCAATGCCGGGTTATCATCAAACAGCCCCAGGAGCAGGTCCCTCGTCTGACCAAAGAGATCCTGAATCAGGGAAAGGGCCTCAGTGCTCAACTCCTGCAAGCGCTTGCACTGGCCATCACTGATGGTAAAAGAGAGCCCTCCTGCAACAGCTGTGACGGGATGAATCCCCCGGCCCCCGATCACCTCATTGATTTTCTGGCCAAGGGTGCGAAGACGCAGGCCCTTCTGGGTGAGCTCGGGTTCTTTTTCAGCCATCCCCACAATATTCTGGGTTGCCGCATCTCCCCCAAGACCAAAAACAAGATCAGGGCCGGCAAGGACAAACAACGACAGTGCATGGGAATGGATCACATGACCCATGTACATCAGCTCTCTCAGCAGACGCGCGGCTTCTGGGATCTCGACACCAGTACAGTTATCAAGGGCCTTTGCAGCCACCAGATGGTGAGCAGTGGGACAGACCCCGCAGATGCGAGCCGTTACCTGGGGAAGCGTATGGGCCTCCATGCCAAGCAGGATTCGCTCAAAGCCACGGAGTTCGTTGACGCAGAAATGGGCTTCATCCACCTGACCGTTTTCATCACAGTCAAGCAAGACCCTTGCGTGGCCCTCAATACGTGTCACGGGATCAATTTTTATGGTTGTTGTCATCGTGCCTCTCTCTCGGCTATCCACTTTCGTATCAAAAACGTAGGCTTATTTCCAATCATCTTGGTTGCCATGGCGTATGCGTAGTGGGTTTTTGCAGATTTTTCCAGATGGGTTTTAATGGTCTCATAGGGAATTTTTGTAAGCCGTGACATCCGCTCACTTATTTCGGTTCTGAGATCGCGGGTGGGCTCGGACAGCACCTGCATGGTAGGCCCCGCACAACCACTGCAGGCGATACCATGATTGGGACAGGGAGCAAGGCAGCGATCAAGGGTCACCGACCCCTGACAGATGAAGCCCTGACTGAGAAAACAGGTTTCTCCATCTGCATAACTTGATGTCGGATCCTGTATCTCGGTAACAGCCGTTTTCTTCATAACCCGGTGACACCCTGCACAGACGGTCTCTTTGTGTACCCGGGGAGCTGTCCTGTTTATAAGACTGCTGAGACCTTCAAGTATAAAGTGTGAATGGGGTGGACATCCAGGCAGATAGAGATCCACCTCGATGACCTCGTCTATGGGGGTTACCATCTTTCCAAGGGCTGAGATGGAGTTATTGGGAAGAGTGTCCGTTTTCGTGGTCGGACTATGGCGATATACGTGGTCCATGATCTCTTCACGACTATGGGCCAGGCCCGCCCCATGGAAACCGCCATATACAGCACAGGTACCAAAGGCGATGATGGTTTTACATTTTTGCCGCATGGCAATGGCGGCTTCACGGTCATGCTCTGTTCGCACAGAACCGGTTACAATACCTATATCCGCCTCAGGATAGTCTTTCTCATCGGTCAGTACCGGGCATTTTAAAATCTCAACCGATTGCAGTACCTGCAACATTTTCTCATGCAGATCAACAATTGCAACGTGACAGCCGCCACAGTCACAGAGCCATTCTGTATTCAACCGAACCTTACTTCCACTCATATGCCCCTCCTGGACCATTCGGGTATCACCTTACTTTTTCACCGTCAGCAACTTCAAACAGCTATTTTCCCCGGCATGCTTTATCTCAAGGGTGGTTTTTCTGCCCATAATCGATTCAAGGGCACCTGCAAAAAAACCGTACATCATGTTACACAGGGAACCCTGCTGAAGGTGACCGAACCGGAGCAGAGCCTGGCGGATCATGCAATCGCGAAAGACCAGTAACAGCTGCTGGTCTCCTTCAGGGGTTGAGGTGATAAAGTCATTCTGCTGTTGTGGCTTAAACGGCTCAAAGCCCCAGAGACAATTGTTGGCCACAAGAATATTTCTGACCTCGTCTATGGCCTCCATGAGGTCCTGGGTGGGCTTTGCACCTGCTGAAAACTTTCGCCCGAGGTTTCTCCCCGCCGACATAGTCATGCTGTTAGCCCCACGGCCAAGAATCGGCTCGATACCGGCGGACAGGGCTGCCATAAAATTCATGGTTTCCTGCAGGGTGCGTCTCTTTTTTAAAATTTCATCCACAAGCAAATCCCTCTCTGTTTTGTGGGAGATCAATTTCTTAGCCGGTGAGAAAAACTGCAGACGCAGCTCCACCTGCAAAGAAGTGTTACCCGCTAAAGGCCCTAAAAATACTTAAGAATATTTATTTTATGTGGACTTTGAGATAAACTCAAGGAAAAGATTTTCGCCTGACAGAAGTAAGGGGTCAGACAAAACAACTGGAGGTGTACTGAACGAACGGTTTACCTGGCTTTACAAAAAAAGCTTGAGGAGATCGTGCAACTTTTAGTCGGCCAGGACAAGTTTTATCAGGAGAAAACCACCAATCAGAAGAACCACAAAGGCAATGGAGAGGATATTGAAATAGCGGTCGATAAATGTTTTAATCCGCGGCCCGAATTTCCAGATGAGACCTGCAACAAGAAAAAAACGGGCAGACCTTGCCACAAGAGAGACGATCATAAAGGTAACGAAGTTCGAATGGACAAAACCGGCTGTGATCGTAAACAACTTATAGGGGATGGGAGTAAAACCAGCCGTTCCAACAATCCAGACGTCGTACTCTTTAAAATACTGCTGTACCATCTGGTATTTGTTACCCAGGCCATACCAGTCAATAATGGACATACCAATACCATCCATAAACCAGTAGCCAAGGCCATAGCCCAGAGCCCCACCTAAAACAGAACCCACAGAACAGATAGCAGCATAACGAAATGACAGCGCCGGCAGCGCTATACAAAGAGCAATGAGAAAAATATCAGGAGGCAGCGGGAAAAAGGAAGACTCGATGAAAGCTATAAAAAAAAGAGCCCACACCCCATACTTGCCGCTTATCCATTCCATACAGACATCATACAGTCTGCGCACAACTCCAGGTGATACCTTTTCCTCACTTATTCCAGCCATGCTCTCCTACCAAGTCAACAAATCGGACACTGGCAAGAGATACGATCTCCACCTGGCCTTCATTTTTTCGTACCAACTGTAATTCCTGAACATTCTGATCACCAACCGGAATGATGAGCCGGCCGCCTTCATTGAGCTGATCAATGAGTGGCTGAGGGATTTCAGGCCCGCCTGCCGTCACAATAATTGCATCGTAAGGGCCATTTTCCGGCCAGCCCATGGTACCGTCATCAAGCTTTGCCCGGATATTATAGTAACGAAGTTTGTCAAAAATTTTACGCGCTCTTGCAAGGAGAGAATTGATCCGCTCAACGGTATACACCTGGCTGCAGATTCGGGAGAGTACAGCCGCCTGATACCCCGAGCCAGTGCCAATCTCCAGAACCTTATCGTCAGCTCCGAGTTCCAGGGCCTGGGTCATCATGGCAACAATATACGGCTGTGAGATTGTCTGTCCCGCTCCTATTGGGAGAGGGTGGTCGCCATAGGCCCTTCCCTGCATGGCATCATCGACAAAAAGATGCCTGGGCACGGTGAGCATTGCTTCAATGGTGTTCCGGTCAACAATCCCCCGGGCGAGGAGCTGCTCCTGCACCATCTTGGTGCGACTTGTCGCAAATTGTTCCATTAGTTTTTATTTTGCCAGGAAAAATCATCTGCCCAGTTGAGGTCATCCTCATCATTTGAGGAAAAAAGGCTGTCAGTTACTATACCGTTTGCAAAGGTGATCACTGCCCTGTTGATCTCTGGGCTACCAAGATATTTACCGAGCAATGGCGTCTTTTCAAAACCGCTTTTCTTTGCCTGGGTATACAGCCATTTCTCCGTGCCATCTTCAAGTACCTGCTGCTCATCAGGGTCACCGAGAAAAATTAGCACATCTTCCCGTGTTGACTGGCCGACCTGCACAAGTGCAATATCAGCGGCAAGATGGCGCACCGGGTTAATATAACAGCCTGAGAGCAGGCAGACAGTCAAAGCAAGGAGTACAACGTAGCATCTTGAGGTCTTCATGGGAATCTCCAAACCAGCAATTATTGTTGTTTTCTAGAACAACTCTATAGTCTGTGACATGGCTTTTTTCAACGAATAACAGGCTGAACCGATGAATACTATCATATTAATCAGTTAATTCTCTCCCTTTTTACATGCTTTTCATCAGCCTGTGCCCCAAAAGCATCATAAAGGCCTGTCAGAAAAAACAAAAAAACTCCACCCCCAAAGCAACGGGGATGGAGCGTAATGCTTGAGCAGCCGACAGCCGTAACCTTACCGCTGAACCTCTGCCGACAAAACAAGCCAATAAGAGACTACAAAATAGCCTGGCTCATCTTTTCTTTTACAGGGCGTCGTTCTCCACCACCCTGCTGAGAATTTTATAGTTTCTTTCAACCATCTCGAGAGGATCCACTACAAGCCCCGCCTGAATCATTGCATTGTCATGGATCTGCTGAGCCACCTGTGCAGCAAAATCAGCATCCGTCTTGTGCAGCTCAGCAAGTTTTATGATGAGGTTGTTTTTGGGATTGATTTCAAGCTTTTTCTTGCTTTTTTCCATTCCGGGAAAACCCTGCTCTTTCCTGCTGGCGGCCATGATGCGCTCCATGGAAGAGGTCATATAGCTATCGGGGTTAACTATCATTGCAGGAGAATCAACAAGACGCTTTGACACAGAGACTTCAGATACATGGTCTGCGAGAACTTCCTGCATCCACTTGGTGAGAGTTTCCATATCCTCACCGGCCTGTTTTTCTTCATCACTGTTTTTCTCTTTATTCTCCTCATCGCTATCTTTTGCCAGCGAAAGGTCGGCACCATCGGCGGACTTCAACTTCTTACCATCAAACTCGCCTAAATGATTGAGGACAAAATCGTCAATTGGCTCAAGGGTATAGAGAATTTCTATATCTTTTTGCTTGAACATCTCAACATATGGACCGGCCTCGATGGACGCCCTGTTTGGCCCGTTGATGAAATAGATTTCCTCCTGATCCGGATTCATTCTCAGGACATAATCCGCAAGGGAAACTGGCTTGCCCGCCTCAGATTTAGAGGACTCAAAGCGTAGAAGCTTGCCAATTTCTTTCTGATATTCGTAGTCGGAGGTTGCACCTTCTTTAAGAAAAATGCCGAAGGTTGACCAGAATTCCAGATATTTTTCTGGCTCTTTTGTCGCCTGCTCATCGAGATATTTCAGAAAACGCTTGGTGATGACCTTGCGGATTTTAGCAACCAGGGCATTGTCCTGCAACGCCTGTCTTGAGATATTCAACGGCAGATCTTCACTATCGACAACCCCTTTTAAAAATCTCAGCCATTCAGGCAGAATGGTCTTAGAGTGCTGATCGATGAGAATTCTCTGACAGTAGAGATTAACGCCGGGGTCCATTTTGCCAAAACCAAAACCCTCAAAGTTTTCAGCAGGAACAAAGAGTAACGCATTAATGGCAAGAGGGGCGTCCGCTGAGAAATGCAGCTTATACATGGGGTCTGTTGCGGCATTTGCAACGAATTTATAGAACTCCACATATTCTTCATCCTTGATGTCACTGCGATTTTTGGTCCAGAGCGCCTGTACCGAATTGAGGGTCTCTTCACCGAGTTTAATGGGAAAGGCGACAAATGAAGAGTACTGCTTGACGATCGATTTTATTTTCCATTCCTGAGCGTAATCTTTGGCGTCTTCTTTGAGCTCAATGATGATTTTAGTGCCCCTGTGCAGCCCTGGCACCTCTGTGATAGTGTATGATCCTGTGCCATCGGATACCCACTCGTTGCCCTCAGACTTATTCCAGGAACGGCTCTGCACCCTAACGGTCGCTCCGGCCATAAATGCCGAATAAAAGCCAACACCAAACTGACCTATCAGACTGACGTCTTTTTTCGCAGCTTCTACAAGCTCTGCGAGATAGGTGTTAGAACCCGAATGAGCAATGGTACCGAGATTGTTTTCCAACTCAGCGCGGGTCATACCAATACCGGTATCGGTAATGGTCAGGGTGTTTTTCTTTTCATCAAGCGCAATGGTAATCTCCAGAGGCAGATGATCATCAAAAATCTCAGTGGCAGTCACACTCTCATGCCTGAACTTCTCAAGAGCATCCGCTGCGTTTGAGATAAGTTCACGGATAAAAACATCTCTTTCGGTGTAGAGAGAATTAATTACAATATCGAGGAGTTTTTTTGTCTCTGCCTTGAACTCAAATGTTTCTTTTTCTACTGTCATTTTTTACCTCACGTAATTCAATTGTTTAAAGAAAAGAATAATGATCTTTCCTTTCCATTGATGTATTATTTAAATTCGGCCAAAATGTTAAGCATCCATGTTACCCTGTCAAGAGCTGTCATCTGCCTCTGACTCGCACCTATTGCCCGCTTAAATTACCATGAAAATCATAGCCGTAGGCGACATACACATGGCCCCGGAATATCTTGAAAGAATTCCAGGGATCGAGGATGCAGACCTTATTCTATTAAATGGGGATCTTACCAATTACGGAGGCAAGCAGGAGGTGCGTCAGGTCCTCAACCGGGCGCTTGCCGTAAATCCACGCTGCCTTGCCCAATTCGGCAATCTCGACAAACCCGAGGTGAATACCTATCTGGAGGACCTTGGAATAAATTTGCATGGCCAGGCAAGGCTGGTTGACGACAGGGTCTGTCTTGTTGGTATTGGTGGCTCTAATTTCACCCCCTTTTCAACACCTTCTGAGTTTTCAGAAGCAGAGATTTCCACCCTGGCCAAAGCCGTCTACAGACAAGGCATGGAGTACGTTTCCCTTGCTGAACCACTGTACAAAAGGAAAATTCCGATCCTGCTCATCTCCCATACACCGCCCTATAATACCAGGCTTGATCGGATTCGCAGCGGAAAGCATGTTGGTTCCACTGCCATCCGCAACCTTATAGAAACATATCAACCCGCCCTTTGTGTCGCAGGACATATCCATGAGGCCAAGGGGACAGATGCCATAGAAAACTGCCCCATTGTCAATCCCGGGATGTTACGCAACGGCGGCTGGGTTGCTATTACCATAGAAAATTCTGAAATAAACATAGATCTTCAATGAACGATACATACCAGACACTCATTTTAGGCGGCGGGCTTTCCGGGCTTACCGTGGCACATAAATTACAACTCCAGGCCCCAAACCACAGCTTCTGTATTCTTGAAAAAGACGGACGGACAGGTGGTGTCATCAAAACCCACAGAGAAGGTGGCTTTATCACCGAGATAGGCCCCCATGGTTTTTTGGATAACTGCGAGGAATCAAAACAGCTTCTTCGGGAAACCGGCCTTGACAGTGAAACAGTGAAGGCACCACTGATTGACTTTGTCAGATACGTCTATCTTGGAGGCAGGCTGAACCTGATCCCCCAGACACCCCGCAAAATTCTCATGGCACCACTGATTCCCTGGCATGCCAAACTGCGGGTACTCGCTGATCTGTGGAAACCCGTTCTTGAGGGAGAGCCTACCGTGGCAAAGTGGATCAGTCACCGGTTTGGCCCTGCTCTTCTTCCCTATGTAGACGCAGTTTACACCGGCACCTATGCCGGAGATTTTGATAAACTCACCATAGACAGCGTTATGCCTGGGGTGAGAGCTCTGGAGCGGCAGTATGGCTCTGTACTCCGTGGCCTGCTGGCAAAGATGCGTCAGAAAAAAAAGGAAGGTGGTCCAAAACTCTCCATGCCCGCCATGACCAGTTTTCCCCTTGGGATGGTTCGTCTGGTTGAGCGACTTGCGGAAAACCTTGTCCCCGGTAAAAATCTCAGACTCAACTGCGGAGTAACCGCCATTCGCAGAACCAACCATGGTTGGGAGGTTACCGCCGGAGACCGACTTTTCACCGCTCAGAACCTTGTCTGCTGTCTGCCTATCAACGCGGCCTTAAAACTCATGGCTGAGGTGGACCCATACCTCCCTCTGCAATCGGTTCCCCAGACCTGGATCTCAACGGTTGTCTTCGGCTTTACCGATGATGTTGTCATCCCGCCGGGCTTTGGCTTTCTCACCCCGGAACAGGAGCAGCGCTTTACCCTCGGCGCACTTTTTTCCTCGAACATGTTTCCCGGAAGGGCACCGGAAGGCCACGTCGTTTTTGAAACTCTCATTGGTGGCAGACGACACCCCGAACGTCTTGACCTTGACCAGGAGACAATGACGCGGCTCGCTCTAAAAGATGTCCAAGACATATTGAACATTAAAAAGGATCCCGTCTACACGACAATCCTTCGCTCCGATGGCGGTATCCCCCAACTTGAACGGAAATATCCAGAATTACTTGCCTGGCAAAAATCTGTTCAGGAAAAAGACAAGAGCCTTTTTATCTGCGGCTTTGGCTGGGAGGGTATCGGGCTAAATGACATGATGAAAAGCGGCACCAGGGTCGCTGAAGCACTCCTTAACTCTTCGGGCAAAAAGTACGATGCGGAGCTCAAAGGCGTCTATTTTTAATCAAGAGCCTCAGACATCAAACTGTTATCAGAGACCCGCTACAGAAACACAATGACTTTTTACGCGTCCGCGCTGATTTAAAAGAAGGGAAAAAACGAATCCCCCGTAAGAGCAACCTGCTTTTACGGGGGATTACATTATAAACTGGGTAAAACTACATTCAATACGACTCAGCACTATCTGTTCGAATCTTCACAGGGGCAACCTCCCCCATCCTGCTTCATGCTTTCTTTTCCTAAAGCTGGCTCACCTTATCATCGAGTATATCAAGTTGTGCGCTAACAGAAGTATCACGCACCAGTTTGGTTGAGACCACCTTTATTGAGTGGAGCACCGTAGAATGGTCCCTGTTGAATGCCTTACCAATATCAGCCAGAGAATCTTCGGTGTGCTTTCTGGCAAGATACATCGCAATCTGTCGCGGTACCGTAATGATTTTCTTACGGGATTTCGACTGCAGGTCTTTGACGCTGACATTAAATTGAATACTCACCAGATCGCAGATCATAGCCGCCGTAAGCCCCTGTCCCACTCCCACAACATTTTCCACAACTTCCCGGACAAGATCCATATCTATATAGCCGCCGGTGAGCTGCGCCTTTGATCTCAGGGCAATAAGGGCGGATTCAATCTTTCTCACGTCACCTTTGATGTGGCTCGCAAGAAAGGCGACCAGCTCCTCATTGAGGCCAAGTTGCTGCTGCATGGCCTTTTGCTCTATGATACGGGAACGAGTCTTTATATCCGGGGCCTTTATTGAGGTTACCAGTCCCGAACTCATCCTCGAACGGAACTCATTATCAATTCCGAGTAAATCTCTTGGTGCACTGTTGGCTGTCAGAATCACCCTTTTACCGGATTTGATCAGCATATCCAGAACATCGTTGAGTTCTTCCTGGGTCTTTTTCTTTCCCGTGAGAGAATGGACATCTTCGACCAATAAAATATCACAGTTTTCCTGATATTTGCGTTTAAAATCATCCATGGTCTTGGTCTGGATACCATGAATCATCTCCGCCGCAAACTGCTTGGCTGTAAGGTAGTGTAAGCGTGTCATCGGCGATTCGGCAAACACCTTATGGGCGACCGCGTGGGTAAGATGACTTTTACCAAGTCCGGTTCCGCTGTTGATAAAAAGACAGGGACCAACCAGACCGTCTGAGACCGCTACAGATCGACAGGCAGACTCGGCCAGGATATTCGACTCTCCAACCATAAACTGATCAAAGGTGTAACGAGGATGCAGATTACGATATTTTGAATTATTTGCAGGAACGTTAGGAAGACGCATCTGAACTCGAGCCGCCGGCTTCTGTTTTCTCACCACCGGCACGACGGGTTTGGAGGCAACCTCTTCACAGATAACGACCCTGCTCTGCTCCAGTCCATTTTCAGCCAGCTGCTTTTCTATCGAAGGCGCAAAGTTCTGTTTAACATACGCACTAAAATAACGATCAGGACTTTTAAGAATAAATTGATCACCTTTGAGTTGCTTAAACTGCAACGGCTCTATCCATAACTGGAATATATTTTCCGCCATAGTTGTTTTAAGATTCTCTTTAACTTTATCCCAGATCATACCGAAGATCTTCTCCCTCTCTGCTGAATTAAATCACATACACACACATTTACCCAACAAAGGCATTTAGGGAACAAAATACCCCACCACCTTTCCGGCAAACTCAAATAAGAACCAGCATCATCAACAAAATACATCCCGTGCAGAAACATCCAGTGGAACCACCTGATGTAAAAATTATTGCCAGACTTAACTCCAATATGAGTTTTTGGTCAAAGACGGTATCGCGAAATTTTTCCACCGAAGTACGAATTTTTGCACACAGTGCTAGAGAGCCCGTAAAGCTTGAGTTCAAAAAATATACCTCCTTTTTCCCCTTATTTTTCCACGCTTAGAAAGAATTCACTTTTTCTCGCGACATATGGCAGGGTTACAACAGTTTCAACAAAGTTATTAACAATTACAGTTTTTATTAGATTTCAATATTTCTCTATTTTTATAGAAATAACTCGAAATATCTCAAATTATCGATGTCATCGATATCAGAGCTGCGGTATTCCGCGGGCTTCAGAGAACTCACAAAAAAATAATCACACTGTAATTTTTTTCAGCTTCCGCCTCTGCCACGATGGGGGACAGCTACCCTTGCCAGGGTGAGTACGACAACCCTCTCAGCACCCCCGGCCAAAAGTGCTCTACTGCACTCCGACACCGTGGTTCCGGTAGTATACACGTCATCCACCAAACATACTGATGCCCCTGAAATATCAATTTTTGTACTGCAGATAAATGCTTTTTTCAGACTCTTCCTGCGCTCCCTGCCATTAAGTGTCACCTGGGGCACACTGTTTATGGTTCGCTGTAAAACCGCAGGGGCAATCCGTGGATTATGTTTCCCAAAACAAAGCCTTGTCAACCATAATGCCTGATTAAAACCTCTTTGCCGCAGTCTTTTTCTGTGCAGGGGAACCGGAACATAATAATCACAGGAAGCAAATAAAGTGAGTTCGCTCTGTTGGATCAGTTCACTGAGACAGGGGAGAACTGACATGTCTTTATTGTATTTCAAACGTGAGATGAGAAGGCGTATATCGTCATCATAGCGAAAAAGAGAGCGGGCAAAATCAAAAGGAGGAGGCTTTCTCAGACATTCTCCACAAAGCGGCTGGCCCGTACCGGCACTGTACACCTCAATCCCACAGCTCAAGCAGACAGGTTCCTGAAGAGAACGGACACGGCTCAGGCAATCCGGACATAATGTTTTACGGTTCCCAGCCTCCAGATAAATCTGGCAGATACCGCATCGAGGCGGGAAAAGCAGGTCCAGGCATCCTTGATATATTGTTTTGATCCACATGGTTAACGCTCATTTACTGTGCACTTTATCAAATGATTACCCTGTTCTTTTACCCCTGAATATCTCAACTATAACCAAATTTTCAGATAAATTTCATCTCTTGGCTACTGCAAGGTTTGCAATTACCTCCAAACATGGCATAATATGCGAGATTTTATAACTGCGTTGCCTTACTCCTCTTTGTATGGCCTTGGTTTGTATTCCAAACAGTTATTAAACCAACTTTGGGTTATCGATACAGACGGTCTTTGATCTCATTCACAGGAAATTATTCATGACTTCACCAACCCCCCAGTTATCCCATTGCCGTGGGCACAAATCTCTTGTTTTATCCATTAGATTGTTATGTCTTCTTTTTTTGACGGTGTCCAACAGTTGGGCATCTTCAGGCAAAACTCTGTTTTTACCACTGAACATTAAGAGTGCTGAAAATGTAAACCAGCTCTCTAAGCTGGCTGATGAAAAAGTACAGGCAACCATCAGTGGCAGGGATCTCTCATTTATCCCAAGGAATGAAGCAGAAAAGCTTGCTGATTACAGCGGGAGCTGGCCACCAGCCGCCGGTGTCCTGGAAAAGATCTCTGCAAAAACAGAGGCTGATAATATTGTTGCCGGAAATCTGACAGTCATCGGCAGCCAGGTTGCCCTTGATGTCAAATTATTTGATTTGTTTGCCCCGACAACACCAACATATTATTTTAAGACAGGTAACTCCCTCGACGATCTACCTGTCATGCTCTCTGAAGTAGCAGGAGAAATAGCAAACTACCTCAGTAAGGACTTCAAAATCGCCTCCATAGCACCCGACGGGAATAAGCGTATCGACTCCGGGGCGATCCTGGGCAAGATTGAAACCAAGCCAGGAGACATCTACAATCAGGCAACCCTGCGCAATGACCTCAAATCCATTTACAAGATGGGCTATTTCAATGATGTACAGATTGATGTCAGCGACAGTTCAAAAGGGAAAAAAATAATTTTCCGCGTTGTTGAAAAGCCGGTCATCAAATCGGTACTCTATAAGGGAATCGATGAGCTGAAAGAAGAGGATGTCAAAGCGGCTGCCAATATTAAAGAACATTTCATTTTAAACCCCGCAAAAATCAGCCAGGCAGAAGAGGCCATCAGACAGCTCTACAAAACCAAAGGCTTTTACAACAGCAAGGTCTCATCGAATATCAGCTATCCCGATGAAGCTGGTGCAGTGGTCGAATTTGTCATTGATGAAGGAAAAGAAATTTACATCAAGGAAATTTCTTTTGAAGGAAATACCACCTTTGAAGCCGATGAACTTCAGGATCAGATTGACACTGGAGAACGCTGGTTCATGTCCTGGCTTACCGAATCAGGCCTTCTCGACAGGAACAAAATCGAGCAGGACGGCCAGAAAATCGTTGCTTTTTACAACAATAACGGCTTTTTAGAGGCCAAGATCGGCGAGCCAGTCATCACCCAGAAAGATGAGTGGCTCTACATCAAGTTCATCATCGAGGAAGGTCCACGCTTTCGTGTCGGAACTGTGGATTTCACAGGTGATATCCTCACCAATAAAAATGACCTGCTCAACCTGCTTTCCATCCGTAAGGAAAAATTTCTCAGCCGTCAGACCGTTCGCGACGATATAATGAAGATGACGGACTACTACGCTGAGTCAGGTTACGCCTTTGCCAGCATTCGTCCACGCATCACCAAATCTGCCATCGGCAATCGGATGGATATCGTCTTTGATATCGATAAGGCCAATCTTGTCTATATCAATCGTATCACCATCAAAGGAAATTCCAGGACCCGTGATAACGTCATCCGTCGGGAACTTCGAATCTCCGAAGGCGGGGTGTTCGATTCCAAGGCTATCCGGACAAGCACCCAGGCCCTGCAGCGGCTTGCCTATTTTGAAGAGGTCAATATCACCCCTGAGCCATCGCCTGATCCTGACCGGATGAATGTCATCATCCAGGTGAAAGAAAAGAGTACAGGTACATTCAGTATTGGTATGGGGTATAGCACGTCAGACAATCTTATTCTCATGGGCCAGATTAGTGAAAATAACTTTCTTGGCCGTGGTGACACCGTGTCACTTTCCGCCAATGTGAGCAGCAGCAGTTCACTCTACAATCTCGCCTATACCAATCCGCATCTCAACGATTCGGAACTTTCCTGGGGAACTGACCTCTTTAAGACCGAGCGGGAATATGACGATTACACCAAGGATTCTACCGGTGGCGGTATACGGATCGGCTATCCGGTGTTTGAAAAGTGGAAACTCTTTGGTAATTACAGCCTTACAGACACTGATCTAACCGATGTCTCCGACGATGCCTCGTATATCATCCGCAACTCTGTAGATCTGCATCTCACCAGTGCGATGAAGTTTTCTCTTGTGCGTGACACTACCAACCTGAAATATAGCGCGACCAAAGGTTCCCGAAATGTTGTCAGCGTAAAATATGCAGGAGGCCCGTTAGGAGGAGATGCTCAATTTACAAAGGTCGAAGGATCTACCAGCTGGTACTTTCCTATGATTGCAAGAACGGTCTTCCACGTCAAAGGTTCAGCCGGACAGGTCTTTGAAAATGAAACCGACAAACTTCCTGTGTACGAACGTTTCTACCTTGGTGGCCTAAACTCCATACGGGGATTTGAGTATGCCTCAATCAGCCCGAAAGATCCTGACACTGGCGAAGATATTGGTGGTGACAAAATGTGGTACACCAACACGGAAGTTATCTTTCCACTTCTTGAATCCCAGGGCATCAATGGCGTTGTCTTTTATGATGTTGGACAGGTCCTCGATGACGATGAAGAATTTTTTGGAGAAACCAGCTCAATTAAGCAGGCTGCCGGTCTTGGTTTTCGCTGGCTCTCGCCCATGGGACCACTGCAGGTCTTCTGGGGATACAATCTCGATCCTGATGAAGATGAATCCACATCGGAATGGGACTTCAGTGTAGGTGGATCTTTCTAACACCTGGACCTTTACTCTTTCTTTCCATGCCGGTTATGTATTTTACATGACCGGCAATTTTTGTTTATGTTATACGATAAAATCCTATCCCAAGTCCACCAGACCTCACCCCTCACAGTGCAGGGGTTAAGAGGCAGCAGTCCTGCCCATTTTGCTGCAACAATTGACTCCCATAACCCGTGCTGCTTTATCGTTCCTGACGAACATCTGATTGCGGGCTTTGAAAACGACCTCAAGCTTTTTACAGACCGTGAAATCCTCGTCTACCCAGGTCAGGAGATTCCACCCTACACCCCGCTCTCTCCTGATCAAAACATCACCGCCCAGCGTATTGCAACACTGTACAGATTACGGGAAGGCCGGACACCAATCGTCATAACCTCCATAGAGGCGCTGCTGAGACGCATCATGCCAGCGCAGCTCCTTGCAGATGTCGCCGAGTATATAGAAGCAGGAGAAGGGTGTGATCAGGATGATCTTCTCAAAAAACTCGACCTTCTCGGCTATGAAAAGGTGTCGCTCGTCCAGTCCATTGGAGACTTTTCCCTGAGAGGTGGAATCATCGATATCTTTCCGCCCCCCTTCCTCATGGAAGAAGGGCTGCTCCATGACGGCCCCATTCGACTCGACTATTTTGGAGACACCATCGATTCGCTGAGGTCCTTTGACCCCTTTAGCCAGAGGTCAACAGCCGATATCAACCAGGCAACACTGCTCCCTGTTACCGATATTCTGCTTTCCGGGAACAAATCAGACCAGCGAAAAATCGCCCGAACTTTTGAAGAACTTGGGGAAATCAATAACTGGCGAAGTGATGAAACCGCGCGCCTCATGGAGCGCAGTAGTACCGGCAGACGTTTTGCCGGAATGGAGTTTTTTCTCCCCCTTTATTACCAGGATGAGAAGACACCGAGTTCAACGGTTCTCGATTTTCTTCCCAAAAATTGTCTGCTCTGTCTTCTCGACCCCGAGGGCATCCGCCAAAGCATGCAGCTCAGCCTGGAAAGAATTGAAAAAAACTATCAGACAGCCTGCATGTCCGGCACCCCTGCCCTTGAGCCTCAGCAACTCTTTCTCGACCAGGATGAGCTGGAAAAGTCATTCCAATCTTTTCCCCAGGTTCAGATCAGCGATTTTCCAAGAGAAGGTACCCCGAGTGTCAGCGTTGCCACCAGCAATCACCAGCTGTTAAAGCAGGAAATTTCCCTGAAGAGGGCAAAGCTTGGTCTGCTTGCTCCACTCACGGATCAGATCCATCTCTGGCAGCAACAGCAGGCCCGGGTTGTTATCTGTTGCCGTTCTTCCAGACATACCAAAAATCTGGCCGAGCTCCTCAGTAAGCACCAGCACAGAGTAGAACGTATCGAATCTCCCCTGAGTCTTGATACGCTCAGCACCAGTGGCAGTGTGGAGACCCTGTATCTCTGTGACCACCCTCTTTCTGAAGGTTTTTCTTTTCTCGAGCCTGCTCTCCACATCCTCTCGGAGAGCGAACTCTTTGGTGAGATGCGGGTTGGAGGCAAGTCTAAAAAGAAAAGCAAGGGAGAGCCGGTTCGTTTCACCGAGCTCAATGAAGGTGACATTATTGTCCACCGGGATCATGGCCTTGGAATCTACCGCGGCCTTGAAACCATAGAGATCCAGTCTGTTAAAAAAGATTTCATGCTCATTGAGTACCGTGAAGGGGATAAACTCTACCTGCCTGTCGACCGTCTCAACCTGATCTCCCGCTACCAGGGACTATCGGACAAGGAACCTAAAATTGACAAACTCGGTTCCCAATCCTGGAAAATAACCAAGTCCAAGGTTAAGGAAGAAGTGTGGAAAGTGGCCCAGGAACTGCTCAATATTTACGCCAAGCGTGAAATTAAAGAGGGTCGGCAGTTTTCTCCTCCAGGAGCGCTGTTTCATGAACTTGAAGAATCTTTTGCCTTTGATGAAACCCCGGGACAAGCCAAATCTATCAGTGACGTTATCGACGATCTGACCTCGGATAAACCCATGGACCGGCTGGTTTGCGGGGATGTTGGCTATGGAAAGACCGAAGTCGCTATCCGGGCGGCCTTCAAGGTGGTAGAAGACGGGTATCAGGTCGCAATCCTGGTACCGACAACGGTACTGGCCGAGCAGCATGCCAAAACCTTCGCAGAACGTCTGAAGGGCTTTCCGGTGAACATCGGCTGCATCAACCGCTTTCGTACCAGCGCCGAACAGCGGCGTCTGGTCAAAGATATCTCCGAGGCAAAGGTTGATATTGTTATTGGTACCCATCGCCTGCTCTCCAAAGATGTACAGTTTAAAAATCTTGGTCTCCTCATCATTGATGAAGAACACAGGTTTGGTGTGGCCCACAAGGAAAAACTGAAAAAACTCCGGGCGGAGGTGGACATCCTCACCCTTACGGCCACCCCAATACCGAGAACCCTGCAGATGTCCCTGCTCTCCATCCGCGATCTCTCGGTTATCTCCACGCCACCGGAACACCGACAGCCGGTGAAGACCTTTGTCGCCCGTTTTGACGAACTGGTCATCAAGGAGGCTATCAGCAAAGAGCTCCGCCGAGGGGGCCAGGTGTTTTTTGTCCATAACCGGGTCAAATCAATCCAGAAGATTGCCTCAATGGTGCAGCAGCTCGTCCCGGATGCCAAAATTGCCGTGGCCCACGGCCAGATGGCCGGAAAAGAACTGGAAGAGATTATGGTTTCTTTTGTCAACAAGAGGATCAACGTTCTTGTGGCGACGACCATTATCGAATCCGGGCTTGACATCCCCTCTGCCAACACGATCATCATAAACCGGGCGGATACCCTTGGACTTGCCGAAATTTATCAGCTTCGCGGCCGTGTCGGCCGATCCACTACCCAATCCTTTGCCTACCTGCTGGTACCATCCATTGACAGCCTGAGTAAAGATTCCAAGGAACGGCTACGGGCACTGATGGATTGTAACGAGCTTGGAGGCGGTTTTAAACTCGCCATGAGTGATCTGCAGATTCGCGGGGGAGGCAACCTGCTCGGAGTCAGTCAGAGCGGTAATATTGCGGCCATCGGCTACGATCTCTATCTTGATCTGCTCCAGAAGACCGTAGCCGATCTCAAGGCCCAGATACATCGTGGAGATAACAGCGATACCCCGGACGATATAGATCCGGAAATCAACCTCCAGCTTTCCGCCTATATCCCTGAAACCTATATCCCGGATATCAGTCAGCGTTATATCACCTACAGACGAATTGCAGCTCTTGCCACCTCGAGCGATGAAATGCAGATCGATCTCAAAGACGAGCTGGTCGACCGCTATGGCCCGATTCCAACCGAGACGCAGACCCTCCTGCGTGTTGTCGCTCTGAAAAAGGATCTGGCCAGATTACGTATCAGTAAACTCGAACAGGGAAGAGACTCCGTTGTTTTCAGCTTCCTCGACGACACGCCGCTCACTCCTGATATACTGCTGTCTTTTCTTGCAAAACATACCAGCAAAAAAAGAAACATCATCCCGAAATTCACCCCCGATGGGCGCCTGGTTTTTCCTGGCACACTCACCTCCATCGAGCATGTCTTTACCACAATAACCGATGCACTCAGCTCCCTGAACCAGCTGGCGGGGACAGTCTAAGCCCATGACAAGACAACACAGCCCAGATTTTACCTGGAATACAATCGACTTGGTGTTCCTCGACCTCGATGGTACTCTGCTCGATAAATATTTTGACGACTTTTTCTGGGAGGAATATGTTCCAGAGGTCTACAGCCAAAAAAACAATGTTGACCCTCAAGAGTGCCGGCAACTTCTTGTCAGCACCTATAAACAAGTGGAAAGCACCCTCCAGTGGACTGACCTGAACTACTGGTCCGAGAGACTGAACCTCGATATTGCTGCGCTCAAAGATGAGATAGCTCATCTGATCAATATTCGACCTTTTGTCACAGAATTTCTCGAGCACCTGAAAGACAGAGGAAAAGAGATCTATCTGGTGACAAACGCCCATCCAAGGACCCTGGAGGTAAAACTTGGCAAAATACAGATAGGGGACGCCTTTAAGCGTATCATCTGTTCCCAGGATGTGGGACATGCCAAAGAACAGATAGAGTTCTGGGAGACTCTCCAGACTATCCAGCCTTTTCACAAGGAGCGAACCCTCTTTGTGGATGACACTGAACGAGTGCTCGATTCGGCAAGGGCCTACGGGCTTAAACATCTGATACACATAGCAAAACCCAGCTCGAAGCTCCCCCCTGTTTTTTCCGGCAGCTATCCCTCCATCGAGAGCTTCAGGGACCTTCTTTTTTAAATCGTCTGCGACCTCTTCTTGCAATTATCAACCACCTTAATATAGTCTGACAGCGAGACAGCAGTTTACCTCTTGAAATTTCATCGAGAACAACACCATGAACATTTTTTACAGACATCTCAGCACCGCACTCTTCTTTCTTTTCGCAGTATCCCCCTGTAACGGGCAGACCGCCCCCGGCATAATCATTGTCCAGGACGCGGGCAGTCAGAATCTTGTGGCAAACAGCCTTGTGGCAACCACGGTTGCAGTAACACAGAATACAGATTACCTGGAGCTTCCCGTCAACATGAGTGCAGACAATCAGCTGATCGTCTCCAGGGGAATTCAACTGGACAAACAAACTGATGTTGCTGAACTATTTGCAGACAGGCAGAGAGATGACGGGAGCTACTACACCGTGGATTTTACCATGAGCGAATTGCGGCAACTCCGGCAGCGCAACGCATTTACAACGGAAGAGCCCGTTTTCTCTCTTGGTATTGCCTCTCTCAGAGAAGAACTTGTTCTCATAAAAAGACTCAACACCCTCCTTCATAAAAATACCGGCGTGGTCATAGACATCCAGGATCCACAGTTTTACAGAACAGAAGGTAAAGAGATTAGTCTGGCCATTCTCCAGGAACTGGTAACTGCTGGATTTTTACCCGGTGACAAGATCTACCTCCAAAGCAGCGACCCCGATGAACTGCAAAAGATCAGCAACTGGTCTCAATCAGAAAAACAGGAGAAATACGCTCTGATCCAGCGCTTTGAGGCGGCTACGGCTAAGGATTCCGATCAAGTGGAGTTAGCGATGCAGTCTGATTCATTCCACAATTGGCTTTTCACCAACAGCGGGTTGCGTATTCTGGCCTCCTACGCAACAGCCATTGCCCTGCCTGCAGAAATGTTAACCGGAGGCAGTGAAGAAACAACCCGGTACCTCAAGTCGTTGCACAATTACGGGATACAGATTTTTGCTCTGGACAATACTGCTGAGAACACCTTTGCACAGGCTTCAGAGCCTGGTGAAGCAAGCCACCTGCAAAGCCGTCCCGCAAGCACTGGCCTGATACCTGACGGAATATATACCAAGATACTTGCACTACAAAAACCGGTCAGCTTGGAGGCAACACCTCCGGCAGCAGAGACACGAGAAGAACCGGTTATGACGGACCAGGAAGATAGCGAAAATAGAGCAGATAACACGGGTGGAGTGGATGCTGCAGTTCAAACAACAGACCGCAAAAACACATCTACCCTGCCACCGTTTTTCTCAAATCTTGGCCTTCAGCCGCCACAAAACCGTAAAAATACTCCGGACTCAGAAGAGAATAGCGAAACTCCCGATACGATGAACGAATAAGGATAATAAATCATTACCGCCATAGAGAAAAAGGATGTTTATAATTAAGGGATCGGCTACATTTTCGCAGGCCATACCACAATCATTTTTTTAGAGGAGACTACAATGAAAAAATTAATTCTAGGTTTACTACCCATATTACTGCTTACCCTCACCTCCTGTGCCAACCAGCAACTCAGCAGAGGCACTCAAGGGGCTGGTATTGGCGCCGCAGGTGGAGCCATCATCGGCCAGGCCATCGGCCGAAATACCGAGGCAACACTGATTGGTGCTGCGGTTGGTACCATGCTCGGTTACATCGTCGGAAACGAAATGGATAAATACGACAAGCGGGAACTCAACCAGACCTACGAGTTTGGTCCATCCGGTCAAACGACATCGTGGCAGAATCCAGACAGCGGCAACTCCTATCAGGTGACACCGCAACCCGCGTACATCCCACCTCAGAATCCTAACACCTTCTGCCGCAGGGCTGAAATCCTCGCAACCATTGATGGCAAAACCCAGAAAACCTATACCACTGCCTGTAGAAACAGTATGGGCCAATGGGAATTGCAAAACTAAGACACACTTCATTTCTGCCGGTTCCCTCCTGACAGGGGACCGGCTCCTCCAGGACCAATAACCAGACCATGATCTCCACCACCAGCAGCAAACTGCTGCCACTGCCTACCCTTGCCCTTGTTCTGGCGATGGTCCTCTGGTCCAGCTCCTTTATAGCTTTAAAGATAGCCTTTCGTGAGTACGACCCGATGGTTGTTATCTTTGGCCGTATGCTGGTTGCCTCAATCTGCTTTCTCGTGATAGGAAAAAGACTGACAAGTTCACTCAACTACCAAAAGGGTGATTATAAACTGATCCTCTTTATGGCCTTTTGTGAACCCTGTCTCTATTTCATTTTTGAGGCAAAGGCCGTTGAGAACACCACCGCGTCCCAGGCGGGTATCATCACCGCCATGCTCCCCATCCTCGTTATGGTTTCAGCGGCTCTGTTTCTCAAAGAACAAGTGAGTAAAAAAGCATGGGCCGGAGCCGTTATCGCAGTGCTTGGCGTGCTCTGGCTGACCGCCGAAAGCAGTCCCAGCAGCGATGCACCAAATCCGGTCCTTGGAAATTTCCTGGAACTGCTTGCCATGGTCTGTGCAGCCGGATATACGATATCACTTAAAGCGCTGACCGACCGCTATTCACCGTTTTTTCTCACCGCAATCCAGGCACTGATTGGCTGTGTGTTTTATTTTCCCCTGCTCTTTTTACCTTCAACACAGCTTCCTCTGCGTTTTGAGCCCCACTCCGGTCTGGCGATCATCTATCTGGGCGCCGTCATCACCCTTGGAGCCTATGGCTTATTTAACTATGGAATTAAATGTCTTCCGGCAAACAAAGGTGCCATTTTCGTCAATCTCATCCCAATATTCTCTGTCATTCTCGGCTGGCTTATCTTAGGAGAGGCCTTTACCCTCTGGCAATTCTTTGCAGGAGGTCTGATCTTAGGCGGGGTTTACCTTTCGCAGAAGTAGTTACTTGCACTATCCCCCCTCACTCCCCCAGGCAACACTGACAGGTGTACCGTCTTATGGTAGGAGCAGAAGCAACAAACGTTTGTGCTGCTGGCTGCTTATTGGTCGGAGGAATTGTTTTTGATCCTTCAGAAAAACCTCGTTTAGACCATGCCGATTATCACTCTTGCCTTGTCAACCAAAAGACTGCTGTTTCATTGATGTTTACATCGTAGATCCAGGATGTTACAAAACAACTTCATAGGAGTCGGGAAACGTATTGGTCGCAAACTTTTACAAAGTGCATCCCGAAGTTTCAGCCCTATTAAATGGTTACTGGCATGGGTACACAACTCTAGAGCCATCCAGTTTTACGAGAAGAACAATGATGAAACTATCGGCAGTGCTGACTTCATTTTATTCGGTGAAGTTGATCAGAACCATGTACGACACCAGAACTACAATAATATTTGGGTCACAAAACATTTCAGAGCCCCCGCAAGCATCGCGCCCCCTGAATTCTGCAATTATCTGAACAAAAACAATAATGTACCAACCCACTGATAATACTGAAAAAGGATGCATTTTAACAATTTTGGCATTTCTGACCTTTAGTGCTTTCATCTACTCTGCTTACTCGACATATTTGAACTGTGGTTTCTTTCCCACAAATAACCCTACAACAAGAGGAATTATCATTAAATCCTCCATAGAAAAATCAGAGTTTGAAAGAAGAGGCTACTCTCTTGAGGTTATTTACCAATATTTTGTTGATAATAAAGAATATAAATCCAGTACGATATGTTGTGGTTCATCTGCAAATGAATTCACAAAAGACATTCTAAGCAAATACCCGGTCGGTACATATGTGACGGTATATTATAGAGAAAATTCACATAATTTATCCATAATTGAACCAGGAATTGGCAGAGCTCAAGCGATAATGTTATTTACGTTTGGTTTTATGTTTTTATCAATTCTTATTTATATTTCATATCATGCACGTAAGAATTGACGTCATAATCCATAAACGGTGCAGATGGCAAAACGTTTGAAATCGCTTCGTCTCACTCCGCTCGGACTCGCTGAAACTCTCCGTTCAAGTCAACCTTAGACGCCAGGAATCAGGAGTTCAATTGAAGAACATGTATGTGATTCTGTTTGCACTATTCACTGTCGGCTGTACGTCAATGCAAACGGCCAAAATGGACGCTCCCCCACAGCCTGTTCGACAATAAGGAAAAATCGTGAAAGTTAAACGTTTGGACAATGTTGGCATCGTAGTGGAAAACATCGATGCCGCCATTGATTTTTTCACTGAACTCGGTCTTACCCTCGAAGGCCGCATGACCATCAATGACGAATGGGCCGGCCGGGTTACCGGAGTACGCGGCCAGCGCGTCGAGATTGCCATGTTGCGTACCCCAGACGGCTACAGCCGCATCGAACTCTCGCGCTTTGACGCCCCGGCCATTGAATCTGATCACCGCAAAGCTCCGGTAAACTCACTGGGATACATGCGCGTAATGTTCACCGTTGAAGACCTCGACGATACCCTTGCCCGGCTCAGCAAGCTCGGTGCGACAGTGGTCGATGAAGTCGTCAATTACGAAAGTATCTACCGACTCTGTTACATCCGAGGCCCCGAAGGAATTCTCATCGGCCTCGCCAAACAACTCGGGCAGCAGTCCTCCCGGACGGATCCCATGGAACCTAAGCGTTGAAAACGCCGAACTGGACATGTCATACGGCACTGTACCGGCCCCAGTAAGCCAGTCTGCACTTACCTGCACTCCGGCTTCTTTGCAGACCCTGCCTCGTGGTAACTCCCTTGCCTTCGGCTGGTAATTCATGCTAGATTAAATACCTCATTCAGGAACACTTACAGGGGACTTTCACCCCATGATAGCGTGCAGTAAACAGAGTTAGGAAATTGAAGATCACTCAACTGCTTGTCACCACGGCGTTTTGTCTCGTCACTATAGCAAATATGGGGAAAGTGGATGCATCCATCACCGAGACGCCGGAGTTGATACAAATTGTCGGCTCAGCCCGCTCGCTAAATTGTCGGGTAAAAAAGATCACTCCGCTCTCTGATAGCGGTGGAAGGGTCAGCTGGTCCTACGACGGCCAGTATATCCTGTTGGATCGAAAGAGCGAGGACGGTTATTACGACATCTACCGGATTCGACCTGAAGGCGGCGATGAAGTCTGTCTCACTTGCGATCTGTCGGCGGTCCTGGGCAAGGGACATGTAGGCCAACCAGAATGGCATCCATCCGGTAAGTACGTGGTCTTCCAGGCCCAGAAGAAGCCCAAGCAAGGGAGGTGGGGACGGGATCTGGCCGCCACGCCTGGGTTAGGAAGGCATTCCGATTTGTGGTTGATGGAACTGGAGACACGACGTCTCTTTCGCCTGACCAACACCCCAGATGATGACACCAGTGGCGTATTGCATCCTCATTTCTCACACGAAGGCAGCAAGCTGACGTGGAGCGAGATGTATAAAGCGCCGGATTTCCTAAAGGGTTACGGCGAGTGGAAAATCCAGGTTGCGGACTTCGCTATCGAAGAAAGCAAACCCGTTTTGTCCAACTTAAAGTCGTATGTTCCCGGGAAACCCGGATGGTACGAAAATCATGGCCTGTTCCGGGACAATGACAAGCTGTTGTTCACTTCGACCTTTGACAACAGCAAGGCGTTTCATTCAAAGGTGTATCAATATGACATCAAACAGGCTCAGCTGGATTGCCTGGCAGACGAAAAATGGAACGAACATGCAATGTACTCACCCGACTGGAAACGGATAGTATGGATGACCGGCCAGGAGAACATGAACAGGGGCACTGATTATTGGTCGATGAACCTTGACGGAAGCGACAAGGTACGGCTCACAGATTTCAATAATCCCAATTTACCGACCTTTAAGAAGAAGCTCATTGTGGCGGCCGACGCAAGCTTCAGTCCAAACGGAAAATTCCTGATTGCATATCTGCAGATAAACCTGGTGACCCAGGAAGGCGTGACGGTTCTGATAGAATTAGACGATAACTGGGATCTGCCGGCCAAAAAGTGATGTGGGACTTCGCGCGTATGGCCTTGACACGTGATCGCAGACATACAGCATCTTGGTATGATATTCCATCATGTAAAAAACAGGTATCTGCCAACAAGCCATTAGTCGCAACAGGTGAGAGCTACAGGAGAACTGCGACGTTATGTGCACCCTGGCTGTATCAGTCACAATCATGAGGAGTTAAATCTATGAGTGTAAAATCAGGATCATGCCTTTGTGGTGAAATCACTTTCGAAATAGATGGTGATTTTGAAAATTTCTATCTTTGTCATTGTAGCCGGTGTCGAAAAGATACAGGCTCGGCTCATGGAGCCAATCTTTTTTCTTCTACTGCCAAATTACAATGGGTATCAGGAGAGGATAAAGTCACAAATTTTACTTTGCCTGCAACTCAACACAACAAATCCTTCTGCTCAATTTGTGGATCCGCCCTCCCAAATATTCAAATGGGAGGTGAGCTATTAGTGGTCCCTGCTGCAAGCCTTGATTGTGATATATCCACCACTCCTACAGCTCACATTTTTGTTTCCAGCAAAGCAAATTGGGATACAGATCTCCATAAATTCGATATGATAGAGACCCTGCCATCATAGCCATGCAACTGCATGACAAAGCGAGTAAGCCGACCCGTAATGCAGTGCGGCTGATTAACAGCGTTGCGCAAAATAAAAATGAAAGTGATCGCTTTGAATGTAAATCGTAGGGTTAAGGAGACGAAGATTCCTGATAAAATGATAGATGCTATCGTTTCTTTAGACTCTGATGTCGTTATTTTATCTGAATGCGTCCCAGAACCGCCCCGCGATGCATTTATACTTCAATTGCTTTCGCAGCCTTACGATAAAGAGCTTCTGCTTTATATGAGGAGCGGACAAAGGCCCCGGAAGCGACACCGGTAAAACCATCTTCTTTTGCCCGTTCAGTGTAGATGTCAAACTCCTCGGGTGGAATGAATCGCTGCACTTCAAGATGCTCCGCACTGGGCTGGAGGTATTGGCCTATGGTGAGAATATCGGTGCCTGATGCCAGGATATCTCGCCAGGTCTCTGTCAACTCCTCCATGGTCTCACCGAGCCCCACCATAAGGCCCGATTTCGTCACCATCCCAGGAGCCATCTCTTTTACCTTTTTCAGCAGCTCAAGAGATCTGCTGTAAATAGCTTGCGGGCGTACCTCAGGATAAAGGCGCGAGATGGTCTCGACGTTATGGTTGAGAACATCCGGCCTTGCCTCTACAATCGTCCTCAAGGCCTGCCAGTTTCCCTGGAGATCTGGAATCAGGACTTCAATTAAAGTTTCTGGACTCTCCCTGCGAATAGCCTCAATGGTTTTGACAAATAGAGACGCACCTCCATCTGCAAGATCATCTCTGGTAACGGAAGTCACAACCGCATAGCGCAGCTTTAAAAGAACAACGGCTTCGGCAACTCTTGCAGGCTCTTCCGGGTCCGGCAGGGACTCCGGTGGATGGCCTACCGCGCAGAATCTGCAGTTACGGGTGCATTTTTCACCCAAAATCATAAAGGTTGCGGTACCTTCGCCGTAACACTCAAACTGGTTGGGGCACTTTGCCTCCTGGCAGACTGTGGTGAGGGAATGGTTTTTCAGAAGCTTTCGGATGTTTTCATATTCCGGTCCGGTTGGCAGGGTGCGCCGCAACCATTTTGGCTTGCCAACACGAATCTTATTATTGCACTGTGTCACTTTCTGGTACCTCCGAAACAACTGAAATATGGCGCCCAAATACTGCGCCTATAATGTCTCCCACACCTTGTTTCACCTCGGCAAGCTGTATATCCCGGCCTGCTTCCCTGGATAGGGTCGTCATGGACACTCCGGTAAGGCCGCAGGGATTCACCCAGGAAAACGGCTCAAGTGAGATATTTACATTTAAGGCCAGTCCATGAAAAGAAATTCCATGGCGGATGGCAATACCAACACTGCCCAGTTTTTTACTCCCAACCCAGACCCCATGATTGCGTTTATCCCGGCTGGCCACAACTCCCTGGCTTGCGGCAAGTTGCAGCATCACCTCTTCAAGACAGGCGACATAGTCTGCCACGGTAAGCCCCCCCCTGCGCAGATCAAAGATCGGATATATAACAAGCTGGCCTTGTCCATGAAAGGTTATATCTCCACCCCGCTCAATATGCACAAGAGGAATCTGTCTTTTTTGAAGAAAGGTCTCAGAGACCATCAGATTTTCCCGGCCTCCTCGTCTGCCAAGGGTAAATGTAGCCGGATGTTCTGTTACGAGAAAAAGATCCTTATTCAACCCACCGCTTTTTCTTCTGGCAACAAGCTCCTGCTGCAGTCGATAGGTCCCAGCGTAATCGCTGAGACCGAGATCGAGCAGGTTGGCTTTTTGCGGTTTCTCAGCCACAGAGACAGGGTCTCCTGGCCGCCTGGGTTTCATCGAGTCTTCTCAGTTTCGCATTGACGGGTGCTTTTCTGAGGTTATCCGGGTCGGTTTTACCTTCCTCAACCACCGTTTTCACCGCCTCGATAAACTGGTCAATGTCATCCTTGCACTCTGTTTCCGTGGGCTCAATCATGATGGCACCATGGACGACCAGTGGAAAGTAAATGGTCGGCGGATGATACCCATAGTCGATTAGCCTTTTGGCGATATCAAGGGTGGTAATCTTATATTCCTGCTGCCATTCATCGGAGAAAACACATTCGTGCATACATGGCCTGTTATAGGCAAGTTTAAGAGTACCTTTTAACTGTTCCTTGATATAGGCTGCATTGAGTACCGCCAGGTGGCTTGCTTTTTTGAGGTTTTCAGCACCCATGGTCCGGATGTAGCTGTAGGCCCGCATCAAAACCGAAAAATTCCCGTGGAAGCTGTGGACCTTGCCCACTGATTGCGGACAGTTGTATTCTAATTTATACCTGTCACCTACCTTGACGGCGCGGGGAACGGGCAGAAATTGCTCGAGCTCTTTTGTCACACAGACAGGGCCGGCACCCGGTCCACCACCGCCATGGGGGGTGGAAAAAGTCTTATGCAGATTTAAATGCATCACATCAATACCGCATTTTGCAGCATTGATCACCCCCATGACCGCGTTCATATTGGCCCCGTCACCATAAACAAGACCACCTTTGGCATGTACTGCTTCGGCTATCTCTCGAATATTTGTCTCAAAGAGCCCCAGAGTATTGGGGTTGGTGATCATGATCCCTGCGGTTTCCTCATCCATGGCATCGACCACAGACTTGACCGTCAGAATCCCGTTAAAACCGGACTTCAGAGGTACCGGTTTATAACCACAAAGTGCGGCACTGGCAGGATTTGTCCCGTGGGCCGTATCGGGGATGAGAATCTTGTTGCGCTTGGAGTCCCGGCTGGCATGGTAAGCTGCAAAGATCAGCATCCCAGTCAACTCGCCATGGGCTCCGGCGGCCGGTTGCAATGTGACCCCCGGAAGACCGGTTATGGCGCCCAGATAGTTCTGCAACTCGTACATAATCTGCAGATTTCCCTGGACATATTCGTCCGCCAACATTGGATGGGCGGCGGCAAGTGCGGGGGTTGCAGCGAATGTTTCATTGATTTTCGGATTATACTTCATGGTACAGGAGCCAAGTGGATACATTCCGGTATCAACTCCAAAGTTCCATTGAGATAATCTCGTATAGTGTCGCACCACATCAACTTCACTGAGATCAGGAAAGTCGGGTCCTGCTCCGGTAAGGGCGGCATCTGCTGCAACCTCTGGGACGTCAGACTCAGGGATACTCATCCCCAGTCGACCTTTTTTACCTTTTTCCCATAACAGAGGCTCTTCCATTATCAGTCCGGTTGTACCTGGATTTCTGGCCATTATTTCACCTCCGCAACAACTGCATCTATCACATCTTTAGATATTGTTTCAGTCACACAAAAAAGATACTTGCCGGCAAGCTCCGGATAGTATTTCCCAAGCTCAAGACCTGCAACAATTCCACGTTCCACAAGGGTATCAAAGACCGGTTTAAAATCGTTTTTAAATTCGATTACGGCTTCGTTAAAACCAGGGGAGTTAAAAACGGCTCTTGCCCCTTTGGCCTGCATGGCTGACTTCAGGTATTCCATCTTGTCAAAATTCTGCTTTGCCAGACGTCGAAGACCGGAACCGCCAAGAGATGCCATATACATGGAGGCAATAACGGTACAGACGCCCTGGTTTGAGCAGATGTTAGACGTCGCCTTCTCCCTTCTGATGTGCTGTTCACGGGTGGAAAGCGTCAGAACAAAACCTCTTTTACCGTCCATATCGATGGTTTCACCCACCAGTCGGCCAGGCATATTCCGGGTAAACTGATCTTTGCAGGCAAACATCCCGAGGGCTGCTCCACCAAAGGATCTGGGTAGGCCAAAACTCTGGCCTTCACCGCAGACAATATCCGCACCACACTGACCGGGATTCTTGTACAGGCCATAGGCGAGAGGTTCGGTAAAGGTTGTGATAAAAAGCGCCCCTGCGGCATGGATCTTTTCGCCCAGACCTTCGAGGTCTTCTACAACCCCAAAGAAGTTAGGGGACTGGATGGCTACTGCGGCGAGGTCATCAATCTCAGAAAGGCCACTCAGATCAGTTCTACCGTCTTCACCGTAGGGCAGTTCAACAAGTTCATACTCTGAGGGGTGCAGATAGGTGCTTGCCACCTGACGATAGTGGGGGTGAACCGCCTTGGAAATGGCCACTTTTTTCTTTTTCTTACTGATGCGCAGTCCCATCAACAGTGCTTCCGCAAGGGCTGAGGCGCCATCATAAATCGAGGCATTGGCAACATCCATGCCTAAAAGACGGGCCGTGAGTGTCTGGTACTCAAACAGTGACTGTAGGGTTCCCTGAGCAATCTCTGGCTGATACGGAGTATAGGCGGTAAGAAATTCAGAACGGCTGATAAGGGCTGGAATTGTCGCAGGAATATAATGATGATAGCTTCCTGCTCCTATCAGGACCTTATGACGATGGTTAATTTTCATTGCCTCAGCCAACTCACTCGCGTGGTCAGTCAGCGCCCATTCCGTCATGGGTTCAGGCAAATCCATCGTTCCGTCGTACCGACAATCATCGGGTACTGAGCAGAAGAGTTCGTCGAGACGCTTTCGCCCGACAACCTTCAGCATCGCATCAATTTCTTCGCTGGTATGAGGCAAGTATCGCATGATTTTATCCTTTCAGTAGCTCTTTGTAGGCTTCGACGGTCAAAAGCCCTTCGAGTTCACTTGGGTCAGATGGTTTGATTTCAACAAGCCAGTTTTTATAAGGGTCTTCGTTGACCAGTTCAGGCGCGTCATCGAGATCTTCATTCACCGCAACGATCTTGCCACTCACCGGCAGGAACAGTTCTGAAACCGCCTTAACGGACTCAATGGTTCCAAATTCGTCACCTTTATTCAGTTCTGTGCCAACCTCAGGTGCCTCGACAAAGACAACATCACCCATCTGATCCTGAGCGTAATCGGTAATGCCAACTCTGAGGGTATCCCCATTTGTCGTCACCCACTCATGATCCTCGGTGTAACGCAGCCCATCAACAAAAATCAGTTCACTGAGTTCCTTCACAACTCACCTCATTTATAAAAGTTAGTCTACCATAGTGCCAATTGGTGCCCTGGCAGTACGTTGCGGGCGAACATCCGCCCTGATTTCCACTTCAATTTTTCTTTTTCCATCGGTCAGAAAAACGGTTTCTCCTGGCTGTCTGGCAACATCCAGCAGGACAAAGCCACAACAGAGACCCTTGACCTTGAGCTCCTTATTACCGGCAATGGACAGAATCTCGCCGTCCACCCGACCAATGGCCATATCAGTGGTGCAGGTGAGAATCTTGCCTATTTTCCGGCCTTCGGAATCGGCAACATAATTTGCTTCCTCTGCCCCGATTTTCCTTGGATCAAAACCGGCAAAGGCCAGGGTATGTCTCGTCCATGTACTCTTCAGTAAGGCCTTCGCCCCATGGAAATCCTTGGTAAAATTGCCCGCTTCATCTCTGTCTGCAAGGGCAAAAGACCATGGGGTATTGGCAAAAGGCCAATGTCCTATATCCTGGTGGGATAATGGCAGAACTGCCCCTGCTCGCAGTGAATCCCTTGCGGCAAGACCACAGGGAATGACGGAAAACTCTTTTCCCGCCTCAAGTATCTGATTCCAGAGAGGCACAAGGGCTCCTATTTCAACAAAAAGTTCAAAGCCGAACTCGCCTGTATATCCCGTCCGCGAGACCAGAACCTTCGTGCCATCTTTCAGCTCTACCGTGCTGGACGAAATACAGCTGCCAAAGCCACCCTTAAAAGAAAAATACATCAGTTTTTCAAAAAGAGACTTCGGATCTTTCACTATCTTTTTGAGTACTTTAGCTGAATTGGGGCCCTGGATATCCATCTTGCCAACCCGGTCCGTCAAATCTTCAATGACTACTGCCCCAGAACCTGCCAATGCTTTCAGATGAACTGCAATGTCACCCCCCATACCCGCATTGACCACAACCATATATGACTCATCGCCCAGGCAGTAGACAATCGCATCGTCGATCACAAGGCCATCGTTATCCAGAAAGAGTCCATAAACACAGCGGCCCTCTGTAAGAGGTGTCTTGTTTATACCGATGCAGGAATCGATGTCCTTGGTAAGAGCATATTGGAGAAGTGCTCTTGCTCCATTTCCTTTTACAGTAACCACAGCCATATGACTGGTATCGAAAATGCCTGCAGAATCAATAACTGCCAGATGCTCTGCCTTTGTTCCCGACTTGTACCAGAGCGGCATGTCATAGTTACCAAAGGAGGCCATATTGGCGCCCTGCTGGCAGTGGAAATCATGTAATACAGTCGTTTTTGTTGTTTCCATCTTTTACTCCGTTATCAGAGGGCTATTACTAAAACGCAAGGTTGAGGATTACTGGTTCAGCTCGCTGGAAGGGGAACCTTCAGATTGAAACTCTTGTAGACAACAAAAGTCTCAACCCCGCGTACATTTTCAAGTTTTGCCACTTCTTCAGTATAAAATTTGACCATATTAAAGTCTTTTGTAAGCAATACGGTCAGAATCAGATCAAATCTTCCGGTTACCACACATACAGAGATAACCCCACGTAGCTTACTGAACTCTTCTCCCTTTTTGACCAGATCCATGTCTTTGAGGTTTACCCCAACCATTACAATGGACTGATCGGGGATCGCATCAGGATCAATGAGTGCTGTTATATCAAGAAGACCATCTTCTTTAAGCCTTTTCACCCTGCCCCGGATCGTTCCTTCAGATAAACCGAGGGCATCGGCAATCTTTTTATAGGGCATGCGCCCGTCTCGAAGATGATTGATAATGGCCAGATTTATTTCATCAAGCTCCATTGAGGTTCCTCTTAGGATGAATGTCAGCCCAAAGGCAAAATACAACTACATCATTATTTTGATAATATATTCCGGATACAATATTTTCAAGATATAATTTTACGTATTTCGTATTTATATATCATTATTAATTATACTTTTAATTAGATGAGCAAATATAAAATGTGCTAATTTATAGCAATTGCTACAAAAAAATGAGCAATTTTTCAGATCAAACACTTTTCTCCTCCACCGCATAAAAATAAAAATGGGCCGGTCTGACATTTGTCAGAGCGCCCCATCGACTACTTCTATTGCCCCTCACACAGAATTTGGCACCACAATACAAACCACAAGTTATTTAGCAGCTACCTCTTTTATAATCTTTGGTGTCAGGCAGTTTTTGCCCAAGTCATGAGCCTTTCTCAGTGCTCCGTTCATTATAACATTTATCGCAGCAATTGAACCTTTACTCGACACATGAATTTCTTTAATTGTCTCATTGGGCAGTAAGGACATAGCCCTTTGCTCATCTCCCCGGGAAGCCAACTGAAGCCCCAGGCGTACATAATCTGCGGTATCTTTCATCGTCAGCGGCTCGAGGTAAATCTGACAGTTGGTCTCGTCTTCAAAATACTCATGGATTGTCGCCACCATATTATCTTTCATCGTCTCCGTGCCCAGGATAATGATCTGCAGTAACTTCTCCGTCTCAACCGCTTCGTCACCATAGGCACCGCACAGCAGGCGAAGCACCCCCTCCATGGTCGCCTGAAACATTTCTTCTGCATCATCAATGATCAGCACCACCCTTTCACCCGAACCATAGCGCCATGCAAGTTCCTGTCGAATCCCCGCAAGCAGATCTTCCTGCTCCTGGAGCTTTCCCAGATCTGCCAGCCCAAGACTTACGGCAACTTCTTTCAGCAGGCTAACAACCGCACCAGCCTTTTCTCGCAATAAAAGTACGTGGAACGGGGCAGAGGAATCCTGAAAAATTTTTTCAGCCAGAACAGACTTGCCACTCCCCTCTTCCCCCACAACCTTGATCAACGGTTTTTCCTTTTTCAACAAGTCAACAATATGCTCATAGATCTCCCGCCGGTCGGACCAGGGAACTTCATAACAGCATGGCCGCTGGTTTTCCACAAAGGCCCCCAGGTATTTGGTAAAGTCAAAGGGGGGCACCGCCTCCTTTGTTGGCGGCACAGGAGAAGCCCTCGGGGTAACCAGAGCCCCGCTTTGCAGGGCGCAATCGATCACGGCTCCGGGCTCCACCTCAAGTTGACGGGTTACAACGGTCCCGACCTGGCATCCTCCCCTCCGAAGCTTCAAAGATTCCGTTTGAACATTTCCCTCAAGGCGTCCAGCACAATCAATCGTCTTCCCTATGACTTGCCCCACAACAGAGCCTGAGGCCCCGACGATAAGGTTTCGCCCGACAAGGGAGCCGCGCAATTCGCCCTCAAGCAGGAGGTCGCCATCCGTTACGATATCTCCCAGTATGCGCATAGACACATCTATTTTACTTGTATTTTCGTCCATCAGTGTTCGATATAAGATTATCTTTTTCAGGTTTTTTAGTCATTTATTTTTCCAAATCCTCTATAACTCAGGCCCAGCAACAATACCCCTTTTACCATCTATTTCAGACTCAAATAGCCGCCTGCGACTCTTGTGGCCGTAGTCACCAGACATAAGAAGGCAAAGATATAAGCCAGGAGAGGAAAAGCCCCAGGGAAAAGACAGAAAAGCACAAAAAAAGCCACCGTCTCGGTTGCTTCTGTGAGCCCTTCAAGATAATAAATTCCCTTGTGAGGATAGGTTATACTGGTAATTCCACGCCGCTCTGCCATTATGGCAAAGGCCAGAAAACTGGTTCCGGTTCCAATAAAAGAAAAGAGCAGGACGACAGCAGGCAAACCGTTTTGAATGGGTTCCGCCAGCGCGAAGCCAAGTACAACAGAGGAATAGAAGATGAAGTCGAGAACAATGTCAAGAAATCCACCCCCATCGCTGGTATGAGTCAGCCTCGCGAGTGCCCCGTCGACTCCATCTCCTATCCGGTTTATCACCAGAAAAAACAGTGCACAGCCGTAACACTTGAAATACAAGGCGGGCAAGACTCCAAGACCTATAAGAAACGAACTCATCGTCACCTGATCTGCAGTCACTCCAAAAGAGTTCAGCAGACGTGCACACTGATGCAGGGGCTGCTTGAGTATTTTTATGGCGTATCGGTCAAGCACGGGCTGCTCTTTTTTACTCTATATAGAAAAATCCAGGCGAAATAGTTGAAACAAGGTCTAGATTCCACACTGATGGGCACTATCAATTTCCTGGCAGTTATCCCGACCTTCTTTCCGGTCACCGGGGTTAGTACAATTCTAAAAATTTCTGCTCAGACTCGGTGGCCCCAATAAGAATAATTTCGTCCTCTTTTCTTAACGGTATAGTCGGATCCGGGCCAACCACAAGGCCTTCTTGAGATTTTAAAGCAACAACCGAACAGCCGGTGGCCTCACGGATATTACTTTTGACCAGATTCTTACCCACAAGCACCTTGGGCATAGTACTGCTAAAGATGTTGAGCCCCTCTGTAAACATGGAAATCTCGTCTGTCTTTAAAAGATTAATTATACTGTTCGCCCCCAGGGAAGCAAAAGACATGACCAGATCTGCACCACCCATATGCAACTTGGAAACGCTACGCTGATTAGTCGCCCTGCTGATTATCTGGACATCCGGCCTTAACTGCCGACAGTAAAAGGCCAGGTAGATGTTCATGGCATCATTATGGGTCGTAATAATAACGGTTCTCGCCTCCATGACACCGGCTTTTTCCAGAATGTTTATATCTGCGGCATCACCTTGAATAAAGTTAATCTCTTTACCCGTGGTGAGATTTGCCCTTTTCTCAACAATACCATAACTGATACCATTATCGGCCAGCACCTCAGCTGCCGCCAGACCGACCCTGCCTCCACCAAGAATGAGAACAGGTGCGTCAGAGGTAAGAGATGAATCGGACAACGCATACTGTTGCTCAAAGCGGTCGAGCTGATTTTCCGTACCAGCAAGCAGCAACAGGGTTCTTGCGGAAATCACCGTTGCCGCTGTCGGCACCTCAAAGCGGCCTTTTTCCCAGAGACCTACAACAGTTGCCCCTGTTTTTGCCCGCATGTTAAGATCCAAAAGACTTTTTCCTGAGAGGGTCGTTTGTGTTGCGGAAATCTCGGCAATATTGAGCTTTTCAAAACGGCTGACAATATTGACCGGTCGACCAAGCCCCACAGTTCGGTTTCCCAGTTCCCGACCAAGCATTTTTGCAAACTGAAATACATGCGTATTTCCAGGGAATTCAAGAATGTCGATAGAATGTTCATTATTGGCACTCGTTACGATGGGAACCCTGCCGGTAATCTCTCTTACGGTAAACGCCACTGATGTATTCACAAGGTCATCGTTTGTCGCCACCACAAGTGCCGCGTTTCTTACCCGCAGCCGTTCATATGTCTCAGGATCATCAGGCTCACCTACCACAACCTTATAGCCAGCATCATATAACTCGGCGGCACGCTGCAATTCATCCACAACGAGAACATAGTCAAAATTTCTTCTTTTGAGTTTGGCTACGAGCTTTTCAGTTATCGGGTCAAGATTTGTGATAATCACGTGCCCGGCCGTTTCCTTGGGAAGTTCTCGGGGGGTGCGAATTTTAGATTGCGCCTCAAGCCACGGTGCATAAAAAAACTGGATAAATGTAAATGGCAACATGATAAGAAGAAGCACAATACCAGATGCCAGGACCGCAAGAGTAAAAATCAAACCCAAATCTGTATGAAAGGTAATATCACCAAACCCAAGGGTGGACATAACGGTAAGTGTCCAGTAGAGGCCAGTTATCCAACTGAAATCACGGCCTTCATACAGCATCAGCACATGAAACAGTACCGAATACAGCGAGATAATCAGGAGAATAAAACCAAGGAACTTTACCAGTAAAACGAGATTCTTACGGGTTGTCTTGTTTTGAAAAAAAAACAACAGCTGAGAGGGGAGAAACTTCATATTATATAAAAAGTGAAAATAAAATGACTAACATGTATTGAAAGTTCGATAGTTTGGTGAGCCCCATCATACATGTGGATCAACTATTATCAACAAATCTTTGAATATTGTCAATAGACAGGAAAGTATGCCAAATTCTCCATCCATAAAGGCCCGACATGTACCTTGCTACATTAAAACGCAATGAAAGATCCTCCTACCAGATTCGTCGGTCTCTTGAGAACAGCGAGGGGAACCACATTTCCGAGGTACTCTTTGACCTGGGATACACCCCTTCCGATTTTTTCACTATTTTCGATGATCATATCGTCATTTTCGATGAAGACCTGCTGAAGACACTTGCAGGTACCACAAACAAAAATCCTGAGCCAATACTTGAAGAACTGCTTTTTGATTTTTTTCCATCCATGGTGCAACAGCAACTACTTACCTTCAAAGGCAGAACAGCCAGCTACAAAGGAAGGCTGACTCCGGAAGAACTCCAGGCTATAAACGGACAAATTCATATCTTTGACCGGAGGAGACTGTATTACCTCCGCTATGGAGCCGTCGATCAGAGCCGGCTGACAAAACTGCACGAAAAATGCTGCAGGCCTCTGCTTGGCCAGAGCCGTGATGAACGAGAGTTCTATTTTATGGCAGAAGAAAAAGCCCTGGAGCCGGGTTGTTATTTTCAATACATCTTTGCAATCTTCAACCTGAAAAACGACTTTCTCCAATCGTTTGCGCCCTGGCTGCCCGAAGCTCTTGCCAGAAAAGAGGTCGCAAACAGCTTCACCAGCGCAATCTGCCGTCTGCAAAAAGACGCCTCCTTCTGGAAAGGTGAAGAGACAGGAGCTTTTCTCCACCCCCATCTTTTTCGCTATATCTGCATGTTTTTTGATTATATCCCACACAGCCCTTCTTTTCAGAGAGATTTTGCCAGAACCTTTATGGGCCAGCACCGAAACTTCCGCTGGCCAGAACCAAAAAATCAGGTGAGCCCGGAGGCAATTACAAAACTTTTTGGAATCTCTCATGCCGCACTCAAACGCATGTCAAAACCTGAACTCAGCCGTCTCTACCGTAAAAAGGCGTTGGAACTGCACCCCGATCAAGGCGGGGATGCTGAACAGTTTATTGTACTTACCCAAATCTATACAACTGTTTTGCAACAGAAATAGCGTTTCAGTGCATCAATAACAAGAAAAGACCTCTGACACAAAGTCTCTGATGAACAAAATAGAGAGAGGTAAAAACATTAAAGCTTGATTCTGCCACTATAAATTCGTATTTTCTTTTCCGACGAACAGGAAATAACAGATACCACGATTATGTCCCTCAGGAGGCACAAGGCTATGACAACAGCTGATGATTTCAGACCAGATGACCAGGAACACAGTGATGAGGACAAGATAGAACAAGCTTTCAGTCAGATGGAAATGCTCTACAGGTCCCGCTGTATTCATCCTCCACAAGGCTCAAATGTTACTGTTCGGGAGATTGAGAAGGAGGAGTGATATATCTTGAACCTCCATGCAAAAAAAGTATAACAGAGGTATTTCTTAAATTGAGGTGTCATGTTGATTACAAAGAGTACAATAACGACAGTACATGCAGGACTGTACACGCTTACTGGACCGTTTTTTTTAGGAGACAAGGGGTTCAGAAATGCTTTGCCGCAATCGCCACGCACACAGTAGAATGATCCCGAAATATTTCCTTTACGCCGTTGTTTATTGTCTGCTGTTCCTCTCAGGGTGTGTATCAATACCTGAACGTTCCATAAATCCCTTGGCCCTCCCCGCCTCTTTTGCAGACAGCGGAGAGCTTCCCCTTGAAGGCAGGTGGTGGCTGGTCTTTGATGACCCGGATCTCAATCAGGTCATCGACCACGCTCTCAGCCACAATTTCTCCTTACTTGCAGCCAGGGAACGGATTACTCAGGCACAGGCCGTTGCCATACAGGCCGGAGCCGCACTCATTCCTTCACTAGACGCTGAGGGTTCAGGATCTTTCACGAGAAGCTACCAGACAGGCAAGACAACCAATTATTTTTCCCTGGACCTTGCCGCCTCCTATGAAGTCGATCTCTGGGGTCGACTGCAAAACACCAAAGATGCCGCACTACTTGAGCTGGAAGCGACCACCTCTGATTTTCACACAGCCCAGATCTCGCTTGCGGCTGAAGTTGCCCTGGTCTGGCTGCAGATAACCGAAGCCCACCAGCAGATCAAGTTGCTCACAGAACAGAAAGAAACCAACGAAAAGGTTCTCGACGTCATCACCACACAGTTTCGCTCTGGGAAAACCGACATTTCCGATGTCCTTCAACAGCGCCAGCTGATTGAAAGCAACAATGGCTCTCTTGCTACACTCAGAGCCAGCAAACGAGTCCTCGATCATCAACTTTCAATACTTCTCGGCAACCCTCCGCAGGCGACAACTTCTGCCTATACAGACACCCAACAGGCCTTGCCGGACTTACCACCACTGCCGGAAGCGGGCCTGCCGCTTGATCTGCTGCAACGAAGACCAGACGTGCAAAGCAGCTTTTTAACCCTCCAGGCAACCGATCAAAAGGCCGCGGCGGCGGTCGCCAACCGCTTTCCCCGCCTCAGTCTCTCCGCAGAGCTTACGACCTATGGCAGTTCAGCAAAAGATCTCTTTTCTGACTGGTTCAGTACCTTGGCTGCCAATCTCTTTGCCCCGATTATTGATGGAGGCTATCGAAAGGCTGAGGTGACAAGAACCGAGTCGGTTGCACGCCAACAGCTCAACACCTACAGCCAGGTCATTCTTGAGGCAATGACTGAGGTAGAAGATGCTCTTGTCCGTGAAAAGGAACAACTCCTGTCCCTTGAAAGCGAGAAGATACAGCTGCAGCTGGCAGCCGAAACAGTAGAACATGTCGGCCACAGATACAGGCAGGGAGTGGAAGATTACCAGAGAGTACTGCTTGCTCTGATCTCTCAACAAAATCTCCAGCGATCAATTGTCAGTACAAGGCTCTCACTTCTCGGTAACCGCATAGCACTATACCGAGCCCTCAGCGGCCCACTTGAATAACATTCCTTATTCTTTACTCCCAACAAAGGCGAAATTTTCATGAGCTCGAATCCTGCACCAACTGGCGACACCCCAGTAAAAGCCAGCACTGGACGAACCCTATTACAGATTCTACTCGCAATCATAGTCATCGTCGGGGCGGCAGCCCTTGCCTCGTACTATATAAAAACACCTCCAAAGGCCAAGCCACGCGAGCGTATGCCCATTGCCCCGCTGGTCACAGCACGCTCTATCAGCCCCCAGGACATCATCTATGAATTTGATGCCATGGGGACGGTTGGAAGCGCCAGAGAAGTGCAACTTTCCCCCCAGGTCAGTGGTGAAGTCATCAGGATGAGCCCTGACATGGTACCAGGTGGATACTTTAAAAAGGGTGATCATCTCGTCTCCATAGACCCCACCGATTACGAGATCACCATTCTGCAACTGAAAAGTGACCTGGAAAAGGCCTACAGCGACCTTGTTCTTGAAATGGGCAACCAACGTATTGCCGTGAAAGAGTTTGAGATACTCGGACAAAAGGTAAGTGATACAGAAAAAAAGCTTATGTTGAGAGAACCTCAACTTGGCATAGCAAAAGCCAATGTTGAAAACGCTAAAGCTAAACTGAAAAAGGCTGAAATTGATCTGGCAAGAACGGAAGTTACCGCTCCATTTAACGGGGTTATTCTTTCAAGATCTGTGAATATCGGTTCCAGAGTAAGTTCTGGCTCCCCACTGGCTCAAATCGCAGGAACTGACCAGTTCTGGATAAAAGTGAGTGTACCTGTAAGCCAGCTGCAATGGCTTAATATCCCCGGGACGACTTCTGATACCGGTTCCAGCGCACTTATTTTTTTAGAGAATAAAAATAAAAGCACGGCTCAACGGGCTGGAAGAGTCATACGCCTTGCAGCGGACCTTGAAACGGAAGGCAGGATGGCAGTACTCTATGTTGCCGTGAACGACCCCCTCGCACTGACGCCTGAAAACAGCCAACAACCTAAACTGTTGCTCGGATCTTTTGTACAGGTCATCTTTCAGGGCAGAAAACTAAATGATGTCTACGTCATAGACCGCAATCATCTCCACGAAAACGATACCCTCTGGCTCTTTTCTACAGAGAACACTCTGGAAATAAGACCGGTTGATGTTCTGGCACGAACAAGAGACAAAGTCTACATCAGCTCAAACCTTGAACCGGGTTCGCTCCTGATAACCTCGCAACTCTCCAACGCCGCCAACGGCATGCCACTACAGCTTCCTGGGAACAACACAACCCCGAAGAACCCACCTAAATCAGCAATGGAGAAAACCCAGTGAGCACAACAGAGTCCCCGCATAATAATGGACCAATCACCTGGATGATCCATAACAGGGTAACACCAAACCTGCTCATGCTCATTCTTATGATCGGCGGAATTTTTATGAGCTCCAAAATTACCCGGGAAGTTTTTCCCGCCTTTGAACTCGACAACATCACCATATCTGTGAGCTACCCGGGGGCGAGTCCCGAAGAGGTTGAACAGGGGATTATCCTCGCTGTAGAGGAAGCCATACAGGGAATTGAGGGGGTCAAGGAGATTACCGCCACGGCAAATGAAGGATCGGCCAGTATTGTCGCCGAACTGAGCGACGAGGCAGATCCGCAGAAACTGATGCAGGACATCCAGCAGGAAGTTGATCGTATCACAACCTTCCCTGAAGATGCTGAAGACCCGACCATCTCCATTGCCGCAATAAAACGCCAGGTATTACAGCTCAACATCTATGGAGATGTCCCCGAAAAAACCTTGCGAAAAGCAGCCGAAGACGTCCGCGACCAGCTGCTGCAGGAAGATGGTATTACCCAGATAGATTTGCGTGGGGTCAGGGATTATGAGATCGAAATCTCAATCCCCACAGATACCCTGCGAAAATACAATCTCTCGATTGCTTCTGTTGCCGCTAGTATCGCCAAAAGTTCAGTTGAGATACCGGGAGGTAAACTCGAAACAAGTGGAGGAGAAATCCTCCTGCGGGTAAAAAACAAAAGTGAATGGGCAAAAGAGTTTGCCCGAATTCCCATCATCAGCAGCAAAGACGGGACAATGCTCTTTCTTGAAGATATCGCAACTGTGCGGGACGGCTTCGAAGATTCCAGCAGGTTTGGCACCTTCAACAACCAGCCATCAATCCAGCTCTACGTTTACCGGGTTGGTCAGGAGACGCCAATTGGGGTTTCCGATGTAACCCACAAGGCAATGGAAGAGATTCAAAATACTATTCCACCTGATATCCACTGGGCAATTAGCAGTGACCGCTCAGATGTCTATAAACAGCGGCTGCAGCTCCTCTTAAAAAACGCCTATGCTGGTCTGTTTCTCGTTCTCCTGTTGCTTGGCCTGTTTCTTGAGATGAGGCTGGCATTCTGGGTCACCATGGGCATTCCCATATCCTTCCTTGGAGCCCTTCTTTTCCTGCCTTTTTTTGATGTTTCCATCAATATGATATCGATGTTTGCCTTTATCATAGCCCTTGGAATTGTGGTGGATGATGCCATCATCGCAGGTGAAAATATATACGAATACCGCCAGAGAGGAATGAACTACCTGGATGCCGCTATTGAAGGGGCCAAAGATGTTGCCATACCTATAACCTTCAGTATTCTCACCAATATCATTGCTTTTCTACCCATGGCATTTGTACCTGGCGTCATGGGTAAGGTCTGGCGAGTCATTCCCGTTGTCGTTATTGTGGTATTTCTTATTTCATGGGTTGAATCTCTTTATATACTCCCCTCCCACCTCGCCCACAGTAAAGAAAATGGTAAAGGCAGTATCGCTGGTTCTATCCATCGATTTCAACAGAAATTTGCCAATCTGCTGCTTCGTTTTATTTACAATGTTTATGGTCCAGTTCTGGATCGTATTCTCAGCGTCAGATACCTGGCTGTTGTTGTCCTCATGGCTGTTCTTGTGGTCACCATAGCCTACGTTAAAAGCGGCAGGATACGAATGATCCTCTCCCCCCGGGTGGAGTCTGACCGCGCTGTTGTAACCGCAACCCTGCCCTATGGCAGTCCTTTAAGCGAAATGGTGCGGGTTAGAGAACGACTCATTGCAGGGATAGACGAAGTTGCGAAAAATAATGGTGGAACAGACCTGCTTGATGGAACCTTCGCTCTGATAGACGACAACGAGGTAGAGGTAAATGCCTATCTCACCTCCCCGGATATCCGACCGTTGAGCACAGGCGACGTAACCCAGGCCTGGCGCAAGGCCACCGGCTCTATCATCGGTCTCAGCTCAATTCGCTATGAATCCGACCGGGGAGGACCAGGTGGAGGTGCAGCAATCGCCATTGAACTCCGCCACAGAGACAGTCATATACTTGATGAGGCAAGTATTATCTTGGCCGAAAAGCTTGAAGAATTCTCCTCCAGCAAAGATGTGGACAGTGGTTACTCGGCTGGGAAAATTCAGTTCAATTACCAGGTCAACCCCTGGGGGGAGAGTCTCGGCCTGACCTCCAGCGAAATCGGCAGGCAGATACGCAACAGTTTCCAGGGAGCAATCGCGTTACGGCAACAACGAGGCAACAACGAGGTCACTGTAAGAATCCGTCTGCCCAAAGAAGAACGCTCCAACCAGTATTCTCTGGAAAATCTTCTGATTCTCACTCCGGCATCAACCTACGTTCCCCTGGCAGAGGTGGCAACGCTTGAAAAAAGCCGGGCCTACACCACAATCGCACGAAACAACGCCAGGCGGACTATCACGGTCTCAGCAAACGTCGACCCCATTGGCGACTCTCCAATCATCATTGCGACTCTGGATGAAACAATACTTCCGGAACTGGCCCAAAAATTCCCCGGCCTTTCTTATGGCTACAGTGGCAGAGAGGCAGATCGAAAAGAGAGTGTTGGCAAGCTTCTTTTTGGGTTTCTCTTTGCTCTTGGCGGTATCTATTTTCTTCTCGCCATCCCCTTTCGCAGCTATATTCAACCCATAGTGGTGATGATCGCCATTCCCTTTGGCATCATTGGAGCCGTCTTTGGCCATATGATCATGAACTACAACCTAAGCCTGATGAGTATGATGGGCGTCGTTGCGCTTTCAGGAGTGGTGGTTAACGACTCTCTCGTCCTTGTTGACTACGCAAATAAACAAAAAAGAAAGGGAACCCACTCTTTTGAGGCAATCAAGACCGCAGGACTCCGGCGCTTTCGTCCCGTCATGTTGACAACTCTGACAACCTTTGGCGGCCTGGCACCGATGATCTTTGAAACCTCACGACAGGCTCGCTTTATGATTCCAATGGCCATATCACTGGGGTTTGGAATCCTCTTTGCAACGATTGTCACTCTGGCGCTTGTTCCCTGCCTGTACCTCATTATTGATGACTGCAAAAAAAGCGTTGCCCGGCTTTTCTAAGGAATTTACCTTTCCAGTTCATCGGACTCTCCGAACTTCCAGACCAGCAGGGTTCCGATAACATAGTTATTCTCAGTCTCCACCAGGGGGCTGTCTGTAAAGACAGCCCCAGTGGAATTCATCCAGCGCCCATACAAACTCAACCAAATCTCAGGCGTCAGTTCTTTAACAACTGATCCCGATAACTGCCAGCCGCCATAACCCGATTCTGCACTGTAGCGCTCCCTCGTCCCTGTCACAAACTGAGGCGCCACCTCATAGAAATAACCGTGCAGACCACTATCAGCAAACTGGGGACCGGTGCTCAAATGAAATCTAATGTTCTGCTCATGAAAAAGTGAAGCATTCCCAAAGACAAGAGAGACGTCCGAGAGAAGTCCCTGGTAAGAGACCTCCAGCCCACTGTCAAAACCAAAAGAGAAGGCGGCCCTGATATTCCACTGAATAAAAAAAGAGTCGCGCTCCCCGTATTCATAGAAATAGTATCGAAGTGCAGGACCGACTTCGACCAAACCATCAAGTTCACCCATACCTGCCCTCGCCTCGTTATCAGTGGAGACCGGTGGATTGCCGGAAAAAGACAGATCAGTCTCAACGTGCCTGTTCCGCCAGAAAATCCCCCTCACACCGTCTCTGCTGGCTTTGAGCCGCTCACCTCTGTAGACAAAATAGGGTAAAGGAAAAGCATAAGTCGTGTATTCATCAGAACCTCTATAGTCAGGCAGTTGAGCAGTCAGGCCGACAATACCATACTCGTACAGAGGAAGCTTTTCCTGTCGTCGCATCTCCTCACCTGCTAAAGAGGCGGAAACAGACCAGACAACACTGAGAAAACTCACCAGAAAATGGGAAGAAAAGCGCATCGTGAGCCTACAAAAGGCAGACAGAAAATGGTGAACAAGCTTGGCAATAAGAGCCTGGCGACAGTGTATCCCAGGCCCTCCTCCATTGCCAGCGCCATGATGAGACATGAGTCTACGCCATATCATGGAATAAACAGTGGAGGCAAGGAACCCAGGGTGCGCTGTGGGGAAGTAAGGTGAAAACCTGAAATTCAATGAGACCTAACGAAGCCAGTCGCACAAAAGGTCCGTTGCTTTGACAATCTTAGGACAATAGCTTGCAAGAAATTCTTCGTCTGGTAACTGGTCTTCCGCCATTGCTCCGAGAGCGTCAAGGGCTGCAGCTCCATCAAAGTCAACATATGCCAATCTGGCCAGATACTTGTCCGATGAAAGGCCAAAGGCAGAGCCTGGCAGCATCGCCACCCCGGTATCTTTAAGGATGGTCGTACAGAGCGTTTCACTGTCAAAGATCTCTTTTTTCATGAGACGGTCTGTAAAAGGCGAGAAATCGGGAAAGAGATAGAACCCCCCATCAGCGCGGACAACATCGGCACCGGCCCCGGTAAGGCCTGAATAAACCCGGTCAGCGAGAGCCGCCAGAATTTTCCGACTCCCCTGCAGATAACTCTTCAACCAGGGTCCACCCTCAAAAGCTGTTATTGCCGCATATTGAATGGGGGCACTCGTCGAGGTAAAGGTCTCACTTGCAACAGAGGACATAGCATCCAAAAGCCAGGTCAACTGTTCAGGAAAAACATTGATACCAAGGCGCCATCCGCCCGCACCACACCACTTACTGAGACCACTGCTGATAATTGTCCCCTCAGGATAATATTGAGCAATAGACCTGTGGGAAAAAGCAAAATTAACCTCGCCATAAATCTCATCGGAAAGCACGATAACATGGTATTTTCGTGCAACATCTGCGAGATCTTTGAGCATGGACTCGGTATAGCTTTTACCGGTGGGATTGTTTGGATAGTTGAGAATGAGTATTCTTGGTTTCGTAGGATCCTGCCTACATAGCCGTTCAAGATCTTCGGGGGTGATTAACCAGTGATTGTTTTGATTCGTCTTCAACCAGCGAACCGGCCTGCCGACAATATTAGCCTGGGGCGCATAAGAAACCCAGCTCGGTAAGGGGATGATAAGATCGCCATAATAGACAAGCTGTAAAAGAAACATGAGTTCTTTTGACCCGGGCCCCACCAGCATGTTTTTCCAGTCGAACTGAAGTCCATACTCCCGCTGGTAATAACCTGAGATTGTTTGCCGTAATTCTTCGAGTCCGCGAACCGCAAGATAGTCCTTTTCCCCGGCACTGGCCCTGAGACTCTCCACAACTTCAGCCGGTACAGGAAAAGGTGACTGCCCCAAGCCAAATTTATAAATTGTCTTGCCTTCTTTTACTAAACGGCGGCTGGTTTCATTGATCTCTAGAGTCGGAGAAAGGGAGAGGCCTCTAACATTAATGTTCAGATGAACTTCATGTTTATACGTTTCCGTTGTATCACTCATCTCTGATCTCCGTCAATCAGTGGGTACATTATTCTGCCCCAGAAAAGGCTTGAAGCTCTACTAAAAAAGAACGTACAGGAAATTTAAGAATTTATGGTTTGAAGTCTTTTGGCCTGCCAGAATTTTTTCTGCCAGTAGACGTTATCAAGGTCTGAAACCGTTACGCCACTTGAACGGGAGGCATGCAGAAACTGATTTTCCCCGACGTAGATACCAACGTGCCGAGAAAAACGACCGGTTTTGAAAAAGACCAGATCTCCTGGCTGAAGAGCTTTTTTCTTCACACTCTTTCCTTTTTTAGACTGGCCGATAACCGTCCTGGGAAGGCTTACCCCGAAAAGTTCTTCATAGGCCCGCAGGGTTAAACCGGAGCAATCTATTCCCTTGCTGGAAAGGCCACCAAGTCTGTAACGAACCCCCTGCCAGCTATCAAAAAAATCCTTTAACTGATCATCGATCTTGGTGTTTAAAGAAGCCATACAGGAGGCTTTTTCTTCACTTTGCTTCTCAGTGGACACAATCTGCGACATCGAAGGCTCAACGGAAAGCAGAGTTCGCCTTGCCTTATGTGCTGGCTCACATGGAATATAACTCACATCGACCTTCTGCATGCAGCCGGACAGACAGAGAAGAAAAAACAAAAGAAAAACCACATGATTTTTTTGACAGAAAAGACCGCATTTTTCTACAACATCAGCAAGACGCACATTCATTGGGTTACAATTAGTTAAAGTTTCATTTCATTGCTCAGTCAGAGCGTATTTTCCGGTCAGGCCAGGAGATTACAACAAAACTGGCCGTTGAGTTCATAACATGGTTGGATGATTTTGTCACACAACTACGTATCTACCGGAGACCATTTCCCAAAAAACGAAAACAGGTAAGTCACTTAAAAACTACAGTAAAATGAAGCGTTGAAGAATCATTACAGACCCTTCATTGAAAAGCAAAAGAGGCTATAAGCCATTAGATATCACGTGCAGCAAATCGGATCCGGATACAGGAGTGACCAGAGCCGAGAGTAAAACTATGTATTTGCAACCCGTTCTCTATAGATCTGATACGGCAAACATCGGATGACGTGTTGCCCAAAACGATAGTACCAGTCATTTACCAACAAATTCAACCGTAAAATATCTTTACCTTTTTTCGCATGAAATGCAAAAAAAAAATGATTTTAAGCTCCGCCTTGTATTAGACCATTTATTATTGAGCACCCTGGTGGTATAACAGCATACTCATTCGATATACTGGGGAACGCCTGAGAACCTTCATCCAGAATGGATGAGATTGTGGGCTCGCTTCAATTCTCTCAAAAAATGAGCTCATATAGGAGGAATTTACCACAACATGAAAAGTCAATACATCTTTGGGCAGTTGAAAGGAGATCTCTTCGGCGGCTTAACAGCCGGAGTTGTTGCTCTTCCCCTGGCACTCGCTTTTGGAGTGGCCAGTGGATTTGGTGCCGTTGCGGGCCTTTATGGTGCCATAGCTTTAGGACTTTTTGCAGCTCTTTTTGGTGGAACACCTACACAGATTTCTGGGCCTACGGGGCCCATGACTGTTGTGTTTGCCAGTGCAGTGATGGCATTTCCGGGCAATCCATCAGCAATTCTAGGTGTAGTCTTTTTTGCAGGATTGTTTCAGATAGGTTTCGGTCTGCTTAAGGTGGGAGGGTTTGTTCGCTATATTCCCTACCCTGTAATCTCGGGATTTATGAGCGGCATCGGGGTCATTATCATACTCATCCAGCTCCACCCCCTTCTTGGGGCTCCCTCTGTGAGTTCTCCGATAGAAGCGGTACTCAAACTCCCTCAGGCTCTGTCCATTGTAAATAATTACAGCCTTATCCTTGCTTTTTCGACGATGGCAATTGTCTTTTTCACCCCCTCCAGAATTTCAGCAATAATCCCTTCACCGCTTATTGCTCTTCTTGGTTGCACCACACTGTCCATTATCTTTAAATTTCCAGTTGATACCATAGGTCCCATTCCTGCAGCCCTGCCAAAGGTCGCTCTCCCATTTTTCTCACCTTCATTGCTGTCAGATATTCTGCCCATGGCCATGGCTCTTGCTATCCTCGGAATGATGGATTCTCTTCTTACCTCCGTTGTCGCAGATTCCATGACGAAAACCAGACACAATTCCAACCGGGAATTAATTGGTCAGGGCCTTGGAAATATTTTTGCTTCTATAATCGGAGGCTTGCCCGGTGCGGGTGCGACGATGCGAACCGTAGTCAATATCAAGGCCGGCGGAACAACGCGAGTTTCAGGCCTTAGCCATTCTCTCTTTCTACTCACTATCTTACTTGGCATGGGGCAATACGCAGCACACATTCCACTCCCCGTCCTTGCAGGAATTCTCATGAAAGTAGGAATAGACATCCTTGATTACCGTCTGCTCCGAATGGTTAAGCGGATACCTGGTCCCGATCTAGCTGTGATGCTCATCGTCTTTGTCACTACAGTATTTGTTGATCTCATGATCGCTGTGGGCGTTGGTGTGACCCTCTCCTCTTTAATGATCACGTACCGCATATCACGCCAGCTGGAAGTTGATATTAAGGGAGTGCGGCATCACGAATGGCAACGGGATCTGGAAAAAAGCCTGGAAGAAGAAACAGATTATCGTATACGCACCCTCTCTGTAATGGGTGCATTCTTTTTTGGAACGACTGCAAAAATGCAGGAGCAAGTAAGTAAATTAATTGGAACAAAAGTTGTTATAATAAACTGCCTTGATGTTTCTTTTATCGACTTATCCGGCTATTTTGCGCTAAGTGAAATGATCGACAGGCTTAAATACGAAAAGATAAAAACAATTGTCGTCGTCCGCGAAGGTGTCGGTATCAAAACCCAGATGCTAAATATGGGTTATGAAAACTTACTCGGTTCTGACGGTATTCAGGTTGATTACAATGTGGCCCTGCATCTGGCTTGGGATTATCTCGAAGACCAGAAATAATTATTTTAATTCGACAAAAAAACAAATACAGAACTATGTTAACAACACTTTTAATTTACGGGCTCGTAGGAGCAATTGTTGGTATCCTGGCAGGCTTATTTGGCATAGGCGGTGGCCTCGTCATTGTACCCATGCTGATTTATGCATTCTCTCTACAAAACATTCCCCATGAATTGACCATGCACCTGGCGCTGGGGACTTCTCTTGCGAGTATTATATTCACCTCGATCTCCAGTTTTCTCGCCCATCATAAAAGAGGGGCAGTGCATTGGGACATCGTAAAAAAAATCGTCATCGGGATTCTGACCGGCACCTTTCTTGGTTCCTGCATAGCGTCTTTAATGTCCACTAACTTTCTTAAAATATTCTTTGTCATCTTTCTCTATTTTGTCGCAACCCAGCTTCTGCTGAACAAAAAACCTAAACCTGGACGCGAAATACCCGGCAATCTCGGAATGTTTGCTACTGGAAACATCATTGGTGTATTCTCAAGTCTTGTTGGAATTGGTGGCGGTACTCTTTCCGTCCCCTTTATGCTCTGGTGCAATATAAACGCGCATCATGCCATCGGTACATCAGCTGCAATCGGCCTGCCGATAGCCTTGGCAGGTGCAATAGGTTATATTTTCAATGGCTGGAATGTTGCAAACCTTCCCGCATACTCCCTGGGATACGTGTATCTACCTGCACTTTTTGGCATTGCCGCCGTAAGCATTTTGACGGCTCCACTTGGAGTGAGACTTGCCCACAGTCTTCCTGTCGACAAACTCAAGAGGATTTTTTCGTTACTTCTTTATGTTGTTGCAACGAAAATGTTGGTCAGTGCCCTGTGATTGTAATGCTTCAGCTGGTTTCTTCAGTGGTAATTACATTTTCCGAAACCCATGTTGAATAAATCTATCCCTTTAAATACAAAACTATTTCTTATCCAAATCATAGGTGCGAAGAGATTGAAATCATTCCCTTAAGTCAATTACAGGATGCAGAGAATACCCTCAAAACAAATCCAATTGCTGAACAGCTTTGGGTTGCAGACAGCATGTGCTGACCTGCGGCTCATAAATGATCATGAGGAATTACATGATTATCTTGCAAGCCTTCCAGAAGATGCAAGAAATAACTGCATTGTTGCGGGTGAATTATCCAATACTGTTCTCGGGAAAAGCATCGATCAGCCGTTGATTCTCTTTAGGGATGGTGCATTCTTAGATATTAAAAGAACTGCCGATAGGATTACCGCTCATGTTGCAGGCAGCTACCCCTTTGACAGCTTTGTCAGCTCCTTGTGCCAGAATAATATCCCCGGTCTGGAACTGCTTTCAGGTATTCCGGGAACGGTGGGAGGAGCCATTTCACAAAACATAGCGGCTTACGGCCAACAAGTATCGTCTCACCTATTATCCATACGCGCCTTTGATCGTAAAAAGAACAGGCTGGTCATACTTCCCGCTTCATCGCTTCAGTTTTCGTACCGCACAAGCCTGCTCAAGCAAACTCCCCGCTTCTCTCCAGAATTAATAATACTTGAAGCAACCTTCACTTTTTCGAGCAATCAAGTTGTCTCTCCCGTTGGTTATAAAGATATTCTTGATTATCACCTTTCCGTCGGAAGATCCCAGGAGGATATCAAAGGAAGACGAGCAAGTGTTCTGTCTATTCGTAACAGAAAAGGCATGGTCGTTGGTTGTGAAAACTGGCTTCCCTGTGCCGGGAGTTTCTTTCTAAGTCCCATAGTAGGCAATGAAACAGCACTGAAAATAGCAAAGGGTATCCGTGGGGATAACTTTGCTGCAAGCCTCTCTTCCTGGTATAAGCCCGATGCTGGACACACGCGACTGCCAGCCGCCCTTGTAATGCGGGCAGCTGGCTTTCTCAATGGGGACCAGTGGGGACAGGTTGCCTTGAGCCCTCATCACATTTTAGCCATTTGCATACCGGGTTCGGCTTCTACAGGTTCTGAGATCCTCGCCGTGAGCAAAATCATTCAATCAGAAGTACTTGCCAGAACCGGAATATCCCTTGAAAACGAGGTACGATTCTTGGGAAATTTCGAGAATTTTGATCTCAGTGATTTTCTGAAAAAGATTACATTCGTTAAGGGAACAGACGAACCTGTCTGGGCTAAAAATCTTGGTATGCCCTCTCATTGATTGTAAACCCAGAGAGGTTTGATCTCACAGAATATAACCTTTAGCATCTGCGAACCGGAATGTTATATTACATTGTGGAGATCTTCGCCGTAAGCTTTCGAAAAACATCCTTGAAAAGGTAAATTCGAAGGCTCAGTTCGACTTTTTTCAAAATACACCCCTGAGTACACCCTTTTGACAATGGATTTCTCTATACGTTAATGGAATGTAATGGAGAAAAAAGACAAGAAAAAACCCGCAAACTGTTGCCAGTCGCGGGTTGAAAAGACTTTGATGGAAGCCTTTATACAAAAAGATGGTGCCGAAGGCCGGAGTCGAACCGGCACGGGTCTCCCCACACGCCCCTCAAGCGTGCGCGTCTACCAATTCCACCACTTCGGCACACATTTCTATTATTATTCTGCCGTTTTCTCTGTTTTTGGCTCTTCTGCTTTTGGATCCATAACCATATCTTCTTTGGCTATTGGAGCCGCAACTTCAACTGCTGGCTGACTCACTGTCACCCCACTCATCACAGAAGATTTACTTGTCTGAGTTGAAATATACGCTAACGTAACAGAAGTCAACATAAAAATTATCGCTGCAGCCGTTGTAATTTTATTCAACAGCGGCAGAGGTCCTTCCGTTCCAAACAGAGACTGGCTGGACCCACCAAACGTTGCACCGATATCGGCACCCTTACCATGCTGGAGCAATACGATGCCAACCAGGAAAAGGCAGACGATAACATGTACAATGGTCAATAAAGTATCCATACCGTAAACAAAAAAAAAAATTTAAAATTTATAATACGTCCAAAAGATGCTGCAATCAGGGACGCTCCACCAACCAATGCCCCGTCAATATCAGGTTGGACCATCAATTCGTCAACGTTGGTTGGTTTGACCGAGCCACCATACAATATTCGGATTTGCTCGGCAACCCTTTTTTTATATATTTTTTCAATAATTCCCCGAACGAAGGCCTGAGCTCGGCTTGGAACCGGAAACCCATCATTGATATAAACATCAGCCAGCTTACTCAGTTCCTTAAAAAACACTGTCGTTCTCGGTTTCCTCTTTATGAAACCTCAGCTTTTCAAGGTGTAAGAGTGGCATTTACTCCCAACAACGAGCTTCAATGTGCAGCAACAGGTCCCAGACTATACTCTTCGACTCGACTACCCTTTGGTTGCCACATATGGGAGTAGATAATCAACTTTCCCGGCTCCTTTATTATGTAAACTATACTGAGCAGTACCATGTGGATGCAAAATCATCGGTTCTATTTCTTTCGTTATCCATGGGTACATTAAAGTCTGCCCGTAAAAGAACTCTTTTAGACTTCTCCTGCAGATCAACTGTAGATTGCACATTTACCCTTCACGAAGGGAATAAATTATCTCAAACATTTCCTGCTATTTTTTTACGATAAATCAATGCATTATCTTCAGGGTTGCTGTAGTAACCAGACCTTTTACCAACTTGTAAAAAACCACTTTTGACATAAAGGTTCAAGGCACTTTGATTTTGGGAGCGCACCTCGAGAAAGAGAGTATCAACCCCCTTGCTGACAAGAAATTGTTCAAGATGTTTGAGGAGATGAATGGCAAGCCCTTGCCTTCGTGCTCTTGTATGCACAGCAATTTTTAACAATTCCGCTTCGGGGACGCAAAACCTGCAAGCACACCAACCTAGAATACGATCGATCCCTGAAATACAGAGATCAGCGGCTTCCTCCGCCACAAAGACTACCCCCCGGTCCTGGTGCAACTCTTCTATTAACGAGGACTGGGACCAGGGAGAAAAGGTTTGCTGTTCAATGCGTTCGACCATAGCCACGTCCGCTTTGAACATTTTTCTGACACGGAACAATTCTTTTAGATCATCTCCTCACTGACATGGACCACAAGGTCGCTCAGCATATTTGTATAACTGCCAAGTTCATTATCATACCAACCATAGACAACCGCCTGGGTAACTGGAATATTCAAAATCGGATCCGCGCCAGTGACAAGACTTTCTGCCTTTACCTTTGCAAGATCCACCTGAATATTGGCTGTCCGGGTATGGGTTTCAGTCCCCTCAATGGTAGCTGCAGCGGCTGGCATCCCTATGATGTCTGATGAAACATTTTGCTGGTTCGAGAAGACCAGATACGGATTATTTCCGGCATACTCTTCATAGATTGAATTGATATCACTTCTTTTGATCGGCTTATCAAAATCATCCTGCAAATTCAAAACAAGAATAATAAGCGATCCGGTCGATGTCGGAATGCGCACGGATTCCGCCATAAAACCGATGGATGACATCTCTGGAATGACAAGCGACAGGGCCTTAGCGGCTCCGGTCGTTGTCAAAATGATATTATTGAGAATGGAACGATTTTTTCTCATATCTGTGGCACCGGCACCAGGCAGCCTATCCAGCACCTGCTGACTTCCCGTAGCGGCATGCACCGTAACCATGGAGGCGCTCAGAATCTTATCTGCACCAATTTTTTCCATGAGAGGTTTGATCATGTACGATAAGCAGGTCGTTGTGCAGGATGCCGCCGAAATGAGGGAGTGATGGCCTGAGTCATAGGTTTCTTCATTAATACCCATGACAGTTGTGACTGCATCGGCCGGCATATCAAGACCTTTGGATTTAATCTTAAAAGGTGCTGACAAAATTACCTTTTCAGCCCCAGCCTGCATATGACCACGCAAAGCTCCTCGGCTGGCATCAGGATCCGCTGTAGGGTCCGTAAAAACACCCGTTGTATCGACAACAAGTTTAACATCATTTTCCTGCCAGGCGATGTCTTTAGGATTTCTCGCATTACGAAGTATCGTAACCGGCACCCCGTTTACAACCATTGTACCTGCGGCATCGTTGAGTTCTTCAATCACACGCGGACAACTATGCCCGTAGAGATAGGTGCCAAGGCGGCCATAGGTGGAATCTCTTTCGAGCATTGACGCCAGATCTTCGAGGCTAGATCCGACCTCCCGGCCAATATTGGCGACGATCCCGGAAAAATGTTTTCTGGAAACCTGCTGCCAGAGAGACAATTTACCAATCCTGCCTAATCCATTGATTCCTAATTTCATAGCAATGCATCTCCTTTCCATTTAACATGGAATACTGAGCTCAAGTCATCCCCTTGACAGCATGCATAGGGGGCGAATGTATATAAATGACACTTCATCTGGTTAGTCTCATTATGTATCACTAACTCTAATGACATGCAACAATAACATTAATTAAGACCACCCAAGAGAGAACCCATCAATGCAATTCACAACTCCACTTATCCACGGACGACTTATTAAGAGATATAAAAGATTTCTGGCAGATATCGAGCTGGAAAACGGGGAAACCATTACAGCGCACTGTCCTAACACCGGAACCATGCTGTCCTGCTCTACCCCTGGAAGTCCTGTGGCCCTTTCCTTATCGAACAACCCTAATCGTAAATATGCTTACACTCTTGAAATGGTGCAGGACAACTCTACCTGGGTCGGAGTCAATACTGCAAAAACCAACGTGCTTGTCGCCGAAGCAATACGAACAGGAAAGATTAAAGAATTTGACGCAGTAAAAGAAATAAAGCGAGAGGTAAAAACTTCTGTTCATACCAGATTAGACTTACAGGTTTTTACAGAGAATGTAGACATTTACATAGAGGTTAAAAATTGTTCTCTTGCACAGAACAATTGTGCGATGTTTCCGGATGCAGTAACAACTAGAGGCACAAAGCATCTGACCGAGCTCATGCGTCTAAAGGAAGAAGGAGAAAATTGCTGTATATTCTTTCTCGTTCAGAGAATGGATGCCGACCACTTTACTCCAGCCGCCCACATTGATGAGCTGTATGCCAAAACTCTGCAGGAAGCCAAGACGAAAGGAGTGATGGTCCTGGCCTACCAGGCAGATGTACAACCAGAATACATTGAGGTCAACCGCCCACTAACGGTTAGACTATAATAGACATGTTCAACACAAGGCCTTCCCAAATCCACGGTTTACCAAGGAAAAGGAAGGCCTGTTATGCTAATCAATCAAATTTGCGATCCGTCCCCACCTGATTGACTTAAGTCTCTCGACAGAAAACAGGGATTTATCGATATCCCATGACCAGTATAGAATAAAAGCTTTACCGAGAATATCCTTCTGATCGACAAAGCCCCAGAACCGACTGTCGTAACTGTTGTCTCGATTATCTCCCATCACAAATATTCGGTCTTCAGGAACCAGGATTGGACCAAAATTATCTCGCGGGCTCACCTGGGCGTCAAGAACAGCAGGAGAACTGACATGTGCATGAGGATCATCCACACCGATCCCATTTACAAAAACTTTCTTGTTCTTAATCTCAACGGTATCACCAGGAGTCCCAACTACTCTTTTTATATAGTCAACAGATCGATCTTTTGGAAATTTAAAAACCACGATGTCACCCTTAGAAGGGTCGACGATGGGAATGATAATTTTACCGGTAAATGGAACACGTATTCCATAGATAAATTTATTCACCAGAAGATGATCACCAATCAAAAGTGTTGGCAACATAGAACCTGATGGTATTTTAAAAGCCTGTACAATGAAGGTCCGAATAAATAACGCTAGCAGTATTGCAATACAAATCGCTTCAAAATATTCTCTAAAGACCGATTTCGTTTTTCCTGTATTGGACAAAGCAAACCTCATCAAAAATTAAAATTGGAATAAAATCAAAAAACAGTTTGCCGAAAACTACTTGAATTAAACATCAATTACAAGTGAGTTCATCCTTACACCGGTATAATTTTTACAACCATACCGCATGCAGTACCAGACAACCTCCTATCAACAATATGTTGTGGAAAACACCTCAAAACACGCCAGCTCGTATTGAAATAAGCACCTGTTAAATAAGAATTTTTTGACTTTAACAACCATTCTTTTCCTTGACAAAGAATTTTATTTGTGCCCTAATAGCGGTATGTACATGAAAAATCAGGTGTTTATCGATGTACAAAAATTGATACCGTGTAAGTCAACATTAACTTTTTCAATACAACCGACATGAATTTGCCGTTCACATCCCAAAACGATTTAGTTGTAGGTATTGACATTGGCTCCCATGCCGTAAAAGTCTGTCAACTTAAACGGACTTCAGACGGTTATGCCATCGTTGCCCTCGGGAGTAATGTTTTACCCGAAGGAGCTGTTGAGGACGGCACGCTGAATGATCCTGAGGTCGTCGCCGAGGTTATCTCTGATCTCTTCAAAAACTTAAAGATACGGAATAAAAAAGTAGGTTTCTCTATTTCAGGCTATTCTGTCATAGTGAAAAAGGTAAATCTTGCAGTCATGGAGGAAGCCGAACTTGAAGAACACATAATGTCAGAAGCTGAGCAATATATACCCTTTGACATTGATGACGTTTATCTTGATTTTCATGATTTGAAAACATCGGAAAACCCAGGGAAAACCGATGTTATGCTGGTAGCTGCTAAAAAAGATATCGTAGACGAATATCTTGAAATGCTTCAAAGCATAAGTCTTACCGCGGTTGTTGTGGATGTTGATGGTTTCGCCCTAGAAAACGTGTACGAGTATAATTACGAAAAAAACGACAATATTGCATTGGTGGATATTGGTGCTTCAAAAATGAACATCAACATTCTCTCTCAAGGTGTATCTGTTGTTGCCAGAGATATCATTGTTGGAAGCAGGCAGTTGACTGAACAGATCCAGAACGTTTTTGATATAGAATTTGATGAGGCCGAAGAACTTAAGCTCGGTTCACTGCCCGCAGGAGATAAACGAGAAGAAATAGAAGATATTTTTTCTGCAACCTGCACCCAATGGATTCTTGAAATAAAAAAAGCCATTGATCTGTACCACTCAAACCACCCAGAACAGCCCCTGAAAAAACTGATCCTGAGTGGTGGTGGGGCTAAAGTAGCAGGTCTTATAGATTTTCTAGCTCAAGAGACGGACTTGAAAATTGAACTTTTCAATCCTTTTGCCAACATGGCATCAAACGATAAAAGAATTGACGCTGACTATCTTAAAAGCATTGGCCCGGAAATGGCCATTGCTGCAGGAATAGCTCTCAGGCCCTCATCTTTATAATTATTCTCGCTAAGGTTTAGCTATGTTAAAAATCAACCTGCTGCCGGTAAGGCAACTCAAGAGAAGGGCCAAGGCACGGAAGCAGATAACAACGATCTTTTTATTCTTCTTATTGCTTCTTGCCATGCTTGCAACTGTTGGATTCATACAAGCACAGAAAATTTCTTCACTACAGGATGAAGTGAAGCAACTTAACACCGAGAAGAATTCCTATAACAAAACTCTTGCTGAAATTGCTAAGCTTAAAAAAGACAGGGAAGAACTGACAAGAAAAACAGATATCATCAAGCAATTGAAAACGGATTCGTCCCTTACAGTGAGGGTGCTCGACGAAGTTGCAAACCGCATTGATAATCAGCGAATGTGGCTCCTGTCCTTACATCAGCAAGAATCCTCGCTGCGGCTATCCGGAATTGCTCTTGATAACCAGACCGTGGCACAATTTATGGATAATTTAAAAGAATCACCCTTTGTAACTGATGTTACTCTGACAGATTCTTCTCTTAAGATAATATCTGGTAAGAATTTAAAGAGTTTTGAACTCGCATGCAGTGTGGCTCACCCCGCACCGGCAGAACCAAAGATTTCTGAGCCTCAATGATGCTCCTAATATTTCTGAGACAACTGTATGAAAAAGAGTAATCAAGCTTTAACAAATTTTATCAACGAAAAATATATCCCTCTGGAACAACGGACGAAGATTGCAATTGTTGTCGCAATACTACTTCTTCCTATTGTCGCCTTTTATTTCGCGTACTATCAGCCCAAATCGACAACGATTGAGACACTTACAGGGCAAACGGAACAACTCAAACAACAGGTTCAGGAAGCAAAGGCCAAGGCTGCCAATAAAGAAAAGTTTGAACAAGAACTTGCAGACGCCCAGTTAAAATTTGATGAAACCTCAGTTCTATTACCCAAAGACAGTGAGATTCCTAAACTTTTAAAGGATATTTCGTCTCTGGGCCGCAATGCAGGGCTTGATTTTCTCACTTTCAAGCCACTTGCAGATGTTCCAAAAGACTTTTATGCCGAATTGCCTGTAACCATCAATGTCCGGGGTCCATATCATAATATGGGATTTTTCTTTGACCAGGTCAGCAAACTTGAGAGGATAGTGTCTGTCACCAACATAAAAATGAGTTCACCTAAAAAAGAAGGTGGTGAGATGTTGCTCAGCTCTGATTGCAAACTCGTTACGTATCGCTTTACGAATGTTGAACTTCCCAAAGCACCCAAAAAATGAATGTTATGAGTTTACCTATGTATAACAAGACCCCAAAGATACATGTTAGAAAAATATACAATAGTGTTGCTGTTTGTTTTCTGCTTGCGTCTTCAATTCTTGTCCTCCCTGCGGTATCCATGAGTGCCGTTGATACAAGCGAACCAAACCTGCTTGGGGAAAACGTAAATGCAAATCGTTTTGAATACGTCTTAGAAAACAGAGCCGACCCTTTCGTTCCTTTTCTTTCGGAAAAAGCCGCAACTGCAAGTGTCGACATGAATGAAGTCATTGAAAGTAAAGAACCACTTACAGGGATGCAACTTTTTGAACCTGGCCAGCTAACACTTGTAGCATTGATGCAAAAAGGCGGTGAAGACATCGCCATGGTAGAGGATTTCACAGGAAAGGGCTACGTCCTGACCGAGGGAATAAAAATAGGACGCAGAGGGGTTGTAAAAGATATTGCCTTGAACCGCGTCCTCATAGAAGAGACTGCCGAGACTCGTGCAGGAAAGAAAATCATTACAGAAATTGTAATGATACTCAAGAAAGAGGGAGAAGAATAGAAAATGCTTAAATGGCTCGCAAAAACAAAACTTGCTGTTTTCTTCGCATTTTGCATCTTGTTCACATTTCAGACAGATTTTGCAAAATCGGCAACAGACGTTTCCTATGAAATCATAGATGTTACTGCAACACTGACTACAGATAGCCTGGAATACACACTATTTGGTAAATCCAAACCAGCATACACAGTTTCAGAAAGATTTGCACCATTCAGAGTCGTCATAGATATTGCAGGTGCTACTCTGAATTCGCAAATTACAGAAGAAAAAATAGCAGTTCCTAAAAATGATTTCAGTTCATTGGCTATCGAAGATTTGACTGATCAGACGCCACATATCAAACGGCTTATTTTCACACTTGCAGATACCCACGACTATGATGTCGAACTTGTTGGCAACGATATTAAATTATCAGTAACACCTGGAAGTGCCACTAATAAAACTGCCGACCTCACCCCAGTAGATGTGCGATCGCTGACTGATTTTAAAGTTGAAAGTACCCCTAACAGCACAACGATTACCATTCTCTCTAATGGTCCAATAGACAATTACACCGTTGACACGATAGGTAGTGGGGCGAATAGACCACCTCGGATGTACATAGATATCGAAGATGTGGCAATCAATGAACTGGTTCCGGAAAAACAGATAGGTACCAGTGTAGATAAAGTTCGCGTCGCAGCTCGAGGTAAAGGTGCCCGGATCGTTTTTGACTCTGCGTCTCAAAACCTTTTTACCTACACCGTCGCCCCATCTCCCAATGGACTCAGTGTCGTCATCGACGAAACAAACAAAGGCCAAACAATCAGCAATGAAACAGCAGCTAACGTTGCAACTGCAGCTCCCGCATCAACCACTCAGCCACAAGGTGATACGACTTTAGATGCTCTTATAGGTTCTTCAGAAAAATTATTGAGTCAGGATCCTGACGAAATTGTTGAGCAAGCAGCTCAGGCACAAGCCTCTGCTCTTGAAGACAGCTTCTCTTTTTCTGGCTACAAGAAACAACGGATCAGTGTTGATTTCTATAAAATTGATATCCATAACGTTTTTCGACTTTTCAGACAGATTACTGATTTAAATATCATTGTAGATGAACAGGTAGAAGGAGTACTCACACTCGCTTTAACTGATGTTCCATGGGATTTTGCCCTTGATATAATTCTCAACCTCATGGACCTGAAAAAAGAAGAACGCTTTAATACTATCGTGATATATCCTGCCAAAAAAGAGTTCGTCTGGCCGACCAGGGCGGAAAATAACCTTGCCTTTGAGGCAGATGTTGAAGTTATCGAGCAAGAAGCCTTAGTGATTGAAAAGTCCAACACCCTTTCAAAGGAAATTATGCTGGCGAAAGAGTTCATGGCAAAAGCCCAGGATCTTGAGACGCGCGAAGAATTTGAAAATGCTTCTCTTCTCTATATCAAAGCATTGGAGCTCTGGCCCGAAAATATCAAAATTTCAAATAAGCTCGCCACTCTCTATCTGGTTAACCTAGGATTCAATGCCAAAGCCGTATACTATGCAAAGGAAAGCTTGAAGCAAGATCCTCAAAATGCTCAAGCAGCACTTTACGCTGCAATTGGTTCAGCCAATATGCAAAGGATTTCCGAAGCAAAAGAATATTTTTCACAAAGCATAAGTAATTCACCACCAATGAAAGAAGCTCTTATCAGTTTTGCTGCGTTCAGTGAAAACAATAGTCAAAACGAAGCAGCACTCAAACTTCTTGATAAATACGATTCTTATTACGGTGAAAATCTAGAAACTATGGTTTCCAAAGCTAGAATTCTTGACAAACTCGGAAAGGCTAAAGAAGCGACGAAGCAGTATCAGGCAATTCTTACATCTGGCTTTCAGATACGAAGCGATCTCAAGAAATATATAGAAGGCCGCTTGGCTGCTAAAGATCTTTATTAAAAATAAAATGGAATCTAATTCTCTCTCAAAATTTTCATTCCAAGAGGTTTTTATGAAGTACCTAAAATATTGTTTTATTTGCAGTAGCCTCTTGCTACTCTCATTGCTGTTTAGTTCATGTGCCACTGAGACACCACAAAAAGAACAAATTCCCAGCAAGGCAACAGAAATGGTGCCGCCCGTTAGCCCTCCCGAGACAATGAACGTTCCTGTCTCGCCAGCTAGTCTGCCGGTTAGATACCAAACCGGATCATATATTGTGGACAAAGATGAAGCAGACGACGTACTAATATCAGAAGAGAGTAAACTGAAGGTTGGAGCAAAAATAACATCCGTGCGGGGGCCTCAACCACTTGTTGATATTCTCAAACGATTAGCATCTCTCAAAGACATGAATGTCTCCTGGGCCAGCGATGTCGACAAAAATGTACTTGTTGATGTCAACATAGGCGCTAATGATGATTTTTACGAAGCCATCGACAACATGCTCAGACAAGTCGATTATTATCATGAAATGCAGGGAACTACCATTATTGTAAAGTATAAAGAGACTAGGCAATTTCATATTGCTATGCCATTTATAAAACAGGCATATAAAACCAACACAGGTGGCGATGTCTTAGGTAGCACCGGCGGGGGAGAAAGTAATACTAATGTTGCCGGAGAGATTTCATTAATGACCGATGGTGCTGCAATAAACAGGACAACAAACGGCGAACTAGGAGGAATTGAATTCAATACTTGGAGTAGCATTGAGAATAATCTCAATGCTATTCTCAACATCTGGACAACAGAAGAAGTAAAGGGTATTGCTACTTCAAATTCTGAAAATACTGTAAACACAAATGATCCTGCTCTTGGAACTGACACTAATAAGGACAAACAGATAGTCGAAGCTACCTTTCGAAAATCTTCCGGGGGTAATTCCTACTTTATTGACAAACCTGTTGGATTAATCACTGTTACCGCCCCCCGCCCTCTCATAGACAAACTGGACGTATATTTCAAATCTCTGAAAAAAGAATTATATAAGCAGATCTCCATTGAAGCCAAAATTATTGAAGTACAATTAGACGACTACAGCTCTGTCGGGTTGAACTGGAATGCAATTCTTGAAAATCTTTCTGTTTCGTCTGGTTCGGCTTCAACCTCAAGAAGCTACAGCAATACCAAAACAAATAGTACGGATAACACCAATACGAGTACTAGAGAAAATGGCAGGTCGTATACTTCTACTAATAACACATCGGATGGTATAAGAACGAATATAACAGATGATATAGGTACGAATATATCGAATAATATAGCTTCGAGCATAACCTCGGCTGCTACCGTACTGACCAATGGTTTCTCATCAGGCTATGCTGGTGCAATTTCGCTCGCCTCATTCACTTTTGATACATTTATCAATGCAGTTTCAGAACAGGGCCAAACAAACATCCTGTCTAATCCTAAGTTAAGTGTTTTAAATGGACAACCAGCATTAATGACAGTTGGTCGTAATGTCACCTATATTGATCAGATTACATCCGATGTTGATTCAGACAACGGAACGATAACGTATACCGCTGAAACCGCACGAGCGCTCTCCGGAGTTGGCCTGGCATTAACTGCTAATATTCTTGATGATAATGAAATTATCTTAAATCTTGTTCCAGTCACATCTGAGTTGGAGGAACCCATAGAATATCGCACTGTAGGTCTGGGGGAAGTTGGACTTCCGATAATCAATGTGAGAGAAATGAGTACAACTGTAAAAGTCAACAATGGTGACATGCTTGTGATTGGGGGATTAATCTCAAGTTCTGATTCTAATGACGGATCCTTCATTCCCGGAACCAGTGGTATTCCGTTTTTCAAGTACCTCTTTGGCTATGAAGAAAAAACTAAAACTAAACGCGAGTTGATAATTCTTTTACAACCAAGAATCATTTAATATTTTTCAAATATGAATTTATTTTTTTTCATTAGAGAGGACAAATATGAATAGGCTGAAATCTTTAGTCATTGGAATTTTAGCTATTAGCTTAGCTGGATGTGGACAGACAGTCGTAGAAACCTTAAATGTTACTCAAGGCCCCCAAGTTAATGGTCCTGGAGCTGGAAAAAGCATTGTAATTCTTCCTTTTGCAGATTATTCCCAAGGTGATCTCCAATCAGCGCAGCGTAGGAATATGGTGATCACTGAAAGCATGACTGATAAGTTCATTAGCAACGGTTTTGTACTTCCTGTTCAGGAAGATGTATTTGACTACCTCGTAGATGAAAAAATTATTGAGGGTACTTCTTACCAACAGTCAAATACCGCCTCTCTTGAGTACGAATTGCAGGCTGACTGGTCAGAAGCCATGAAAATGGAAATACGTCGGTATAAAAACCAAATCGAAACTGATGTTTCTCAATCCCAAACGAAATCCCCTGGGACCCATCGTCTCACCCCTACGAAAGTTGCTAAAATTGGACGACATTTTGATGCTGATTACATTGTCCGTGGCCGTATTCTTGAATTTAAAACAAGAGACGAAGCAACATGGGCTCCTTGGAAAAAAGGTATACTACCATTCGTAAATGGTGGGACCAACAGAATTCTCAATGGCTTCGCCAACTCTGATGAGTACGATGAAAGAAATGAAGCACTAACAGGTGCTCTCATTGGCAGCATAATAGGTTACAACGCAGGGAGCATGCCATTTAGTGACAAAGATTCCCTCTTTGAGTTATCTGGCAGCTCATCCAATGCGGTTCTATGGGGTGGTGCAGGATACGGTATAGGAAAAGTAACCCATACTAGTGGAAAAGTAGATCAAGCAGCAGTTCAATTACGTGTATGGATTCAAGAGGCATCTACTGGAAATGTGGTGTGGTCTAACAGAGTAAGAGTACTTGTATCACCTGAATCCATCCTTGCCGACAATCAATATGACACTCTTTTTAATCTCGCTATTGAGAAGGGAGTCACCACACTCGTTGATCATTTTGTAACTTACGGAATGTAATAAGCTCAATTATCATTTCCCGAAATAAAAAGAGGGGCGATAACACTTCATGTGTTATCACCCCTTTTTTTATTTTAAACTATGTATAACGATTAGTTGTTACTTGCTTCTTGTTTCTTCTGGGCATTTTGATACAGGGCCATAAAATTGACAGGTTCCATTAAGAAAGGTACGAAGCCACCATCAATCGACACCTGACTTACTACCTGCCTGGTGAAAGGGAAAAGCAATGTAGGACAATCTACCCCAAGAAGCATTTTCATGTGCTCTTGTGGAATATTTTTTAACATGAAAACAGCAGCATGCTCAATTTCAAGTATGAACAATACTTTAGCATCTTCTTTTGCGGATACCTTTGCCGTTATCTGCAGTGAGATTTCCCAATGATCATCGTTAATCTGCTTATTATTGAGTTGCAGGTTCACCTCAACTGCAGGGTCACCTTTCATTGTAGTAAACACCTCAGGAGCATTGGGGTTCTCAAATGACAAGTCCTTAATATACATCTTCTGCATCCGAAACTCAGGTCTTGCCGTGTTCCCTGCATCTGCCTTTTCAGCCATCTTAATCCTCTGTTTTGATTTTAGGTTATCGATTAGTCTTTCTTCTTCTACCTTAAAAGCTAATGGTCTTTTCAACCAAATATAAATTTAGGCAAATAGACTGTAAATATCGTTTTTATGCAACTATAGCGGCGATATTATCCTGATTATTCGTTAACAATATACCTTGTAAAAACTGACCGGTATAAGACTCAGAAATTTCTGCAAGCTCCTCCGGCCTGCCAACGGCCACAACCTCTCCCCCGCCATCTCCACCCTCTGGACCAATATCAATTACCCAGTCCGCTGTTTTCACCACGTCTAAATTATGTTCAATGACAACAACGGTATTTTTTTGATCAACCAACCTGTTTAAAACGTTTAAGAGATGCTGAATATCAGCAGGATGAAGACCAGTAGTCGGTTCATCAAGAATGTAGAGTGTATTACCACTGCTTCTTCCCGACAGTTCTTTTGCAAGTTTTATTCTCTGAGCTTCCCCACCAGAAAGAGTCACCGATGACTGCCCCAAAGAAATGTAAGACAAACCCACATCGTAAAGCGTCTGTAGGCGGTTGCTAATTGAAGGAACGTTTTTAAAAAATTCTAAGGCTTCCTCAACGGTAAGTCTCAATACTTCGTGAATATTAAGATCTTTATACTTGATCTCTAATGTTTCACTATTATATCGTCTACCTTTGCAGCTTTCACATTCGACATAAATATCAGGTAGGAAGTGCATTGCGATTTTATTTACACCTTCACCTTCGCACGCCTCACATCGACCACCTTTTACATTGAAGCTGAACCGACCAGGTTTATAGCCTCTTGAGCGTGATTCAGGAAGACGAGTAAAGAGATCTCGAATAGGGCCGAACACCCCAGTATATGTGGCAGGATTTGACCTGGGCGTTCTACCGATCGGACTCTGGTCGATGTCGATAATTTTATCGATCTGTCCTAACCCTGAAAGCGTGGTGTCGTTATCTGTATAACTCTCCCGCTTTTTGCGTACTCCAGCTTTAGCAAACTTAAACAAGGTTTCGATTACCAACGAACTTTTCCCTGAGCCTGAAACGCCTGTAACACATGTCATTGCTTCAAGCGGAAATGAAACATTAATGCCTTTGAGGTTATTGGTTCTACAATTTTTTAACCGGAGGTTATGTTTATCACCACTGTATATCCGCCGTCTCTTCACAGGAGGAGCAATAGACAACCGTCCAGAAAGATATGCACCTGTGACTGAGGTTTCGCTGTTGAGCAAGCCATTGATATCACCTGAGTAAACCACTTCCCCCCCATGAATTCCTGCACCAGGTCCCATATCAAGTATGTGATCAGCCGCAAGAATGGTATCCGTATCATGTTCTACAACAATCACGCTATTACCTAAATCTCTGAGTTCAAGCAGAGTATTTATCAACTTCTGATTATCTCTTTGGTGCAGACCTATCGATGGTTCATCAAGGATGTATAAAACTCCCGCCAATCGAGAGCCGATTTGCGAAGCGAGTCGAATTCGTTGCGCTTCACCACCAGACAATGTGCCTGCACGTCGCTCAAGACTGAGGTAACCTAGACCGACGTCTTCAAGAAAAGAGAGCCGATCAACGATTTCCTTAAGGATCGGCTCGCCAATTGTTCGTTCTCTTGTATTAAATGGCAGTAAAGGTAACACCTTGAGAAGCTGGCCAATAGACATGCATGTTAAGTCATAAATTGAGTACTCGCCAGCCTTTACAGAAAGAGCTTCTGGCTTCAATCTTGCGCCAGAGCAGAGAGGACAAAGCTGCTCATTCATATACTTACTGAGCTCTTCACGGATCATCGAGGATTGTGTCTCATGAAAACGCCTGTCGAGTTGCGGAATTACACCTTCAAAGCACTTAACAGAAGACATGACCCGACGCCCTTTTTGATAGTGAAATTCAATCTCGGTATTACCGGAGCCAAAAAGAAATACGTCCTGAACTTTAGTGTCCAGCTCCATGAAAGGTGTATCAAGCGATACCTTAAAATGTTTTGCCACGGACTCTAGCATGTGTCCGTAGTAGGACTCTTCCTTACGCCACCCCCATGGAGCTATCGCTCCTTCCCGTATAGACTTTGAATCGTCTGGAACGACAAGATTCGGATCGAAAAACTGTTTTACGCCCAGCCCCCCACACTCGGCGCAAGCTCCCTGAGGGTTGTTGAACGAAAAAAGTTGAGTTGATATCGGAGGCAACGAGATACCACAGCTGTGACAGGCTGCAAGCTCGCTGAACAATTGTTCTTTATTATCATCTGGGTAATACGCAAGCAAAAAACCTTCAGTTAATTTTACTGCCGTCGAGACTGAATCAGATAAGCGCCGTCTTCCAGAGCTATTTATCACCAGCCGATCGACCACCACTTCTATTGTGTGCTTCTTGTTTTTTTCAAGAGCTCCAACATCATCTGCATGCAAGATCTCTCCATCAATACGAACTCGGACGAAACCTTCTTTTCGAATGCGCACAAGCAACTGTTCGTGTCGCCCTTTACGCTCTGTGACAAGAGGGGCAAGAAGAATAACTTTCTTGCCTTCTGGTAGTTGCATAAGCGTATTGACCATATCCTCAATGGACTGCGCAGCTATTTCATTGCCACACTGATGGCAATGCGGACGTCCGCACCGTGCGTACAACAGCCTGAGGTGGTCGTAAATTTCAGTTACAGTACCAACCGTTGATCGTGGATTTTTACTTGTTGTTTTCTGTTCAATCGACACCGCCGGAGATAGTCCTTCTAAAGAATCAACATCCGGCTTATCCATCTGGCCAAGAAACTGCCTTGCATAGGTCGACAGTGACTCAACGTACCGCCGCTGCCCTTCTGCGTATAGGGTGTCAAAGGCAAGTGTCGACTTCCCTGACCCCGAAAGCCCTGTAAAAAGAACCAACTGATTGCGCGGCAGGTCTACATCAATATTCTTCAAATTATGCATCCGCGCACCACGGATGGATAGAGTTTTTGGTTCCATGTATTTTTTACTGTGGGAAGCGTGAAAGGAAAACTACATCTTCACAAGATTTTGATGATCAACTTTGATACAACGATCCATTACAACAGTGATTCCATGCTCTTTAGCAAGAGCTGCGGCGTCATGATTTACAATACCTTGCTGCATCCAAATTGCTCTGGGAAGTCTGGGCATACGTAGTGCTTGCTGTACCACCTCAAGCACATCTGTTGATTTTCGAAATATGTCTACAATATCAACAGGCTTTTTAAGTTCTGTAAGATCCGAATAACAAACCAACCCAAAAATCTCACGCTGTCCTGGGTTCACAGGATATACAGTATATCCGTTTTCCAGTAGGTAGCGACCAACCATATTGCTCGGTCTCTGCTCCTTTGGGGACAGGCCAACAATGGCAATAGATGTGCTCTCAGTCAGCAAACGAGTAAGTAATGTGTTTTCTTCTAAGGAATACAAAGATTGCATAAAGTTTTTCTCACTAATTATCGACAAATACGTCTTTAGACGTTAGAGCAATTTTTGCTCCAAATAAGAAGATATAATGAGGAGCCCATAGACAAAAGTCAAGATACCAATTATATAAGTAGTCCATATTAAAAACCCATTATGCAAGCATATTTATCGTTCAGGAACAGACAACAAATCCTGATCAATCTAGTTCTACAAGGGGAAATTCGATGAATTTTCAAGATATTATTTTTGAACTTAGTACTTATTGGGCAGATCAAGGCTGTCTTATACAACAACCATATGATAACGAAGTCGGGGCTGGTACATTTCATCCTGCAACACTTTTACGGGCGCTTGGCCCAGAACCCTGGAAAGCGGCGTACCCTCAGCCATCCAGACGCCCCACGGACGGAAGATATGGAGCCAATCCCAATCGATTACAACATTACTACCAGTACCAGGTGGTTTTGAAACCTTCCCCTATCGAAGTCCAGGAGCTTTACCTTGGCAGCCTCAAACGTTTTGGTCTGGATCTTCTGGATCACGATATTCGTTTTGTTGAGGATGATTGGGAATCTCCAACTCTTGGAGCCTCTGGCCTGGGGTGGGAAGTGTGGCTTGATGGTATGGAAATAACTCAATTCACATACTTCCAACAGGCAGGTTCTATTGATCTTTACCCGACTACAGTTGAAATCACCTATGGCCTCGAACGAATCGCCATGTACCTTCAAGGCGTTGAAAGTGTCTATGACATTAAGTGGAACGACCAGGTCACCTATGGAGAGATATTTCACCAGGCGGAAGTGGAATTTTCCACATTCAACTTTGAAGAAGCCAATGTACCAAAACTGTTACATTTTTTTGACAGCTATGAAGAAGAAGCTCTCAAACTTGTGGCGAACAACCTTATTCTGCCAGCCTATGACTATTGTCTGAAATGTTCGCATACCTTCAATCTCCTTGATGCGAGAAAAGCTATAAGCGTCAATGAACGGACTCGGTATATTGGACGTATCAGAAATATCGCGAGAAAAGTAGCCGAAGCCTATGTCGTTCAGCGAGAAGAAATGGGGCACCCGCTTATCAAGTAATCAACACCACACAACAGGCCGATTACTGCCAAGACGATAATCGGCCTGCGAATACCCCTGAACTCTTCTTGTCATTCCATTATATTCTAAAGAGTAGACACAGTTCGATTTATACCTTTCTCCATATCAAATTTATTGCAATAGGAAAAAAATCACTGCAAAGGCATATTATTTTGATTTTTTCAGCAAAAAACCAATTATCGGAGATGGTCGAGAAATGACGGTAACTATGGAGTTTGGCCTTATAGAAGTAAAAAATGATTAAAAAACTGGAAAAGCAGAACGTCCTATTGAGGAGGTGATTTGAACAGAGAATTGATTTTGATAACAAAATGGCGGAAGTGCATGGGAATCGAACCCACCTAACGGGCTATTAACCCGCTACACCGGATTTGAAGTCCGGGAAAGCCACCAGTGCCCTATCCACTTCCGCTGAGACAACTATAAAAAAGAATTTATTATACTATTAAGACTTGAGCTTGAAAACAATTTTTTAATATATTAGTATGAAATAGTTAATTAATGAGCAAAATCACTATATTTTATTCTTTTATCTAAAACTGAGGATCCTTCCTACCCATATATGCAGTGCGATAGACTAATTAAACAAATAAAATCCTGGTACATACACGTCAAAGACGAAACCATGGCTCCAGCTCGCATGGTTTCTTTTATGGAGCGACATATTGAAACATGTGACGTGTGTTTGAATGACCCCGACCTCAAAGAAGAGGTTGCCAAAATTACAGAACTGATACTTCCAGAATCCAAAATTCCTAAAGCCGTTCGACAACAAAATAGCGACACAGAACCCGACGACGAAGAGGATGAGGAAGAAGTAGAAGATGAGGTTGAAGACGACGAAGAAGAGGTTGAATCAATCGACGATGACGAGGAGGACGAAGAGGACGAACTCGGAATTGATGACGGTGATCCTCTGTCATAAACACCTCACTTAAATCCCTCAATATACTACGAGCAATTATTCCTGTTCATATAATTGCTCGTATCAATATACATTTTCACGCCGGTACTCTTTCCACTTTTCTCTGTTGAATTACAGTATGACCTTAATTCTTTCATCCCCCAGTTTCTTCCCATTCCGCTAACTTCGAACTGATAAATTTATTGATCTGCTCCTGTTCGTTATCACCTTTTCCTGTAATCTCAAGAGGCGGTCCAAATGAGAAATAAGCGGTTTTACTCAAGTTGAGACGACCAAAATCTTTTATTTTCCTCCCATTTTCCCAACAATCTGTTTTTAACGCCAAAGGTATAATTGTTATACCAGATTTTTTCGCCAACTTGACACCTATAGTACTCATCTGACTTGGGTCAAAGCTGTGTGCACGTGTCGTCTGGGGAAAAACAATCACTGAAATATCATTTTCTATCCTATCAACGCCTTCACTCAAGACGGTTTTCAAATCCTGTCGAGGATTTGTTCGAGTTACGGCAATTGGATTTCTAGACCGCATGACATATTTAAAAACAGGATAGTTTAAAAGATCTTCTTTGACGACAAAAGTTAAAGGCTTTATCGGCTGGACAATCCCTGGTAAAATTAAAGTTTCCATCATACTCATATGATTACCAACTATGATCACTGGGCCGACAGTATTTTTCACATTGTCAATGCCCGAAACATCCAGTCGGATACCCACTTTCTCAAGTGATCTCAAGACGGCATAACTACTCTTGACCCAATCGTCATTGCCATAGACACCTTTGTGGGCTGCCCTGCTGGCCTTAATCACTATAAAGATAAGGGTACAATAAAAAGTAAAGGTTGGAAACAACCTTGCAAACAGAGACAGCTTTCGAGCAGGGCTTTGATAGCTATTATTTTCAAAAATTAAATTTTGCATAGTACACAGTAAAAATGTTAGAAATTGATAAAAAAGAAAGTCCTGAAACTATCACACAAAGATAGTTCTTTTCAACATTCATATTTAAACCGCTATGAAATTATCTAATATCAGGTAGCAAATAGAAACCATCTATACGCATTAGGCTACACAGCCACTTTTCCTTTTTTAAGGAAATGCCCCTTAGGTTTCCGTTTTGCAGGAAATATTTATTTTTGATATAAATATTCTGTTCTTAATATTCTGCCATTAACGTAGTACAATGAGTCATTATGACATCAAAGAAAGCAGCTTGATAAAAATATAGAGAGAGTTCTCCTCTACTAACTCCCATTGATATGGAGAAATTGCTCAAATTCACGACAGTGAATCTGGCAATAAAATCAAAAAATCAGTGCTAATCAGGCATAAAACATGCAATAACGCAAGATATGCATTATTTAACCAATCAGTCTTTCATGCAGCTAATCGATAAATATTTGAAATTGGCATTAATCTCCCATACGCTCGACACAAATACGCGTTCCTGTTCCTATCTATAGAAAAAATCTTGGAGTCTGACAACTTAATGGAAACACAATTACCTCAAGGTATTAGTATAAATCAAATGGTTGATGTAATTCTCCGCAGAAAAACAATAATAGTCAGCTGCCTCCTTATCGGCATAACTCTTGGCTTAGCAGTATACCTTACTCAACCTAAAGTTTATCAAGGAACTGCTCTCCTGAGCTATCAACAAACAAAAATCAATCCCGCGCGGATGTCCCCGGACGAGCAGGCTCAAATTAGAGATATTGTTTCAACGCTGTCAGAAATAGTTACAAGTAGAACCAATCTTGAAAAAGTGATTACCAATGAAGGTCTCTACACGAAACTATTAGAAACCTTCCCCATGGAAGATGTGATACTGCAGATGCGAAAACATATCAGCATCACACCTTCTCGCAGGGGAGACACATTTGTAGTCACATATGACAGCGCCGACCTCAACAAAGTTGCCAGAGTAACAAATACCCTCGCCTCTAATTTCATTGAAGAAAACATGAAATACCGAGAAGACAAAGCGACAGAAACTTCTACCTACACCCAGGATGAACTGGATATGGCAAAGGTCATTCTCGATCGAAAAGAAGCTATAATGAGGGATTATAAGTTAAAGCATTACAATGAGATGCCGGAACAACGGATAGCCAATATGTCACGACTTGCTTCTCTACAGACTCAATATCAAAGCAAACAAGAGTCGATACAGGAACTTGAACGAACTCGGGTTCTTATAAGAGACCAGATTGAGGTCCGCAAACAAATATTGGCTGGTTTAACCAATAGCTCTTCCATATCTCCAGACAATCAACCTGTTTCTGCAGAAACTGACCATATGAAATTGGAAAGATTGCAAAAAACCCTCGCCTTATCTCAAGAACGTTACACCGATCAACATCCTAAAATAAAAAGCCTCAAAAAGAAAATTGCTTTTCTAGAAAAACTTACAGCGAATAAACCCGAAGCCCAAGTGCTTGCCGGGCAAACAGGATCAAACAATTTCGACGCAACCCTTTTTGATTTGCAATCCGAAATAAAAGGTATTCAACTCAGTATAGACAAGATCAATAAGGAAAAAAAAGACACGCAAGCTCTCATCGATCAGTATGAACAATGGGTTGGAGCATCACCTGTACGTGAAGCAGAATGGTCTGCCCTCACACGTGAATACGGGGAGTTAAAACGACACTATGATTTTTTAGTATCTCAAAATCTGCAGGCTGGCTCGGCTCTGCATCTCGAACAGAAACAAAAAGGCAGTCAGTTTAAAATCGTAGACCCTGCACGAACACCACTCAAACCTATCAGTCCTGACTTTATAAAAATAATGGGAGTTTTTCTCCTTGCTGGAGCTGCACTTGGGGGTGGCATTGTTGCAGCACTGGAATTCCTGAATAATTCGTTTAGAGATCCAGTAAGACTTTCCCAGGTTTTTGATTTAGAAGTTATCTGTTCCGTTCCGCATTTATCACTTAAAAAGGAAAATGTCAGGACACGAATAATAACAACCGCTGGAGTTATATTTTATCTCAGTTGGACTGTAGGCCTTATGTTAGCAATTTACTACCTTATACAACGTGGCTTAATAGTTCTGTAATTTTACCATTTAGATTAATTTAACCATAACTCTCCTCTCAACATTCAACTAACGGCAACCAATGTATCGTAAGTATTATGGCTTAATACAAAAACCATTTGAACTTGCTCCGGTAGGAGGACGCGTTTACCTTAGTGAAAGTCATCGCGAGGCGCTTGCCACTTTACGCTATGGAGTCATTGCAAACAAAGGATTTCTTCTACTCACAGGCGGTGTAGGTACAGGAAAGACAACAGTTTTAAACACCCTGCTCGGAATGGTTAGAGACAAGATAAAGGTATGTGTCCTCAATAATCCGACTCTGAGCAAACATGAATTTTTCTCTTACCTGTCAGGCTCCCTTGGTATCCCATATAAAAAGAACAAAGGCGACTTCATTCTTGATTTCGCAAGCTTTCTAAAAAATTATGAAGAAGAAGGGGGAAAAGTACTACTGATAATTGACGAAGCTCAGGCGTTTCCAATTAATTTACTCGAAGAGATACGGTTACTCTCCAATCATGCAGGGGAAAAAAACGCCTTAAGTATATTTCTCATCGGTCAGCCTGAGTTACAGGAAAAGCTAGCAGACCCCCTGCTCCTTCCTCTTAGGCAGCGAATTGGCATTCGTCATCATCTGGAACCACTCACCGAGCAAGACACTGCTCAGTACATTGTTTACCGTCTCAATAAAGCGGGGGCTGTCAATAGTGCATTGTTTGATAGTGGTGCCACTAACCTCATCCACAAAGAAAGCAGAGGTAACCCTCGGCTTATAAACATAATTTGTGATCATGCTCTGATTTCTGGATTTAATCAGGACCTCAATCACATTGACAAAACAATCATTGAAGACTGCATCAAAGAGATTAAACTGGCTGGAGAGAAAAGATTACAAGCGTCGGATACAAACAAATCCCCCCAATCCAACAGAAAATTATTTGGAAAAGATTCCAACATTTCAATTCTCACTGCTACTATATTAATTTTGTTCGTTTTATCCGTTACGGGTTTAATCTTATATGAATTTGTCCCCGAGCAATGGTGGCAGCGCATCGTCGAACTAACGTCTCCAATTTTAGATACATTTAAATAGGTAAAAAAATGGGTAAATTTTCCAAAACCCTCGAGAAAGCAAATCAACACAAAAACGTGCAAAATAACGCTGAAAGCTGGCTTGAGCCTGAAACAGTGAACCTCCCTACCGCTTCGATAACAGATACACTGACCGCTGGCACATCACTCTCCTCAGATTCGCCTGTGGGAAAATGGGATGAGCGGCTCTTTAAAGCGATAAATGAAGATTCCGCAATACCAGAGATTTTCAAGCTGTTACGATCCAAAATACTCCATCCGAAAGCTGGGAGTAAAAATATAAAAACCGTAATGGTTACTTCCGCAGTACCCAGAGAAGGTAAAAGCTTCATAACTGCAAATCTTGGCATTTCGCTTGCTCAAGGACTCGACCAACACTCTCTATTGGTTGATTGCGACCTCAGAAAACCAACATTGTCTCGATTACTAGGCCTCAACCAGATGTACGGTCTCGTTGACTACCTTAAGGAGGATATGGACCTACCAGAGCTGATAACCAAAACCTCCATGAATAAATTATCAATTCTTCCAAGTGGTAGACCTCCCCTGAATCCTTCGGAACTCCTGAGTTCATCACGCATGAAAGACCTCGTAACTGAATTATCGAGAAGGTACGACGATCGAATCATTATCTTCGATTCTCCACCTGTTATGGTTGCTGCTGAATCTGGAGTTTTAGCAGGGTTGGTCGACACCATAATTCTTGTTGTCAGAGAAGGGCTGGCACAAAAAACTGAGATTCAGAAGACTATTGACGCCATCGGCAAAGACAAGATTTTGGGACTAGTCTACAACGACCAGACAGAACATTTCCTTAACAAAGTCTATTCCACAAGTTATGGTTATTACCAGCACACTGAAGCTGATAATCATTAAAATGGTGTAGTGATACAGTCAACCGAGACACATTTAAGAAGAGTTAGACATGTCTCGGTGGCAACTATCAGAAATCATCCTTTTTTCAATTCAGCCAGGAGGTTTTCTGCGTCAATTCGCTCAGCAAATTCTTTTTTGCCGGCCACCAAAGGCTCAAGAGTTTTGATAGCTTTTTCCTTTTCATTATTACCCACTAGAGCCAAGGCAAGGTGATAGGCCATAGTCGGATTATCAGGAAGGCCTTTAAGTGCCTGTTCAAATTGCGTGATAGCCAGTGAGTAAGATTGCCTTTTATAGTGAACCCAACCGAGAGTATCTGCAATTACAGGGGAATCAGGACTAGCCTGCTTTGCACGCATCGCAAGCATCAACGCCTCACCAAGGTCACCCGCAGGATCTGACGCAATCAACCAGGCCAGATTGTTAGCCGCAGGAGCAAAGTTCTCCTGAATCTTGAGAACTTCTCTATAATGCTCCACCGCCTTTACCGTATCGCCTTTTGCCTGCAACAAATCGGCTATACTCATCTGGGCAGGCAAGGACCGAGGTTGCTTCTCAAGTATTACCTGATAGAGCTCCATTGCCTCATTTATTTTATCCATTTGACGAAGTAATTTTGCCTCTGCAAAAAATGCGTTAATATCATCAGGAGACAAACTTTGTGCTTGTTTATATGCCTGCAATGCATCATCATATTTCGATTGCCTACTAAAAACATCTCCTAGTAACAGGTACAATTTGTCATTTTCCGGTGCTTGCTCAATTTGTTGCTGCACAAACGCTTCAGCAGCCGGATAATCTTTTTTATATTTAGAATCGAGCAAAAGTGACACTGCCTTAACATTTCCTGGATGAGAGTCGAGAAGAGAGATAAGAGTTTTCTCTCCTTCTTCTTTTTGGCCCGCACCTAAATACGCTACTGCAAGATTGCCTAAAATTTCAACATTACCAGCAACCTGGCTATTCATGTTGCTGAGTAGTGAAATCGCTTGATCGTAGCGCTTCAAGTCGACTAGCGCCCGGCTTAGAATAAGAGCTGAACGAATATTTTTAGGATTCAACCGCAAAGCACTCACTGCCTCTTCTTGCGCATTTTCAAACTCCCCCTGAGTTTGAAATATTTGCGCCATGAGCGTATGATACTTTGCGCTTTTACCGTATTTGTCGATTGCACTTGAAACTGCACTTTGTGCCAGGTCAACATCCCCTAAACTATAGTGTGCCAAGCCAAGGTAAAAATAGGGTTCCCCCCAATTCGGGAAATCCTTATTGAGCTCCTGCATGAGGGTGATGGCCTCTCTTGTTTTTCCATCCTTCATCAAAAAACGAGCTTGAAGCAGCTTAGCGCCACCATGCCCCTTACTTTTACTCTCCAATTTTTCAAGAAGTACTTTGGTTTCCTCAAATTTCATCTGATCAAAATAAAGGGTTGCGAGCGCTGCTGTCAGGTCAGCATTATCCTCCATAGCCGAGAGCCCGTCGGATAGAACCTTTTCTGCTTCAGTATCTTGATTGTTTTCCCGGTAATACTCTGCAAGTTGCAATCTGTAGCGAGGATTATCAGGAGCCATCCCTATGAGTTTGTGCAATTCTTCAACGAAGAGCTTTTTGTCCCCAATACTTTGATAAAAATTTGCGAGCAACTGATGAACCAGCGCATTTTCAGGAAACTGCACTATCATGTCATCGAGTAATTGTTTAGTTTTTTCTTTATCCTGATTTTTTTGATAGAGAAGAAGAAGAGTCCGGTAATTGTTCAAGTCATCCTTACCAAGTGAAACCGCTTTCAAAAAAGCTTCTTCTGCAAGCTCCCAATTCTCTTGAGCAGCAAAGATTCTGCCTTTGAGGTTTTGTAACTCCGCAGAGGTTTCTACATCAGCTCCGATTTTATCGAGAACCGTCATGGATTCTGCATAATTTCCTTCTACCAACTCAAGGTTCGTCAGAAGGATCAAAGCGTCGCGATTATTAGGTTCTTTGCTAAGAATATGATCTATCCGTTTCCGACTTTCTTCTTTTTGTCTGTTATACAGGTAAAACTGTGCGACTCGAAGGCTTGCGTCAAGATTTTCAGGCTGAAGATCTGCAGCTCTCAACAGGGAATCAAAAGCTTTTTTCGGCTGTTTTTCTTCTAGGTAGAGTAGCCCCAGCTGATAGTGAGCATCTCCATATTTGGCATCAATCTGCAACGCATTGAGCAGTTGTAGAATAGCGGCTTGAGTCTCATTTTTTTTTACATACTCAAGCGCGCTTTGGTAATACTCCACTTTATCTTTTTCGGGAGAAGAGCAGGAAATAATCATACTCATACAAAAAACGAGGAAAATTAATTTAAACGTGTTTGTTAATATGCCCATACTGTTACCTTAATTGTTAATATATCAACCGAGTTATTAAACGGAACTGATTCTCTATACAAGAAACAACACATCCATGTTATAAGCAACAATTATGCACAAACAAACGAACAGGCCACCATTTTTTTTAGAATAAATGCCTGCATGTGTAGGTCAGACAGTGACAAAACAGAATAAATATGATTTTATATGATTTTCCTTTCTTTGTAAGGGAAAGAGGTATTTCAAATATACTAACGAGAAAACTAACAGTACATCAGGAGATGTTCAATGATCAGACTTCTTTTAGTTGTTCAATTTTTGTTTCTCACGCTCAATACTTCATTCGTTTTTTCAGCTCAGTCCAGTGCGGATGTCACAGTGTCACCTGAGCAAAAGAAATCCGCCTTAGCTAAAATACTCGGCTCCAAAACGTTACAGTCACAATCCAACGATGAATACATCATTGGTCATGGAGATATCCTCACCGTCAGTATTTTTGAGGAAGGTGACATGTCTGTATCAGCACCCATAACTGCAGGAAGAGATGATCAAGCAACCGACGCACCTCGCTCTGCCGGTGTAGGCACCCCAGTGATGATGGATGGGCGTATTTCGCTAAAAAATATTGGTGACGTTGAGGTTGTTGGACTGACACTGACAGAGCTTGCAGACTATCTCAAAACACTATACTCAGTGATATATGATGATCCTATTATCACAACAACTTTGGCCCAAAGCAACAGCCTGCGTTACACCGTGATGGGTGAGGTGACCGCACCCGGGATTTTCTTTCTCGACTACCCAATGAGCCTGGTACAGGTAGTCGCTCGAGCAGGGGGTTTTACAGAGTGGGCAGGTAGAAAAATCACCGTTGTGCGAGAAAATATCAAGCAAGAAAACAAATCAGTTTTTAAAGGAAACACCTTAGTTTTTGACTACGATGATTTCATTTCCGGCAAATCCCTCAACAAAAATGTTTTGGTTCAAGCCAGCGATATCATTATCGTAGATTAGTACCAGAAGTAGATATTCAGACCTCGGGCTAAAATACATTATGGTGACGAGCAACTCCTTATCACCCAATCATCCGACTGCGGAGCAAATCATGGTCTCTCCAAATTGTACTGCAATAATTTTCATTTTATTAACGGCTTTCTGTTGGAATAACTCTGCTTATTCCCGGCAGAATATTGTTATTGGGGAGATTTCAACCGGATATGATTTTGCTGAACGCAAATATGATGATAATGACAATGAAGTCACAACCGAAGTGACCGTCCCAGCAGGCCAGAACACTGATTCAAACCTTGCAGAAGCTGAAAACGTGGTAACAGATGATCTCGGCCCAAATGAAACTGATGAAGGTGATGTACGTCGATGGATTATAACGCCCAGAATTCGAATTTCCAGCCAAGGAATCAACGATCTTCTGGAATTCACCTACGCGCCGACCTTGTACTACGAGGAACTTGAAAGCGATACTGATATGGGCCACGATCTAAATCTGCTGGCCGAAAAATCTTTCACCAGAAACTGGAGTTTCTATGCGAGTGACAACTATTATTACGGAGATGACGCCGTTGAAGATGCACTGTTAAGTAGTTCAGCGATCATACCAGGTACAGACGAAACCGAAGACGAACAAACAATCGGCGCCGAGCAGGCAGAAGGAACAGACCAATCACTCAGAGAACAAAATGAACGACATGAGTACTGGCGTAACACTTTGGATATCGGAACCGACTACACGTATGCCCAGGATTCTGTGGTTGGATTAGGATATACATTTGGAGTGCTACGCAATATCAGTGATGACGAAGACGGTTACCAAGATTATGATCGACACGAAGGCACAGGAAGACTGTCATATCGTTTCAACCGCTCCTGGCAGATGGAAACTCAAGTGGGATATGTCAAGGGAATCTATGAGCCTACTGAAATCACATTCATTCAGCCAGAAATCATTCAAGTGCCGGTGGAAGATGAAAGTGATGAAGAGGAAGGGATGGAAACAGAGTATGAGGAACAAACGGTCTATAATCAGAGCGAGGAGGAGTTTAGTGATGATCTGGAGGAATATCAGTTTCTTTTACAGCTCAATTATGACTGGCGGACACATGATCGCCTCTTTAGCCTGTACTCCTATGATGCAACAGATTACGAATCAGTATTGAGAGAAGATGCTGCTATTCACGAAATTACCTTAGGTTGGAGCCATGACTTTAGTAGAGCCCTGCACATGACCCTCTCCGGTGGTCCTAGCTTCGCGACCTATGATGAACGCTCAACTGATACCGGATATAATGCATATGCTGGATTGATCTGGGATTTTCAACATGCATCGTTGACAGCAAACAGCTCATACGGATATGAATTTGATAATTTTGATGGTGACAGAACCGGATTGAGCCAAACATGGCGATCAGAACTCGGTTACTCTTATCAATTTTCCCCACAACTCTCTCTATCCTTATCCACCGGCTATGAAAGAAGTGATAACGAAGAACCTTTAGCAACAACTGTACTTCTCAACCTTGAAGGCGAGGACACCACAGATGACAATGTAACTGAATACACAGAGGAGTCATATGATGTAGGTCTGACGCTCAGCTACAATTTCCTGCGCTGGTATACAGTTTCTGCATCCTACCGCTACGCAGATTATCAGTCAGAAATTGATCGCGATTACGATGAGCATAGAGTATATCTTACCCTCTCTGCTTCAAAGGAGATCTTTCGCTGGTAGTCAGAATATTGGTTCAGTGTGTATTGGAGATGCCCAATACACACTGAACCAATATATTATCGCCCCCCCTTCCCAAACAGCACGGTCTTCACGGTATAAAAAATAACCAAAAGATCCAGAGCTATTGAGTTATTTTTAATATAAAAAAGATCATATTCCAACTTCCGCAGAGCATCCTGTTTCGAAGCACCGTACGGATAACTCACCTGAGCCCAGCCAGTAATACCCGGTTTAACCACATGCCGAATACCGTAATACGGAATTTCCTCAACTAATTGATCTACAAATACTTGTCGCTCCGGCCTTGGTCCGACCAGGCTCATCTCCCCTTTTAATACATTCCAGAGCTGGGGCAGTTCGTCTATGCGAACTTTACGTATAAAGCCACCAAATCTTGTGACCCTGCTATCATTTTTCTGAGCCCACACAGCCCCATCTTTTTCGGCATCCTGGCCCATCGACCGAAATTTAATAACCTTAAAGGGTACATTCCCCTCACCAACCCTTTCTTGCAGATAAAAAACTGGCCCGGGACTCTCTAATTTGATAATTATTGCTGAAACAAGCATTACAGGGGCGTTCAAAAAAAGCAATCCACCGCTGAGTACCACATCCACCAACCGCTTCACCAAATAACGCCACCGACTGATTACTGTAAAACCATCTGAGAAGACAATCCAACTCGGATCCACCTTCTCCACCATTATCTTACCTGTAATTCGCTCATAAAAGGGTACTCCTTGCTCTACTATCGTGCCGGCTAACTTACATTTCAACAAGGTCCGAATAGGTGTGCCACCTCTTTTGTCGTCTGGCGCTACAATAATTCTCTGGATTGTCGTGAGAGGTAAAATATTTTCAACATCCTCTATTTTTTTAAAAACAGGAACATGATAAGGATTGTAGATGGGAGAACTATCACCGACAAAAGCAAGTATTCGATAAACAGAATTATGCCGTCCCTCAATTTCTTTTGCTATCTCACTTGCCAACTCTCCTGTACCAATGAGCACAAGATCCTGAGCAAACATCCTTCTTCGTAAAATCCGGTGGTAAAAATACCTGTAAAACAGCAATGAAAAACTAACAAGTACATAGCCCGTCCAAAAAATATAGGTGTTTATCCACAGATACGGGAAAATATAATACAAGAGACCAAGCAAAATACAACCTACCCCGAACGCCTGCGTCAATCGAATTGCATTATCCAACATACTGAGATCCTGCCGCATTTCATACATATCAAAAAAATAGAGGCACAGCTGAAATACAGAAGTGACAAGCAGCGCTTGACTGCAATAAAGTGCAATCTGGCTGATAAATTGATTCATCCCTACAAAAATCAAACATGAGAACAATATCGAGGAGAAAATCATCATTCCCTCTCCAAGAAAAAACAAGACATCTCGTAGTGGATAGTATTTGTTGAAAAAATATGGCATATTCAATAAGAAAATTAGATGTTGAGGATTACAGCACGATCGTTACTGTTTGGCTTACCTGATCCTCTTTGTCATTGAATTTACAATCAAAATGTCAGGTTAAAATTTATCACATTCAGACTCTAATTACTAAGCTATGCTTGTATTTTTCTGCTTGATGTACTTAAGTAAAAGCTATTTTAACGAACTCTCGTGGAAAACTTTTAACTGAATATATATACAAGCCTTCGTGTCTATGTCAATATTTCCGATTGTAATCATTTCTTCTATGGTCAGTAGGAGAGATTTCTGTGTAGTGTCAATTCTTTTGTGTGAAATTATCTCAAGCCAATTTCTTCAAGAACGGCAAGTTCTTTCGCTCTTTTGCAATAGGGTTTGATCGCCAATGTACGGTAGGTGTCAAGATAGTTTTCGCCTTATTTGCTCATTTACAAAGATTAATTTGGCATCCTTGTAATAATCCGCTTCAGCAAAAGCCAACTCTTCCGACGAACATCCAGTTGGGGCCCATTCTCAGAGTTGCCTTTTACTTCCGCTCACCACTGTGCTTAAATTGCATCACATAAAAGAGTAATACTTCCTTTTATGCAGCAATTTTATCCTCACTATTTTCAGGTGCCTGATTTACAGGATTAAGCTCAACAGCTGTT
>NZ_SWCN01000019.1 GCF_005116575.1 Desulforhopalus sp. IMCC35007 | reverse complement strand
CTATGGAAACTATTTTACGAGCCATAGCTCATGGAATAAATGGCCCCACATTGAAAGAGGTATGCCGGACGTAGCAGTACCATAGTTTAGCGGTTATTCAGTTATCAGAGATCAAAAATATGCTTGGAAAATCGAAATCTCCAAGATTGTTGGATACGTATGGTCAAAATGCGCTAAAATCAGTGTGAAATTTGCAAAAAATTATAAATAAATACAATTTGAGAGTATGACTTCAGATTATGTCTCGTCGCAAAGGGGCTATGGTTGAAAAACCGCTCTTAAACTGTACATTCAGCCCTAAAACGGGAATAGCTGGAAATATTACTGTTTCCCCTGGATTATCGCTGTTCTCATCACTATATAAAAAGCTATGCAGGGAAAAGTTAAAACTACACCAGGCAGCCCCTAACCGTCTGGAATGTAACAGGTCTTGCTTCCACCGTCCAAAAGAGTATTGTTTAAGATCGTCAAACAGGTTATGTAACAAACGTCTCCATACAATTGAGACATACGGGAATGGTATAAAAGGTAAACAAAAAGTCTGTATAAAACACGGGATACAATGAAGTGAATAGACCTATGTATATCCAAACTGTTGGGTTAAAAAATCTTAAAACTCCGATTCGGGTTAAAGAAAAGGGAGGCGGGCTGCAAAACACTATTGCCACCATTTCTATGCAGGCAAACCTTTCTGAGAAAAGCACTCACAACTGCGCCGATATCTTCACTTCGATACTTCAGGAACATTTAGACGAACTCTCTGTCGCCAGTTTCTCCTCGATATTGCCCAAATTACAAAAACAATTACAGGCGAAAAGCGTCCGTCTGGAGATGAGCTTTCCCTATTTCATCGATAAAAAAGCCCCCGTTAGCGACACCCACAGTCTCATGGAATATGACTGCACATTCTCTGGCGGCATCGGTGACAATGACGGTTTTATACTGTCAGTCCGTGTACCGGTAACCACTCTCTGCCCCTGCTCAAAGGAGATCAGTTCAGGCGGGGCTCACAATCAGCGGGGTGAAGTAACTCTTAATGTCACTTTCCATAATTTCATCTGGGTTGAAGACCTCATAGAACTCGTGGAACAATCGGCATCCTGCGAGGTTTACGCGCTCTTAAAACGTCCTGATGAAAAATATGTCACAGAAAAAGCCTATAATAATCCAATGTTTGTTGAAGACGTTGTACGGAAGGTCGCCGTTCTTGCCCTAGAACATCCCGATATCAATTGGTTTTCTGCAAGTGTTGAAAGTTTTGAGTCCATCCACAAACACAGTGCCTACGCCTACGTGGACAGTGATGAAGTGCGTTAAACAGGGAGCTGCAGAGCTTTCTTTCGATCACCAGAAGCAGACTCCGTCAAAAGATGTACCCTATTTTTTGGTTCGCCCAAAACCTTCAAATTTTTGACGGAATTTCCCGGATTCCTTTTCCCCATCCAACATTCTCCGAAGCATGTCCCGCTCTTTCAGGGCAAGCTTCAGTTCTCCTGAGAGCTCTAAAAGTTCAGCAGTGGAACTCTCTGCCATTTTTTTCTCTAACTGATCCACATTCTGCTGAGCTGCATAGAGGTCTTTTGCCATTAAACGGATCGACATTTCTTACCTTAACCTTCTGTTTCATTTTTATCTGACCCAAACCTGCGAAGAACAACACAGTTTCTTCCTTCATTTTTCGCGGCATAGAGTGCCTCGTCTGCACCTTTGTACACCTGATCAACCGTCACTCCCGGAAGAGGGCCAATAACAACCACCCCTATTGAGACTGTCACAACACCTGATACAGAACTCCATTTATGTTCAATGGCCACCTCCTCCACCGCCCGGCGAATAGAATCCACAAAGTCAAACGTTCTCTCGTTGTCCTTTTCGGTAAAAAGAAGACCAAACTCCTCTCCCCCGAGTCTGAAGCAGTAGTCACTGCCTCTGGTGAGTTTTGAACTGATAGCAGCCGACACCTGTTTCAGGACGACATCTCCCTGCTGATGACCATAATTATCGTTATATTGTTTAAAAAAATCCAGGTCCATCATGGCAAAGACAATGACACCTTTGTCCCGCTGTGCCTGGCTCAGTTCTTTACTGATGACCGCATTAAAAAAACGACGGTTATACAGGCCGGTCAACTCGTCCCGTACAGAAAGCTCTTCAATTCGCTTCTTATCGGTAATATCCTGATAAATTAATGAATAACCAACCAAAATTCCGTCTTCGTTTTTTTTCGGTAAAACTACGGTATCCGCCCAGTAACACTCACCATTACCCTTTGCATGCTGTAATTCCCCGGACCAGCTTCCGTCACGTTCTACGGCCTCCCAAACCCTGTCGTAATATCCTTTTGGCTGCAATGTACAGTACAATTGACTATATTGAACGCCGACAAAACTCGCCTTAGAACCGCCCAGACTCGTCGCCAGGGCACTGCTGACTTCCTGAAAATTTCTCTGCAGATCCAGACTCGCTCTGTGAATATTCTTGTCAATCAGTTCAATGGATTCGGTCAATTTTCTATTCTGGCTGGAAATTTTCTTATGGAGCCGGGCCGGTCCTCTTGAGATAAGCACCGCCAGAGGTATAGAAAGCAGAACAATGATTGCCACAATAAATACCGCTGCTTTCTGTCTTTCTTCTCGCATGATGTTTACAGTACCCTCGTCTGCAACCATCAATAAAACAGCACCATCCTTGCTCAACAGGTCACCGAAAGAGCCTGTAAAAATATTGCCGATTTTCTTCAGTCCACCGTCCCCACTATAGTGGAGAATCTTATTTGCCTGCTCTGGATAGACGTTTCCGATCTGATATCCCGTTTCACGGTATCTCGACCAGGATTTCTCCTCATCATGGCTTATGAGAAAATATCCATCTTTATCTATCAGGCTAAGATGAAAAACCCCATTATTGAGAAATCTGTTCAGAAATTCTTTCATCCGCACATTCACAATTACGATACCCCGAAACTGTTGATTGATGTAGACAGGAGAAGCGATTCTAAGAACGGGTTTTTCAGGGATTTCAATTGTGCCCCGTTCCACATTAAGGTCAAGATTTGAATACCAGTAATGAAAGGGAGGAACCTGAGACGACTCTTGAAAATAATAGCGGTTACTTTTGTCCTGCAGAAGGTCCTGCTCAATCAGATGAGCCCGTTTATCTCCCACCATCCAGTCAACCCTGACCCGTTCCAATCCATTTTCATCAAGATAACGAACCTGCATCAGAGACAGGTGGCTATTGGCTATGGTGAGTATACAGGCAGCAAGACTGTCATAATTTGCAGGTGATGGGTCTACTAAGTAGTTATAGAGAAAAGAACTGTCACGAAGCGACCCGACAATTTCCTCCAGCCCAGCATTAAAATTATCAAATTCCTTAATCTTAAGATCAAAAACCACTTCTGCATTTTGACTGAGCTTGGCGTCGAGAGAAACGAGTTCTACACGATAATTCAGAAATGCCGTACACAAGGCAATGGCCAGACCAAAGAGAGCAAAAAGGCTGACATAATACAGTCTGCTCTCACTTTTGAAACGACGTAAACCCATATTTCACCAGAAATTGTTTTGTAGATGAATACCCTCAGGCCAACTTCCATAGTTTAGCACATTTTAAGGGAAAACACCTATTTCCAATATTTAATTGAAAAAATCAATGAGCAGATGAAAAGGTGATGTGCGTTAGCGAACACCGCAATAAACAGCTTAAAAGAAAGGAGTCTCACCACTAAAAACAGGTTGTTTCTCGTTTTTCATTCACTTTCGGAACACCTCAGGAAAACCTGAAGCGCTTCAGGCAGTTTGCTCCATTACCTACAAGAGGAATGGAGCAAAAAAATTGTTACTGCATGTTACCCTCATGGCGCAACTGCAATACCTCAACCCCACAAATTATTGAAGTTCACTGTCTGAGAGCAACTGATCTTTTTCCAACGCCGCCTTTACAATACGAAATACTTCCTTGTAGAGATTATGAAATCTGGTCTTTACATACTGGTGAACAGTTCGCCGCAGATCACCACTATCGATTGAATATCTCTCAACCAATGCGTCAATCAGTTCTCCATCCCAGTCCGGCTCCCATGGCAGGTTCGCCTGCAGACAGAGTTGCTGCTGCTCAATCGCCTCTGTAATTATTGCGTCCCGTAGACGTTCTGCTTCATGATGGAGCTTATTATCTTTGAGTTTAGAGCCTTTTCTTGCGGCAAGAAAATCCAGGATATCATCTACGGATTCTTCCCGCATCAGCTTGGCCATATACTTTACCTGACGCTTCCTGGACCCGCCTTTTACCGTGCGACATTGAAGAATTTCTTTTTTCAGATCTTCACTCACTTCCAGCTTTTTCAGATCTTTATCGGAAAGAAGAGCGAGCTCCATGGCCGCCTCCTCCTCCTGCTTGAAACGTCTCTTCATTTCAGACTTACTTATTCTTTCAGACATTTATCTCCAGTTTATTTAGATTTTTGCAGTTGCAAAAGAGATGGTTCATAATCTTCAGGTGGCTCAAAGCCAAGCAGGGTACAAAGTGTTGCCGCTACATTGGCAAGTCCTGGGGTTTCCACAGTATTATTGATTGTAAAGCTGTTCGCTCCACTATAATCCTTCACTATAAAAGGCACAGGATTGAGGGTATGTGCCACCATCGGGTTTTTGGTTCCATTTTTTTCGTTCCACATACAGTCTGCATTGCCATGATCCGCCGTAACAACAAAAATACCGCCTGCTTTTTTCACTGCAGACTCAATACGTTTCAGGCAGATATCCACGGTTTCAACGGCAACCCGAACCGACGCCTCAACTCCAGTATGCCCCACCATATCACCATTGGCAAGGTTGAGGCGAATAAACTTGAAGTCACCGCCATTTATGGCATCAACGACCTTATCTGTAACCTCCCCGGCCTTCATCCATGGTTTCAGATCAAAGGCTATCCTGTCTGACAGGATCTCTTCATATTTCTCAAGTTCCTCATCGATATAGCCGCTTTTGTTACCATTCCAGAAATATGTCACATGGCCAAATTTCTGGGTCTCGGCAATCGCATAGGAGCGGACCTTGCTCGCACATAAATACTCGCCCAGTGTATTATCAATGGCCGGTGGTTGTACCAGATATTGTTTTGGAATGAGTGCGTCTCCATCATATTGCATCATCCCAGCGTAAAAAACATCTGGCTTTCTCACTCGATCAAATGCATCGAAATCATCTTCCTCAAAGGCCCTGGAGATTTCGATTGCCCGATCACCACGAAAGTTGAAAAGGACGACACCATCGCCATCTTCTACAGTGCCGACAGGCCCATTGTCACCCTCGATTACAAAACTTTCCATGTACTGGTCGGTCATCTCCGGATCTTCGCTGTAATAGGTCTGTACCGCTTCAGCCGCCGATGAAAATTTCCGACCAACCCCTAATACGTGGGCCTTCCAGCCTCTTTCCACCACACTCCAGTTGGCGTTATACCGATCCATGGTCGTTATCATTCGTCCACCACCGGAAGCAATTTTGTAATCGCATGCTGCTCCAAATCCTGCAATTTTTTCCTCAAGAGCCTTTATATAAATCAGCGCGCTTTTCTGCTCTACATCTCGGCCATCAAGGAGGACATGGAGACGGACCTTCGGTAGATTTTCTTTGGCACATTGCTCGAGCAGCAAAAATAACTGGGCAATATTGCTGTGTACATTGCCATCGGACAGCAAGCCAATGAAATGAAGCGTCCCCCCTTCCAGCCCTCGTCTTTTCAGTTCCTCCCAAACCGGTGTCTGAAAAACAGCCCCCGAAGCAAGGGCATCATTGACCAGCTGGGCACCTTGGGCAAAAACTCTACCAGCACCAAGAGCGTTGTGTCCGACTTCAGAATTCCCCATATCACCATCGGACGGTAGCCCGACTGCGGTGCCATGGGCTTTCAGTTTTACCATCAGCGGTTCTGTTAATAGTCGGTCCAGCACCGGGGTGTAGGCCATGAACACTCCATCCCGCTCATCCATTGAGCCCAAGCCCACACCATCCATCACAACAGCTACAACCGGCCCATTAAACTGTTGATATCCTATACTTACCTTCAGTGGTCCAAGTGTCATTATTTGTTCCTCTAGGGTATTTTAAGTAAAAATATTGCATTTTTTTATATCGTTAAGATGCAATTCGTTGTAGATATATTGGCATAACATTTGACTAAGAATCTGGCTTTGAGGCAATATACTCAGCAGCCAGACCGCAGAAATGACATTTACATGATAAGCTTTCAAAATGAAAGAGCAACACCCTCTAAAAAGTGTCACCTTGACTGTTCAGCCAGACTCGCTTCATCTTTTCACAACTGTATTACAAGCAGGTGTAGAGATAAAGACTCCCATGAATACAGAGATAGGCTTTTTCCTTTGTCAGCTTCCAGGTTTCAGTCCTGAATACATTCAGGCTACCATCGAAACCATTTTTCTCAACGGAACCCCTGTAGATGACCTGAACTTGCACATAACCGGAGAACATCCGGTCCTCGCTCTTTCGGCCGCTATGCCTGGCCTTGCCGGAGCAATTTTCAGAAAAAACAGTATCCACGCTGCTCTGCGTACCCGAACAGCAGTACAGCCTCAAACCGACCGTGAAGAGAACACCCTGACAGTTACCCTCAAACTTTTCAACTCCATAGCCAAAGAACGTGGAGAGGATCTTTTACAAACCGGTATAGAACTGAGCACCCCAAAGCTTTTGACTTTTCTCTCAAAGCGCTCTGGACTTTGTGAAAATATTACTGATATTGAGATAGATAAAAACACCGTTCCTCTTACAAACCTCTCTGACAGTCTTGCTGGCTGTCAGACAATAAATCTCAAAATCATCACATCAAATGACTGATATCACACAAACAAAGGATATGCTCGGTCGCAGCATTCTCTGTACCGTGGCCAAAGCTCAGCAGATACTGGAGAACCAGCTGGCAGTAATTAGCATCCAGACAGAAGATCTTCCTCTTTGCGAAGCCTTTGATCGCGTTCTCGCCGAACCCGTTTTCTCAGGCGAGGATCTTCCGGCCCATCCACGATCAACCATGGATGGCTTTGCAGTGCGGGCAGGAGACACTTTCGGAGCAAGTGAAGCCATGCCATGCTACCTCAACATTACAGGTGAGGTACTCATGGGCAAGGCACCCGCCGGCGAGGTGAAAAAGGGCTGCTGCCATAAAATACCCACAGGAGGCCTGTGTCCGGCCGGCGCAGACAGCGTGGTAATGCTGGAACATACCGTTCCCGTTGATGACACCATGCTCGAAGTCGTCAAAAGTGTTGGGGCCGGAACCAACCTTGTCCAGAAAGGTGAAGATATTGCAGCCGGTGGCCAGGCCTTGCCACGCGGCAGACGCCTGAGACCGCAGGATATCGGCATGCTTGCAGCAATTGGGGCCAAAACAGTCAAGGTGACAAAAAAGATACGGGTCGGGATACTGTCCACAGGTGATGAGATAATCGATCACAAAGATAAGCCCGCCCCTGGGCAGATTCGCAACATCAACACCTTGACGCTTTCAGGACTTGTCCGTCAGGCGGGGGGCATCTTTGTTGATTACGGTATTGTCTCCGATCAAAAGGATATTTTTCTTTCGGCAGTCAAAGCGGCCATTGCCGAAAATGATATCGTCCTCTTTTCTGGAGGCAGTTCGGTCGGCGTCCGCGATCTTGGTGAACAGATCATTGAAGAACTCGGCCCTCCCGGAATCCTTGTCCATGGGGTCAAACTCAAGCCGGGAAAACCTGTTATCATAGGGATGAGTGGCACAACTCCGATTTTTGGCCTGCCGGGGCACCCTGTCTCCGCAGTGGTCTGCTTTGATTTTTTCATAAAGCCTGCAATTGAAAGGCTTTCCGGGCTTGTCCCTGAAAATGAATTTTCCGTGCATACTATCGAAGCAAAACTGAATCGAAATATTAACTCCGCTGCCGGACGTCTTGATGTTATCCGGGTAAAACTCAAACAAAAAGATTCCGCTGTCACTGCAGACCCTGTTATGGGGAAATCCGGGTCAATCTCCACCCTTTCAAAGGCCGACGGTTTCTTTCTCATTGATGAGGACAGCCAGGGAATTTCTGAAAATTCAATCGTTAAGGTAACACTATATAAATGAGCACACGAAACGTATATGTGAGTAATAAGCCACTTAAAGAGGCAAGGCAATTATGGCTTTCCGCTCTGCAGGAACAGGGTTTTTTCACCAGCAACACCGTTGAGGAAATCGCAGTGGATGACAGTCTCGGTCGCCTGACCGCGGAACCGGTCATTGCCAGACGCTCATCGCCATCCTATAACGCCGCAGCCATGGACGGTATTGCCGTTCACTTCAAGGACCTGGCCGGAGCAAGTGAGGCAGCACCTCTTTGTCTTACTGCAGACCAATATGCTCCAGTCAACACGGGCAACGCCATACCCGACAGGTTTAATGCGGTGGTGATGATAGAAGAGGTGCATCAGGTGGCCCCGGATAAGGTAGAGATCCACGCTCCCGCAACACCCTGGCAGCACGTCAGAACCATCGGAGAAGACATCGTCTCAACGGAACTGATCATCCCTGAAGGCCATACAATTCGCCCTATTGACCAGGGAGCCATGCTTGCAACCGGGGTGACCAAAGTAAAAGTTAAAAAGCGCCCTAAAGCCCACGTTATCCCAACGGGCAGCGAGCTCATTCAGCCTGGACAGGTCCCTGCTCCCGGACAGATTATCGAGTTTAATTCTCGGATCCTCGCAGGCTACCTCAACGAATGGGGAGCAGATACATCCCGCGGTCTTCCGGTTATGGATGATCCTGAACTCTTGAAAAAACATCTCCTGCAGGCGGCAGCCGAAAATGATCTGGTCGTTCTCAACGCCGGAGCCTCCGCAGGAACCCGCGATTTTAGCGCCAAGGTACTTGCCGAAGTCGGTACAGTCATCGTCCATGGTGTGGCTATCAAGCCTGGAAAACCGGTGATACTTGCCATGATTGGAAACACCCCGGTAATTGGTCTTCCGGGCTATCCGGTTTCAGCCCTGCTCACCATGAGAATTTTTATCCGCGAAGTTCTTTCAAGGTATCTCGGCCAGGGAGAGCCTCCAAAAGAAATGGTCAGCGCCACGCTCTCCCGCCCAATCCACTCCTCCATGGGAGTTGATCAATTCGTTAGAATCACCCTTGGCCGGGTTGGCAACAACCTTATGGCAACCCCATCGGGCAAAGGTGCAGGCGCTGTCATGTCGCTCGTTCGCGCCGACGGTCTGCTCACCATTGAAGCAGGCAAGGAAGGAATCGGCGCAGGCGAACAGGTGGAAATAGAGCTACTCCGCTCACAGACTGAAGTTGATGCGACCCTCGTCTGTATCGGCAGCCACGACAACATCCTTGATTTGCTTGCCAACCAGCTCTATAAAAAACGCCCCATGGTTCGTATTTCCTCAGCCCATGTTGGTTCAATGGGTGGCATTATGGCCATAAAACGAGGTGAAGCACATGTCGCCGGCAGCCATCTTCTCGACGAAGAAACCGGGGAGTACAACATCAGTTTTATTCAGCGTTTTCTAAAAGATATTCCTTTGCAACTTATAAATCTCTGTTACAGGGAACAGGGCTTTATCGTACCAAAGGGTAACCCCAAAAACATCAAAACATTCAAAGATATTCGCGATAACAGGCTCGTTTTTATCAATAGACAAAACGGGGCAGGAACCAGACTGCTCACCGATAAGGTACTGCGTGACGAAGGAATCGACCCCCAGGACATCCCCGGATATGGTCACGAAGAGTACACCCATATGAGCATTGCCGCCGCAGTGGCCAATGGCAGCGTCGATACAGGCCTTGGCATTCGCGCGGCAGCCAATGCTCTTGACCTTGATTTTGTTCCCATAGCAGAAGAGCGTTACGATCTTATTATCCCCACGTCTTTTCTTGAAGAATACAAGATCTGCTGTCTGCTTGATCTTATCCGAAACGATGATGGCTTTAAAAATATGATCATGGCTCTCGGCGGTTACAACCTCAGAGACGCCGGCAAGGTTATGTATGAACAGTAATTTAAAATATCAGGTAGACATCCTGGTCGTTTACAACAGATGACACTTTAATTTTTCAGCCTGGTCGAAATGAACAGCATTATATCCAGCACATCATTTCAAAGTTCCAGGCAGCACTTACTTGAGCAACGAATCAGCACAAATATATAAACACAACAAGGAGAACATGATGGCTGATAAGATTTTTCGTGTAAACATGACAACCCTTACCACTTCAGTTGAAGAGGTACCCGCTGCATGGGCCGGACATGGCGGTCGAGGCCTGACCTCAACCATAGTCGCAGAAGAAGTTGAACCTACCTGCCACCCTCTGGGAAAAAGGAATAAACTGGTTATCGCTCCAGGCCTTCTATCTGGTACCGTGGCCGCAAACTCAGGCCGCCTGTCCATCGGCGCCAAAAGCCCACTCACCGGCACCATCAAGGAATCCAATGCTGGTGGAACCTCTGCACAATTTCTTGCAAAAGCCGGTTGCAAGGCCATTATCATCGAAGGCCAACCGACTGAAGACAAATGGTACAGCCTGGCTGTAACCCCTGCCGGAATTACAATCACCGAGGAAACCAAGCTTGTCGGCAAAGGAAACTTTGACGTTATCAAAAGCGTCAATGCAAAGTTTGAATCCAAGGTCGGTGTACTCAGTATTGGCCAGGCCGGTGAAATGAAAATGGCTGCAGCCAATATCTCCGTTCAGGATCCTGATGGCGGACTGCGCTCCAGCGGTCGCGGGGGTCTTGGTGCAGTCATGGGTTCCAAAAAGATCAAGTTCATCTCGATTGATCCCCAGGATGGAACAGTAGAAATAGCTCAACCTGAAGAATTCAAAGCAGCAAACAGGGCTTTTGCCAAGGCATTGGTCGGCCATCCCGTCAGTCAGGCATTGGGTGCTTACGGTACCAACGTACTTGTTAACATCATTAACGAGTCCGGTGGACTGCCAACCAAAAACTTCACCCAGGGACAATTTGCGGGTCATGAATCCATCTCGGGTGAAACCATGGCAGATATCATCACCCAGCGCGGCGGCAAGGTAAAGCACAACTGCCATCCTGGTTGCGTCATTCAATGCTCCCAGGTGTACAATGACGCCAAGGGCAACAAGCTTACTTCCGGTATCGAGTATGAATCTATCTGGGCAATGGGGGCCGATTGTTGCGTGGACAACCTTGACCAGATTGCAGAAGCTGATCAGATCATGGACGATATCGGAATCGACTCCATTGAGACTTCTGTTGCCATGGGTGTCGCCATGGAGGCTGGTGTCCTCGAATTTGGTGACGGCGCAGGTATCCTCAGGATTCTCCGTGAAGAAATTGCAAAAGGTACCGGTCTCGGCAGAATCATCGGCAATGGAACCGGTTCGGTTGGACGTTCTTTTGGCATAACAAGAGTGCCTGTCGTTAAAAACCAGGCTATTCCCGCCTATGATCCACGGTCCATCAAAGGTATGGGGATAACCTACGCTACCTCTACCCAGGGCGCAGATCACACCATGGGTTACACCATTGCCACCAACATCCTCAACGTTGGTGGACAATTAGACCCTCTTTCAAAAGAAGGACAGGTGGAGCTTTCCAGAAACCTGCAGATTGCAACCGCCGCCATCGATTCCACGGGCATGTGTCTCTTTATTGCTTTTGCAGCACTCGACGATGAAACCTGCCTGCCTGCGCTCATTGATCTGATTAACGCTCGTTTTGGTATTGCCCTGACCGGTGATGATGTCGTGAACCTTGGTCAGTACATCCTCAAAACCGAAAGAAAATTCAATATCGCTGCAGGATTCACCGAGGCAGACGACAGATTGCCTGAATTTTTCTACGATGAGCCGCTGCCACCTCATAATGTAGTCTGTGATTTTACAGGTGAAGAAATTGATACCTTCTGGAACTTTTAAGGAAAAGCTTTTTCGATGAAAATCACCGTAAAATTATTCGCTTATTTTCGCGACAACCGCTTCAACGTCGAAGAGTGGGAAATAAAAGCACAGACCACCGTAGGTGATATTGTGGATTCCCTTAACATCGACAGAGAAGAGGTGGGCGTTCTCATGATCAACTCGAGACACACCCAGTTTGAGGTAGAACCCAAGGAAGGTGACATACTTGCCATCTTCCCCGTTGTAGGCGGTGGCTGACAACAGTCCAGCCCGAGCAACCAAGCAGCCCGGATCGTGGAAACATGATCCGGGCTGTTTCATCTCCTTCTACGATGATGAGTGATACAAATACCCACCCGGAATTGCCCCCCGCAATAGTCACTCTGATGATATAAAATTCTTCCAGCCTGTAAGAGTTTTATCCACCACGATTTTCTCCAACCCGTTTAACTCCTTATTATTTTTATAGTGCCTGCCTATTTGACTGGCAGAAAATAAAATCTGCTTTACCAGTACAATGAAGCGTTAGATATATAAAAACAATTATTGGAGGACACAAATGGCTGATTTACAACAGCGTATTTTAGATATCATTCACAAACCACAACTTGCCGCACTTGCAACAGTCACCGAACAAAACAATCCCTGGGTGAGATATGTTGTCACCGTCGGAGGGGGCGATTTCTCTCTTCGCTGTGCTACTTTTGTTCACTCAAGAAAGGTAGATCAGATAAAGCATAACGATAATGTCCATCTCACCTGTGGAGTCAACAGCCTGATGGAGATGAAGCCTTATCTCCAGATCCAGGGGAAAGCACATATCACAACAGATAAAGAAGAACTTCATGCATTCTGGAATGATATGCTCTCACCAATTTTTGATGGACCGGATGATCCAAAATATTCGTTGATTGTCGTCGAACCCTATAGGATTGAATATTGCACCCCAGGTTCATACGAACCGGAGGTCTGGACGAAGTAAGCCACTCTCAGGACCGCCGCTATACCTCGCGTCCTGCTCTATTTTTATCAATGCTCTCAATACTCACCTTTTCTCTAAAGAGTTTAAGTATTGAGAGCAGTTCATCCCCTTAATTTTTCAGTAGATTTTTTTATCTGTAAATTCACCTTGTGTTATATGGGCTTTTCTTCTATAGTCTGCCTCCATTTGTACTATTTCGACCTGAATATAAGGAGTTCTCTTTCATGAAGATAGGAATTGTCGGTTTACCAAATGTAGGTAAATCAACGTTGTTTAATGCTCTCACCAAAGCAGGTGCTGAGGCGAGTAATTACCCGTTCTGTACCATTGAACCTAATATCGGTATTGTCAAAGTCCCGGACGAACGCCTTGATGTCCTTGCTAAACTTGGCACTTCCAACAAAATTATTCCCACTGCAATTGAATTTGTAGATATCGCGGGGCTTGTTAAAGGCGCTTCCCAGGGAGAAGGTCTTGGCAATCTTTTCCTCGGCCATATAAGAAGTGTTGAGGCGATCGCCCATGTGGTTCGCTGTTTTGTCGATGATAACATTACCCATGTCCATGGATCCATTGACCCGGTCAGCGACATTGAGACGATTAACCTCGAGCTTATCTTGTCTGACCTTGAACTCGTTGAAAAACGTATCATCACAGAAGAAAAGAAAGCACGTGGCCAGGACAGAGATGCAAAAATAAAACTGAGTGGTCTGCAGAAACTCAAAGCCATACTTGAGGAAGAAAAGCCAGCACGTCTCGCACAGCTTACCGATGACGAGAGAATACTCATTGCAAGAGAGAGCCAGTTTCTCACCAACAAGAAGGTAATCTACGTCGCTAACGTCAGTGAGGAGGACCTTGTTTCCGGTGAAGACAACGAATATGTTGCTAAACTGAGAGAATATGCCAGGGCGCATGGCGATGAGGTCGTCTGTGTGTCAGCAAAAATTGAAGCTGAACTCTCTGAAATGGATGATGAGGAAGCGACCATTTTTCTCGCCGATCTCGGTATTAAAGAATCTGGACTGGCCCGCCTCGCAAAAGCTGCATACTCCCTTCTTGATCTCATCTCTTTTATCACCACCGGAGAAAAAGAGACCCGGGCCTGGACAATTAAAAGAGGGACAAAGGCACCCCAGGCAGCGGCTGTGATCCATACGGATTTTGAGAAACACTTTATCCGGGCAGAAGTTGTTCCTTACAACGACCTTGTGGCGGCAGGCTCCTGGGCCGCATCGAGGGAGAAGGGTAAGCTTCGCACCGAGGGCAAAGACTATGTTTTTCAGGATGGCGAAGTCACTGTTTTTCTGACCAGCGCCTGATATTTGCCTTACAGGAACAGGATCATTTGTGCGATGCAGATGATCCTGTCCTATGACTCTCCCACCACCCCCCGTCCCTTGTCTCCCCTATACATATTCTCCCCCTCAAAAATATTGCCAGCACAAGTGACATTTCCTAGCAAAGTAAGGTATTTGTAAGATCGTTTGCCCATATTGTCTCTTATTAATACCTGAGAGGATAGAAATGACTGCACTTCAGAAAAAGCAACTGTACAGCAAGTGGAATTCCTATGATCGTGACACAAGAATACGACTTGCCTGTGAATATTTAAAAATATTACGTACCCGCAACCAGGAGATAAGCTGGTTGCAATTTCTTAACAGCCAGCCCAAACAAAAATAGCACGTACTGCGGACTGAAATTGCATGACACAGGCACAAATAGACGATCTGCTCATTGAGTGGAACCTCTATACAAAAAATCAACAGGCCCTCATTTTTCAAGAGTTTCAAGCCAATTGCGAGCAAAATTGCAGCGATGATGATTTTCTTGCGTTCCTGCGACAAAAACTGCAAATAGATGGCTACTGGAAAAAAGTTGGCATTATTTGATCAAACAACACCTTGGCAGAAAGCAAATCACACCTACAAACCTTTATAAAAGTCCGGTTTAAACCCTAAACCCATAGCCCTGAATATTGTAACCTTGACTTACCGGGCAGAATAGGAAATTATAGATAATTCAAAAGTATCTCTAATTTTTTCAGGGTTTTTTTACACCCTTCAACACTGCTTCAAACCGGTCTTTCTATGGATCCTTTCACTCTGCTCGCTGTCGCCTCAGCTGCCGGATTCGTTTTCAACAAACTTGCGGGCTCTCTTGACCGTGAAGAAAGACGAGAGTTTACCTTCAGCAGAGATATGGTTGCCAGCATACAGCCCGACAACAAATCCGAATTTGATCTCTCCACCATAGATATTCTTCCAGAGTACACCTTGGTTAAAGGTCTTATCGATTCAGGCTTCCCTTTAATTTTTATTACCGGGGGTGCCGGTACAGGAAAAAGTACTTTCGTTCGCTGGGCCATGAAAGAATTTGAAGGTTCCGTATTACTTGGAGCTCCAACCGCCATGTCTGCATTGAATATTGGCGGAAAGACCCTCCACTCCCTCTGTCAACTGCCGCCTGGCTGGATCGTCAAAAACGACATAAAACATCTCCCGAAAAGAAAAGAGATTGCAGAGGCAAAGCTCCTCATCATAGACGAGATTTCCATGGTCACCTCCAATCTTCTGGACGGAGTAAGTGCTTTTTTACGGGTCAACAGGGAAGTCAACAAACCATTTGGCGGTCTCCCGGTTATCATGGTGGGTGATATGTTTCAACTCCCGCCGGTGGTCCCGCAATCGCTGCAACCACTTTTCATTAAACATTACGGCTCTCCGAAATTTTATAACGCCAGATGCCTGCAAAATTCCACCTACTATGCCGTTGAACTCAAGCGAACATATCGACAGTCGGACCAGAGCTTTGTCAATATCTTAACCCGGCTCCGGGAGGGAATCGATGTCAAGGAAACGGTGAGAAGGCTTAATGCAGGCTGCACAATAACTGACACTCCACCAAATGGGGCTATCTGTCTTTCTCCAAGAAATAAAACTGTGGATGAAATAAACAACACGGCCCTTGCGTGTCTGAATGGAACGTCGAAGATCTATCGAGGGTTGGTTTCGGGTCAGTTCAACAGCACCAGGCTCCCCGCACCCAAAAACCTCATTTTAAAAATTGGCGCCCAGATACTTTTTACCAGAAATGACCGATCACAACGTTGGATTAATGGAACCGTTGGCATTGTCAAAAGACTCCTCAACGATAAAGTCTTCGTTCAACTGTTCGATTCTGGGAAAATTGTCGATGTTGGCCGGGTTGAATGGAAGGAGTATCACTACAGCTGGAATAAACGGGAAAGGAAAATTGATCGGACTGAGATTGGTTCGTACAGGCAATTTCCCCTCATTGCCGGCTGGGCAAGTACTATTCATAAAAGTCAGGGAAAAACCATAGAGAAAATACATCTTGATCTTGGAAAAGGATCTTTTGAAACCGGCCAGACCTATGTCGCTCTCAGCCGCTGCAGATCACTTCGTGGATTGAGTATGGCGCGGGCCCTCACTATAGATGATATCCTGGTGGACTTTGAATCAAAACATTTTTACGCCAGCCTCAGAGAAATTATCAGCAACCTGCCACCAGAAAAACTGTTGCAACAACTAAAACCTTCCAGCTAATATTTTATAGTAAAAACAAACCAGGATACAGAACCTGACAAATGATATGTAAGGAGCAGGGACATGCTACATTCCGAATGGAAAACAATACTCATTGGCTCATTTATATGTGTTGCAGTCTGTTATTCGTTTATGAGCTGTTACTCCAGCACTTTTTATAAAAAGATTCCAGCAGGCAGACTCAATCACAGCCAACTCCTTGTAAAACAGGGAAACGCCAATTTTGAGCAGCGAATCAACGTCTTTGTCGTATCTCTTCTCTTCAGCATTACCAACCATCGCATCCTCATTGCCGCCACCCTGCTTGCCATCGGTGTTAATTTCGCCCTTTTGGCTCTACAATGAAAGTTATCCAGACAGTAGCCTCCGCAGATTTACCCAGCAAAAACAACGAAAATGGTTCCCATAATTGCTTAAACCCTTTGGTACTTATACGAAGCATCAATATTTTTTACGTTGGTTTGTTATGATTTCCTGGAATTCTGTTATATATTATTAGCTATAGACAGGCGGAAATAGAGACAGCGCCTGTGAACCCTGCTAAAAGTTGTTTTGAAACTTCAATGGAAAATGTTGTTTATTCGAAGGCTTGCCTCTTTCAAGTTGAGATGATTAACCAGCCCCCCCTCCTGTAGAACTGTTATAAGACTGCTTCGAGCCAGCGTTTGCCAGCTGTACCTTCCCGCTTAATACTACGTTTTGTGCAGTCGAGGTGGATTTTTGCCTCACTGGGATTTTTCAGGAGTGAAAGCTATGATGTTTCAACCAGTCAACAACCATACAATGTTATCTCTTCCAGGTACTGTAAATGAGGTGGTTGACATACTTTTTAATGATATTTCATTGCGAGACCGCGTTGTAATGGCAGGTCTCAGCGAACAGGAATTTGATACAACCGTCTACCTGAGCATGGCAAAGATCATTCGAAAAGAATTTGGCCTCTACAGTGGTAATGATGAGTTACTCAATTCATGTTCTTCCTACCTTGGCCGGGAATATGACTCATTTGAAGACCCTGCCATGGTAATAGTGAAAGAGCTCTGGAAAAGGGTGAGAAAGGGCCATAGCCTCAGGTTGGTTGAAAAGCAAGCTGAGGAAACAAACATTACCTAAGCCGTAAAAACCGTGGTGTTTTTCATTTAACACATTACAAACACGATGCTTTTCGCTAGACCTTTTTAACTTTGGTCCGCTTTTTTTATGGCCAATTTTTTGATGCAAATGTAGAGTGGCAATATAAATATGCGCAGTCACTCAAAATGTTATCTATGGTGTGATAACACATTCATTTCACAAAGGGTTGGCCATGAACACAATCAAAAAATCGGATTTTGTAACGTCAATTGCAGACAGCCTTCAGCACATCTCCTACTATCATCCTCTCGATTTTGTCAAAGCAGTCCACAACGCATATAAGCGTGAAAAAAACCAGGCAGCTAAAGACGCGATAGGTCAAATACTGATCAATTCAAAAATGTGCGCAGTAGGTAAACGCCCCATCTGTCAGGACACAGGTATCGTCACCGCCTTTATAAAAATTGGCTCCCAATGCCGGTTTGATTGCGATGACACCCTTCAGGAAATGGTTGATGAAGGAGTCCGCCTCGCCTATAAAAATCCCACGAACCCTTTACGCCTCTCCGTGGTCGCAAGTCCTGCAACGGAGAGAAAAAACACCAAGGACAACACCCCTGCAGTCATCTACACCGAAATAGTTCCGGGAAACACGCTGGAAGTCCACATTGCCGCAAAAGGTGGAGGCTCTGAAAACAAAAGTAAATGCGTGATGCTCAACCCCAGCGATTCTATTGTTGAATGGGTGAAAAAGACCGTTCCCACCATGGGGGCTGGCTGGTGTCCTCCAGGTATCATTGGCATAGGAATTGGTGGAACTGCCGACAAGGCAATGGTATTGGCCAAAGAGTCCCTGATGCAGCCCGTGGACATAGATGAGCTGATTGAAAGAGGTCCCGCAAATAAACTCGAAGAACTGCGTCTTGAACTGTACAACGCCATTAACGGTCTTGGCATTGGTGCCCAGGGTCTTGGTGGACTGACCACCGTGGTCGACGTAAAAATCGCCCAGTTTCCAACCCATGCAGCGTCTCTGCCGGTAGCACTTATTCCAAACTGTGCAGCCACCCGCCATACCCACTTTGTCCTCGACGGTTCAGGCCCTGCAGTACTAAAAACTCCCGACATTAACGAGTGGCCAGACATTTCACTTGGCACTGGAGATGAAGTCAAAAGAGTTTTCCTCGATGGGATTACCAAAGAAGAAATCAGCACCTGGAAATCTGGCCAGACACTGCTTCTCAATGGCAAGATTCTCACCGGAAGAGATGCCGCCCATCGTCGTATCCAGATGCTCCTCGAAGAAGGCAAGCCACTTCCCGAAGGCGTCGACTTCAATGGCCGTTTTATCTATTACGTAGGACCTGTCGATCCAGTTGGAGATGAAGTCGTTGGACCTGCTGGCCCTACCACCTCCACCCGTATGGATAAATACACCAACATGATGCTTGAGCAGGCAGGACTGATCGGCATGATAGGAAAGTCAGAGCGTGGAGATGCGACCATAGAAGCCATTAAAAAACATGGTACAGTATACTGTATGGCAGTAGGTGGTGCCGCTTACCTTGTTTCAAAAGCCATCAAAAAGTCACGGGTTGTGGCCTTTGAAGACCTCGGTATGGAAGCTATTTACGAGTTTGAAGTCGAAGACATGCCGGTTACGGTTGCGGTGGATTCGAGCGGTGAAGCTGTACACAAAACTGGGCCTACATTCTGGCAAAAAGAAATTGCCGCTATGTGAGGTGGAGTCAAACCAATAACAATTCAATCAAAATCAACAGTATTGAAGGCTATTGAATTCATACTAATACAAAAATAACTCATTGATATCAAATATTTACAAAAAGTAACTATACCAATACATTCAGAATTAGTTACTAATAGTAGAACCACAATACGTTTTCTATAATCGAGTTGCCGGGCTGGCAACTCGATTTTTTTGTGCCATTCGGTTTCAGTAAATATCCTGGTATTGAGTCGCTTCTGAAAAAAGTATTTCAATCAGGCAGGTTGCCAACTTTGTATCCCAGCCTGAATTACAATCACTGCCAAAAAAAAGAAGTAAAACTCCTCTAATGAACTTCATTTGCTTTCTGAAGTTCATACCAGCAGCACTGAGGATAGCATTTATCTGATCCCCAACTCCGGTCTTCTTGTTCTTTGATATACAATGGCTGTAGACGAAGAATAAAGTATCATACTCAAATATCGATAAGCACCTGATTTTACATTCAGCGAAAAGAGACAGATAACAATAAAGTATCATATTGACTGAGTGCTCAGTGTGATCCTCATCAAAAAACTTAATAATAAAGTTTCATACTCGATTTCAATCTACCATCGCCCTTCCCTTCTCCAACCCCAAAATATTACTAATCTTGAGACTCGCAATAGATCTATTAAGTTTGAGTTATATTGCCAGCTTGGATGGTTCGACCTGGCAATTTCATCCAGTTACCCAGGAAGAGATGAAAGTACTATAAACGCCGATGATGGCCAGAAATGAAGCAATTGTTTCGGTTGGTTCTCTGTTGATCATCTTTGATTTCAGAGTCCTCTTTTCTTGCTAGGATGGCCTTGGTTTTCCGGAGGTTAAGTCACCTTTTTAATTAAAATTAATCTATTCAAAAAAGCAGTATTGACTGCGTCCAGACTGCTTAGCCTGATACATAGCGCTATCGGCATTGTTCATCAAGGTGGTCTGTTCTACACCTTCATCTGGAAATACTGCAATACCAATACTTGCCCAATGTTTGCCTCCTTTTCATTGAGCAAAGGTTCAGATAAAGTCTCTACAATGAGCTGTGCTGCCCTGATTATATCATCTTTTTTTGAAATAGAATTCACAATAAGGGGTAACCTTAATTTATAAAGACAGATAGGAGATAGAGATTTTCTTTAAAACACTCAAACAGCACTTGAAGGTCAAAACCTTTCTCGACAGAAGTGAGAATGCTCTTCGTGTTAAGATTTGGACAGCCCTCATCGCCTTGCTATTACTGAAACACCTTCAGCATTTGTCAAAATTCGGTTGGTCGATGTCGAATCTGGCAACAATGCTATGCCTGAATCCGTTTTCTGCAGGTGGGGATGAGGTGATAAAACTCCGACTACCTTAGCCAAGCAACTCTTCAAGATACTGTTCTACCGTGTTTTTCTCAGACAACTCCGGTAGGACCATCTCTTTGATAGAACTCAACTCATCTTGGAAGGTATTCAGGATAACCGGATTTTTTGTGCTGAACCCGGCGAGTCTGCCGGGACGCTCACTTGGAATGTAGTGCCCCGGTTTGGCACAAAAAGTGAGCTGCACATCTTTTTCGTTACTCGGCTGATTCAGGGAAAATAGCAGATACGAGCAAATTCCGGTAAAATTGACCGAAAAGTTATCGAACCGTTGTATATAGTCAAGCATGTTGGCAACGTGTCGTTGTCTCCACACTTCTTCTTCCGGGTTTCCATCCACGACGAGATAACTCTCTATACATTTCTTGCAGATATAAAGTGTTATCCTGTTGGTCGCAAGATTTGTTTCAAATTGGCTACGGCGTACCCTTCCTATCTCTTCCAGCAATTCAGCATAGAGTGGATGGGAATCGACTAACGACCTATCGCTAAAGATCCTATGGCCCGGTTCGCGTAAACAGACCAAGGGGCGGTCATTGACAATGACCTGATCTCCGGGAATACGCTCCATTGCATAAACAGCCAGCTCGTAGGAATAAAAATTCCTGTGGGGATAAACTGCAGTGACCGCTTTTCGTTTATGGGCAGATTCAATAAAAATATCGATATCTTCGGACGCAAGGCTAGCCCTGTCAAATACCCTGAGCATCTCATCTATTCTGCTCAGGTCCAGGTTCAAGGTAACTGCTAATCTCAGCAGCTTCCTGCGGTCAACATTAATGATGTTTCCTTGCTCAAGGTCTTTGATAAAGGTGTTGGTTAACCCTGAAGCTGCAGCAAGTTGATTGCGCGGCATCTTACTGGCTGCGATGAGTTCACAGATGAGTGTGGCTTTTTTTTCCCTCTTGCGTGATTCTGGCATCGTGGTGTTTGTCTCTATAAATTGAAATTATAATTAGATTGCTTTTACTTTACCCCCCTAGGCAACAAAATATAAGCATTATTTTTCCAATAGATTAATCATAATTATGCCAATACATTTAATTATATTAAGCTAAAAGCTTGACCAATTTTAATTTATTGGGTTAATCAATATTTATCTAATAGTAATAATTGTCGGAACTACAGCTGGATGTGGGGTGGAACATTAAATTCAATAAAAGGAGGAAATCATGATCAATTACTGGCCGTTGATTGGAGTTGGCATCATCACCATCGGATTGGCCCTAAGGCTCAATACGCTTTTGGTCATCCTGACCGCAGGTGTGGTTACAGGGTTAATTGCGGATATTGCCATTATGGATATCCTGTCGACCCTGGGAGCATCCTTTACCAAGAATAGATATATGTCCCTGTTTATCCTTGTATTACCCATGATCGGGGTACTTGAGAGGTATGGCTTGAGACAACGTGCTGAGACCCTGATAAGCACGATCAAGGGTGCTTCTGCAGGACGGGTTATTTTTCTCTATGCACTGCTGAGAACTATCACCGTTGGCCTTGGCCTGAACTTGGGCGGGCACCCGTCTATGATTCGTCCACTGGTTGCCCCGATGGCAGAAGCTGCTGCGGAAAAAGGTCGCACTCCATTAAGCAAGAAAGAAACCATGCAGATACGTGCCCTGTCGGCTGCCAGCGATAATTTCGGAAATTTCTTTGGTCAGTTGATCTTCATCGGTGCCGGAGGTCTGCTGCTCATAAAAGGGGTGTTAAGCGATAACGGTTTTGAGTTGGAACTGGGTGATATGTACGTTTGGGCTATACCAACCGGTATCGCCTCACTCATTGTCTTTTTCTTCACGGCTAAAATCGGTGACCTCCGCCTGAAGAACCCGGAACAACCACAAGCGGATAAGGAGTAAGATATGCTAGAATATATATATCAGGCTACAGGTTTGCTACTCATCGCTTTTGCTGTACAGTCTTTTTCTGATACGGGGAACGAAAAACGTATCGGCACTGGGTTATTCTGGCTTATTTATGGACTATCGTTCTGCCTTGGCGAGTTTATACCGGACTGGATTACCGGTATAATGGTTCTTGCTTTGACTATAATTGCATCAGCAGGTTTCATGGGAATAGGTACATATAATGGAACTGGAGACGATTTTGCCAACAAACAGGCCAAGACCTTTGGCAACAGGCTTTTCCTGCCAGCTTTGATTGTGCCAATAGGAACAATACTCTGGAACACATTAACCGGCACAAGTGCTCTGATCGGCCTTGGTGTCAGTTCAGTTGTTGCCCTTATCGCAGCAATGTGGCTTACCAAATGTTCCCCGAAACAGAGTTCCCAAGAAGGGCGCAGGCTACTCGACACCATCGGCTGGGCAGCCATACTTTCTCAGTTTCTGGCCGCCCTTGGTTATCTGTTCAATCAGGCAGGGATAGGTGAAACTGTCTCCCATATCGTGCAACTGATCATCCCTGATGGAAGCCTCCTAATCTATGTAATGGCCTACACCTGCGGCATGGCGCTTTTTACAATCATCATGGGCAACGCGTTTGCGGCATTTGCTGTTATTACCACTGGTATAGGCCTACCTTTGCTTATCATTGGTCAAAACGGTAACCCCGCTATCGTAGGTGTGATCGGTATGTTATCCGGGTATTGCGGCACACTAATGACACCAATGGCGGCAAACTTCAATATTGTTCCGGCAGCGCTATTGGAACTTGAGAACAAGAATCATGTCATTATCGTTCAATTTTTTCCGGGCCTGGTGATGTTGGCCATTAATACTTCTCTTATGTATTTTCTCGCATTTTAGGGTGCTCGTTATGAAAAAAATATTATTGACAGGGTTTCAGCCGTTCGGGGGAGAAACAGTTAATCCCTCGCTGGAAGCAGTAAAGTTACTTGAGGGTAAACAGCTGAAGGGCGGAGTTGTAACTATCTGTGAAGTACCTGTAGTACGGCATAAAAGCATAGAAACGGTTATCAGGGCAATTGAAACCCAAAAACCTGACATTGTCATCACTGTTGGCCAAGCAGGTGGCCGCACCGACATCACACCCGAACGTGTCGCCATTAATATTGATGACTACCGTATTCCAGACAATGAGGCAAACCGACCTATCGATGAGCCGGTTGTTGCCGGAGGACCAGCTGCATATTTTTCAACCTTGCCAGTAAAATCCATGGTAGAGGCAATGCATAATGCTGGAATACCCGCATCACTGTCAAACAGCGCAGGAACATTTGTCTGCAATCACCTGTTCTATGGAGTACACCATTACCTTGCAAAAAGTACTATCAGGCATGGGTTCGTTCATATTCCGTTTCTCCCTGAACAGGTTACAGATGTGTCCCAACCATCCATGACGCTAGAGTTGATTGTTAAGGGGCTGGAGGTTGCAGCCCAAGCGGTACTCGACAATGACACTGACAGTCAGCAAAGCCATGGGACGATATGCTGATCTTCCTTTTTCACTTCCTACTTCTTCCCGCCCCCCTGTTCTTTCACAGGGGGCGGGTTTAACAGACTGCAAACAAGAACGTTCAAGATTCCACGTTATGGGATGGTAAATGGATTTCTATGGTAATGCCTTCTCCATCAATTGAACTGCAGTCAATCTTTCTACCATGTTTGTAGACGACGATGTCATAGGCTATCGGCAACACTTGTCCTGTTCCACTTCCAACCTTCCAGCTCCAGCTGTCAAAAACCACTTTCAGAAGCCCCAAAAATCTCACTGGACAATATTTAATAAAGACACAATCGTTGAAGCTATTTTCAGGCCATTGAATAAACAGAGAAGACCATGAGTGACACCATTCTGGCAGTTTCTAGATGATCATTTTGAAGAGTTTGAGGCGCGGTATGCGAACTCTTTTCCGGGCATTATGGTTTCTACAAGCCGGTGATCTCACATATAGTACAGAATTTTCTGGAATGTCTGGATCTCCAACAGGGATTCGTCAGAGTCCGTTGCCCGACTGTCATCACGAATATCTTTTATCTTTCAGCTGAGGGTACTGTCCAGATTCGTACGATAATATACGCTAAGCACCCCATAGGAAGTAGATCACGGGAGTGTGATCTACTTCCTATAAGGGATTTTACCTATTGCCAGATTCTTCGAAAAACCTTCACCGATAGAAAGGCTATTTTGGGCTTGATCCGAATGGTTGAACTGAAAGTACTCAACCATCCGGCAGGTCTGAAATGGAGTAATTTTTTATCAAAAGTACTGCCTGAAATGACGAACTCTACTGTAGCGACCCGCAATGATAAACGCAACATTCCGTTCAAATGCGCTAGCTGGTCTAGTTTGCATAGTGCCCGCATTCTTCATAACAGCTATGAAATGTGTTTAGTGAAGTTTGGGTATCCAATTAACATTTTCTTTTCTGCCTCCATGGGAAAACCATCAGAAAAGATAAAATATACAATGCAACCGGCCATTGAATTTCTTGACGGCTTTTCTGGCTGATTATAACAGAGCAATAGATTTTCCGACTAGTGCCAGGAAAACGTACGTTTTTCTTGTAACGGAGAAGTACTACAGATGTCGAAAAGTGCTAGAAAACTTCAAAAAGAGAAAATAAAGGTCATACTGAACGAGATCTTTCAGACAAGATCCTGATCGCCCGTTCAGTATGAAACTTTATTACTTACCCACAACAACTTCAAAACCCTTTTGTTTATCTATTCCACAGTAACACTTTTTGCCAGATTTCTTGGCTGGTCTACATCACAACCTCGTCTGGTGGCTATAGCGTAGGCCAGCAGCTGCGCCGGGATAGTATACAAAATCGGATTCATATCATCTGCCACCCGTGGAAGATAAATAACATCGTCTGTTATGGTCTTGAGATGGGTGTCACCCTCTGTTCCAATGAGTATGATACGCCCTTGCCTGGCTTTTATCTCTTCTAAATTCGAGATGGATTTCTGATAAACATCATCCTGAGGCACCAGTCCAAGGATAGGCATTTCCTTATCGATAAGGGCGATAGGTCCGTGTTTCAGTTCGCCAGAGGCATAGCCCTCTGCATGGATATAGGAAATTTCTTTTAATTTTAATGCTCCTTCAAGTGCTATGGGGTAATTCGCGCCACGGCCGATAAAAAGGAAGTCACGACTGTCGTAGTATGTTTCAATCAGTTGTTCCATGTCCTCTTTAATGCGTTCCAGTTCACTGTCTATAACGCCTGCAATACCGATGAGATCTTTACCGAACTGCTTGCCCTGTTCAGCAGACAAAGTCCCTTTTTTCTGCCCCAGATAGAGGGTTAAAAGAAATATTGCCGCCAGTTGAGAGGTAAATGCCTTGGTTGAAGCAACACCTATCTCGGGACCGGCATGGGTGTAGATTGTACCATGGGCTTCTCGAGTCATCGTTGAGCCAACTACATTACATATGGTGACAACCTTTGAGCCAAGATTTTTTGCGATCCTGAGACCTGCAAGGGTATCTGCGGTTTCACCGGACTGAGACAAAGTGATGGTGAGAACCCTTTCATTTATCAGCAGATGTCTGTAGCGAAATTCTGAAGCGATGTCTACCTCAACTGGTATGTGTGCGTATTTTTCAATCCAGTATTTGGCAACAAGAGCAGAGTGCCATGAGGTTCCGCAGGCGACAAATACTATACGGTCAATTTGAGCAATGTCTGCCTCAGAAAGTTTGATTTCAGGTAAATCAACTATCCCTGTTTCTGGATTAACACGGCCACTGACGGTGTTGGTAATTGCCTGGGGTTGCTCAAATATTTCTTTGAGCATGAAATGTTTGTAGCCTGCTTTTTCGGCCATAGCCGAGTTCCAGGTGATGGTCTGGATTTCTTTTTCAACAGCTTTTCCCGTTTCAAGAGAAAAAATCTTCTGCTCTTTTTCTGTAAGAACAGCAATTTCCATATCTTCGAGAAAAATCACCCGATTTGTGTATGGTAGCAAGGCAGGAATATCTGATGCCAGAAACGTCCCATCCTCAGCACTTACGCCAAGTACCAGAGGGCTCTGGTTTCTTACAGCGATAAGAGTATTGGGTTCTTTAGCCCAGAGCACACCGATTGCATAGGAACCTTCAATAAGAGAAATGGCTTTCTTTACAGCTTTAAAAAGATCACCATCAAGGTTCTCTTCTATAAGATGTGCCAGCACCTCGGTATCGGTTTCGGAGGTAAATTTATGTCCCTTAGCGATTAATTCCGTTCGAAGAGAGTGGTAATTTTCAATGATTCCATTGTGAACGACAACGAGCTCTCCGGTACAATCGCTGTGAGGGTGTGCATTTTCCGTCGTGGGCGCACCGTGGGTTGCCCAGCGCGTATGTCCTAAACCGATATTTGCAGGTGCAATAATTGCGTCACCTATTATCGACTCCAGCGCAGCAAGTTTGCCTTTTGCGCGATGCTTTACCAGTTTGCCCTCTTCAAGATAGACAATTCCAGCTGAATCATAACCTCTGTACTCCAGGCGTCTCAGGCCTTCGAGAATGACGGGGACTACACGCTTTGGTCCACAATAACCTACAATGCCACACATATATTTTCCTCTCTGTTCGATATTTTAATGTGGAGACAACCCACAGTGATCACAAATTATTTTTTTATTGAAGCAATATCTGTTCCTGAAATAAATAGAAAAAAATAACACAATCAGCCATAGCCTAACTACCCTTTTTCTGCAATACGTAAATTTTACTTTAAACAATACCTAAAAAAAGGTAGTATCGCCTGCAATTTTCAGAAAAGATCGATTTTCCCACTATTTCAGCGAGAGTTTTAAATAACATTATGGACGACAAACAACGCTTAAAAGAGATTTTACTCGAAAAATCCTACAGAAAAGGCACCTTTACCCTCACCTCTGGCAAAACTTCAGACTTTTATATTGATGGTAAACAAACCACTCTTTCAGCAGAAGGTGCATACCTTTGTGGCAAGTTGCTCTTTGAACTGTTGCAAAAATCACCCACCCCCATACATGCTGTAGGAGGAATGACACTTGGTGCCGATCCTCTTGTCACAGCAGTTTCCATTGCAAGCTTTATTGCCGAAAAACCAATCCCAGCTTTTATCGTGCGCAAAGAAGCCAAAGGTCACGGCACCGGCAACTATATTGAAGGTTTAAAAAATATGCCGGAAGGCTGCACCGTCGCTCTTCTTGAGGACGTTGTCACGACCGGAGGAACCTTGATTAAAGTGATCGATCGAGTTGAAGCGGCAGGTTTTAAAGTTGGCCTCGTAGCAACGGTGGTCGAGCGCCAGGAAGGCGGCACCGAGGAACTGGCAAAGGCCGGATATACCCTTGAATCCGTTTTCACCCGCGAAGAGTTACTCAGCTAAGATTATGAAATGCAGGAATTGTTCAGGAAAACTTGAGGTTCATCGCATGTGTAGAAGAGTGCGCATGAGATGTACCTCCTGTGGCAAGGAATACCAGATACACGAAGTTGCAGCAGATCTGGATCCCGAAACCGAAAAGATTCTAGAACGTTACACGGCAATTATCTATGATTGAATTCTGCCGTTCAGCCGTAAGAATTTCATTGCTCCAGGAAATATTTTAGCTTTTCTCACTAACCAAAATTACTGTAGTTCCGTTATCTTTTAAAGATTCATCCGCTCACTGCAAAAGTTCATCACAAATACTTGTAGTTTTTTCCAGATTTTAATTTATTATTTTGCATGAAAATTTGAAATATTAACATCTGGTTTATATAATAGAGCATGACAAATCAAACACCTAAAAATAAAACCTTTGTAAAAGAAGACAGTCAGGCAACCATCGTGTGCCCTGCCTGCAGTTCGGCCAAGACGATCTCCGTTGAAGAGTTTCGCCATCGCCAACATGTACTCAAGGTGAAGTGCAAGTGCGGACACTCTTTTAGTCTTCAATTGGAATTTCGGCAATTTTTCCGCAAAGAAACCGAATTACAAGGGGTCTACGACACCAAACCACCAGCCAGAGGCGGGGGGATTGCAACCATTGTCAATCTCTCCCTGATCGGTGCCTGTTTTGAAGTTCGTGGTGTCCATGACCTGAAAATCGGTCATAAAGGTTCCCTTGTCTTTACCTTGGATAACCGCAAGGAAACCGTCCTCTACAGACAGGTGATAATACGCTCGGTAGATGGCAATAGAATTGGCTGCGAATTTGTCGAAGACCGGGCATTTGAAAAAGAGCTGGGATTTTATCTGCTACCCTAGCCCGGTTTCCAGAGCCTTACCGATTAATTTCTCTGCTTCTGCAAGAAAATCAGTAAGGCTCTCTGGTTTCACTGCGGAGACGACCAAACCTTCCTGACCTATAATTTCCCTCACCATTTGAGGATCTTCAACAAGATCTATCTTGTTAAACAGTTTGAGGATTGGAATGTCCCCAAGTGATAGCTCCGCTAGTATCTTATCGACGACAGCCATCTGCTGCCGGAATGCCGGATTGGAAAGATCAATAACATGCACAAGTAGATCAGCCTCTTCCAGCTCCTCAAGGGTTGCCATAAAGGCCTGAACTAGCTCTTCTGGAAGATGCCTGATAAATCCCACAGTATCGGTAATAATCACTTCCATATCCGTTGGAAAACGAAGACGCCTGCTGGTAGGGTCGAGCGTTGCAAAGAGTTTATTCTCTGCAATGATATCACTGTTTGTCAGGGTATTGAGAAGGGTTGACTTGCCTGCATTGGTGTAACCAACCAGGGAAAGCACCGGGAGCTCTTTTTTCCTTCTCTTTGCCCGTCGCCGATATCTTTCCTCACTTACTTTTTTCAGCTCTTTTCCAAGTCGGGCCAGACGATCATTAATGCGTCTACGGTCGATCTCAAGCTTTGTCTCCCCCGGTCCACGGGCACCAATACCTCCTGTCAGTCGGGACAGTGCATCATCCCTTGAAGACAGACGGGGAAGCATATATTTCAGCTGGGCCATCTCCACCTGCAGCTTCCCTTCACGACTGAGGGCTCTGCTGGCAAATATATCAAGAATAAGCTGGGTTCGATCAATAACCCGCAGATCAGTAAAGTCCGTTATGGAACGAATCTGGGAAGGATTAAGTTCTTCATTGAATATCAGAAGATTTGCGTCCACCTGCAAGGCCCTGATCATGATGTCAGCAAGCTTACCTTTACCAAGAATTAGTCGCGGATTTACATGGTTTTTACGCTGTAAAACCGTATCAAGAACCACAACATCAGCTGATCTGGCTAATTCCTCCAGTTCACGCAGGGATTCTTCTGCCGCGAGTTTTTTTTCGGTGGACACGGAAACCAGAATAGCCCTGTCTTTTTTCTTGTCTACCAGACTAGTCTGATGTCGGCTGCCAAGCTCCCCTTCGATGGCTGCGATAAGTTCTTCTACGGATTCTGTCTGATTGGCTGGATGAACAGGATTCAAAAAACTCCAGTTATTGCCGTCCGTCGCTCCAGGCAACAGATGTGCCGTGTACAACCTTTCAGGCAGCCCATCTTCTGCCACTTTTAAAACGGAAATAAAATCCAGACGTAGAAAGAGAAGATCCATGAGATCTTCATCACTGATATCTTCTCCTGCCAGGTGTGTATGGATAAGGCGTAAGCCACTCAGCCTGCCTCCGGATGCGCGTGAGGATTCCAGATGCGGAATCATAACCTGGGTATGGGTCCCGACGATCACCGCCTCAACCTTGCCCGAGCGTTGAACCAAAAGGCCCAGTTGCCGGTTCAGTTCAGAGGAAATCTGACACAGCGTTCGTGCCATTTCCGGGTTGATGATCAAATCCCGCTGTACCCGTTTTTGACCAATGCGCTCCAGTGCTTTAATCTGATTGGTTTTAAGGCCCGCTATATTTCCTGTTACCAGTCCGATGGTACCTACCTCTTATCTACGTGTTTTATAATCCCGTCGGGCCATCATTCTGCCCTGGTCTTGCACATACTGTTTTTTCACTGTAATCCTTCCAGATCGGGTCCTCATAGGTATTGTGACAACCAACGCACAATCCCAAGCGCAAGACTGAACGGAGTTCCGCTTTGTTAAACGGTCGAAGTTCAGGCCGTGAACTATGCTGCCGTGCAATACCATTAAGGTCGACATAGGCATCAAAGGGTACGGTATGTCCGGCGCTCGTCTCAACACCCTGATCAAGGGGTTCAAAAACCAATTCCCCGTCTTCCTGCTTAAGCCGTCCCTCACCAAGTCCCACGGTTTTTGTTGAGGCATGGCAGTCTATACACTCACGTCCTTTTGCCTGGGTGGTGTGCGGATTAATAGCGGCCATGGTAAACCGGTCAAAGCTTTCTTCAATTTCGCCTTTGTCATTGACCACCGTCACAACATCCTGGCAGCCCGGAGTGACCACAACAAACTCATCGTCCCAGACACCCAGCATCGGCCGTTCATAGCGGATATACGAGCGCCCTTCTTCCCACAACCCTTCCGTTTCTGCAAGAGACAACTTATCCAGATGTTTGCCCGAGGCATCTCTTTTAGCATGACATCCATAACATTGGGCAACCCAGGTAGAATGGCAGGCCTCGCAGGTGACCCTTTTATGCCCTGCAAAATTACAGACGCCCTCTTTAGGCACCTTAAGCGTATGTCTTTTTTCGTCGACCTTTCCCAGAAGATAATTGCCTTCCTTTGTGATCTCTATATTGGTTAAAAATTGATCTTTTCTGGTCTTTCCTGGATTTTTATCGTGACATGCCTTACAGGAAATCTCCAATTGGTCTTCATAATGGGCATAACTCGTACCGTCACCCATAATTTCATTGCGGGTGTGGCAATCTATACACTCCATTCCCTTTGCATGGTGTATATCATCGGCAATCTCAAGGTAAAATCTTCGCCCAGGTAACTGGTTCTCAGTAACAGCACCATCTTTAAAAGGTGTGCCGTAACCTTCAGATTCAAAAATCCCCATATATGAGATGCCTATTCTTCCCGAACGATTATGGCAGCGGACACAGTTACTGCTACCAACTTTTTTGGTAATATAAGGATGGGGTTTTTTCTTGGTTTCATCCTCATCATCGGACGCAGTATCATCTGCGACAAGGACAAATTCTTTACTGTGGGTGCCCGGAAGAGCAAAATGGCAGGCAGAACACCCACCCCCCTTGTCGTTAAAAAATTCCGGTAATCCAGGCAGATCGTTTTTCTGTTTCCAGAGATGGCAGGTGGCACAAAGTTTACGGAAGTAATCCAGAGCGAGTGAACTCTCTCCGGATTCGAGTAATTGCTCAACCGTCAAATCAGTATCCTGACTGTTCGTCTCCCCCCAATAATAGAGAAGGGTTCCGAGGATGCCCCTGTTGGTGGCCATGAGAGAGTTTTTCACCTTGTGCAAATCGGTGGGGTGGCACCCTTCAACAGAACAACTTTTATCTGCAACCCGCAGATCGCCAGGGTTTATAACGATTCCCTTATGTCCTGCTTCTTCCGTCACAGCAAGGGGGTCGCCGAGGTGACACGGCGAACAGCCAATGACCTGAGCATCATGGGCAGCGTCAAGCTTAACATCCCCATGACAGCTCAGACACATCTCCACATTACCGGAACTGGTAATGAACAACTTTTGAGGACGCTCTGTCCGCGACTCATTGAAAACGAGATACACAAAGGCTGCAAGTAGAATTGCACCTAAGAAATAGCCTGCTATTGTTTTTGTTCTGCTTTTGTTTTCCAATTATTCAGTTGTTCCAGGGTAAAGAGAGTGTGAATTCTTTAAAGTTGATGCAAAAACTGTCTGGCAACCGATAGCCTAACCTCGATAATTCTGAACATTAGGATATCTTCGGCCAAAGCCGAAGGCTTTTGAGGTAACCTTGAGACCTATGGGTGCCTGTTTACGTTTGTACTCATTGATCCTGATTCTTCGCAAAAGGTCTTCTACCACATCCCGCGCGTAACCCCTTTCAATGAGCTCACGGGCCCCCTCGCCTTTTTCAAGATGAAGTTCCACGATCTCGTCAAGGATCTCATAGGGAGGAAGGTCGTCCTGATCGGTCTGATCCGGTTTGAGTTCAGCCGATGGAGCCTTCGTTATAATACGCCTTGGAATAATTTCACCATTCCTGTTGCAGTACTCAGAAAGCTGGTAAACCAGCTGTTTGGGAACATCTGAAATAACTGCAAGTCCCCCGCTCATATCTCCATAGAGGGTACAATACCCCACCGCCATTTCACTTTTATTGCCGGTGGTCAAAAGAAGATTACCAAATTTATTCGATAGAGCCATCAAAAGGTTACCGCGAATCCTTGCCTGTAAATTCTGTTCAGTAAGATCTTCTGCGCGTCCCTCAAAAAGATGGGCCAGATTTTTATTAAAGGTTGAAAAGAGTTCGCCAATTGGAATAACCTCGAACCTGCAACCAAGGTTTTCGGCAAGCTGCTGCGCATCTTCAAGGGATTCTTTTGAACTGTAGGGAGATGGGAGTGCGACCCCTAAAACATTTTCAGCGCCAAGTGCATCGACTGCAATAGCCGCGGTAAGTGCAGAATCAATCCCCCCGGAAAGACCAAGAACAGCAGAGGAAAACCGACACTTGGAGACATAATCCTTCACCCCCATAACAAGTGCGTTATAAACAGATTCTTCCTGGCTCATATCAGGTACATCGGTAATCTCGCCAGTCCAGTTTTCGGTTTCCACTGTAATACAGTCTTCAACAAAACCATGGGCCTGGGCACACAGCGTGCCTGAGTTGTCGAGAACAAAACTCCGGCCATCAAAGAGGAGTGAATCCTGTCCTCCCACCTGATTACAGTACAAAAAAGGAACTTTATACTGATTGCAAAATGATCTGAAGATTTCTTTTCGAACCCTCTCTTTACTTCTTTGAAATGGCGAGGCGGAAATATTTATAATGCCGTCAAGTTTGATACCATCCGCCTCCGCCTTGTCAATCAGTGACGCCACAGGCCGTACCGTATAATCATGAACCGTTTCACTCCAGACATCTTCACAGACAGTGACCCCAAAATGGTGCATCCCGGTTGTGAAAATACCACTGCTCTTTCCCGGCTCGAAATATCTGGTTTCATCAAAGACGTCATAACTGGGCAGCAGTTGTTTGCGGGCAGTGAAAACAATCTGTCCACCTCTCACCACAATGGCAGAATTGTACAGTTTTTTACCGTGATCAAGAAAAGTCTTTTCAAAGCAGCCCAGCATCACATCGAGATCTGGCAGCTGACCGATCAGCGTTTTCAATGCGGCGTCATGATCCTCAAGAAACGACTGCCTTTCCAGTAAATCCTGCGGTGGATAACCCGATATAACCAGTTCCGGAAAAATGACAAGCTCACAGCCCAGGTCTTTGGCCTGCAAAGACCATTTGAGGATCTTGTCGCAGTTATATTTAAAATCCCCAATTACAGGGTTTATCTGCACCATGCCAATTTTCACAATCTTCTCCTGTAAAACGGGTCAATTCAACTTCCAACGTGATAAGTGATACTACTATTTACCTTTAATCACTTTTTTTTTCCGCTGATATTTTTGTACGGCACGATTATGGTCTTCAAGGTTTGTGGAAAACTGATGGGTCCCATCATTTTTAGACACAAAATAAAGGTTGGATGACTCCTCGGGATGGAGAACAGCAGCAATCGCCTCCCGGCCCGGATTACAAATAGGCCCCACGGGAAGACCCGCAATAACATAGGTATTATATTCCGTGGGCGTTGTGAGATGTGTTTTGGTAATGACCCCGTCATAGTCAGTAGCACCATAGACCACAGTGGGATCTGACTGCAACTTCATACCTTGTGCAAGCCTGTTTATAAAAACGCCAGCAATAAGACCCCTTTCTGCAGGGTCTGCCGTTTCTTTTTCAACGATTGAGGCCATGATCACTGTTTGATCCACATCGGGCGGAGGAACTATCCCCGCAGACTCTTGCCCCCAGACCGTTTTAAAGCGCTCGAGCATAAGAGCAATGATTTTCTCTGCTCCATACATCTCTTTTGTAAAAATGTAGGTATCCGGGAAAAGGTAGCCCTCAAGAGAAGTTCCGGAAGTAAGGCCAAATCGAGTTATCTGTTCTTTATCTTGGACAAGTGCGAGAAATGCTTGTTCATCACACCACTTGCCTTCTGCAAAGATGGCGGCAATCTGGGCGGCGGTCAACCCTTCAGGAATTGTGATGGAATAGGTAACAGGTTTGGCTGTAGCGAGAAACTCAAGAATCTCCCGGGGCGTTTTGCCAATAGGCATCAAAAATTCACCAGCCTGAAGACGAGTGGAATAACCGGAAATTTTGGCGAGAATCAGAAAACGGAAATCATTTTTTATGACATTATTACGTCCGAGAATTTCTGCAATCGTTTTAACGGAACTACCCTTGGGTATTTCTACGACGACACTATCCTGCTGGGTTCCTGAGACGGATGCAACCGGCCTGTTCACATAGCTGAAGTAATAGCCAAGCCCCCACACAAACAGGAAAAAAATCAGGAGGATTGAGATAAGCCCAACCCCCCTCCAGAACCTCTTTGGAACATTTGCAAAATTTAACACGTTCTAACTTACGCTTTTTTCTTTTCCTTAGAGGAGATGGTTCCCTCCTCTGGAAAAGCGATCTTCACAACTTCATCCATATCCTTCACAGGGAAAAACTCCATTTTATCTCTGATATCCTGTGGAATTTCCATGAGATCTTTCTCATTTTGCCAGGGAATAATAACTCTGCTAATTCCTGCTCGAAGAGCGGCAAGTGCCTTTTCTTTCAAACCGCCTATCGGCAGAACCCTGCCCCGAAGCGTTACCTCCCCGGTCATTGCAGTATGTCTTGCAATAGTTTTCTCGGTGATGGCTGAGTACAATGCTGTGGCCATTGTTATTCCAGCCGAAGGACCATCTTTTGGAATTGCCCCTGCAGGGACATGGATATGAAAATCGACCTTATCAAAAAACTCTTCGTCAACACCAAGGTCTGCGGTTCTACTTCTGCAATAGGTGAGTGCTGCCTGGGCAGACTCTTTCATAACATCGCCAAGCTGGCCGGTAAGGGTCAGCTTCCCCTTGCCGGGCATTACATTTACCTCAATCTGCAGGATCTCACCGCCGACCTCTGTCCAGGCAAGACCTGTTACAAGCCCTGGCTGTTCCAGTTTTTCCATCTCATATTCAGGAATAATTTTAGGCGGTCCGAGATAGAGATGAAGATTTTTCATGGAAACCGAGTACGGTCCTTTACCACCCTCAGCAACTTTTCTGGCGACCTTTCTGCAAACCTTACCGATTTCCCGTTCAAGGTTTCTCAGCCCCGCCTCCAGGGTGTAATGGGTGATGATATTTTTCAAGGTTTCATCGTCCATCTTTATGTTGCGAGGCTTCAGACCATTTTGCTCGAGCTGCCGAGGATAAAGGTACTTTCTTGCAATGACGATCTTTTCTTCCAGGGTGTAGCCCGAAAGACGAATAACCTCCATACGGTCCAACAGTGGACCTGGGATAGTATCACTCATATTGGCCGTTGTGATAAACATCACCTTCGACAGATCAATCGGCAGATTCATGTAGTGATCAGAGAACTCAAAGTTCTGCTCAGGATCAAGTACTTCGAGCAGGGCAGAAGATGGATCGCCCCGATAATCTGAGCCAACCTTGTCAATCTCATCCATCATGAAGATGGGGTTGTTAGTTCCAACGGTCTTCAAACCCTGAACAATACGCCCGGGCATTGCCCCGATGTAGGTTCTTCTGTGTCCGCGAATCTCCGCCTCATCGCGCATACCGCCAAGAGAAATCCTGTGAAATTTTCTCCCCATGGCGCGGGCAACTGATTTGCCCAAGGAAGTCTTTCCAACACCTGGAGGCCCTACGAAACAAAGAATTGGCCCCTTGGTTGAGTTGTTGAGCTTGCGTACGGCAAGGTATTCAAGAATCCGTTCCTTGATCTTCTCCAAACCAAAATGATCTTCATCAAGGACCTGTTTTGCATGGGCGAGATCAAGCATATCTTTGCTGCTTTTTTTCCAGGGGACATCAAGAATCCAGTCAATATAAGTTCTGATAATCGTCGCCTCGGAAGAATCAGGATGCATCATATCCATCCTGCTCAGCTGCTTAAATGCCTCTTTTTTAATCTTCTTGGGCATTTTAGTTTTCTTGATCTTCTTCTCAAGTTCCTCCACCTCCTGCATACGATCATCCGTATCCCCTAACTCTTTTTGCAGGGCATGGAGTTGCTCTCGCAGAAAATATTCCCGCTGAGACTTGCTCATCTCTTCCTTGGCATCGTTTTGTATCTTTGCCTGAACTGTGGAGACTTCAAGTTCCTTGGTCAACAGTTCACTCACGAGCTTTAATCTGTCAACAGGGTCGGTTTCTTCGAGAATCTTTTGTGATTCTGATATTTTAAGTCTAAGGTTTGAACCGACAAGATCGGCAAGACGGCCCGGCTCCTCGATGTTATTGATGATCATCATCAGATCAGCTGAGAGAATTCCACGAAGCGACATGATTTTCTCTGTCTGCTCACGTACAGTGCGCATGGTGGCCTCAACCTCTACGCTCACCTCTTTTACTTCCACGTCTTCAATCACATCGACGGCGACCTGATAAAAAGGCTCGGTCTGCTCAAATTTTTTAATCCGGGCCTTAGACATTGCCTGCACCAGTACCTTCAGGCGGCCATCCGGAAGTTTGAGCGTTCTCATCACCATGCAGACCATACCAACCTTGTAGAGATCTTCTTCTGCAGGATTGTCTTTGGTAGCATCCTTCTGGGTAACAAGCATCAGCAATTTATTACGACCAAGCGCCTCATTAACGGCTTCCACAGAACCTGGACGGCCAACAAAAAGTGGGATTATCATATAGTTAAAGACAACCACATCCCGTACCGCCATCATGGGCAGAACTTCAGGTATCTCCATCTCTTCATTATTTGAGAAATCGTCCATACCTATACTTAAAGAATCATTAAATTCCACTCAACCCTCCATCAAACCCTTAAAAACAATGCACTCCGGAAAAGAGCTCATCACCACTATATTTATCAACCTAATTTCTCGTAATAACATATATATTCAACCAGATAGCCCACATGACAGCGCCACTCCGGAAAATCCCACGAAATACTAAACATGCAGGGAACTTAAGTCAAGCAAGCTTTATTAAGCGAACCGTGCGCTAATATTTTAACTTGAACTCTCCATGTAATTCTTTCATACTAATACGTTCTGTTAATATGACTTTATATTCATTTCTATGAGGATATCCATGATTTCTGTACTCTCTTTTTTTGATTTGGCCGATTTTCCTGATGCTCAGCTGTTTCAACCTGCACGTCCTGTATGGCAGCCGCTCAATGATTTGAAATCATACATGGACAGCTATATCTATCCTCAATACGATCATGGCTTTGTCAAAGACGGTGTACCTCTCCCCGATCATGTCATCATCCACGAAGGGAAAATGCTCAACTCCACTGGTTATGATATCGAATTCGGCGACACAACAAAGATGGGTCTGAAGGTCAAACAGGGATCGACGATTCTCGAAGGAGCCTCAGTTATCATGGCCGGGGCCGTCATCACAGGCAAAAAGATTGCCATTGGCAAAGGCGTTCTTATTGAAACCGGTGCTATGGTTAAGTCGCCTGCAATACTTGGGGACTGCACCGAAGTGCGCCAGGGGGCCTACCTGCGAGGGTATTGCCTTGCCGGAAAAAGATGTGTGCTGGGCCATACCACAGAGATTAAACATTCCATCTTTCTCAACGATGCCAAGGCTGGCCATTTTGCCTATGTGGGGGATTCCATCCTTGGTCGCGACAGCAATCTTGGTGCCGGGACAAAATTTGCAAATTTAAGGTTTCTTCCCGGTAACATATATGTTTTTTACGAAGGCGAGCGCGTAGATACAGGAAGAAGAAAACTGGGAGCAATCCTTGGGGACGGCTGTCAAACCGGCTGCAATTCCGTCACCAGTCCGGGCACAATCATGGGCAAAGAGGCTGTTCTTATGCCCAATACAACAGCCAAAAGTGGCCTGCATCAGGCTAAAGCCGTGATCCGTTAATGTTTAGAATACAATAAAATCGTAACTGTTGTTATCTTGTCTCGCTCGTCTTTGACCATCGCTTACCGCGAGAGGTTTACCTGCATTTATTTGATCATGTGGCTGCCCTGCTCCCTTCTGGAACCACGATTCTAATCGGGAGCAGTGTACACATGAATCGTGTTATCTATTACTTACGGACAACCATGGTTGAAAAATAGTGAATATCCTGACCAACAGCCTTGCGAATGTCAGTCCAGACTCTCTGGTCCCCCAGACTGCACTTTTCAACGAGTACCGCCTTATCCACAAGGCCTAACTCATCGAGCAAGGCAACCAGCTTGGCCATTACCTTGTAAACTTTCATAAAGACGATCACATCGCTGAGTGCGAGTAACTCTCTTATTTTATCATCTTCAAAAGATGCGGGAATAACAACAAGCCTTTCATCGCCCAGACAAAGGGGCATGGCTGAGGTGGCAGAGGTGGCACCAATGGCTGAAACTCCGGGAATAATCTCAAGATTAAAAGGAGCCCCATACTCCTGAAGGGTCTCACAGACATAAAAACCGGTGGAATAGATTGCAGGATCGCCAAGGGTGGGAAAGACTACATCCTTGCCGCTCTCCAGATATCCCATAATCGTCTTGGCCGCGACATCCCATGCATCCTGTACTTCGACATCGGGAGTCTTGCCACGTTGCACCTGCTTCATGGGGAAGCGATGACTGAGTATTGTCTTTCCGGCAGAATCAACGGCTCCTGAAACAATTTTAAGAGCCATGCTACCGCCATTCTCAAAAGCTGACGGCACAAACCAGGTATCGCATTTTCGAAGAACATCGGCAGCTTTTAAGGTGAGAAGCTGTGGATCGCCTGGCCCTACTCCAACAACATAAAACGTACCTTGCATTATCTATCCACCTTTAAAATATTCGACATTTTCCCGAGGAGATCCTTTTGCCCTTTCCGCCTATCCTGTGTCGGTACCCTTACTACCAGGGCGAACAGAAAGAGTGGAAGTAACGCAAAAAAAAATCCCCGAATCAAATAAATGATCCGGGGATTCCCTGTCTCCTCGTCTCGATTGTGGTATCCTTGTCCACGGGATAACCAACAACAACGTTTCAGACAGGTCTTCTGACTCCCGGATCAACCATTGTCCACACCTTCCCAGGATCTCTCCCAGTGGTATTCTAAGGTGAACGTTGTCCCCGGTTACAGCGGCGGGCCCGTTTCCGATTTACACGGAATTCCCTCATAGGCTGAATACTTCAGCACCTGAATCGTATGCAGAGACTTAACAAAGGTAAATACTGAAAGTCAACAATTATTATCCCTCCATCGACCTGCCAGAGCCACCCGTATTTATTAAGCAATGATGGAATAACGCAGCCAGCTCAAAGGAAAAAATACATTTTCTTTATGAGTTGATAAGTGTACTATCGGCTCTTGAAAAACTGACTTCATTTTAATTCATTCTCTGCAATTGTCTTTATGGTACAGGAAATTTTGTCAACAATCTGGCCCCAGATTATTTTACCAATAGCCAGAATTACCGGATTCATAATTCTAGGACTCTTTATTGCCAGTTTTATAGAAAGTCTCAACTGGACACACAAACTTGCGGCTTTTGCCCGTCCCCTTATAAAGAGAGGACATCTCTCGGCACTTACCGGTGCAAGTTTCTCGGTGGCCTTTTTTTCAGGGGTCTCCGCCAATACTATCCTGGCAGAAGCCTACGACAAAGGGCAGATATCAAAAAGAGAGCTGGTTCTTGCAAATCTCTTCAACTCGCTTCCCCGCTTTTTCCTTCATCTCCCGACAGTCTTTTTCCTCACTGCGCCTCTTATTAAATTCGGAGCTATAATCTACGTCGGCCTCACATTTACTGGAGCCATACTTCAAACCATTCTCGTCGTTGCACTCGGCGCCTTTCTCCTGCCCCCAAACAACGAAGCTCCAAGAGAGCAGCAGCCGGCAAAAAACAAAACGAGCGTCAAAGAGGCCTTTGACAAGAGCTTGAAGAGACTGAATAAACGAATCTTTAAGATACTGAAATTTCTGATTCCAGTCTATCTGGGTTTCTTTTTTCTGAATAAGTTCGGAATCTTTTCCTCTATGGAGCACTATCTCGCAGAAAGCGGTTTTTTTCTCAGCTGGCTCAATCCAAAAGCCCTCGGTATTGTTCTTCTCCATGTTACAACCGAATTTTCTGCAGGCCTTGCAGCAGCCAGTGCCCTGCTCGCAGACAATAGTCTGACCTATAACGAGGTGGTCGTGGCGCTTCTGGTGGGAAACATTCTCTCAACCCCCATACGGGCTATACGCCATCAACTGCCCTATTACACAGGTATTTACACACCTCGTCTTGCGGTGTTGCTCGTTGCAGCCAGCCAATTGACCAGAGCCTTTTGCCTTATTTTCGTTTCTGTGGTTTATTTTGGCCTGAGGGCAATGTTGTAATTTATTGACGGATATTTATGGGACCTGGACTGGATAGAAAAAATATATTGTTCACCTGTTGTCTTGCAGCACTGCTGCTGTGTTCAATTATTGCCTCTACCGGGATGGGATATATGCAGATACAGTGGCAGGACATCCTTAAAGTCATTGGAGGGCAGCTGTTTGGAGCACCTGAAATGAGCCAGTCAGTGGAAGCCTCTATTCCCTACATCGTTATGGATGTACGACTGCCCCGCATTTTGACAGCAGTCCTTGTGGGGGCTGGCCTTGCTCTGAGCGGGGTGATCTACCAGGGTATTCTCCTTAACCCACTGGCTGATCCTTACACCCTTGGAATAAGCAGTGGTGCAGCTTTTGGCGCATCCATCGCCCTGCTCGCCAATATTACCCTGCTTGGCCATTTTTCAACGCCACTGTTTGCCTTTTTCGGTGCTATAGCCACTCTTGCCGTGGTGATGCGTCTCTCCACCTTCGGCGGACTTATATCTGCACAGACTCTTATATTATCAGGGGTCATAGTGGGGGCTATCCTGTCTGCCGGTATCAGTTTTTTAAAATATCTTGCCGATGAACAGGTAGCCATTATCATTTTCTGGCTCATGGGCAGCTTTGGATCTTCCACCTGGAGTGGAGTACTGCTGCTCGCGCTCACAGTCCTTTTTGGTCTGCTCATCACTCTCTATTTTGCACGGGATCTCAACATCATGTCCCTTGGCAAAAGGTCTTCAGATTCACTTGGGGTTGAGACGGCAACAGTGCGTCAAACACTTCTTCTCAGCGCCTCATTTGTCACAGCCATCTGTGTCGCACTCACTGGAATTATTGGCTTTATTGGCCTCATTGTTCCGCATCTCATGCGCTATCTCGTTGGCCCCGACAACCGAAAGCTCCTTCCGGCTTCAGCGCTTGCGGGTGGTATTCTCCTCCTCATTGCAGACACGATCACAAGAGCCGTGCTGCCTATGGAAGTACCGATAGGTGTACTCACGGCCCTGATTGGTGGTCCTTTTTTCTGTATTATTTTCAGACAAAAGCAAAAAGGAAGAGCCTATGAATAAGCCTGTCGCTCTTTCCACGAAAGGGCTCTCTTTTTCCTATGGAAAAGTTCCAACCCTTGAGAATATCAACGTTGAACTCAGCACCGGAAAATTTTACGGAATCATTGGTCCCAATGGCTGTGGAAAAACCACTTTTCTTGACCTTCTCACCGGTAACAAGAAACCATCGGCAGGAACCGTTCACCTTTTTGACAAACCTCTTTCCAGTTACGGCAAAAGAGATCTGGCGACCCTCCTTGCCCTGGTTCCCCAGGAATATGACACCGGTTTTGGCTTTTCCGTGGAGGAGGTTGTTCTTATGGGACGCCATCCCTATATCCCTCGATTTTCATCCCCTACTCCAACTGACTGGGAGCACGTCGACAGGGCAATGGAAGCAATCGGTATCTTGGCAATGAGAAACAGATACACCAGCACCCTCTCAGGAGGTCAAAAACAGCGGGCCGTGGTGGCACGTGCCCTTGCCCAGGACACCCCTCTGCTCCTTTTTGATGAAGCCACCTCCAGTCTTGATATAAAATACACCCTGCAGATCTTTAACCTCGCCAGGGATTTAGTGGACAGTCACCACCGAACCATTGTCGCCGTTATGCACAACCTCAACCTTGCCACAGCCTACTGTGATGAGGTCCTCATCATGGACAAAGGCAAGATAGTAAGCGCCGGCAGCACCCGTTCCACCCTGACGACAGAGGTTGTCAGAGAGGTCTTCGGGGTGGACAGTAACATTGCCTGGGATGAGTACAACCAGTCCTATCAAATCAGCTTCCGCTATGGAGGAAAAAATCAATAATTATGCGAGCGAAACTTTCTTATAAATATTGCTCATCCACCCTTCTCATTTTCATCGGTATACTGCTGCTCTTTGCTTCCAGTCTTTGGGGTCAGGAAGCTGGGGGAGAAAAATACATCTTTGACAGTCACGGCAAAAAAATATCCTTTACGAAACCCTTTACTAGAATTATTTCGCTCTATTCAGCTCATACCGAAAACCTCTGTACTCTGGGGGCGGCAAATCAACTATCAGGCATATCGACAAGTGATGACTATCCTGATATTGTACTGGACAGACCCCGTTTTTCTTACCGGGATGATCCCGAGAAATTCATCGCTGGCAGCCCCGATCTGGTACTCATTCGGCCAATGGTGGAGCGTTCCTACCCGGAATTTATAAAAAAATTACGGGATGCTGGAATAACCGTCATTTCCCTGCAGCCGACCAACATTGAAGAAATGCTTGATTACTGGAGGGCACTTGGTAGCCTGAGCGGCCATGAAGAGGAGGCTGAGACAATGTGTAAGCGATTTTCAGACAGCGTCTCCGCCATGACAGCACGTGTGGATAAAATTCCTGAATCAGAGCGCCCTAAAGTGTATTTTGAGGCGATCCATGCGAAGATGAAGACCTTTGCCGAAAACAGCATCGGCATGTTCATTCTTGAGACAGCAGGTGGAGTCAATATAGTAAGTGACGCGTCCAGAGTACGAACCACAAACATTGCCTTTGTCGGCAAGGAAAAACTCCTCAGTAGAGGCAATGATATCGATATTTTCCTCAGCCAACATGGACGCATGAACCCGGTGAACATCGAAGTTATAAAAAACGAACCGGGCTTTGAAGCAATCCGCGCGGTTCGAGATAACAATATTTACCTGATTGATGAGCAACTGGTATCAAGACCCACGATTCGGATTCTTGAAGGTATTGACAAGCTCCATACCATTTTTTACCCCCTGGCTGAGGTGAAAGCGGAGGCTCAACAATGACCCCTCAGATCCCTGCTTGTGTTATTTCCGGCACATCAAGCGGCTCAGGCAAAACAACCGTTACCCTTGGCCTGATGGCAGCCTTTAAGGAGCGGGGCCTGCGGGTGCAGCCCTATAAATGCGGGCCTGATTTCATTGACCCCGGCCTGCATCAACTGGTCACCGGAGTACATTCCCGCAATCTTGATCTGTGGATGTGCGGAAAAGAGCATACAGAACAATGTTTCTTAACGAACCTGCACAATAGTGACATTGCTATAATTGAAGGGGTTATGGGAATGTTTGACGGAGGGGAGTCCTCCAGTGGCTCTTTGTCCAAGACGCTTGGTATAGCCAATATCCTGGTTTTAGATGTCCGCTCCATGGCTGATAGTGCTGCTGCCATCGTCAAAGGTTTTGAGACCTATTCTCCAGGCGCCAGAGTAACGGGGGTTATTCTCAACAATATTGCCAGTGAGCGGCATCTTCAGCTGGTGAGTGATGCAATAACTAAAAACTGCACAGCAGAGATACTGGGTTATCTACCACGAAACCTCAATTTTTCCATTCCTTCACGGCACTTAGGGCTGCTGACCGGTGAAGAAGCACCAATTTCTACAGAGCACATCGCACTTCTTGCAAGAACCATAGAAGAACATATCGACCTTGATCGCCTGGTCCAGCTCTGCAGCTCATTTACCGCGGTAAACAGTGAGGCTACGAACCCTGTTAAGAATTTATTACCCTGCAGGATAGCGGTTGCCCGTGACAAAGCTTTTTGTTTTTACTATGAAGATAACTTTGACCTGCTGCGCAACAGAGGTGCTGAACTTGTTTTTTTCAGCCCGCTTACGGATACAACGCTTCCTGAAAACATTGATGGAATATATCTTGGTGGCGGCTATCCTGAACTTTATGCAAAAGATTTGAGCGCAAACAGCTCAATGCTGAGCGAGTTGAGACGGTGGATCGAGGGTAACGGCGCCGTCTATGCAGAATGTGGCGGCTTTATGTATCTTACCCAGGGAATTATTGACCATGACGGGCAACGCCATAATCTTGTGGGGGCCTTTCCTGTTTTTTCTGCCATGCAGACAAAGCGGGCAAGTCTTGGCTACCGGGAGGTAAAGACTGTTGACAGGTCCTGTTTCGGTCCTGCTGGAACTATCCTGCGTGGCCATGAATTCCACTACTCAAATATTGAAGAGATGGACTTTTCAATCCCCCGCCTCTACCAGGTAAATAACGGAACCCGTGAAGGATACAGGCATCGCAGGGTTCTCGGGGGCTATTTGCACCTGCATTTCGGTTACTCACCTGAGGTGGCAACCGCTTTCATCAACTATTGTCAGGAATAATATTATGGCAGTTACATTACAAGACATTGCACCTGCAGACATAGAAGCAGAGAGCTTTCGAATTATTGCAGGAGAAATTGGAGACCATTCTTTTGATCCTCTCACCTTCAAGGTTGTTCAGCGCGTAATCCATGCAACCGGTGATTTTAGCTTTGCTGAAAATATGCGCTTTTCTCCAGGCGCGATAGAAGCAGGCATTAAAGCGATCAGGGATGGAAAAAACATTCTCACCGATGTTACCATGGTAGCCGCAGGCATCAGCAAGGCCTTACTGAATAAATATGGAGGAGAAGTGATCTGCAAGGTTGCCGACCCTGTTGTGGCTGAAGCTGCAAAAAACGCAACAAAGACCAGATCTGAAATGGCCATTTCCATGAATCTCGACGACAGTATCGGGATTGTGGCCATGGGCAATGCACCCACAGCACTTGTTCAGGCAATACGTACCAGTGCAGAGATGAAGGGAGTAAAGCCGCTTCTTGTCGGCGTTCCAGTAGGCTTTGTCAACGCAGCAGAGTCAAAAGCGCTGCTCGTAGAACAGAACAGCTGTTACATCACCAGCCTTGGCCGAAAAGGTGGCAGCCCTGTTGCGGCAGCCATTGTTAACGCTCTCATCAGACTTGCAGCTGAATAAATGGGTAAACGACTGCGCAGCGGATTTACCACAGGCGCCTGTAGTGCTGCAGCGGCCAAAGCTGCCGCTTTGGCTCTTGTGACCGGCACTCCCCCTGAAACTATTGAAATTGGTTTCCCGGACGGTTCCCGCAAATCATTTATCGTTCATTCCTGTACGATAAATGAACCATCGGCAACCGCCTCCATCATAAAAGATGCAGGCGATGACCCCGATGTAACCAACAAGGCTGAAATTTGTGCAACGGTTGAACTCGGCCACCATGAAAACCCTGAGAGCCCCGCTGTAAACTTCCTGAATATACAGCTCTTTCGAGGCAAGGGCGTAGGTATCGTAACGAAACCCGGTCTTGCAATAGGTGTTGGTGAACCCGCCATTAATCCAGTGCCCCGGCAAATGATTTTTGAGGCTGTGGGTGAAGTGACCGACCAGGAACTGAGTGTTACTATCTCGGTTGTCGATGGTGAACTGCTGGCAGAAAAAACCCTGAACAAACGACTTGGCATCCTGGGCGGCCTCTCTATTCTTGGTACCACAGGTATAGTACGCCCCATATCAGCAGATGCATGGACTGCAACAATCTCTGCAAGTATGGATGTGGCAAAAGAGGCCGGTCTTAGGGAGATAGTCATCTCAACCGGACGAACCTCCGAGAAAGGTGCCCAGCATCTTCTGCAACTGCCGGAGGAGGCATACGCCGAGATGGGGGATTATCTCTTTTTCGCGCTTAATGCAGCCCGTGAAAAAGGTTTCACAACCATCCATTATGCCGGGATGTGGGCCAAAGTAATGAAAGCAGCCCTGCAAATCCCCCAGACCCATGTAAAAAACGGGGCTCTTGAAGTCGCACAGGGTGCAGAACTCCTCGAAAGTTTAGGCGCCGTGCCACCACTCATCGACCTTTTGCGCAAATCCAACACAGCTCGTGAAATGCTCACCCATATCGAAGCGACAGGTCAGACTGATCTTATAACCAAGGTGTGCCTGAAGGCCAAGGATTATGCACAATCCGTTGCAGGAACCAGAGTTTATATTTATCTGATAGACCATCAGACCAAGGTTATCACCCATGTATAAGCTCTTCGTGATCGGGGTTGCAGATGAAATATTGAGTTCGGCCGGGCAAAAAGTTCTTACGACCTGCAAACACATCTTTGCCACTCCCCGCCTGCAGAAAATCATTTTCGATCCTACGGCTGCAATTCATAACATCAGTCCGCTTCAGGAACAACTTCAACTGATTAAAAGTTCTCTTTTACGAGGAAATGTTGGAATTCTCGCAAGCGGTGATCCACTCTTTTATGGTATTGGCAAAAAACTACTTCTGAATTTTCCTGCGGAAAAAATTTTATTTTTTCCAGCACTCACCTCCATTCAACGGGCATGTGCACTTTTTAAAACATCGTGGGATGACGCCGTGGTTGTAAGCCTCCACGGGCGCAACAGCAAACATCTTCCTGGCCTTATCCTGCAGAACCAAAAAACGCTCCTTTTAACGGATAATACCAATAACCCAGGGACAATCTGCAAATGTCTTCATGATTATTTGTCGCTTATTGACGACGCTGAGACAGCAAGAGCGATAACAGTCATGGTAGCCGAAGATATTGGCCTTGAAAGCCAGCGGCTTTTTTCAGGATCACTTCTGGAAACAGTGCAGGAAACATTTTCGCCGCTTAACGTCCTTTATATCGAGCACAGAGCCGTTCCCAAAAATCCATCAATAATCTTTGGCCTCACCGAGGATGACATTATCCACAGCCGTGGTCTCATCACCAAAAATGAGGTTCGCGCAGCCACCCTGCATCAGTTGAGCCTTCCTGATTCTGGAGTTGTGTGGGATGTGGGGGCAGGCAGCGGCTCTATTTCCATAGAAGCTGGACGCTCACACCCCGGCCTTACAATCTATGCCATTGAACATAAGAACGAAGAGCTTAGCAATATCAAGGCAAATATTCGTAAATTTGGCTGTTATAACGTTATTCCGGTTTTTGGCAGGGCTCCAGAGATTTTGAGTGAGCTGCCAGCCCCGGACCGAATATTTGTGGGCGGCAGCAGCGGCACATTACCAGCGCTCACAGAGCTTGCAGACAATCTGCTTCCCGCAGATGGGCGTATTGTTATTAACGGAGTTATTGAAAAAACCATTACAGAGGCTCCTCTGCTATTGCGCCGCCATAACTTTACCGTGCAGACAACAACTCTCAGTGTCACAAGAACAGCTTGCTCCAACAAAACCCTTACATTTAACCCGATAACCATTACAACAGGTAGTCGATGAACCAGAGCAAAAGCGAAAGTACTCACATGACATCTCCCCTTCTTGTCCATTTTATTGGTGCCGGCCCCGGTGATCCTGAACTGATCACGGTCAAAGGGCAACGGCTTCTCAAAGAGGCTGATATTGTCATCTATACAGGCAGCCTTGTGCCAAAGGCGCTTATCACTGGACTTGGTGCAACTATTTATAATTCCGCGGGTCTGAGTCTTGATGAAGTGTTCGCCATCATCCTGCAGGGCTATAACAGCGGCAAGAAAGTAGTTCGTCTCCACACGGGTGATCCTTCTATCTACGGCGCCATTAACGAACAGATCGCCCTGTTAAACGAGCATGACATTCCCTTTCAAGTCATCCCTGGAGTAAGCTCAGCGACCGCCACCGCAGCCGCCCTGCAAACAGAGTTGACCTTGCCTGAAATATCCCAGACCGTCATTTTCACCAGGCGGACAGGACGCACCCCGGTTCCTGAAAAAGAAAGCCTTGATCTACTTGCCAGCCATCAGGCTACCATGATGATTTTTCTCAGTGTCGGCATGATAAAAGAGGTCGTGGACGATCTCAGAAAAGGTGGCTACCCTGAAAATACCCCCGTGGCCGTAGTGGAAAAGGTCAGCTGGCCAGAAGAGCGAAAAATAAGAGGAACACTGGCAACGATTGCAGAGCTTGTGACAGAAGCACAGATTACCAAAACGGCGCTCATTGCCGTGGGCAGGGTCCTTACCGAAGCACCACCTCCGGTTCTCTCCAAACTCTACGACAGCACCTTCACCCATGGCTATAGAAAAGGGGTTGAGCCACAGTGAGGGTTGGGATCATCAGCATAACAGAGGCTGGCCAGCGTCTGGCCAAGCTGATTGCAGACCGGCTTGCCTCCGCTCACCCCCTCCGCCGCAACAAGGACGAGAAAGTGGCTGAACTGCTTAAACGCCACTGGCAAAGCTATGATGGGTTTGTCTGCATCATGGCCACAGGAATAGTGGTCCGCTCAATCGCCCCTCTGATCACCGACAAAAAGACAGACCCCTGCATTGTTGTCTGCGACCAGCAGGGCAGCTTTGTTATCAGCCTGCTTTCCGGTCATCTTGGCGGCGGCAATGATCTTGCCCGTGAAATTGCAGCAATAAGCGGAGGACAGGCAGTGATCACCACCGCATCAGACACCCTCGGTCTTGTTGCCCTTGATATATGGGCAAGAGACAACAACCTGACCCCACCTGGAAGGCATGAGCTTACCGAAATAACCACCCGGCTGGTGAACCGGAAAAAGCTCTCTGTCTATTGTGATGGTCTGACAGGTAGCCTGCCTAATGGGCTGGTGGGTACCAACCGACCTGAAGAGGCGGATATCATAATCTCCAACAAAAACGACAACAACGTCCATGCCGTCCAATTTTATCCACAAAACCTTGTTATCGGCATAGGCTGTAACAGGGGCACTCCACTATCAGAGTTTGAAGATGCCCTGGCCGAGCTTTTTTCCGATTTACGACTGAGCCGTAAAAGTATTAAAAATCTGGCCTCCATCGATAAAAAAAACGATGAAATTGGCCTCCTGGAGTTTGCAAAAAAAAACAGCTGGTCCATTGAGTTCTTTGACAAATCAACCATCAACTCACAAAACAATCTTGAGATTTCTTTTGCCGCCTTAAAGGCGGTAGGAGCCATTGGGGTTGCCGAACCGGCAGCTCTTCTCAGTGCAAAAAGTAATCTTCTTATCAGTAGGAAACGCAAATGGAAAAATGTAACAATGGCAGTGGCCCAGGCACCCTTTACGTTGTAGGTACAGGTCCCGGTTCGGCTGAACATATGACAGTCGCGGCAATATCTGCCCTGAAAAATGCCGATGTGATCATCGGCTACAAAACCTATCTCGAGCTGATTCCTGAATTTCTCGAGGGAAAAGAAGTTATCTCATCTGAGATGATGAAAGAGGTTGATCGCTGCAGAACCGCTCTGGACCTTGCAGAACAGGGGAAAACCACCGCCCTGGTCTCAGGTGGAGATCCGGGTATATACGCGATGGCAGGTCTTGTTTTTGAAATGGCTCAAAAGTCAGAGAACAAATGCAAAATAGCGATACTCCCAGGTCTTGCTGCAATTAACAGCTGTGCAGCACGCCTTGGAGCCCCACTCATGCACGATTTTGCAGCGGTGAGCCTGTCGGATCTTTTAACTCCATGGCCTCTCATTGAAAAACGACTCGAAGCGGTTGCCGTGGCCGATTTTGTCACCGCAATTTACAACCCGAAGTCAAAGCGTAGAACCGAACAGATCGTCCGGGCAAGGGAGATTTTCCTTGAACATAGAAGCCCTGAAACGGTTGTGGGAATAGTGACGGCCGCCACGCGGGAAAATGAAACAATCGTCATTACAACCCTTCAGGATTTACTCGAAAATGAGATAGGTATGCAATCAACAGTGATTATTGGAAACAGCCAGACCTACAGGTGGAACGATCTTATGGTCACTCCTCGTGGCTATGCTGATAAATATGCTATTTAGTGCGCGTTCGAACACAATTTAGACGGACTCCATCATTGAGTTAATCCATCCATCGTTTTTTGATGGCCATGATTTCATCAATATTCTCAAAAAAACGATCAATAATCTCGGGATCGAAGTGATTACCACTTCCTTCCCTGATTATCTGCTGACAGACTTCCTCCGAAAGGGGCTTCTTATAGGGCCGGTCACTGCTCAGGGCATCGTAGACATCAACGACGGCGACAATTCGAGCAATCAGTGGGATGTCCATGCCGGAAAGTTGACACGGATACCCTCCTCCATCCCATTTTTCGTGATGACATAGGGCTATGACCATGGCCATCTCCAGGATAGTCAACTTACCGAGATCGTCTGCCATGGAAATAATTTCCGGAAAATTCAGTTCCTCAGTATCTGGGTCGGTGGAGTAATGACGGAGAATATTGCAACCTATCTCACAGTGGGATTTCATAATTTCCCACTCCTCTGCTGTGAGCTTGCCGGGTTTCAGCAGTATGGTATCAGATATTCCTATCTTGCCAATATCATGCAGGGGGGCCGCCTCACCAAAGGTTTTACACAGAGAATCTTCCAACCCACAGGCTTTTCCCAAGAGGGCGCAAATCTCTCCTACCCGGATGACGTGTCGTCCCGTCTCATTATCCCGGTATTCGGCTGACTTTCCGAGACTGTAGAGCAATTGTCGTTTGGTTTCCTGCAGTTCATAGGTCCTTTGCTCAACCATCTTTTCAAGGTTTGCCTGATAATGGCGATTCTGCCGTACCAGTTCAGCCGCTTCAAGTGCTCTTTCTATGGTATTATTGACAAGGGAAAAATTCTCGATGGGTTTGGTTATGAAATCGTGGGCGCCAAGCCGTATAGCCTCAACGGCCTCTTCGACAGCGCCAATCCCGGAGACCACAACAATCGGCATTTCAGCCCATCTGGCAACAGCTTTTTCAATGAAATCGCGTCCGTTCATAATGGGCATATTCATATCAACAGTGACCAGATCTGCAGGCCATTGTTCAAGGATAAACAGGCCATCCAGACCGTTTTCAGCCGTTCTGGCCTCATACCCCTGCTCATTTAAATAGTTGGCAATCAGATCTCTTATCTCTTCCTGGTCTTCGATGACGAGAATCCGGTGTTTTCGAGGAGCGTTGGCTGGCGTATTCTCCGGTCTCATTACACTCACTTGTATTTCCTTCACAGAAAAATTAAATGCCTTATCTCCCTACGTTACGATCAGTATACCTGAGAATACTATTTTTTCAAAAATGTTCTACACTATTTGCTAGGTTACAAGATTTCTGCCTCTATAAATTTGACTTTTTTCCCTTTTTTCCTTTTTCAAGTCGGGCGTTTTTCATACGCCTTTCGAAATCACGCAGTTCGATACTGATCGCATCAACGGAAATGAAAATTTCTACAAGAGAAAGACCAAGAGAGGCAAGAAGCAAAATCAAACTGGCCACAAAAAGCCATTTACCAAGGCTCAGCCAGCCACCAAAAAGAACAAGCATACAAAAGACACAAAAGAACAACCCGGCAACGCCACAGGCCTGCATATTACGTATCAGCACTACTCGTTTCTTAAGAGAAACTATCTGAGCAATAATAACGTCATCGGACTTTTCTTGATAACGTTCGTAAAGATTTCGAATTCTCGCATTTATTGCGAGAAATCTACTGGTATAAGCAACAAGTAAAAATGTTACAGCGGGAAACAGTAAGGCCGGGGTCGTAATTGTAAGTTCCATGGGTTGTTATATCTGAAATTTTTGAAAAAGATCAAGCCTCAATCCATGAAAATATTTCATCGGCACTGGCGCTCCTGCCCACACATTTCACCTGTCCGTCCACCACCACTGCAGGTGTTGAGAAAATTCCCAGCATTGCAATTTCCTGAAAATCTGTAACCTTGGTCACCGAGACCGCTTTTCCGGTCCTCTCCGCTGCTGCCAGAGCATTGGCATAGGCCTCGTTACATTTTCTGCATCCGGGGCCACATATTTTAATTTCCATTCTTCCCTCGATAAACTGACTTATTTTGGACTTTTAGCGGCAAGCACATCCACGTGCACACCCAGGGACCTGAGCATCAATATCAATGCAGGCGGCTTCTATCGCATCCACCACCAACATCAGATCTTCTGCACTGAAGTTACCATTTTGGGTTTTCTCAATACCCAGAGTTGAAATATCAAGCACCCATTTTGGCTTCACCTTCTTTAATGACAGAACCCTGCTGGCACAACTTTCATCACATCCATCAATCACAAGCAACGCATCCTTGTTCCAGGCCCCATCGCCATGGCTTGCAACAAATGCCAGAGCAACAACCTCAGCATCACCATCTTCTGTTACCCGTTGTGCCGCATCCACCGATAAACGGCCCAGATTACTTACACCACAACAGGGAACAATAATCCTTTTCACCTTCATAATACGCTCATTTTCAGGTTTTATTTATAATTCGTATTCTGGATTTTGTCTTACATTTACCAATAAATCAAATCGTTTTATGCTATAGCTTGGTTGTATTAATTTTTGTCGTCAACATATTTTCCCGTCTCAATAAAAAAAGGTGAGCACATCCTGCGTACTCACCCTTGCTAGGCCTCAATAAAATACTACAAGATAATAAATTACACCACTGTCAATCTCCCAGGCATGTACCCACATTCCTAGCGGCTCGAATCCATGGATGGTCGAGGGGCACAAGTTTTTTATTGCCAACGACTTTTTCCAAAGGAACTGTTTTAGTCCCTTCCCCGTCGACGGCAACCATCACACCGCTTTTACCTGCCATGATATAGTCAACACAGGCACTGCCAAGGCGGGTTGCAAGCATACGATCTGCAGCAGTTGGAGTCCCACCACGCTGATAATGCCCAAGAATTGTGAGCCTGGATTCTAAACCTGTCTTCTTTTCGAGCTCCTGGCTTAATCTCAGTGTATTGTTAATCCTGAGGGTCTCAAACTCTTTGAGATTTTCCGTGGCCTTTTTGGCGGCTTTATTATCACCTTTTTCTTTTGCGTCGGCTTTCGCAGCTTTTAATTTTGTATATCTTGCATGGCCTTCAACACAGAGGGCCCCTTCAGCCACTGCGACGATACTAAAGTTTGTCCCTCTCTGTTGTCGGTTACGAATAGCAGTGGCTGCCGCATCCAGATTATAAGGTATCTCCGGAATCAATATAACATCGGCCCCCCCGGCCACTCCCGCACCAAGGGCAAGCCAGCCCGCGTTATGACCCATGATTTCCACAACTATTATCCGGTGATGACTATGGGCTGTGGAATGAAGCCGATCAATAGCCTCTGTGGCGATCTCCATGGCCGTATGAAACCCAAAGGTGACATCAGTCATAGCAACATCGTTATCAATGGTTTTTGGCAAAGTGATAATATTGAGTCCTTTCTTTGCTAAACGGTAGGCATTTTTCTGCGTTCCCCCACCCCCTATACAGATGAGAGCATCCAGGTTGTGTCGCCGATAGTTATCACAGATAACCTCTGTCATATCCATCACCTCACTGCCTACAGGCATTTTATGAGGCTTATCTCTGCTTGTCCCCAGAATTGTTCCTCCACGTGTGAGTATCGAGGAAAGCGTTTCCCGGTCAAGGCGCATGATCCGGTTTTCCATAAGCCCTCGAAAGCCATCCCGAAATCCAATGATCTGGGTATCTCCAAGGGCCAGCGCTGACTTCCCTATTCCACGAATGGCCGCATTCAAACCCGGACTATCACCCCCTGCCGTAAGTATTCCTAATTGCTTACCCATTATATTCCTTTACGTTTGTATTTGTTTTGACCCCGATGAACGGGAAAAGTACCTCGAAGGTCTACCGCTATCTCACGAAATTCATTCATGAAAAATAAGAGAGAAGCGCAAACTTCAATTGAATTTCTAAGGTACTAAAGAGGACTGCCAGGCTTGCACTTGTGATTATTATGCCTCTTTCTTCGACATTATTCAAATTTGATGTGCCTCTTAGAAATGTTATCTCGCCCGTACAGACGGACTTTGACCACAGCAGACACAGGTGGGTTGTTGAGTCTTAAGTAACAAGGTAACAGAACCTATATTATAAAACAATGGTCTCCTCTGACCTTGAAAGAAGTGGATGAACCTTTTGTCCGAGGCTCTCAAATCCAACTCCAGTCCACAGAACCCCTTGCCTACATTATACTATATTTTTCCTTTGCCATTATGGATGTGGGTAGGTTTCACCGTTGATTTGCTATCATGATTTCGTTTACTCATGTTCTCACCTGCGATGGGAAAACCGCTGATAAAAGTTGTCTGTTTCTTTGTTGGACTGAGGAGCTTTTTGATATAAAATCTCAACGGTTGAACGGAAAATGCAAGCAGTAGCAAAGCGGACAGCCATCGTACACTTTCGGGGATCACTTCTGTCGCTTCTCCCAATATGGCCACAGGACTGATATCAAGCAGGCTATACAGCCAGTCTACTCCCAGACCAAAAAGTACAGCACAAAATGAGAGCGAAGCTAGATAGAGCACCGTGCTTTTTTTGCCCAAAAGTCCAAACAGCACAGAAAGGGAGGTTATATTTGTTGCAGGCCCCACCAGTAAAAACACAAGAGCCGTTCCCGGACTTACGCCTTTGAGTATCAGAGCCGCAGCCACAGGGGTCGAGGCGGTCGCGCAAATGTACAGAGGGATACCAACAACAAGCATGAGAAGCATAGATTGCACCCCACCACCCAAAAAAGTCGCCATGACTTCATCGGGCACCAGAACCGTGATGAATGCTGCAATGAACACCCCAATAAAAAACCAGACGGCAATATCGCCCCAGACATCCTGATAGCTAAAACGCAGGCCCGCCACAACCTTCTCCCTGTAACTGTGGTGATGGCGGTGTATTTCATCGGGACAATCAACACCGTCACAGCAGCCATCTACGGGACACTTGCGATCGACAACCAGTGTTTTCTGCTCATTTTTCCAGAACAGCGTATTTTCCGCAATTCCGGCTACGACTGCAGTGACAAATGCGGCAACAGGCCGTACTATCGTCATCAGCGGATCAAGCAGAGCATAGGTCACCGCAATAGAATCGACCCCAGACTCCGGTGTAGAAATCAAGAATGCAGTTGTAGCCCCCTTGTTTGCTCCCTGCTTGCGTAATGATGCTGCCGCCGGCAGCACACCACAAGATCATAAAGGCAGGGGAACACCGAAGAACGCGGCCTTAACGACCGAGACAAACCTTCCTTTTCCTAAATGCTCGAGAATAGTATTTGGATTTAGACTCACTTTCAATAAGCCGGCTATCACGATACCAAGTAGTATAAAAAAGGATGCGTCCAGAAGTATGTTCCAGACTTCGCTCATCAAGTTTATGAAAAATGTCATTGTTTACCTTTTTTTTGTTATGATATGGTTACCGTTGTATCATATTTGCATACGCATCAGCCCTGATGCCAGCAAATCATACACTATCACATAGTAGTGTTCACATTTTACAGCCAGTCAAGAAAAGCAGATGCAATTTCTACTGCAATTGACCATAATGTCATTTTTAAAAGCTAACCTCCCCGCCACCTTTCACCCGTGAACAAAAACATGGTAACAGGCACAACAAATATCCAGGGAAATCTCTATATTATCCCAACACCCATAGGCAATCTTGAGGACATCACCCTTCGTGCCCTCAGAATATTAAAAGAGGTCGACCTGATTGCTGCTGAAGACACGAGGCATAGTAAGAAACTGCTCAATCACTATGGCATTGGCACCCATTTAACCAGTTACTACAGGGAAAAAGAAGCGGAGAAAAGCAACTACCTCCTGCAACTCATCACAGAAGGTAAAAATATTGCATTGATCAGTGACGCCGGTACTCCAGGAATCTCTGACCCGGGGGCAATTCTTGTTAAAAATGCCCATCTTCAAGGGATTACAGTTATACCTCTTCCAGGAGCCTCTGCCGTTACGACAGCAATGTCGGCCTCGGGATACACCGGCGATGGTTTTTTATTTATTGGTTTTCCACCTTCAAAAAAAGGCCAGCGCCAGAAACTTCTCACCTCTCTTGCCAACAGCCAATATCCCGTTGTTTTTTACGAGTCTCCGCGCAGAATTGAAGCCTTACTGGAAGAGGCTCTGGAGGTTTATGGAGACAGACAAGCATTTTGGGCTCGGGAAATAACCAAATCTTTTGAAGACCTCGAGGCAAACAGCCTCAGCGGTCTGCTCGAAAAAGCCAAAGCTGACCCGAACCGTGGGGAATTTGTGCTCGTTATTTATCCCGGCCAAAAGGATGAGGTCCAGGGAGAAACAATCGAAGAACTCATCTGCTGGTATCGGGATAACTCTGAACTGAGCCTCAAAGACGTGAGTAATAAACTGGCAGCCGACCTCGGCATCTCAAAGTCAGTTGTGTATCAACAAGCCTTATCTCTTTGGAACAACGCATAATGAACAGAATAGAAAGCACAGTCACCCCTGAGGGTACCTTCAAATACGGCATCCATAAACCCGCCTACACCGTCACCAATCTTCGATCCAAGCCTGTAATCGACATCCTCGGTTGGGACCTTGCAGATGCGGTTATAGACAACAGAAGAAATTACCCTGAGCAGGATGTAAACGTTGAAAGCGCTGACTGGATATACGAAATCCCCAACCCACTCCCCTTTAAAGGCCGGACATTTATAGACAAGGTGTGGGCAGACGCCAGTGCAGATAACTATGAAAGGATACGGATAAGTACGCCTGAGCCGGTTTCACTCTCTTCTACCTTAACGAGTGAAAACATTGATTCATCTCTCATTGACAAGCTTCCACGACCGCTGCTCCTGGCTCTTGCAACCGGCTCAACTGACAGTGAAGATCTCATCCGCCTTGCCCACCTCAGTTGCGAGATAGTAAAAACCGGACCGGACAGCCTTGGTCTGCGCTACAAACCTCACAGCAAAGGACACCTGAGGGCGGTTATCCACGATCATCAACTCTTTGAGGCCATCGCCAATAACCCTCACCTACCCGATCGTTATAAAATTGCCATGGTGATCCGCCCGGGCGCTCAGGGCAACAGCGAAATTGTTGGAGAATGGCCTGGCGATACCAGCCACATTTACGAATATCTTCGACAAAATTCCTACATCCCTGGAGGCCACTATGCTGCAAACATGGCCGAAGACGCAGTCCGCTATGCCATTGACCACCTTGGATCTCATGATATCAAAGGCTTGAGACACCTCTACTACCAGCGTACCTTTGTACGCCTGGCAACCTTTCTTAATCTACCACTTCCAGAAAAAGGCAGACTTTTAACAGAAGAAGAGCTGGAAAAACTCAGGCAGGATATTTGGCAGCATGAAGGCCTTAGGATGGTCTCTTCTGCAACCCTCTGGGGCTGGAATTTCGGTTTCGATTACGCCCCAAGCGGTTACCGGCTCCACGCCTCCCATCAACAGATTCATCAACAATATGCCATGGTGGATGGAAGTGTTGCCGAGTACAGAGGGGGCTCGTTACACTCAACCGGCGAGATGTCTGCCTATTGTTGTGGAGATCTCGTAACAGAAGTGATCGAACAGTACCACAACCGCTACAAGAGCCACTTTTTCCCTGATTATCAGCAGGCAATTTTTACCAACAGGAGGATGGATGAAAGAACCGACCTCAGTGCAGACCTGATTGTTCATCGCGATGAAAGAGTCATTCTTTTTGTCCCGAAGGCCCAAACCTCCCAGTGGGAACTTCAGCTCATGCCCGTTATCGCTTCAGATAACAGTTGTCCCGGCAATATCCTTGAATGCGATACCGCCACGAGACAATCTCTTGATGTGGCAATTCTTAAGGCACAACAGGCGCTGGCTGGTCTCGGAGCTCAGATGGTAACCTCAATTGAATACTCTAAACGCCTCAATCAGCGCCAGAGTGAGAACCTCATCCAACCTCTGCTTTACGCATTTTTACCCCGCCTGCCCGAGTCGCCCGGTGCTTTCAGTGAGGCTCAGCTCAGGTTTATCAACGGCCATTACCCGGAGGATTTTGCCGCAGTCTGCAGACAACAGCTAAAACAACTCTGACAGAAGAGCCTTTTAAATACCTTCCATTATCATGGTATTGACCCGGGGACGTTGAATCACTTTCTGGATACCAAGACGTTTCTTCGGGTTAATAATTATAGGCCCCCGAATATTGGCATTAAGACTGGAACTTCCGGTACGCCCGTCTTCTTTTTTGGAAAGAACCATAAAAATGCCGAGGTCGTCAACCGTATCGGCCTGCAGTGTTGCGGCCTCCTCGTCACTTAACTCCAGCTCATAGCTGAGGCCATATTGTTCTGGAGCCACAAGGGTAAAGGTAATTCCAGGGTCATCGCAGGATTCGAGCCAATACGCCCCCACCCCATTTTCTTGCTTGTGATAAACGACATAAGTAGTGTACTTTTCAAAACCCGGTATCCCATGAGGAAAAGTTACGATCTTATCGGCATTGACTGAAGGGCTGTCTTTAACATCTGCATCTCTTTTCATTCGATCCTCCCTAACCAGAATTTTATTACTTTCTGGTAGCTTATCAAACTTTCCTGCAGAGATACAAGTGATTATTAGATAAACTATGCAGTAACCCTTGCATACAAGAGAACATTCCCTGCAAGCACAACCCACGGAGTAGATAATGGACACAAAAGGTTATTTTGGAAATTGGGGGGGCGCATTCATCCCCGAAATCCTCCACGAAACGTTTGAACAACTTAAAATCAGCTATGCTGCCGCCAGAAAAGATCCCGCATTCTGGCAAGAATATGTGGATATCATGTGTTCCTATTCCTGCAGGCCAACCCCTCTTACCTATGCTGAAAACCTCACCAGACATTTTGGTGGCGCAAAAATCTTCATCAAACGTGAGGACCTCAACCACACAGGCGCCCATAAGGCAAACAACGTCATGGGCCAGGGCCTGCTTGTAAAAAAAATGGGAAAGAAACGGGTTATAGCAGAAACAGGTGCCGGGCAACACGGGGTGGCCACAGCCACCATGGCCGCCAAATTCGGCTTTGACTGTACGGTTTACATGGGGGAAGTAGACGTAAAAAGACAGCGCCCCAATGTATTCTGGATGGAGAAAATGGGTGCCACCGTCATCCCCGTAAAAGATGGTTCAAGAACCCTCAAAGACGCAATAAACGAAGCCTTTCGGGACTGGGTAACCAATATCGACTCCACCCACTACGTGTTCGGTACCGCTTGTGGTCCCGCACCATTTCCCGAGATGGTTTCCTGGTTTCAATCAATCATAGGCCAGGAGGCCAGAAAACAGATTGTGGCAAGCCACGGAAAACTGCCGGCTAAGGTTTACGCCTGCGTCGGCGGAGGTTCCAATGCCATGGGAATTTTTCAGGGATTCTTAGATGAGCAGGCGGTTGAACTCATTGGCGTTGAGGCCGGAGGCAAAGGCCTGCAGTCCGGTCTGCATGCCTCACGACTCTGCGGCACCGATGCAACCCCAGGAGTGGCCCAAGGGTACAAGACCATGTTTTTGCAAAATGATGAAGGCCAGATGCTTGAGACCCATTCGGTATCCGCCGGGCTCGATTACGTGGGGGTAAGCCCGATCCTTGCCGATCTCTGGGAAAAAAAGAAAGTCCGGTTTGAATCAGCAACCGACGACGAGGTCATGGAAACTCTCGATCTCACTATGAAAATGGAGGGTATCATCCCAGCTCTCGAATCTACCCATGCCTTTGTCCAGGCCTTTAAAGAGGTTCCTCACCTGAGCCCCGACGATGCCATTATCATCAACCAGTCAGGACGGGGAGATAAAGATATTTTCACCATCGCCCATGCTTTTAAAGACCCCTCATGGCAGGAATTTATCATCGAACGGGCTAAAGAATACGAAAAATAGTTCAAAGGTTGTTTTAATAGATAAACGACAAAACCTGTTACAAATCAGGAAAAGATCCTATGCAACTTGAAGAAACACTACGCCACAAGCGTCAAGAAAAAGATATCCTGCTCATGACCCACATCGTGCTCGGTTACCCCTCCTTTGAAACCAACAGAAAGGTAGTCTCTCAAATGGTTGAAAACGGCGTCGACTGCATTGAAATGCAGATTCCATTTTCCGAGCCCATGGCGGACGGTCCCGTCATCTTAAAAGCAAATCAGGACAGCCTTGCCTTTGGCACAACGGTTAAGGAATGCATGGCCTTTGGTGCCGAAATGGCGGCTACCCACAACATTCCTTTTCTGTTTATGACTTATTACAACATTATATATAAATATGGTGAGGAAAGGTTTTTTAAGGACTGCAGGGCCGCAAAGATTCAAGGACTCATTGTCCCTGATCTCTCGCCTGAGATGGGAGAAAACTTCTTTACACTTGCAACCACCTATCAGGTTGCACCGATTCTCATCTACGCGCCGACCTCAACAGACAAACGGATGGAGACACTCAATAATTTTGCCGATGGCTTTATCTACTGCGTTGCAAGGCGGGGCGTTACCGGTAAAAAATCATCTTTTGATCAGGACTTTGATTCCTATCTCGCCCGCTGCACCTCAGCGACTTCCCTGCCGATAGCAGTGGGCTTTGGAATCCAGGATGCTGAAGATGTAGCCTGCCTGAAAGGCAAAGCGGACATAGCGGTAATTGGCTCTCAAACCATTCGTCTTGTTGACGAGAAAGGACCTGAGGCAGTCGGCCCATTTATTGCCAGCCTGCGCTGAACTTATAACAAAGAATATCGGATTTCACATGCAATGGAGACTGTAATGACGGAGACAAATCCACTCAATGAGCAACTCGGCACAACAGATATTACCTGGAATCTCGGGGACCTGTTCAGTGGGCCGAAAGATCCGGCAATCGATGTTGATATCACCTGGTGTGAGACGGAGGCCGTTTCCATTCGCCGACAATACTATCAAAAAATGGAAACACTTCATCCTGTTGATTTTCTGGACCTTGTCACCAGGATTGAAGCGCTGGACTGTAAGATTTCAAAACTTGCAACCTATTCCTTTCTCAACTTCACCACCCAGATGGCAAACGCCGAGGCCGGAGCCCTTGACCAGAGAATCAGGGAAGTGGATTCTAAATGCGGAACGGAGACCGTTTTTTTTGAGCTTGAGTGGAATATGCTGACAGACGAAAAGGCTGATTTCTTTCTTGCCGACAGTCTGCTTGCAAAATACAAGCACTACCTTCTCGCCCTGAGAAAACATCGCCCCCATCAACTCAGCGAAGCCGAAGAAAAAATACTCCTTGAAAAAGAGGTCTCAGGACGAAGATCATGGACGACACTTTTTAACAAGGTGCTCAGCAGTTACAAATTTGGCGAAAATCAACGGACAGAAGAAGAAGTGCTCACAGACCTCTACAGTGAGTCACGGGATACCCGAAAAACGGCAGCAGATGAGCTGACTGAAGGGCTCAAAGCCAACAGCCATATCTTAACCCATATTTTCAACACCCTCGCCGCAGACAAAATGGTGACAGATAAACTCCGTCACCATAGCAGCTGGGTGAGCTCCATGAATCTTGACAATGAACTTCAGGATGATACGGTTGCAACCTTAGTTGATGCGGTAACATCCCGCTACGACATCGTCCAGCGATACTACAGGGTGAAAAAGGATATTCTCGGCGTCGATATGCTGGAGGATTTTGACCGTTACGCTCCGCTGCCCTCGTTGCCATCCACCAAAATTGGCTGGGATCCCTGCAAGGATATCGTTTTATCATCGTTTGCAGCTTTTTCACCTGATATGGCAGAGATTGCTGCTGATTTTTTCAACAAAAACTGGATACACGCGCCAATTGGCCAGGGAAAACGTGGCGGTGCCTTTGCCCATCCCTGTGTCCCCGACGTTCACCCTTATGTCCTGGTCAATTACACTGGAAACTTGCGGGATGTCTCAACTGTAGCCCATGAACTCGGCCATGGTATACACCAGGTGCTCGCTTCCGCCAAAGGCCACTTCAACAGCAACACACCACTTCCTCTTGCTGAAACTGCATCTGTTTTTGCTGAACTTCTGGTCTTCAACAGCCAGCTGAATCTTCTACAAAACAAAGACGAACGTCGCGCCTTTATCTGTCAGAAACTGGAATCAATCTTTGCCACAGTTTTCCGACAGACAGCAATGAATCGCTTTGAAGAGTTGATGCACAATGGCCGCCGCACCCAGGGTGAGTTGAGTTGTGACCAGCTCAGTGAATACTGGCTGTCCACTCAGAGGGCCATGTTTGGCGACTCGGTTCTGCTGCGGGAAGATTATGGAATCTGGTGGTCTTACATTCCACATTTCCTCTCAACCCCAGGATATGTCTATTCATACGCCTTTGGCGAATTACTCGTCCTGGCACTCTATGGTATTTACAAAAAAGAGGGTGAAGCTTTTGTTAAAAAGTATCTGGATCTGCTGGCAGCTGGAGGTTCTCTGTCACCGTACACACTGATGCAACCATTTGGTATAGATCTTGATCAATCTGAATTCTGGCAGGGTGGGCTTGATGTTATTGAACAGCTTCTCATCGAGGTGGAATAAGTTCATGAGAGTTGGCTGAGAGCTTCTGAGATATCCGATGAGGCCGGTGACTTGGCTGGCATGAAAACCAGCCAAAGTTTTTTGTATGACAACCCCAGACAGAAAACTTAGACGGAACGCTTATTACGCCGCCAGTGCGGATGGGTTATCCCAAGCTTATTGATTTTATAATTCAACGCTCTGGGACTTACACCAAGCTTTAAAGCGGCATTCTTCTGCACCCAAAGACACTCCTCCAGAACACGTAAGATGAGTTCCTTTTCCTGGCCGGCAAGAGAACCATCAAGCGCTCCTTCCTGCAGTTCCCCGTTATCCGCATCCACATTACTGTTTGCAGAGCCTTTGGATCTGGCAACTGTTACCGGCAGAGCAAGATTTTCGGCGTGGATGTACTTACCATCCTCAAGGATCACAGCACGTTCTATGGTGTTTGCCAGTTGGCGGATATTACCCGGCCAGTCATACTCCTGGATTTTCTTTGTTGAATTTTCGGTAAAGCCTACAATCTCACGGTGCATTGAGGTACAACATTTATTGAGCAGCAATTCCGCAAGGGGCAGTAGACAATCCTGACGTTCCTTGAGTGACGGCAAGGTCACGGGTAGAACGTTAATGCGGTAATAAAGATCTTCTCTAAAAAGGCCATCGGCCACCTGCTGCACCAGATCTTTATTGGTGGCCGCTATGATTCGCACATCCGAGTATATGGTTTTGTTTCCACCTACTCTCTCAAAAGATTTTTCTTCGAGTACCCGGAGCAATTTTGTTTGAAGGCTCAGGTTCATTTCACCAATTTCATCAAGAAAAATGGTTCCCCCGCTTGCCTGCTCAAAACGACCGATTCTCTGCTTATCTGCGCCCGTAAAGGCCCCTTTTTCATGGCCAAACAGCTCAGACTCGAGAAGATCTTCAGGAATATTGGCACAGTTGATTTTAACGAATGGTTTTTTGCGTCTTGGTGAATTGAAATGAACCGTCCCCGAGAGAAAGGATTTGCCTGTACCGGTATCTCCGGTAATAAGGATGGTTGAATCGGTTTTGGCAAACCGCTCGAGACTCACAAGAATAGCCTTCATCTTTGGACTGAAGGCTACAACATCCTTAAAATCATAAACGACATCCTGCTTTCTTCTATGGTAGGCAATCTCAAAGCGTTGATCACGTATCTCAATAGCTTTGTCAAAAGATATATTTACCCTGGTAGGAGAAATCGGATGGACGAGATAATCGCTGGCCCCGCTGTTCATGGCCTGCACAATCATCTCCGCTTTTTCCGTCTCACTTGTCATGATAATTGGCAGGTAAGGGTCTTTTGAGCGCATGTTTTCAAGAATTTTCACCGCCCGACCGTTGATTGAGTCATTATCGAGAAAAATCAAATCGAACTGTTTAGATTTTATCTCTTCCTGAAACTCAGTTTCAGTCGCAATACTGGTAAAATTAGCACGATCTTCCAAGGCAGAAGTCAGCGTTGGTCTGGTTTTACCGGTACGGTCAAATATGAGTATTTTATACATAGGCTTCGTATTACAAGACGGTAAATGTTATTTCAATATTGTAACTAGCTACCTCTGTTATACGAAAAATTCACATCTATTACAAACAAATATCGACACAAGACATAAATGGATATTGAGATACTTTACGCACTTTCACTTCTAATATATGCTCATTACAGGCAGAAAAACCCCCTTAGATCCAGAAAAATATTGAGATTACAATTACTTCCTGTAATTATTTTTCTTTCACGGTAAGGCAATCGGTTTTTGAAAAGCTCCGGCACCCAGGCCATAAATGATGACCCTAAAGAGTATTCCCCGAGCATGCCTGTTCCTTTCCGCTGAATACTGAGGTATAAAAGGACACAGGGAGCCCTTAAAAAAGCAAACAGCACCAGGTGTGACGTGAAGAAGCAGATCCACAGTATAAATAAAGCAAAATTTTCTTTTTACAGCACCAGAGATGACAACACCCATAGACAACATACAAGAGACAGTTTCTGTAAATGATGAACAATGGATGGCCCAGGCCCTTGAGCTTGCAAGGCTTGCTGCCCAGAAAGGTGAGGTCCCGGTTGGAGCTGTTATAGTAAAAGACAATTCTCTTATCGGTGCAGGCGGCAATAGCCCAATTGGCCACAACGACCCAACAGCCCATGCGGAAATCAACGCGCTGAGAAGGGCGGCTGACTCACAGAAAAATTACCGGCTCCCCGGAACAACACTTTACGTCACCCTTGAGCCATGTTTGATGTGCATTGGAGCGATTATACACGCACGCATCCAACGCCTTGTCATAGGGGCAAGCGACCCTAAGAGTGGTGCTGTATACTCGATATATAATATTGGTAACGACAACCTCCTCAACCACTCTCTGCAGATTGAAAAAGGCGTTCTCGCTCAAGAATGCCAGGATTTACTCAAAAGCTTTTTCAAGAAGAGGCGAGCAGAGCACAAGGTAAACATTTAAAAGAAAATGGCATTTTTTTCAGCTATGCTTATTTTTTTGATTGCTTTATGGTCGGTGAAGGTTTACATAGTACCTCACATTTTTTAGAGCATACCTGCGGAGAGGTGGCCGAGTGGCTTAAGGCGCACGCTTGGAAAGCGTGTGTACGCAAGTACCGTGAGTTCGAATCTCACCTTCTCCGCCAGTTATTGAGTTCGACTTTGATAGCCGGGCCCTGTGCAACAAGGAATCGCGAACCCCGCCAGGTCCGGAAGGAAGCAACGGTAGCGACACTCTTTGTGTGCCAGGTAACCCGGCTATCATTTTTTCTCCAGTTCGTTAGACATTTTTCTCACTTCCAGCCCCGGTGCAGCATGTCTTACCTCGTTCTAGCCAGGAAATCCCGGCCCCAGACATTTGATCAGGTCGTCGGTCAGCGTCCTGTTGTCAAAACCCTGCGAAACAGCATCATACGAGACCGGGTGGCCCATGCGATTCTTTTCTCCGGCGTCAGAGGTGTAGGTAAAACGACCCTTGCCCGAATCATGGCAAAAGCCATCAACTGCTCTGATGAAACTGCCCATCGGCCCTGTGACAAGTGCCCATCCTGCAAAGAGATAAGCAGCGGCTCATCGCTTGACCTCTATGAAATAGATGGCGCCTCCAACAGAGGCATACAGGAAATCCGCGAACTCAAAGAAAAAATTCGTTTCCTGCCCAGTTCTGCAAAATATAAAGTTATCATCATTGATGAAGTTCACATGCTCACCACAGAAGCCTTTAACGCGCTGTTAAAGACTCTCGAAGAACCACCAGCGCATGTCTATTTCATGTTTGCAACAACTGAAATCCACAAAATTCCCATCACCATTCTTTCTCGCTGCCAGCAGTACGAGTTACAAAGAATCTCAGCGAAAGAACTGTACGACCACTTTGCCAAGCTGGCTACCAGCGAAGGCTTTCAGATCGAGCCTTCGGCACTTGCCCTGATAGTTCGGGAAGCTGCCGGTTCCGTTCGTGATGGCCTCAGTCTTTTAGATCAGATGTTTTCTTTTGGTGATACAACCATTAAGGCATCTGACGTGGCCGAAGTTCTGGGGCTTGTTGACCGCGAGGTACTTGGTACACTCACCAGGGGGCTTCTTGAAGGTGACAAAACCGCCGTATTTACTTCACTGGAAACGGTTTTCAGCTTTGGAATGGATATCAAGAGATTTACAGCAGATCTCCTGAACCAATTCCGCAACCTCCTCCTTTGTAAGATAGACGGTTGCACCGAGCTGTTAGACCTTCCCGAAGAAGAACTTCGACAAATCCAGTCAATGGCTGCAGACTACACCAGCGAGACGATTCACCTAAAACTCTCACTGCTCATGCAGATGACCGAGCAGCTCAAACAGTCCAGCCAGGCACGAATCGCCATTGAGACCTCTTTTTTAAAAATTATTGAAGCAACCAACGTTGTGCCCCTTTCTTCGCTTCTGGGGCATCTACAGGAGATTATGCCAGGCCTGCCGGTTACCGCTACTCTTCAGAAACAGGCCGTTGCACCGCAGTCTACAGAAAGTAAAAAAAAAACTGATATTGCCGTAAAGACCGCCCCGAACCAAAACCTCAAACCAGCGCTGCCTCAAACACAAGGTGGCCCAGCAGACCCACATAACCCAAGCAACAATAAGGTGAAACAGGATTCAACTCAATCTCCTGCACCCTCTTATTTACAAGAACAAGCCCCTCTTCCTCCTGAGCCTGAGGAATTAACAAGAGCAACCCCCCCCGCTAACAGTTCTCCTGCAGATAAGTCCGGCAAAAACTGGACGGGTTTTATCGACTATATTAAAGAAGACACGGTTTGGATGGCCACTAACCTGCAGCGAGCAGATTCCGTCTACGAGGAGATAGATGGTGTCATCACGGTTATCTTTTCTGATGGTATGAACTGTTCTCTCCTCTGCCAGAAGGAAAACCAGCAGCACCTTGATGAATTTGCATTAGCATTTTTTAAAAGACCAATAAAAATAAAAATAGTAGTACCGGAGATTGATGACAATCCGGATACAAATAGCGGCGAATCTCCACAGAAGAAACGGCAACAGCTCATCAACGACCCTCTGGTTACCATGGCCGCCGAGATCTTCAATGGCCAGATCGGCGATGTACGCATAATCTCGAAATAACAAAAATCTTTACAAATACACACAAGACAATGGATATTAACAACATAATGCAGCAGGCCAAGTCCATGCAGGAAAAAATGGCAAAGATTCAGGAAGATTTGAGCAAGAAAACCCTCACAGGAAGCGCCGGTGGAGGCATGGTAGAAGTGACCGTAAACGGCCAGGGAGAAGTGCTCAAAGTCTCTATTGAAAAAATAGTTATTGATCCCAGTGAAGCAGAAATGCTTCAGGACCTTATTGTCGCTGCAACCAACGATGCCATCAGACGGGCAAAAGAACTCAGCCAGCAGGAACTGGGGCAGCTCACCGGTGGCCTGAATATACCCGGGCTCACCAATTTAATGAGGCCTTAATCTATAATGCAAGTCATCCCACCGGCTCTTGAGAAACTCATAGAACAACTTTCCCGCTTACCAGGTATTGGGAAAAAGACAGCTACAAGACTGGCCCTGAGTATCCTGCGCAAACCTCGCGGCCTTGCTCAGGATTTAGGTACGGCCCTTCTTGACCTTCACGCTGCGATTCAGCTTTGCTCCTGCTGCTTCACCTTTTCCGACTCAGACCCATGTGCCATATGCGCTGATCCGAAACGTAACGGTGAAATTGTTTGTGTGGTTGAACAATCAGGCGACCTCATGGCAATTGAGAAAACAGCATCATTCAGAGGCCATTATCACGTACTTCATGGAGTACTATCCCCCATTGATGGCATTGGTCCTGATGAAATTAAAGTTGCTGAACTCATGGCCCGGGTGAGAAGTGGTCGGGTTTCAGAAGTCATCATTGCCACTAGTTCGACGGTTCCGGGTGAAGCCACAGCCTCCTATCTTGCCGACCGGATTAAAAAAGAAAACATTATTCTTACCCGCCTAGCCTGCGGAATTCCAATGGGGATGGACATCAAATACGCTGATAAGTACACCCTTGCAAAGGCAATTGAAGCCCGATACATAACCAAATAATTTTTATTTACCCTTGAAACCGTCGGTCAACGAATTAAGATAACCACTGAGACGCTGATAAGGTTCAAAGAAAAAGAACCATTTTTCGCAATAAAATCATTAAAAAATTATTGCACTGCGTTTCAAATCGTGTTAATAAATGTCTCTTGCGAACAGCGGACATGTTCTTTTACATGGTCCTTAAGGTTCGTTTTTACTATAGTATTTTCAGGCGCGTAGCTCAGTGGGAGAGCGCCACCTTGACGTGGTGGATGTCGTCGGTTCAATCCCGTCCGTGCCTACCAAGATAAGAGGCTAAAGTTAAACACTTTTACCAAAGTGTTGGTTCTTTAGCCTTTATTTTTATATAGAAGAACAACATGGCCGACATAACCGTATCCGTAAAAGACGGAGAATCTGTCCAAGTATCTGCGGGAAGCAGCGTTCAGGAAGCTCTTCTCCAACTTCTTTCCAACAAGCAGAGAAAACAGACTGTTGCCGCCAGAATCGGTGACAGGCTCGTGGATTTCACGACCACACTCAACGAGGACACCGTTCTTGTACCCGTTCAGATCGGTTCCGATGATGCATTAGATGTGCTGCGTCATTCTACAGCCCACATTATGGCCCTTGCTGTACGTGATGTGTTCGGCACCAATGTCAAGGTTGCCATCGGTCCTTCTATTGAAAACGGTTTCTATTATGATTTCCTAAGAGATGAAGCATTTACCCCTGAGGATTTTGAAAAAATAGAGGCCCGCATGAGCGAACTGGTTCGTGCTGCCCTGCCATTTAACCGAACTGAGATGTCAAGCGGCGACGCCATCGAAAAGTTCAAGGCAGAAAACGAAAAATTCAAGGTTGAACTGATCGAAGACCTTGGAGCAGAGACCGTATCTTTTTATCATGTTGGTGAGTTCACCGACCTCTGTCGGGGCCCTCACCTGCCAAACAGCTCTTTTATCAAATCCTTCAAACTTCTGCGTGTCGCCGGAGCATACTGGCGAGGTGATGAGAAAAGAGACGTTCTACAGAGAATTTACGGGACTGCTTTTTACGATCAGAAAGATCTGAAGAAATATCTTAACAGTCTTGAAGAAGCCAAAAAAAGAGATCATCGCAAACTAGGCAAAGAGCTCGAACTGTTCACCATAAAAGATGAAATCGGCCCTGGACTTATTCTCTGGCAGCCAAAGGGTGCTCAACTCAGAAGACTGATTGAAGACTTCTGGAAAGATGAGCACTATCGTCATGACTATGAATTGCTGTACACTCCACATATAGCACGGCAGGATCTGTGGAAGACTTCGGGTCATCTCGATTTTTATAGCGAAAACATGTACTCATCAATGGCAATTGATGAGGTGGAATACCAACTCAAGCCAATGAACTGTCCTTTTCATATTGGGGTGTTCAACAGCTTAAAGCGGAGCTATAAAGATCTTCCAATCCGTTGGTGTGAACTCGGAACTGTATACCGCTACGAACGTGCAGGCGCACTTCACGGATTATTTCGGGTACGCGGATTTACCCAGGACGATGCGCATATTTTCTGCATGCCCGAACAGCTTGAAGAAGAGATTTTTAACATTCTTGACCTCAATCTTCACATTCTCAAAACTTTTGGGTTTGACGATTATGACATCTATCTGTCTACCAGGCCTGAAAAGTCTGTAGGTACGGATGACCACTGGAATAAATCAACCGAAGCCCTCAAGCTTGCTCTTGAGAAAAAGGGTCTGGGTTATGTGATTGATCCGGGTGAAGGCGTCTTCTACGGTCCCAAAATTGATATCAAGATCAAAGACCAGATTGGCCGGTCCTGGCAGTGCTCCACCATACAGGTCGATTTCAACCTTCCCGAAAGGTTTGAGATGGAGTATACAGGTACGGACAACAGTGAACATCAACCAATCATGATCCACAGGGCTCTCATGGGATCCCTTGAACGGTTCATCGGGGTTCTGATTGAGCACTATGCTGGTGCCTTTCCGCTTTGGTTTGCTCCGGTCCAGGCGCGTATTCTGAACATCACTGATGATCAGGCTGGTTACGCTGAAGAGGTGTTTAAACAGCTCCGCATGCTTGGTCTTCGCATAGAAAAAGATCTTCGTAACGAAAAGCTGAACTACAAAATCAGAGAAGCTCAGGTGGCTAAAATCCCCTATATGCTTATTATTGGTGACAAAGAAAAAGACGATGGTACAGTTACGGTCCGTCTTAGAAATGGAAAAAACCTGCCACCGATGTCCATAAAAGATTTCGCCGACATGATTGACGCTGAAGTCAAAGAAGGTCGTGGTTACTAAAGAGTTATTTACATTTTTATCCCTGTCTGATATAGACCGGAATTAAAAACACATTAAGCTCGTAGAAACGAGGAGGTAAAGCTATTAACAGAAGAGGAAGAGGTGCTCCGGTACAACGCGAAGTAAAGGCACTAACGAATGAGGCTATTCGTTTCCCCAAGGTCAGATTAATCGATCATGAAGGGGAACAGAGAGGCGTAGTTTCCACTGAAGAGGCTCGCCGCATCGCCGATGACGCTGGACTTGATCTGGTCGTCGTCTCTGAAAATGCAGATCCTCCTGTTTGTCGGGTTATGAACTACGACAAGTTCCGCTACGAGCAGAAAAAAAAGACGCAGGAAGCAAAAAAGAAACAAACCATTGTTGAGACCAAAGAAATTAAATTTCGTCCAAAAACAGACGATCACGATCTCGACTTCAAAATTAAGAATGTTAAGAAATTTCTCGCTCAAAAGCACAAGGTGAAACTCACGATGCGCTTTCGTGGACGGGAAATTGTTTACTGTGAGACTATAGGTCTTGAGGCAATGAATAAAATCGCAGCCACCCTTGAAACTGATGCGATAATATTGCAGCCACCAAAAATGGAAGGTCGTCAGTTGGTTATGTTTGTCGGCCCGAAAGCATAATTAGTTTTTTTGTAGTTAGAGCCCCGTTAAGCTCATTTTTTATATAGATAATCGCTGTTGAATGGTGTACCCCTTCTCCAGCTGATACTTGAAACCACTTGAAAAAAGTGGATGATATTGAAGGTAAAGGAGTACCACCATGCCAAAAATGAAAACAAACAGAGGTGCTGCAAAGCGCTTTAAGCTTACTGGTTCCGGTAAAATTAAAAGAAGCAAAGCTTTTACAAGCCATATTCTTACCAAGAAATCCACCAAGCGCAAGCGTGGTTTACGACAGACTGGTACTGTGGATGCAAGCGATGTTAAGGGAATCAAGCGTATCTTACCTTACGCTTAATAAGATAAAGTATATTACTGTACATCTCTTAGTCTGATAGAACATAAATCCTGCTGAAACCACAAGCAGGCTGTAAAGGAGTTTACGATGCCACGCGTTACCAGAGGCTTTAAAGCCCGTAGAAGAAGAAATAAAGTTCTGAAACTTGCAAAAGGTTTCAGAGGAGGACGTTCACGTCTTTACAAAACTGCTACTGAAGCAGTTGACCGCGCCTTAGTTTACGGTTACCGGGATAGACGGACAAAGAAAAGAGATTTTCGTCGATTGTGGATTGCCAGAATCAGTGCTGGTGCCAAAATGAACGAGATCAACTACAGCCAATTGATGGGTGGCCTCAAAAAAGCTAATATCGATCTCGATCGCAAGGTGCTCTCTAACCTTGCTATTCTTGATGCCGGTGCTTTTACCAAAGTAGTTCAGATGGCAAAAGCAGCAAACGCATAACTGGTCGACCTCTCAATATTTTTTTTATCATCGTGCCGGTTTTGGTTCTTGTAACCAACAACCGGCATGCTGTTTCTTACTGTATATACTTTCGCATACGACATGGAAAAAGAGTTAGAAAAGCTGGAAGCTGAGGCTAAAGAATTTCTCTCAAACCTCGAAGAGACCAGTCAAATTGAGGATTTCAGAGTTCGATTTCTTGGCCGTAAGGGACAATTCAGTACCATTATGCGATCCCTCGGCTCTGTACCTGCTGAGGACAAGCCTCGGCTTGGCCAACTTGCCAATACTATAAAAGCAGAAATTGAACAGCTTTTTGAGGAGAAAACAAAAGATCTCCAATCACAAAGTGCTCATCTCGGCAAGAAAAACCTGCCCGATCTCACCCTGCCTGGACGACGTCCAGCCCAAGGAACCTTGCACCCTGTAACTCAGGTCATGCAGGAGACATGTTCCATATTTGAAAGTCTTGGTTTTTCTGTAGCGGAAGGCCCTGACGTCGAAGTGGATTATTACAATTTTGAAGCCCTCAATATCCCTGCCCATCATCCAGCAAGGGACATGCATGATACTTTTTATGTCAGCGACTCCGTTCTTCTCAGAACCCACACCTCACCCATGCAGGCAAGAGTCATGGAGGCTCAGGACCCACCGCTGCGAGTTATTGCTCCCGGAAAAGTCTATCGGTGTGACTCTGATATCACTCATACTCCCATGTTCCACCAGGTGGAAGGAGTACTTGTAGATAAAAACATCTCATTTGCTGATTTAAAAGGCATCTTAACCGTCTTTACTCAGAAAATGTTTGAGAAAGATCTGCCACTTCGATTTCGTCCATCCTTCTTCCCATTTACAGAACCCAGCGCCGAAGTAGATATTGCCTGTGTCATGTGCAATGGTGTCGGCTGTCGTGTCTGTAAAAAGACGGGATGGCTTGAGATCCTCGGATCTGGCATGATTGATCCGGAGGTTTTTAAAATGGTTGGCTATGATCCCAAGGTGTATAGCGGTTTTGCCTTTGGCCTTGGTATCGAGCGTATTGCCATGCTAAAATACGGAATTGATGACATCAGACTTTTTTACGAAAACGATCAACGTTTTCTTTCTCAATTTTAGATCTACCCTACACATAAATACATGTTATGAAGTTTACACTCAACTGGTTAAAAAACTACATAGACACAGGTGATCTTACTCCGGAACAACTCTCTGATGAGCTCACCATGCTCGGGCTTGAGGTTGACTCCGTCACCCCACTCTTCCAGGATCTCGCAGCCCTGAAAACCGGTCTTGTGGTCTCACGGGAAAATCATCCTGATGCAGACAAACTCAGTCTTTGCCAGGTTCAGATTGGGGAAGAAACTCACCAGATCGTCTGTGGCGCTCCCAATGTCCGTGAAGGCCTTTGCGTGGTTGTTGCCCTTCCGGGTGCAGTCCTTCCTGGCAACTTTAAGATTGGCAAGTCAAAGATTCGGGGAGTTCAATCCTTTGGGATGATCTGCTCGGAGCGAGAACTGGGCCTCAGCAACGAACATGATGGTATCATGGAACTTCCAGAGGGTACCCGGCACGGTCAAAGTTTTATCGATTCCATGGAACTCAGTGATATCTGTGTTGATGTGGACCTTACCCCTAACCGGCCAGATTGCGCCTCTGTCATCGGTGTAGCCCGGGAACTCGCAAGTGTCGTCAAAAACCCCCTTTCGTTGCCTGTATCCGGGGCTACAATTCCAACAAACAGTTCACAGTTCAGTGTGGAAATTTTAAACCCGGATCTTTGTCCACGATATGCCGGTAAACTCATCCGCAAGGTTAAGATCGGGCCATCACCATGGTGGTTGCGTAAACTTCTGATCAGCGTCGGTCAGCGTCCCATCAATAATGTCGTTGATATCACCAACTTTGTCATGCTTGAGTTTGGGCAGCCTCTTCATGCTTTTGACTTTGACAATCTTGATGGTGGCAAAATCATTGTTCGCACTCCCCGTGAAAATGAACTCAAGTTCTCCACTCTGGACGAGACAGAACGTAATCTCGATCCAGAGATGCTCATGATCTGTGATGGAAAGCAACCCGTTGCTGTCGCTGGCGTCATGGGTGGATTAAACTCAGAGGTGTCTCCTGAGACCACGACTGTTCTACTCGAAAGTGCCTGTTTTAACCCGGTATCTGTTCGAAAAACCGCCCGTAAACTCAATCTCTCAACAGATGCTTCTTACAGATTCGAACGTGGCGTTGATCCCGAGGGAACCATTAATGCCTTGAACCGTGCAGCCCAACTGATCTGCGAACTTGCAGGCGGCGAAATAGTCGATGACGGCATTGACTGTTATCCAGGAAAAGTAGAGGTCCCCGCGATTACCTTAAGTGTTGACCGAACCAACACCCTGCTTGGTTTAGAATTGACCAGTAAACAGGTCTCCGCTCTACTCGAATCTATCGGTATTTTGTGTGCGGCATCTGACAACAATAGTTTGATCGTCACCATACCTTCGTTTCGTGTCGACATTGAAAGAGAGGCGGATCTCGTCGAAGAGGTTGCACGGCTGTACGGATATAATAATATCCCCACCACGCTTCCAGCAGTTAACCTCAGTTATCCCGAACAGGACCCAAGCCGCCTCAAGCGTTTAGCCATATGCAAAAAGTTGACGACACTTGGTTACACCGAGGCTATCAACTACAGTTTTATAGCAGATAAACACATTGCAATGCTTGGCATCCAGGAAGGTGATAAACGTTTTGCGTCACTGCCCCTTCTCAATCCTCTCAGTGAAGACCAGGCTGTCATGCGCACAAGCCTACTGCCCGGACTACTTGAGAATGTTAAACGAAATATCAATTTTCAACGCCCCGCGGTCAAACTCTTTGAACTCGGCAAGGTATTCTTCCCTCAAGGCGAGAACGAACAACCCGTTGAAGAAAACAGGCTTGCTGGGGTACTTTCGGGTAATCTTTATGGTGAAGGGGCTCCTCTTTACTATAAACATACCCCGGTTGATATTTTCGACGCTAAAGGTTGTGTCGAATTTATTATTGCTGAAATGAATCTTGGTAAAGTATCTGTTGATTGTGAGCTCCATTTCAGGGTTCCGGAAGCTGGGCAGGGAGATGTCTACGCGTCTGAAGGATACTCACTTGACCTCTTTTATAATGATACCAAAGTCGGATCTCTTGGTAGCCTTAAAAACGAGGTCCTGCGTACATTTGCCATAAAAAACAAAGTCTACTATTTTGATCTTGATTTTGATGCACTTTGCGGGTTACAAACAAAAAATATAAAATTCAGCTCGCTTCCGGTGTACCCATCTGTTAAAAGAGACATCGCGCTCGTTGTTGGAGAACAGGTTTCCGCCGGACAACTATTGACCGCAGTACAAACCAGTAATGATCAACTCATTGAAAAATCAGAAATATTCGACGTTTTTCAAGGTGAAAAAATTCCAGCTGGGTACAAGAGCGTAGCTTTGACAATTACTTATAGATCACAATCAAAAACGCTTACGGAAAAGAATGTGGAGAAGTCACACTCGAAAATAGTACGTATGCTTACAGAGAAATTCGGGGGTAGCTTCCGCAATGCATAACAACAATAACAATCTTACCAGAAAAGAGCTCACTGAAACCCTTGCCAACCAGCTCGGTTTTTCCCAGTCCAGCTGTTCGCTCATTGTCGATTGTTTTCTGGATAATATGAAACAGTCCATGATGGAAGGCGAGTCGATTAAACTAGTACATTTTGGAACCTTTACCGTCCGCAATAAATCTCCCCGTCGAGGTAGAAACCCTCGTACTGGTGAGACTATTACCATAAAAAAACGTCAGGCTGTTAGTTTCAGGCCGAGTAAAAAGCTCAGAGAGCAGGTCAACGTCTAACAGTCTGGCACATCACTGAAAGGGGGTAAGGCTGGCATATGACGATCACAATACCAGATAAACTCTACTTCAAAATCGGTGAAGTTGCCCAAATGGCCGAGGTACCTACTCATGTTCTCCGCTACTGGGAATCTGAATTTTCAGCAATTAAGCCCAAGAGAGCGAGTTCAAAACAACGGCTCTACAGACGTCAGGATGTAGAGCTCATTTTAAAGATTAAAGTCCTTCTGCATGAAAAGGGTTACACAATTGCAGGAGCAAGAAAACTGCTCCAGAGTGGCGCAGCAATGCCCGTCAGAGGGCAGAAGAAAAAAAAGCATTTACAAAAAACGGTGAATAGTCCTCTTACTAAAATTAAAGAAGAACTCATTCATCTACAAAATCTTTTAAACGCCAAAAAAGATTAACACATGCTGCCAGAGACGTTGACAGCATTTTCAACAAATGGTAGATAGACATCACATGTCGGAATGTAGCGCAGCTTGGTAGCGCACTTGTCTGGGGGACAAGGGGTCGTAGGTTCAAATCCTATCATTCCGACCATTGATTTTAAAAGGGTTACGGTGCTTCCGTAACCCTTTTTTTGTGCTCAATATTCATCGGAATACGAATTATGTAATCACAATTGACAAAAATTACTTTTTTGTCTAACTTGGTTTGTATACGAAGGATAACGCTATGTCTCAGATCAACCCAAACATACCTGATTGCACCATATTCCTCCTTGCCAAGGCGTATCAAAAAGCGCACGGCCAGTTCAAGGCCAAATTGCGCCCTTACAACCTGACTAATCTGCAACACCTTGTTCTGGAAGGGTTATGGCTCGAAGAAGGCGTAACTGCAGCAGACCTTGGAAAGTTGCTTATCATGGATAAAGCTACCATTTCAGGAGTATTAGATCGTCTGCTCGACTCTGAATGGATCAGAAAAGAAACTGATCCTGAAGATGGCAGGGTATTGCGTCTTTATACCACTAAAAAGGCGGCAGCACTGAAAGAAGAACTGATAGCTCTCAGAGTTTCTGCCAATGAGGAGTTACTCAGTAGCTTTAGTCACGAAGAACAGGTACTCTTCAAGCGACTTTTGCGAGATCTTGCTTGAACATATGAGAGCAGCAAACCGCCAGTCTGCCTGGCAATATTTTACGTTGAATTGTGAATTTTTAGTTTTTAGCTGTTAGTGTGCGAACCATGCAATGACATATAGTTTACACATCAATGGCTATAGTAGGTGGTTCCCTGTTGTTTGCAGATAGGCTTTAGAAGCCGCGGCCTCAGTTGAAATTGTTTTTAATGTTTTTGACAGTTTTTATTCATACCTGATACGCGTTACATATCACCATTCACACTCTTAGGATGGAGAGAGCTCATGTTCACTTATGACAAGCCAGACAATCTCGTTGAAATGTTTGAACTCAGCCTTGCACGCCACGCTGAACGGCCGCTGTTTGGCACCCCTGATCAAAATGGAACCTATACCTGGGCAAGCTATAAAGACATAGGGAAAAGAATCGATAATCTCCGAGCAGCTCTGGCACAGCAAGGCGTGACAGCGGGTGATGCCGTGGGTATCATTGCCAACAACCGAACGGAGTGGGCTGTGGCCGCCTTTGCCACCTTTGGTCTTGGGGCCAGGTTTGTCCCCATGTATGAAAAGGAATTACCCAAGATCTGGAAGCATATCATAAAAGATAGCAGCCTGAAGGTTCTCTTTGTCGCAAACAACTCCATATATAAGGCAATAACAGAGATTCGTGCGGAAGTTCCAGAACTTCTTCATCTTTTTGTAATCGACGGAGACGGCGAAACCAGCATGAAATATCTGGAACAGCAGGGAGAAAAGTCTCCAGTCACAGCAATCACTCCCCAACCGACTGATACTGCTGTTCTTATTTACACTTCCGGCACAACCGGTGACCCTAAAGGTGTATTGTTATCCCACGGAAATTTTACCAGCAATGTCATAGCCGGAGGCAAACTTTTTCCTGAATTTAGTCATGAAGACCGAAGTCTTTCCATTTTGCCATGGGCACACTCCTATGGCCAGACTGCAGAATTGTATAACTTCATTTATTTTGGTGGTTCCATGGGGTTTATCCGCGAGGTAAGCACCATTGTTCAGGATATGAAAAATGTCGCACCAACCTTCCTCATAGCCGTTCCCCGGGTGTTCAATAAGATCTATGATGGAATCTGGTCTAAAATGAAGGAGACGGGAGGCCTGGCGTTAAAAATCTTCACCATGGGGCTTGAAAGTGCCGCATCCCTTAGAAATTGCGCCACTCAAGGAAAACCACCACTGCTGGCCCAGGTTAAATATGCAATTGCTGATGGTATTGTTTTCAAAAAAATACGCCAGGGTTTTGGTGGGCATCTGTCAGGCGCCTTGACCGCAAGTGCCATGATGAATCAAGAAGTTGCGCAATTTTTCGTCGATATTGGCATCCCGGTCTTCGATGCCTATGGTCTCAGTGAGACAAGCCCGGCGGTCACCATGAACTGCAGAAATGCCAACAAGCCTGGCAGCGTAGGCCGGCCACTCGACAAGGTTCGGGTTGTCATTGATCGTGAATTCATGGAAGACGACGAGAAAGGTGCAGGTGAAATTGTGGTGTATGGCCCCAATGTCATGCAGGGGTATCACAACAAACCCGAGGCAACCAAGGCCGTCATGACAGATGACGGTGGCTTTCGCACGGGGGATCTGGGCTATATAGACGAAGATGGCTTTCTCTTTATCACCGGTCGCATCAAGGAACAATACAAGCTGGAAAACGGCAAGTATGTCTTTCCCGCATCCATAGAGGAAGAAATCCAGCTATCTCCATGGGTTGAGAATGTTTTTGTCTACGGTGAGGGCCGAAGTCACAATATCTGTATCATTGCCCCTGATTTTAAAAAATTATCGGCCTGGGCAGCAGAAAAGGGTCTTGAGGCGGCAAGCTCAACTGAACTTGTTGCACTTCCGGAAACCGAAGCAATGATCAGGGAATCGATTACTGCGCAGTTAAAAGGAAAATTTGGTGGATACGAAATTCCCCGACAATTTATCCTGGTTGAAGAACCTTTCAGTGTCGATAACGGTATGCTCACCCACACCATGAAGCTCAAACGCCGTAAGGTGCTGGATCGTTATAAAGAAAATGTCGATCTTGCATACGGACTGTGATGAAAATAAGGCCTGTTTAAATTGGCCTTTACCCCTTTTTTGCCTTTACTACAGGAGTATATTTCCAAAGTTTTTTTTGCGGTAACTCACTAATTGTATTTAATAACAGCTCAAAAGACATATTCACGTATAACCACACAAGTCCCTGAATGACCGTGGGATCAGGTTCAAACCTCTGCCGTTTCAATTCTTAATATTTAGCACCTGCAGGTGGTACTGCAGGTGCTTTTTTGTTTCAACTCCTCATAGCAAGGGCTACGATATAAAAGAACGTATCTCTGAATCTTTCTTTGCCCAAAAGCCCGGATAATTTCGACAAAAAGATTATGAACCAAAAAATCAAACGCACAGCCACAAAGTCGGTAACAGGCGTACTGCTCTCTATTATTATCTTTTCTTTTTCTGGTGTTCATCTCCCTGTTCTCGACTCGACAGCGGACTCTTATTTTAAAGAGTCTATAACTAAGGCCGGGGTAAGTTATGGGGTTTGCCGGATTATTAACGCCACTGTTTCTGTCATTAAAGAATCAAGCCTGGAAGTTGAACCTGCCGGAATTGGGTTGTCGCTTGCTATCGGTCAAATTGTTGACCCTATAAATGATATGGTTGAGCGCCTCTCAAATGTACTGGTCATGTCGATTACATCACTGGGTGTACAAGAGTTGGTCTACGAAATCAGTGTCACCCTGGTGCCATCAATTATGGCTGTTGTTCTCCTTCTCTTATCACTCCTCGTGTGGCTGGAAAATGACAGACTTGTGAAGGTCCAGAATGTACTCATCAATATCCTGATCATTGCTTCAATTGCACGCTTCTGCCTTCCAATATCCTCTATTGCCAATCAATTTCTCCAAGAACATTTCTTTGAAGATAAAATAGTAAAGGCGAACGCTGAACTGGCTCGAGGAACGGTGGATCTTGGTCAGCTAAACGATGTTCAGCTGCCAAAATACGATGGAATTATAGGAACAATTGAAAACGGCACTTCGTACCTGAAACAAAAAACAATAGACTTCAAAAAAGCCATAGAAATCACCATTGAAAACAATGGTCTCATAATAGAGACTCTGCTGCGATTGACTTTTCTTTACCTTGGAATTTTTATAATTCAAGTGCTTGTCTTACCGCTGCTCATCTTCTGGTTCATGATAAAAATTGTGAACATTCTCTTTACCTCAGCGGCTCTGACAGCCGTATGAGATGGCAGATACAGTACAAAGCAATCCACTTACAGCCAACAGCTGGTGTTGCCCTGGGGATATTACACCACAAACATCAGAGATATTACCTGCTGGGCACCCCACTATAGGCCTGGAATACCCAAGGCCTGGATTGAAAGTGCGTTTTTACCCTCCGCATAGGGCAGAAGCCTCCCCTCTTTTCGATATATCCTGAAGGCAAGGGCGTAGGAGAGAACACGCGTCGGATAGTGACGGGGCAGCTGTAAGAGATAGGGCTGAATGGTGGTAAAATCAGTCACACCATATTTTTGCATGATAAATCGTAGCCCCCCATTGGCGGGACCAATATTATATGCAAGAAGGCCGAGGAAAAGGTCATCATTCATCTCGGCAAGATAATAACGAAGGGTAGCCGCCCCGAGAAACGCATTGTAACGTGGTTCACTGAGATCACGGCTTTTTGTCGGAAATCGTTTACTTATTTCTTCCGTCACCGAAGTCGGAACTCTGGTTATCTGAAAGAGACCATGCCCACCATCAGCACTTTTACGAGGCAGGTAAGAAGATTCTGTGGCGGCCAGTCCTTTGAGGAGGTCAGGATCGAGTTCATAGGCCGCTGCGGCTGCATCGATTGCCGTTGAAAACGGTTCAGCCCGAGCAATCATCTTCTCCAATGGAGCCGTATCGAGACGCCGATAGGCGGCATATACCTGATGAGCAAGAACCACGCGACCGGCCTCCTCCTTGCCACCAACCAGTGTACGATAATAGCCAAAGGCCCGGGTGAAATATTGATGAGGAATGAATCCGCAAACCATAAGAGTTAAACCAAGCACAATGGATACGGGCAAATATTGCGATCTCCCCTGCAGCCACCTCCGCACTCTCTTCCAGACACTCAACAGAATTGAAACAAGAACCACAATGGCGAAGATACCCCCGGCAAATGGCAGAAGGCTGTGGATAAAATCGGTACCGGAAAAACGGTTGCTCACATAGCCAAGTAACAGGATAATAAAGGCTATGACCATTATCGTAAGCCCGAGACCCTCGAGGCAAAAGAGCGAGAAATCACGCAGAAGGTTTTTCTGCGGTTTCTTCTTCCGGCTCGTCTTCTTCCTCTTGCCGGAGGAAGATGATTTGGGACGTTTCGGGGCTGGTCGTCGTTTTACGGATGATTGTTGCAATGGCAATAAAGGACTGTCCAACGGGTGAAATAAATAGGAGTACCTTACAGCATACACACAGAAGGTGTTCCGAAAATCAGACAAACAAAGAAGTGCACCATATATGACGATGGTTTTATGGTCAATTATAATCTTTTATGGAGCGTCATATCTTTGTGATATATTTTCACTATTGTTCGCTAAAACATGCAACATTTTAGCACATTCAGTTTATGGGTGGGACGGATACAATACTTCAATTCTCATGGCCGAGGTTTTATTCCTACTACAAGCCTTCTATTGTTGGAGATTTTATTCATATTGGCGACCAGTTCGCTAGAGTATCTGAGCGTGGGGTATTTGAAACTGAGATTTTCAGATAAAACTACTTTTTCCCCAAAATACAGTTTCTGAGACGCCAATCTCCTCCTTGAAGGACTCTGCTCTACATCCTGAGACGAAAGGGTTGACACTTAACAATTAACACTCTTCAATGATACAGAATCTATCGATACATTTTTCTAAACATCTGAGTCTTTCTTACGTTTTGAGTATATTCGTTGAAAGATCTGCTTAATTACTGGTAATTTTTCAAATTCTTCCCCGGAAATTCTACGCAGCACCACATCGGTATTCGCAATAATTGTTGCATTTCTTCTTCGCCGATCAGAAAAATAGGCCATTTCACCAAAAACATTACCCGCAGTAAGCGTAGTGATAAGGTTTCCTTCTCTATCCAAAGCATTAACACTGCCACTATCAATGTAGTAGATGCCGTCAGGTGGATCATTTCTTTTGACAATAACTTCATTCTTTTTCTTCCACACCAGCTTGAAAAGACTCTCCCACTCAGTATTAACGACAAGGGTTTGATAACAATCTACATCCATGGCTTTGAGCAGTTCATTGGAGAGATGCAGCAGGTGGATTCCCAACGACTCTGATGTAGTTTGTCTGATTTTCATGCCAACAGCCTGGAAATCTTCACTGGGATACGAAAATTGACGTATATATTCCAGTAATCTCTCAGTGGGAACATCCTTTTTACCTGTCATACGAATAAAAAGATCCTGGCTTTTATTGAGCTTTTCCCGGGCCGTTGGATAATCAGGCTGGATACCCTGCAATCTGTTACCACAAAACAGTTCTACTGCCCTGTTTTTCTCTTCGATAAACTGAGAGAGCAGTTCTCTGTCCACATCTTTGGGGCATTGATTAATACCTGGCTTGTATATTGAGAAAACATGAATGGGATGAGTAATGTTTTTCGGCGTAATCTTGCCAATGGAGACTAGGTATTCTTTTTCCTCCTTTTGCCACAAAGCGACCTCCCGATCCATTAAAAAACTCACACCAAAATAACCGCAGAGTTCTTCCAACCTGCTTGCAACCGAAAAACATGAGCCAAACTGCATCGTTCTTTTGCCGATCTGAGCCTCAATGATGTCGCCTGCAAAAAGTCCTATTCGTGTCTGCGGTATAATTTGATTTTCAACGGCAATACTAATATTTACAGCGGCTCTTATGGCTCTGTCACACAGTTCCGTCTTTCCTTCCCTTTTTTGTTTTTCAAAAACAGCTAAAGCACCATCCCCAGCAGACGGTTCAATCTCTTGAAAGATTTTACTGTCCGCATTGATAATTTCCTGGAGATTTTTATGGTAAGCCACAATAAAGTCTCTGACCTCAACAGGACGCATGTCAGCTGTTTTTTGGGAATAACCAACCATATCAGAGAGCAGAATAATCACCTTTTTTTCGGTATTCTCTGCCCCCGAAATATCCTGATCTACAATAGAGCGAACCATTTTTGTACTCACTGTCTGTTGAAATTATCTGATTTTAAAAAAAGTGATCTGTTCAATAGAGTATACAGTTATCTTTGCTTAAATAGTAGGCCATGAATTAAACTGTCCTCCATGAAATGTTTCGATCCTGGGGCTATTCTTTTCATTCCTGGCAGTTGAGACGATGTAAAGTTGCTCAAAAGTTACTACAGTTGATGATCAAGATACAAACTGATTTAAGAAAGAAGATAAGCCAAATGTCTTTCCCAGCAACTCTTCAACGTTAAGTTTCTGATACAAGTTAAAATGAACATATGAATCTAAAGATATTTTTTCTTACACTGGCTTTCTTGTCTCATAGCTCGTGGGTTTTCTCTACAGATAAGGTTGTGAAAATTGCAACCTTAGAAGATTATGCTCCATATTGCCTTACCGTTGAGGGCTATGAGACAGACGGAATATTCCCCCCAAACAGTGATTCCATGGGGCTTAGAGGATATAGTTGGGACGTTGTACGGGAAAGCTTTCATGAAATGGGTTACACAATAGACCTAACAGTAAGCCCCTGGGCAAGGGCCATGTTGTATCTGAAAAATGGACAGACAGATTTGCTCTTTCCAACCGGTAAGAACACGCAACGTCAGAAAACTTTCTACTACTCACAAGAACCGGTCAACCACGCAGATTTCTTAATCTACGTCTTAAAAGACAGTCCTATTGAATGGAATGGCCTGGAATCACTCAAAGGATTGAAAATTGGGCTCAAACGTGGATTTAATTACGGGGACAAATGGGCAGCGGCAGCGAATATTATCAAGCTTGATATCGGTACAATTTCTAATGGCTTCAAAATGCTCGATTTACGGCGTATTGACGGGTTTGTAGGATATGAAATAAATTGGGATTACTTCTTACAGAAAGCTGGCTGGGAAACAAAATACAGAAAACTTCCTGTTTTTGACTCAACAATGGAACATGTCGTCGCCCTCAAGAGCAATCCTCGCGCCCTTGAATTATTAAATTCATTTGACGCAGGAAAAAGAAAAATAATTCAGAATGGCACGTTACAAAAAATCAAGGAGAAATGGTTAGGAAATAAACCCGAGTAAAGGCATCACAAACCAGATCTCACGCCTGCTGCAAACCAACCCTGCAAGCCACTTTAAATTAAGTAAAACACACCTCGTAATAAAAAATAATCCATTTATTTCGATTGTTTAATGACTGGCATGTCACAGTCCGTGCTATTACCCCTCCCGGATTGTCTTTCTTAACCCTTCTATTTGAAAGTCCCTTAACTTCCCAGCCAACCGTAGCGTGTCAAAATTTCGACAAATCAAATATTACCTTTCATGGCCAGGGGCGCATAATTCTCCTTTCAATCAGACTTTAAACCTCGAAGTATAAAGAAGACTGGTCTTTCTGCCGATATTAATATGATGCTACAATTTCAGTTGGTCCAATTATTGCTATTCTTAAAGAAATTGGTCTTTAATTTAGAATATTCCACATGAGCATATGAATACCATAATATCCTCTACCTTCAGCCAGCTCAAAGAGATTGCTCACCCTACCGTTTCAAAATCGGATGCCACCGGATCTTTTCATGACCTCATGAGGCAATATACTGACACAGACAACTCCACAGGCCCTGACACTCCTGCATCGACCGAACCCCTGCTGGTAGGTGAAATCACTGCTCAAAATCCTACAGTTTCAGAATTACTGATGCAGCACGATGAACTCCGCTCATCTACCTGGAACATTCTCGAAGCTGAGCAAAATAAAAATCGGGATTATACCAAGATACAACCCGGTACCCGCATCTACTATAATCAGGAAGATGGTGAGCTTTCCTGGTCAAACGACACAACTGAGACAGCTGTTGCAAGCCAGATCAGCCCGCAACCGGTCCTTGCTGCTCCCTACCCACCATATCAACCGGCTGATCTAACTCAACAGCAACCAGAGGAAGGGACACAGTTCACCCTTGGAAGAACCAGCGAACGTTTTCCTACCGTCTCCCATCTTCTCAAAAATCACCCAGAGCTTCGCGATAAAACCTGGGAACTCATTGCAAATGACGTGAATGCAGATAAACCGTTTCACGCCATTCCATCAGGAACTGAAATTTATTTCAATAATGACACCATGGAAATTAGCTGGAAAGGTGAACAGACAACAGTGGCTGCAACCTCTTCCCAGCCCAATACCGAATCAGCAACCTCTCTGTCTCCCCCTTCTGCACCCCAGAACCATACCACCCCTGCAACGGACCTGAGCCAAGCAGTCCAGCAATACCTTGGAACTCCATATGAAAAAATTAACTGCTATGAGTTGATCGTAAAAGGCTTAGGCCAGATGAACATTCCCTATTCCGGAAAAGGCGGCCTCTACACTGAACTGACTAAAATGGCCAAAGACCATGGAATGGCCTCCAATGCTTACCTGAACGGTGAAGGCATTGTCAAAGCGGCAGGGACTCTTGTGTTATCACAAAAATATTCAGGAAAAGGTAACTGGGAGGATGAGGCAGCTTCCCTTATCAGTACCGTTGAACCTCTTCTGGATAACGGCCAGATTCTCTCTTTTTCCACAAGAAAAAGAGGACATACCGGTATCGTATCCCGGCAAAACGATCAGTGGACTTTTATTAATTCGGGACGATTAGACAATTCTGTCACCACGGACAGTGTCGGTAAAGGCGTCGGGGAAGAGGTTCTCAAGGAAGAAATCCGTAACTGGTTTAAGCTGGCACACGCTAACAATGAGAGCCTGAGTGTGACCCTTGGACAACTGGAACATGAAAAAATTCGCACCACCCTTCATGTCCCAGACACTTTTCAAAATCCAAAACGGACCTGAACCAGCTCAACCCGATGCATTTACCTCTATAATACTGCAACATAAAAGAGAGGCTTTGCCTCGCTACCATACGTGTACTCCCACGCACCAGTCAATATATTCCTCTGAAATTGCTGAGTTAATCGGAAATGGTTACCAGCACCCCACTGATCATCCTGTCTCTATCATACGGTTGGTCACAACACTCTCCAATTGATAGTTTTTATTAGTACTAATCTACTAAGTCGCCTCCATTGATTATCACCGGCAAGATCCTATTTTTTAAAAACAAGCCAGTCACTTACTTCACATTGCAAGAAAAATTGAGCCCGTAACTCTAATGGAGGAGATGTGATGAAAAGATTTAACAAATTACTCTACATCATTGATAGAACCACTATCAGACAAAGGAGTACCGCTGAAAAAGTTGCAACCCTTGCTCGACTCAACGATGCTGATCTGACCGTAATGCTTGCCGATGAGACTTCAATTTTTGATGAATTCAGCCTTAAAATCAGTGGTCGGTACAAGGCTATACAACAGGAAATCCAGGAACAGAAGGCAAAAGAACTGGAAAGCTTTCTCCGTGATAGCCATTGGAACGGTATTAAAATTGTAGCAGACCAGTCACAGCATACCGATTTTATTTCAATTATTCGAAAGGTACAGCAAAACAACTATGACCTCGTGATAAAAGAGGAGGCACTTACTGAGGGACTCGATCAGCTGGCTATGCGTCTTGTTCGAAAATGCCCCTGTCCTGTGTGGGTGCTGAAAAGTGGGGCTGGAGATTTTAAACGCATCCTTGCTGCAATTGATGTCGGCACAGATAATCGTGAATCTCAGGCTCTCAATCAGAAAATTATTGAGCTCACTTATTCTCTTGCTCAGCGTGAAAAAGGTGAAGCTCACTACCTGCACGTCTGGAGATTAGAGCACGAAGTGATGATGCGAGGCCCTCGATTTAATGTAACAGATGAAGAAATCACTTCTATAAAACAGGAACTCTACAATAAGCGATTATCGCAACTGCAGGATCTGCTGGATTCCCGTCATATCTCCTATCAGACAGCTCATATACACATGAAAGAGGGCAAGACAGAGGAAGTCATCAAAAAAGTGATCAGTGATTTTGGAATTGATGTTGTTGTGATGGGATCCGTCGCCAGATCAGGTATTCCAGGCCTGTTGATCGGCAATAAAGCAGAAAAAATATTAACAACAATTAGCTGTACAGTACTTACCGTAAAACCTGATGGTTTTATCTCACCAATTACCCTCACTTAAATATTATGAAACTTGTAAATAAAGAAGAAAATCATTTTCTCTGGCTACTCAAAAAAACCATACATCTCTGTCTCAAGTCGCTGGCTGTACTAATGGTACTCGTTATACTGTTTGGTGTGGTTGATGTTGGCTGGACTATCTACCAGCGCCTTATGTCGGCACCGCATTTTATCCTGACCATGAATGACATTCTTCTTACATTTGGTGCATTTATGGTTGTGCTGATTGCAATAGAGATTTTCCAGAATATTATTCTCTATCTTCGCGATGATGTCATACATGTGAAAATCGTTTTAGCCACAGCCCTGATGGCCATCGCACGAAAAGTCATTATTCTTGATTACGACGAGCTGGCACCTCTGTATATTGCTGCAACCGGTTTTGTACTGGTAGCAACGGGCATTGCCTACTATCTGGTGCACAAACTGCCTGATGAGTATCAACTCGACTCCTCAGATTAATCTCCTTGCGAAACCCGATCCCAACCTTACCCCATCGAAACGACGGGCTCTCTCGTTAGAATTTTTGTAATTATCAGTGTCTATTGGCTCTCCTCTCCTGAGATGATCCGCCCTCTCCTTCTGATGTTCATTAAATACCCCGTGCTCACCTCCTCGCTTAAGAACAGCCCTGCTGGGTAAAATAATCTTTCAATCTGGAGAATTAGACATTTTGTCCCCCTACAAATGCAACAAATACAAAGTGTATATGGTATAAGGAAGGATTGGTTGAAAAACAGCAGTGAAGCAGGATAACCAAGAGGTGTGAAAATGGAGTCTGACATCAACCCCAGAGAAAGATCAAGTAAACTTGATAAAAACGCAGTTCCCGGACAACTCGGCACCTTTGCAGGAGTTTTCACTCCGAGTATCCTGACGATCCTTGGCATCATTCTTTTTCTTCGACTCGGTTATGTCACAGGCAGCGGAGGTATTGCCAAAGCCCTCATCATTTTAGCAATTGCAAATCTTGTAACCATTATAACCAGCCAGTCACTTGCAGCAGTAGCCACAAACCTCACAGTAAAAGGTGGAGGCGATTATTATCTCATTTCGAGAACCCTTGGTTACAAATTCGGCGGAGCTATCGGGGTTGTGCTTTACCTCGCCCAATCTGTATCCGTTGCTTTTTACTGCATTGGCTTTGCCGAAGCACTGGCGCAAATACTTGGGACGTCTTTTCCACCATCAATTATTGCGGCCATGGCGATCTCCGCCCTTTTTCTGCTCGCCTGGCTGGGCGCCGACTGGGCCACAAAATTCCAGTATATTGTCATGATCCTGCTGGTTCTTGCCTTGGGCTCTTTTTATCTTGGTGGTATCAGCCATTGGCAAGAATCCGTTTTTATAGCGAACTGGCAGGCCCCTGATGGGGCACCACCCTTCTGGATTCTCTTTGCCATCTTTTTCCCGGCAGTAACAGGCTTTACTCAGGGTGTGAGCATGTCCGGGGATTTGAAGGATCCCGGGAAAAGTCTGCCAATGGGCACCTTTGCAGCCGTTGGTGTCTCCATCGCTGTCTATGTCTCGGTTATCCTTATCTTTGCGGGCTCACTGCCCAATAAAGATTTGATGACCGATTACCAGGCCATGCAGCGTATAGCCAAATACGGTTTTCTCATTGATGCCGGTGTGATAGCCGCAACCCTGTCTTCTGCCATGGCCTCTTTTATGGGTGGCCCGCGCATTCTCCAGTCCCTTGCCCTTGACCGGATTTTTCCACTACTGACCTTCTTTGCCAAAGGTTCCGGAGCGTCTAATAATCCACGACGGGGGGCAGTCCTTACCGGACTTATTGCACTGTTCACCATAAATCTTGGTCAACTCAATCTTATCGCCCAGGTCGTTTCGATGTTCTTTCTCATCTCCTACGGTCTGCTCAACTACGCCACCTACTTTGAGGCAGACACAGGGTCCACCTCGTTTCGCCCCCGCTTTCGATTTTTCAACAAATATGTAAGCCTTGCTGGCGCCCTGCTCTGTATTGCTATCCTCCTGGCCCTGGATGTCTACAACGGAATCATCGCCCTTGCCATTATGTTTGGCATTTACCTCTATCTTAAACACAGCTCCAAACCTTCAAGATGGGCTGACTCAAGCAGGTCCCACGCATTTAGCCGGGTTCGGAAGAATCTGCAGCAGATGGCGGCAATACCTGAGCACCAGAACGACTGGTATCCTCACATTCTCGCGTTTACCAACCACCGTGAGTCGAGGGAAAAGCTCCTGCGCCTGGGAGACTGGATCTCTGACGACTCAGGTCTCATGACCGCAGTTCAAATCGTTAAAGGAGTAGACAAGCCGTGGAGGGCAGCAAATAAAATAATCAGAAAGGAACTCGCAGAAGATATAGCTGAGATGGATATTTTCTGTTTTGCCAAAGTCATTCACGGTGAAGATTTCCCGACTGTCCTGCCAATTTTCCTTGAAGCTCAAGGGCTTGGACCACTTTCTGCCAATACCATCCTCGTGAACTGGTACAACAAACCGGATCAACACACACTTGGTATGGAACGTCTCAAATACGGACATAACCTCCGCATCTGTTACAAAAAGGGCTACAACCTGGTTGTCTTTCATTGTGACAAATCCAAATGGCAGAATACAGTCAAAGAAGATGGTAAAAGAGACCGGATTGATATCTGGTGGCAGGGCGAGAACAACAACAGCAGACTTATGCTGCTCTTTTCTTACCTTGTGACCAAAAACAAAACATGGAAAAAAGCGGAGATACGTGTACTCACCAAGAGTGATGAATCATATTTTTCCAGGGCCAAGGTGGAATTGATGCAATTCTTTGATGAGGCCAGAATACCTGCAGAACCTCAACTGGTAGAAGATTTTAAGCCGGAAACGGTTCTTGCACACTCAAAGGAAAGTAGTCTCGTTTTTCTGCCGTTTAAAATACAGCAGTCCCGTTTGACTGATATTACAGGATACAGCCTTGAACGTATCCTTCCTCAACTCCCTCCTACTGCACTGGTAATGGCAGCTGAAGAGATAGACCTTGATGCGGAACCAGAGGAAGGGATGGCAGGAGAACTGGCTCAGGCCATAGATGATTTAAGTGAACATGAAAAACTTCTGCGCCTTGCCGAACGTCAGGAGAAAAAAGCAAAGGAGGAAGTGGAGGATATTCGCGAGCAGCTGAGAAAGGAAGCGGGGGTTCAGGTGGATGGTGAGTCAATTTCAGATGAAATAGTACGGCTGCAAAAAATCCTTTATGAGGCAGAGCTGGCCGCAGAAGAGGCATTTAGAAAAACAGCGAAGAACAGAACAAAATACAAGACTGCTCTAGAGGATGTTGTAGCCCTTGGTGGCAACATTGAGGATGAAACCAGAAAAATCTAGTTGGTCATATCTGTACGTGCCGTTAAACACAGAAATAAAGGCATTTTTCGAGGACTATAATTGCGGAAACTTGTCGGCCAAATCTCTCTGGGATTCATAAACCAGTCTTTTCCAGAGTTTGTCTTTATGGTCTGCATCAATATCGTCAAATTCCACCCCGAATCTGTCATCTTCCACCCAGCTCACCTTGGCTTTCAACTCAAAACGGTCAGGAATGTCTTCATGCGCGTTAAAGGTTACAGTCAAACTTATTCGTGCACCTTCCTGAGGCAATAACGTCGCAGAATGTATATCACACCCGTTCACCGACAAACAGGTAATCACACCTTCTCCGGGCTGGCCGCGATCGGTGTACGCAACAGACCGTTCGTAGAGTCTGATGGGCAGGGCAACCTTGTCTTCGGTGGCAGAGAGAAATTCCTCCGCCTCCTCAAGACTATTCAATGTTTCAGCTTTATACCCCTGGCTTCTGGCCGTATAGTTAAAAAACTGTTTTTGAATGACTTTCGTCTCATCAATGACTCTTACAACCCGACCAACCTTACTCGCAATAAGGTGATTGGAGATTTTTCTAAAGGTGGGAAGGCCGCTCAGTACTCCAATTGTGCAGGCGGAAAAATCGGTAATCACATCAAAACCAGGTTGCAGGTCCACCACACAAAATCGAATCTCGGTGTAGAGACTGTCAATTTCCTTCTTCGACAATCTATCAGCGACCGTGATATAGAGCCTGTTTTTCTTGATATTTGCGACAACCTTTGACTTTTTTACTGACATATTCACGAGGTAACTATAAATAAATGTGCCCAATTTCGAAATCGACTGTTTTGCAATGGTATCATGAAAAATTCTATAAACAAAAGGAAATTACAATCCGCCTACCTCGAATCCATTCCTGAAAGAACTGCCCAAGTATAATATTTTATTGATAATATCCGCATTTTTCCAGAAAAAACGATATCTGTTATGCACCCATTGCCCTCACCTCCTTATATCTATAACAACCAACAAGATGATCGTTAACCATGCCAATGGATTGCATGAGAGCATAGCAAATCGTAGGTCCGACAAATTTAAAGCCTCTTTTTTTCAAATCCCTGCTCATCTGCTCTGAAACTGCAGTGGACGATGGCAGCTCTGAAGTCATTGTCCAACTGTTTTGTATGGGAGTCCCGTCCACATATTTCCATAAAAAACTCTCAAGACTCTCCCCTTGTTCGTACAACTCGAGCAAAGATTGGGCATTTTTAATCACCGACTCAATTTTCAATCTGTTCCGGACTATTCGTATATCATTTTTCAGCCGCTCTATATCGGTTTCAGTATAGCCTGCGATTTTTACTGTATCGAAATTATCAAATGCCTCCCGGTAACCATCTCTCTTTTTCAAAATAGTAATCCAGCTCAAACCGGCCTGTGCTCCCTCAAGACAAAGCAACTCAAAAAGCCTGCGCTCATCATGCAGAGGAACACCCCATTCTCTGTCGTGATAATTGATATAGATGGGCTCATCACCACACCAGGTGCATCTGTTCGTCATATTTTTCTCCAAATCACGCTTACCTTCAGTCAATGGGCCTTACTTATTTCGACCCCACCATTTTTTCAGATCTATCGTATCTTCCTTGTGTAGCAAATTTTCATCCATGCACCCCCAGCTATTTCCGCTTGCATATATTTGCCAGGAAAACGAATTCTATGCGCATTTTTGATTATTGATTATAGTTTACTGAGCAATATCAGCAATACGAAGGTGTTTACTGACCACGTCCATTACCAGAGGAGTCACATGCAATCACAGCTAAAAATTACTCTTTTGGATACACTGTTAAACAGCGCCAATGACGATATTTTTATTAAGCAAGTTCATGCATTAAGCAAGACATATGGGCCCACCTCAATTCAGCAGACTTTCGAGATGCTCGCAGGTATTATTCTGCCCCTTGATACATGTGCCTCCCACTGGGAAAACCTGATCAAATACCGCGCTCAGATGATGGAAAAACTGGATCGTCCCATTGGCCTGACTACAGCTCTATGTGACTACCTGCAAAATGAAACGAACTATCTAAAAACCCCCCGAATTGTCGAGACAGCGGAGTATGAAAACACCCTGGAAAAAAGTCACTATGACAAACTGACAGGGCTGTTCAACAGGTGCTATTTTGATGAGGCCTACAATCAACAGGTGGCCCTGGCCAAAAGATATAAAGAAGATTTCACAGTACTGTTTTTCGACATCGACAATTTCAAGCGGGTTAACGATACCCACGGTCACAAAGCAGGAGACAAGGTTCTGCAAAACATTGCAAATGTGATTCTGTCTGAAAAGCGTGACAGTGACATAGCAGCCCGTTTTGGAGGTGAAGAGTTTATTCTTCTTCTCACCCACTCAGACAATGTAAGTTCTTATTTTTTTGCTGAACGGCTGCGTCAGAAAATTGCCGACCTCGAATTTACCTTCCTGGGTAAACCATGCCGTGTAACCATCAGCGGTGGTATTGCCTCCTACCCATTTAACAGTGAAAATCCGCAGGATTTAGTAGAAATGGCCGACAGCGCCATGTACCTTGCCAAAGGCGCCGGGAAAAACAGAATTTCTCACTATAAAAAAGAAAAGCGCCGCTACCTCAGGGTCAAGATTGACGAGCAGATACGTACAAAAGAGTTAAACTTCTCAGATGGCCCCACACTCGATGCAACCAGCAAGGATATCTGTGTCGGAGGCATCCTGTTTGAAAATGACAGTTCACTTCCACTTGGCTCTCTTATTTCCGTACAGATACAGCTTGCATCGGGCAAGAAACCTGTCATCCTTATCGGTTACGTCGTTCGTGTTGAGCTCCTTGAGTCCGGCCGGTATGATATTGGTATGACCACCTCATTTAAAGAGCTTGATGAGATCGTCAACAAAGAGATTGCCTCCATCATCCTAGCTCAAAAATAACTGTGCCATATACACCTCGATAATTTTGCATACTCGTGCAGAAAACAGTGCATTGAAAGCGAGGTAGTAGCCAGGTTGTTTCTGACTGTTTTGCAGCGTTGAAATACGGCAAACAGATAGGTCCGGACCAGCCGACGAGGACTCCATCCCCCTGGATACGGCTGTCTCCGGACTCTGTTGCACTTTTTATTTCAACAAGGTATAAATCTCGACATTTTTACAATCAAGAAATCATACAGCGGTTTTAGACCATATCAGACTTCAACTGCCAGTTTCTTTTTCTGTGAGCATTTATCACCGGTAATATCTTTTTCAAAGAGTGAAAAGCCTCGTTCCATGGCACAGAAATCACCGCACATCGTACATGTGGACTCGTTTTCAGGTTTTCTGCTATTACGCACCTCTGTCATCTTTTCCGGAAACATTGAAAGCCGGAAGTACTCTTCGAAGTTGCTGTCCCGACGGGCGATGGCGGCTCTCTTTTCCACCTCTCTTTTTTCCGGATATTTAGCAATATCACCAATGCGGGCAGCGAGCCTTGTCGCCCTCACCCCTTCACGGACATCATCTTCAGTGGGCAGGGCGAGATGCTCTGCCGGGGTGATATAACAGATAAGGTCAGCTCCATGCCAGGCGGACTGGGCAGCGCCAATTGCTGCGGTAATATGGTCATAACCTGCCCCGGTGTCGGCGGGCAACGGCCCAAGCACATAATAGGGAGCACCGCCACTCATCGCCTTTTCCAGCATGATATTACCCTGGATTTCATCCATGGGGACGTGCCCCGGACCCTCAACCATCATCTGGCAGCCCATATTTCTGCCAAGCTCTGCAAGTTCACAGTTAATGATCATCTCCGCCATCTGAGCCCGGTCATGGCTGTCATGAATCGCACCGGCACGGATACCATTGCCAAGAGACAACACCGCGTCGTATTGTTTCATCAGGTCGCAGACCCTGTCAAACTGCTCATAGAGTGGATTTTCCTGGTTGTTGTACTCCATCCATGAGACCATAAAAGTGCCGCCTTTAGAGACAAGGCCACCATAACGGAATCCCTGCTTGCGCAGCCGTTCGATGGAAAACCTGTTGATACCACAGTGGATCGCCATAAAACTGATACCATCCTGCAGTTGACGCTCTATGAGCTCAAAGAGATATTCAGGGTCGAGTTTATTGGGATTTCTATACTTTCTGGTGGCTTCTGCAAAGGCCTGATACAAAGGGACATTCCCCACAGGCAAGGAGCAACTGGCGAGCACTGCTCTGCGGATGGCATCAAGATCCCCGCCTGTTGAAAGCTCCATCAGGGTGTCGACCTTTTCATGCTCGGCAATTTTCGCCTTTCGTATTTCAAGTTCAACATCAGATATGTCTGACGATGTACCTATTGATGCGTTTATTTTTGTCCTTAACCCCTTACCGATTCCTACAACTTTTTGCTGGGGGCGGACCTGAGAACCCGGGATGACAATATGCCCTTTGGCAACCCGCATTCTGATCTCTTCTCCGGTATACCCTTCATCGTCTGCTACCTGCTGCATTTGAGAGGTGACCATTCCTTCATTTGCCCATTCAATCTGTGTTTTCATTTCATTCTCCATTGTATTCACCTGCCCACGGGCAATAAAAAAGTCCGCATCACGGCCAAGCGTGATACGGACTTTTTTACGGACAGGAAAGTCTATTTCTTACAGGCAGGTCTTCTGACTTACGGATCATTCTCAGACGGCACCTTCCCGTTCCAAAACAACCGGAACAGTGGTATCTTGCTGTCGTTGTCCCCGCTTACAGCGCTGGCCCCACGTTACGGATTTTCACCGCATTCCCTTTTCAGTAACGGAGTATACGTTACCACCTGTGAGTTATGTCGTGTTACTGGAGAAAAATTACAAGAGATTTCTGCTATTGTAAATCCCTAATCTCTTTTTTGTCGGAAGTGCTCTTTTCGAAAATATGCTGTAACGTATTCCCGTAGCACGATAGATCTTCAAGGTGGCCTTCGTGAACCGATCTTGATCCAAGGCTCGATTCGCACAGCAGACGATACTGACTGACCCATTAACACTAAAGCAGCACAAGCCAATAAAAACCAATATACAATACGTTACCAAGAAAACATAACACACCTTCAAGATAAAATGTTCCCACAGTCAATTCTCTCCTCCGCCCCTCACAGTCCCGGGGTATATATCATGCAGGACACAAAATCCACCGTACTCTATGTGGGTAAGGCCAAGGATCTTCACAAACGCCTCTCATCCTACGCCAGGTTCTCAGCAGCGGAACACAACAAGACAAGCATCCTGCTGCAAAAGATCAGCAAGGTTGACATATTACTCACCAATACAGAAAAAGAGGCGTTAATTCTCGAAGCGTCACTCATCAAAAAACACAAACCAAAATACAATATCATCCTGCGTGATGATAAAAACTATCCCTACATCAGAGTAACCACCCAGGAAGAATGGCCAAGAGTTCACATGGCACGAAGAAAGACAAGAGACAAGGCGAGATACTTTGGACCCTACTCGTCATCAAGTGCCATGTGGTCAACCCTGAGGCTCATTTCTTCACTGTTTCCCCTCAGAAACTGCAAAGGAAGCCAGCTCAAAAAAAGAGACCGCCCCTGCCTGAACCGCCAGATCGGCAAATGCCTTGCCCCCTGTGCCGGAAATGCTGACCGCCAACTGTACATGGAACATGTAAAGAAAATCATTATGCTCCTTGAGGGGCGTAACCGGGATTTGATCCAATCCCTGCAGAGCCAGATGCAGGAGGCTGCCGACATTCTTGACTTTGAAAAGGCGGCATCTTTGAGAGATCAAGTATCGGCCCTTTCCAGAACCCTCGAAAAACAGGTTATTTCCGCCAGCCACACTAAAGACCAGGACGTTTTTGGCTTTGCCCGAAAGGATGCCGCGGTGGCAGTGGCCCTGCTTTTCATACGGGATGGTCTTATCAATGGTAGCCGCTCCTTTTTTTTAGCAGATACCTATGGCGACGACGCCTCAATCCTATCCCAGGTCCTGACTCAGTTTTATACCGATGAAGTCGTTGTTCCCTCGGAGATACTCCTCCCCTTTGAACCTGCTGATCTGGAGTTGCAAAGCGACTTTCTCAGCGACAAATCAACGACAAAGGTTGAACTTCACATCCCTAAGCGTGGTGAGAAAATGCAGCTGGTGGCCATGGCCAATGCCAATGCGCAGCAGAGCTTTGAAGAAAAAGAAAAGAAAAAGAGTTCCTGGGAACATTTAAGTAAATCGATGTGCAGAACCCTGCACCTTGACCGCGCACCCGACCGCATTGAATGTCTGGATATTTCCAATATCAGTGGTCAGCAGGCGGTTGGCTCGCTTGTCTGTTTTACCAAGGGTGAAAAGGACTCTGCAAACTTCAGACACTACAAAATAAAGACCGTAGATGGACCAAACGATTACGCCATGATGAAGGAGGTTCTTGAACGACGACTCTCCCGCGGCCTTGAAGAAGATACACTGCCTGATATGTTTGTGGTGGATGGTGGTAAGGGGCAGCTCGGGATGGCCATGGCGGTCGCCAAAGAACTTGGGATAACAGAAGATATCGACTGGATCGGTATTGCCAAAGAAAAGGAGTCTGAGGGGGAAAAGCTCTATAAACCCGAACGGAAAAACCCCATAATCCTCCCCGCACACAACCCCATCATTCTCTACCTCATGCGTATCAGGGATGAGTCTCACCGCTATGGTGTCACCTTCCACAGAAAACTACGTAACAAAGCCACCCTGACATCTGAACTGGATGGTATTCCCGGTATTGGCGCAGAAAAAAAGAAACAGCTCCTCAAACACATGGGAAGTCTGAAGCGGGTAAAAACTGCAACTGTTGACGATCTGTGTGAAGTGCAGGGGATCGGCCCGGAAATCGCCCAAAAAATATTCAATTTCTTCAATAATACAACGACATAATAAATATAGTTAAATTATTACACAAATGTTGCTCATACCGGCAATTAATCCGGTGGGGAGTAACAAACAGACTTGACTCAAACAGAGACCAGTACGATATTTACATAACAATTAAAACAATTTAAACGGACCGAGGGCCAAATGAATTTTCTTGACGAACTGTATCTGGAAAAAGTGATGTCAGGTGCCTCCACTGGTACCAAATGGCTGGGGAATAATGGCAGAAAAAAACTGCCCGTCACCTCACCTGTCGATGGCGAGACCTTTGCCCACGTCACCAAAGCCACGCAAAAAGACTGCGAAGAGATCATCGTGCAGGCAGAGAAGACTTTTTTGACCTGGAGGGCCATGCCGGCACCACAACGTGGAGAAATTGTCCGGCAAATTGGCCTGCGGGTCCGCGATTTCAAACTTCCCCTTGGCACGCTCATATCTTACGAAACCGGGAAACCCCTCCAGGAAGGTCTTGGGGAGGTTCAGGAATTAATTGACATCTGCGATTATTGCGTTGGTCAATCCCGAATGCTCTATGGCATGACCACAGTTTCAGAACGCCCCGACCACAGGCTGTTTGAGCAATACCATCCTCTTGGCATCGTCGGCATCGTCACCGCCTTTAACTTTCCCATGGCCGTCTATGGCTGGAATGCCATGATTGCGGCAATCTGCGGGGATGTCACCATCTGGAAACCATCCTCCAAGGCCCCCGTTTCTGCCATTGCTCTGCACAAAATCATTGGCAGGGTCCTCGATCAAAACAACCTCCCCGAGGGCATTTTTTCTCTTATTGTCGGGGATCGTGAAAGTGTCGGTAAAAAGATAATCGAAGACAAACGAATTCCCCTTATCTCTTTCACCGGCTCTGTACCATCAGGTAAAATCGCTGCCAAAACGGTTGCCGACAGGCTTGGAAAAACAATTCTCGAGCTGGGTGGCAATAACGGTATCATTTTAACCGAACACGCTGATCTGAAACTTGCTATTCCCGCGGCAGTCTTTGGAGCCGTTGGCACGACAGGACAGAGATGTACCTCGACCAGGCGGCTGATTGTCCACAACACGCGTATGGCTGAAGTAACAGAACACCTCCTTGCTGCCTATAAAAGTGTAAAAATTGGCAACCCACTGCTTGATATCAACCACATGGGACCGCTCATAGATAAAGACGCCGTAAAAGCCTACCAGAAAGCCATCAAGACCATTGTAAAACAAGGTGGAGAAATCCTCTTTGGTGGCAACCAGCTCAAAGGGGAAGGCTACGAATCCCATTGTTATGTCGAGCCGACAATTGTCAAAATTGCCAGCAGTGCCGCCATTGTCAGTGAAGAGACATTTGCCCCTATTGTGTATCTTCTTGAATACGAAGGACCAGTCGAAAACGCAATAGCCATAAACAATGGGGTCAGTCAGGGGCTCTCTTCTGCCATCTTCAGTACAAATAACAATCAGATCGAACGCTTTTTGAGTAGTCGTGGTTCAGACTGCGGTATTGCCAATGTAAACATCGGGACCTCCGGTGCCGAAATAGGCGGAGCCTTTGGTGGTGAAAAAGAGACAGGTGGGGGCCGAGAATCCGGCTCCGACGCCTGGAAAGCCTATATGCGCAGACAGACCGTGACCATCAACTACGGGAATAACCTGCCTCTCGCTCAGGGGATTCGCTTTAATATTGATTAATGCAAAGGAGAAATCGTGGTAAAAGCAACCGAGGTTAAAAGCATTCTCCGAAGGCATCTCCAGGCAGATGGAATGGATATCATTGTCGACCTGGATGCCTCACATGGGAGCTGGCTTGTCGACAAGAGAAACGGGGATCGCTATCTTGACTGCTTTTCCATGTTTGCCTCTATGGCCGTTGGCTTTAACCATCCAGCCCTGCTGGAAATTTCTGATATGCTGGGTAAAACAGCCATACAAAAACCTGCTAACTCCGATATCTACACCGAACCGATGGCGGACTTTCTCGAGACGTTCGAACAAATCGCCATCCCCAGCTACCTTCCCCATGCCTTTTTCATAGAAGGAGGTGCCCTCGCGGTTGAAAACGGCCTGAAAGCCGCCTTTGACTGGAAGGTGAAACTCAACTTCAAAAATGGCCACACCAGCGAATGTGGCCATCAGGTTATCCATTTCAAACAGGCATTCCACGGGCGCTCCGGCTACACCCTTTCACTCACCAACACTGCAGACCCTCGTAAGACAAGATATTTCCCCAAATTCAACTGGCCTCGAGTCACCAACCCCAAGCTCTCTTTTCCTCTTACACAACAAACAATTGAAGAAACCATAAAGCTTGAAAAAATGGCTCTTGGTGAAATTAAAGATGCAATAACCCAGCACGGACCAGATATAGCAGCACTCATCATAGAACCGATCCAGGGGGAAGGCGGCGACAACCACTTCAGAAATGAATTTTTCATCGAGTTAAGAAGAATTTGCGACGAAAACGACATCCTCTTTGTCATGGATGAGGTCCAGAGTGGAGTCGGACTTACAGGTAAATTCTGGGCCCATGAACACTTCAGCATACAGCCTGATATTATCAGCTTTGGCAAAAAAACCCAGGTGTGCGGAATACTTGCATCCAGGCGTCTTGACAAGATCGATAGCAACGTTTTCACGGAACCCAGTCGAATTAATTCGACCTTTGGGGGCAACCTCATCGACATGGTAAGATGTTCTGCAATTCTTAAAATCATTGAGAAAGAAAAGCTGGTCGATAATGCTTGCAGGCGAGGTGTAGAGTTGCTAGAGGGATTAGAACAACTTGCCGGAAATTATCCGGATATCATCTCGAATCCCCGTGGAAAAGGTCTGATGTGCGCCTTTGACCTCAAAGACAAAGCAACAAGAGACAGTTTTCTGGCATCACTTGTAAAGGAAAAACTTTTGCTCGTTGGCTGCGGTGAAAAAAGTATCCGTTTTCGCCCCCATCTTGTCATAACAAAGGATGAAGTTGATACCGTGATCCAGATCATACAACGGGTAGTAACACAACAATAGACCGTACCCGCTGACCTTGCCGCAAACTTTACACCAAAAAGGAAGCAACAATGAGTGGAACTGTGGATTTTACTGACTACATGCATCTGCGTGACTTGCTCAGTGATGAAGAAAAACTGGTACAGCAGACAGCCAGAGAATTTGTTAACGCTGAGGTCATCCCTTTTATAGATGACTACGCCCAGAAAGAAGAGTTCCCTCTTCACCTGGTAAAAAAGATGGGTGGCCTTGGATTTCTTGGCCCTAATCTTCCTGAAGAATACGGCTGCGCCGAACTTTCCAATGTAGCTTACGGCATCCTGATGTATGAGCTGGAACGTGGCGACTCTGCAATACGAAGTTTCGCCTCTGTCCAGGGTTCCCTTGTCATGTACCCCATTTTTACCTACGGCAGTGACGACCAGAAACAGTACTGGCTGCCGAAAATGGCCGCAGGTGATGCCATCGGCTGCTTTGGCCTGACGGAACCTGATTTTGGTTCAAATCCTTCGGGCATGAGAACAAAGGCGGTTGCAAACGGGGATGGCACATGGACCTTAAATGGAGCCAAGATGTGGATCACCAACGGCTCCATCGCCGATGTGGCTATTGTCTGGGCCAGTACGGAAAACGGCATCCGTGGCTTTCTCGTGGAAAAGGACAGCCCGGGCTTTAGCACAGTGCGCATGAAAGGCAAATGGAGCCTTCGAGCCTCTGTCACCTCAGAACTTGTCCTCGATAATGTCATTGTTGATGAAAAAAAATGTATGCTCCCTAAAGCAAAAAGCCTCAAGGCACCTCTGAGCTGCCTTACCCAGGCAAGGTATGGCATCGCCTGGGGCGCACTGGGAGCCGCTGATAACTGTTATCAGACAGCCCTTGAATACGCATTGCAGCGGGTCCAGTTTGATAAAAAGATTGCCTCCTTTCAGCTCCAGCAAAAAAAGCTGGCCGACATGGTAACCGAGCTGACTAAAGGCCAGCTCCTCGTCCTCCAGCTTGGCAGACTCAAAGATAAAGGAACCTACACCCCGGCACAGGTATCCATGGCAAAAAGGAACAACGTGAAAGTTGCAATGGACATCGCCAAAACAGCAAGGACCATTCTGGGCGCAAACGGTATCATGGGAGAATACCCCATCATGCGCCATTCAGCCAATCTGGAGTCCGTTTATACCTACGAAGGCACCCATGACATGCACACCCTCATCATCGGTGAGGCGGTGACCGGGATCCCCGCCTACCGCTCGTAAGCACCAACATCCGCCCCTACTCTACCCGAAAAACGGGTAGAGAGTACCTACGAAAACAACACAAAAGAAGAACGATACACGTTTTTTCTCATGTAATTTCACGTTTTATATACTCGGCAAAATCGTTCTGTTTCACCTTGTATTCCGACTCGACGAGTGGGAGAGAAATTACGAAATCCCCGTGAAACGATTACACGCTGTGAGAATGGTACAGAATACTGCCAAACGCAGAAGAGCTCTCACATCGACACATGGGGCTGGGGCTGCATCGAATCCCAGAAAAAGATCAGAATATCCACCTTGCCTTCTGCGATTAGGCCCCATTTCAGGTGAATCAAACGGAAACAAAGACAGCACTTTTCAGTTTGCCAACAGACAGGAGCGCGCTGCATAAAGGTGACCTTCACACGGCACGTTTCAAACCATAAAAATTATCCCACCTTAACCTTGACAGGCTCTCCACAAAGCACACTGCCATCCAGAACCACGCTTTTATCTGCAGCCGCGGTAAAGAGGACATCCGTAGAACTGTTCAAACCAGTTTCCGCTGAATCTTGAATAACTCCGATAATAAACCCGACGGCGACCACCTGCATCGCGATCTCATTGGGAACTCCAAAAAGACCACAGGCAAGAGGTATAAGCAAGAGAGACCCACCAGCTACTCCTGATGCACCGCACGCTGACAAGCTAGCAACAAGGCTGAGCAACAACGCAGTTGCCATATCTACTTCAATTCCAAGAGTATGAGCCGCGGCAAGCGACAGAACAGTTATGGTAATCGCTGCACCGGCCATATTAATTGTTGCCCCGAGGGGGATTGAAACGGAATAGGTATCTTCATGAAGTTTCAACCTTTTGCAAAGCTCCATATTAACCGGAATATTTGCAGCTGAGCTTCTGGTGAAAAAAGCAGTCACTCCGCTCTCACGAAGACAGGTAAAGACCAGAGGATAAGGATTTTTTCTGGTCATGACGAAAACAATGATGGGGTTTACAATCAGGGCAATGATCAGCATTGAACCTAAAAGAACCTCCAGAAGCTGACCATATCCTGCAAAAGCTGAAAAACCCGTCGTTGCAATTGTCTGTGAAACGAGGCCAAATATTCCGACTGGTGCAAATCGAATAACAAGTTTAACCACTCCTGACACTGCACCTGAGATATCATTTAAAAGGCTTTTGACATGCTCGCCACTGTTTTTGAAGAAAAACCCAAGGGCAAGTGCCCAGGCGAGAATCCCAATAAAATTACCTGTCGACAAAGCATTAACAGGGTTATCTATGATCTTAAACAGCAGGGTATGCAACACCTGTCCAATCCCCTTAGGAGGAGAGATACTGATGTCTGTTGCAACCAGAGTCAACGTGGTTGGCATAAGAAAACTCATGCCAACAGCCGTAAGGGCCGCCATAAACGTTCCAACCAGATAAAGCAGTATAATAGTACGCATATTGGTGTTGTCACCAGTCTTCTGATTTGCAATTGAAGCTAGAACAATCACAAAAACAAGAATTGGCGCAACCGCTTTCAATGCAGCAACAAAAATCTCTCCCAATAACCCTGCAGAAACAGCGGCATCAGGTGCAACGAGTGCTAGACCAACTCCCGCAACAATGCCTGCCAAGATCTGTTTAACCAGACTTCCTCCCACTATTTTCTTAAGTACTCCAGATACTTGATCCATGCTCCACCTTTATTTCGTATTATCAAATCACCACCTACGGTATCACTAAAAAATACCACTTGGTCCAACCAGGATCATATAGAGCGAAAATGTATGCAATTGTCAATAATTGCTTCAATGTTTTAGGAAATAATAATTTTTACAGTTTTTTTTTGACGTTATCACCACTACAGCAACAAAGAAAGCGATCCTGTTTAAAAAAACAGTGCCTTAAAAACCGGCCCATCAATACGACGACAATTACAAAGAGGGTCAACGATAGTTCGAAACTTTTCACCTATCTCAGACAGCGCCTTTTCCCAGGAAATTTCTACACATCCGCCGGCCGTCTTTTTGAGCGGCACAGTCATGCGTTCTTTATGATGTTGAAATTTTGCGATTTTCTGACCTTTCCGACACCGATAGCCTTTGCTCCTCGGATTATCAGGTTCTCCTTTCACCTTGACAATCAGATTATTCTCCACCTGCACCAGGATTCCGCAATTCTGAGCACACAGGACACAGCTCGTCGGTCGCCATTCACTCATTTTTCACCTCACAACCCAGATCAATGCACATCAGCCATTTACGGCTCAAACCTTCGGGATCATGGAGCTATGAAAAATCTTATTCTTTTCGATCTGCGCCCCAAAAGTTCTGACTACGTCAGTCACCAGTATCCAACAAGAAACACAATTGCTTTGGTCTGTAGCGGAGCTTTTGATCCTGCAGTACAGGGGCTGTTCGGTGGAAGATGCACAGACATTTACCAGGAGGCTTTTACTATAGAATTGGTTTTCAGGAGCTGCGTAGAAGGAGTTATCTTCGCGGTGGTCTATACCGTGGTGTTCAAAAATATCAGAGGCCCGGACAAAAACGTAACCCAGGCCTGATGATTGAAATACTGGAATTTATGCCCGGAGCCTTTTAGCCCAAGCCTGTAAGGCCTGTAATTGCTGGATGATCAATTCCTGTATTTTGGGATCAACGAGGTTACCCTGTTCATCAAAGCTGCCACTAAAAGCGTTGCTGAAAATCTCCGGCTTATTCAGAGGATGAAGATCCAGGTACACACATACTTGTCTGAGATGATACTGAGCCCTTGCTGTGCCCACCCCACCTCCCGCTCCCATTATCGCAACAGGTTTTCCGGCAAGCAGGTAGTTATCAGGTACACGCGAAGCCCAATCGAGTGCGTTCTTCAGGGCTGGTGCAAGGGAATAGTTATATTCCGGGCAGCCAAACAACAGGGCTTCAGCCCTGTCAAAACTATTTTTCAGTCTCTGTACAGATACTGGAACCTCCTGAATATCTGCATTGTAAAAAGGCACATCCTTTAGATCAGCCAGCTCAATTTTCAGACCTTCGGGAGCATTCACCTGAGCGTATCTCAGCAGGCCGAGATTAGTTGAATTCCGGCGTAGACTGCCACATATCCCTAAAATGTGTAATGGTTTCATTTTTTCTCCTTAACTTTCATATTTGTTACTGGGTTAATGGAACTTCAATTGCCAGGATTTCTGCACTGGTTGCTGCAAGAACCGTATGAACTTCACGCCCATGCAGACCGAGCCCATCCCGCCGATTCAACGCGTTCCCATCTATACTGACGTTACCTTCAATAATAAAGAAGTAGACACCGTATTCTTTGTTATGTTTCTCATACCTCACCTGTTGTCCAACGTCTATATCTGCTCGCGAAAACCAGGCGTCCTGATTAATCCAAATTGTTTTCTCAGAGGCTCGGGGTGACACAAGTACCTGGAACCTGTTCCGTCTCTCAGATAGGTCAAATAATTTTTGACCATACCGCGGAGCAATATCCCTGTTTCTGGGCAGCACCCATATTTGCAGAAAATTCACATCTTCTACAGGAGAATTATTGTATTCCGAATGGGTCAACCCGCTTCCAGCTGACATGATCTGTACTTCACCCGTTGAGATGATGTGTTTGTTCTCCATACTGTCCTGATGCCGCAGAGAACCGGAGAGTGGAATAGATACTATCTCCATATTGTCATGGGGATGCGTGGCAAAACCCATTGCTGGTTTTACAATGTCATCATTGAGTACTCGCAACAGACCAAAATTCATACGCTCCGGATTATAATAATCCGCAAAACTGAAAGTGTGCCTGCTTACAAGCCAGCCGTGATCAGCAAGTCCCCTCGATTCATTTTTGTGGTAATCGCTCTTCATTGCACACTCCTGATCCCTGTAGAATTTTTAAAACAGGCCCGTACCTGCCTTGATATCAAATCCATTGAACCAAAAAATTTATTTAAATTTCTTCAAGATCTTTGCAAGAGCAGTTTTATCTTCAACAGTTAAAAAATTAAACTCCCGTGCAACTATCTCTGCATGACGGGGAAAGACTCTGGCAATAAGTTTTCTGCCAGCCTCTGTAAGATTGACAGTAACCCTGCGACGATCATCACCAAATCTTTCGCGCACGACTAATGATTTTTTTTCCAGACTGTCGACCACGGTCGTCAGATTTGCGTTGCTCTTTAATATCTTCAAACCCAATTCTCCCTGGGAAAGTGGCCCTAAGTGATATAAAGCCTCAAGTACCCCGAACTGGCTGATGGTCAGGTTATCGTCTTTGAGATGCCCATGAATTCGAGTTGTCACCCTATTGCTTGCTCGCATGAGCTTGACATATACATTCAGCGCGTCTCGTTGATCTTCCTGCGGATTATTGTGTTTCAATTTCTCCCCCATTATTTCGACATCGAATAATTTAACATCAAAATAGATATACGATACGGCGAAGTCAAGGGAAAGCGATGAACAACTGTCCCCGAGTTAATTTCAAAACTCTCTGAATGAACTTGAATATTTTATAGAGATAAAATGTCTAAGACAGAAAAGAAACAGCGAGAAAGAACATCTTGTACTATCAGTTTATAGTGAACGAATGAACCTCCAACAATCTGAACCTATTGTTCTAAACGCACTCCTTCAACATATCTTGCAAGGATATTGCGATCATCTCCAGTGTAGATAAATTTTTCAAGCCGGTCTTCAACGGAATACTTTTCAGCAACCATCGGTTCATCTTCAACAACCAGGGCGTCGAACATATAGCCTTTTTCAAAACTACCTGTTCTTTCAAAAAAGCTACCCCCAGCCTTGGTCCCCATATAAAAAACTTCCGCAAGAGTTAAGGGGGCTAATTCGTCATTGTCGAGATTAATCAGTTTTGACATTTGTACTGCACGAACCATTGCTTCATTCAGACCAATTTTATGGCCTCCGGCAATATCACTTCCCAGACCAACCTTAATTCCTCTATTCAAATACTCTCTCACTGGCATGATTCCGCTGCGGACATTTAGGTTGGAGTCAGGACAATGCACCAGAACAGGACCATTTTCCAAGGCCAGTATTTTCTCATCTTCACTCAAATAGATTGCATGGGCCATAAGTGTCTTGGTCTGTCCAAATAGGTTGTTTTTAAAATACACATCCGAGTAATGCTCTGCTGAGGTAAAGAGACGCTGAACCCATTGTACTTCATCAATATTCTCAGAGAGATGTGACTGAACAGGTACATTATACCGGAGTGCAATATCCCCGAGACCCTTTAATAATTCGTCAGAACATGTCGGTGCAAACCGTGGGGTTATAATTGGTTTTACCAATCGTTCATTTTGGTATTTTTCTATGAGATATATGGTTCCCTTTAAAGAATCCTCAGTGGTCTCTGTGATACAGGCAGGAGCATTTCGGTCCATGTTAACCTTTCCAACATATGCACCAATTCCTGTATTTTTTAGAATTTCAAAGAGCAGTTCGGTTCCTGTCGTTGATGAGGAGGCAAAAACACAGGCCCTGAGTGTGCCGCTGGCTAAAAGTTTTCGGGCAAAACAAGAGTACGCGCTTTTGGCAAAATCTTCGTCTCTAAACTCTTTTTCAAGATCAAATGTATAATCTTCCAACCAATCTAAAAGTTGTTTGGTCATCCCAATCCCGCACTGTAGAAACTGGGCAGCATGGAGATGAAGGTCGACAAAGCCGGGAATGATAAGCCTGTTTCCGTAATCCTGAACATGTTTTTCCTTAAACCTCTCGGGTAAAACCGGATAAATGCCTTCCACCTGACCATCTACGGCGACGAGAAAACTGTCTTTGTGAACTGTAAATTTCTCAGCGGTTCTGGTGTACAGAAAATGACCTTTAACTATCAAAACCTTAGACATGATTTCCCCTGCAATCTTAAGTAAAATTCATCCGCTTAAAGTGTACTTTGTCTTCTGAATTGTCATTTCCAGGCCACCCAATTAAAAACCCATCTCCCGGTCTGCGTCAACCCCGCCCTCAGGCAATAGCCCTTTCTCCAGTTGCTTGTCGACTGCAAAAACACGCTCCAGGGGCTGACTTCACCTCACTTTGGCTGCAAGATATCCCTTGCGACTAAGGAAAATCAACAGGCGGTTTTAAGAGCTTTTCGGCTCTTTATGTAACGTGTTAATATACAGTTGAGTTCAAGTATCTGAAGTTTTCTCATTGAACTTTTCGATTCTACAAAAATAACCAAATTCAACAACGGTATCTTCACCGTTAGAGCAAACAGTTCACAGCCCCCTGCTCTTACATTATAACGTTGAGATTTAACGAAACTATACCAAGCCACCGAATATAATATAACTTTTACAGTTCAAGTTAGGCCCATTGGGAAAAAGGGTATCACCACTACCTATAGAACAATTAAAATGAGGTCAATGATCTCAGATCTTTTCATCAAGTATTCGCACTAAGGAGAACACAATGGATCTGAACCGTCGGAAATTTCTCGGAACCACGGCCGCAGCAGGCTTAGGGATAGCCGCCGGACTTGGCTTACCGAGAAGTGGTAATGCAATGATAAGCACTCCCATGGTAAAAGCTGGCATTATCACCGACACGCACCACGCCACAAAAGCTGACACCGCGACCCGTAAATATTCTGCTTCTCTGGGGAAAATGGAAAAATTTGTTACTACCATGAAGCAGGAAAAACCTGATTTTGTCATCGAAATGGGCGACTTTGTTGACACCATCACCGAAGGCACTGACCCTGTACAAAATCTTGAAGAAATCGAAAAACTTTTCAGTTCCTTTGGACCACATTATCATGTTCTTGGTAATCACGAATTCGACAATCTTACCCGTGATTTTTTCCTCGAATCAATCGAAAACACAGGAATACCTCAGGGCCAGACCTGGTACTCCTGGGACAAAGGCGGGGTTCATTTTGTCGTACTTGATGCCGGCTACACTCCCACATTCCCCCATCGCCCCTATGATACGAACACCCCTGAAGATTCTTTCTGGACCTGGAAGGACACATTCATACCACCGCAGGAACTGGAATGGTTGAAAAAAGATCTTGCTGCCACCTCTCTGCCATCCGTGATTTTCACCCATCAGACTCTGGACCGTGTCGATGAACAGGACCATAACATCAAAAACGCTTCTGACGTGCGTAAAATCCTGGAAGACTCCGGCAGAGTCCTAGCGGTACTCTCAGGACATGACCACGCCGGAGGCTATGCAAACATTAAAGGAATCCACTACATTGTCATGAACGGAAACGTTGGGGTAAGTGACCAACGCCCCTGGAAAGACACCAGCACAAAAGAGGGATTTGACGCTGATTATGACAACCAGTTTGCCATGCTGGAAATATACCTAGACGATGGGGCTAAATATCGCATAAGACTGAAAGGTTATGGTCGTCAGGCTTCTTATGATCTGATTCGGATTATCTCCAACAATTATTGATTTTATCTTGCAACAGATCGGACAATATTTTTTCGTTTCAACCTTTGTATCGAGGATTTCTCCGGGCCTCCCACGGGTTACTCTGTTGACCTGGAGGTTGAATTTAATTCCCCCTCACAGAGCCTTTCTATTAATAAGAAAGTGAAACAAAATCAGTCTCGTACTTATTGTCGCGCCTCATCTCCACGACACATTTTAGCCAGAATGGTATCTGGACCTCCCGGCTAATTCGAGACACTGTAAAATTCTAGCGGTTACCGCATCGACCTTAGTTTCTGAATTCATCATTGCAATTCATCAAACTCTACGCATAGGATTAACCTATATATTAGATAGGAAATATCGAAAAGCATTTCTTGACTCCTGATCAACCCGTTGATACTTTAATTGTCTCATAGCTGTGAACTCAACGTTATTTTTCCGTGAGTTTACAGCAACTCTGTCCATTAACATGTGTCTTAAACGGTCTACCCTTGAAAATGGTTATTGAAGCCCCTTAGCGGGGATCCGCATCTCTGGACTAAATATTCTTCCCTAACGCAGAAGAGATAAACTCAGAGCCCAAAATATCCTACTAGGTACGACAAAAATCAAATGTAAAGGAAACAACATGCTGGAAGTTACCACTCTCGCAAGCGAGAAACTCGTTGAATATATGCAGGTCAATAATATCTCCTCATCACTCAGAGTCGCCTTGATGCAGGGCGGCTGTTCAGGCCCCTCACTTGGACTGGCGCTTGATGAAGAAAAAGCAACAGATGAGCTGTTTGCCAAGGAGAAATTAACCTTCCTTATCGCCAAGGACCTCCTGGAACAATGTGGTAGTATTACCGTTGATTATGCCGATGCGGGAAGTCGTTCAGGTTTTACCATCACTTCAGCAAATCCATTGCCGAACGTGGGAGGAGGTTGCAGTTCCGGCTCCTGCGGCTCTGGAGGATGTGGTTGCTGACATAAACTTCTCACAGGCGAGAAACAGTCCTGTCACAGTCAACCGCTGTGGCAGGATAAGACAAGCGCCATATAGTTCAGGGAAGAATCATGGGTAAAGCACAGTGAATCGACTCAGCAAAACGTCAGACTCTTCTCGATAAAGTATGTCAGGAGTTACCAGAAGGCGGCAACCTGAATCTTTGTTTAACCTGTGGAGCCTGTACGGCAGGATGTCCGGCAACAGGTCTTTTGGATATGGATCCCCGAAAATTCCTGCGCATGGCCGCCATGGGCATGGATGATGCGTTGAGCGCAAACAAGTGGGTCTGGTTATGTTCCATGTGTATGCGTTGCACCTATGTCTGCCCAATGGAAATCAACATTGCCGGTCTCATACTGCATAACCCCCTGCCAAAACTGCCATGCCCAGATTCACGATCTCTCCCATCATTTTGATGGTAATTTTTATGTGAGTAATCTATGGACCTTCCTCGCACTTTCCCTCGGAGTTCTGGCAGAAAATGAACGGGAGGACCTTCGTGACGAATTAAGGGGAATCTGGCTACCCGGCCACCCAGGAACACCGAATCCACTACATTAATAGACCTTTATGTAATTTCCTTCTCACGATTTTTTTCAGGTGTTTTCTCCCAATGCTGTTATCTGTGAATGAAGTGCAACAACAGCTGTGTCCACTTTCAGGATTCTGTTACCAATGGAACAGCAGGCAAACTGCTGTTCCTGAAATTTATCCACTTCATAATCAACCCAACCACCTTCAGGACCTATTGCAAGAAGCACCCGATCCATGCCTCGGCTAATGACTTCTGTTAAACGTCTGTTTCCAAGAGGGTGAGCACAAATTAAACTGCCATATTCTCCTATCACTTGAGGCAGAAAATCTTCAACAAACGGCTTAAACTTTGTATGGATCTGGACTTCTGGCACACGGGTGTCTACGGCCTGCTCCAACCCCTGGAGCAGGTGCAAATTATACTCAAGAGGATCAAGGATTGAGGCTTCCCAAAAGCTTTTTTCTACTCTTTTGGCGTTTACAAGATGTATCGTGCCCACCCCAAGTGCAGTTACCTGACTGAGAATGCGTTTGAGCATGATGGGCCTTGGAAGAGCAAGGATGAGATCAAGGTGCGGCTTTGCCCGCATGGGCTCAACAAGACAAATTTCTAATTCTGCTTCAAAGGGGAATTTTTTCTTGATTGAAACAATAGTGGCATATCCCAGAGGCCCGTTAATACAACCAAGCTTTACCTTCTCCCCGGCCTCTGCCCGAAGAACTTTGACGATATGCTCAGCTCGATGGTCTCTCAGCTTTACACAGTTTCCCTGTATTTCTTCTTCCTGTACGAGTATTATGTTCATCCTGTGATGTAACCTAGCCCCACTGTGCAGTAATGCGATGCACGTGTAAATAAAAAATTGATTTTTCCCAAGGGAAATGCTCCCAGTAATTGGTTGAATGCTTTATGCTTATTCTCTATAATATGCTGCAGGTTGTCTTTCTAGTCGTTTTTTTTCCTATTCTGCTCATTGTGGCGGTCAGCAATTCTAAATATAGGTCCAGGATTCTTTCACGTCTGGGCTTTGGTCTGAGAAAAAAAATTGCTTCCATCTCACCTTCAACTGACAAAGCTCCAACAATCTGGATACATGCACTCTCGGTCGGAGAGACAACCTCGGCGGAGCCCCTCATTCTCGGTCTTCGTAACCGCTACAATAACTGCCGGATTATTTTTTCCGTCACCACCAAAAGTGGCAAGGCCGTGGCAGACTCAATTATGACCAGCCAGGTTGATCTCGTTCTGGACGGCCCACTCGATCTTTTGCCCGTTGTAAGCTATTTTCATGCAAAAATCCAACCCAGTCTTTTCATTCTCGTTGAAACTGATTTCTGGCCAAACAACCTGCTGCTTTTACAAAAAAAGAAAATTCCCTCCATTCTGGTGAACGGCAGGGTCTCGGCAAAATCTATTTCCGGCTACAGAAGAATGGCCTTTTTCTTCCGTCCTATATTCCAGAGTTTTTCAGCTCTCAGCATGCAGACCTGTGAGGATAAGGAAAAAATGCAGTCGCTGGGAATTGAACCAGCAAGAGCCCTGACCCTTGGCAACCTCAAATTTGACACGCCAGAGATTCGTGGAGACAAAGGTGTCGCAGAATTACAGGCAACTCTTCCTGCAAATAAGACAATATTTATTTGCGGCTCCACCCACCCTGGAGAAGAGGAACTTTTAATTGAAAGTTACCTCGAGATACGACAGGAATTCCCTGATATTTTTCTCGTTATAGCGCCCCGTAACCTCAAACGGGTCAAAGAGATCATTGAAATCGCCAAAAGCCAGTCGCTTAGCATCTGCCTGAGAACCGATAATACAAGGCAGGACTGTGATATATTCATCCTCGATACTATTGGTGAACTTGCCTCCTGCTACAGCCTCGCGGAGATTACTTTTGTGGGGGGAAGCCTGGTCAGTAAAGGAGGACATAACCCCATTGAGCCTGCCGCCATGGGAAAACCCGTTCTATTTGGCCCGCACATGGAAGACTTCAGTGAAATTGCCCAATCTCTTCAGCAATGCGGTGGTGCACGTCTGGTCAAAAATCGTCAAGAAATCTCCGCAACTCTGCGAGAGTTACTGCAATCTGAGACCTTACGTAAACAACAAGGTCTGGCTGCGAAAAACTTTGTGGTAAATCACAGGGGAGTAATTGATAGGCACCTTACACTCATCCAGCAATTACTTTGAAAACACTTGCCCAATACATTTCAACTCACCTTCTCGCAATCCTTGCACTCACCTTTACTGCAGGAATTGCCTGTTCACCCTCTTTTAGCCAATCTTATGATATTTCAACAACTTTTACCGTTGCAACAGCACTGCTCAGTGGTGTAACCCTCGTTCTTTATCTCCGCCACCGGGAAAAAGCAGTTCTCCTGCTTCTGCCCTTTATCACTCTGGCGACAGGCTACTTCCACGGCCTGTCAAGTCTGCAACCGCCTTCTTCAAGCCAGCATATCTATCAGCAGATTAGCAGGCCCACTGAGGCGGTTTTAACCGGCTATGTAGATGAAATGGTAACCTTTGACGGTAAGATGAGTAAAATTATCATTTCCCTCTTCTCCCTGCAGAAAAAAGATATGCAGTTTCAAAAACCGGCCCGTGGAAAGGTGAGGCTTGCTTTTCAAGGGAGGTGGCCGGCTACAATTTTACCCGGTGATCTGGTTATTGTGCGAGCAGATCTCAAGCGCCCCCGCAGTTTCTATACCCCAGGTGTCTTTGATTATGAAAGATTTCTGGCCCAGCAGGATATCTGGGTCACCGGTTTTATACGATCACCACTCTACATTGAAAGGTTGACTGACAATAGGACCACTATTCAGCATGTAAAATATTGGCCTGAACGGCTACGTACCCACATTGGTAACTATCTAGACCATAACCTCTCAGAAAAATTTTCATCAATCTATCGGGCGTTGCTGCTGGGTGACCGGAGCGGAGTATCACGATCCGATCTTGAACTGTTCAAGGCAAGCGGCACTTTTCATATACTTGCAATTTCTGGCCTGCATCTTGCCGTTATTGCAACACTTCTCTACATCATTTGCTACTGGTTACTCAGCAGGTCCGAGACCTTACTCCTGCGCTTTTCAGTACGAAAAATTGTAGCCGCACTCATCATCCCCATTCTCGTTGGTTACGCGCTTCTGGCCGGGCTGAACAGCCCGGTTACCAGAGCGGTAATTATGAGTACTATTGTACTTATTGCTCTCTGCACGAACAGAATTAAATCCCCGGCGCCACTCGTGGGTGCTACAGCCCTAATCATACTTATTTTTGATCCACAACAACTCTTTACGGTATCGTTTCAGCTCTCTTTTGCGGCAATACTCGGGATTCTTTTCATCTTCCCTATCTTACAAAAGTTACTTCCGGAAACCTTGCCCTCCTCAGGGAAACAAACGTCGACACGCCATAAGGTGCTCAGATATCTCAGCTCAGCCTTTCTGGTTTCTTTGGCAGCCACGCTTACCACCTCACCGTTTAGTATCGCGACATTCAATAGAATTTCTACAATCGGTCCTCTGGCAAATCTTATTATCGAACCACTAATATGCCTGTGGTGCCTGCCTGCGGGTATCCTCTCCCTTCCCTTTATGTGGTTCTCACCAGCAATTGCCAACCTTTTTCTTTCTTTTGGAACATTGGGAATCGATATCTCACTGAAAATTGCAGAATTCATGACACAATGGCCATGGGTTTCAATGTACCTTCCAAACCCTCCTCTTCGGCACAACATTCTCTATTTCCTGGTGTTGTATAGCTTCGTCACACTAGCCTTTAATCACTCAAAGTATAAAAAAACGATAATACTTAGCAGTTGTATCCTGGTCTTTTCTGTCTTTATTTTTGATCTGCTGCGGTCAACAGAAAGCAAACGGTTCCCCGTGATAACTTTTATTGATGTCGGTCAGGGGAGCGCTACAGTTATAGAGACCTCAAAGGCGGTGACACTTATCGATAGTGGAGGCTCATCCTGGTCAGATATCAGTGTTGGGGAATCCGTCGTTGCACCTTTTTTATGGTCCAAAGGCATCTACAGGATAGACAACATAGTAGTCACCCATCCTGATGCAGACCACTACAACGGAATACACTACATTATTGAACACTTTTCACCTGCCCATCTCTGGCTGCGGGATGTTCATGGCCATGATCGCCACTACAAATCACTCGTGAATTTTGCCAGGCAAAGAGGTGTTGCAATTAAAATTCCCAAATATGGTGACCAGCTTGAAGATGACGAAATGAGTCTGGAATGTCTTGCAAATCTCAAAGAAGACCCCAAACGAAACAACCAGCGAAACAAAACATCTAACAGCAGTTTAATCATAAAGACCTGCTTCGAAACGACCTGCTTTCTGTTTCCAGGAGATATTAACAGTTCCATGGAACAGTCTCTTCTGAGCAAAGCTATTAATCTGCATTCTACTGTCCTCCTCGCGGCCCATCATGGGTCTAAGACTTCAAATTCTATAGAATTTCTGGACATAGTCAAACCGGAATATGCAGTTGTCTCAGCGGCAGCATCTAATAAGGGGTACTTCCCTCATAAAAGCTTTTTACACAATTGCAAAATAAGGGATATTTCGGTTTTATCGACTGCACAAAATGGAACCATCGAATTTACAATAAAAAACAGTAACCTTTCTATCAGGACCGCTCAAAAACTGTCTAGCAACCCACTCTATCCTCTTGTTTTACAACCACTTTCTGGCCAAGACTAGTCTCAGTAAAAGTATTTGCAAAAAATGTAAAATTATAGACGTTACAGCTTCGACGGTTGTGTTGGAGGCACCACAGACAAAAGCCGGAGTGAAAATGCTTTTCCACTCCGGCCCATAAAAGATGTTAGAATTCTGAATTTTGCGGCAAGATCAGCAATCGTTTAATATCTTGAAAGTCGGATAAAGCGTACACTATTTAGTATCCACTCCCAAGTACTTCAAGAGCAGCCTGTCTCTGGCCACCGATTCGGTGGACCATCGATAGCTGCCCATGACAGTCTGGACTTTTGTGGTTTCAATGCAGTCGAA
>NZ_SWCN01000078.1 GCF_005116575.1 Desulforhopalus sp. IMCC35007 | reverse complement strand
TTATTATGAATTGTGGTGATTCCATTATAATTCAAAGGTTAGGGCTCTTCAATGTTTTATATCATAATATCATGCATTTACTGATAATTTTCACCTATTTATTCAATCCCGAAAGTTGAGTTATTAACTTACACTGGGATTATAACACAGATAGATTCATCAATCAGGGCAACTCGATCTGAACTTGGAACTCGATACGAAGTAAAATATGGCTGCATGCTTTCCTTGGAATCTAGCCCTAATTCTGAGTCTAAAACGTTTTACGATTCGCTTTCTATTAAAAAATATCCAGAATTTGGAAAAAATCATGTTTCTTATTCTGACATTTTAAATATCAAATTTGAGGAAAGTGATGATAGACAGTTTGAAGAGTCACTCAAGTCAATGTTAAGCAAACCTATTGATGTCTTAGGTCTACTTACCGATTGGCAAAAGGGAAAATTGAAAGGTGCGGGGATACACACAATTGAAGAACTACATTTGAAAACCGAAGATCAGTTAATTGAAAACATTTATAAGGTTGGTCCTCATCGTGCTAGGTTGATGAAAAATGCCGCAAATGCTGAATTACTTGAGTATCTATCTGGATAAATGCAACAAGTCATTAAACTCGGATTCCGCAAACAGGTGGCCGGGCCGGTGCGCCACAATGTTAGTTCGCCAAGTAAAGATATCTCTTATAAATGTTGAATATTCGTAACTACTCACCCCTATCATTATTCGGTGCTAAATCTTGTTTTGTAAGAGCGATCTGAATAGCAACGAGGGGATTAACTCCCATGGCCGCCATAGTTTGCAGATAACTTGAGATCCGACAATATG
>NZ_SWCN01000077.1 GCF_005116575.1 Desulforhopalus sp. IMCC35007 | reverse complement strand
TGTGTATGTACCGACCCCTGAAGATGAGGCCTTGCGTGATTTAGTGCGGGCTCGGATAGATGCGACCCGTGCACTTCGGGTAGCCAAGCAGCAGCTCGGAGCCTTCCTGCTTCGGCATGATATGGTATTTTCTGGAAAAACAAAGTGGACAAAGACGTATTTCGTCTGGTTGTCTTCTGTTACGATGGCACATTCCGCTCAGCTGATCGTGCTTCAAGAATATATAGACACGGTAACAGACTGTATCGACCGTGTTCATCGATTAACAGAACAGATTCGTCTGCAATCTCGTCAAAGCAGTCGGCATGAATTGATCCAAGCTTTACAGGCCATGCGCGGGATATCTCTTATTGTCGCAGCAACAATAGCTTCTGAACTTGGCGACCTCACTCGCTTTGAAACACCGGGAAAACTCATGGCTTTTCTTGGGCTTATACCTTCTGAACATTCAAGTGGTGATCAAGTCAAGAAAGGATCGATTACGAAAACAGGGAACAGGCATGTGCGCAATGCTTTGGTAGAAGCCGCTCATGCTTATCGATATTCCGCCAGAAAGAGTAGAGCTATCCGTAAACGACAAGAAGATTTGCCTAAAAAAGTAATCGATATCTCATGGAAAGCTCAATGTCGTCTTTGTGCCCGTTACCAGTATTTGATGGCCAAAGGGAAAAAAGTGAATGTTACCAAAACAGCTATTGCCAGAGAGATCGCAGGTTTTTCCTGGGCAATTGCAAGGGAGCTTTCCAAGGCGGCCTGACTCTTGATCACCGCTAGCATTGAGTGGTTGGGGCGTAAAGGTCAAGCCCTACGGGTGCTTCGTTCCTCGCAACCTTGACACCCCAACCACTCA
>NZ_SWCN01000018.1 GCF_005116575.1 Desulforhopalus sp. IMCC35007 | reverse complement strand
TTTATTATGAATTGTGGTGATTCCATTATAATTCAAAGGTTAGGGCTCTTCAATGTTTTATATCATAATATCATGCATTTACTGATAATTTTCACCTATTTATTCAATCCCGAAAGTTGAGTTATTACTTTTGCTAAAAGGCGTTGTACCTGCAAATCACCAAAGCCGTAAATAGCTTCTCTTTTTGAGAATTCTTTAAAGATCGTAGAGAATTCTGTTGTCTGTAATTCCCGTATAATATTGAGAAGAGTTTGTTCCGGCCTGCCAGGAGAGCCGTCCACGGAAGCCCTGGCACCATGGGCCTGAATTGCAGGCAAAACAAACGGATAGTTATCGCTGAGTTCATTACCCAGTCGAACCAGCTCTTCATAATTATTTGCCTGATAGCCCTTCCACAATGAACGAAACAGTTGCAGTTCCGTAAATGTTATTTCTTTTTTGCTGGCATAGGCTTGCATAAAGCAGGCTTCACTCATCCCGCCAAAGCCATATTCATAACCTGCGGTTGGTCTCACCAGGAAAAACGGACAACGCTGTCTTTTTTTTGCGAGAAGATCAAGGACAAACCACAAGTTCACCTGACATAATAAATCATCTTCAAACCAGAAATTAATCTCTGAGCCCTCTGGGATGTTTTGCATTTTTTCCATCTCAGTAACGCTCATTGAGTAATAATCTTTTTTTGTGAACTCTTTATAGCTTTTACTTATAAAATCAGCGCGTATCGAAAAGAAATCATCCAGATCCCTTCCCTGTACCCCACCTTCAATAAGGCATTCGCGCATGATGATGGTCTTGCCTGTAATCTGCTCGGGGAGTTGTCCCTTCAGGGCGTCGCCATTGAGGATGTGGTATATATTTTTCATAAAATATTGATGGCAAAAACTTCAATGATTGGTGGACAACCAGGCGATTTCTATAAATTACCACACCCTTTTTATTGGCGGATTTCATTTTCCAGGCTCCCCACCTGCTCAATGGTTACAGACACCGTATCTCCATTGGTAAGAGCCTGTGTACGCCCCGGCGTTCCCATAAAGATCAAATCCCCCGGCATCAAGGTAAAATATCGACTGAGATAGCTGACCACCTTTGCCGGTTTGTGGATCATGTAACGGGTGTTTTCCTGTTGTACAACTTTACCGTTGAGTCTGGTTGTCAGGAGAACGTTATTATAATCGACACCAACTGCAATGACAGAGCCAACAGGACCAAAACCATCACTGGCTTTGGAACGCATCCATTGCAGGTCGGAACCTTGCCAGCTCCGCTCCGTCAAATCATTGCCGACTGTTACTCCAAAAATGGCCTTATCCGCCTCGGCTTCACTGATATTTTTAGCCTGCTTACCAATGATCAGCACCAGTTCCCCCTCGAAATGAACATTTGTAGCGTCCGGCGGCAATTGGATCACCTCTCCAGAGGCAATGAGTGAGGTGGGCAGTTTCAAAAAAAGAGGAGGAGGTGCATCGGATGGTGATGAAATGTGGCTTGCGAAATTCATTCCAACGGCAAATACTTTTTGAGGGGTTGTTGGCAGTAATAATTTTACCTCTTCAAGCGGCAGAAGTTCTCCGCTCGCGACTAATTCCCCGAAAAGATCACCTGTCAGTGGCTGAATGTTCTGGCCGATGATGCGCCCGTAACTCACCTGCTGGTTGTGCTCAAATCGAGCAAGATGATCAACCTCGGCACTCGCCACGGAGGAGATCATCAGGGTTAAAATTACCATAAACCATTTCATCTGCTGGCTCCTTCATATATTTTTTGTTGTTGTCGTTTTACTGCAATAGAGGAAACGATAAGCAGGATTATGAAAAGACACATCCCCAATTTACCTCTGCTACAATAAGCAATAACCAGAATAATAGATCAGCAGTTGATCATTGTGGAGACCTGCACGACTCAAGACTTATGAGAATTTTCAGTCTTCCAAGAGTAAAGCAAGACCAAAACCGACAAAAGCGGCTCCCGTTAATTTATTGAAAAAAATCATTGGCTTTTTCCGGGATAAATACGGAGAGGCGACGGAAGACAGGAGAGCATAGCTTGACAGCACGAAGAATGATATCCCTTCGATGGTTAAAATAAGGGTGAGAAACTGTGGGATATAGGCCCTTGCTGGGTCTATGAACTGGGGGAAGAGTGCGGTGAAAAACGCTATGGCCTTAGGGTTGGAAATCCCGACGCCAAAGCCCTCTTTAAAGACAGCCCAACCCCTGACGTTCTTTCTGGTTTCACCCTGGAAGTGTATTTGCCCTTCTCCATAAGGCATTTTCCAGACTTTTATCCCAACATACACAAGATAAAAGCACCCCAATACTTTCAGGGTGAAAAACAGGGCCGAAGAGGTCACGATAATAGCCCCCAGACCTGCAGCCGAAAGGGACGCCAAAATGACCATGGCAATAAAATTACCCAGTATATTTGCAATAGCTATTTTATGGCCGTATCTCAGGCTGTTCTTTATCGTCAGAACTACAGCCGGACCAGGCAATGCGGTTACAGTAAGCGCCAGAATAAGGTAAATAATGTAGTCGTTTATCATCTGATAGCAGGAATTTCAAACCATCCTGACACTCCTCCAATGCCCTTTATCTTCAGGACTCTTCCACCTTTGTAAAAGAGTCCTGCCAGCAAAGCTCTTTTAACGCTCAGAACTCCTTAAACGTTTGAATAAATTTTCGATCGATATAATCTTTAATGACAAAGGCGAGCTTTCCGGAAAAGGTGAAAGACCATTTCGAGAGCACTCCCTGTTTATCACCAAGATTATAAATCAGGAGATAATCACCACCGGGGCTGAACTTTTCCAGGGGCTTTTTTTCAAGTGAGGCCATGAGATTATTATACAGGGTCTCATTTTGACGGACGGCGTACACCCCCACCTTGTCCAACGGTTGTTTCGCATAATAGATGCAGTCACCACCACCAAAAATATTGGCATGGCTTGTTGACTGTAAATACTCGTTTACCTTCAATCCACCATCAGGCCCGACATCTAGCCCCGATCTTGAAAAGATTTTTGACGGCCTCACCCCTAAAGCAGGGAAGATTATATCGGCCTTGTAGTGTGCTTCATTTTCCAGAGTTATTTCCTGATCAGCAACAGATGTAACATAACCGTCTTCAATTATTTCGATGCCTTTCTTCTCCAGTATCCTTCGAGCCAGTTTTTGAACTTTCTCCGGCCTGCCAGACATGAAGCTTCGGCCACCAAACAATTGAATCCGGGGCTGGGACAACCCGTGTTCTTTACACAGTTGATGAATGTTACCAGCAATTTCTATGGCGGCAGGACCGCTTCCAAGAACAGCTATTGTCACCCCGCCTTTCTTACCTTTTTCCAGGATTTGCTCTTTTGCTTTTTCCAGTTCTTCTATAGGCTTAGAGGTAAAGATACAACCACCACTATCTTTTACAATATTTTTAGGCACATAAGACCCGGCATTACAGGAAAGCACATCGTAGTGTAATGGTTCTTCCACGTCTTTTAGATAGACAAACTGCTGCTTGGGATCTATACGGTACGCCTCTGCCTGAACAAATACCCCTCCTTTACTTTCAACCAGTTTTTTCGTTGCAAAACGGATATCATCGGGTTGGTAGGTACCACCAAGCATTCCAGGCCCCATGCCGCTGTAATAGTGATATTGCGACGGTTGAATGACCGTCACCTGGAACCCCTTTGCGATAAAAGTATCGAGTTTTTTGAGGGTGATCATGTGGGCATGACCACCACCAATCAAAAGAAGATGTGGTTTCATGCCGCTTCCATTTGTTGATCTATATATTGTCCGAGCTTTTGAATATGTTGACGCTCTTCACCCGCAATTGTAGACAGAACTTCCTTTGTTTCTGCTGTCTTACTGCTGTCAGCCGCACGCAGATACAGATCGAGTGCCTGAACTTCAATTGCCATAGCCATGGAGAGAATATCCAGCTCGTTTTCCGTTTCTATATTATAGCGGTTCAGATATTCCGTTGTTGTAAGCCCGCCTTCCATTGCCGGCTGCACGACCTTATTTTTAAAGTCTTCAAGGCTTGCCGGTTTCTTTGTCATAGCCGTGTAGAGTTCCACCAGTCTTTGCTCGTGGAGAAGTTCGATTTCAGCCAGTTGAGAAAAGAGCTTCTTTGCGCCTTCTTTTTTGACCTTTTTCTCCATGGTAAGATAAAAATCCCTCAAGCCCATTTCCAGTCCAAAACCGGTTATAATGGCCTCTTCAGGGCTTGCACTTGCGGAGAAGAGATGCATACCCGAATCCTCCAGGCCCACCGCAACCTCTTTATCCCATGCCTTAATCCCACCGGACAGATTATAGACTTTCTCAAAGCCTTTTCCAGAAAGTAACTGCGCAGCAACCCGGCTGCGCCCACCAGTCGCTCAGTAAATCACAAGGTGTTTAGTCCGGTCGAGTTCTTCCAGCCTGTCTCCCAGATCTCCCACAGGAATGAGTTTAGCCCCAGGCTGGTGCCCGGCCTTATACTCACTTGGCTGGCGGACATCAAGAAAGACAACGTCTCCTTTTGGATTATCCTCAGCAAGTTTATTTGCCTGCTCCCAGTTAATTGATGATACAGGTGTTAAAAACTGCATCCATTTCATAATAACCTCCATAAATAGTTAACAATTCGACCAGCCAGTTAGACTTCAAGAAAAATATCCCTGATTATTTCAATTACAGAAAACAAAATAAGAGTAACCGTAACCCGACATATTTTCCTATTTTTTCTAACAATTCCATAAATCACCACACTCGTAATGAGCTAATGCACATAATTATCATGATACGGGTTACTGTCCAGCATCGTAAGAGCAAAACTGACATAACTGAAGCTGGTGTCTCAGTTCAAAAATGGCAACAACAAGGACTGCAACACGGAGAGAACAGAATAATGCTATACTACTGGGAGGGGAGGATTGACCGACGATAAGGGCAGCGAAAAACCTACTATAAAAGAGATCTGAATTTATGACCTCATCAATCTTTATTCGTGCAGCCATCCTTGCAATGACTGCACCCCTCTTCCTGGGTACAGCCATGCTTGCAATAGTAGCCAAAACCGGAGTCCCAGGTGATCCCACCCTTGGGGCACCGCTTCACATAATCGGCATATTGAATAAAACGGTCGACAATATTTTTGGGCACGGAGTGTTCCATTTTACAGGCGGCTTCATCGGCTTCTTTTGCGTCCACACCAAGAACGCTTACCAGGAATTCCTGCAGGGCAAGATGGCGCCGAACAATTTCTTCCGCCACCGCTTTGCCTTCTTTTGTGAGGGTGATCAGGTCATAGGGGGCATAATTCACAAGCCCAAAGGAGCTTAAAGTACGAAGAGCCCCGGTGACGGAGGAGGCCTTTACATCAAGGAAATTTGCAATATCCTTAGCCCGGGCGGCCATTTTGTCAGCCGATATCTGATAAATTGCCTCAAGATAATCTTCCTGACTTGCGGTGAGAACGGCATTTTTCTGCATCGATTTTTCCTTAAGAGGTTAGAGCGGATACTTAAAAAGATACGCTTGGACGAAATTTGTCAACGTATCTTTTGATGTAAAGACTGCTCCCAGGCAAACAAAAACGATGTCTTTAGAGAGTTCAAAAAAAAGGTCCTGAACAGGACGCTCAGTACACTATTGATCTTGAGACCTCAACAAAATCCATATTATCCTGCAAGATCATTGAGGTTTTTCTGCTGACACTCAGGACAGAGACCATAAAAATCCAGTCGATGGGCAACAATGGTGAAACCAGTTTCTGCCATCATTTTTTGGGTGATATCGTTGAGATCAAAAAGGCAAGGATCAACGATCTCCCCACACCCGGTGCAGATTATATGGGGATGAGGATAGGGTTTATTCCCATCATAGCGATTGCCGAGGTCACTAAACTGTAACTCGAGAACCTCTCCCTCCTGCTTTAAAAACGCCAGGGTTTTATATACGGTTGCAAGACTCATTGTCGGGTATTCCTTGAGCAAGGCTCCATAAATTGTCTCGGCAGATGGATGTCCTGCACTACTTGCAAGAATTTTGAATATCGCCAGCCGTTGCGGAGTAATCCGGTGCTCACCATCTTTGAGACGAGCAACCATCTGCGCTACTCTTTCCTCTACCATCATCTCTTTTTGATCCATATATCTCACAAATTGGGAATAATTCCTTATGGAAAATAATTATCCATTAGGATTAAGACTGTCAACAATAATCATTTTCCAACAAAACAGGGCCGGCTGCGCACAAAAACTCAGAGCCTCAGATACTTTTGTCCAAAAGTCTCTATCATGAGTGTCTTTGCAGCACCCAGACGACATCCACAAACTGAGCGTCGCAGAGGGAGGGCATAGGTGAGAGAAGTGCCATGGTTGTATTTTCAATACCTTATGGCAGTAAAAACTCCAGCCTTCTTTTTTATCACAGAAGGACAGGAAACAAGGCATTAAAAAATTGTATTGTAGGCAAGTGGAACGTTGGTGGTAAGGCAGAAAACATGCTTCGCATTGCAGACGATGTGCTTGGTCTGCGTATGAGGATCATACCAGCGAACTTCGGTATACTCCATTGTGTCCGGCCCGGTTCTGGAAAAAGAGATATCTCCCCACATTTCATCTCGATCTGTTGAGAGCCGGTCTAAAATGAAAACCCAAAGGATCATCTGCTCATCGTGACAAAAATCCGAGATATAGCTTTCTTCATTATCGAGGACAAGGTCGCCCCCGAACTCCGCGATACAAGCAGGGAGTATTTCCTGCAGGATGGTCATAAAACTCTGACTATCATGGACAATCCAGCCCTTATCCCGAAAGGCCTTTTCGTTTGGTCACAGAGAGGCTGCAGCGGATACATTTACAAAACAGAACAGAATAAAGACAAGCACAAGAGGTTTCATCGGTTCCCTCCACAATAGCTATCTTATATCGATCTCATGTCCCATAAATACAATTGGTCGGCTCGCTGAAAAGCAGATACATACACTGTAATAATATTTACAATACTACCCACTAAAGTCAATTGCCACGACGTGGCACCAAGCCGCTGACACCTACCAGGCTAAAGAACAGAAAGTGTAAAATCACAGGAAATAAAGATGTAAAACGAGACTCACGCCCCAGTGGCAAGATCTTTTCTGGCTGCCGTGTCCTGCAGGTAATAGGCAGAAAGGACTTCATAAAGTTTTGGCAGCTGGCTGCGCATCTGCCGTGGGCGATCAAAAAATAGTTCCGTTGCAACGGCAAAAAACTCGGCTTCATGCACAGCACCATAGGCATCAAGCAGGGTTTTCTGCCCCTCGGCAACACTTTTCTGCAGACGAAAATATTCTTTTGAACAGATCTCAACCCACTCTTTAAAAAGCCTTGTGGAACGAAGCTCCGGGGTTCCATCGGCTGAGCCATCGCGCATATCAAGAATATGGGCAAACTCGTGATAGACCACATTATGTCCGCGTTCCGGATGGCGAGCGTCCCGCACAACAGCATCCCAGACGAGAATGACAGGCCCACGGAGCATTGCCTGGCCCAAAATAGCCTGACGATCAGGCACAATGGACAGCCCCTGGCTAAATACTCCCGTTCTTTTCTGAGGCAGGGCCACCGTTGTCGGGTAGACAAGAACTGAAGTAAGCCCCGTGTACTGAAAGGGAGGAAGACAAAGAACCAGCAAACTGGCCTCGGCTGCAATGACAACCCTGATCTCATCGGTGATCTCAAGGCCGCCACAACCCTCAAAATTCTTTTCGGCAATAAAAATCTGGATCAACTCTTCCAGGTGGGACTGTTCCGCTGCTGTCAGGAAGGGGTAATGGGCCACCCTCTCCTGTAGTATCTGCCGCCATTTTTTTGGAAAAGGGGTTTGGAGAAGTTTTTTTCTTGATCGTTTGCGCCACCAGTTGAACATAAGAACTATCCTTTTCGCAGGCTGTATTCCTTTGATTCCATCAGAACAACTCTGCGAGGATGCATTCTGACATGATACCGTTTGAGGACCTTCTTAAATCTATACGTCACCGGGAAAAATTACCAATTTGTCCAACTTCATCGGTGTTCTCAAAATTTATCCTCAGAATATCAATCTCACGGCTATACTTCATACTTATATCCAACACTGTAGACGGAGCGTATCAGCTCAAGGTCCGGTGCAACCACAGCGATTTTTTTCCTGAGTTTCTTGATATGACTGTCAATAGTGCGATCGCAGACGATACGCTGATCACTGTAAATCCGTTCCATCAACTGGTCACGGCTGAAAATCTGCCCCGGCCGCGCGGCCAGGATGGCAAGGAGTTGAAACTCCACTGCCGTCAGATCAAGTTTTTTGCCCTGAATCGTTGCAAGATACCGATCTTCATCGAGAACCAGCAGCTCTTCTGCCAAGTCCGTCTGGCTGCCACGTCTGAGTACCGCCTTCACCCGAGCCACAACTTCACGTGGGCTGAACGGCTTACAGATATAATCGTCCGCACCAAATTCCAGACCAAGTAATCTGTCAATTTCCTCGACCCGAGCGGTTACCATAATGATGGGAACCCCTGAAAAGCCTCGGATCTCCTTACAAATATCCAGGCCATCTTTTCCTGGCAGCATCAGGTCTAACAGGATCAGATCTGGAGCTGCATCTCGAACAAAAGGCACAACGCGGTTTCCGTCTTCAAGCCAGGTTGTCTCAAATCCTGCCTGCTGCAGATAGTCGCGGTGCAGGTCAGCAAGTCTTTTCTCATCTTCGACGATCAATATTTTCTGTTTTTCCATAATCTGTTTTCACTATCCTAAAGCAAGAGGAAGTTCGAGTTTAATCATAATCCCACCCAAAAGAGACGATTCGGCTGTAATCTTACCTTCATGGGCCTCAACTATATTTTTACAGATGGCAAGTCCCAGTCCGGCCCCTCCAGTTTTACGGTTTCGTGATCCCTCCACCCGGTAAAAACGTTCAAAGAGCTGGCCCAAGTGTTCTTTGGGGACCGTAGGAGTCGAGTCCTCTATTGTAACAGTGAGATATTCTTTGCCAAGCATAAGATTCACATGAATCATCCCCGGCCCATCGGTATAACGTAAACTGTTTTCTAAAAGGTTGGTAAAAAGCTGTTGAAGCCGCTCTGGATCGCCAAGAAGAGTACAGGAATGCACCCCACCATGGTGTAAGGTAAGCTTGAGTTCTTTTTCTGACATACGATGTTCAAATGATTCAATGGTCCCTTCTAAAATTCCGATAGGGTTCACCTCAACCCGCTTATAGTTCAAAGCTCCAACATCGGACATGGACAATTCATAAAGATCGCTGACCATTCGCTCAAGCTGCATGACCTCCCCATGCAGGATACCAAGAGTCTGCGGGTCCGGCTGACGGATTCCGTCCTGAAGTGCCTCTACCTCACCACGAAGGACCGACAGCGGTGTTCGCAGCTCATGGGAAATATCTGCAGCCCACTGTTTTCTATTTTTTTCATTATTTTCGAGAGTCATTGCCAGGGTGTTAAAATCTTTTGAAAGCCGGCCCAACTCATCGCCCGTGGTAACAGGAATTCGTGTCATAAACTTGCCTGCAATCAATTTCCTTGTTCCCTTGGTCAGGGCATTAATGGGGCGCAGAAGATGTATAGTCACAGGAAACGAGAGAAGAAGAGACAAAACAACAATGATAACCGGTATAAATGCAAATGTTTCCACCTGTTGCTTCAGGAAATGTCTGTCCCTGTCAAATGCCAGTTTTTCAGCTGGGACTAGACCTATGTAACCAATGATGGCATCCTGCTGCTTGATCGGGATCATTTTCAACTCATTCTGCGACTCACCCGCCCCGCCAATTATCCAGCTCTTATCGCTGTTAAACAATATAAGCCTCTGCCCGACTATTCCCGGCCGACCTGGACCAACATCCGGTTCTTTACCAGAAGCCGGAGACAAAGGCGACCCAGGAGGCCGCACTGCCATTGGTGCAACACCTTCTTCCCCCGGAGGTATGGGCAGTGAAGTTTCCCGATGCAACTGCCGCCACAGTCTATGATTACCGACAATAAAGTCCCATCCCCCTGTCTGCTGATAATACTCTTGCAGTTGACTGGTTAACAGATCGAGCTGCTCGAGTTCCTGAATTTTGACATATTCTTTAAAGCCCCGCTCAAAGCTCGATTTAACAAAAAGATGTAAAGCCAGTGATACAATTGCACTTGAGAGCAAGAGGGTAAAAAAAAGTTTGTGCTTGATTTTCAATTTCACATCGAGATCCTGGGTTTAAATAAGGTGTTCTGTGCTGCTGTGCACCTTTTGGAAGTAAAAAAATAAAAAGGTTCTACGGTACTGCATCTAACAGAAAATAGTCCTTAAATGAGCAAGAAATATGAAAGATAAGAAATTTTTCCTACCGTCCATATTTCCTCCACATTTGGACACTAGTTTGAAAATGTGGGTAATTTTCCATACAATGCATCGGGGCCTGCTCCAACAGACACAAAGGTATTTTTTTAACATATGTACAAAGCTTATGAATAAGGTAAATATTCTCTTTCTTGGTGATGAATCAAAATACTATCAGGATCTAAGACAGGTCCTCACTGCCAACGGTATGGAAGTCACCAGGGTAGACAGTATTACAAAAGAAGATGAAATACTGACGAGTGTATCGCCGCACCTTGTTATTGTCTACAGCCCGCAGGAAGGGGTGGGCGGCCTTGCTTTCTGCCAGGAATTACGTTCTTTTTACTCCGGTCTCATGGTTCTGGTTTCCTGTCAAAAAGATACAGAATTTCATACCCTGGCCCTCGGACTCGGCGCTGATGCATCGCTCTCCGCGGAGCAGGGCACCTCGTTTATTGCAGCAAATATACATGCAATGCTGCGACGGTGCGAGGCTCTGAACCCAACAAAAAAACTCACCTTCGGTCATTTGACAATAGACTCAAGTAAGCGAGATGCTTACGTAGGTGATGAGGCAGCATCTTTGTCTACCATAGAATTCCAGCTCATCTGGTTACTTGCCAGACGTCAAGGCTCCGTTGTTTCAAGAGAGGATATCCACCGTGAACTGTATAAAACAGGCTATAACGGTTACGATAGAAGTATCGATCTTTATATTTCAAGAATTCGGCAGAAGATCGGTGATGACCCAAATTCTTCCCGCTATGTGAAAACAGTTCGTGGCCTGGGATATCAATTTATTCCCAATAAAACCACCGTTTCCGGCCCCTGAGCCGGAACGATACATACTGTTACATTTTTTTACACTCGCGCTATACAACAATTCCTGCAAATCGACGATAATCACAGTGGGAGAACTGTCTTTTACCAAGGTTGTACATTTATTAAGGAGACACAATATGATCAGCAGTATAAGTAGTGGCAGTGATGCCATGACAATGATGAGAAGCTCCATGCAAAAACCGTCACAAGGAAAGGATGTCTTTCAGATTTCCGACAGTGACGGCAACGGTGTGGTTGCCGATTCCGAGCTAACAGCGCTCACCGATACAATTTCTGAATCTACCGGTATTGATGTAGATGATGCCCTCAGCTATGATGCTGACGGTGACGGTGGTCTCAGTGGCGAAGAATTACTGGATATGTTGTCCAGCAACGGTTTTTCAGTACCACAAATGGCAGGTGGAGAAGAGGGAATGGCACAAGGGCCTCCGCCTCCGCCACCACCTTCTTCTGAAGAGGCCATTTCTGCATATTCCCAGAACAGTGGCAGTGATGACTTAATGTCCCAGTTGCTCGATGCACTGGGAAGTGATGAAGACGCATCCACGTCTAACTCATTATTTAGCACGACATCGTAAATACAAAAAGTTACAGCTGCAGGACAACCCAGCTGTGCAACCTGCAGATGGTGAGCAAGTGACAGTTTTTCCCTTTTCTCGCTTACTCACCATTCACTCATTTTCAATGTCCTGCGAGTGGGCAACTTCAAGATAAGTGTGTACCTTATCTCTTCTCCAAAATATCTAAGCCGACTTACCCCCAGGCGAATTGCCGTAATCCGCCCACAACAAAAGAGGTCATTACCTTGACAACGTAGGCACCTTCCAACACAAGGTCAGAACAGCCCCAGAGCATTCTCTGACAATTTCCTTCCCTCTTTTCTCTTTCCTTATTTGCTCCCTATTTACTCCACAATAGCCTGCTATTGTTACGTCTATATCATGCATGCAACTCTTTTGGTCGAGCATGCAATCTCTATTGTAATAAAAGGATAAGACAATGGAAAAAGAAAACCTCCAAGAAAATCTCGGGATAAAATTTCTACTCTCGTTAATGATCATTACCGCTTTGGGCATCAAACTATTTTCTTCGGTCCTTCCCGTCCTACAACGCATCAAACTCGTTGCAGCACCAGCCTGGAACGAAGAAGGACAGCTTATTCCGCCATACAGACGAACACACCCATAACGATTTGAAAAAAAGAGAACACAGGTATAACAGGAAGTCTTTTCTGGAATCTCACCGGTGCATCGCTAAAAATGTGATACCCTCAGAAAATCCACAATTCTTCCATAATTGCTCCTCAATTAGCAGATACATTGCAACCAGGTAACCAAAAAATGTCAGGTTTCCCGGCACCGCCCCCCTCTCCTCCCCCCCCCTTGGTGCCGGGGAAACTGGTATAGATAGCAACGAAAGCAACCAATAAAAACCAGGAGAAAACAATGAAAAAGAACCATGTATTCAAATTTTCAGCCTTTGTGACCGCATTCGCTGTCATGGCTCTCGTCAGCATAAATGCAACGGCGGCAAGCAACCAGAAACGTCCCGGACCACCCCCAGAGGCAATTCAGGCATGTCAAGGCAAGGAAGTAGGCGATGCTGTAACCTTTACCAACCGCAACAACGACACCGTTAAGGCGACCTGCAAGAAAATTGAAGGCCAAATTGTCGCATTCCCGGACAATATGCCAGCTGATGGCCCACCACCACAGCAATAAACGGCAAGTTTGAATAAGGGCTCGAAAAACATAGTTTCCTGCCCTTTCATGATTGCGTTTTACAAAATGCTCTAAGACCAGCGGAATTATTTCAGGCAAAAGGTCTGAAGTATAAATCGACAGCAACTGGAGTCAGCACAAATGAACGATGAGATAGCAGCAAAACGCCCCACGCAAGACCAGAATCGCCGGCTCGATGAATTACAGAAAAATATTTTGACCATTCATCAGCACGTTCAGCAACAGATCAACTTGAGGCCAAGGAACACAAAGCCAAAAGTACTTGTAGTCGACGGCAACGAGCAGTTACTGGACACTATTACACACTTTCTTTCCAAACGGGGAATCCTGACTGTTTCAACAATCAATGGCCTTGAGGCTCTACACCATTTCCATAATAAACAGTTCGATCTGGTTCTCTCGGCAATCAACCTCCGCGGTCTCAATGGGAACACCCTTGCCCGCTATGTCAAAAGTCAAACTAAAACAATACCGGTTATAGCTCATACGAGCTCTATCTGGCAGGTGGAAGAGTCCTTTGATGCCATCCTGGAAAAGCCTATTGAGCTCGAAATACTCTTCGAACAGATATTGCACCATATGGATTTAAGAAATGGTCAGTTAGCACGTCCACAACATTAATATCTGTCTGGAAATTTTGAGATAACGCTGAAAATTTCTAAGAAGCAAGAAGACAACAGTTACATCTTCTACTGGCCGATTATCCCTCCCCGGACCATGCCACCCGAACTGCTGGCTCAATATTTACAAGGTTAGAAACCGGAAGATCATACCCAAAAGTAAATTTTTAAATACTGACCTGCCTGAACTCCCCTCAGCTTGTCCTTCTGAAAATATATATAGTTAACGATACAGTAATGAAAAAAACATTTATAGTCCTGTGCCTGATTGTGGCCTTTGCCTTACTTGCTTTTGATGTTCAAGCCGAAGAAGAACTCAATGTTCAGCTGGAAGACCAAAACCTTCACACCCAGAAACAGACAAACAGTTTTTACGACAAATACCTCAAAGATAAATTACAAATCGGCCTGCGAGAATCCTACCAGACTCTGACAGACTCCGACTCTGGCGCAAAGGGGGGAGGGCAGGGAGACGGAACATTTCTGGGCACAATATATGCTCTTGACGAAATACAGAGTTACGTTCCTAACTTTTATGTTAACTATTTTTTCACAAAATATTGGGGGGTAGAACTCGCCTATGACAGTATAGAGGGAGAAACACTGGCAACTTCCACGGGTTACAGCACCATCAAAAGCGATGGTGATGTCAGCCTTGCCGGCCCCACTCTCAGTATTGTTGGTCGCTATCCAAACCAGACCCGGTTCACTCCTTATGCTAGTATCGGTCTCGGTTACTACTTCGGGGATTTTGATGAAGAAGCTCATTGGGCTCTCGGATACCCTGATCCTTCGGTATATGAAGCTGCTGGAAGCCCATCAACCCATTACTACGACAAAACCAGAGTTATGGATGTTGATGACCCTTTAGGTTTCGTTATAGCTGCGGGCTGTGCCTATCGTCTGACCGACAGCCTTTCCCTTGATCTGTCGCTTTCCTATACAAATGTCACGGCCGAGGCAACATTTTATGGCTACCAGTATGGGGTTCTTTATACTGAGCAGGACGGGAGTTTTCCTTTAGACAATGTCGCTGTTCGGGCTGGAATTACATTTTCTTTCTAAGTCACTTCACAAGTCAGTATCATTTCCCATGGGGCGAGACCGCTTGATGGTGTAAAAGCACCACAAAACCCGGCATACCTTTAGCCATTATCAGGTTTTATTGTGACTGGTGTCTGCATAAATTGCTGTTGACACCAGTTGCAGATTTTCTCGGCGGGACGTCGAAAACGCTGCACCAGATAGTTCTTAAAATCATCCTCTATCGGCTGCCTGGAAAGAGCCTTTTCCATGCACAAGAGCCATACATCCCTGTCAGCCCCATTTATCTGCAAAAAAGAGTGTAGACCGGTGAGATCAATGGAGCCGTACTTTTCTTTGTAGAGTTGCGGGCCTCCTAACCAGCCGCAGACAAAAAATGCAAACCTCTCCTTGGTCGGCCCCAAATCTGCCGGATGCATTGCTCTAATTCTACCTGCCTCGGGCTGACTATCCATTATGTCATAGAAACAGTCGGCCAGGCTGCGAATACCCTCGATACCACCCAATAACGTAAAAGCATTGTTTTGAAATTCTATTGTTTTTTGCATTTCTTTTCTCTCGTAGATTTTTGTTACAATTGCCCTATGTCTCTTGCAATACTTCCATTGTAAGTATTCGCTCCCTGAGTCTGATTTATACTGAGCAATTTTTATCGTTTCCAAATGTCAATCACACCCCCGGAAAGACATGGAGTTCCTTTGCCAAAGTGTAACGCCAATTGTCGAACCATCCGTAATACCATTTGCGTAAGCTGCCGAAAAGATGTAGCTTTAAGCTCTGAAACCAAATTATAATAGACAGCACATCGGCAGAAGAGAGCTCCCTTGAAGAATCAGGATACAGTCAGCCATCTGCTCTCGGGTAAATCTCAACGATCATGCGTGGCAACATTGAAACACAATAGGCAATAAACCTGCGGAGAGGCAATTACCTTTCTCACAGGAACCAATATGGCATTTGATTGGATGGAATACTTTCTCATCAACATCTTCAACAAGGAGTGGTCTTATGGCAATTGCAAATGTGAACAAGAGTATTCTGACACCTGTAGAATTTCTTACCCGAAGTGCTTTCGTTTATCCCAATAAGCTCGCTGTTGTCTACAAAGATCAGCGCTATACCTACAAACAGTTTTCCGAACGCGTATATCGTCTTGCCAATGCACTGAAGGCCAAAGGTGTCGGTAAAGGCGACAAGGTAGCTTTTATCTGCCCCAACATTCCACCAATGCTTGAGGCACATTATGCTGTACCAATGATCGGCGCCGCACTCGTGAGTGTCAATATTCGCCTTTCCAAAGGAGAAGTTTCCTATATCGTCGACCACTCAGATGCCAAACTGCTCGTTGTTGACAGTGAACTGGCCGCAACCGTTGACCCACGCGAATTATCAAAGGTAAAAACCTATGTAACTATTTGTGATATTGATAAAAACATCACTATTCATGGAAGCCTCGAGTATGAAGCCTTTCTCGCTGAAGCCTCACCCGTGGCACCGCCAACAGATATAGATTCAGAAGACCAGCTCATTGCCATTAACTATACCAGTGGCACAACCGGACGACCAAAGGGAGTCATGTACCATCACCGGGGAGCATACCTCAACGCAATTGGGGAAATTCTTGAATCCGGCGTTACACCCGCATCTGTCTATTTATGGACACTTCCCATGTTCCATTGCAACGGCTGGTGTTTTACCTGGGGTATTACTGCAGCAGGAGCGACGCATGTCTGCTTACGAGCCGTAATTGCAGAAGATATTTACAGGTTGATCCAAGAGGAGAATGTCACACATCTCTGTGCCGCGCCAACAATTCTCATCATCATGAGCAGTTGGCCGGGTGCTGCCGATATGAAAATAAAACAGCCCCTTAAAATAATGACTGCTGGAGCGCCACCTGCACCTACCATCATCAGCAATATGGAAAAAATTGGTGCTGAGATAACCCATACGTATGGCCTAACGGAGGTGTATGGCCCCCATAGTGTCTGTGCCTGGCAACCAACCTGGAAGGATCTTTCCGCCGCTGAACTGGCAGACGTAAAATCACGCCAGGGGGTACCTTATATTGTCACCCATTATATGGATGTTGTCGATCCAATCACCATGGAACCCGTACCACGGGACGGTCTAACTATCGGTGAAATTGTCATGCGTGGTAACAACGTAATGACTGGGTATTACAAAGATCCCAAAGCAACGGAAGCGGCATTTGCCGGGGGCTGGTTCCACAGCGGGGATCTGGCAGTCATGCACGAGGACGGCTATGTCCAGATTATGGACAGAAAAAAAGATATCATCATCAGTGGTGGAGAAAATATCTCAACCGTTGAAGTCGAAAATGTTATATACCGTCATCCCGCCGTCCAGGAGGTGGCTGTCATCCCCGTTCCAGACGATAAATGGGGCGAAGTACCCAAGGCATTTATTATATTAAAACCCAACGCCTCCGCCACTGCAGAAGACATCATTACCTTCACCAAAGAGCATCTCGCCCGCTTTAAGGCCCCCAAGTATATCGAATTTAGCGATCTACCTAAAACCGCTACAGGTAAGATTCAGAAATTCAAACTGCGGGAAAAAGAATGGGAAGGAAGAAGGCGTGTAAATTAATGACGAATGTGCCCTGTCCTTTCGCATAACGCCACTTATTTTTTCTTTCAACATGAAGAAGTGCCCCAAGGCCCGAGTAATATTTTACTCCTGTTACAAGGGCCTTGGGGGATGCGTTACAGAAAAAGACGATAAGACGCTCTCAGCACAGCCAGTAAAGTCATGAGTCCAGTAAGCCTGCCATCGGCAGATAATCTTCAGCCATGGTATCTTTGAGTTCAATACCTGTTTGCCTTTGCTGCAAAGCCTTTTCAATAAGATAGGAGATTTTTCTGACAGCTTCCTCAACGGCCATGCCTCCCGGCCGAATATTGGAGACACAATTACGAGCCTCGTCAGTCGTCCCTGGCTTTGGCCCATAGGTAAGGTAGGCCCCAAGTGAATTGGGCGAACTGAGCCCCGGCCGTTCACCGATGAGAACCACCGTCATTTGTGCACCAAGTGCACTGCCTATTTCGTCTCCGATGGCGACTCTGCCGTTTTTTACAAGGGAAGTTGGCGCCACGGTAAGAGGCGTTTTTCTGAAAAGATCCAGCAACCCGCCAGCAACACCTGACGCACTCTGATGAATTGCTGGGGCTGAAAGACCATCACAGATGACGATGCTCAGATCGTAACCCTTTTTTTGTACTTCAAGGATCTTTTGAGATTCTCCTGAGAGGCATCTGCCTTTATCCGGGCGCCTCAGATACTCTTCCCTGTCACGTACGCTGCTCCCAAGCTGCAGGGAGGAGTAAGCCCTTTTATTCAACTGTACTGCGATCTCTTCCAGATTAGCGGGCTGATGTACCGCATCCCTGGCTCTGGCCTGAGCCAGTTTAAATTCTAGTCTCTGCTTTAGAGGCAGACTCGAGCCGCACCGGCCAAGACCTATCCGGGCATCTGTAAATTTCTGCAGACCAGACCAGGGATCAGGGGTATACACGAATCGATTATTCTCTGTCACCGGCTCACCTCACCTTTTATATCCAGCAGCCTGTTTTTGCTGCTAACGGGAAGCAGCCGACCCTGGTTGTCATGGATAGACATAGATTCGAGCCACGTCTGAAATTCCGGTGCAGGTGTCAGCCCAAGTAACTTTCTGATATATGCAGCATCATGAAAAGAGGTGGACTGATAGTTGAGCATAATATCGTCTGCTCCAGGCACTCCCATAATAAAATTGCACCCTGCATTGCCAAGCAGCGTCAGCAAAACATCCATATCGTCCTGATCCGCCTCGGCATGGTTGGTATAGCACACATCAACACCCATGGGCACACCAAGGAGTTTACCGCAAAAGTGATCTTCGAGCCCTGCACGTATAATCTGTTTGCCGTTATAAAGGTATTCCGGCCCGATGAAGCCAACCACAGTGTTGACGAGTAACGGCTTGAATTTCCTGGCAACAGCATAGGCCCGTGCCTCGAGGGTTTGCTGGTCTACTCCAGAGTGTCCATTGGCCGAGAGTGCACTTCCCTGCCCCGTTTCAAAATACATCACGTTATTTCCAAGTGTTCCACGACCAAGAGCCAAGGTCGCCTCATGGGCTTCCTGCAAGAGTCCAAGATTCACCCCAAAACTGGCATTGGCCTTTTCCGTGCCTGCAATGGATTGGAAACAGAGGTCCACCGGAGCACCTTTTTTCATTGCCTCCATGGTCGTTGTCACATGGGTAAGGACACAGCTTTGGGTTGGTATCCGGTAACGTTCAATTAAATCATCAAGCATTTGCAGCAGGCGACTAATGTTTTCCACATTATCTGTTGCAGGATTAATACCGATTACAGCATCTCCGCAGCCATAGCAAAGACCGTCAAGGGTCGAGGCGGCGATCCCCCTCAAGTCATCGGTGGGGTGATTGGGCTGCAATCTTACAGACAGCGTTCCCGGCAGCCCGATAGTGTTACGAAAGCTGGTTGTCACAGAACATTTGGACGCGACCAGAATAAGATCCTGTATACCCATGAGTTTTGAAACCGCGGCAGCCATCTCAGGAGTTATGCCACAAGCAAGCTCTGTAAGTGTTGCAGTCGTTACCTCGTCTGTCAGGAGCCAGTCTCTGAATTCACCGACTGAAAAACCTGCAATGGCAGCAAAGGCTTTTTTGTCATGTCCATCGATAATCAGCCGGGTGATCTCATCTTGTTCATAGGGTACAACGCATTCATTTAAAAAACGGCTCAGTGGTACATCAGCCAGCGCCATCTGCGCCCGAACCCGCTCCTCTTCACTTGCAGCTGCAAGGCCTGCCAGTGTATCCCCGGAACGTGGCGGACTTGCCTTGGCCAGCAGTTCCCTTAAACCCATTGTCGCATACGCTCCGATCACAGACATAATAAACCTGATTTTAAATAGTTAAACCTCTCAGTATGATGCCTACATGTGTCTCCAGCATCATACTGTTTTTTAGAGAAGATGGAAGATTCATTGCTTTGCATAATAAGTCTGCGATAACCACAAGGCGATATCCGGGAAGGCCATCACCACACCAAGACCGATACACATTATAATGACAAAAGGCACGATTGAGCCAGACATATCATTAAGGGGTCTCTCCTCAGGTACCACCGCCGTCATTACCATGTGATGTATGATACCTGTATCATTAGCTACTTACCCCAGAAAGCTCAGGCCTGATGTGTACCGAGAAGCAGAAACCCAATTCCATGCGCAGCGCCAGGGCCGTCAATAAATGCACCAAAGCAGAGTGTGGCAATAGTCTGTAACAACGGACAATCCTTCTCATTAATTCAGCTAAAAATATACCGCATTTTCAACTCATTGAAAGATCGCTTCTTATCTTCACAAGAGCAAGAGCTGTGCCGCATCGTATCTTTCTACCGATAACTCTATATTATTGGTCAATTAGCTTTACCAGAGAGCATACATCCCGGTCATGGGACAAGAGCAACTAACTACAGAATTGTGGGGAAGTAACACTCTGGAGGCGTTCTTTTTACAAATGAGAAAAGTAATCACACCACCCTTCTTCAACACCTGAAATTGTTACAACAGGTAACAGTGACAGGTAAGATTTACCCTTTGCAGAAGAACCAATACAGATACAGAAGAGCCCTTATTTACAAAGACCTGTTCAGGTCTCATCCTCCGGCCTTTAGAATGGAGCTCTGCTGAAAAGTACCCTTCATTGGGAACAACCATAGTACCGCCAGTCGGGGACAGCTTGAGATATCTCAGTGCAGATGGAAGAAAATACGGGTATATATAAGTAAACAGGTCAGAATTTATAAGGAGGCTTCATGGTCAACATTATTGCAATTTACGGCAGTCCCCGGCGAAATGGAAATAGTGCTGCTCTTTTACAGCAGGCTGTGACCGGGGCAAGGCAGGAAGGAGCCCATGTGGAAGAAATATTTCTCAGGGACTATAAAATTTCTCCATGTCTTGAAATATATAACTGTATAAAAACAGGAGAGTGTGCCATTCGAGACGATTTCCCCGAAATTCTGGCCAAAGTTGAAGCCAGTGACGGGATTATGCTTGCATCACCCATCTTTTTTTATTCGGTGAGCGCCCATACAAAAATATTTATGGACCGCTGTCAGTCTCTCTGGGTTCGGAAATACTGGATTGAAAAGCAGGTCTTTGGAGAGGCACCGGAAACACGCAAGGGATTATTTATTTCGGTGGGAGCGACAAGTGGCAAAAAACTCTTTGATGGAGCAATACTTACCGTCAAATATTTCTTTGACGTTCTCAATGCTGGTCTATGGAAGACTATCCTTTGCCGGGGGGTCGATCGCAGGGGTGAAATCGACAAAAAAGTGGATTACCTGACAGAAGCATTTGATGCCGGTAAAGAGCTCGCACAGCTGCTACAAAAAGAGGCAGATAATCCCAATGTAGAGTAAGGCAGCCGCAGTAACAGCTGGCTCAAGGGATGAAAGTTCAGGTACCGATAACATTACCGTATGCGATAAAAAAAGAATGACTAAGACTCACTTCGTCTTAGTAGCAGCTTTCTTCCTCTTGGATCCTTTTTTTATGGTCGTAACATAGAGCTGTTCGACTTTCTCTCTCGCCCAGGGGGTCTTACGCAGAAATTTCAAACTTGACTTGATGGTGGGGTTACTTTGAAAACACTTAATTTTAATATAAGTGCCCAACTTTTCCCAGCCGTAGTCAAGAACCAGATAATTGAGAATCTGTTCCAGAGTAACGCCGTGCATTGGGTCTTTGTTCTGCTCTTCGTTCACAATGTTCCTCAATCCTTTACAATGCACAAGCTCATAAGACAACGATATCAGAATCAATGTTAAAGAAGAGATGACTTTCTTTTTCGTGAAGGCCCTGGCATCTTACCAAAGAGAATACCGAGAATAAGAACACCAGCACCGGCAAGAAACCAGTACATGGTACTATCTTTTTTAATGGTATTATACTGTTCCTCAACCACAGTAAGCTTATCCTGAAGAGCTTCTTTTTCAGCCATTGTTCTCTCCAGATCATTTTTAATCTGCACGACATTGGCTGTATCTTTCTGAAGATTACTATACTCTTCGCTCAGATGAGCCCTCTCATTGCGCAGGGTTTCCAACTCTTCTCGGGCACTGGCGAGTGCCAGAGTCAACTCTTTGATCCTCTCCGCAGCCTCGGCCGAATTTTCTTCAAGCTTTTCTTTGTCAGACCGAAGATTAACGACCACAAGACTTAACGGTGGTTCAGGAGTTAAAAAACGAGTAAGCATCCAGCCTTCCAGACCTGAATCCAGCCGAACCCTGGTATAACTCTCATTTTCTTCAACAAGCTCGACCTTCGTCCCATCCCTGACCATGGAAACAATTTTATACTCGGTTCCCTGACCCCTGCGCAGAGCAACCTCAGCACTCGGTTTGACATACAGATCCTTTGCAGAGGCTTCAGCCAATGGCAGGGCAACACATGCAAACAGGAACAGGAAGGTAAAAATGAAAAGTCTATAATTGAGAACGCTACAACAATTGAACACTAATTTTTTATTCATAATAATAGGTACATTGAGGTGTTTTGCCAATGAATAGAAGCCACATGGACGTTTGATTGATTCGTCGCCTAGTATAATGAAAAAGCAGGGACACGCAACAAAATCATTCTCTTTCCAGACTAATCCCTGTAATAAACGGTACAGTTGCCGGGCAATATTTTCAAAAACAGCCACCTGACAAGACATCCTGGGCGTGGCTTTTTCTGTTTAAACAGGCCTTTGTCTGTTGATTGTTTTCTCCTGTCATTACACAACATTAACTCTCATATCATCGACAATTGCTTCAATTTCATCCGCAACGGCCTTAGCGGACATTCCTTCTGGAACCCCCACAGTAAGCTTTGCCGAAAATACCGCTTCCCCAAAGGAGGAAACGGGAAAACGATTAAACTCAAGATTTTCAACAGTGAGATCAAGATTATAAAGTATATTGCTGATATCTCTCGTCAGCCCTTCCCTGTCTTTGCAATCTACCTCAAGATCGACAGAATGGGTCCGTTCATGGGTCGGATTTACCGCAGGCGAATAAAAAAAGTGATACTCGGTAAACTGCTGAGCCAGTGCAGTCCTCAGAGGGGCAACATTCTCCTGCTCAATAGAGACTTTCATGAGGGCGGATAACTGACCGTCAAGTTTCACAACCCTGCTCGCAAGCCATTCACCACCATGATCTCTGGTGGTCTGGGCCAATGCTTTTATGATCCCCGGATTTGACGGTCCCACAACAGTTGAAATATAGGTGTCTTTCATAGGCGTTCCTTAATTCTAGTGTTTTCAATTATTCCATGCGGAGTAACCGTTATTGTATCAACGTCTTGTATGGATACTCTTTAAAGCACCATAAGACGGATTGGCAAAAGAGAAAGCCAGAGGAACAGGGCTATTACAGCTAAAAGCGTAAATGATATTGAAAAAATACTCATTAGATTTATGATGGTCGCTTTTGCGGTTGCTTACAATTCACTATTTTCGCCTACGACAGTACACGATATATCATCCGCCTCAAATTCCATCCTCAGAATATGTAAAGACACGCATACATAACGTGCTCTACCCTGTTCTCCGCTCTTACCGAGGAACGTGCAGACATATTTACTCTTCAACTAACAGGAAGAAATAAAATGAAATCAGATATTTACTCAGAATCTCTCGATTACCACCAAAAAGGTCGTAAAGGCAAAATTGAGGTTGTGGTAACCAAACCTTTTTCAACCCAGAAAGACCTCTCTCTTGCCTACAGTCCAGGGGTCGCCCGTCCATGCGAAGAGATTGCTGCAAACCCAGAAAACGCTTACGAATATACAGCCAAGGGTAACCTTGTCGCTGTCATCTCAAATGGCACGGCGGTACTTGGTCTTGGTAATATCGGAGCCCTTGCAGGTAAACCGGTTATGGAAGGAAAAGCGGCCCTTTTTAAAAAATTTGCAGATATCGACGTCTTTGATATTGAGTTATCCACAGAAGACCCGGATGAATTTATTCGAACATGTGAATTAATCTCTCCCACCTTTGGTGGGATAAATCTCGAGGATATCAAGGCTCCCCAATGTTTTTACATAGAGGAAAATCTCAAAAGAAAAATTGATATTCCTGTCTTCCATGATGACCAGCATGGCACCGCAATCATCACAGGGGCCGCTTTTATCAATGCTCTGACAATCAGCGACAAGAAAATCGAGGACGTCCGTGCTGTCTTTAACGGGGCTGGTGCGGCGGGCATTGCCTGTGCTCAAATGTTCCTGGAGCTTGGTCTGGCAAAAGAGAATCTGATCATGTGCGACTCCAAGGGCGTTATATATGCAGGCCGTGAAGCCTCGATGAACCCGTACAAGGAACGCATGGCAAATGATACCAGCCACAGAACTCTTGCAGATGCCATTGCAGGAGCAGATGTCTTTTGCGGGGTCAGTGTCGCAGGGGCCCTGACTGTTGAAATGGTAAAATCCATGGCTGCAAATCCAATCATATTTGCTCTGGCCAACCCTGAACCCGAGATTTCCTACCCCGAGGCAGTTGCAGCACGGCCGGACTGTATCATGGCAACAGGTCGCAGTGATTATGACAATCAGGTCAATAACGTTCTCTGCTTCCCGTATCTTTTCAGAGGAGCACTCGATACCAGGGCAACGGAGATCAACAAAGAAATGAAGATTGCAGCTGTTCAGGCAATTGCCGCCCTTGCAAAAGAAGAAGTCCCGGACTCGGTTCTCCGTGCCTATGGTGTTGAAAAATTCGAGTTTGGCCCAAAGTATATTATCCCAACTCCGTTTGATCCAAGAGCACTCCTGCGCATTGCCCCTGCCGTTGCCAGGGCCGCCATGGAAAGTGGTGTTGCCAGAAAAAACATACCTGATCTGGAAAAATACACTGAACAACTTGAGTCAACCCTGGGTATCTCCAAAGCCATCCTTCGTTACGTCACAAACCGTATCAAAAAACACCCCGTACGAGTGGTCTATCCAGAAGGGACCAATGAGGATGTAATCCGCGCAGCAATACGGGTAATGGATGAGAAGATTGCAAGCCCCATCCTACTGGGCGATGAGAAAACCATTATCACCCATCTACGCGAACACGGACTCACCTCGCACTCTATGCAGATCATTGACCCAGCCAGAGAAGGGGCGGCCGTCACACGTTATGCAGAGGAGTACTTTACCAAAAAACAGCGAAAAGGCATGACCCTGGCTTACGCAAAAGATATTTTGAGACAGGACTTGGGTTATTTTGCCGCAATGATGCTGCAAAATGGTGATGCGGACTGCATGATTCACGGCCATTCGCTCCCCTACTCCAAAGCTATCACTCCAGTACTGTCCTGTATCGGCAGCGATCAAACCAGAAAGACAATTGCAGGCGTTTACATGCTGGTCTTTAAAAACCGTACCCTCTTTTTCGCCGACACAACAATAAATATAAATCCCACAGACCAGGAACTGGCCGAGATCGCCATCAGTGTTGCGGAGTTTGTCAAAGAGTTTGATATAACCCCAAAGGTTGCGATGCTTTCTTACTCAAACTTTGGTTCTTCAAAAACAGAAGGGGCAGCGCGCATAGCCAGGGCAACCGCGCTGGTAAAAGAGATGGACCCTGAGCTTGTCGTCGACGGAGAGATACAGGCAAATCTTGCCTTCAACACCCAATTGCGGGAAAGTATTTTCCCCTTTTCCAGCCTGAAAGGAGAACCGAACGTACTCATTTTTCCTGATCTCAATGCGGCAAACACCGCGTATAAGCTCTTCATGCGCCTGACCGAAGTGGACACCATTGGCCCTATCCTGGTTGGTCTGGACAAATCAGCCCATATCCTTGAACGGGGAGCAAATTCAGAAAATATCTTCAACCTCACCACCCTTGCCGCTCTCAAGGCAAGACAGAACAGGTAAGCCCCCTTTGCCTGGGGTATTCCAGAAAAACCTGGCAACATAAAGATGAGAAGGTCTGGTTACACTTTGCCATCCAGACCTTCTCTTAAAATATGGGCAAGTTCTCTTTTTACTATCGGTTTTTACAGCAATGCGTAGGTTTTTGAAAAAGGCTCACACTGTTGTTTTAATCGAAAAATACTGTAAGAGGCCATTATAGTGAAGAAAATTCCCCACCACCTGTAATCACAAAAACTGCACAAGAACCTCTCTCTTTTGGGGGCAATAAAGAGGCAAGGACTTGAAAAGAAAAATTTACTGCTCCAGTGCTTCTGTGAGCAGTTCGAGGATGTGTACCGCTTTTATTTTGAGGCCTGCATGATTGATTATATCCTGTAGCTGCATGATGCAGCCTGGGCAGGCAGTCGCGATCTGAGTGGCCCCACTTTCAATAAGACCTGCAACTTTTCGAGCTCCGATGGCCTTACTCTCATCGTAGTGGTACACAGAGAAGGTCCCGCCTAGCCCACAACAGCTGTCCGCGGCGTCCATTTCAACAAAATCCACATTGGGAAGGGCTTTGAGAAACGCTCTCGGGGCCGCAGTAATCCCTTGGGTTTTCAGGTGACACGGGTCGTGGTAGGTAACTCTTGTTGGTTGCTTCCATCTCTCCATCTCTGCAAGCTGCTCAAACAGGCCCTGTTTTTCAAGAAAAACACTGAAATCAACGACTTTTCCTGTAAACTCGGAATAATCTTTTTGCATGGTCTGATAATACTCACCAATCCCCCCATTACAGGAGGCACAGGCCGTGATAATAAAATCGACCTCCCTTTCGCTAAATATTTTGACGTTATTTTCCGCCAGCTGTTCCACCAGGGCCCCATCACCCGAGGAGAGGGCAGGAATACCACAACAGTTCTGTTTTCTTGGCAGATAAATAGAAAAACCCATGGATTTGAGAATGCGGACCATCTGCTCACCAATTTCCGGATAGGCGTAGCTGATGGAGCAACCGGCAAAGAACCCGACAACGGGCTTTGAAGGCCGCCCTTCAATATATTCGGGTACCCTGTCAAAAAGGTTTTTAAGGGCGATTTGAGGCAGAGTTCTGTCTTTCATAAGCGGTGTCGGAAAACGCAGCCGCAATCCGCTGGATTCAGGAACTTTTTTCAACACCAGTGGCGACAGCAGCGCCCCACCCTTTGAAAGGGTTTTCATCAGAGGCTGAGAACCAAGAAGGGTGGAAACCCCTTTGCCTATCAGAGACAGTCCCTGCTTCTGGGTAATCTCACGGCGAATCGCTCCGACAATTTCATGGGTCGGCACCTTATTCGGGCATTTGTTCATACAGGATCCACACATAAGGCACATACTGATATCTTTTTGTAACTGCTCATCAAGCTGTATCTCACCATCGAGCAGTGCCGCTGCAAGGCTGATTTTCCCCCGGGCCACTGCGCCCTCTTTTCTGCCAACCAGATAGGCGGGACAATGGGCCTGACATACGCCACACTTGACGCACTCCCGAATAACTTTTTCAAAATCCTGTAAACTTTTATTCATATTCATGGCGGGTAACTCAGCTCTGGGCAGGCTGTAATGCGTCCTCAATAAAGATTTTACCTGGGTTGAGAATGTTTTGTGGATCAAGGGCGGCTTTGATACGCTGCATATAGTCAATAGTCTCCCTGTTGAGTTCCATGCTCATGTATTTGGCTTTGGAGGTCCCGATCCCATGTTCCCCTGAGATAGAGCCCTTTAACTCGACTGCGGCCCTGAAGATCTCGTCCATAACAATTTCAACCTTCTCTCTCATTCCCTCTTCTCTCAGGTCCACCATCACATTCACATGGATATTTCCATCACCTGCATGGCCAAAATTAACAATGGGAACATTATATTTCTTGGAAATGGCCTCGAGGGCGCGGATCATATCCGGCACCTTTGACCGTGGAACGACAATATCCTCATTGAACTTATCAGGGTTGACCTGACGCAGGCTTGGAGAGACAATGCGTCTGACCTTCCAGATTTTCTCAGACTCTTCATCTGTTGTGGCAATCCTGGTATCAAGCACTTGAAAGGGTTCAATAATGGTGAGAATCCGTTCAGCCTGGGCGTCAAGGAGTTCCGGGTCTCCGTCCACTTCGATGATAAGAACCGCCTGACAGTTTTCAGGCAGAGGGATATCACTTTTCCCCCGGATACAGCCTATGGTTGCAGCATCTAAAAACTCCAGAGTGGTGGGTATGATTTTCGCGCCAATAATTGCCGACACCGACTGCGCAGCACCATCAATACTTTCAAACTGAACCAGCATTGTCTTCTTTGCCGCAGGCTTTGGTATAAGCTTCAAGGTGATTTTTGTGATAATTCCAAGCGTCCCCTCAGAGCCCACAAAGAGTTTGGTCAGATCATAACCGACCACGTTTTTTAGAGTTTTACCACCAGTACGGATAATGTCGCCTGTGGGGGTCACAACCTCAAGACCAAGAATATAATCTTTGGTCACCCCATATTTCACGCAGCGCGGGCCACCTGCACATTCCGCAACATTTCCCCCGAGGGTGCTGAATTCCTTGGATGCAGGATCAGGCGGATAAAATAAACCCAGTTTCTCGGCCCGCCTCTGCAGCTCAGCGGTAACCACTCCCGGTTCCACCTCTGCTGTAAGATTTTCGCTATCTATATCCAGGATTTTGTCCATACGGGTTAAAACCATGACAATTCCGCCCCGGGTCGGCAGAGTACCCCCGGTAAAACCACTCCCTGCACCTCTTGGAAGTACTGGGATTTTTACCTCATTGGCAAGCTTTACGATCCGGCTGACCTGTTCTGTCGTGCTGACATAAACAACAGCATCGGGCAGGTGCTGCTCCTGGGTGGCATCGTAGGAGTGGGTAATTTTATCTGCGGTGGCAGTCGATACGTTATCAGAACCGACAATCTCTATGAGTCGTTCAACAACTTCTTTCTTCATCTTCATACTTCCTTCTTAACATTGATCAGGAATAAGTTCATTTTCAGACATTAAGGCTCTTTTTTACCAAAAAAAATGAGAAAACCCCGCAACAGTTTTAAAAACATTGTTTATGCCAGACGCATCACATACTTCTCAGGGGGTTATGGATTTTGACAAACCCGAGGTAAACCTCTACAATATACGAGGCTACGGTAAGATTTCACCTTAAAAAGGCACAGTGACGCTGACATGGAATGCCCTACAAACTGGAAATCAGAGGAGAGCAAATACTTACACCATGATGCCCTTTCTCCCAAGAGACAAACGTATTCAGTGCTCGCTTCCCGTCTGGCTCAGCATACAGGAAAAGAGTAGCCAACAGCTGCTCCCCGGAAGAGTAGCGGCTACCATGATCAATATTTCAAAAAGTGGCGCTTGTCTCATTGTCCCCAACATGTTCATCGCAGGTGAGCATCTCTTTTTCACTACACTTAACGGCAGCCACAGCCTGCTCCTCCAGCCTCAAGAATCAGGTAAACAGCTCAACAAATTTCTTATTTCAGCACGGTCAGTCTGGATGGATAGCCGCGAATATTTAGATCAACTTACCTTCATGCTCGGCATCTGTTACACCACCACACAAAAAGATCTCTTTGACAACATAAAACACCTCAAAGGCAAGAAACCAACCAACCTCTGATACTCCTCTTGCCGTTCTGCCGGGGTTGCCTCAAAGCTCAACTATTTTATGGCATATGTGTTGACAATTAAGTTCATCGGACGGTAACATACAGTCCGTTACAACAGCTAGCCAGCCGTCAGGCTTCGATGTAATCCACTACAATTTGAGACATCTATGCCAATTATTACTATACGCTTCAAAGATAAAAAAATCCGGGATTACCCCCTTGCAGTTGGACAAACCTGCACCATTGGCCGTAAAAGTTCCAACGACATTGTCATCGACAATCTGGCCGTATCGGGCAATCACGCCAGAATTGAATCTGTCTCTACAACCTTTGTCATTCGGGATCTTGATTCCACAAACGGAACCTTCGTAAACAAAAAAAAGGTATCGCTGTACAATCTTCGCCACGGTGATGTCCTGCTTATCGGCAAACATGAACTGATCTTCGATCGCTCAGATCTCATGGACAAGCGGGGAGGAAGCGATCAGCTGGACGACGACAAAACAAGAATTCTTGACACAACAGAGTATCGAACCTTGATGCACGGAGAAGGAAACAAAGCAGCTCTAAATGAAGAAAAAAAGACGTCCACACCCTCTTTTCTGAAAAGGTTCTCCAAATGGTTGTTTGGCTAACTCTTCAGATTTTCTGCAGCAGCTTTACAAAGGACAATGGTCTATTCAAACAGAGGACGAAAACTTCTTTCCAAGCCTTTTATAAAGATAGCTGGCCCACTTTTTTTGAGATCTGCCTGTAATTCTAAAAGCCCCTGGTGCTGTGGGGCAACAGCCAGTCCGGAGACAACATACATCTCTGCTTTTTTCAGGTTCATATTCTGCAGGGCCTCATCACCAAGACGTGCGTAGTTGTCTGCAATTTTCATATAGCCCTCACTGGCAATGGGGCTTTCCGGCCGTATTCTTTCTATTTCTTTATAGTATCGATATGCACAGTCATTTTCTGGCGATGTAAACCTCTGTTCGGCAAAAGCGATTCCTGCTTTTTTCAGCAGCACATCAATTGCCTTTTGCTCTTTTTCGTCGATCGAACGTTTTAAATCAAGCAGGCCCGCACTTGTTGGCAGCACCCCCAATCCTTTTACAATTATTTCCTTGGCCGCATCAACATTTCCTTCGGTCAGTTTTTTTTCTGCAATAGCCTTATATCTCAGAGCAATAGAATGCAAACCGTTGCTGGCCTCCCTGTTGCCGGGATCAAGTTCCTGAACCTTCTTGTAATAGGTATATGCCGACTCGTCGACGGGTAAAGTCAACCGATTTTCACCGAGGGCCTCTGTCGCTTTAGCCAGAAGGATTTCAACGGCTCTTGACAGAATATCTTCATCCTTTATTTCTTTTTGCACCTCCACCACCTGAACCGGAAACTGAGGGGGCGGAACCTGAACGAGCGATGTTTTTTCAGGACCAGGACTCAAAAGAGACAGAGGAGCGCTCCCTGGTTGTTTGGGGGAGACGACCTCTTTGTTCCCTGTATTATCTAACGCCATATTCAGATAGGCCACCAGAATAACACTGGCTGTCAGGGCTGCTCCAACAAACACAGTGTTCATGAACACGCCCGATTTTCTCAAAATGGAGTTTACATTTGTAGAGGGATTGCTGACTAAAACCGTCTTGTCATCATCGCCTGGCAGAGAGTTGTCTATCGCCTGTTCCAGCGTAATACCACCAGATGAAAAACGCTGTATTTCAGCCTCATAATCGGCGTTGAAGAGTTCCTGCAGGAGATTTTTTACAATTTTATCATCCGGCCTCAGGCCCTGTCGGATAAAATATTCACTGATATCGTCCTGCATCTCTCCACAGCTCTGATATCTCTTTGCTTTATCCTTTGCTAAGGCTCTATGGAGAATTGCATATACTGTAGGATCAAGCCCCGGCACAATATCTTCCAGGGGAAGATATTCCACATTAATACATTTCCTGATCAAGGCTGCCGTGTCACCCTGATACATGCGTGTTCCACTCAGCATCTCATAGAGCAGAATACCGATGGAGAAAATATCGGAACGCCGGTCAACGCCTCCCTCCACCAACTGTTCCGGTGACATGTATGTCACCTTTCCCTTAACAACACCCGCTCTGGTACGATTGTCAAAGAGCTCAGCTTTTGCAACACCAAAATCGATGATTTTCACCTTCCCCTCATAGGTGAAAAACACATTATGGGGGGTCAGGTCTCTATGGATGATATTCAGCGGTTTCTGCTGCATGTCTGTCAGGTTATGTGCATAATCCATACCCGCACAGATCTTTGATGCAACGTATAAGGCCAGACTCACTTCAAGTGAACCGCTGGTACTTTTGGCCTTGGCCATAACAGTGTGCAGGTTTTTGCCAAAAAGATATTCCATGGCAATGAAATAATGACCGTCAAGTTCACCAAAATCGTAAACACAGGCTATATTTTCATGCTGCAGAAGGGCTGCCAGACGTGCTTCATCGATAAAATTGGCTACGATTTCCGTATCCCCTGCGACCTCGGTCAGAAGCTGTTTTATGACAAGTGGTTTTTCAAACCCTCGCTGTCCAACCAGTTTGGCCCGATACACCTCAGCCATTCCGCCTGTACCGATGAGATCCAGAAGTGTATATTTACTGCCTATTTCGTTTGTTGTATTCAATTCTTTCAATGGTAAAAGACCGCGATGACTAAACTGCAGAGTTAACCTTAAATTTAGTTTTCTCTACCATGATAGCATAATCCCTTTGATTTTCGACGATTAACTTATTAAATCTTGACTGCTCAGGGCGTAATTCGTGGAACCTGTCGAGCTGAGCTCTCTCCATTTTTCCGAAAATTCAGTAACAAAGGCGAAAAGATGACACCAAATCCCTTCCTTGACGCTTGTAGCAAAACAGATATCGGCCTCAAAAGATCCAGGAATGAAGATGTCTGTGCAGCAAATATAGAGGATAATTTTTTCCTGATCGCCGACGGTATGGGAGGCGCTGCCAAAGGTGATCTCGCCAGCAGGTACTTCCTGAGTGCAACAGAAAATGTTTTTTCAGCAAAGCCTGAAACACTCCAACCCAACCTGGAAGAAAGGTTTTACGCCTGCTTTGATAAAAAAGAAGGTCAAATCAAAGAGGAAGAGCTGGAGAAATACCTAAATCCTGTCAAAGACAGAGTTTACAACTGTTTTGAAGAGGCAAACAGTTCCATCCAGAAACACATCAAAAAAATCCCAAGCCACAGGGGCATGGGATGTACAGCCGAGCTTCTCACTCTTACCCGGCAATATTTCGTTATTGGCCATGTGGGGGACAGTCGCAGCTATGTACTCACCCCGAAGAAACCTCTGAGACAACTGACCAGGGACCACAGTCTCCTTCAGGCACAGATGGACAGCGCTGTCAATTCGCAGAAACAATTCAAAAACAGGCCGCTGAAAAATGTCCTCACCAGGGCCGTAGGAGTTGCCCCTCACCTGGAGGTTGATATTATCAGCGGCCAGATACATGCAGGCGATATCTTCCTCCTTTGTTCCGATGGGCTTTATAATATGGTATCAGACGAAGAGATAGAGGCTGTACTCGTCTTTGACGGACCCCTCAGTCTAAAAGCGGACATACTGGTGAACATGGCACTTGATGCCGGCGGCATCGACAACGTCTCGGTCACTTTAGTTGAAATCAGCACACAATAAAACTCCCCGTTACTGTTACTGGATCAACAGATACACCCCAACCACCGCAACCATCAGCTCCTGCAATAGCTCGGATCGAAACCGGCTCTTTTTGATAAAAAATGGCAAAAGGGATAATACAGATCGGCACGAGAGAAAAAAACCTTGCCGCCACTCCGGCTGACAAATAGTGAAGGGTCCAGCACAAAACTGTGCCAATTCCTAAAAGCTGACCGGTTAGACTATCCATTGCTCCTCACCACTCAGGCACATCAAGAAAGGTTCTCTCAGACATCTGTAAATCAGACTCAGCATTTAAAAACGGCCAGAATTTCAATAATTATGTGGTCAGCTTTTAGAATGGAAACTGTATCTGTATTACAAAATCATCCTGTGACGAATACTTTTCGGTGCATGGGAGCAGAGGGAAGCGAGAAAAAAGGTTAGAACCACAGTTGCTGTCATAGGCAAAAAATGGTGATAAGCCGCACCCAGGAGCAGAAGCTTGAATGCTGTGGCAAGGCCTGACACTTCTCTCAAGAGCTGGCGATGCCGCAACCATTCGGTAAAAACCAGAATAAAGCCGCTGAGAAAGACAAGGTAAAGATAGAGCTTTGGGACGAGGATATTATCCTGCAATAGAAATGAGGTTAAGAAAACGGCTGCACCAATTTGATGGAATGCTCTGACCACAATAGAGAAATTCAACACCCAAAATGGCCGCGCGCCAATCCTTCCCATTGTGATATCTTGTTTTTTATCAGAAGACATTTTCCTGCCGCAGTCCTTTATCCAACTTCTTATATACTGCAAACTCACATAAAATCATCCAGCCTCTACAGATACACTCCAACAACATTCGATATACGAGGTAGAGTGTTTCAGGTGACGACTCGATGATACATACGCTACTACCAATCGCCCTTCAATACCTACACCTGGAACCTTGCCCAAAACCCACCATATACAAAAGCAGATAAAACTTCACTATCCTGTTGCTCTACAAGAATCCAGACTATTTCATCAGTGGTTTACCAAACAGGCGGGTGAAAAGGAGGTTTTAATTGTCCAGTTTCGGGCGTTTTTTGAGATTCTGCAGGCCATTACATACCGTAACACTGTGCTGCATTAACAATTCAGTTCAGCTGTTGTTTAAAGGTAACCCCCTTATACTCCAGGATTACCCCTTCCCAGATTATTTCGACGAGCTTAGTTTCTCCATCAATACTATCACCTTCCCGTAGTATTTTATTATTTACGATTATCATCCGCTGTTTTGGCTCATCCGCATAGGTGTGTCCGGCAAACTTCATGGGAGGAATCTGCGACTGTAGCTCGGGAGGAAGATCCTTTCTCTCAACGACTCCTGATGACCGCGGTATTTTTCGCTCTGCGATTATTTCATCTTCGGGTACTGCTGGTATCAGTACTACTTTTTTAGCACTTCTTCGTATCACCTGGGGGGTATATGGATTATTTTCAACCACAACGGCTGGCCGGTCAGCGTCACCTGCGTCAGGATCAGATAGGTGAGGCTGAGTGAAAAGGTCTACCTGTGAACGTATTTCAATTTCCTTGGTCATCACAATTCTTCCGGGTGACTTTTGTGATAAGGTCGCCTTCTTATACCAGTAAATAGAGCCTGCACTGCAGATTATAATGAGAAAAAATACCCCGAGTAATATCCAAGCTTTAGTTTGACCGTGAAGTGATTTGGATTTTAAAAATACAGGCGCACCACCGTGGATGATATAGAGATCCTCCGATTCCCCATCATTTCGTTCTTTTTTGGATTTTTTCAAAGCTTCTAATATGTAGGACATAGGGCCTTTTCACGGCAGTTTGTTGAATAAAAGCTATCACTGAAACTTACATCAACTTTTCAATCAGTGGCAGAAGGTGCAGGCACCTGTTGTTCTGTACTTATTTGTGCAGGAAGCAGTCGTTTCAACTGTTTCTCCAGACTTCTCCCTTCATCATAGAAAACTACATATAACGAAATAAAAAGCAGCAAAAGAATCAGAGTTGCAGGCACAACCATCTTTAAACCGTCAAACCGTCCGGTTTGTTGAACTGTCACTACCTCCTGCACCGCTTTTTTAGCGGTCTTAACATCAATCGATACTTTATTTTCGGCATAGGCACCAAGAAGCGCGCGGTCACAGATAATATTGATAAGCCGCGGAATACCGTGGGAGTGTTTGTGAATTATTCGAATAACTTTTTCCGGTATAGCAAGTGACCTGGGGTCTCCTCCGGCAACTGAAATCCTGTGACGGATATAGGCCGCCACATCTTTTCCGCTCAATGGTTCAAGGTGATATCTTGTCGTAATGCGCTGGTTTACCTGTGAAAGAGCAGGTATGGCGAGCATATCACGTAATTCGGGTTGTCCTATGAGAACTATCTGTAACAGTTTATGAGTATCCGTTTCAAGGTTGGTGAGCAGACGCAACTGTTCAAGAACTTCAGGTTCAAGATTTTGCGCTTCATCGATAATCAGAGCGGTATTTCTGCCTTTTGCGTGTGCAGCCAGAAGATAAACATTTAAGGCATCAATATAGTTTTTACTTGTGGGGGTACTGGAGACGATAGTAATCTTGAGTTCTTCGCAGATGGTCTTGAGAAGATCGTCAATATTCAATTTAGGATTTAATATGACCGCAACGTCAGTTCCCTCGGGTAACTGTTCTACGAGTCGCCGACAGACGGTTGTCTTTCCTGTCCCTACGCCGCCTGTAAACAGAACAATACACCCCTCTCCGTTTATGCCGTACAGGAGATGAGCAAGAGCCTCCCTATGCAGTTCGCTCATGTAGAGGAACCGCGGGTTTGGTGCTATGGCAAAGGGCTTTTCGGTGAGGCCAAAGTAGCGTGTATACATAGTAGTCGAATTTAAAAACAGCCAGCTGCAGCAGGGCACAAACTATAGATTTTTTCGCGTAAAGTGAGTAACTTATTTATACGACACATTCATTATATTTACAATTTCTCTTTGTTTCTGGTTGTCTTTACAACAAAATACTTTTAGCATAAAAGTATACCTTCTCCAGTAGAAAAGATGGGCAGAATAGTCCTGCGACTCGTTAACCAACTCATACAACCTTGGCCTATGTCTGTTTTTGAATACAGTGCCCTTGATGCAAAGGGCAAAAAAATTAAAGGTATAATGGATGCAAACAGTGAGTCCCATGCAAGGACAAAGCTGCGCTCACAGGGGAAATATCCCGTATCCATAACCATCAGCGACGACAAGAAGGCGGGCAAGGCCTCAAAAGGCGTTAGATTGCGCCTGTTCAGACATATCACACCGGCAGAGATCAGCAATATCACCAGACAACTGGCAACACTCATGGGAGCAGGCATTCCATTGATCCAGGCCCTGGATTCCTTAATTGAACAAACGCGGAACGCCTCACTTAAAAAAGTTATTGCCCAGATAAAAAATGCGGTCAATGAAGGAAACACACTGACATCAGCCTTGGGAGAACATCCTGGTCTTTTTTCAGATATTTTTATAAATATGGTGCGAGCCGGAGAGGCATCGGGGTCACTTGATATTGTCTTAGAACGTCTTGCCGAATTCAGCGAGAAACAAGAAAACCTGAAGGCCCGATTTCAGGCAGCCCTTGTTTATCCGGTATTTATGGCCGTTATCGGAACGGCAATCCTTTTTATCCTCATCACCTATATCGTGCCCAATATAACCCAAGTCTTTGATGAAATGGACAGGGTTCTTCCCCTCCCGACCCTTTTCCTCATCGGTCTCAGTGATTTTTTAAAGTTATATTGGTGGATGCTCCCCATAATTTTTACCATCCTGTATGTGTCGATACGTTTTTTTATTCACCAGGAATTTGGCAGAAGGGTATGGGATCTTCTCAAACTAAAATTTCCTATTACAGGCACGGTGACCCAGAAAATTATTCTTGCCCGCATTGCATCGACCCTCGGCAGCCTACTCGATAACGGGGTTGGTCTGATGGCCTCCATGCAGATTATCCGGACCCTTGTCAGTAATGTCCACGTGGCCAAGGTTATAGATGACGCGATGGTACAGATTGAAAAAGGTCAGAGCATGACGGTTGCACTCGGCGATTCTCCGTGGTTTCCACCTATGTTTGTACAGATGGTCGCAGTCGGAGAACAGAGTGGCCATTTGGAAAACATGCTGAAAAAAGTGGCCAAAGCCTACGAAAGAGATGTGGAAACCGCAATAATGGCGATGACGTCCCTCCTTGAACCGCTTATGATCGTGGCGATGGGTCTTGCAGTGGGTTTTGTTGTACTTTCAATCCTGCTTCCTATTTTCGAGATGAATCAGATGATAGGTTAGCCGAAACGCCAAAGCAAACAACCATATTCACATCTGTTTTTACTTTCCCGGCTTCGTTTTTCCGGACAAATGTTTATAGTCTGTCTATCTTATTTTTGTAGAGCTTGGTAAAATAGAGCAATATCCCACACAATCCACGTGACAACAGCAGTTAAACACTAAGAAAAGAGAAGACAAATGAGGAAAATACACCTGGCCACCGGCATATTAACAGTCCTTATTTACTCGCTGCTCTCAAGCTTTGCCACAGCGGCAACAGAAATAGACACATCCTTTGGAGTAGATGGGTATACCCTGCAGGATTTTGAGTTTGGCGATGATGAAGCCTACGCCATCGCAGTTCAGGATGATGGTAAAATTCTGGTAGCCGGATACCGCAGCAACGGGGCTGTCAAAGACCTCATCGTTTCAAGGTTTTCAGAAGATGGTACCTTGGATACAGATTTTAACGCTGCGGGTGTCTTCTCCACCAGTCTGGACAGCGGAGACACACTCGGCAGAAGTCTGGTTATCCTGGCAGATGGCAGTATTATTGTCGGAGGAATCTCCGATGATGGCTCCTCTCATCAAAGCATCGCAGTCCTGAAGCTGACTTCCGACGGCTATCTTGATATCACTTTTTCCTCCAATGGACATGCCGAACTCGCTAAAGTTGAAGGTGATATTGACAGTACAGAACTCCAACTCACGGACGATGAAAAGATCATTGTGGCAGCCACAATCTCTCCTGATGAACCTGCTTCTGCCGAACCTGAGAGCTATGCATATTTTGCCAAACTTGATACCAGCGGAAAGCTTGACGCCTCTTTTGGCAGTAAAGGCGAAACTACTTTTACAGACGACACAAATGAATTCCAGGTAAACAGTATTCTCGTACAAAGCGATGGGACTATTCTGGCCGGAGGTTCTTTCAGCAATGAGGGGACCACTCAGGCCGGGTTGTTAAAACTTACGGCAGCTGGCGTGGTTGATACAAGCTATGGCTCTGAGGGCGCGCTAACCCTTGATCTGGGCGATGTGTCGTCTATTATCAACAGCATTGCAGCAGGCTCTGATGACGACGTTATTATTGCCGGAGCCTTAAATGACGGCGAGTATGACGAGGCCTTTATTGGTAAAATTGACAACTATGGTTCTATTCTCACAGACTTTGGAACTTCAGGTACTTACACCACGACCTACTCCATTGAGAACGTTATTTACGATGTCTCGCTCAACGATGACAATTCAATTTCTGCAGTGGGGTTCATAACTTCTGATACTGGCAAAGATGTATTTGTGCTGACACTCGAAGAAGATACAGACACCCTGACCACAGCCGTGACATTAATAGTCACCGATATTGACAAAAATGATGATGTCGCCTACGCAGCAGTAGCCGTTGACAGCGACACGCTTCTGACCGCTGGCTCGTCATCGAATGGAGATGATTTTGATGTGGCCCTGTTACGTTTCACCTCAGATGAGTCCCTGTCCTCAAGCGGTGCAATCGGTTCCACGGACGGTATCACCACATCTGGCTTTCGAATTACCACACAACCAGTCAGCTCTATCACACGGGTCAGTGCACTCTCTGGTGGTACAATCCAACAGTTGGACAGCACAAGTGAGACCAGTGATTCATTGGACAACAGCAGTGAAAGCAGTGATTCATTGGACAGCAGCAGTGAAAGCAGTGAATCGTTGGACAGCACAAGTGAATTAACAATCAGCCAGAAAGGTGTTGTATACGGAACCACTCCTCATCCTGAGTACTCAACAGATGATGACTCGGACACTACAGATGACTCCTCGGATACCACAGATAACACCGATACTACTGATACTACCGATTCAGGCGGATCGATATTTTCCGACAGTAACGACTATTATATCGTACGCTACGGCAGCACCAATGATGGCGATGGAACTGATTCATATACAAGTAATGTAGAGGACATTACCCCCGGCACCACCTACTATCTGAGAGCCTATGCAGTACTATCAGACGGCACCATTATTTACGGCAACGAATACAGATTCACAACCGATGATGCATGCTTTATTGCAACGGCCGCTTTCGGTTCTGTTTTTGAAAAACACGTTGTCTTGCTGCGCCAGTTTCGCGACAGCTATCTGCTCACCAACAGTATCGGCGAGCGGTTTGTGGCTATGTATTATCATTTTTCTCCTCCCATCGCCGATATCATCCGAGACAACAATATGCTCAAGTCTCTGGTTAAAATTGGTCTCCTTCCTGCTCTTCTCCTGGCGTCATTTATGGTAAAGACGTCGCTCATTACAAAACTGCTATGCCTTGGAGCAGCTTTGTCATTCAGCCTGCTTACAGGGATAAGATATTTTACATTTATGAAGGTAAAAACTACATGAAATCACGACACCAAGAATCGGGCTTCACCCTCATTGAGCTTCTCGTTGTTCTGGTAATTATTGGAGTCTTAGCCGGCTACATTGGGCCTAAAATCATGGGCCGCCCTGAAGAGGCCAAGAGGACCAAAGCCGCATTACAGATTCGCGGCATAGAGACAGCGCTTAAGATGTACAAATTAGACAACGGGATGTACCCCTCCACCGAGCAGGGACTCCAGGCCCTCGTCGAGCCACCGACAACCGGGAAACTTCCCCCTAAATGGCGCGATGGCGGATATATGGAGAAAGGAAAAATGCCCCTTGATCCATGGGGGAATGAATTTGTTTATCTCAGCCCTGGATTGAACTCCGATTTCGACCTGAGCTCCTACGGCAATGACGGAGAATCGGGCGGTGAAGATGATGCAAAAGATATAAACAACTGGGAAATCGAATAATTTTGACGCTTTTACCCCGGAACAGTGGCGCCCCTGGCACCTGCCGGAGATATTACCTGAATAAGGCCAACGGTTTTACACTGCTCGAACTGATTGTGGTCTGCGTATTGATTGGCATTATGCTTACCATTAGTGTCCCGTCTATGCGAAGTACTTTTTTTACCAATCCACTTAAATCAACGGCACGGCAGGTTGTGGGACTGATCAATGAGGTAAGACAGACAGCGGTAAGAAATCAGCAGGCCTACCAGCTTCGTTTCAGCCAACTGGAAAACCGTGTCTGGTATGAAAAAGACGCTTTGGAGGAAGATACCCTGAGCATCGACGAAGAAAGCGTCATGCAAAAGCAAGAGATTCAATTCCCTGAAAGTGTCTCTATCGCCAATGTCTGGTTGCACAGCAGTGGTGTTACCTCAGAGGAACAAACCTCCATCTGGATAAGCAAGAAAGGTTATATGGACCAGGCGGCCATTCAACTGACCGATAGTGGAGGCGATTCTTTGACGATAAAGCTTAATCCTTTTACAGAACCAATAATCATCACCGAGGAATTTCCTCCGAATTAAGGACGATAAAACGGTTTATGAAAGGGCAATATGCATCTCAATTCACCACTGTTTTCAAAAACAACAGGGCGTTCACCCTGCTGGAGGTGATGATTGCCGTTTCTATTATTGCAATCGCCCTGGTCGCTCTTTTTGGTTCCCAGTCCAGAAGCCTTTCCCAGGCAACGGAAGCTCACTTTAATAATATTGCACCGATGCTTGCCTCTCTAAAGCTTGCCGAACTTAAAAGCGGCATAATTTCTCTGGACAATGACGAGGGAAGTTTTGATGATGATTTTTCCGAATACACCTGGAAAATAGAAATTTCCCCTGCCCCACTGGAGAGTTTTGACAATTTATCGGACCTGGAAGTCCCTCTGCAACAGGTCACACTCACCATCTCGTGGAGTGAAACAAAGTATACATATTCATTGACCCATTATGCGCTGGAATTCTAGCAAAGAAACTGGTTTCACCCTCATAGAGCTGCTGTTTGCTATTTTTATCTTTGCTATTGTCATCTCTGCGGTCTATGGCGCCTACAGAGCGACCTTTCAAGTTACTCTGAGTTCGGAGCAGCACATGCGCGAGTCAAACACAGCCCGGGCGGCTCTCGAGAGGATAACAGAGGACCTTACCACCATTGTAACCGGGCCTGGAGGAAACCTTTTAGGTAACGAGCAGGATATCTCAGGGGGGCGTGCTGACACTATGACCTTTATTTCTTCAAGCCACATCCCTCTCAACAAACAGGAGATTATAGCGGGGGATGCAAGGATCAGTTACAGTGTAGTGGCCGACGAAACAGAGAACACACTCACCCTGATGCGCTCCGATACGGTCATTCTGCCTGGGGTAGAAGGGGACAATGATGCAAAATTTCTTCTTTGCGAAGGCTTGAAAGAAGTCCGTTTTTCGTATACCGGTCCAGATGGGGAAACAACGACAGAATGGGAAGGCGAGAGCGTTGAAGGTGAAGACGGCAAACTCCTTGCACCTGAGCTGCCAAAACTCATAACAATTGAACTGGTCTTTGCAAATGAGCTAAAGGATGGCAACGGAAGCGTGTTTAAAACAGCTGTAGCCCTGTCAGAACCGGACAAGGAATAACACATGCGGCTAACAGAAAAAACTCTGCAAAAAAGCTCCGTTACCTGTAGAAGCAGTTCAACAGGACACGATCAGCGTGGGATGGCACTTCTGGTCACTATAATGACCTTAAGTCTGCTTACAGCCATAACAATCCAGTATCATAAAGTTTCGTGGCATAATTTTGTCGTCTCTGATAATTATAAAAGAGGAGTACAGCTCAAATCAATTTCTGAATCTGGGGTAAATATTGCCCTTGCAGCGCTGATTGACGACCTCGCAGAAAATGAGGCGGATTCCTTCTCAGACAGCTGGGCCCTACTGGAACAGGAAAATTTTGATCTGCTGTTCCCAAGTGGCGAATTACTCCTCAAGATCAACGATCTATCAGGCAGGCTCCAGACTAACATGCTGGTTGAGGAGAAAAATGCTGAGACCTCTGCTGAATTACGGGATATACTCCAAAACCTGCTCGTTTCTGGAATATTTCCCATAGAAGATGAAACAGAAGCACTGGAGATTGTTGACGCGATCGTTGACTGGATTGACGAAGACGACCTAGAGTCCGATCACGGTGCAGAAAACAGCTATTATCAGTCCCTGGATCAACCATATTCTGCGAGAAATGGCCCTTTGACAAGTATTGAGGAACTTCTTCTGATACGGGGAATAACACCTGAAATTTTTTTCGGTAGTGATGAGAATAAAGGATTGAAAGATTTCCTCACCGTGTACGGTGAAGATGGAAAAATCAATATCAACACCGCTGAAACAGAACTTATAAAAAGTATGAATCCTCTTATCACCGATGAACTTGCTGAACAGTTTGATGAGTTTAGAAAAGATGAGGATAACAAAGATTCTTTTAACGATCCCAGCTGGTATACAGCAATAGGCTGGCCCGGCGACATCGAACTCAATGACAAAATTATAACAACCACTAGTCAATATTTTCAAATCAGCGCTACAGGAAAATTTGATACCCTTTCATGGACAATGGTGGCGGACGCTGGACGTGCCGAAGATGGCACAATAAACCTGCTCAGGAAAAAAGTGGAGTAGTTAATGGCTGAAAATATTTTTTGTCTGGACATCCACGAAGATAAAATTACAGCCGTTTCGGTTGATAACAGTTCCGGTGTGTCTATTGTCAAAGGATACGGAACTCTAAACCTCGGCGAGACTCCTTTTCCCGAGACCCTTGAGCAGATAAAAAAGCAGTGCGGATTTGCCGAGGGCCAGTGCAGAATAACCCTTGGAGCAGAGCTTTTTTCTTACAGAAACCTGTCACTCCCCTTCACTGATAAGAACAAAATAGGGCAAATCCTGCCGCTTGAGCTCGAAGATTTATCCCCCATCAAGATAGACTCCCTTGCCATTGATTTTCTCATCAGCAAAATTAATCCGGATGGGGTTGATATCCTTGCAGCAATGATCGACAAAGCTGTTTTGTCGGACTGCCTCTCATCACTTCATCAATCAGGAATAGACCCTGAAACCATTGGTATCAGTGGAGTTGATCAGGCCTTGATAGTGACAGGGGAAGAAAATGTTGACTTTGCCCTGATCGATATTGATGTTAACTGGGCAACTGTGATCATTGTTATCGGCGGAAAAATTACCCTCATCCGCTCAATATCTACCCCTCCAGAAATTTACGCTGAAGATGCAGAAATACGAAGCAGAGATTTTGCAGTCAGCATACGCCAGACTCTTTTGGTTTCAGGGGATTTTGACATTAACTTGAAACACCACAAGGTCTATATCTCAGGAGCAGTAGCCCCTTACGAAGGCCTGGCAAAAATACTTTCAACAACCCTTGAGGGAACCCCGGTAAAGGTATTCCAGCAAAGCAGCCAACCTCTTCTTAAAATAGATTCCGAAACTGCTTTTCCCTATCTTCCCGAGCAAATGGATCGAGCCCTGTCCGTTGCCCTTCGAGGCAGCGGCAAATATAACGGTTTTAATTTTAGAAAAGGGGCCTTCAAAAAACGGAAGACAGTTGCTGAATATCGTACCTGGGCCCTCAAATTTGCGGTACCTTCAGCCGTTTTACTCCTCGTTGCCTTTACCTATTGGGGATACTCATATTCCAAGCTGCGCAGCCTCCAAGACGATCTCAATGCACAGATCACTCAGGTGTTTAAAGAAACCCTCCCTGAAGTGACACGAATTGTCAATCCTGTCCAGCAGCTTGCCGTTAAGAATAAAGAAATTTTAAACACCTATAAACCTGGAGGTTTAAGCGGAGCAGAATTGACAGTTGTTGAACTGCTCGCAGAAGTCTCGACACGCATTCCGCCGAATTACACAGTCAAAGTTGTCCGGCTGGTGGCAGACATGGATGTCATACGTCTCAAAGCGGTAACCGGGGATTTTAATACGGTAGACAACGTCCAGAAAGAGCTCGAAAAATCACCTTATTTTAAAGAAGTATCCATCAGTTCAGCGAATCAGTCGCCCAAGGGTGATGAGGTGAGCTTTGAACTTAAAATACAACGTACCCTGTAGATATCTATGGCCGGTCTTTTGAAAAATAAAACTCTGCGAAGTCTCTGGGAGAAATCTGGAATTCAAAATCTCGAGAAACGGGAGAAGCTTGTTCTCGGAGGAGGAGTGGCATTTCTTATCTGCTTTATATTTTTAAGATTTGCAATTATTCCTTTAATAAGTGCCAAAAGCAGCCTTGAAAATTCCACAGAAAGAAAAAAAGAAGAACTGGTCAGAATAAAGGAACTGCAACAGGAACACCTGACCCTCAAAAATGAACAGGGAACCATTGAGGCAATGATTAAAGAGAGAGGCGATAATTTCTCTCTTTTCACCTTCCTCGATCAGCAGGCTGAAAAAATACAGGTAAAAAAACAAATACAATATATGAAACCATCGACAACCGAAGGAGAAGACACACTCAATGAGACCATGGTTGAGATGAAATTTCAACTCATCTCCTTAGAGGCCCTGGTTGGCTTTCTGCGCCTGATCGAGTCTCAGAAAAATGTCGTTTTCATCAAACGTATCTCCATTCAGGAGAATGGTACTCAGCAGGGTTTCCTCGATGTAATTTTACAAATCGTCACCTTTGAGGAGAAACAATGAAATCTGTGACTCCTTCTTCCCGTCCGTTGTTATATGTTTTATATGCAATTGTACTGACACTTATTCTGCTCTACCTTCGGTTTCCTAAAGAAAAATTCAAAATATTCTGTGAAAACCAGGTAGAACAGTTATTTACAGACTCCTCATGTAGCATAACCGATATTGGCTATAGTTTTCCTGCGGCAATCGTCTTTGAGAAGGTGAAAATTGGTAAAACAGAAGGTGAGCAACAATCAATAGTTGCTGTTGATCAGATTAAGATACATCCAGGTATAAAATTTTGGAGTACATTTAAAATAGGAGGAAAATTGTATTCCGGAACACTCAAGGCATCTCTCATAGTTGACAGGGCTGAAAAAAATTACAGGCTGGTAGATATAGTCTTTAATAACCTAAATCTGGATGAAATTGTAAAAGATCAAGGTATACTCAATAGGAAGGTAACCGGAAACCTAGGAGGTTCGGGGAATTTTCAGGCTCAGTGGGCCACGCCAATAAAGGGGCAGGGCAAAGCACAGATAAAAATTTCCTCCGGCAGCCTAGAATTCTTACAACCTGTTTTATCGCTTACAGCTCTTCGATATGACCAGATCTCTTTTGACATGTCGTATACGGAACAACTTGATATTGGGACTGGAAAGTTGAAAGGAGCAGATATCAACGCCGAATTTGAAGGTAATGTTAACATTATGACCTCTCTTCTCACCAGTAGAGTTAATATGTCTGGCCTCCTTGAACCAAGAAGAGAGTTTTTGCAGACCCACCCGTTGGAGGCAAAAATGGTGAAACAGTACGCTGCGCGTTATAAGAGAAGCGCCCTTCCATTTAAACTGGGCGGCACTGTGTCAAATCCGACATTCAGATTCAGCAGGTGATTCTATGACAGGTCGGTTATCATTTATAGCACCTCTTCTCTTTATCACTATTCTTTCAGCGATATTCGTGGAAGGACTCTACCAGGCGCTGGAAACATTTGTGCTCGATGTTCCTGCCACTTCCAAAAAATCTCTCGACCAGGACCAGGAAAAAAAAGCTTTGATTATAAACCCAAATGAAAAAAGGCCTGATTACCGGGTGATCTTAACGAGAAATCTCTTCGGAACCTCGCTCAATAACAGTGAAGTGGTAGAGGCTCCTGTCGCGCCTGAATCTGAGGTAGAAAATATCAGTGAGCTCGGAATTGTGCTCATGGGAACTGTCAGTGGGAGCGAAAACAACAGACGGGCAATAATCCTTAATAAACAAAGTCGTGATCAAAATATATTCAGCATCGGTGAAGTTATAGAAGGTGCCCTCATAAAAGAGATCAACCGTGGGCAACTTGTTCTCACTATACAAGGTAAAGATGAAACACTGGACATGAGTGAAGCCGCACAAATGAGACCGGTTTACAAAACGCCTCCACCTTCAAGCCCGGAAAATCCAGGTGGAGAATCGAATATTAGCGCATTACCGGAATCCATTACAACCCCAAGACCAACCCCCCGAAGACGGGTCATCCGCAGACCTCGTGCAACACAAAATACCCCGAGGACTGCTTCAGGACTAAACACTGCTCCAAGTGAAACACAACAATAACGACTTGAAATAAATGGATATAATAACAAAGGTGGAATATACATGAACAGGTGGAAACAATTCTTTCTCAGTATCGTCCTGATCAGTTTATGTCTTGGTCTTTATGAGAGCTGCCTCTTTGCCGAAGATCTGCCAAAACCTCTCCCCGGGACTTTAGATGAAAATCAGAATAACGAGCAACATATTATCATCGATTTTGATAGTGTTGATATCCATCTCTTTATTAAATTTATCAGTGAATTGACCGGGAAAAACTTCGTTGTCGATAAAACGGTACAGGGTAATGTGACAATCATCTCTCCCACCCGTATTTCTGTAGATGAAGCATACCGTGTTTTTGAATCTGTGCTGGAAGTGCATGGTTTTACCACCGTCGAATCCGGTGCTGTTACCAAGATTCTTCCCTCAGCCAGGGCACGTTCGCAAAACATTGAGATGCTCAGTAGCGGTTTATCCGATAGACCTGAAGATAAAGTCGTTACCCAGCTTATACCTCTCAAATACAGTTCACCAGACGATCTGAAAAAGGTTCTCGCACCTCTTGTTTCACAAACTTCCGTACTCATCGCCCATACACCTTCTGGAATGCTGATCATTACCGAAACAATGTCTAACATTCAGAAACTTCTTGGTATTATTAAAGTCCTTGATGTCCAGTCAAGAGAAGATGAGGTTGCTGTAATTTCACTCAATAATGCTTCAGCCGAAGCCCTTGGAAAAATCTTAACCACTATTTACCAGAAGACACAGGTCCAGGCAAAAGCGGGGGAAGGAGTGAGCAGTGGTCAAATTAAGGTCGTTCCCTATGAAAGGGTAAACGCACTGATCATTGTAGCAAACAGCGGAGAAATGGGCCGGGTGAAAAGCCTCATCAATATGCTGGACACCAAGGTACAGCGGGCTGATGGCAATATCCACGTTTATTACCTCCAGAATGCGACTGCGGCCGAGATGGTCAAAGTACTCAATGTCCTTCCAACAAATCTGCAACAGGGGGAACAGCCAACAGGAAAACAGGCTGCCATTTCCAAAGATGTTACCGTTATGGCGGACGATGAGACAAACGCCCTGATTATTACCGCGACTAAAGACGAATATGCCGTCCTTGAAGATGTGATCAAAAAGCTAGATATCCCGAGAAGAATGGTCTATCTCGAGGCTCTCATCATGGAAGTAGATGTTGACCATACCCTCGATTTTGGGGTGGAATGGGCTGCCGGGGGAGAATTCTCGGACAGTACGGGGACTCTTGCCACAGGTTTCAGTAGTGAAAACGGTTTTAGTTTTATTGAGGGAATCAGTAGCCAAGATCCTTCTCTGCCGTCGGGTTTTTCCTTTGGTGTACTCAAACAAGGCATTGAACTTGGCGGAGTAACGTTTCCTAATATTGGTGCAATGATAACAGCAGTAAGAACTGATTCCAATGTCAATGTTATCTCCACCCCCCAGATTCTGACGATGGATAATAAAAAAGCTGAGATTTCAGTTGGTGATACCGTCCCATATATCACCAGTCAGAACACCACGGCCTCTGAGCAGGATTATACCCAGTACGAGTATAAGGATGTTGCCACAAAGCTATCCATCACCCCTCACATTAACCAGGCTTCAACCCTGCGCCTGGAAATTGAAACCGAAGTCGTCCGCTTAAAAGACAACAGTGCAACTCCGACCACCTTTGAACGGAGGGCCACAACCACTGTTATAGTCCGAGATCAGCAAACCATTGTTATTGGCGGGATCATAGGCCACGATGTTACAGAAAGTGAATGGAAGATTCCACTGTTAGGTGATATTCCCTATTTAGGCTGGCTTTTTAAAACCCATTCGACCAACGATACAAAGACAAATATGTTTATTTTCATAACGCCCCGGATCATTCGAAATCCAGCAGAAATTGCCTCGATTTCCCTGGAGAAGAAAGACCAACTCGATGCAGTACATCCCTCAGTAAAAGAAGAACTTCAGAGGGATGGAAATCCAGCCCATGCGGAACAACTTACAATTAAGGGATTTGAAAGACTCATGGAAGGTGACCTTGCGGAGGCAAAACAGTATTTTGAACAGGCACTCCAGATTTCTCCAGACAATCCATATGCCCTCATGAATCTTGGAGTAATCTATGAACAAGAGAACCTGCCCCAACAGGCCCTTGACATGTATCGCGCTGTCCTTGCCACTGGCTCTGACATCATTGCTGAAAAAACGAGTGATCCCGCTGCCACTGGACGACCAATCTTGGAACTCGCAAGAGAACACATTGAGCGCATAGAAAAAGACGGCAATTCCCCGGGAAGCAACTGATAAGCACCTAGAGAAGAGGACCAGGCAAAATTGCATGAAAAAAATTGGCGAGTTATTGATAGATGAAAGCGGAGTATCTCACCAAGCTATAGAGAACGCTCTAAAAATCCAGGAGGATAGTAAAGCTCCCCTTGGAGAAGTTCTGCTTAAGGGTGGGGAGGTCGACGAACTTGGTCTTTTGCGGGCCTTAGGCCTGCAATTTGGTATAGAGGTCGTAAAAACCCTGCCCTCTGAGATCCAGATGGACTTTGCCGAACATATTCCCATCAGTTTTCTGAAACAGAACTTGATTGTCCCGATCATCACCAAACATGAAAAGTATTTTGCCATCAATGATCCGCTTTCCTTTCAGGCTTTAGACGATTTACGTTCAATCCTTTCTCAAAAAACCTCCAAAATTGTCCTCGCCCCATCTCAGCAGATCATCAATGCCATAAATTTTGTCTATGATATGACCCCGACCTCGGCCGACGAGGTTATGCAGGACATTGATGATGAAGATCCTGAAAGACTTTTCTCTGAAATTGAAGAAATTGGTGATCTGTTAGATGACACCAGCGACTCCCCTGTCATTCGTCTGGTAAACCTTATGTTCTCTCAGGCAGTGCGTGACAACGCCTCGGATATACATATTGAACCATACCAGAACAGTGTAAAGATCAGGCAAAGACTGGATGGAATTCTCTATGACATGCTGCGCCCTCCCAAACACGTCCAATCTGCCCTGATCTCAAGAGTTAAGATCATGGCCAAACTCAATATTGCAGAAAAAAGATTGCCCCAGGATGGTCGAATCGAGCTCAAAGTTGCCAACAAGGAAATTGATGTGCGTGTCTCCACTCTGCCAACGGCTTTCGGCGAACGTGTGGTTCTGCGCCTGCTCCACAAATCATCGGTTATGATTTCACTTGCCGACCTTGGCATGCCAGAAGACCGGTTTTCGACCTTTGATCAGGAGATACGCTCTCCAAATGGTATCGTCCTTGTTACCGGACCCACCGGCTCAGGAAAGACGACCACCCTTTATGCCGCCTTATCTGCCATCAACAATACTGATATTAACATCATCACAGTCGAGGATCCCATTGAGTACAGGATCAGCGGTATTGGCCAGGTACAGATCAACCCAAAAATCAATCTGACCTTTGCCTCTGGTCTGCGCTCAATTGTCCGGCAGGATCCAGATGTTATTCTTGTGGGTGAAATCCGTGATACAGAGACGGCTGAAATTGCCATACAATCTGCTCTCACAGGCCATCTTGTCTTCTCCACCCTGCATACCAACGACTCGGCAGGTGCCATTACCCGGCTCAGAGATATGGGGATAGAGCCTTTTCTCATTGCCTCATCCGTCAACGCCATACTTGCCCAGCGGCTGGTCAGAATTATCTGCGAACACTGCAAGGAAGAATATATTCCCCCCCCTGAAATGCTCGCCAAAATTGGCCTTGGAGGCGAAGAGTATAGAGATAAGAAGGTATTTCGGGGAAGAGGCTGCGCAAAATGCCATAGCACAGGGTTCAAGGGAAGACAGGGGATTTTTGAGCTTCTGCATATGACTCAAGACATGAAATCACTGGTACTGAAGACCTCCGATGCCAATGAAATCAGGAGAAAAGCCATCGAAAACGGTATGATCACTCTGCAGCAAGATGGAGCGCAGAAAGTTCTCCAGGGTATCACTACAATTGAAGAAGTGTACCGGGTGTCGCAACAATCGTAATTCTGTCCATTCACAAAATTCTCCCATCAAGGACCAGGGCTGAGCCCAAAAACGACACAAGGCACCTCCGTCTGGAGGTGCCTTGTACATAACTGTCCTTTTCAAAGGCCCAGAGACCGGCTATTACACCAGACGGGGAAGGGCAAACTATTAAGAAAAGGTGTGACAGGTAGCACATTGTACTCGTTTTTCGATGTGCTTTTTATGTCCTTCACTCTTCCATGACTTACGTTCATGACAGCTGCTGCATAGCGTATTCTGAGCTTTGACCAAACCGGTAGGTTCAGAGGTATGGCAACTTACACAGGACAAACCTTTGGATTCATGTTTTGTATGCATACTCTGCCAGTCCATGCTTTTCTGCTCGTGACAAAGATTACATGATTTCACTTCTGCAGGTACTTCATGGTAACCAAGAGCCTCAAATGGAATCATCCCGGCACCATCCGCTGTTGATCCGGAACTGCTATGACATTCAGTACATGAAGGAGCTTTTTCTTTTGGATCAACACCGTGGGTTATCAACATTTCTGCATCAGCTTTTACGATTGAATAAGTTCCATTCATTCCCTGCTCTTCCATTCCTTTCTCAACAGCAAGGTCGAAATCGCCGGTCATGAACATCCACATAATCACCGGAGGAACCATTTTGCCGCTTTCATGCCATGGCATAAAAGTGGTATGTCTTTTAATTGGTACAATTTGAGAACTCCCGTCAAAAGGTGTTCCATTTGCTTTGGCCATATTGAAAACCCCCGTCTCTGGATTGGCTGCTATGGTTTCACCAACGTTATACACATACGATGTTCCGTCAAACCAGACGTATTCAGGCTTTACATTGGCTTCTTTGACTTCTTCACCAATAAATCCACCCTGGCCAGAAAATGCACCTGCACTCCAGACAGGATTGCTCCAGTCTCTTGACATCTCGGTTGCACCGCCTTTCGCATATTCACGAATATGGCAGACCTGGCAACTGAGCTGTCCCTGAGCATGTCGGTTCAAGGTTGCATCTGAGTGAGGTGAATCGTCATGACATGATTGACAAGTAGGGGCTGCGGCTTCTGTCTGACGAAGATCTATACCGCGTCCAGCGATTTTATGATTGAGAGCAGAGTGGCAATCTACACAGGACAGATTTGCACCGTCCGGTGACAAATGTACATCAAGATCAACTGTAGCGTGGGCAGAACTGAGCCCAAGATCTCCACGCTTGGTCCAATCACCACCACCGGCTTTAGCATGACACCTCAGACACGAATCATTTGTCGGCATGTGAGCAGCCCTCGCGACGTTCACCATATTTGTACCTTCAGGCATTTTTTCATAATCAGGTACTGTGGTGTAATTCCCAGCTGAATCTACCTTACCGAACACATATGTCTTTATTTGACCCAAAACATTCAATACTGTTTCCGTATTTTCAGGGTCAGTAACAAATTTCCTCTGATACGTATCACTATGGCACATCAGACAGTCCACGTCTGTCGCTTGCACCGGGTCTGGCGCATTACCATCTGCCCTTACGTGGCAGGAAAAACACGCTGCTTTTGAAGACATTGCATAGGTACAAAAGGTATTGATGCCATTGACCCCCTTACCAAGCTCTTCACCATCGGTATTGGTAAGATCAGGTGTGGGTCCTGACCATTTCATATGCAGACTGTCCATCATCTCGGTCGCCTCCTGCTGGTGGCAGCCAATACAGGTAGCCGGACCATCATATGCAGTTATGCTATTGTGGGCTGCAATAGGACTATCGACCAGAACGACATCCGGGGGCTCCACCGGTGGAGGTTCTACAACCGGAGGAGGTTCAACGGGGGGGGGCTCGACTACTGGCGGCGGCTCTACTGGTGGTTCTACTGTCCCCGCCTGGACCACTGTAAAGTTTGCGGTATCATTAAATCGATCCGACCGATCGACAATAACACATTTGTATTTCCAGTTACCAATTTTCTCGTCAGCCGGCACGGCAAAATCGTAACTCGCTGTTGTTCCATCAATCTCCATAGAATTAGTAGAAACGACACGATCACCTCGTGGTCGCTCAAGATTGCTTATAACAATTTTTGCAGACTTTAAGCCGCCTTGCACCTCTCCTTTCGCTGTACATTGGAATTGAACAGACTCTCCTGATACCACAATCTGTGGATTTGTCGACATCTCGATGTATTTATCGGCAGCAAAACCATTGCCGCTCAGCAACACACCAAAACTTACTGCAATTACAACTGTTTTCATAACATCCTCCCAGCGGATCTTGTTAGTGAAGCCCGTTGTCGTTCAACAACATGGCCCCCCTTGGACGTACTCCACGCTCCGAGGACTATCTGCAATATAGATACCACAATGTAGTCAACCATGGCTTAGCAGAAAGAGTTTGAGAATACCTCTCAAATAAACTCAGTCACATGGTTCATGTTTTGACCAAAAACTACATATTGTTTTTCTCCATATTTATCAAAACGATACGTGATATACACCAACATACATCTAACGGAATATCACCGTAAATCAATCTTCTTGCAATAAATTCAGAAAATTATTCTTACAGTAATTACGCCAGTCGCACAGTTTATATCTCGATGTACAACTATTTGCGCACAAGCTATTGCGAGGCCCAATATTTACTCGGATGGATGGTAAGATAAATAGAATTTTTATTTTTCTTAAAGATATCAGTATATTAAAACATAACAAAAAAACCCCAGCCACTTCAAGAGTGGCTGGGGTTCGTATCCCAAAGGGATTCAATATAATTTGCAGCTATTTTTGCTTTCTCCGCTGAACAGCAATTAATCCAGCTAGGCCAGCACCAAAGAGAAGGATTGTTGTAGGCTCTGGAACGGGACTAACGCTCACATTGTCAATTCCTGCCCATGAACCAAGAAAACCATTATTGTCAGTCACTCGAAACTGTAGACGGGCATCGCTATCAAATTCAGAGACATCTATCAGCCCATTGAAGGTGCCAGAGAAAAGATTCGTTTTATCACTGCGAGGTGTCGCGTTTGTTCTCAGTCTGTCGAGAGTTATATTCTGCACAGGGCTACTATCAAGATCTTTAAGTATAGAAACGAACACGTCATTAGAGTTACGTGAGTTGTCTGTATACTCAAAAAACCAATCAAAGGTAATCTGAATTTGGTTCAAACCAGAAACGTCAAAATTTTGCCAGAGTCTACTGACTGGAGATATGTCATTACTAAAGCTAATCAGCGCAAAATCACCGTCCATACCTGGTCCAGCGGTGCCCACAGTTACATCTCCGCTTGTTTGCCACCCACTCAAGCCGCTACTAAAATCACCGTTGGTAATCAGGGTGGCGCTGGCACTGCTTACCAGAAATATACTTAATATAGATAATACACATGTTCTTATTATATTGATCTTTTTCATAGTTCTCTTGCTCCCCGCATATGCGATTTCTATTTAGAAGTCACGTTTCTCTCCTTGCGCTTACAGGAAGTGCTACAATGTATTACATCCTGTAAGTGCAAGCTTTTCATCAATCACTTAATTGTCAAGACTTCACTCATATTTCCTTCAGGACCTGAGACGGAGACGACAGTGCTTCCATTGGAGTCAAACCCTTTTTTCGAGGCCTTACTGACGGTCTTCTGCCATCTCTGCTTACTGTTATTCCAGTTCAGAGTTACATCCCCAATACCAGGTACCTCGGCGACAAGGGCTGCATCACTGCCATAATTTGAGGTTGCATTGATGATGAGTTTATCTGTATTGGCCCTGTAGAGTGCTTTGGTTATATCAATCGACAGATCATAACCATTACAACTCTGATCTATTCCATCACCCACTATTTCTCCGGCACCTGGATAGATATTTGCGTTACTGTCATCACAATCGACAGGAGTACCACACGTGGCTTCTGTAAAAAAACCATCTCCATCCGCGTCAGTACACACCATCAAATCGGAGCCATCACAGTTCTGATCTATGCCATCGCCTGCGATCTCAGGTGCCCCAGGATAAATTGAGCTATTTGCATCATTGCAGTCAACCGGAGTACCGCACTGAGACTGAAGATAAAAATTATCTCCATCCACATCGCTACATTCACCGGACTGGTTCAAATAGTCGTACGCCCAGGCTGCATTAACCAAACCGTATCCATACACATTGTCGGCACCGGCATCACCGAGATCTTCAGAGGAGAACTTCAGTGCATCTTCCAGGTCTACAGGAGTCAAGTCTGGATTGCTGCTCAACAGCAAGGCCATTGCCCCGGTCACATGAGGTGCAGCAAAAGATGTTCCTACGACAAGTGTGGTCGCTGTTGGAAAAATTCCGCCAAAAGTGCGATCCGTTGTATTTACGAGATAACCTGGAGCCACCGCAGCAGGATATATATCTCCTTGCCCACAGGCAGAAGGCCCCTGACTGCTAAAAGATGAAATCAGCATGTTCTGATCCACCGAACCAACAGCAAAAACCCCGGCGTTATTCGCAGGGCTTATACTTGTCTGTCCTGCACCCAGATTTCCTGCAGAAAATACAAGTGCAATATCAAGATCATTAAAGAGTTGAATATCAGTATCAAACTCACTATTGCAGCTATTCACGGTGTCGGGAAAACCCCATGAATTGTTGACGATATCCGGAGCATCATCTGTATTTGGGTCACCATCCGGGTCGAGCAACCACTGAAAACCAGAATGAATATCACTTACAAAGGCGTCTCCGTTATCGGCAAATATTTTCACTGCAATCCACTTGGCCAGCGGAGCCATACCAATGGCAGTAGCACCTAAGTTCTGACCGGCCATGATTCCCATGGTCTGAGTTCCGTGTCCATTCGCATCATACGGGAGCGTATGTTCTCCATGGGGATCAAACCAGCTGTTACTACCACCACGCCAATTACCCCCTAACTCGAGATGATTAAAATCCACCCCGCTATCCATGGACGCAATAGTTACTCCCTGCCCCATGTACCCTTGGTCCCAAAGAGCCTCTGTCCCCAGCATAGAGATATTCCATTCGGTATTGGAAGCGGCTGGGACCGGATCGTTAGCCAGGGGGACGGCTTTATCGAGGCGAACTTCCAATACTTCAGGACGGTTAGCCAGCTTCTTGATAACAGATGGCTTGGCCTCAACTGCAAAACCATTGATAATCCAGAGGCTCTGCATTTTTTCGCCACCATTGGTGGTTAGATATGACCGTAACGATGTCTGGTTCTCTGCAGCAATTCGCTTGAGTTCTTTCAGGACTTTTAATCGCCGAAGCTTTTTCTTCATTTTTTTGAACTGCTTACGGTCAAGCGAATCTCTAAACTGTATGATAACTGCGATTTTTTCTCTCGATTTGGCGGTGTCTAGAACGCTTTGTAATTCTGGCGATATAGTTCCGGCTTGAACCACTGAAAACGAGAGGAAAAGGAGTAATGCCGTCAGGAAAATCGATCCTTGTCTAATTTTTTGCATATCAATCCTCTCTTTACTCTTAGGGCATCAATAATTGCTGTGTTGATGCGCTTTATTCAGACACATAATAAATGTGCTGCCACATATGTAGCTCTCTAATCAATCGATAACCAGGTTTTCAGCACGAAAATCACCGATCACAACGCTCACCTTATCACCCGCCTTCACGACGCCCTGATTCCCAAAAAACATCCAGTAAATTCGACCTTCTTTGGGCATATTGCTATTTCGCAAAGAACCTACCTTTGCGGTATTGGGAACAGCCAGCACCTTGCCGCTGGCCTGGTGAATGAGATACGGTTTGGTCTGACGTTTAAAAAGGGGTGCTGCTTTATCCGCGTCGAGCACCCGATAGCGAAAATCGATCATCCGGTCCGCTGCGGTCATGCGTAAGGCGGTCAACTCAATACCCCACTGATCTTCCAGTTTTTTCTCAAAGGTCTTAGAGTTGTGCAGCAGATCAGGCCCCACTGCTGCAGCGGGGCTGGCATTCAGGTTTGCTGAAGGATTTAAAATGGTGAAACAGCACAACACCAAAGATACCAGCATAATACGCCACAACAATCTGAAATGATTTGAAATTGTGAAGAGGCTCATAACCAGGTCTCCTTTTATATTGAACCAATACATGCAACTTCTGAGATCTCACACAGCAGAGAGAGAGAAAATAATCCCCCCAATCTCTGCCGTGCAACTTGGAGCAGGATTTACAAAGGAGGTAAATCCCTGTTTCGGACCACATTTACTCTTACTGTTGCGGTATTGGAGATTGCTCCCGTCATATCCATAACCGTGTAGGTAAAGGTATCAGTTCCACGCCATCTTCTGACAGGAACGTAGGTCACGGTACCATCCCCATTATTTGTCAGGATACCGCCCTGGCTCGTGCCGCTCACGACAACAGTTGTCCCGTCAATACCGTTTGCATCGCTATCGTTTTCAATCAGGCTGAAGGTATTGCGCACATCACCGGCAACGCTGTTTCGCCTCACAGTTGCAGTATCATCGACGGCAACAGGTACATCATTGGTAATATTGATGGTCACTGTAGCTGTAGCTGTACCGCCATTGCCATCATTTACCGTGTAGGTAAATGATTCGGTTCCAGGCGCGCCAGGATTATATGTGAATGAACCATCCGAATTTACCGGCCCTGCTGATACGGTCAGGCTGTCACCGTCGGGATCCTGATCATTTGCAAGCACACCTGGTGCTGCCACAACAAGCTGAACACCGGCAACTGCTTCATAACTATCATTTGTTGCCGTTGGGGCATCATTGGAGCCAGTAACGGTTATACTTACAGTAGCTATATTACTGGCAGGACTGCTCGCAGTTGCTATGACTCTATAGGTAAAACTATCTGTTCCTGAGAAATTAGCACTCGGCTGATAGGTAAAAGAACCATCAGCATTCAAACTCAGTACGCCTGCGGAAACTCCGGAAACAAGCTCAACCTCAGCACTGGCAGGCAGAGATGTATCATTCAACATAAGACCCGCCGCAACCGGGACATTAAGCTCTGTATCCTCTGTAGCTGAATACGAATCAGCTGCAGCAAGTGGAGCACCGGATCCGGCGCCTACAGTGATTCGGGCAAGCATATTATTTCCCTGCCTGTCATAAATCACATGGTCCCCTGCCGTGGCAGGCTGCCAGAAGGCATCAATAGTTTTCCCGGCAGCCAGATTTGCAGAATATTGCTTCTTGGCATAGGGGTATGAATTTCCATCTTCCGCAATGAGGGTCATGTATCCTTTATTTAGTGCTGGAACATGAAAATCGAGTCCGGCGTTTAGGAAACTGAGGACAACGGGTTCTGTTGTGTCACCTGCAGTTATGTTTGCCTCCTCAACGCCATTTACAAGAAAATACCTTGGCTTATACGTTAGAGGTGTTGCTGGGGCGGGAGGATTATGCAACGCTGGATCAATCTCGCTATAAAGGAGGGTCACATCACCGCTCGTGTTTGCGTAAACACCCACTTTTAGAGCCCCGTAGAGCCCCATATGCACCTGTTTTGCAGGATGACTGCCACTCATATAGAGATAACTACCTTCATTCTGATCAACATTATGCCAAAGGTAATCCACCGTCTCACCTGCAGGGGTTGGGGTGGTAAATGAGGTAATCCTCACCCCGCTTCGCACCGGTTCAGGATGCTGACCTGCATTTCCGACTACAATCGCCTTCTGACCAGGGATTATAACTGACACATCCTCACTGAGACAGTTACGCAACCGAATACGCAGGTTGCCATTTGTCTGCAGATCAGTGGCTGTCAATTCAGGGCCCACTGTCCAATCTGGGGAACTGTTGCATGCCTGCCCAACATCTCTGGCAAAGCCCCACATCGTTATCGGAGTGCCCCCAACAGGTGCCCACTGTCCCTCAATGGCTACAAGATCGACTCGAGCGAATAAGGGGGTGGATATAAAGGTGAACGCTGCCGCCATCACCAGTGAAGCCTTCGACTTCTTTATCACATTAGTTAAATTCATATTGTCCCCCTTCGTTATTCAATCGGCACATTGTATGCTTCAATGATCATCATGGTCAGCATACCGCCGGGAAAAATATCCCAATTCGTGAGCTCTTTTTCCGTATGGGAGTGCCACATAAAGGTGTAACCTCCGTTAGGATTAAGACCACCTTCTCCGGGAGGGAGAGCGCCAAGAGCGCCAAGATAAGGACTTCCACCCCACCAGCCACCAAAGGCCAGTTCCAGATTACCAGGAAGGTTCACAGGAAGCGGCTTGCCGTGATCCTCGCAGAATTCGTGGGTAATGGGGTCATACTTTGGTGCGTTTGGACTCTGGTCTTCCCCAACAAACTTACCGTTACAGGTGTGCTGCATCGACTGGTTGTTGGCTGTGACCACATCGGTTCCGCCGTAGATATCCCAGTTCAGCCCTTCACCGGTCCAGGTAAAAAGAGCATCAACCGTTTTCCCTGGAGTAGCGGTAATAGTGAACCCTTCTGTCCCTAGATCCGGTCCTGCACCAGGACTGCTCTCCAGCATTCGGCCGTCTCTCGCGATAACTTTTGCGTGGTTCCCATGGTGATGAAAGGGGTGCATTTGGCGCCCTCCACCGACAACTCGCATGAGCAAAGTGTCACCGGGATGCATCCGAGGTACGGAGTTGTACGGTTGTGTTGGTAGCCAGAAAACATTTGGAGCAGCCAGATCATCTGGTGCGGTCCGACCATTGATGAACCAGTAGTTGGAAAAATAATCGTCAACGAGTGGCTGTATGGAAGGGTCGTCTGGACCATAGAATTCAACTGCCTGATGAATATTGGGATCCATCTCAGTCAAAAAGAACAGTTCTTCATAGGTATAAGCCGTATCAGGATGCCCGTAAGCAGTGGGTACATTTGGGTTAAAACCCGCAGGCCGTACAATAATAGCCCCGGTCAAGCCCATTTCCACCTGCAATCCAGGGTTTGTTCCACTGTAATAGGTATATGTTCCAGGCTCTCCCGCTACAAAACTGTACTTGACGACATCACCATCTCGCCCTGCCTCCAGGGTCAGATCTCCTTGGGAACATGGATCTTCAGTTCCTGCGGCCTCACATGATGCTGTGACATCATGCCCTGGAAAAACGATAGAGACATTCGGTGTTTCTCCTGAACCGGCCACATACAACTCATTTCTAAGAGTGATAGTGACGGTCTGCCCCTTGGTAACTATCAGGGTTGGACCGGGGTATTGTGCACGGTTGCTACCGTTTGCGTATCCCCAAAGCAGCATGGAACCACCATCTGCGGTGCTCACATAGTCCGCTTTTACTCGAAAATCAAAGTCAGGTCCTGTGAGGCCCTGTATTGCTGCCTGCGCTCCAGCTACAGATAACAACAGGAGTGCAGCCGTGAAGACAGCAGCTATCGCTGTCGATCTGTATTCAATATTTTTCATGGCATCCCCCTTAGTTGATTATAATTTCTGTCATCATCCCACCAAACTGATCATCATTATTACTGAGATAGTTCAAGTTGCTGGTATAGAGGACATAGGTCCCGGGATTAATGTCTGCAGTGTCAAGAATCACATCTGCGGACTCGCCACCGCCCAAAGTAATGGAATTGGCATCATAGTAGAGATCGTTGCCATTTGGGGCTCGAAGGAGTTTGGCATCTCTCCCAACCACCTTCATTTTAATGCCAGAACTTTGCAGGGTGTAGTAACGGGTAATCGCCAGATTGGAGATACGAAGTAATATCCTCTCTCCCCGGTTGGCAACAATTCTGGTACTCACTGGCTGCGAGGTCTGCAGTTTCTCAAGGTCGGGATTATTGACAGGATTCGCGGAACTGCCTTCAGTTGGCGGGAAGTCATAGGTTCTTGGATCCGCAGTATCAGGGTACCCACGACCATTTATCATGGGATAGTTATCTACCATAAGAGCGAACGGCAACGGCTGTACAGACTCACTGGCGTCATGAAATGCACCGTCAAAAGACCCAAGCTGTATTGGATAGTCCACGTCGTAACCGGTGGAACCGTCTCCATCATTATAGGCAAACTGCGAATAAGCCCTTCCATTATGGGTTATGGGAGGACCGTTGTTTTGAGCAGGTTTTACGTAGAGGCTTCCCAGCATACCCATTTGCATATGTTCCGTTGCTTCCACATGGCAATGGTACATATACGTGCCGGGGTCGTGAAGCTTGTAGTAGTAGGTCAGGGTTGATCCCATGTTGATAGCGATACCACTCTCTGGCAGGCCATCAAAAACGGTGGAGGACTGAGGATAACCGTGAAAATGCACGGTATGCGGATCAAAAAGATCAGGACGGATCAACATGCCGACGTTGGTCAGGCTAAGATAAAATTCCTGCCCCTCTTCCAGAACAATGCTCGGTGCTGGCCATTGATTAGCTAGTATTCCGGTTGCAATAACCCTGTTTTTTTCTTCCTGAGTGCTGGTTGCCATCTCTGTTACATCAGCAAAGCCGAAGATGTATTTTATTTCACCATCGGCCATGGTGGCAAAGCCATCCCCGGCCACGAGGTGCATACATTTTATATTGGGATTATCATTCATATTACCGTCAGGATCACACTGGACGTTTACCGCGCCATGAGCCATCGTTACTCCGGTAAACCACAGCAGACCTGCAAGAATCGTTGAACTGTATCGTTTTGTTGCTTTCATAATTTCACCACCTATATCGATCTTCCGGGCGGGATTCCCGCCCGGAAGTTTTATGATACCTGGTTGCTGTTGTTATAACTCGTCAGCACCGATATCAGACGCAAGGCCTGAAGGTCGAGGCTCAAGATCAAAATCACGAGTTATGAAACTAAGAGTACCTGCATCAACAGCATCAGATCCCGCCTGGATATGAAAATCCGCGGTCTGCGTAAGAGGCCCGTAGCGCAGTCGGATAAAGTTACCACCTTCATCAAGAGCAGGTGGAGCCGCTATTGCTGTATTTACCTCTGGCAGGAAGGTTGTTGTTTCACGGTTGCCATTGAAGGTTCCTGCGACAAAAGCTGGATCATCGGTGAGGTTTGTCTCAAGACAGCTGGTGCAGGTCAGATCGTCAGCCGCATTTCCAGTGCCTATCACAGCCAGATCATCATAGACTACGGTAGAGCCACAAGATAAGCCCACTGCGCCGCCTATATCCGGACAGAGCCCTGTAAGAACCGATGTTTGATCTGCGGCCTCCTCGAGCAGCCAGTAGAACATCCTATTCTGCCAAACGATATTATTGCTGAGAGCAGGGTCAGAAAACCCGGGATCTAGTGCTGCAGGCAGACTAAGGTCCAAATGAGCGTGGGATGCAACTCCCGCTCCCGGTTGTGGATTAGACTGCGAAGGAATACCAGGTGAAAATGCGTTACCACTGGTTGAGGTGTTGTCATTGTGGGCGATGGTGTTGTATAAAATATTTACATCCAATGCATCCTGGATAGAAATACCACCACCGGCCTGTGCCGCAACATTGTTTACAATAATATTGTTAACGATATCAACAATATAGTCGACTGCAACTCGACGATTATTGCCACCACCAACGATTCTAACATCCTCTCCGTTAACGCGACTAAGCTGGATACCACCACCGTCACCGGCGCCAGCTGAATTACCCTGAATCAAGTTGCCTTCAATTTTTACATTACCAGCACCTTGAGACAATTGACCAACTGCCAGCGGAGGTTTACCCGCAACAAGAATACCACCACCGTTGGTAGGGGCTCCCTGGTTGAAGTTTTCGTTAAAAATAACCGTATTCTGAGATATCTCGGGATACGTGCTATTATTGTTGTTTCTGTCACTGAGACCATAATGGGCAATACCTGCACCATCTGCAGTGGTAAAGTTTCCGCAAACGTAGTTATTGCTCACCTTATAGGAGTCTGATCCGCTATAAATACCGATACCTCCACCAGCACCGTCAAGGCCACCGTTCTGATTTACGGTATTATGATGAATATTTACGTAATTATTTTCTGCATCAGTAGGTTGGCCGTCAATGCTTACAAATGGGTGACCCACTCGAATACCTGCTGCATAGAAGGCACTGTTATTTTGGATTTTCAGGTTTGAGATCTCAAGATAGTCTGCATAGCCATTGACCACCACACCACCGCCTGTATCAGCACCGGAGATGTTAAACCCGTCTATACGTGCGCCACGGTTCCGATTAAGTCTGAACCTGTTTGGCCCACTAGATTTTGCGGCAACAAAGACACCTGCTCCTTCTTCACCAAAGAATGTTGTAGGCTCAATTCCACCAAAGCCCAATCCCTGTCCGGGAATAAGATCGATATCACCGTTAGTTCCGTCTCCAAGCAGGCTTTCTGCCAAGGTACGCCATGCTGCAAGTTTTTCAAATGGGGTTTTGATTGCATTAATAAAGGTAGAACCCTCACCCCAGCCTTGCAATTGGACAGGCTTCCACATAATGATCATTTCATTGTAAGATCCTGGTCCAACCAGAATCAGATCATTACGACCTGCAGCGTTGATAGCATCCTGAATAGAGCCGCCATCACTGACGACGACAACATTTGAACCATTTCTCAGTCCAACCTGCACGGTCAGCCCGGTTACCGTTGCATTACCGTTTGCACGGGTAACAGTTAACTGCTTGCCACCAACGGAACCAAAGTTAATATTAGAAACGTCGACAGTTATTTCCCGCTGGGTCCAACTAATAACAGGAAGTGGTATGCCGCCAAGAGTTACAGTGCCTTGATTATTAGGTCCACCAAAGCGGTAATCCCGTCTGATATTTTTGGGCTCTAAACCACCAACTCCATCATAGGCGGGATTCGGTACAAGAACTCTGCCCATCGATCTAATCGTCATAGTCTGACCAGAGTTAGTGAGACCACTATTATTTGCAGGAACATATGGTCCACCACCAACTGAGTTATTGGGAACAGTGACACTCTCAATCCGAGGTGTTCCTGCTTCAAGTTCACAGTCAAGTGGAAACTGGTCAGGCCCGGCAAAAGCTGCTACAGGAACAACAGGAGTATCCAGATATGTGGTTGAACCAGGCATATACTGGAAGGTGTAACAGAATTGACTGTACTGCGGATTATGCAACGGGTCTGGACTGCCGTCCACCATGGTTTTGGCATTCATACAGGTGGTCAGCATGTTTGGAGAAATCCCACTTGGTTGTGGGAGATTTTCTGTAAAAGTAGAGGGTACAAGAGCGTTGTACACTCCATATTCATCGGATACTGTGCGGCTGATTTCCTGGCCTGTCCAATCTCGGATTGAAACGGGTAGAAATGGTGGAGCGTATTTTTCACCAAACTGCGGTGAAGCGGGGTCATACTCATTGGCTGTATCATCCAATATAAACCCGATGATATGGCCAGAAATAGGAACCTCGGTAAAGAGTGAGAAATCAACAGCAGCATTTTGATTACCACTCAAGAATATCTCTTTTACATCACATGTCTGCAGGGTCTGGCCTGCTTTTGGAGCTGCTACCCCAGGAAACAGGGCCAATTCGTCTGGCACAATATAGTCTTCACCAACACATACTGGGGGTAACAATTGTGGAACGGGTACAAACTCAGCACCAAAGTCCACATTCTTATCCTGGGAACGGATTACTTCATACCCAGCCGGAACTTCGACTTCCACAAGATATTTGCCGGGAGCCAAATAACCGATATCCGCACTTTCTGGAGTACTCGAATCTGGAACATTAATCCAATCTGGCTTCACCCCAAAAAAGTCCTGACTGATACTGAATTCAGGGCCAAAGGCATAACCACCATCAAAGACGCCTGGACGAACCTGATTCCAGTTGCGCAGACCATCGTAACAGTCTGTAGGCTGACCACGAAACTTATAAGGATCGTCGGTTTCGTTGCCTGGAAAACCATCGCTATCGTTTACACCATGTTGACAATTCTCAGGCAGGCTTCCATCCCAACTGTCAGTTTCTGTTGACATGAGGTAATTTCCGTTGGCATCATACAGATTAACGGTTACTCCCGGGATACCTGGTTCCCATGGTTCAGCAGCAGCATACTCGGGATCATCTTCAGCACGGGTAACCGCGTACATTACCATACCGGAGATACCCCCGTTCTCCCCAAAACCATAAAGGGTTTTTCCCCATTCAATAACACTGGTCTGACCAAGAAAACCCTGGAAAGCATGGGTTAAGACAGGACCTACTTCAGTCCTTGTCCATGTGTCACCATAAACGTTTGCATCAGGGTCAAATGGAACATTTTGTTTTTGAGGATTAAGTTGACCTCCAAAGGAAAGTGCATCCCCAAAAGGTACAGGGCCACCATCATCAACAGTTACCGTCGAACCAGTTGCCTTAAATCGTGCAAAATCCACTTCAGCAACCAGCCATGAGAAAAATGGAAACACCTGATCAAAAGGAACAAAACCATCACCATCAGTTGGAAAGGCCTGGTAGATAGTACCGTCACGGAAACGTAAATTTACATTCTGCTCCCCGATTCCAGTTTCAACTTCACTATCTTCTCTTTTACCATTCCCATTAGCATCATAGAATACGTGATTTTCAAGCCGTGTGAACCACTGGAAAACAGGAACATCACCAAGGTTACAGCCACTCAGTCCGTTACACGAGCCATCAGCAGCCACAGTGACAGTGTTTTTTGCAAAAACGATGTCAAGATTGTCATCCCAAACAACCAACTGGTAATCACCTGGCGGAACATCTGGGATTGTAAATGCACCTTCATTGGTCCGTGCCGCATACAGGCCGTCACCAAGCACACCACCGGCCATTTCATTGAGACCTACCCAAGGGGTCGTGTGAGGAAATGCACCACCCGCATAAAATTGAGCGTCAGGTGGCCGGGACAGATGCAGATTAACGACATTACCGGAGACCGCAGAACCGCCCGAAAGTTTTGGAGATTTATGTGTTCCTGTTACAGGATCAAGAGGTACAAAGCCCACAGAAACGTGGGGGCCTGGAGGACCAAACTCACCAAAAAATTCTGGTTCATTGGCTTTAACCCAGGCGTCGATTAGCTTGGTACCTTCGATAGTAGACGTCTGAACCCATTTACTATCGTCGTTTGGAACAACGATGATTCCATATTTTCCTGGCGCCAGATTTTTGATAACTACCCTGCCATCAGGGCCGGTGGTACAACCACTTCCCATCACATTCACAGAGCCATCAGCATTATAGGTTGTACAAAGTGGATTTCCAAATGCGTCAGCGCTTTGAATTCCTGCTGAGGCACCATATTTCCCACCGGCATCCTCTAAAATGATTGAGAAGCCGCCGATCCCCTCTTCACCCTGATCCCAAACATTATTTATAGGAGCAATGTCTTCATGGGCAAAAATGGTGATTTGAGCTGTCGGAGTAGGTGCAGGAGTAACATATACATCAACACGCCTGTCACTCCCTTTAAAGGATGCACCACTGATGGCATAACCGGAATCTGGCAGGACAGAGATATAATAATTTCTTGCACTTGTTACCGGTCCCAGATCAAGACTCCTCAGTTTGCTCCTGAGATCATCCTGGTTACCACTATCCACCACAGGCATATAACTGCGGTGAAAGCTGACTGACAAAGTTCGTCTATCTGACAAGGGTTGTTCTACCATCCAGTTGGGGTCTAATGCCGGCGCGTTCCCCAGCATTTCAACCGTGCCATTAGGATTTAACGGCACATGATAGGTTTTATCTTCCTCCACCAACCAACGAAACGACGTGCCCGCAGGCAATGGCGTTCCATCAGAGTTAAATAAATTTATTCCTCTCAGCGCCTGTGCATCGTTTGCACCAAGCGCCAAAAGACCAATGGCTACTACTGCCACCATTACATTCCAATAGATGGGTTGATACCGCTGATTTCGTATTTTCACGTCCTCCCCCCTCTTTCGATTATTAACGATTGAGAATGAGACCTGCGCTCAACATTACCTTGATTTGTAAGGCCGAAGAACTGCCAGGTATCCTCATCCCTATCAGAGTTTGACCTCTGATTCACACTGAATAGTGTGTTGAATTTCAAGCGGTCCTGCGAGTAGGGCTTCAAGCCCAAGCAAGACTTTGTATGCTTTTGAACGTTTATATCTTTCAAGATCTTCCTCCGTTTTCCAGTTTTCCAGGATGTAATGGATATCTTTATTATCGATAACTTCATAATAAGCTGTAGCCATACATCCTTTTTCCTGCGTCGCCCTAGAGACCAATTCCTTGATTGTCTGCAGGATTTCCCTTCTTTTTCCTGCAAGTCCATGCATTTTGATAACACTAAGAATCATCACCCCTCCCCCACTAAAAAGGTCTTACCAATCCAGACCTATAATAAGAATTGTTATCAATTATCGTGCCAACTATACCACTCTGTGGTACTAAAAATAACTCGTTGTTATGATAGACAAAGGGTGAAAGATAGAGAAAATAAGGAGGAAACTAAAAATAGAATGGCGGCCACATATGGCCATGTGGCTAAATATGGCCGCCATTTTAGACGGTATATGGGAGGAAATATTACTCTAAATAACCAAGAATTACAGTTTGGTGATATTAAGCTTGTCGATTTTGGCTCTGAGTGTGCTTCTTTTAAGTCCTAAAATTTCAGAAGCACTGTTCTTACCACTCACCTTCCAGTTGGTTGCTTCAAGTACCTGAAATATGTAATCACGCTCCATTGCTTCCATGCTCTGAAATTTTTTTTCAACCTGCTTGGTGCTTTTACAAAGGTCATCCACCATGTTAAGCTTGTCACCAGTCGTGTTGATAACAGCCCTTTCAATAACATTTTCAAGCTCTCGAACATTTCCAGGCCAGCTATAGCCCTCAAGTTGTTCAATTATATGGGAAGGTATGTAGTTGATGGTTTTACGCTGTTTTTTGGCAAAACGATCAGTGAAATATCGTGCCAGCAGGGCGATATCTTCAGCTCTATCTCTTAAGGGTGGTGCTGTAATAGGAAAAACATTGAGCCTGTACCATAGATCTTTTCGGAACGTCCCTTTTTTAACTTCTTCCTCAAGGTCCCGATTAGTTGCTGCAATAACACGAACATCCACTTTAATGGTCTTCGTGCCACCAAGTCTTTCAAATTCTCCTTCCTGCAGAACCCGAAGTAATTTTGATTGAAGTGCAAGGGGCAGTTCGCCTATTTCATCAAGAAAAATAGTTCCCTTATCAGCAAGTTCAAATCGTCCAATCTGTTTACTGTGGGCGCTTGTAAAAGATCCTTTTTCATGACCAAAAAGTTCACTTTCTATGAGATTGGCGGGAAGAGTTGCACAGTTAATGATAATTAGAGGTCGATCGCTGCGCGTACCTGTAGTATGTATGGCTCTGGCAATGAGTTCTTTTCCTGTTCCTGTCTCGCCGAGCAGAAGCACAGAGGTATCATTTGCTGCAATCTGCTCTATCTTGAAAAAAACGTACTGTATGGCATTACTGCCACCGATGATATCAGCATGCCTGTTGGCACGCTTCATCTCTTCCCTGAGGTAGACACTCTCGGCTTCAAGCTGTTCCTGATATTCCTTTATCTTAAAAAGTGCCTGGCGCAACTCATTTTCGTTGAGCTTTCGTTTGGTAATATCTCTGTTACTTGTGCGGTAACCAAGCAATTCATGGTTTTTCCCAATGACGGGTTGACAGACATGTTCAACCCAGCGAATATCCCCATCCCTTCTCAAAATACGAAACTGCAACGCCTCCTGTTTCATATTAACGGCTAGGTTTTCCTGATATCGATCCCAGAGGTCACGATCTTCCGGTACAATTATATCCCGAAGCAACCCGGGATAACTCATGAACTGGGATGCTGTATATCCAGTTATCCTCTCGCACGATGGGGAAACAAATTTGAACCCTCCATCCGGAAGCCTCCAGCATTCCCAGTCGTAGGCAAAATCAGCCACCGTCCTATATTTTTGTTCCAACTCGCGTAACTGATCTTCTAATCTTTTACGTTCCGTAATATCACGCATCAGATGGAGAAAAAAAATTGTATCTCCATCTCTTCCCTTCACAACGGAGCTGGTAACTTCTGCGGAAAAAAAAGTACCATCCTTTTTTTTTAATTTTACGACATATGGTTTTTTTGCCTCCTCTTCAGGAAGCCGTAATCTCTCGTTAAACGTTGCTTCATATTCTTCTTTACTACCATATAAATAAAAATGTTGTTGTCCAAGCAGCTCATCCTCACGGTATCCGAGAATATCCTCCATCGCAGGATTAAGCATTATAATCCGCTGGCTATAATCCACACATAGAATCGCGTCCGGTAGTGCCCTGAAAATTCTTTTAATACTCCCCATGGAGTGCTGACAGACCCCACTACTAGAATCATCATCGACTGTGATTCGATTATCAGTTATGAACGTGTCTTTTGCATTTGACATATCAGTTTACGTTATTCTTTAGCTCAAACTATTAATCGGAAAAAAGTGTAAGGTTGCTGAAACAGATGGTGTATGTCACCAAGGACATACAGAGTACAGTATTACCGAGGCACCAGTAGATCCAGGGCCTCTCTATCTTAGAAAGAATAGTATTCATTCCCACATTTCTCTTCAGGGGACAAAACAGGCCAGGCAACATGCCAAAATAAACGGCAAGAAATAGTGTGAAATAAAGAGGATAACCTACAAAGTGATATCCTCTCTGCAACATATCGAAGGGGCAATGATGGGTGGGAAGCTCGTATATGTAAATTGAAACAAATGAGATAATCGCAACAATTGAAACAACAAAAAATGATGCTGACAAAACTGCATAAAGATAACGCAACAGATCTGAGACGAAATAAAGAACAGCAACAGACAGGAAAATCAAGCCAGCTCCCAGTAGATAAAAGACAATCATTGCAGGAACAACTGGAACGGAAGCAACACTGCTCGCGACAGAGTTACTGTCACCACCAAACAGTGAGCCACAGCAGGAGGTGATGATTGCTGGATCAAGACCCAAAAAATAGAAGAACTGTAGGATCAGATCCAAAACGAGAAATGGAAACAAACCAATGAGAAGTCCATACTTTAACTTAACATAAGGAGACTCTTCCAGCCTTGAATCAACGTAATTGAGAGCCAGCCAGAACCCCGAAAGAAACAGTACTGCAATTTTTGACAACAAAGCGTACCAGCCTATGGGATTTGCGTTGAGGGAACCTGTCGCACACATCGCTCCCACAAACAGCTGGTGAATGTCATCCACCGTATAAACAAATAGAACAGCCGAGGCCACTTGAAATGCCAGGCCATAATTAACAAGGGTGGAGACAAGGTAGGTTTTTCTCTCAAGAGACAGCTGATACTGAGAGCTGCTTGAAAAATCCCATCTGTATAGCACAATGGCCCCTGTAACCGCTGCATGGAAAACCATCAGCAGGGTTATGACCGACCCGACAAGCAGGCCAATTATACCGGGATGCAAAATCAATGTATTGTTACTCCTTCAATCCTGCCATCCCGCATGGATACAGTTTTTCCAACGAGACGGTTGTCATAGACAAAGGGGTCATGGGTTGCAATGACAATTGTTTTCCCTTCGTGATTGAGTACCTCCAGAATATCGAGAAACTCCTGGGCCAGCCGCCTGTCAAGGTGGGCGGTTGGCTCGTCTGCTATAATCACCTCTGGCTCATTGATAAGCGCCCTTGCAATAGCAACTCTCTGCTGCTCTCCACCTGAAAGGTTTTTTACCTTCAGGTTTTTTTTGTGAGAAATTTTAAGCTTTTCCAGGATCGGCATTGCCTTATCCTTCATGGCCGACATTCCAAGATCAAGGGGATAGAGCGGCAGTAGAACGTTTTCGAGAACGGATACATCGCGTATCAGATTGAACTGCTGGAAAATAAAACCAAATCGCTTTCTCCTCACAGCGGTAAGAAACCTTTCAGGCAATTTTGCAACATCTTTGCCAGCAATAATAACCTTTCCCTGGGTGGGTCTGGCCATGCAGCCTATAAGACTAAGCAGTGAGGTCTTCCCCGAACCACTGGACCCTGTAAGTACAGCAACTTCACCACTATCAATGGAGAGTGAAACATCTGCCAGCGCTGTCAGCTCATCCGCCCTGCCGACATTATAAACCTTTGAAAGCCCCTCTATCTCGATATACGCCATTGCCTATCCTCTCATCACAGATTCCGGATCAGTCACCGCTGTTTTCCAGGTCGGTATTACCGTGCTTGCAATATATGGGACGACGGTGAGGAAAAACATGGTAAAGATATGTAATACATTGACACTGGGCGTGAGTTGAAACGCCGGAAAGAGCACGGACCAGCCTTTTAGAATTGTCGAGAGAACAAATGCATCAAAATAAAAGACATGGACATAAGAAAGAAGTAAGCCAGTTAGAAAGGATGTCATGGAGACGATGACACCTTCCCAGAATTTCAGGATCAGCACATCATCCGTGTCCCAGCCGATTGCCTTCAGGATACCAATTTCCAGTTTTTCTTCTGCACTGATACCGGTCGCCTTATCCCAGGCCATTATACACAAAGCCATGATCGCCGCACAAAATACGGTCAGCATCATCCCGCTGCGCCAGTTAAACACCATATCATAGGTACGTGTCAGCTCTCTTTTGGTAATCGGTCGTGCATCGGGAAAGAGTTTTTTGATCTTTACCGCAACCGTCTGCAGCTCATTACTGTTTTGAACGGTAACCGCAAGATCGGTGGCCCGTCCCGGCTCAAAACCAAAGAAATCGATCACGGCTTCATTCGTGAGTAAGACCAGATCATTTGTTAGAAGCGAAGAATCACTCTGAAAAATCCCGCTCACGTCAAAGAGGACACCGATATTCCGGCTGTTCACCAGGATAAGTTCATTGGAATAGTCGGCCCCTCTGAGAGCAGCCACACCCTTTCCCACCGCACACTCAAACTCCGTTGCCGGCAGTTTCCCGTCCAGAAGCTTTAGCTCCAAAGCCGCATCACCTGCGCCCATCACGGTATAGTTAGCTTCGGTCAGCGCATCATAATAATAGCCCCAGTAACGGGGTTTAACCTCACTAACACCAAAAATATCTTTTATTTTTTCAGCATAATCGACTGGAATAAGATCGTGCCTTCCTCCAAGTATCCTCTGAACGATAAGATCGGGGACTCCCTGGAGTATATGAGTTGCCTCTGTTTTCAGGGCGTGGGTGAGAAAGAGTACGGAGGCAAGCGTTGCAACGGTGAGGGTGTAGGCTATAAAGATGGCAATAATTTTGGTTTTCCGCCGCAGGAGTGAAGAAAGGGCGTACTCGATAATCTTTAGATGTTTTATCACTCGACTTCTCCCTGCAAAAATTGAGGGGGAGCAATAATGCCCCCTGCCGGGAAATGTTCAAAGGCTGCGGGAAAGTCCTGAAAGGCAGAAAAAAAGTCGGCCTGTGAAGGGTGTCTGGTGTATCTCGCCTCTGTCCATATCGCATAATCTGTCAGACCGAGTTGAGATACCAATGTTCTTTTGGCTTCTAAATGATGGAAGTCCTGGGAATGGTATCGAATTCGTCCGTGAATCAGCAAGACAGCAAGGAGTACACACTCAACAATGATGACACCAAAAAATATTTTTCCTTTCATCATAAATTGCTCAGCAGGTTACCATTATTTTATCTCTGCATACACCTGACAGAATATTTATTTAATATAGCTCAAGCCACTTACACGCCAAACATCCAACAGTTAATAGGTCACCCAATCGTTTACTGGCGTCATTTCAGGTGACGTACCTGAAGATAATTTTACGATATAGCAGCCCTTTGAGGCATACCGTTGTCCTGGACCGAAGGTAAGTCGAGGATAGACTGCTATGGAATAATCCTGGTCGATCATCATATCAAAACCCTCGAGAAAATAGTCCCTGAAAAACTCACTTCGCATATTCTTTATAGCTCCTGGCAGCATCCAGCCAAGAAAATACATCTTTGCCTGGATATCAAAGTCCGTAAGAGGGATTTTTCGGGCCTTCAGCCATCGTTCAACAGAGAAACGACTTCTTGTCTCAGACTCCGGCATGCTATAGGGATAGGTCACCAGTATTTTCGTTCGTAACGTATCTGAGATACTCGAAAAGTCATTGTTTAAGATAGATGCGGAAGTAAACACCATTGCCACTTTATTTCGATACTCCTCGAGCCTCAGATATAAATCTTTATCCGAGTCATCCACCCAGAAAAGAAGCACCACCGGAGTATCGTCTTTAAAAACTTCTTTCCAGACATTCTCTCGGACTACATCTCCCTGCATAAACAACAACTTTTGTCCCGTAAGGCCTCCCATCTGCTGCCAGGTACTGTCAAACCCCGCCGACATTTCAACCGCCTTGGGATTGTTTTTGCTATACAGCTGGACTACCCTGAAATCGCCACTCACCCCAAGCTGGGATCGAACATATTTAGCAACACTTTCACCTTCCTGGTAATAGCCCTTGGAAAAATAAAGAGTGTACCAGTCGGAGTTTGAAATTTCAGGCCGGTCAGTGATTGGAAATATTGTCGGAATTTTGAGATCTTCACTAAACGAGTGGATTGTTTTCCAGCTCCCCTCAGCAATTCCACCTAAAAGTGCAAAGACGGGTTGCTCGTCATAGTAATGTTCCAGCTGTTCACGCCAGGTTTCACTAGGCCCCGTCAACTCCCAGATATGTAGATTAAGTTTACGATAGGCCTTATGTTTTTCGCTTTTATAAAATGGACCCGATGCAGCCCTTTTGTCCTCATGGCGACTCAGAGAATTATGGGCGTCAATATGGGCCTGCAGCACCGAAAGCATAGCAGATCGCCGGACATCCGAAACACTTGTATCAATAACGGTTGCAAAGTGTATGGTTGTGTCATCGACACCAGGAGACATCTCTGAGGAAAGATGTTTGAGGTAATAGGTTAATATGGCCAGATTCTTACTGCTTAACCTGTATTTTGGCATAATGGGATCGAGTCTCCGCCCGGTTGGATCAATACCCACCCGAAGCAGACGCGCCAGAGACTTGTCGGTATAGGCGGGGCGCACATCTGCAACCTGATAATACTCCGGCAACTCTCTCCGCCCGCCCTGCTCTCCCTCTTCTGCAGCAGGTGGCCTGTACGCACCTGTCCTGCGCCGGGGAGCGAAAAGCTCCTTACCGTTCGTTGGCCAGGTTATGACAGTTCCCTCCTCCGAGCCCAGCCCGCTTCTCTGGTGACAGTCGTCGCAGGTAAACATGCGCCCATCAAAGGGAATATCACCCATGACAAGGGCCTCCATGGGTTCACCCGAGGGTAGAATTCCCTCACGATACATCTGCTCCCCAAGTCGAAGCACCTCTTCATGGGTATATCCCTCAATCAACTCATCTGCCTGCGCCGGCTGTAAAAGAAATGGAAAGAGAAAAAACAAAACCAGGAAATACCTTACATTCATAAAAGAGTCCTTTAATGAGATCGGTTGGAGTTATTTTTTTAACATTTCGTATTCCTTCAGCAGGTCCGAAGCACTCAGCAAGCCATAAAGGCGAACCCATTTCTCCTCACCTGCCCCACGCATAATCGTCAGAGGAAAATGATCCATTTTATTGGACACGTAAGAATCAAATTCTTTCAAGACCTCAATAATATTCTCCCGTTTACCGGTGAATGCGTCCCACCCCTCTGCTGCACCATATTTTTGCAGATGTTCCTTCATAAGCTCTGGGGTGTCATTATCAGGATCGATTGAGATGGAGACAAGACGCACCTCGTCTTTATCCTTTCCGAGCTTTCGTTGAAAATGAGCAAAACTGACAGAGAGAACAGGACAGATCGTCGAGCAGGTCCCATAGATAAAATCAAGTATTATGGGCTTATCTGAGTTGAGGTAAGATTTCAGTTCTATCTCTTTTCCCTCCTGACTGATGAGCTTCACATCTGGAACCTGATAGTCTTCGAGGGTCTTTTTATACATACTTTTACCCTCAGCCAGAGCAACACCTGAAAGGCTTGAGAAGGTAAAAAGGAAAGCAAGAGTCCATACTCCAATAATTGAAGGTAATTTTCTTTTCATCATATCCGCGAACCTTTTCAAAATTATTGTATTGAATGTAAGAGGAGGGATACATTGTAGGGACTTGAATAAAATAACTAATCATCTTTTTCTTTTTAATCCAACCTTTTTATTCCCCCTGATTCTCAGATTTTCTTAGAAAAAGCGTGAACATTGCCATTGAAAAGCTCTCAGATATTTCAACCAAAGGATGTTTTCATATTTTCTTGTCGTCTCTTGACCATCCTTCAGCCATCACAGCCCATCAAAGGACTACAGTGAATAACGACCTTTACCTGCTTAAGCCCAAAAACTATAGGCAAATCGAAACATGCTGGTTGATGTTTTTATCCATATGGGTATGTTGTACTAAAGCGTTTTGTCAATGATGTTAGCTATAATAAATCTCTGTATTCAGAACAGATAAGTATTTTCATAAAAACCCAAACGCTCAACGTCCTTAACCGTCTGAGCAGGCAAAAATGATGGCACTTCAACCTGCTTGAGGTGCCCATAGGAACAACATAGAGGGGACATATGCAAAACTTTGGAAAACTCTGTATCGCTTCAATCCTGACGACTCTCATCATGGTATTCAACGTTCAGGCTGAACCTGTGAACAATATCAGTCCCAAGGAAAAATGCAGGGTCTGTGGGATGTTTGTTGCCAAGTATCAGCCCTGGATTGCCCAGATTCACATTTCAGATCATGATGTTGCCATGTTTGACGGCGTTAAAGATATGATGGCCTATTATTTTGAACCGGAAAAATTTGGTGGCACGCAGCAGACCAAAAACAGTCCTATCTATGTCAAGGACTACTACACCCAGAAATGGCTCGATGGAAGAAAGGCCTACTATGTGACCGGAAGTGACATTATGGGGCCCATGGGCCATGAATTCATCCCCTTTGACTCAACAGCGGCTGCTGAGAATTTTTTCAAGGATCATCAGGGAAAAGCATTGCTCCAATTTGACGAAATCACCCTGGACCTGGTCACCACCATGCGTTCCGGCATGAAGATGAAAGGAATGAAAATGCACAAGGACCATGACATGAAGGATCATAAAATGAATTAGACTTTTTTCTGGGATCTACAAGGACAGTCTTCAATGGCGAGGTTCCACCGCAGGACTGTCCTTCCCACTCCTTTTCCCGTCTCTTCCCCGCCAGCCCCCGCTTGCCCCCGCTTGCCTTTTGGTCCATCGCTCTTTTCCTGATAAATCAGGTGACACCTGTTACTACACTTTCTTTGGCAGAGAGTAGGATTCCTACCAAATTGCTGTAAATGTCGGGTCAGAGCACTTCAGTCTCTGGTCGTTTTGTACGAATCTTCGGTTACAATAAAAAACTCTCCAGTGGTAGCCGGGACTTCACCACCTTGTAAACACAACACTTTTAACTTTTGCCCTTTTCATCCTCTGCGTATTTTTGCGGTTGGCACGACTTTTGGTTAGTAAAGATTGTTGATTTGTTTTTTCGCTATGGTAAAAAAGAACAACGCGATACCCTTTAATCAATAATCTTTATCTACGAGGAACCAAAAGTGAAAAAACTCATGTTCACTCACACCCTGCTGTTCTTGCTGTTCGGTGCCATTTCCGTTCAGGCCGAAACTATCTACATCTCTGTGGCCGCCAGCATGACAGATGCATTGAATGAAATTATCAGCGACTTTGCCGCAAACCATCCTGATGCCAAGATTCTACCCAACTTCGCCTCCTCAGGCTCTCTTGCTAAACAGATCGACCAGGGAGCACCTGCCGATCTCTATGTCTCGGCCAATCCCAAGTGGATGAAATTTCTCGTCGAAAAACAAATGATCAGTACTGGCACCGATCATGTCTTTGCCTACAACCAACTGGTTTTTGTAGGCTCTGAACAGACCAAGGCAAAAGAAATGGCCCAGATTACAGAACTCAAACGTATCGCCATCGGCAGTCCCCAGAGCGTTCCGGCAGGACAATATGCAAAACAGGCAATGGAGGCCGTTGGAATCTACAGCGAGCTTGAAAATACCAAAAAACTCGTCATGGCAAAAGATGTTCGCCAGGCCTTGCTCTATGCAGACAGGGGCGAGGTGGATGGCTCTTTTGTCTATCGAACCGACGCGATGCTTGCCCAAAATGCGAAAATCCTTTTCACCGTACCAGACGATCTCTACAACAGGGTCGCCTATCCTCTTGCGCTCACAACAGCAGGGGCTGAAAAAACAACGGCAAAAGAATTCTATGATTTTCTCGTAGGTGAAAAGGCAACTGCCATTCTTGAAAAATATGGTTTTGAACCGGCCCACTAACCTGGTTTTCTCATCAGTAAAGTTTTTCGCAGGTCGAGACACAAGCCATGAAGCAGGTAAGCGTAGACTCCGGTAGTAAATTACCGCAAGTGGCTTGTAACGCGGCACCTGCGGAAAAATCTATTGACCCGAAGGGTGAGCTTTTGATTTGAAACGAAAAACACACTGTTTTCTGCGATAGTCAATTTTAAAAAATGAAATCATGTCGTTGAGTTTGTAATCAAAATGCTCATGAGAAATTGGGGCTGAACCAAAACTCATTACCAGTAACAGATAACAGACAGGCAGAATAGATGACACCCCTTAGCCCAGATGACTACACCGCGATTCGACTTTCTCTGCAGGTTGCGACCAGTGCCACCATCATTGCTCTACCCCTGGGCTTTGCCGCAGCATATCTGCTGGCATTTTCAGAAATACGCGGTAAGGCTATTATTGAAGGCATCATCAACCTGCCCCTTGTACTGCCACCTGTGGTCGTTGGTTACCTTCTTCTGCTTCTCTTTGGCCGAAACGGCTGGATCGGAAAACTGCTCAATCATTTCGGCATCAGTGTGATTTTCAGTCTGAAAGGAGCTGTGATTGCTTCTGCCATTGTGGGCTTTCCTCTGCTCGTCCGATCCATCAGAATCGGTATGGAAAGCATCGATAAACAATATATACATGCATCCAGAACCCTTGGTGCAAGCTGGTGGGATACCCTCTTCAGCATTACGATTCCCCTCTGTTACAGGGCCACCCTTGCCGGCATGACTTTGATGTTTGCCCGTAGCCTCGGTGAATTTGGTGCCACCATCATTCTCGCTGGAAACATTCCGGGTGTTACTCAAACAATTCCCCTTGCGATCTATCAGTACACCAGTACCCCGGGAGGAGATCAGATGGCTCTGTCTCTCTGCATCGTTTCGATTGGTTTGTCCTTTATAGTGCTGCTACTGAGCGAAGCTGCCAACCGGAAAATGGCAAGGAACTGAGCCCATGAAACTTGAAGTAAATATAGAAAAACACTTCCCCGTCTTTCGATGCGTCTTTGATTTTGTCCTCGACAATGGCAGTTGCGGGGTCTTCGGCCCTTCCGGCAGTGGTAAATCTACGCTTATGAATATGCTGTCTGGCCTGATTACCCCAGATAAAGGTACCATCAAACTCAACGGTCAAACCCTTTTTGACAGTACAAAAGCGATAAACATCACACCTGACAAACGGCGTATCGGGGTCGTTTTTCAACATGCCCATCTTTTCCCTCACATGAGTGTGAAAAAGAATTTGTTTTACGGAAGAAACAGAACCCGGCCCGAAGAAAGAAATATCGATCCGGATCAGCTGATCTCCGTCCTCGGCCTTGAGAGCCTTCTTGACAGGAGTGTTACCCAGCTTTCAGGTGGAGAAAAACAGAGAGTAGCGCTTGGCAGGACAATCCTTGCCTGCCCGGATCTTATCCTCCTGGATGAACCACTAACAGGTCTTGACGGACAACTGAAGTTTCAGATCATCCCCCATCTACGCCGGGTCTTTGCAGAATTTGCGATTCCCATGCTCTTTATCAGCCACAGCCTCCAGGAGATGCGGATGATGACTGAAAAAGTACTCGTCATGGGAAAAGGAACCATTGACTGCCAGAAATCAACGGAAGAACTGGCCCGCACAACCCTTGGAAACGGCGGCAGAGGCTATACCAACCTCCTTGATCTCGACTCCCCCGAGGACCTCGGTGACCTTCTCTCTTATAGCTGGGGAAAGGTCAAACTTATGCTGGTAAAAACGGAAAATGCTACAGCAGGGCAATTCAGCCTTGGCGGCCGGGACATACTGCTCTTCAAAAAACATCCTGAGGCGACCAGTGCTAGAAATATGCTGTCCTGCACAGTTCGCAGTACCTATCAGACGGACTGGCTGGTGGGGGTAGAACTTCAATGTGAAGATAAGATCCTGATTGCGGAAATAGTTCCCCAATCCGTAGAAGAGATGAATATCAGGCCGGGGGCTGAGGTTGTTGCCGTTATGAAGGCCTCGGCTTTTCAGCGACTCTATTAATGAAAAATGCAAAGGAGAATTAGATGTCAGTACAATATGAAGAAATAGGTTATTTTCGCAGCCCGTATTCAGATGTCAAAGGAATGCCCATCCAACCAGTCGGAGGTACAGATGTAGAAGGACGAATTGAACTTTTGCCAGAATATCAGCAGGGCTTGATGGATCTTGAAGGTTTTTCCCATGTGATAATACTCTCCCACCTCCATAAAATTAACGGGTACGATCTTGTCGTCAAACCCTTCCTGGACACCAAACGACACGGAATCTTTGCCACCAGATCCCCCAAAAGACCAAACCCCATCGGATTTTCAGTCATGCGACTGAAGTACGTAACTCCGACCTACATTGCTGTTGAAGGCGTCGATGTCCTGGACGGTACACCTGTACTTGATATCAAGCCCTACGTTAGCGACTTTGACCAATGCAACGCCGACCGCTTCGGCTGGTTTGAAGGAAAATCACAAAATGCAACCCATCATCTCAGCGATGCGCGCTTTGCATAAATAAGATACCCTATGCCGGATCTAAACGATTTCTGTGGGCAAAACTTGTGTAGAAATTCAGGGATACGCCGCAAGTGACGCATCCCCAGGTACAAACGAGAAAACCACCACTACCAGGTCAATGTCTTGGTGTTATCGGTGAAAAGAGCGCCACCAGTAAGCTCGGGTTTACCTACTTTCAAGCTTGGTAACAAATCAGATTCTTTGATACCATAGTGTTTGATGCACATTGGACAGATAATCACGGTTACACCCTTACCCATGAGTTCAGTCAATGCTTTTTGATGTTCGGCGAACTTCTCAGAATTTAGCTTTGAGCCAATAAACACGCCTTTATCATTCAAAAAAATAGTCAATGGATGTCCAAGTTCGTTTTGCTTGCCACCAAAAGTAATTGCCATGTTGGCACGATGGGAATCATCACTTGTTAAATTGATAAACAATGGATCGGTATCCCCTGAAAATGAAGGAGTTGCGATAGCCCCCATGCACACAGCCATTGCAAGCAGCAGATACGAAATTAATTTCATTTAATTCTCCTTTTCTATTGGTTGATATCAAATGATGTAGCCCACTGCGAGATTCTCCTCATCAACGGTCAGGCTTACTGGTCAGCAAACAACATACAATCACCCATCACTTTCCAGTGAGAGCAGAAAGGACCTGAGGTTTTTGGCGGTATTGGTCAGCCCCAGTTTCTGTCGAAGCCGTTTCCTGTGAAAATCGACTCCACTGGCCGAAATGCCGAGGACATCGGCTATATCCTTGCTCGTTCTGCCACTGCGCACCATGTTCGCTACCTCTATCTCTTGAGGCGTAAGCAGCACATTCACAGCGGTTAGACTGCGGAGAAAAGGGGAGACAATATCGCGAAGGTTCGTGTCTATAACCTCCGTCAAGGTCCGCTGTTTTTCTGTGAGGCGCCCCTGCAGCAGCTTTTCGACATAGGGGAGGACCAGACGGTCAACGTTGATATAAATTGTTTCTTCTATCCTTGTCTTGTCCTCATCACGCTGCCGCAACAATACCCGCAGAGCGATATTCGTCTCCTCCAGCCGCTCCCGCTCCCTTCGCAGCTCGACCTCTTTTTTCTCAAGTGCCTCCTGAACCTCTATGATAGGGGTAATATTCTCATGAGTGACGATCACCTTATGCTCTGTATCATCACGAAAGGGAACAACACGAACTGCAAACCATCTTCGCACCTCGGGGGAATGGCAGGGATAGTGGGTGAGAAATTCAGGTAATTCACCGGCAAGGACCTTTCGAATACCATCAGCGACTCTGATAGCATCATTTTCTTTTTTTCTGCCTGCTCCATCACATATTTTCAGATAATTCACTCCGACACTATCACTGGCATCCTTCATACCATTTTCCAGGGCAAAAGCCTGCCATGCCCGATTGGTCTCTATGATAACGCCCTGCTCGTCCAGGATTGCAACGTGGGCGGACATGGAATCTACAATCACCTGATATAAACGAGGATCCAACATAACCTTTCCTTTTTCAATTTTTAGTAGAGAGAGCTATCATTTTCGTACTAACTGTAACCTGCCCTGTCAAGATGATTCCTAACTGATAGTGGAAAGTAAAATAATTGTGAAATGGTGAAGTTACCCAGCCTGGAAGGTGGCAGAGAATATGGAACCATGCCTGCCACACCAAAGAAGAACGCTACCTGCTCCCTCCCGAGCGAACGATGGTTTTTGCCAGGTCATTAAAGACAAAATTATGAATCGGCAGAACAGAATACCAGTACAAGCGCCCCCAAAGGCCACGGGGGAGAAAATGCGCGGTTTGTACAAGCCTGTCGGGTTGTACATCAAATTCAAGCCAGGCCTGTCCTGGAACTTTCATCTGGGCATAGAGGAGTAATCTTTTCCCTGGCTTGATATCGACCACCTTCCAAAAATCCAGGGCGTCTCCGAGTCGAAGTTCCTGATTGAGCCGCCTGCCGCGATTCAGACCATAGCCCCCGACTGCCTTATCCATGGCCCCTCGTAATCGCCAGAGAAAATTGTATTTGAACCAGCCGTTTGGCCCGCCAACCCTGCACACCGATTGAAAGACCTCTGCCTGGGACTCACCCTTTTCAAAGAGAACTTCTCTGGTGTCCCGCAGAATTGCCCCTTCCGGATTATCAAAATCCTTTATATCACAGGCCTGATGACCTGTACTGTCGCACCATCTGCTGAGAACCTGATTCTCTTCCAGTTCATGGATGGCATCCGCCACAGTCTTTTTAAACAATGCCGGCACAACTTCGGGGTAGAACCTGGCGGCATTGTCATTTTGCAACAGGGTCTCACTTTTCAGACCCTCCACAAGGGCAGAGGCGAGTTTAAAGGGGATGGGGGTAAACAGAATCAGCCAGTAAGAGGAGAGACGCGGAGAAAGCACCGGAACAGGAAAAAGATATCGTTTTAAACCCATTACTTCTGCGGCCTGCTGCATCATCTGCTGAAAACTCAGCTCTTCGCAACCGATATCCACAACCAGATTTCCCTTACAGGTAAGATCAATGGACAACTCCAGATACGAGAGCACATCGTTTATACCAATGGGCTGGGTACGGCTTCTCACCCAACGGGGGGTGATCATGATCGGTAACTTTTGGCAGAGGTTACGGATTATCTCAAAGCTTGCACTTCCTGAGCCTATAATAACACCCGCCCGCAACCATACCGTCTCGATCTGGTCCGGTTTTGAGGAGAGAACCTCTCCAGTCTCGATCCGGCTGAGGAGATGTTCGCTGGCACTCTCTTTAACCCCTAAGCCACCAAGGTAAATAATCTTTTTCACACCCGCCTTGATACAGGATTCACGAAAATTATCTGCGCTGAGACGATCGAGATTGCGGTAATCATCCTCCGTACCCATGGAATGTATGAGGTAAAAGGCAGTATCAACCCCCGCCAGGGCGTTATCAAGGGATTGAGGATCAAAGGTTGAACCTTCGCAAATTTCCACCTGATCAACAATAGAGAGCTGAACCTTATTCCTGTTGCGTACCAGTAAACGTACGTTCACCGCAGATTTTTCCAGCAACCGCTGGGTTAGTCTCCTGCCGATATAACCGGTGGCACCGGTTACCAGCACCGTCTTTTTTGTAGATATATCAGGCATGGTTTCTCAGTTTTAACTCAGTTGGATGCGGTTTAAGGTAGTACTGTTTTAACAGATACGGTTCCTCGTATTTACGCACGTAATGATTAATAAGGGTAATGGGGACAATGAGGGGGACGTAGTTATTTCTGAAACGCTCAATCACCTCAAGCAGTTCCTGCTTCTCATCACTGGAAAGAAATTTTTTAAAATAGCCCATGATGTGCGTCAGAACATTCACATGTTTTTTCACCGTGGTTTTCAACTTCATCGCCGCCATCAGATTTTCCTGATAGACCCGCAGCAGTTCATCAGGCTCAAGCACCCCGGCCTGTGCGACAATCCGTCCAAGCTCCCTGTAGTGCTTTTCACTGTGCGCCCGCAGGAGTAATTTATGCTCCGTGTGAAAGTTGACCAGCTTTTTAGGAGTAAAATCTTTAATGATATCCCGCCAGCGTCTGTAAACAAAAACAGACTCGATAAAATTTTCCCGAAGAACCATATCGTGCAACCGCCCTTCTTCTTCTACCGGTAAGAGGGGAAAGGCATCCTTGAAAATCCTGGCAAAAAGCCCGACGCCAACCGGTTTAGGCACGTTGTTTTTATCGTAGACTTTTACCCGTTCCATCCCTGAAGAGGGGGATTTACTTTTGAAAATATAACCGCAAAGATTTTCTCCGGCCAACTGAGAGACTCTTTCCTTCGACCAGTTATTCATCCTCTCGGTATGGTCCACTCCGGTTCTGCTGGTTAACAGTCGAGGAGCATCAGGGTTACCAACCAGACGCATGGATTCGCGGGGAACAGGTAAGCCACACTCAACTTCTGGGCAGACCGGTACAAACTCAAAAAAAGTTCCCAAGGTACCTGTGATATAGCGATCATGTTTGTGCCCTCCGTCAAAACGGACCTCATTACCCAGCAAACAGGAACTGACACCTATTCTTATCTTCTGACTTTCAGCTGTTTCCATGCAACCATGCTCCATTTAAAGTTTAGCTTTTCATTTCCGTCTAAAAACTATTGCTTGAAGCCAAGATCTTCGTGCATCTTACATCCTCTCACCGGCCATACAGTAGATATGGGTGTAGGCCTGCACCTTCCTGCAGAAAATATGTTACGAGATCCTGAGATTAAGTCCAAAAACAATTTTGGAACGGCAACCATTCAACAAAACAGGAATAGTAATTACTATAGCACTGCTGTAGCATGGTACAAGACGCCATTGAGCTTCATGTTGCTTTTTTCCTGACAAAACGAATATCATAACGCGAGAATGGAACGACATAATACAAACATCAGCCGAAGAAGCAGACGCCTGAGACAGGGCCACCGGGGATCGGGGCCGGTTGTCTACTGGATGTCCCGTGATCAGAGGATAGACGACAACTGGGCCCTGCTCTGGGCCCAGCAGGAAGCCATAACCCGCCAGAAAAGTCTGCTTATCGTCTTCTGCCTCGTCACCGATTACCCCGGGGCCACCCCTGCTCACTTCCAGTTCATGCTGACAGGGATCAATGACCTGCCCAAAAGACTGGCCCCTCTCAACATCGGCTGGACCATGTTGCAAGGGCCGCCAGAGAAGAGTCTTCCTGCCTTTCTTCATCAGATCGATGCCCATGCATTTGTCTGTGACTTTGATCCACTGCGCATTAAACAACAATGGAAACAAAAACTCATTTCTAACCTGAACCTCCCTTTTTATGAGGTGGACGCCCACAACATCATTCCGGCATGGACGATTTCTGAGAAAAAGGAATATGCCGCATATACCATCCGACCCAAGATAAAAAGGCTACTGGCTGATTTCTTAACTGACTTTCCCCCTCTTGTGCGTCATCCCATCAATCTAACGACCACGCTGGCTGAGATAACAGCCCAAGACCTTGCCACTCCAGCCAAGCTACAGGCCAGTCAAAAAATGATCATGGAACCTGGCGAAAGAGAAGCTACACGTGCAGCGAAACAGTTTATCGATCAGAGGCTTGTCCACTACGGGGAATACAGCAACAACCCATGCAGGCAGGGACAGTCCGGTCTGTCACCCTACCTGCATTTCGGACAATTATCCGCCCAGCGTCTGGCAATAATGGTTTCTCAGGCTCCGCTCGGTTCCGAGGAAAAAGAACATTTTCTTGAGGAACTCATTGTTCGTCGAGAGCTTTCAGACAATTTCTGTCTCTACGAGCCCGCTTATGACAGCGTTGAAGGCTTTCCCCAGTGGGCCCAAAAGACTCTGGACGAGCACCGGGGTGATACCAGGGAATACCTCTATACCCTGAGCGATTTTGAGGCGGGCAATACCCACGAAGCCCTGTGGAACGCCTGCCAGCTTGACCTTGTCCAAAACGGCAAACTGCACGGTTTCTTGCGCATGTACTGGTCAAAGAAAATACTTGAATGGACGCCAGATCCTGAAACCGCACTCGCCTTCGCCATCACGCTCAACGATCGCTACTCCCTCGATGGCCGCGATCCAAACGGGTATACAGGGATAGCCTGGTCAATAGGTGGCGTCCACGACAGGGCCTGGAAAGAGCGTCCTGTTTTTGGCAAAATACGCTACATGAACCAGGCTGGATGTCGCCGTAAGTTTGATGTTGAGGCATATATTACGTCAGTGAAAGAAAACACCTCAAAGTAAGACATATAAACTTTACTGTCTGATATTTTCACACAGAGTCATGGGGGCTTGGGTTAAGGAAATGAATATTTTATCAGGGCGGATTTTGCCATCCACCGCTTGTTATCCTTTCCAATGCATAGAGCTGTAGAAAATATATAATTGTTCTTTTCCTAACGCGTGGCACGCCGTATCTTCATATCGAATTCTTCTTCTCATTCTGAGCAAACAGCCTCATTTTCAGTAGTATTAACTATCAATACAGTATGGTTTTATACTTATTGATCTGAAGGAGTCCTTGCTTATTGTTTCTCTTACGACGCTAAGACTTTTAAAATAGGTGCCCAGGGAGAATCCTCACATGAAATCAATCATTATTTCAATTTTACTTCTGCTACTCAGCGGCTGCTCAGCAATTGACATGAGCCGCTACAGCCACAACACCCCAAAACTGGATCTCTTCGACTACTTTAATGGCAACACCAGAGGCTGGGGGATAGTTCAGGATAGAAAAGGTACCCTCACCAGGCAATTCGTGGTCGACATCGTTGGCCAGGTCAATAGTAAGGGTAACCTTGTACTGGATGAACATTTTGACTGGAGTGACGGAGAGAAAAGCCAAAGAATATGGGAACTCAGCAAGCAAAGCGAGCATGATTATTCAGGAACTGCAGCGGATGTGATTGAAAGCGCCGACGGCAAACTTTACGGAAACGTACTCAACTGGAAGTATCTACTCAACCTGAAAGTCGATGACACGACCTGGAAAATACGATTTGACGACTGGATGTTTCTTGTCAGCGACGAGTTGCTACTCAATAAAGCCACGATGACAAAGTTCGGCTTCAAGGTTGGAGAAGTCACAATTGTATTTCAAAAAGTCCAGCCATAAGAGAGGTGAAGGTCATGCTACACAAAGTAATGATGCTGACAATAGCAGGTTTATTTCTCATACTGCCAGGGGCTCATGCAACGCCCATGGAATCCATGCAGCTTCTTGGTTCTGGTGAAGCCCGCTACCTCCGCTTTATCAAGGTGTACGATGCCTCTCTCTATGCCAATCAACCTGTTGCAGCAGAGGACATACTCAACCCGGACATCTCCAAATGCCTCAATCTAGAATATGACGTGGCCGTTGGCAAAGAAGATTTTATAACAGTCGCCAATACTGTTTTACACCGTCAGTTCAGTAAAAATCAGCTGAGTGCTGTCGAAACTGAACTTGAAGCTCTTCATGACAGTTATATCGATGTCAAAAAAGGTGATAAATACACTCTGTGCTACAACAACAGTGAATATCAGACGACCCTTGCCCATAACGCCATTGAACTTGTTTCGGTGAATTCACCTGCCTTTGCCGAAGTGTATTTCAGCATCTGGCTTGGCAGCACCAATCCTCTTGATGAAAAGCTGCGAAACAAGCTGCTGGAAAATGCTGTGAAAAGTTCTAACGCATCCAAGGGAGTACAGTGAGTATGAAAAATTTCCTCGCCATGTACCAAAGACTCAGTATCGACAATCTGCATCTGCTCGCGGAGGTATACAGGGAGGATGTGCAGTTTATAGATCCCGCCCATGAGATTACAGGGCTCACTGATCTCACCCGTTATTTTGCAGCACTCTATAAAAATGTTGAATCCATAGAGTTCTCTTTTGATCACTTGCTTGAAAATGACAGCGAAGGGTACGTCCAGTGGATCATGACCTTTTCCCACAAAAAACTCTCTGGTGGCAGGCCCGTGAGCGTAAACGGTACGACCTTTCTCCAGTTCGACAACGAGGGGAAAGTCTATTACCACCGAGACTACTTTGATCTGGGCGCCATGCTGTACGAACAGCTTCCCCTTCTTGGCCGACTGGTCAAGTCAATTAAACAGGGCTTAGGAAAATGAAAATTCTCATAACCGGTGCAACATCTGGAATAGGACGACAGCTGGCCCTCGACTATCACACCGAAGGTCATGAAGTATGGGCTCTTGGAAGAAATGCGGAGGCCTTGGAGGAACTGAGTGCAAAAGGCCTGCGCACCGGGCAGGTTGATCTCACCGACCGCGCTGCATGTCTGGACTGGTTCTCCACTCTTGAATCGATTGATCTGGCTATTTTAAATGCAGGTACCTGCGAATATGTCGACCTCCCCGTCTTTGACAGCAGCCTGATACAACGGGTAATGCGAGCCAACGTGGAAACCGTTGCCATCTCAATTGAGGCGGTGCTGCCACTTCTTCGTAAAAGTAGCAATGCTCATCTGGCGGTAGTCGGCAGTTCTGCAGCCTTTGTTCCTCTCCCCCGGGCTGAGGCCTACGGAGCCTCCAAAGCCGCCATTGCTTACATGGTTGATACTTTGCGTATAGATCTGAAAAATGAAGATATTGTCGTCAGCCTGATCTGCCCGGGTTTTGTCAAAACACCACTCACGGACCTCAACGATTTCCCTATGCCCTTTCGCATTACAACAGATGAGGCAAGCATGGCCATACGAAAAGGTTTGAAAAAGAAGAAGGCTCAAATCCACTTTCCCAAGAAATTCACCATCCTTCTTAAAATCTTGTCCTTTCTGCCAGGACCACTCTGGACCATACTTGCCAAAAGGATGGTGAAACAATGACACGTCAGAAAATTGCCATAATAGGCTCGGGAATCTCAGGGCTCACATGTGCCCACCGCCTCAGCAATATGCACGACATAACCGTTCTTGAAGCCGATGACTACATCGGCGGCCATACCCACACCGTACAGGTTGAGAAAGATGGCGAAATCTCAGACATCGACACCGGCTTTATCGTTTTCAACGACCGAACCTACCCGGAATTTATCAAAATAATGGATAGCCTCGGGGTTACCTATCAACCGACGGAAATGAGCTTTTCGGTGAGAAACGACGCAATAGACCTCGAATACAATGGCAACACCATAAACAGCCTCTTTGCCCAGCGAAGAAACATTATTCGTCCGCGTTTTCTGCAGATGGTCTCCGATATCGTTCGGTTCAACCGACAGGTCCGGCAGGCCGCAGAAGACGAAAGCCTCACCATAGGTGATTTTCTCGCCTCAACACATTATTCGCCTCTTTTTAAGGAAAACTACCTGTTACCCATGATTTCCGCGATCTGGTCGATGGGACTTGAAAGCTGCCAGGATTTCCCCCTGCAGTTTTTTGTGCGTTTTTTTGATAATCACGGCCTGCTCAGCATCGTAAACAGGCCTCAATGGTATACAATTAATGGTGGGTCCAGCAGTTATATATCGCCTCTGACAGCACCTTTTAAAGATCGTATCAGACTTGGCACCCCGGTTATCCGAGTTGAGCGGGAAGCAGACAGAGTCAACATTATAACCCCAACCGAATCAACCCCCTTTGATACGGTTATTTTTGCATGTCACGGCAACCAGGCTCTGTCGCTTCTCGCCCAACCTTCTTCTGATGAAGAAGCAGTTTTAGGCGCCTTCACAACCTCAAGCAACAAGGTCGTGCTGCATACCGACACCTCCCTGTTGCCCAAACGTAAACTTTCCTGGGCCAGCTGGAACTACAACATGATCGATGCCGCAACTGAGCAGACAACTCTTACTTATAACATGAACATTCTCCAGCGCTTACAAAAGAAACACACCTACCTGGTCAGCCTCAACCAGGAAATATCCCGTCAGCATGTCCTCCGGGAATTTACCTATCACCACCCGGTTTTTTCCTTGGATGCCATCCGTGCCCAACAAAAGTGGCAACAAATTTCAGGGAAAAACAGAAGTCATTTCTGCGGTGCCTACTGGTTCAATGGCTTTCACGAAGACGGGGTAAAAAGTGGGCTTCGAGTCAGCAACAGCCTGGAGGGTGCAGTATGAAATCATCACTGTATATTGGCACCATTGCCCACCGTCGTCAGCTTCCCGTTGAACATCGGTTTCAGTATCCTTTTTTTATGTGGTTTCTGAATCTGGATGAACTGGACCAGCTGCCTGACCTTGGTAGATGGTTCTCGGCAAAACACTGGGCGCTCAGCAGATTTCACCGGCCAGACTATTTTGGTGATCCGGACCGCCCATTGAGCGAATCGATTAAAACGAGGATGAAAGAGCTCACAGGCCGCCCCGTAACCGGTCAGGTTTGCGGTTTGTTGAACGCGAGAACCCTTGGTGTGTATTTCAGTCCAGTTAACTTTTATTACGGCTACGACCATGAAGGGAATTTTACCCATTTTCTAGCGGAAGTCTCGAATATCCCCTGGAATGAGCGACACCAGTACGCTCACTATGTGGGCAAGGGAAACCTTAATCCCGATCACCCGAAACAGTTTCACGTATCGCCCTTTAATTCTGTCAACCAGCACTATAACTGGCAGCTCGAGGCACCGGACAGGACTGTTTCAGTCCAGCTTGGGGTGAGCGATGAACGGGGCCACATTTTCACGGCACGGCTCCAGCTTGAACGCCACCCCCTGACCCTCGGATCTGTGAGAAAAAAACTAATGGAAAAACCTGCAATGACGCTGTCCATCATTGCAGGAATATACTGGCAAGCCTTTAAATTATACAGAAAAGGTGTTCCTTACGTTGCCTACAAGAAGGAGATGATATGAATGGAATAACCACAACGTCCTCCACGTACAAAACATCCACAGCCCAAAAGGCTTTGCCACGTAACTGGTATCGATCGCTTTTCTTAGAGATGCTGAAAAATCTGCAACATGGCAGGGTAACCTTGCAGGAGGCTGGCAGAAAATGGAGTTTTGGTCACGAAGGCCCACTCCAGGCAAATATTACCATCCTGGATCCCCGTACCTATAAAAAAGTACTCTTTGGCGGTTCCATTGGTGCCGGAGAGGCCTACTTCAACAAACTCTGGGATGTGGATGACCTTACTGCGCTTGTGCGCATCATGGTACTCAATATGTCCCTGCTGGACAGGATGGAACGAGGACTTGCCTGGTTTACCCGGCCCATCGATCTCTTCAAACATATCCTCAACAGCAACAACAAGAGAAAGGCAAAACAGAATATTCTCGCCCATTACGACCTTGGTAATGAAATGTATGGGGCTTTTCTCGACCCGACCATGATGTATTCCTCGGCAATCTATCCTGAAAAATCAAGTAGCCTGGAAGATGCTCAAGTGCATAAACTTGAGACCATCTGCAAGAAACTGAACCTGCAACCCACGGACCGGATCATTGAAATCGGTTCTGGCTGGGGAGGTTTTGCAATTCACGCCGCACGCAACTATGGCTGTCATGTCACCACCACAACCATTTCAGACGCTCAGTTTGCAGAAGCAAGTGAAAGAATTGCAAAGGAAGGACTCAGTGACAAAATAACCCTGCTGCAAAAGGACTACCGGGATCTCTCGGGACAATACGACAAACTCGTCAGTATCGAAATGATCGAAGCGGTCGGCGATAAATTCCTGCCTGGATTTTTTAAAAAATGCGGAGAGCTCCTCAAACCAGAGGGAAAAATGCTGATCCAGGCCATAACAATCTGCGACCAGAAGTATAAGCAATATGTGGGTGGGGTCGATTTCATCCAGCGATATATTTTTCCCGGAGGCTGCGTACCCTCCAATGCCAGAATGGCGGAGCTAATCTCAGAGAAAACCGACATGGTAATACGCCATATTGAGGATTTTGGCTTTGATTACGCTAAAACTCTGAAAGACTGGCGAACCCGCTTTGCCCATGCCTATGAACATCTACGCCAGAACGGCTACGATGAAACCTTCAAGAGATTGTGGGAATTTTATCTATGTTACTGCGAAGGAGGATTTCTCGAACGATCCATCAGTGTCGTCCATGTTGTTGCCACTCGTCCAGGCAACAGAGAACTATAACATGATACGAATTGTCCTCAATATAGCCCTGTACCAGTCGATCTGGTTTTTATCTGTGCTGGGTGGCAACAAGGGAGCCTGGGCCGGTCTGCTTCTTCTTGTTATACACCTTGCACAATCACGGTGCAGGGTTGTAGACATCAAGACCATGACACTGGTGCTTTTTATCGGCCTCCTGGTTGACGGGATACTGCAGCAGATCGGCTTTTTCAGCTTCAGGGTGCCAGGGTTTCCCATACCTTTCTGGCTGATGGTTATCTGGCTGGGACTTGGGATCACACTTCACCATAGCCTCTCCTGGCTCAAGACACAACCGCTTCTGTCAATGCTCTTTGGCGCCCTCGGAGGTCCGGCAGCCTACTGGGCAGGAGCCCGGCTTGGGGCCTCGACATTCAACTGGCCCCTCCCCACCTCTCTACTGGTTCTGGCCCTCATCTGGGCCCTGCTTTTTCCAGCGATCATGCTCTGGACAGTAAAGATAAAGAAATAATTATTCCCTCCTTATTGTCGGCAGGCAGTTGAGTTTGTGCTGGAAGAGAGAATCATACTTTTCGACAAAAATTATCATTTAATCTTAGGTGCTTTTATGTTTTCCTATGGAATTAATTTCTGAGAATTTCACAATTAATTTTAACCTCATTCGTGTTGTCAGTGTTGTGGTATCAACAGCCAACCCTGACAACATTTTTCACATACGAGAAGATAAAACTGAGGCCCTTATTTAACGCAGCCCAAGTATCAGAGATACAGGAAGCATGTTAACCGCCCCCTGCAGAGGTCGAGGTTTAGGTACTCTTTGGTACGTTAGTGAGGGCTGTCAAAATCTGTATGCGTAGAGCATTGTCACTTGTACCGATATAGATTTTGGCATTTCAAATTTAACTATAGCTCCATCAACAAATCGCAAAAAGAATCCGTTTCATGTCAGTGTGTAGAAATTGTCATTCCAATAATGGGGTCAGCCCCCTTTGGTATTCGCGCTATATATGGTGCTACGACCTCATCATTTCCGAGAACCTCAAATCCGCACCTCGTATTGCAAAAATGTAACCCGAATAGAAACCCGGACAACAAAAATAGTCCTCCATATTCTCCGCCTCACAAATATGTTGTGTAACGTAATGATTTATCAAACGTTTTTTACAATGTGTTTATGCTGGTCCTTTTGTTGCTTAAAATAGAGCCGAGTTCCTTATGACTCCTCAAAAAAAGCATCAAAGGAACGATCCTTTAAGGTATTGGATAATCAGTTGAGGCCAACGAGAAAAAGCAGGAACGATGTTTTTGCATGACAAAGAAAAAGAGTGAAAATCGATTTCATAAAGTCTGAAAACGAGTTGTAACACAGCTTCACAATCAACTCTTCGTTGTTTTTCATTTAATGATTGTTTCACACTGGTAGGTACTGGCGGTTGATCCGCTCTTTTGTGGACACCCTGCAATTATTGTTCAAAGAAGGAGAACTCAGTGAATCGAAGGTTACATAGGCTAAAAATACACCTGTTAGTAGAGGTTGCAATGTTTTGCTTTCTCATTCCGGCAACAATTTACGCAACCAGTCTTCAAGATATTCGTCAAAATGGTGTACTGCGGCATCTTGGTGTTCCCTATGCTCATTTCGTCAGACATACCAACACTGGTGTCGATGGGTTGGATGTTGAGATGATGCAGCTTTTTGCAAAACATCTTGGAGTGCGGTACGAATATGTAGAAACTTCCTGGAAAGATGTTTTTGGTGACGTGACCGGCAATTTGACCCAAGTCAGCGGTGATGACGTAATGACAATCGGCACGACCAGGGTGAAAGGCGATATTGTGGCCAATGGCCTGACTGTATTGCCTGACAGGCAAAAAAGAGTGGATTATTCGATCCCCGTTTTCCCAACCGGGGTGTGGGTTATGGCCAGGGCTGATTCTCCCATTAAACCCATTGCACCAACCGGAGATATCGGCAAAGACATTGAGCAAGTAAAGGAATTACTCAAGGGGCATTCTGTGCTGAGCATGAAAGGAACCTGTCTGGACCCGGACCTGTATGATCTCAACTCGACCGGAGCCGATATCCATTATCATACTTCCAGTCAGTTCCTGGGTGATATTGCCCAGAAAGTAGTCAATGGAGAAGCTGAAATAACCCTCTTGGATATCCCGGATGCACTGATCGCATTGCAAAAATGGCCCGAAGAAGTCAAAATTATCGGTCCGATTTCTGCTCGGCAGGTCATGGGGATTGCTGTCGCGAAAGACTCTCCGGAACTCCTTAATGAGTATAATCGCTTCTTTCGGACCTGCTGGGAAGATGGAACGTATAAACGACTGGTTGAAAAATACTATCCAGCTGTATTTTTATACTTTGGAGATTTTTTTAAGAATAGTCTGGGAGAGTAAAAGATGAATTTTGAAAAAAATACAAAGACAAGAGTGGCAAATACTGACACCATTGCGAACAAAGCAGGTCGGGGACTTGGCGATCTCAGGATAAAACAACTTTGTGCCACCCTACTTGTGTTGCTGATATGCGTGGTGAGCAATACAGGGCGGTGTGGTGATCTAGATGAGGTATTGAAAGCAGGAAAATTGAGGCACTTAGGAATTGTTTATGCAAACTTTGTTACCGAGGACAAGACTGGGCTTGATGTTGAATTAATGCAACTCTTTGCCGCGCACCTGGGAGTGAAGTATGAGTTTGTCGAGACAAACTGGACAAACATCCTGACTGATCTCACTGGAAAAGTTATCAAACCCAAGGGCGATGATGTCGAGATCATGGGAACAGGGCCAATACGGGGTGATATTATCGCCACGGGCTTTACAATGCTGGAATGGCGAAAAAAAGTCGTCGACTTCTCGGAGATGACTTTTCCAACCGGTGTTTGGCTTCTAGCACGCGCTGACTCGAAATTGCAGCCCATTGTTCCCACAAATACAATCACAAAAGATATTGAGGCCGTCAGAAAAAACTTGAAAGATGTCTCAATTTTGGGTTTGCAAGGCAGTTGTCTTGACCCGAGTCTTTACAATCTGGATACGACTGGCGCCTCTATCCAGCTTTTTCCCATTGACCGCGATCTGAGTGAAATGATCCCATCGATGATGGCAAAACAGGCCAACACCACCCTCATGGACTTGCCGGTGGCATTGATTGCCCTGGAAGATTGGCCGGGCCAGATAAAAGTAATCGGCCCGATCTCTGATCCTCAGATAATGGCTTGTGCTTTTCCCAAAACATCTCCAAAACTCCGACAGGAATTCAATAATTTTTTCAATCAATGTAAGGCGGATGGCACCTACAAGCGTCTTGTAGAAAAATACTATTCATCTTTGTTTGTGTATTATCCTGATTCGTTTTAAAGATTTGGCTGGTTATTTTTCTATATGAATTCAAATGTTTAAAATGCCATTTGTTATAGTAGAGCGCAAACAAACCTTGACAGTGCTGGCCTCGGGTGTGCTGTTGGCATTATTCATAAGTCTGTTGATCGTCGCGAACTACAGAAGCCAGGTCGCGTTGCACGATTCCGCCATCAAACAGTTTGCCCTGAATCTGGAAAAACGAGCGGCATCCCTGGGTTACTTTTTTTCAGAACGGAAATTTGATCTACGTTCAATTGCTGTATCAGCCGCTGTAAAAGGATATTGCAGCAATAAGGCCATGGGTATGTCCGAACAATATGGACTCAAGGTCAACCTGTATATCATTAACCAACTTTTTAATACAACGATTACAGAAAAAGTCATCCGAGGAGATACGATATACAGGCGATTCATGCTGACAGATGAGACAGGGAAGATTCTGGTCGATACTATGCCTTCAGCGCAAAGTAATTCTCCTGTTCTTCCGCGAAATTCTCCGGCACTTGAAAAAGGAGAACCTGACATATTCATTGAAGTGGTGAATGGGGAGGCACAAATCGTAGCCGAGATTCCCTACATTCACAAAAATCATTTCATGGGTAAGGTGATAGCCTGGTTGGCCCCCGAAACTCTGATTTCTCATTTCCTTGATAATTCAACGGAATTTGGCTACGACGGGCTTAATCTGGTAACCAACGATGGGCAGAATATCTGTCCCCCCCATTTGGGGCAGCCTTGTCCCAAAATCAAATTGCCACCTGGATTCCTTGCCACCGTTCCCACAGAGAATTTTTTACCTCTCACTTTGCCGACAAAAGGTAAAAGCGCCGGAAAAGTGATGATGACCCGCCTTGCCATTGACAATATGCCTTTGTCTCTTTTGGCCTGGATGAAAGATGAGGGATACCTAAACTCTCAGGCATCATGGTATCTTATATTCGGTACCTGTTCTTTAGCCATTGTTATACTGTTTGGCATTGGGGTATTGATGCGGTTTAACACACAAAAAATCAGCCTGCAGAAACAGTTTAATGAGTCCAGGCGGCAGCAGAAACTCCTCAAAGTAAAACACCAGCAGCTTTTAGCTGAAACAGAAAAACGCCATAAAGTAGAACAGCAGCAGGAACTTTTAAAAGTAAAACATCAGCAACTTTCAGAGGAAATCGAAAAACGCCACAAGGTGGAGATGAAGCTTTTAGATTATCAGCAAACTCTTGAGGAGAAAGTAGAAAAACGTACAAAGGAGCTTCAGGAATCCACAAATAAAGCCATTTCATTAGCCGAACAGGCTGAAGCCGCAAACCGGGCCAAATCGCAATTCCTTGCCAACATGAGTCACGAAATCCGAACTCCCATGAACGGGATTATGGGGATGACGCATCTGGCCATGGAATCACGTGATGAGAAACAAACTCATCGTTTCTTGCAAACAGTAAAGAATTCTGCCGAGAGTCTGCTTGGTCTTCTCAACGACATTCTTGATTTTTCAAAAATTGAGGCTGGCCAACTGTTATTGAGTAAGCAGCCTTTTCTCCTTAAAGCAGTACTGGAATCAGTCATCTCCACAATGAACATGTCTGCGGTGGAAAAAGGGATTAAACTGCAAGTTACAGAACAAGAAACACTGCCACCTGCTATTATAGGAGATGACTTAAGGCTCCGGCAAATACTCTTTAACCTGGTTGGCAACGCCATAAAATTCACCAATGGTGGTACTGTTTCGATCATGGTAGCGTCGAGGCAAGATCCTGAAGATGATAATAATATAACACTACTTTTTTCCGTATCCGATAACGGAATCGGGATAGAGGCAGATAAACTTGATACTATTTTTAACAGTTTTGAGCAAGCAGACAGTTCCTATGTCAGAAGCTATGGTGGTACAGGTTTGGGCCTTGCCATCAGCAGGCAACTTTCCAGGCTAATGGGCGGAAAAATGTGGGTGGAAAGTGAGGTTGGTGTGGGTAGCACTTTTCATTTCACGGTCAGTATGCAATCTTGCGAAAAGGCGTTGCTTCAGGGTCAGGCCTCCAGGGATGCGGCGATTGAGCCAGTTATAGATTTAAATGTATTGGTTGTCGACGACAATGAGGTGAATCGCGATATCGCTCGAATGGTTCTGGAAAAAAATCACCATGTTTCCACAGCGGTTAATGGTCTGGATGCGCTTCATACTCTGATTGCCAAACCTTTTGATGTCGTACTCATGGATGTCCAGATGCCGGTGATGGACGGGTTGATGGCTACCATGATTATTCGTGCCGTTGAGGAAGGCCAAGAGAGGCACCCCAATATATCTACAAATATATTCAAAAGTCTTCAGACGAAACTTTTAGGCAAACACCTTCCTATCGTTGCCATGACGGCCCATGCCATGGAAAGTGATCATGAACTTTGCTTGAAGGCAGGAATGGACGATTATGTAACCAAACCTTTTAAACCTGAGCAGTTATATACATCCCTGTGGAAGATCAGTGGCAAGCACGAGGATCAAAAGGTTCTCGTTGAGGATCCCGCCCCCGGTACTCAATATGCTGAACAGGCTTCCATTAAGCAAATCGTATCTTTTTTACACTCCAACATGAAGAGAAGCAGCGAACAAATAAGAAGTTTTTTGGATGCTTCCCATAAAAATATAGCAGATAACCTTGATAAGATGAAAAACGCTCTCGATCAAAATGAATTAGAGCCATTTTCGACGTCTGCTCATACAATCAAGAGTAGTCTGTGCCAGTGCGGTCTTTTTCATTGGGCTCAAAAGGCTCAATCTCTATGCGATAATGCCAGATTCCAAGCAGATTATCCTTATTTAGCAAAAGACCTTGATACATTGCGTAATGGACTTGAGCCAATATTAAAGAACGTAATCAAACCGTTCAAGAGAGAGGATCTGGTTGCCATTGTAAATGAAGTTGTAGCTGATAAAAATATCTCTCTCCTGCAGGTAAAGCAGGAATCTGATAATCAAGAGCAGGTATTTGGAGCGCCCATCAAAGAAGAGTATGATTTAACCTTCCAGGCTCTTCGTTATCTGGAGAATGGAACAGGGTTGACCGGCGCTCAAATTCAGCGAATAATCACTGCAGCCTCAGCCGGTATTCAAAAAAATTTAAAAGAGGCTACCGTTACATTGGAACAGAAGGATTTTCTCTCTGCATCAAAAACTGCCCATACATTGAAGGGAACACTCCTGCAGTTAGGACTGAACGATTTGGCGGGAAGAGCGGAAGAAATGCATCAGGGGCTTAAAAATACACCTGATCAGGATTACACTACGATCTTAAATGATCTTAAAAAGGAGTTAGAGGGTTTTGGTTCTCTCCTCCATGATCAGAAGGCCATACTTTAATTGGTCATCACAAGCAATTTGTGTGCATTTTATCCATATAGCCCTCATGTTCAAAGTGCTGGGGCTCAGCCATCCACAGGTTAGGTTACGAAAACAGTTGATAAACCCTCCGACCGGGATAAATCTCAAGTAAATCCCGCTATTCTTATTGTGGATGATGAGTTAGCGGGCAGGTTGCAGATAAAATTTACTCTCGAGAATTCCGGATTCAAAACTCTTGAAGCAGAGAGTGGTGAAGAGGCGTTGGAGAGTTTTATATCCGAATCCCTGAGCCTTATTCTTCTCGATGTCATCATGGAGGGGATTGATGGGGTTGAGACGTATCGACAAATCCGTCGTTTACCGGGTGGAAAGCATATACCTATCGTTATCGTCCGCGCGCTTGAAGATGAACAGACTATAGGACGCCCCATTTCCGAAACTGAAATCAGCAATGTAACATCGAGCTGACTGAATCCGTGGAACAATGGCGAAAAAGAGATCTTTCCACTATACGTCTTATACTCAGGCGTAAAATTGAACACTAGAGGCCATTCCTGTTTCTCCTCGGTCTTTTCAGGACTAAAACCTATTAAAATTCACTATGCGATTCGAAAGAGATGTTTCCAGACCATCAACCGAGACACTTGCTCCATTTCTGTCCATCATCGGCGTTGACACTTTCATATCAGTAGAGATGATCCATTAAAAGTGGTCAGACGTAACTCCTCAAATCATATTATCCACCGATATCTCCTCCGTCTTTTTTTAATAAGCCTTTCAACAAGGCTGTTTCTCTCTGACAGCAAGGGAGCCAGACCGTAATAGTACTTTTCACTACTATTAATGCCTGTTTTACTCTCATTGCGCAGCACCAGAGAAGAGTTAATGTATTAAGCACAAAAGCATAACAACCTAAAAGACTACTGGTTGAAATACAGTAGGAATCTCTTTTAGGATGCTTGACTGAAACCAAATAACTTTTTGAAAAGAATACGCTGAAAATATAATAGGAGAACACCATGAAAGGAAAAGTAATTGCTCAAGAATTCAGTAAAATGGTATGGGTACAGGATAATAACGGAGCTGAGTACGCCTGTTCTATCGATCAATCAAAAAACGTTAAAAATAAAGAAGAACTGAGCCCAGCTGAACAAAAGAGCTGTGTGAATTTAAGTTCTGTTCTCGGTGACAGCTGGTAGATAAAAATATTTCCTATACAAGCCCCACGCCCTCTGTTACATATTATAGTATGAGAGGGTGTTTTTTATTAGCATATGTAAGCCCTGCCAATCCTTCTCCACTCGCCAAACTTTGGGAGAAATAACCTTGGGACATATCCGTAATATGCGCTACCAGACCTCCTTTACGACTGTACTTTTTTCCAGCGTCCTGCTTTTCCCAGCGCTTCTTTTAGCAGAGGCTAGCGATCCCCCTTCACAGCCTCCAGAAACACGCTCACCCTGGTCGACCTTTAGCCGTGGTGGCGCTCTCCACCAGTTTGATTCGGATCTCGACGAGGGAGGAAGTTATTCCAGCAGCAGATTCAATATTCAGGCGGGACAAGGTTACAGCTGGGATAGACAGACCGGCGTCTCGCTGTCCCTCAGCTACAGCTATGACGATTACTCATTTTCGGATATCACAAACACAGGTGGAAACAATAACTCCTACTGGGAAGACATCCACTCTGTCTCACTGAGTGCGCCTGTACGTCTAGGCTTAGACGATAACTGGTCCGCATTTCTCTTTCCCTCTCTGCGAACTTCCGGAGAATCCGGTGCACGTTTCAGTGATACAATAACCGGAGGAATGTTTGCTGGGGCCGCCTATAAATTTGGGCCGACACTCACCATAGGCCCCGGTCTTGGTGTCATGACTCAGCTTGAGGAATCTCCGTCCATTTTTCCTATCCTCATTATCGATTGGAAAATTACGGACAAAATCAGCCTTGAAACCGGTCGAGGCCTTGCCGCAACGCTTGGACCCGGCTTGACCCTCAATTACCAGGCAAATTCGAAATGGCGGCTTGGGCTGGGTGGACGGTATGAAAAACTCCGTTTTCGTCTGGATAAAAATGGAAGCACCCCAGGTGGCGTAGGGGAAGATTCGGCCGTTCCTCTTTTTGCCAGCGCTACCTATAATATGAGCCGGAAGGCCACAGTAAGTATCGTTGCTGGTGTAGAACTGGCGGGTGAAGTAAAGGTTGAAGATAGTAAGGGCCATACAATAAGCGAGGATTCCGTTGATCCAGCTCTTTTTACCGCCCTGACTTTTAACGTAAGGATGTAATACGGGTCAAGTCCTATGCGGGCTATTACAAACGGCATCGCCTTACTCAGGTCTTCTTTTCATCCCCCGGCAAAGAACTTTCACAGGGGGGTGAAAAGACTCATGACTATTCCTTAGAGATACACCCTGCAGAACAGTAGCCTATTGCCTCATTAAACAGGCAGGTCAAATTGGTGGGGCAATAGTTACTAAAATTCTCATCTTCGATGTTGCCCGCACGCCGTGAGGCTCGCGAATCTCGGAGATAAGGATATCACCCTGGCGCGCAGGGATCGCTGCATCACCCTCACCAAGAAAAAAACCTTCTCCTTCCAGGACCTGGATTGAAAGCTCTCCGTCCAAGTCATGGGAATGAACTGGAAAAGTAACCCCCTCGTCGAGGTTGAAGTTTATTATTTTGAAATTCTCTGAATCTTCCACCAGAAAAAATCGTTTCATTGCCTTTGGAGTATATTCATTTGTATCTGCAAGCTGTAGTACTTTCATATCGTATTCCTTTATGAGATGTTAAGGTTCAAAGAATGGCAACTCTACCTGCCACAATGCTCTTTGATGGAATTAAAGCAATAGCTGTGCCATTATTCCCATCCCTATTTTGCTGGAATTTTTCACAGACGTTGTGCTTTTAACAACATACTCAGGTTGCCATTCCAACAACAACGTTGTATAATTTACAACTATGGATAAACTTGAAACCCTTGCTGCTATAGCGACCAATCTCACTGCCACCTTAAGTGCCACAGACCGCTATCAGCGTCTTCTCGAGGCACTGCATATTGCCATTCCCTATGACGCTGCAGCTCTGTTCAGGGTGGAGGGCAATGCGCTTATCCCCCTTGCTGCCCGGGGACTTACCCCCGATGCCATGGGTCGGCAATATTCTCTGAGCAACCATCCCCGCCTGCAGACAATCTGTAATTCCCAAGAGCCGGTACTTTTTTCAAAAGATAGCCCACTGCCCGATCCGTTTGACGGCCTGCTGTCAGCAGATCCACGAAAAACCCACCACATCCATGCCTGCCTGGGCTGCCCGCTGTATGTAAACAATCGACTCGTCGGGGTACTCACCGCAGACGCTCTTGCTGCAAATGCCTTTGATCATCTTCCTCTCGAATATATCAATGTTATCGGACTGATGACAGGGGCGCAGATGCAGACAGTTGATCTCCTCACCGCTCTTGAGATAAAGGCAGAACGGCAGGGGCAACTTGCAAGCGACCTCATGGCAGATATTCACTTTCAACGGGGACAGAAGATTCTCGGCCAAAGTGCAATAATCCAGCAGCTTCGTCAGGAGATTGAACTCCTGGCAAAATCCGATTACACAGGCCTCGTTCTTGGCGAAACAGGGGTGGGAAAAGAGCTTGTCGCCCGGGCAATTCACAATCACTCGCACCGCAGAGACAAACCGTTACTGTATCTCAACTGTGCGGCTCTGCCCGGAACTCTTGCCGAGAGTGAACTCTTTGGCCACACCAAGGGTGCTTTTACCGGGGCAATAACGGATAGAACAGGAAAGTTTGAACTGGCGGACGAAGGTACTCTTTTTCTTGACGAAATTGGCGAGCTCTCACTTGAAATTCAGGCAAAGATTTTAAGGGTAATCCAGGAAGGTGAGGTACAGCGCCTTGGCTCTGAAAAGATGACTTTTGTCGATGTACGCCTCATCGCTGCCACCAACAGAGATCTGGAGCAGGAAGTGGGCCTGGGAAGGTTCAGGGCCGATTTGTATCACCGGCTCAACGTATACCCAATCAAGGTCCCACCCCTCCGGGAAAGAAAGGAAGATATTGCAATCCTGGCGGGCTATTTTGCGGAGCGATCCATGACCAAGCTGGGGCTTGGCGCCGTCCGGATCAGTGACAGTGCCCTGAAGCTTCTTGGCCGTTACAGCTGGCCCGGCAATGTCAGGGAACTGGAAAATATTATCTCCCGATCTGTACTGAAAGCCTCAGCAAACGCAGAAGGATCTGATTTTATAACGATCCAGCAAAACCACCTGGCCGGGGATCTCATTGCCACTATCTACGCGACACCCACGGCGGTCAGCAGCTTTCCCTCCCCTCCGGGCCAAAAGATTTCGCTAAGAGAAGAGGTGAAATCTTATCAGATTCAATTAATTAAAGAAGCTTTGGATAACAATGCAGGGAACTGGGCTGCTGCCGCCCGCGATCTTGACATGAACAGAAGCAATCTGCACAACCTTGCAACGCGCCTGGGACTGCGGCAGAAAAATGACCTGTAATCACGATCAAGCTGATTACTTCAAGCAAAGAAGTTTTTATAAATAAGAGGCACGCCATGCAGATCGCACTCATTCAACTGGACGTTGTCCTGGCCGACAAGAAAGCAAATTTTGCCAATGTAAAACGGCTGGTAGACAAGGCTATGGCCTCCTCTCTCGCACCTGATCTTATCGTTCTACCAGAGCTTTGGTCCACCGGCTATGCCCTTGAAAGTCTCGACAAGCTTGCCAGTAAAGAAGGAAATGAAGAAGCTGAATTTCTCGGCAAACTTGCCCGAAAGCACCAGATCTGGTTTGCCGGAGGCTCCGTCGCGGCAAAAACAAAAAGCGGTATCAGCAACCGGGCGCAGATTATCGACCGCAGTGGTAACCTGCAGAAAACCTACGACAAGATTCATCTGGTGCCAATGCTACATGAAGATAAATACCTGATTGCAGGAGATTCGATCTGCGTTTATGAAATTGAAAAGATCATCTTCGGCTTTGCCATCTGTTACGATATTCGCTTCTGTCAGTTTATCCACAAACTCGCCCTTCTTGGAGCCCAGGCCCTGATAGTTTCCGCCCAGTGGCCTCTGGTACGCCTCAACCACTGGCAAACCCTGCTCCAGGCCCGCGCCATTGAAAATCAATGTTATGTTCTGGCCTGCAATAACGTCGCAGCAGATACCCCTCCCTTTGCCGGGCATTCCGTCGCCCACGGACCAGATGGCAGTGTACTCTGTCAGTGTGATTTCCAGCAGGAGGTGCGTCAGGTAAGCATTGACCCTCAACTGGTAGAAAAAACGCGTCGGGAGATTCCACTCTTTGCAGACAGGCGGCCTGAATTGTATTGAAATCTGGCAATGTGTTATTCAAGGTAACATCAAGAACAACTTTACGGTTGGACAAATCGCACAATTCACTTATTTTAAAATGAATTGCCAACATTTTCAGTATTTACAGACATGCTGACAGAACCCATTCAACCATGAGGAAAACAGACATGAAAAACATACAGTTCAAAAACGGCGACCAGATGCCCATCTTTGGCCTTGGCACCTGGAAATCAGAGACAGGAAAAGTGTACAGCGCAGTAAAAGAAGCCCTGCGTGCAGGGTATCGACATATTGACTGCGCTCCCATTTACGGCAACGAGGTTGAGGTCGGGCAAGCCCTGGCCGATTCTTTTAAAGAAGGTATCGTAAGCCGCGAGCAGGTATGGATCACCTCCAAACTCTGGAACAACGCCCATGCGCCCGAAGATGTACAACCAGCACTGGAAAAGACCCTTGCTGATTTACAGATCGACTATCTTAACCTCTTTCTCATCCACTGGCCTGTAGCACTGAAAAAAGAGGTCGTCTTCCCCTCTTCCTCCAGTGATCTTTTATCCCTTACGGAACGGCCCATTGCAAAGACCTGGCCCGCCATGGAACAACTTGTAGAGAAGGGTCTCTGCAAGCATATCGGCGTTTCAAATTTCAGTATCGCAAAACTGAAAACCCTCATTGAGACAGCAAAACAACCCCCGGAGATGAACCAGATTGAACTCCACCCTTATCTACAACAAGCTGCCATGCTTAAATACTGCGCAGCAAACAACATACATCTTACAGCCTATGCACCACTCGGCTCAGCGGACAGACCGGCTCGCCTGAAGACTAAAAATGAGCCTATCCTTCTTGAAGACCCGGTTATCATAAAAATTGCAAAAGAACATAACGCAACTCCTGCCCAGATCCTGATCAGCTGGGCGATTCACCGTGAAACCGTTGTTATTCCAAAATCCATAACGCCTGAGCGAATCAAACAAAACCTTGAGGCAACCAAGATTGTCCTTTCTGCTGCAAATATGACCGAGATCGAAAAACTAGAGCGGAACAACAGGTACGTCAGTGGGAATTTCTGGACCATGGAAGGCAGCCCTTATTCCATGGCCAGCCTCTGGGACGAATAACCACAACAGGAAATGCAACTCAGCGGAGAAAGGACCTTACCAATGCCACAGACACCCAATAGAGAGGAAGCACTTGCCCTCCTGAAAACATATAACCAGAGTGACAGTCTCATCCGCCACGGCCTGGCGGTTGAAGCAGTGATGCGCTATTTTGCCCGGAAAAGAGAGGCGGATGTCGAAAAATGGGGGATCGTAGGTCTTATCCATGACCTTGATTACGAACAATTCCCTGAACAACACTGCACCAAAACTGAAGAAATCTTAAAAGAGAACGATTGGCCAGAAGAGTATATCAGGGCCATCGTCAGCCATGGCTGGGGCATATGCAGCGATGTTGAACCCAGGAGTGAGATGGAAAAAGTACTCTATGCCATCGACGAACTCACGGGGCTGGTCACCACCTCGGCACTTGTGAGACCGTCTAAAAGCATTCTTGATATGAACGCGAAATCAGTAAAGAAAAAATGGAAGGACAAACGATTTGCCGCAGGTGTCGATCGTTCCATCATAGAAAAAGGTGCTGCAATGCTTGGCATGGAACTCTCAGATCTGATCACTGATACCATAATGGGAATGCGCGAAGTTGCAGAGGAAATTCACTTAAAAGGCAGTGTGACAGAATAGAATTAAAACGACAAGCCAGGAGACTGTAGAGCCACATCTCCTGGCTTTTTTTCATCTGCTAAAACCGAAATCTAAGCTGACATCTTTAACATTAAGGTTCTGATTTTACATCACCAATAGACAGCTCCGGGTACAACTTTTTTGCACAATCAGGACATATACTATGGGTAAATTCAATATCTGTATTGTCTTTAAGGTAATCAGCAACATTCTCCCAATAGTCATCATCGTTTCTTATTTTCTTACAATTTGCACAGATAGGAAGCAAACGTTTCAGATGATACATCTCAGTTATATCTTCTATGACCAGTAATATTAAGTCATTCCCCATGTACTCAAAAGGAGAGCTTGTTACCTGAGTATATCGACTTGATTTCTTCCCATCTTTTATAACTTTGAGTTCATATTTTTTCTTGTATACTGACACTCCTTTTCCAGCATTTTCCACTGATCTTCGAATCACACAATCTTCACAATACTGTGTATTGCCACATCCTACTTCTTCTTCAATAGCATGTTGGCAGTTAAGAATTTCACCACACAGTCTATGTACAATTTCTTCAGCATCAATTTTGAACATCTTTTTTGCTTCAGGATTTACATCACATATTTTGAAATCTTTATCCACTATGAATAGTGCTGATGGCAAAGCGTCAATGAGCGCTTTAAGGTAATAGTTGTCAGTGATTTGTGTCATGAGAATGGACTTAGCTGTTTTATGAGGTTGTGAAGATATATCAACTCTGGTTGTTTCTTTCTAACCATTTTTTCAAAGATCTTCAATTATAGATTCTTACTTGTTGTTCACGCTCGTGCCAGATAACTCCAAGGGGAAAGTCCGCCCCTCCGAGTTGCACACGGAGCGAATCTTGCCCGGTGGTCAATTGTTGTTCAGCAGGGCCCATCAACCACTTAAACAAGGCCCGGTCTTTTATTGTATCCACAAGATCACTGCCATTGTCGGGAGGGTTCCGCATCACAACTCGCCTGAGCCTATCAGGTTTTTCCTCACTCAGCGCCTTTCGTAGAATATTGCCTCCAAGTGAATGTGTTACAAAATGCACTCTTGCCGATTGAAGTTCAATACAGGCTGCAAATGCAAGCAAATAATCGTCTGCAGCTATGGATTCTATATTTTTTAAAGTTAAGGGGGAACCAAGATTAACGGTAAAATATCCTTCCTGCACCAATGCTGCCTGCATCTGCGACATAGACCTGGCGTTTCGCCCCATCCCATGGATTAACACAACACACTCCTTGACCTTAGACTGCTGTGCCGGTGACTGGACGATGATTTCACTTTCAGTGCTGAAACCCTAAAGGCCAGTATTGTGATAATTGAAACACACGGAAAAATTATTTTTTCAGTGAGCAGCAGTGTGCACCGAAACAGGCAAGCATGTATTCCCGATCAAACTGCCGATAGCTCCAGCAAAGACAGGTTACCAACAATTGCAGCAAGATAAGGAACAATTGTACCTTGATTTCCGGTTTGATGCAGAAGATCATTGCAGTCATAATCTCCACACCATTATTACTTAATATAAAACAACAAACAGGTCAGTCGGAAAAAATCTGGAAAAAACTGCAAAATAACGATAGGGTAGATAAAAAGGACTGAATAATCATTTCATTACAACCATAAACGAAGCAATTTAAATGAGGATCGCCATGAGCAATATTCTCCTTTCTCCCACCTCTCGATGGTTTGGGGCAATTCTACTGCTGTTCCCTTTTTTCCTGGGAGGCTGCTCTCTGCTCTATCCAGAGATACGCTATGATGAAAACACAAGAATATACAATGAACAGGCAGATGACAACCCGGGGACATCAAGCTACACCGTCGGCAGGTATGACGATACCACTGCGCGCTACAATACTGCATCAGGTCCCCGCACCAAAAAATACACTATCGGCAAGTATGATGAAGCAACGGATTACTATGTAAATCGCCAGAAAAACAGCGACATAAGCCCAAGACTCAGGCCGGCAAATAATCAGGTGCAGAATTTTCCAGCGGACATGACCCCGGAAGAACAACGCGCCAGCTTGCCTCTGGTTATAGAAGTATCAGACGTTTTGTTTGAGTTTGACAAATGGGTCATCAAAGCTGAATTCGTACCGGAAATTGATCGCTGGGTGGAATATTTTAAAAATAACCCATTCGTTACAGCAGATATTTATGGCCATGCCGACAGCACCGGTCCTGAAACCTACAACCAGAAGCTCTCTGAAAGGCGGGCAGAAGCTGTGGTCAACTACATGGTGGATCGTGGCATTCAGCGGGAAAGGCTTACCACAAAAGGTTTTGGAGAAACACAACCAGCAGCCTCAAATGACACCCGTGAAGGACGTCAGAAGAATCGACGGGTGGAACTTAATTTCTGATTGCAGCATAAGATAACAACGTGCGACACCTTTAAATAAACAGATTTTTTTTAAAAGGTGTCGCACGAGCGATCCTCTCAATCCCCACCGCCCTTACCCCAGACATTGCTGTAATCAATTGTTTTTTTCTGTCCAAGAATCCAGACCGGGAAGGTTCGACCTTTTATCTTGCCCTTTTTCAGCCTGGTCAAAGCCTTATCTATCACATTTCGCCTGATGGCAACGTAACTCTGTCGGTCGTAGATATCAATTTTACCGATATCCTTACCATTAATTCCGGCATCACCGGTTAAGGCGCCAAGAAGATCGCCGGGGCGTATTTTATTCTTTTTGCCACCCTCCACCACAAGAGTACTGTTCGGAGATTCCATGGTAAAACCACCCTCTCCCTCAAAACTGGCTATATCTTCAAAGATTCTCGTACCAGTACGATAGGACTCAACCTTGTGGAGTTCGTCATTTGTAAAGAGAGTAACAGCAATTCCTTCGCCTCCCGCACGTCCGGTACGGCCAATTCTGTGGGTATATATTTCAGCTGTCAGAGGCAGATCATAATTCATTACCAGCTCCAGTTCTTTGACATCAATACCCCGGGCAGCAACATCCGTTGCCACAAGAACGGAGCAACTTCTGTTCATAAAACGAACGAGTACATCTGTTCGTTGGTACTGTTCAAGATCGCCGTGAATGGCCAGGGCGTCAATGCCCGCGGCAACAAGATCCTCTGCTACGTTTCTCGTCTCTATTTTTGTTGCACAAAAAATCAACACACTCGCCGGGGAATGGTGGGCCATGGCGGCAATTAAAGCGTCGACTTTTTCTCCCGCAACCTCATAGAAGTACTCAACAATTTTATTCTCAGGTTCTTCAGCAATCGTGGTAACCCTTATCGCATCGGTTTGAACCGACGAACTTAACTCCACAATTTCATTCGGGAAGGTCGCAGAAAACAAAAGTGTCTGTCTCTTGGCCGGCCCGTGGTCAATAACACGGTCTATCTCATCAATAAAGCCCATATCAAGCATTCTGTCGGCTTCATCAAGCACCAGCATATCAAGATGTTTGAGGGAAAGATTTCCCTTATCTAAGTGTTTAAGTACCCTTCCAGGCGTACCCACTATTATGTGAGCGCCATGAACAAGAGAACCGTACTGCGGCCCAAAGGCCATACCACCGCAAAGGGTAAGTATTTTTATATTATGAGTTTTGCGCGCCAGTCTCCGCAGCTCCTTTGCAACCTGGTCGGCCAGTTCACGGGTCGGACAAAGAACAAGAGACTGCACTCTAAACTTGTTCACATCAAGTTTGCTCAAAAGTCCCAGGCCAAAGGCTGCGGTCTTACCACTACCCGTTTTTGCCTGGGCAAGTACATCTTTGCCTTTGAGAATATGTGGAAGACTCTCTGCCTGAACAGGGGTCATTTGTAGAAAACCAAGTTCCTGCAGATTTTCAAGCATCGGCTGGGACAGTGACAATGAGGCAAAACCGGAAGTGGACATGGACATAAAATTTTTACACTTGTATTGAGAAATAAAAAACAGACTGGATGAGCGGAGAGTTCAGTAACTATCCAGTTCTTTGCTATAATCAGTCAAAATTAGCGGGATCAGCGACAACGTGATACCGAGAATCATCGGCTTCTTCCGCCATAATTGTACTATGCTTTGGGTTTGATTTTTCAGAATCGCCTTTGACATCAAACTTTGACATAAACATCTGGGTGGAACCAAAAAATAATGGCCCCCAGATTTCATACACCTAGGTGCCATCAACGTTAATCCGCTTTCGAACACGAATACGAATGGCATTTTCCCAGGAGAAAACAAGGGCTGAAACTATAATTCCCACAAATACGGCCAATGCCAGATCAAAAGTCATCGTAAGGCAGAGACTAGGACGAGCACCAGGACGAGCACCAGGGCATCGGATTTAAGTATCTTATGCATGATGCAAAGGTTCGACCAGGCAAAGTTTCCGGCAACCACTATAAACATGATTCCAGTGAGTGCCGCAATGGGAACACGTGCAACAAAAGAGGAGAACGACTTTTTAATCATGCTAAAGGGAAGGTCGGCCCTTCAGAAACTTTTCTTGCCGTCAGCAGTGTTGCAACAGCTGCTCTCGGATCATTTTTTTGCGTTTATCACCAAGACCTTGTCAGGCATCACACCCAAGACAGTCGTACTGACGTTACTCGTTGTAACAGGACTTATTGCCACACCAGCTGCTATTTCAACCTGTTAGAAACTCTCCGGAAAAGACTTAAGCTCCATTTAAAAGCGCTGTAGATGGGGCTTGAACGCCCGCATGAAGCTAGCCAGGGCCCAGGCAAAAACCTTCACCTACCGCCCCACCAATAAATTAGAAAAAGAGAAACTAAAATGATCAAAAAGATTTAATGCAAAAGTCTGCCGCTGGCATATTCGATGCCCGCAAGTGCGGTGAGGTATCCGTAATAGGTGACCACAAGATCGTTTCTCGTTCTGGTGAGGCTCAGTTGAGCATCGTTGTATTCAATAACATCGTTTGCTCCGGACTCGTATCTTTTTTCGGCCAGAGCAAGGTTTTCCCTGGCAAGCTCCAATGTTTTGAGAGCTATCTTCACTCTTTCTTTGTTTTCAGAAGCTTGCAGATAACTTTCAGTTACTTCTCGCACCACCGCCAGTTGTAAATTCTGTAACTGTGCCTTGTTTTCCAGTACCCGGCCCAGAGCTTCTGCTACGGCTCCTTTCGTCTGCAAGCCTGAAAAAAGATCCCATGAGGCTACCATCCCAACCTCCCAACTGTCTTTGTAGAGGGAAAGCTCAGTATCATAGTTGTTATAATTAGCCTGGGCTCCAATGGAGGGCCAATAGTCTCCCTTACTTGCTTTTAAATTCGCTTCAGCCGATCTCGTCAACAAGGTGAGTTGGATAATATCAGGTCGGGACGACATTGCATTATCGATCAAAGATTCGAGATTTTCTGGAATCGGCGGCATAGTCTCAAGAATGTTATCCAGGCCTATTTCATCCTGATAAATCACATATTCTCCACCATGGGGTTGTACTCCTAAAATCTGCTCAAGAGCTACTTTTGCAGTCTTTAGACCATATTCGGCACCCACAAGAAGCATTTTGGCGTTGGATAATTCAACCTCTGCATTGATAACATCTATCTTAGTCCGCACTCCCGCCCTGCGATATAAATCGGCGCGTGCCAGATGTTCCTGGAAACTATTTACAGATTCTTTAGCAACATCTATTAATCGTCTTTTTTCAAGAATATTATAGTAAGCTGATTTAACTTGATAAATTACATCCTGAATCTGCCGGTGCAGCTTGGCGTTGGCGGCCAGTAAATTTGTTTTTCCAGCTTCAATTGCTCCTGTTGTTTTCCCAAAGTCATAAATGAGTTGGGAAAAGTTGACAGCACCGTGCACCACATCATCTTTTTCCATTTGCTCTAAATTAGCAGACAACTCCGACTCTGAAATATCATTTCCTGTACCAGCAGATTCTTCCCTTTCAACATAACTATACCTTCCTTCCATAGAAAGCTGCGGGAGATAACCAGAACGAGCCTGGGTAAGCTGCCCTCGACTTTGGGCCTGTTGTTGCTTCACAACTTCGAGCAATCTATTTTTTGCAAGAGCTATTTCAATGAGCTCGTTGAGACCGAGCATTCCCCTCTCATCGACACCAGCAACGTTATCAACATGAGCTGGAGCTGCAACTTCAACCCTTCTTTCAATTATTTGTTTTTTATAAGAATCTTCTAAATAAAACAGAGTAAAACTGGAAAGGACCACATCATCGAGAAGAATTTCAATCTCTTCCTGATGAAAATCTTTGTCAGAAACCGTAAGCTGATTGAGATGAATAGAATTATTTTGTTCTGCAGATACAGCAGGACCGCAGCCCAAAAACATGCTGCAACAAACAATTATCGTAAAGTGAAAAATATGGTTTAGCATATCGGTAATTCGCTTAATCACAGAATGGAAAAACTACGACTATTCATTATCGAATTAAGCTTATCACATTTCAAACAATTCTACACGCTTCCGTTAACGCTACACCAATACTTTATCCCCAAGGCACTTTGGTTTTTGAAAAACATTGAATGTTTTCCATCAAGAACCCTTGAGTTTTTCGACTGTAGAAGGCCGGATAATTTATATCACCGGTGAAAAGCCAGCTCCTTCATACACTATCATGCTAACATTACATCACCATTTGTGGCGGCGAAAGTGGCATCTTCTTTAAAACAAGCCTACTGTGAGATACCAATGGGGTTTTTACCGATTTTCAATTTCAATCACATTACAGTTTCGGTGGAACAATAAGCATCATGACCTCTTGCATATCTGTTTCAACCTGTTCACGAAGAGAGTTACAATCCTCAGGAGTCAATCCGGTAACTTTCAAGGCTATAGGGGATGCGGCCTGCAGACTTTCATCAACATTTCCTTCTCCCACACCCACCTTTGCCAGTAGCACCCCAAGATGGACCAGAGCCACTTCGATTGGATACTTAACCGCTTTTTCCGGTTCTATATGGAACTTGGTCGTCTCCCACAAACTTTCTGACAAAGACCATTGCAGCATAAGTTCTCCACCTATTTCGGCATAATCGAAACCAAGCAGTTCGCGTTCGATCTTGTATATCGGTTCATTTCTCTCCGCTGCCCCACGCATGGCCTGTCGCGATTGGTCTGGGACTTCCTGATACATGACAAGATGACCTATATCATGGAGAAGGCCAGCAACAAAAAGGCGTTCTTTATCACAGCCCCTGCACAAAGCTGCAAGTTGACGAGCAGCTACTGCACAGTAAACACTACGTTGCCAGAATTTCTGCATATCCATGACATCGGAGGACATCCCTTTAAAAGCCTGCACAACAGAGGAGGCCAAGACGATATCGTGCACCTGCACTGTACCCAGCAAGGATACTGCGTGGCTTACAGTTTCAATCTTTTTTCTAAATCCATAGAGAGAGCTGTTAACCATGCGCAACAAGCGAACAGTTATAGCCGGGTCATGACTTATAATCACCGCCACCTCCGCCATGGAAAAATCCGGCTCTTCAAGGATGCTCTTCAAACGGAAATATACTTCAGGCAAAGAAATAAGTTTTGCAGCCTTTGTTACTTCTTTTAGTGTGGTATTCATTACGTTCACTTTTGCATTTCAAGAAGCTGGAAGAGCTCAGAAAATTGCCCGTATTATACAGTTTCAAATTTCGACAATGTAGCAATTCGTTGTTTAAGCCCAGTCTGGAGCAGTTTGGTGACCTCGCCCGCTGAAACCGGCTTGCTGAACAGGTATCCCTGCATCTCATCACATTCGAAATGGACGAGCTGGTCAACCTGAGCCTCATTTTCAACACCCTCAGCGGTGACCTTCAGCCCCATCCCATGAGCCATGCTGATTATGGATTTCACCAGGGTCGCATCTCTTTCATTGCTGTCGATGTCTGCAACAAAGGAACGGTCTATTTTTACATGGGTCACAGGAAAATTTTTCAGATAGCCAAGCGACGAATAGCCAGTGCCGAAGTCGTCCAGAGCAATACTTGCACCCACATCACGAATCTCCTTGAGTATCCTGATTGAGTTTTTAAAATTTTCCATCATGGCACTCTCTGTGACCTCTACTACGAGATATTTTGGATCGACCCTGCTCTCCTCTAATATTTCCATAATTCTAGCGGACAAGTTTTCCTGACGGAACTGCTTACTTGAAAAATTGACTGCTACGCTGCAGTTGTTAATCCCCATATCGAGCCATGTGCGGACCTGTCTACAGGCTTCCACAAGCACCCATTCCCCGATTGCACCAATGAGTCCTGAATACTCGGCAATCGGGATAAACTCAAAGGGTGGAACCAGACCTGAGGCTGGATTATCCCAACGAATAAGGGCCTCAACACCACTTATGGATCCTGTTTTTGTATCGATTTTGGGTTGATAATGCAAGATAAACTCATCATTTCTGACGGCCTTATGCAGCTGACTTTCAATCTGCAGATGGTTAACTGACATTGCATTAATGCTGTCGGAATAATAATAATATTGATTTACTCCCAGTTGCTTTCGAGCATGTCTTTTGGCTGCTGCTGCGTGTGTTTGCAATTCATCAGGTGTTTGTCCATCATAAGGATAAACAGAGATACCGATGTAGGTTGAGGCATAGATTTCATTGTCATCAATGAGGAAGGGGTCTTCAAAGGAATTAAGAATCCGTTTTACAATCCAGGTGATGGCATTTACCTCTTCCAGGTCGGTCAGAAGAATACCAAACTCCTCCTGACTAAGACGTGAAACTGTTGGCATCAGGGAGGCAACCGGAAGCTTTGCCACGGTATCCATACCCCGCAGTATATTTGTCAGTCGCTTGCCAATCTCTTTAAAGAGCCGATCACCCGTAGTATGGCCCAGAGTTTCGTTGACGCGCTTCATGGCATCTATAGACAGTGACAGTACGGCGACAATACTGTCATACCGTCGTCCCCTTACCAGGGCCTGGGAAACACGGTCATAAAAGAGGGTCCTCGTCGGCAGTCCAGTGAGCATGTCATAGGCGGTGTAGTACTTTAGTTCCTGAGCACGCTTTTCCGCCAGCTTTTCAAACTCCTGCAAGCGTATGGTCAGCCGCTGAAGTTCATCCTCGCAGGCAATATTCTTCTGCCCCGGAACTGTCTGAAGAAAGGTTGCTTCCTGCTCTCTGGGTTCACTCGTACTGGTCGCTGTACTTATTTCAGTACTGCTCTTATTATCCTTGGAAACAAAATCAGCCAGCTCATCATCACCCCAGCAGACCACGCGATTTCTGCCACTTTCCTTGGCGATATAGAGTGCTTTATCGGCCTGATTGGTCAGCTCACTTGGTTCATGGGCATTTAATTTAATGGAGGAAACCCCAAAGCTCATGGTTACCTGAACGCCTGCAGTGGAATCTTCCTTTATGGCCTGGCGAACCCTGTTGGATATTTTTGCTGCTAATCTGATGTCAATATCGGGCAGTACGATACAAAATTCTTCACCACCATAGCGACCAACAAGGTCATCTTCCCTGAAATGTTTCTGCAGGAGAAGAGCAACCATCTTGATCACTTTATCGCCGGTTGCATGGCCGTATCTGTCATTGACCGCTTTGAAATGATCAATATCACACATCACGCAGGACAATTCGGTACCGTTCTTTTGCGCTTGACTGAAAGCCAGGTTGAATGACTGGTTGAGCGCCCTCCTGTTCATCAGGAGCGTCAATGGATCATGGCTTGCAAGAAATTCCAGTTCCCGGTTCTTGGTTTGTACTTCTTCGGTGGTCAACTGCAGTTTATTGACCGTCAGGTTGAGCTCGTCGTTTTTTTCTTCCAGTTCGGTTACGTTGTCGAAAGTTACCAGAACTCCACGGCTTTTCCCCTTATCGTCTAGAACAGGGGCGGCATTGACGATAAAGGTGACCAGATCCCTGTTCCCCCTCTCCATGACCAAACGGCCCCCGGTAACACTTTTTTTACCATTCAATACCTGCATCCAGGGAAGATGTTCCCTGTGCTCTGGAGACTTGCAACCCTTCCAGCCAAGTTCCGAACCCTTAAAACCAATAAGGTCCGAGGTTGATTTACCTATTATTTCAGCAAATGCTGTATTACCAAGGACCACCAGCTCATTTTCATCAAGGATCAGGACACCTTCTTTCAGTACATCAAATGCAGCACGAACTCTGGCCGGAATAACAGCCGAGGGGTCAAGTTCGCGCAGAGTCCTTTTTATCAGCAGAAAATAGCCGGCAAAACCTGTAAAGGAGACAAAAAGTATCAGACTAAAATACGAGTTTTTAAAACCTGAAGTAATACTGTTAATCCAAAGAGGGGCAAAACTAACCTCAACCGTTGCCCAGGGTTCCTGTCCGCGGAAGATGGGGATCTGAACATGGGATGGGGTCGAACGCCCATTGGCTGGCGGCTCCCAGTTGGCCAGATGGTTGCCGGCTTCGGCAAGCAACCCACCCTGGCTGTTACGCATGGCCGCTGACCTGATATCGTTATCTCTTTCAACCATGGACTCTAGGGTCTCTTTGATCAAGAGCACATCACCTCTCTGTGCTGCGGCTGAAAACTGAATGGCTAGCGCTTCGGAAAGATTTTTTCTTGATTCCAGCACCGCCGCGGTTCGGTCAGGGGCAAAACCTATGACCTTGCCAAGAAGCAGCAGGCTGATGGTCAATGAAACCAGTCCAAGGCTGATCCGTATTGCTGGGGTAAAGTGCATTATTTATTCTCTTTTTCAGAAAACATCTTCTCTGCCTTCTGCTCAACTGCTGATTCCAGCTGGTCGACGCTGTCTGCAAATGTATCTTGATCTTTTTTCTTTTTCTTCTTCGGAGTGAGGAGGATCGCCACCGGATCAAAACCCTTCCACAATGGAACAGTTGCCAAAAAACTCGACATCAGAGAACCCGCTCTCAGCAGATAACTGAGCGCTCCTGCAGCTATGGTTACTGAGACACCGCTGGTCATGTATACTGAAATTTTCTGTTCTTCTTCCGCCTCTCTAAAAGCCTCCTCCATTTCCTCATGCATAGCATCAAGCCCAGCCCGCAATGCCTTGTTTTCTGTTACAGCCCCCACTGAATCCGTTGGCTCCAGGTAGAGGGCATCGACTGAGAGTGGAACAGACAGGAATTCCAGAGCTTCTTTTTCAACCCGTTTGATTCCTTCAAGCAATGTATCCGCAAGGCTCTCCTTGGATCTCTGTGTATCATTGCTTTCTGATGGTTTTGAGTGAGCTGACAATTGATCCGAACTTACAAGATAGTCAACGGATTGTTCCCCTGGATTTGTCGTCAGATCATCTTCATCTAAACTGTCCCCAGCCATCTCGGTTTCTAACGGAATCAGGCTGATTACGGTTTCATCTTCTGAAGGTACATTGTCCTCGGGTGGAATACTTTCAAAATCGACAACAGGCAGATCTTTACTGTCGTCCTTTTCATCATCAATTCCCTGGTCGAGAAGCACATCTTCATCCGAAGGAAAATCAGGAGTTATCTGCTCGGAATCGGTGATTTCGCCAGTATCTGATAGATCTACAGGCCCCCCGAGATCGCCGGTACCATTGTCTGTGGTGGTGTTGTCTGTAGTTGTGTTGTCGATAACTGTAACTTCATTCACTCCGTCTATAGTGATGTAAACGTTATGGGTTGTACCGTCAGCGGTGGTAACTGTGAATATGTCGGTTACACTTTCTGATTGATCGAGTTGTTGAATTACCACCTGACTATTATCAGCTACATATTTCCAATTTCCGACCGTATCTATAGTAAGTGTACCATAGGTTCCTGAAATTGTACCAGCAACAAAGTTCGATTGGCCTACATCAACATCACTAATAGTCAGAATACCGGAACGCTCCAACCAATTGTCACCATTTGGATCAACATCTTCGGTGACGTTGGCTGTGTCATCACCGCTGACTATTGCTGCATCGTTAATTGCTGAGACATTTAAGGTGACGGTCCGAATATCCGACTCACCGCTAGCACTATCGGTAACGGTGTAGGTGAAACTGTCAGATCCATTGAAATTGGCATCAGCTGTGTAGGTAAAAGTACCATCGGTGTTGAGGGATAAGGTTCCATTGGCTACATCACTGTCCAGAGCATAACTCAGGCTGCCACCGGAAGTCGTGCTATCGTTGATAGAGACATCGGCATTTAGGGTGACATCTTCGTCGGTGGTAAAGCTGTCATCTGCAGCAGAAAGATCAGTGACTGCAGTAATGGTTAAATCAACGGTTCGAATTGCGGACTCACCGCTAGCACTATCGGTGACGGTATAGGTGAAACTATCAGATCCATTGAAATTGGCATCAGCGGTGTAGCTAAAAGTACCATCAGTGTTGAGGGATAAGGTTCCATTAGCAACATCACTGTCCAGAGCATAACTCAGGCTGCCACCGGAAGTCGTGCTATCGTTGATAGAGACATCGGCATTCAGGGTGACCTCTTCGTCAGTGGTAAAGCTGTCATCTGCAGCAGAAAGATCAGTGACTGCAGTAATGGTTAAATCAACGGTCCGAATATCAGACTCACCGCTAGCACTATCGGTGACGGTATAGGTGAAACTATCACTCCCAGTGAAATTGGTATCAGCTGTGTAGCTAAAAGTACCATCGGTGTTGAGGGATAAGGTTCCATTGGTAACATCACTGTCCAGAGCATAACTCAGGTTGCCACCGGAAGTCGTGCTATCGTTAATAGAGACATCGGCATTCAGGGTGACATCTTCGTCAGTGGTAAAGCTGTCATCCTGGGCACTAAGATCTGTGATGGTGTTAATGGTTAAATCAACGGTCCGAATATCCGACTCACCGCTAGCACTATCGGTGACGGTATAGGTGAAACTATCACTCCCAGTGAAATTGGTATCAGCTGTGTAGCTAAAAGTACCATCGGTGTTGAGGGATAAGGTTCCATTGGTAACATCACTGT
>NZ_SWCN01000017.1 GCF_005116575.1 Desulforhopalus sp. IMCC35007 | reverse complement strand
TCGGTGAAGCATTGCGAAAAACGGTGGAGAATGTTTGTCCGCTGTTCCACTTCTCGTAACAACAACGCCCCTCCGTCAGAAGTGATAGTCCCGCCATTAAAATCTGCAACGATTTCTCGTCTACCTAAGGCTTGAAATGAACCATATTCTTTTGTACACTCTGTTTTCATAAGGTCACCTTTGTTGATATTATTAACGTCTTGATATCACGCTAATTATACAACAATTGTGGCCTTTTTTGTTCAACTTAATGAGATATTCGGGCTAGAGTGATCGTACATTTTAAAGGGCAGGGCTGTTTGCCCTTTCTTATTCTATAAGGATTTTTTATGCCGCCATATATCTCCAAGATTGTCTGGATCGCAGGAGGGATAATCGTTTTTATTGTTGGAGCGTTATTTGTTAAAGACCGCACACAAAACGAGTTGAAAGATTTTCCCAAAGGAAAAGTCGAACGAATGGTTCCAGTGGAAGTGGCTGCTGTGCAGCGCGGGCCACTCTCTTTATCCAGAACGTTCAGCGGCACCATCGATCCCCATGCCCAGTTCGCAGTTGCACCAAAGGTCAGCGGTAGAATTCAGCGGTTACTGGTCGATGTTTCTGAGCCGGTCGTCCGCGGGCAGGTCGTTGTGCAGATGGAAAATGCGGAATTTGAACAGGAGGTACTCGAGGCTGAGGCCCGTCTGGCTGTGGCTGAGGCAAATCGAGATGAGGCCGTAAGCCGGTTTGTCATTGCCCAGAGGCAGCTTGATCGGGCTAAAACCCTAAGTGACCGGGGGATAGCGTCGGAAAGCGCATATGACACAGCCCAGGCCCAGTTTTTAACCGGCCAGTCTGCGGTAAAGGTTGCCGAAGCTAATCTCAACAGGGAAGATGCGCTTTTAAGAGCTGCCAGAATACGTCTGGGATATACCCAGGTAAAAGCCGACTGGAAACAGGGCGATGACGAGCGAACAGTAGCCGAACGTTTTGTCGATGAAGGCAACACCGTGGCGGCGAATACATCAATTCTCTCAATTGTGGAGATTGATCCGGTTATCGCAGTCATTCAGGTAACGGAGAAAGATTATCCGCTCATCAGGCTCAATCAACAGGCAAGGGTGCAGGCGGATGCTTTTCCGGATAAAGTTTTCCACGGAACTGTTTCCCGTATCTCGCCTGTCTTTCGAGAGTCTTCCCGCCAGGCTCAAATGGAAATTCTGGTTGCCAATCCTCAGCACCTGCTTAAACCCGGGATGTTTGCAAGTTGTACCTTAGAGCTTGATCGGGCTGAAGATGCAATTAGTGTCGTCGAGATGGCGATTACCAAACGGAACGATCAGACGGGGGTCTTCAGGGTTGCAGATGATTCCACCTCGGTGGAGTGGGTAGAGGTGAAGCAGGGGTTAAAAGGCGGGGGTCAGATTCAGTTGATTGATTCTAACCTTTCCGGCAGGGTTGTCACTCTGGGCCAGCAATTCATCGAAGACGGTTCTAGAATTCGAATTGTCACCGAGTCTAATGCTATTACAGGGGGTACAGGGCTCCAATGAATTTGCCAAGTTTCAGTGTCCGCCGACCGGTTTTCACCTCTATGGTCACCCTTATTGTAATGATACTCGGCCTCAGTTCATTTTCGCGTCTGCAGATTGATATGCTGCCAAGCATCGAGCTGCCAACCCTAACGGTACGAACCGACTATGAGGGGGCCAGTCCAGTTGTCATGGAGCGCCTGGTCACCCAGATTGTGGAAGAAATAGTTGCAACCGTCCCCGGGGTGGAGGAGTTGACCTCAGAATCATCGGAAGGAAGCAGCAGTGTCCGGGTGAGATTTAACTGGGGAACGGACATCGATACGGCAGCCATTGACGTGCAGTCCCAACTTGAGGACGAAATTAACGAATTGCCCGATGATATTCAGCGACCACGGGTGAGTAAGTTTGATGTGGCCAGTTTTCCGGTTGTTATTATGGGTGTCTCAAGCCCTATGAACCCTGTTGAACTCACTAAAATTATTGAAGATCAACTGCGGTTTCGTCTGGCGCGAATCCCAGGTGTTGCCCAGGTTGATACCTGGGGGCAGTATAACAGGGAAATTAGAATTGAACTTGACCCTGCAAAGATTAATGCGTTAGGAATACCTCTCAATGACATCCTGAATGCCCCCCGTGATGCCAATCTGGATCTGCCGGCCGGAAGCATCAACCAGGGAAAATACCAGGTTACCCTGCGTGCCCCGGCGGAGTTTCTCTCTTTGCAACAAATCAGTGATACTGTGGTGGCAAAGCGTGAGGGGGGGTTCATCACCCTGGGCCAGATTGCGGAGATTCATGATACCTACGAAAAGCGTACCCGGATTACCCGGCTCAATGGTGAATCTGGGCTGAATATTGCCATTCGCAAACAACCAAGCGCCAACACCGTTGATGTTGCAGCCGGGGTACTGAAAGAGATCAAAGTAATCAATCGGGATTTTCCAATGTTAAAGGTGGTTCCAGTTACCAACCAGGGAAATTTCATTGAGCAGTCTATCAGAAACGTCGCTCAATCGGTGCTCTACGGTGGGTGCTTGGCGGTCCTGGTCCTCTTTTTATTTTTGCGTAACATCCCTTCCACTCTGGTCATTACTCTTTCAATCCCTATTTCGATTATTGCGACTTTTGCCATGATTTATTTTGGTGGATTTACCATAAATCTGATGACTCTTGGTGGATTGGCCCTGGGAGTGGGGATGATGGTTGACAGCTCTGTGGTGGTTTTGGAAAACATTTTTCGTCGATGCCAGGAGCATAAGGAATCCGCAGTTATTGCTTCAACTAGCGGGGCAGAGGAGGTGGGGACAGCTATCCTTGCGAGTACATTAACCACAATGGTTATCTTTGTTCCTCTTGCTTTTGTCCAGGGCGTGTCTGGGCAGTTATTCAAAGAACTTGGATTTACCGTTATGTTTTCGCTGACCTGTTCTCTCATCGTTTCACTCAGCCTGGTACCAATGCTGGCTTCCAAAATGCTGAAGGTAAAACCGGGCAAAGGTCTAGACGACTCAAGCGGGGCTGGAAGGATTATCGATACTGCTGGTAATATGGTCAAAAGGTTGAATGTTGGCTATGCTCTTCTCCTTCATCGCTCCCTGGAACATCGGTGGTTGGTCATTTTTATCTCGGTTGCATTGCTTGCAGCAAGCCTGATGCTGTTGCCCTTTATTGGCTCTGACTTTCTTCCGCCCAGTGACGAGGGCGAGGTGCGAGTCACCGGGGAGATGGAGGTTGGTACGCGTATTGACCTTGTTGATCGACAAACAAAGCTGATGGAGGAACTCGTTCTACCCGCGGTCCCCGAAACAATCTCATCCGTTACCCAGGTCCGTGCCGGTGGACGAAATGCCAGATCAACCGGCGAGATTCGCATCTCATTGACACCGGCAAAAGAGCGGAGTCGTTCGAATACAGAAATTGCAGCAGACATAAGAAAACTCCTGGAAGGACAAATTCCTGGCATGACAATTCGAACCCGCGCACCACAGGGACAGTTTATTTTAGAGCGTATTCTTGGGGCAGAGCAGGGTGTTACCCTGGAAATCCGGGGGTTTGATCTGGCAACCCTTGATACGCTTGCAGAGCAGGCGGGCCTGGCTATGGAAACAGTGCCCGATATAACTGATGTTGACATCAGTCGAAGCGCCGGAGTTCCTCAGCAGGATATAATTATCGACCGGAACAGGGTGGCGGATCTCGGATTGACACCAAAAGATGTCACCAAGACCTTGGAGACTGTGCTGGTGGGAGCCAAAGTGGGGGAATTCCGTTCTGGCGGAGAGTCATCGCGTATTTTTGTGCAGTTACAAGATGTGGAATCACAGACAATGGATGAGATTCTCAATCTGGTGCTGAGCGCCCCAAATGGTAACCAGGTTGTTTTGCGCAATCTTGTTGCTACTCAAACGAGCAGGGGGCCCGCCTTGATTGAGCGAAAAGATCAACAGCGTATCGTTTCCGTCCGGGGAAATTATGAAGGATCAGACCTTAGTGCAGTCGTAGATGATGTTCGCAACGCACTCAACAACATTGTCGTCCCGGAAGGTTACGAATTTCGAATTGCTGGAAATATTGAAGAGCAGGAAAAGGCATCACGGGAACTTACGCTATCCCTGCTGCTTTCTCTGGTACTGGTGTTCATGGTCCTGGCCTGCCAATATGAATCTTTTCGGGATCCGCTCGTCGTCATGGTAAGTGTGCCTTTAGCCGCTGTAGGTGTGCTCACCACTCTGTTTTTCACCAATACTACTTTGAATCTGCAGTCATATATTGGCTGTATCATGCTTGGCGGTATTGTGGTGAACAATGCCATACTGCTGGTTGATCAGGCTGCAAGGCTGACGAGGCGTGCGGGCTATTCTGTGACAGAAGCAGTGGTGGAGGCAGGACGTCGCCGGCTGCGCCCTATCCTGATGACCAGTATGACAACCGTCTTGGCTCTGGTCCCTCTGGCCTTTGGCATTGGTGAAGGTGCTGATGCTCAGGCTCCACTCGCCCGCGCGGTTGTCGGCGGGCTTACCGCTTCCACATTGATCACTCTGATACTTATCCCCGTGGTGTTTTCCCTGGTGCACTCAGAAAAGGAAAAGGTGGGCCAATGAATGTAGCGCCGGGAAAGAAACGGAAGGGAGTGCAGCTGTTGTGTGCAATGATTTCATTGCTGGTGGTTGGTTGCAGTCGACCCGATAGCTGGTATGATCTTGAAAAAATATACGAAGACAACAGCGCGCTTGAAAAGAGTTCTCCGGTTGATGTCGGGCTGCTGCCCGAACCTGTCGGCGGGGAAACGCTGCAGCTTCCTCAAGCAGAAGATGGACGGATTGCCCTCTCTCTGGAGCAGGCAGTGTTTTTTGCCCTGCAGCGTAACCGTGAACTTCAGGTCGAGCGTTACACCCCACTTTTGACGGGAACGTTTGAGCAGATAGAACGAGGTGTTTTTGATCCGGAACTTTTTGCAGAAATCCAGTACAGCGAGGAAACTGCCAGTGAGACCTCCCGCAGCACAGAAGAAAGTTTCAGTGTCGAAGGCAATGATGTCGAGGCGGCTATGGGGCTGCGGCAACAACTTCCCTCTGGGATTTCCGTGGAGGCCTCTGTTGGATACGGTGGCTCTACCTCGAACCGGACTCCTGACCAGCAGGATACCAGGCTCGGTTTAAGTCTGACTCAATCTCTGTTGAGGGGCTATGGTGCGGCTGTGAATCTTGTTGCTGTTCGTCAGGCGCAGCTTGAAACCCAGGCTTCTTTCTATGAGTTTCGCGGGTTTATTGAAATCCTGTTGTCCGAAGTAGAAATAGCTTATTGGAGGTACGTGCTGGCTTCAGAAGGCCTGACGATTTTTGAACAGTCACTTACTATCGCGAAAAAGCAACTTGACGAGGTGCAAAGCCAGATTGAGGTTGGCGTTATCCCCAGGAATTCTGCGGCGGCGGCAAAGGCTGAAGTTGCCAGACGGGAGCAGGCTCTTCTCGAAGGCCGCAGTAGACACATTGAACAGCGTCTCCGCTTACTCCGCCTGCTCAATGTCACAGATAATACACACTTCCAGCTGCTGATCGCTCCGACCAGCCAGCCACGCATGGAGACAACGACTTTGGAGGATCTTGATGAGCGATTAGAACTTGCTCTTCAATTGCGACCAGACCTCAACGAAGCGCGGTTACGTCAGAAAAGCCTACGCCTTGAAGTTGTTCGTACCCGAAATGGACTTCTGCCGAAGCTTGATGTCTTTATTGATCTCGGCAAAACCGGTTATGCAGAATCGTTTTCTCGGTCCTGGGCAAACATAGACGAAGAAAATTATGATGTACTTATAGGGGTTGAATTCAGTTCATATCTTGGTAACCGTGCCGCAGAAGGCAAACAGCTTGCGGCGAGAGCTTCGCGGGATCAGGCGATTGCGGCAATAGATAATTTAGAAAATATGGTGCAACTGGATGTCCGCCTCGCTGCAAATGAGATCGAACGCACCCATCAGCAGATAGGTGCCACTAGAGTCACCCGTGAGATGGAGGAACAAACCCTCACGGCAGAGCAGGAACGTTTTTCTGTGGGTGACACCACTTCTCTCCTTGTGGCTCAGGCACAGCGAGACCTTCTTGTAAGCCAGCTGGCAGAAATTGAGGCCATCGTTGAGTATAGAATTGCATTGGTGAACCTGTTTCTGGCAGAAGGAAGTCTTCTGGAGCGGCGAGGCATCACCTTGGGCTTTCAGCAATAGGACCTTGATGATGTCAAAAGTATCATTAGATCTTCCATTGTAAAGCTACTGCAACGAATTGCATTGATAATAGTGGATATAGTTTCATTATCAATATGTTAGAACGTTTAAGCAGAATGGTGTTGAGTAAAACGGATGGAAAAAGATTGACAAGCCTTTACTTGACTCTTCTATTTTGACGTTTTAAGAATGAGATCATAGTTGAACAGTTTCCTTATCCATATTGCTTTATACTCTGGTAGATGAGTCTTTTTAGATAAAATGATGACCATCATCTTATGGTCAATGGCCAGGATTTTGGTACGCAGTTTTCCGAATCGCTTGTCAATCTGGGTTTTCATTTTGCTGTTGCTGGGGAGTGAACCCAAAATATATGCAACCCGATAGAATACGTATGCCAAAAGCATCTCTTCGATCCGTTCTGATTGTTCCCTATTTTACGCTTGTCGTGGTTCTCGCAGTTGCTATTGGTGGACTCTCTTATGTTGCCGGGCGTCAGGCAGTCCTCACTGTATCTGACCATTTGCTCAAGGAAACCGTAAGTCGTATAGGCCAGGCGATCGACAGGCATGTTGTCGGTTCGGTGGCTACCCTTGAAGCTGCTTTTCCCAATGGTATGTTGGCCCCTCATTCCATTGAAGAAGATTTCGCGAATATTCGGACCCGTTTCTGGATTGCGACATCTCTGCATATTGATCCCAACAATTATGTCTATTATGGAAACAGGACAGGTCAGGCCATAGGGCTGTATCGACACTCCTATGAGTCGGGGGAGTTGCGGGTAAAATATACCGCTGAGCAGCATCGCAAATGGTACAGGCTTGATGGGATTAATGGAGAGTTACAGTATTCTTTTACTGAAACCAAACTTTTTGATCCGCGCAATCGCCCCTGGTACAAGGCAGGTCAAAACACCAATCAGGACACCTGGACGTCGGTGTACATTGATTTTGGCACCCAGGATCTGGTCGCAACGAGGGCCCGACAGGTGCTTGACCACAACGGTGAGGCCGAAGGGGTGGTTGCCACCGATATGTCCCTTCGAGCCTTGAATGACTTTGTAACTCATCTGGAAATATCCCCGAGCGGGGTGGCCTTTATTCTTGAGTCAGACGGAAACCTTATAGCCTCATCCTGCAGTCCAAATGTAAAAAAAGATAAAGATGGAATGAATCGCAGAATCAGCGCCGAAGATAGTGGAAACGGTCTGGTGACTGAGATTTATCAACAACTCAAGCCCATACTCCTCAAGCAGACAGGCAATGCACCGGAAACCTTTTTCTTCAAGGACAGAGCCGGTCAGGAGATCCATGTTGCCTTTCATCGCTTTGTTGATGGTGCTGGTCTGGAATGGACCAATGTCGTAGCCATGCCAAATAAAGATTTCATGGGGGGGATCAGTGATAATGTTATCCGTACCCTGTTTCTTGGCGTCGTTGCAACGATTGTTGTTGTTCTGATTGGCCTTTGGATACTGCATTGGGTGACAACGGATTTGAAGATACTATCAACGGCGGTGAATAAAGTGGGCAGTGGTTTTGTAGAAGAACCCATCGATATTCAGCGTCAGGATGAGATTGGAGATCTTGCCAAGAGTTTTAAAGCCATGCAGCGACGACTGCAAACCGATCATCTGACCGGCCTGCCGAATCGTTACGCTTTTGAACAGTACCTTCAGGCGTCAATTCAGAGATATCAGAGTAGGGAAGGAGGGGAGCCATTTGCGATTCTCTTCATTGATATCAACGATTTTAAATCGATAAACGACAGTTTTGGCCATGATGTCGGTGACCAGGCTTTGATAGAGTTTGCCCTTCGTTTGAGGACGAATGTGCGGACAAATGACTTTGTCGCCAGGTTTGCAGGTGATGAGTTTGTCATCCTGTTGAGCGATGTCCCGTCAAGGAAGGATCTTGAACCCATAAGGGCAAATATTGCCAGGGCTTTAGCCGCCCCTATGAAATCTTTTGATTCTTCATCTCTGTTGATAGGTGGAGCCATAGGCGAAGCGCATTTTCCAGAAGATGGTAAAAGTGCAAGCGAGCTGCTGGTTGTGGCTGATGAAAAAATGTATGCTCATAAAGAAGCCCTCAAACAGGATCAAGCCGCAAACAAAAGTTAGCCCTGTGATTTTTCTCGTCGAACTCCGGTAATTGCATGCACCTCAACGGTTTTATCTTCGTCGAAAGGGGATGCCTGTGGTACGGGCTACGATATTTCAACATCCTCCGTCCTCCTAATAAAAAACCATGATACAGGCTCTTGTTTTTGATCTTGATGGCACCCTTGCAAATACAGAAATGCTCCACTATAAAGCCTGGAAAGAGGCTTTACTGCAAAACGGGATTGCCGAGTTCACCTTTGATCATTTTTTAAGATATGTTGGTACCAGCAATGAAAAGGTGGCAAGCGACTTTATACAAAGTGATGGTATCAAAAAAAGTCAGAAGGAGTTAATCACTCAGAAGCAGACGATTTATATGGATCTTATTCCTGAGGTGGAACTTTGCTTAGGGGTAAAAGATATCCTGAATAGATTTCAGGAACAGATGCGTCTGGCGGTTGCTTCTTCCTCTCATGAAAAAGAGGTGAGGGCGATTTTAGAGATTCATGGCCTGAGCTCATATTTTCCGGTGGTTTTAGGTGGAGATATGGTGCAGGAGCGAAAACCTCACCCTGAAATATATCTTAAGGCGCAAAGTCTGCTGGCAATCAATCCCGAGGATTGCGTGGCCTTTGAAGACTCGGGGCCTGGGCTTAATGCGGCCAAAAATGCCGGGATGAAAGCGGTTGCAGTGCCCAACGAATTTACTCAAAAGCATGATTTTTCGCGGGCCGATTCTGTCGTTGCCAGCCTCTTGGAAGTGGATAATGCCCTGTTGCAGGAGCTGTAACTGCGAGAACATCAAAGGAACAAGCCTGTAGGAAAAGAGTGAGTTTCTCAGGATGTATCGTATTGCCTGGTGTACAGGGGGGGGAGGAGTTAACCATCAAGATGGTTTGTATCCCCTCTTTGGCTGGTCAGTCCATGGGCACAAAAGCATACCCCTGGGACTGATAAACGATCATAGAAACATAACCATTCTCGACAAGCTTCATCTGTGGCAGAAAATCTGCAACTTCAATTTCCTGAAATCCTGCTGCGATACGGCATTGTTCAACTCCGATGTGCATTGCCTGGGCTCTTTCTACGAAACGTGCAATCTGCATCTTTGTGGGCATATCAATATCCAAAACGTAATCAGGTCCTTTGGTAAAGAAGCTACTTGCCTTGCCACGTATGCCGATAATAAAAGAGGGGGTAACTCCCGCCGCGACGAGTTGATTGTAGGTTTTTTCTATAAGTTGTAGCCGTACGAGAAGTGGCTTTGGATCTCCGACCGTTACATCAAAATATGCCTTGGCTTCTGTTAATCCGTAGCTCGCTTGATCATTTTTGAGGTTAGTAATCGGAGGGCTGGCTGGTGAGATTGTCGTGATAAAAAGGATTGACGTTACGATGAGAAATATCTTTTTCATGTCTTTTTACCTGTGTGGGGTCGAAAAACCACTTTCGTTTAGCATCCCAGTTCCAGCGGCTTGAGGATCTTTAAAGCCCTGTTGTGTTTTTGTTCGGGGCGATACCAAATTTTGATCTTCTGGCGAATTTGAAGCTCTGTGATCTTGTAGAACCCTTCAAAAATTGTGTTTTCGTCAACGGAGAAAGAGATGCTGGGCTGTTTTTTCTGTTTGAGTGTTATCCTCTGTTCCTCTGGGGAAACTGAACGTATGATTCCCTCGGCGAACAGATAATCCGCAGTTGAGACGTTTTCTTCAAATTGAGCCCCTAGGAGAGGGGTGGAAAACAACAGCAGGTAGAAAAAAGCTAAAATACATTCTGGCAACGGTTTGAAAGAGGAAGGTGATTTCATCATTGATGGCCCTGTTGTGTTTTTGTATCGGCTCTCATGAGCAGATAAGACTGGCTCTTTTTTTATTTAAGCATGTATCAGTCTTTTACAATCACCTCGCGGAAAGAGTTATTGAGCAGCAGGTGGTGATGCAAGATTCCCTGGGGCGCCTGGCCAGCAGGAGGATCAGGCCATTGCGTTACCTGGGAGGAATTCATGGATTGTTATAGGGAGTGCCAGAGTCGCTGGGGGACAGTTGCAGGCAATGTGGAACATCACAATCAGAAGATAAAGAGAGGAGTACTCTGTCTATTTGATCTCAAGAAGGACTTTTGGACCTTTTTCTTCAAGAACCTTGTATCTTTCAAGAATTTTAGTACGGGTACGAAGAAAATCTTCCTGGCTGTGGATATAGGTGTATCTGTATTCTGGTGAGCTGCCTTCACACTGGTCAATGCCAAGGCTGTCTAAAAATGCGATGTCATCTTCCTTGTATTCATGGATGTTGAGCTTGAGTACCGGTTTGCCATCGATCATAAGCCTGCTGGCGGTCATAAACATGTTTTTCTCCTGGAATTCCACTCACGTTTTTATTGTTGGCTCCCATTTTAATTCTCCTTTCCTGTAAAGGGAAATTAATTTACCGGGTGATCTTCTGAAAAACGAACAAAAACATCACAAAACGAGTAGCAGCTTAATGAAAAAGAGCAAAAAACACGAATGTTTATGTTTTTGTAATGGGCGGGTTGCCTTCAGGATTACAGGAGGAAATATTGGCGGGGGAATCTTATCTGGAGACAACCGTTATCTTCTCACCGGTGAGCGTGGCATGGATCAGGTTTATGGTGGCAGAAACCAGAGGGGTTGCGACTCCGAGGCTGTATGCTGCGTTGGGCTGACAGCTTTTGAAACAGTAGGGGCTGTGGGTGTAGGTTGTCCCGAGGTTTTCAGGTAACACCGTGAAGGTTTCCCGTGTAGGTGTCATATGGGTAAAGGAGAGTGCGGTAAAGGGAATGCGAAGTCCCTGACCGAGTGCCTTGACAAAGGCCTCTTTCAACGTCCATGACCGATAAAAAAATGAGGACTGATCTTGTATGGGGAGTTGCCGATAGAACTGTAGTTCCTCATCACTCATGACCCTGTCGGTCAGATCCCGTTCATATTTTCTTGGTGCCAGTGATTCCACGTCGCAGCCAATTTCCCTGTGGTGGCTGAGGGCGCAGCAGATCAGATTTTTGGTGTGGGAAAGACTGAAGAAAAGTGCAAGCGGAGCGCCTCTTTCATACCAGAAAGGACGACCCCTTTCGTCGGGTATGGCCTCGGTCTGGAGTATGTTGCAACCGGTATAGCTTGAGAGAAGGTGGCGGAGCAAAAGCCTTGCAGCAACAAATTCCGCCTTTTTGCTCAAAGGTCGAAAGCGCTGAAAACGACAATATTCCTTTTCACTGAGCAGCAGCGAAATTTTGCCCTGATCAAGCTGTGAGGGGTCCCAGCCATCAATTGGCAGTAACCAGACGTCTATGTGATTGGCTGAAAGTGTTCGGGGCATGAATGTTTCCAGAGGATTACCGGGCGGCGCCCATGTCGGCCGGGATTGGGGCTGAAAATGAAAGGGGTTCACCAGTTTTGGGGTGATTCATTTGCAGTTTGTAAGAGTGAAGACATTGTCTTGGCCACTTGCAGCCTCCGTGAATTTTGGGGCCTCCGTACTGCACATCTCCTAGAAGTGGATAGCCGGCTTCAGAAAAATGGGTTCTGATCTGGTGGGTTCGTCCAGTAATCAGTTGAATGGCTACAAGGGCGCTGTCCGTCCAGGTTTTCAGTATCTGGTAGTGGGTAATGGCTTCTTTGCCCTTATCGGGATCAGAATACATTCGGTGGCTGGTGGGGTCCTTTTTGAGGAATGAATGAAACGTACCTTCGCCGGGGCTTGGAATTCCCTGTACCATGGCCAGGTATTCTTTTTTTACAGTGTGGTTTTGTATCTGTGCTGTCAGTTCTTTATGGGCGTCAGGGTGAATGGAAAACACGATAGCTCCACTTGTATTCCGGTCCAGCCGCTGGGCCATCCCTATCTGCGGTTGCCTTGCCTTTTTGTCTTTCTTCAGCCAGACCAGCAGAGCCTCATAGAGCGTGCCTTTATATCTTGCCGGAGTGGGCTGGGTGTCTACGCCGGCGGGTTTGTTGATGACAATGAGATATTTATCCTGAAAAAGGACCATCTCCTGGTTGAGACGAAATGGGTCTAAGGAGCAGTTATCCTGGTACAGTTCTATTTTTTGATCTGTCTCGACATTCCAGCTGCACCTGCGCACCCTTTTGCCGTCCACATGGACACCGCCAAGATCGATGATCTTCCTGATTTTTGTCCTGGAGAGAGTCGGTTCTTTTTGCTGAAGAAACTGATCCAGTCTCTGTCCCTGATCCTCTTCCGTTATCAGGTAGTGTGCAGTCATAACCTGTTTGTCCTGAGTCTTAAAATGTGAAAAGGTTAATATCCAGGCCCGTCTCTATTTGAGAATTTTCCACGTTGGCCCTCCACCGGTGTAAGAGGGTACTAAGGTAATCATTTGCTGGAAAAGATCACCATAATTTCAGGCCGAGGTGGTGAAAAGCATCATTTTCAAAGGGTGTAAGTAATATTTGTCCACAGGATCATTACTGGCAAGTATATGGGTTAGTGCTTAAAAAGGAACAGTATATCTTGAGACCTTTTGATGCTGTAGACATCTCTCTTATGCAATGAATGTGAGTAAAAAAGATGAAAAGGAGTGAGGACGAAATGAAGAAAATATTCGGTATTATGCTGGCTGTTGCGATTTTACTGCTGTCATCCTGTACCCAGGAAACCCAAAACAAGATTGGGCGCTCCATCCAGAACTGGACGGGGACAGATGGAATTTTAGAGGTGTATGCGGGAAACACCCTGGTAAAACGATTTATGAAAATTGATAAATTATCCACTGCAACCGCTACAACTGGAAAAAACGAGCGGCCTTATCGCTTTGGTTACGGAGTGTTGGATGCCAATCTCAATGGGGTAATTGATCCCGGTGAGAAAAAAGTCTATTTCGAGTTCAGTGATTATTCGACCTCATACATTTTTTATGAAGACCCGAACTAAACACCATTCTGGTGTTCATCCGGGTGGGGCATTTCCTGCTACAGTCGGGCAGTAAAAGCCGGGCGATGGCTTTCGTATCTTTGCTGCCAACCAAATAGACGGTGACTTTAATCTTTCACCTTGTAGGCGTGGAGATCGCTGTTGAGCAGCTTGCCCCATTTTTTATTGTAGGGGTGGACGACCGTGACGGTTGTTCCTTCACGGTGGAGGGGGTATCCTTTGTTCGCCCATTCGAAGATGGAGCCTTTCAAGTTGAAGACCTGGGTGTAACCACGGGCAGCAAGTTTTTCTGCAAAATCCGCCGAGCGCAGGCCAACCGAACAGTAAACGACTATGGTTGAATCCTTTGCCAGGTCAAGTTTTTTCGCCTTTGTTTGATTGATGGCCATGGGGATCTGGCTCACTGCAAATTCATCAGGATCTCTGACATCGATGATCGTAAGATGTGCATGATGATCTATTTTATCTTTCAGCTCATCTGTTGTGATCGAGGCAACTTCGGGGTATTTCCGGTTAATGCTGTTGTTGATGGAATCCCAGTCTATCTTCGTCCAGGAAAACCCACAGAGCAACAGAAGCAGAAAAAGAAGGGTAAGCCTTTTCAAAAAGTCTGTCATGATCGGTTGATGGTATTTGTTGCAACGTAGTATTGTCATTTTATATCCAGGCATCCTGCCGGTACAGATGGCTCTGAAAAAAAGTTCGCTATACGAGGTCATCTTTCGTGCCATGAATTTGTCGTTGAATCGTACGAATATATACGTTCTACGATATGCAGAGTATCTTCTTTTTTCGAGCCTGGCCAACTACGTATAGTATTTATTCTTATAGTTTTGTTTGCCGCAGGTTGTAGCGGGAAGCAGCATGCGCTTACTCCTCAGGCTATCGTACTTTAGCCTCAAGAGAGAATACAACGAGGACTTTTCGCACCCGCTATGAGGTTCCCACTGGTGCTGCTGGTTTTATGTTTACCGGTTCAGGTGTAGCCAGGACCGGTCGTCCGTAATGGATCACCCCTGTTTGCCGGACGTTGATGAAGGCAAGCTGGCGCTGAGAGGTGTTTTTCGTCTGACAATCTCATATTCACGGGCTCGAAGAATCTCCCTGTTGGTCTGGGTACCGTTTGGATCTCTGTAGGGAATGCCACGACTTGTATTCATGAGAAAACTGTCACGCTCTGGGATTTTTCTTTGGATGAGTTCCACCGAACAGGATGCTATGGTGCCACCCCTTTCCCTGCCAAAAGGATCCGTTTCTCCTATATGAAACCCCGCCTCCACCAGGCCTGAACGTACTGGAATTGCGGCGCAGTAGGTGAAAAGAGCACCGTCTGCAGCCAACAATGGTCGAAGAATGTTAAAAAAATCCACCGTCCAGAGTTCGCTGTTTCTTTGGGTGGAAAAAGCGTCCAGCCAGATGAGATTGAAGGTGCCATTAAGTTTTTTGGCAGTATGGCGGGCGTCTCCCCAGATAAGCCTTATTCTGCAGCCGTTTTCCTGCCACTCACCGTCCCGGTACAGGGTATCCAGACATTTCTGCCAGTTAAAAAATGTTGTTTGCTCCTGGAGACCTAATGCCGCTTTTTTCACGACGTTTTTATCCATTTCAAGGGCCACGATCTCAAGGGGTTCTCCCACCTTCATGGCCCTTTCGCAGGAAAGAAGACTGTTGTAGCCCAAGCCAAAGCAGATATCGAGCAGGCGGACCGGGCCATGTTTGAGGCGCCGGTCAAGTTGTGCCGGAATGATATATTTATTTTCCGCCTCGGATCTGGCTCCGGCAAGGGTGTGATAATGTTCTTTGATGGTCTCGTTGTAGAAGGTGACAGAACCATCTTTTGTTGTGACCAGAACATCAGGGCCGTCGCTGAGATAGGCCGCTTTCACCGGGGCAGCGTGATCCCGCAGGGCAATCCCCTGGGCAATTCCCTGGGCCCTCATCTGCTTTGCCAGGTATTTACGAAACTGACCTTTAGACATGGTCCAGTGCGGGGCCACGAGCATCTCTTCTGCTGTGTCTGTCGTGAGCCGAACGATGGGGATGTGTTCGGGAATAGAGGGCAGGAGCTCAAGGAGCAGGTTGCAATACTCATGTTCGTCAAAAAGGGGAAATGGACTTTTCTGATATTCATGGGCCAGTCTGGTGTCTTTTACCAGGTGGAGGTTGTGCAGTTTTATGGCGTCAATGGGCAAGGCGCAGACTGCGGAAATAGTCTCTTGCATTGTCTGTATCGTCTCGCCCGGCAGGCCCAGAATCAGATGGGCAACCGTAGAAATCCCCCGGTTATTCAGGGTTATGATTGCATCTTTACTGCATTGCCAGTCGTGGCCTCTGTTGATTCTAGTAAGGGTGGGGTTGTGGCTGGTTTGCACCCCAAGCTCCACCCAGACGTCGATAATGCGGTTGAGCTCAGTTAAATAGTCAATAACATGGTGCTGCAGACAGTCAGGCCGGGTTCCAAAGGCGATGGCTTTTATCTCTTTGGTTTCTCGGATGATATTCACCTGATTTTCTATGGACAAAAGGGAGTCGTAAGTGCTGGTAAAGGTCTGCAGATAGGCCATGAATGCCGTCGCTTTATACCTTCTGGTCGCAAAACGGATGCCGGTATTGATCTGATCTCTGAGCTCTTTTGTTTTTCCCAGCTGAACGGCGCGGGCACCGTCAGCCGGGCAAAATGTACAGCCCCCGCTGCCACTGGTGTTGCGGTGGGGGCAGGTTCCTCCACTATCTATGGGGACCCGGTAGAGTATCTCCCCATATCTCTTCTGCAGATAATCGCGGTATTCGTAAATGTCGATTTTGCAACTCATGGTCGAATATTGTCTGCTATTGCCTGGTAATGCATAAGAGGGAATCACAAGAGGAGCAACGATGAACCTCAATATTGTTAGAGTCTAGAGTAACATGTTGAAATTACAATTAAATGTAAAATCACAAAACAGAGAATGCAATTTTTAGGTTATTTATAATTTTTGTAAAGCGCCTGGGTGCCGAGGTTTTCACCACCATCTTTTGCAACCTGATCGTAGAGGGATTTGGCAAGGGCAAGTCCTTCTGCTGCAAGACCGATATCTTTGCTTGATTCAAGGGCAATGGTCATATCTTTAATAAAGTGCTTGATATAAAAACCGGGATCAAAATCATGTTTTATCATGCGGGGGGCAAGGTTGGAAAGAGACCAGCTTCCAGCAGCCCCGGCTTCAATGCTTTTGAGAACGGTTGCAGGATCAAGACCGGCCTTTTCTGCGTAGCGGATGGATTCACAGACCCCCATCATATTGCAGGCGATGGCTATCTGGTTTGCCATTTTACAATGCTGGCCGCTGCCGGCTTTGCCCTGATACACGATATTTTTACCCATTAGCTGGAAAAGTGGCAGGACCGTATCAAAGGTGTCCTGGTCGCCACCAACCATGATAGATAGCGTGCCATTTTTAGCACCCACATCCCCTCCTGAAACGGGGGCATCTAGGGAGAAGATACCCTTGTCCTTTGCGGTGTTGTAGATTTCGGCGGCAAGTTTTGGGCTGGAGGTTGTCATATCGATGACGATATTGCTGGGGCTGCAGTTTGCCAGAATTCCATTTTCACTCAAATATACTTCTTTAACGTCATGGGGGTATCCGACAATGGTAATGGTGATATCGGCTGCTGCGGCGACTTTTCCAGGTGTTTCCTCCCAGATGGCACCTTTTTCAAGGAGGGCATCTGCCGAGGATTTTGTTCTTGTGTAGATATGGGTTTCATAGCCTGCTGCCATTAAATGGGAGGCCATGCTTTTACCCATAACGCCAATGCCTATAAAGCCGATTACCGTTTGCTCTTTATCTATTATCATAGCGAAATGCTCCAGATTTTTGATTGAAAATTGGGGTTAAAATGAGATGTAAGATCGACTGGTGCAGTCAATGGACGGTAATTTACAAAACATAGATAAAGTTTGCGATGTTAATATTTACCAGTTCGAAGAGAGGAAGAGGCTTGAAGTGTTAAAACAAATGTTTTATTTTTCTGTTTTAATCAAATGTTTAATGGAGTGTCCATGTCAGGTCAGGAACTAAAAACGGAAGAGAGAATCCTTGAAGCAGCCGGTGATATCTTTGGTAATAAAGGGTTTAAAGATACGACCATCCGGGCAATTGCCCAGGCGGCAAACGTAAATATCGCTGCTGTTAATTATCATTATAGAGATAAGATGGGTCTCTATGGTGCGGTACTTGAGGATGTTTTTCAGACCGGTTTTAGCCGTTTCCCGGCGCAGAGCGGGCAGGATCTCACCTCTACCCCGGAGCAGAGGTTGCGGACCTTTATTCAGGCAATGTTTTTACGCCTGCAAAGTGCTGAGGGTTGGGGCGGTTTTTCGGGAAAGGGGCGACTCATCGCCCGGGAGTTACTCGATCCGAGTCCTGCTTTTGAACCAGTTATTGAAAGATATATCCGGCCGCACAAGGATCTTCTTGTCTCAATCATTAAGGATATTCTGCAGACCGATCCAGGCCAACAGATTCTGCTGTCCTGCGCGATTTCCATTATCGGTCAGTGCATCTATTATAGCTTTGCATCAAAAGTCATCGACAAAATAAGTGTAGAGAACAGACCAACGGAAGAAAATATTGAGCGGCTGGCCGATTTTGTCTGGACCTTTTCACTCGGTGGTATTGCGCGTATCAGGGAAGATTTAATAATCAGCGGAGAAGAACAGAGATGAAAAAACGTTTGCAAATCATAATTCCGATCCTGCTGCTTGTTCTGGCGGGAATTTTTGTCTACCGCTACTTCATGAACGTAGGTGCTGGTCAGTCCCTGAAGTTTTCAGGTAACATTGAGGTTACTGAAACGCAGATGAGTTTTCGTATTGCAGGCAGGGTTGAAGAGCGCCTGGTCGAAGAAGGAGACTCTGTCAGAGCCAGCCAGGTCTTAGCCCGGTTGGAAAAAACCGATCAGACCATTGCTGTGGCCCAGGCGGATGCAAATCTGGCCTTCGCCGAAGCGGTTCTTGCCGAACTCATTGCCGGAAGCCGCAAGGAGGATATCGAACGGGCAGATGCCATGGTTCAGCAGGCAACCTATAGCCTGGCCGAATTGAAAAATGGCAGCAGGATCGAAGAGGTACAGAGCGCCAGTGCCGAGCTTGAAAGGGCCCTTGCCGCAGAAGAATCTGCAGTCGCCCAGTTCAAAGAGGCAAAAAGCGACTATGAGCGCTATGCCAATCTGCATAAAGAGGGTGGGGTCAGTGAAAGTATTTTTGAAAGTTTTAGGACGCGCTATAGCACAGCGGAAAACCAGGTGAAAGAGGCCAGGGGCAGGACCAGGGGTGCACGTGAGCAACTCAGTCTGCTGAAAGCGGGGCCTCGTATCGAGCAGATTAACAGGGCCGAGGCTGCCCTGCAGCAGGCAAAAGCTGAATATGCTCTGGTGAAGGCCGGTCCGAGGCAAGAGAGCATTGATCAGGCCAGGGCAAAACTTCAGAGCGCCAAGGCTGCCAGCCAACAGGCCCATCAGCAGCTCACATATACCGAGCTGCTTTCTCCGATGGATGCGGTGGTGCTCAGTATTTCAGCCGAACCTGGAGAATATCTGAACCCGGCATCACCGGTAATGATCCTCGGCAAGCTGACTCACCCGTGGTTGCGGGCATATATCCCGGAAAGTCTCCTTGGTAAGATCCAGCTTCATCAGGAAGTCAGTGTTACAACAGATTCATTCCCTGAAAAAAGCTATAAAGGGCGGGTCAGTTATATCAGCAGTCAGGCGGAATTTACACCCAAGACGGTACAGACCTTTGAGGAGCGGGTCAAATTGATGTACCGCATCAAGGTGGATCTTGAAAATCCGGGCAATGAACTCAAGCCGGGGATGCCTGCAGACGGCACTATCAGCCTTGTGACCCAGTAGAAAAATCTATCATGGCCTGGACTCAGATAATATTGTGTAAGGATCTCCTGCACAGAAATTTTTATAATCCTTTGAAGATGTGTAGGGAAAATGCTGGCTGATCATCAAAAAGAAGGACAAGTCCCGGCCATATCCGCAGTCGCATTGCGTAAATCATTTGCCCAGCTTGTCGCGGTGGACCAGTTGAGTCTTGAAGTCTATCCGGGGGAGATCTTCGGGCTTGTGGGGCCGGATGGAGCAGGGAAATCCACCAGCCTGCGAATGCTTGCAACCATCATGGATCCGGATTCAGGTTCTGCCACCATTGCAGGTTGCAGCACCGCAACCGAGGCTGCGGCGGTCAAGGATCATCTTGCCTATATGAGTCAGAGATTCGGGCTGTATGTAGATCTTACCGTCGGGGAAAATATCAGCTTTTATGCCGATCTGTACGGTATGAGTCGCAAGGGGCGTCAACAGCGGATCGAAGAACTTCTTGATTTCAGTAATATGCGCCCTTTTATTCATCGGCCTGCGGGAAAGCTTTCGGGGGGCATGAAACAGAAGTTGCAGCTCGTTTGTGCACTTATCCATACCCCGAAGGTGCTGCTGCTTGACGAACCGACAAATGGTGTCGACCCGGTGAGCCGTCGGGATTTTTGGCGTATTCTCAACAGATTACGAGAAGATGGAGTCGCAGTCCTGGTGACCACTGCCTATCTTGATGAAGCGGAACGATGTGACCGGGTGGGGCTGCTCGATCAGGGGCGGTTGCTTGCGACGGGAGCACCAGGTGAAATAAAAAAGATGATGGAAGGCCTGATACTTGCCATCAGAAGTGGTGAAGCCAGACAGCTTGTCGGCCTTCTTGCGGGTCTGCCCATAAGTAAAAGTGTCAACCTTTTCGGAGATACTGTTCATCTCGTATGCCAGGAGGTACAGGTTGCAGAAGTCGAAGTCAGGCGCATCCTTGCAAAAGAAAATATTGCCGTTGAACAGATAAGGGAAATTCAGCCTTCCCTTGAGGATGTCTTTGTCAGCATACTCGGTAAAAAGAATAAAGAGACTGATGAAAAGCAGGCGGAGACAGTATTTTCCGCTGCTTTAACGAAAAATGAAGGTTTTGCCGTAGAGGTGGAACATCTCACCAGGCGCTTTGGCACTTTTATCGCTGTCGACGACGTCAGTTTTCGGGTGAAAAAAGGTGAGATCTTCGGCTTTCTTGGTCCAAATGGTGCCGGTAAAAGTACCACTATTCGAATGCTTTGCGGCCTTCTTCGCCCAAGCGCAGGCAGCGGCACAGTTGGTGGGCACGATATCAATAGAGAGGCTGAGCGCATCAAGCTCAATATCGGCTATATGAGCCAGAAATTCTCCCTCTACGAAGATCTTACGGTGGAAGAGAATATTGATTTTTATGGGGGGATCTACGGGCTTAAGGGGGAGCGTCTTGCAGAGCGTAAAAAATGGGCTTTGAAGATGGCGGGGCTTGATGACCACGAAAAGAGTATCACAGCTATTCTCAGTGGTGGCTGGAAACAGCGTCTTGCCCTTGCCTGCGCCATCCTCCATGAGCCGCCGATCATTTTTCTCGATGAGCCGACCAGTGGTGTCGATCCACTCAGTCGCAGGCGTTTCTGGGATCTTATCTCCAATATGGCCGAACAGGGCATTACCGTATTTGTCACCACCCATTACATGGAGGAGGCTGAGTATTGTGATAGGATCGCACTCATCTATAACGGTACAATGATTGCCTCGGGTTCTCCTATGGAGTTGAAAACAACATTCATGAACGATGAGATTATTGACCTTCGCTGTCCGAGCCCACAAAGCCTGATCAAGCCGCTCAAAGAGTTACCCCAGGTTCGCGATGTCGCACTTTTTGGCTCGGGCCTGCATATTGTCACCGCAGATTCAGACAGCGCTATGCAGGCAATCCATTCGCTTCTTCTGGCAAAAGATATCCGGGATGTGAGCATGGAAATAATTCTGCCGAACATGGAGGATGTATTTATTTCCCTCATCGAAGAAGTAGATCGAAGCATTAAGGAAAAAAAGAGTGGTGAAGCGGGTAGATTATGAAGATAAGACGGCTGGCCGCTGTGGCGCGAAAAGAAACCCTGCATTTATTGCGCGACTGGCGCAGCCTGACTCTGGCTCTTGCCATTCCGCTGTTCCTCATCCTTCTCTATGGCTACGCCCTGACCCTTGACCTTCGTCAGGTACCGACGGTGGTCTGGGACCAATCACGCACCCCTCAGAGTCGCGAGCTTCTCAGTATGTTTCACAGTTCCCCATATTTCTCTGTGAAGGGATACAGAAATAATTACAATGAGCTGCAAGACGAGCTTGACCGGGGTGCTGCCATGGTTGCCCTGGTGGTTCCTGGTGATTTTGCAGAAAAAGTAAGCGCTGCAAAACCGGTAAAAATCCAAATTATCGGAGACGGCAGTGACGCCAACACCTCACGGCTGGCCATGAACTATGCAGCAACCATCGGTACGATCTATGCCGGTAAGATAACCTCAGAACAGATGCAGCGTAAAGGGCGGGGAAAGCTGGAGCAGCCGATTACCCTGGAGCAGCGCTCCTGGTATAATCCCGGCCTGCGCAGTCAGAATGTCCTTATCCCCGGAATCATCGCCCTGGTTATGATTGTCGTGGCAGCTCTTTTGACCAGTACAACCGTTGCCAAGGAGTGGGAGATGGGGACCATGGAACAGCTTATCAGCACTCCACTGCGTGGCCCTGAGCTTATCTTTGGTAAGGTTATCCCCTATTTTTGTATAGGCATGATTGATGTAACCGCCGCTGTTTTAATGGGACAGTGGATTTTTGATGTGCCCATTGTCGGTAACGCCGGCCTGCTCTTTGCCATGTCCTCTGTATTTTTGACCGGCGCACTGTTTTTCGGGATGACTCTCAGTATTAAACTCAAAACCCAGGTCCTGGCGAACCAGCTGGCAATTATTGCTGGTTTTCTTCCCACTCTGCTCTTGAGTGGTTTTGTTTTTGCCATCGAGAATATGCCAATGCCGTTGCAGTTCCTTACCTATATTGTTCCGGCGCGATATTTCATTGCTATATTAAGGGGTATCTATCTGAAAGGAATAGGGCTTGAAATTCTCTGGCTTGATGCATTGTTTTTAGCTGTATATGCACTCATCATGATGCTTGCAGCCAATCGCAAATTTGTTTTCAAACTGGAGTAGGAGATGCTGCAACGACTTTTTCGCATGCTCATCAAAGAGTTCCTCCAAATGTTGCGTGATCCCCGGATGCGGGTGGTTATCTTTGGGGTACCGGTCATTCAGATGACGATTATGGCCTTTGCGCTTACCACCGATGTCACCGATATTCGTCTGGCTGTTCTTGATATGGACAAGACTCCCGCCTCTCGGGAGCTGATCAGTGCATTCACTGCCAGCAGATATTTCCAGGTGAGCTTTTCTCTATCGGCCCAGAGTGAAATTTCTCCCCTGCTCGATAAAAGTGAGGTGCGTGCGGTGCTGCAGATCCCCGGAGGTTTTAGCAGAGACATATATTCTGACAAGAGTGGCACGATACAGCTTCTTACAGACGGCACGGACAGCAACAGTACCGCCATTGTCCTTGGTTATGCAGGCTATATTGTAAATGATTACAACGATACAAAGCTTATGGAGCGGCTGGGCCGAAAGGGTATAACCACGCCAGCGGTTCAGATCTTAACAGAAACACGGGCCTGGTATAACGCCAACCAGGAGAGCCATTTCTATTATGTGCCCTCGCTTATCGCCACCATGCTCTATATTTTCAGTCTGTTGCTGACAAGTATTGGAATTGTCCGGGAAAAAGAGATCGGCACTATCGAACAGGTCATGGTAACTCCAATCCGCGGGATTGAATTTATCCTTGGAAAAACTATTCCTTACATGATCACCGGTTATATAAGCATGTCAGTTATGCTTATTGTCGCATTCTTCCTCTTTGGTGTCCATGTCAAGGGCAGCCTGTTCCTGCTCTACGGGCTTACCGGAATATATCTTGCGGGCAATATGGGAATCGCTCTGATCATCAGCGGCAGTGCTACTACCCAGCAGCAGGCCTTACTCACCAGCTTTCTCGTGCTTATGCCCTCTGTTATGCTGAGTGGTTTTATGTTTCCGATCAGCAATATGCCCGATCCCGTACGCTACGCCACGGTCTTTAACCCGATGCGCTGGTACCTGGACATCCTCCGGGGCATTGTCATGAAAGATGTGGGTATCGCTGCACTCTGGCCAGCCATTCTGGCTCAGTTAGGCTTGTCGCTTACCTTTCTTAGCATTGCTATTGGACGGTTCAAAAAGACCTTGTCTTGATCAAGTGGCTAATAGACAGGTCCACGAAGTAACATGGAACCAATGATATTTTCGGTACTATGTTCGCTCTACACTTTTTGTCCGCTGGTGAGTTCTTTCAATGTTTTGTATAAACAAGATAGCAAAATCTACTGCCCGGCAGGTAAGAGACTCACAAAGGTGAGGAGGGTTAGTTTCTGTAAATCCCTCTGGCCGTAAAACCCTGCATTGTAAACTGCCAAAGACATTTTCAAAAGCATTGGCAAATTCATAGCAACATCTAACTGTTTGATCTTTCGAGTAGTTATTCTGTTGTGAAAATATCCCTAAAAACATTAAGGTGCCTTCTACCAGACCACATTGTGCACCGTATAGACCGGCACCATGCATACCTGTAGCCGCAGAAAATACCTGGTCACTCACTTCAATATTGAATCTCTCAGAGAGTATTTTTAAGGTCGTTGTTGCACAGTTTAAATCATCTTCCCAATAATACTGTGCTACTCTATTTTTTACTAACTCAGGATCATTCATTTTTTTCTCAACGGCTCCACGTATATAAAGAGAAAATATCGCCAGCTAAGATGCACATAAAAGAGGTGAAACGAGTGTGCAGGCGGCTTTGACTGTTTCTTGGTAAAGACTGATCTGAACATGATCACCGCTTAAATTATACCTCCCCGGCGTTGGTAATAGAAGCAATCAGTTTTGCAGATGATGTCGGATGGTGGAAGGGCTTCCATTTACAAACGGATTATAAATACATATTCAAAATGAGTCAGCCCAAAATAACAGGCATGCTTACACGCAGCAGGACCATGGGAGCTAAAACACATTATGACCATACCTTCGATTCCAACACGGGGGCGAACCCTCGATTATGCAGCCTCAGTATATGACCTGCTTGAACCGGTATGTCTGCTGAACAAACAGGCAGAGTATGACCTTACTATTTTAAACACCCTCGATCCGCAGCCTGCAGACAGAATTCTTGACATAGGCTGTGGCACAGGAATACTGTGTCAGATGGTGAGTGCGCGGCTGCAACCCGAACAGGGCGGCTGCGTAACAGGCATTGATGCTGCTGGGAAAATGATTGAAATTGCAAGAAAAAAACGTGGTAGCAACCATTGTCTCTTTGAGGCAATGGCCGCAGAAGATTTGTCATTTGCCAGCGAAACATTTGATGGCATCGTCTCAAGTCTCTTCTATCACCATGTCCCATTGGATCTCAAAAAGCAGAGTTTGTCTGAGGCGTTTAGAGTCCTCAAGCCTGGAGGCAAGCTTGTCATTGCCGATATGCACACTCCGACGACTTTCATGGGAAAGCTTGTCTCTCACGTCTCGCGCTGGTTTTTTATGCAGCCCCAGATTGCTGAAAACATCAGAGGGGTTTTGCCAGAATTGATGGTGGAAGCGGGATTTCAGCCTCCTCGGACCGTGGCCCACTATTTTGGATATATCTCTGTATTCGAGACAACAAAATGAAAAAGACATCGCCTTCAGCCGTATCCTTTGCTGCCAGCCCTCTTCCCGAACCTTTAGAGATGCTGGCGGCTGAACTCGAGGAAGGTCTTCAATGCTACTGGCAAAATGCAGCGGCCATCATGGAGGGAAGTTCTGTCCAGCTTATCGAACCGGATCGGATCACGTTTTCTCTGCAGCGTAATTTTTTCTCAACCCTGTTTATGTATTCCTACTACAGGGCTGGTATCAGTAAGGATCGACGCATCCTCTATGCCGCCGTTAATCAATGTTTGCGAGGGATGGTCACCGGTTGTGACAACATCCTGGACGATGAGTACAAAAAGACTCTTGAGACGGATTTGCCGGCCGGAGCGTATCGTTTTCGTTCTGTGCTGGATATCATGGTTTCAGATCGTGCCCTTGTTCATATTTTGCTCGATTACTGTTTGACCCGTAAGCTACCGATTGAAAAGCTGGTACAGGCGAGCACAGCATCGCTGCATGCCCTTCTGCAAAGCGGGGCTCAGGAAGCTTCTGAAGAAGGTGGGGTGGAGGAAAGGCTGCTTCCTGAAGAAATTCTGAACAAGATCCATCATTTTAAAACCGGTGTCCTTTTTAAATGCACATGGGCCATTCCTGCAGTCTTTGAGGAGACGGTAATTCCGGCAGCAATGGCCGTGCAAGATGCACTTTATAATATCGGAATGGGATGTCAGATCCTCGATGACATGGTTGATTTATTTCGGGATGTGATGGAACAGCGTCACAATTATGTCGCCTCGGTAATCTTTCATGAGGAATCGGCCGAAGTATGGCAGCAACTGGAAACATCACTGAAGTCGAGCGCTTCACCTGAGCATTTTTATGCTGATTTCCCTGAGCTTGCTATGAGGATGAAAACCAAGGCCTTGCAGTTTCTTGATAGTGGGTTGCGTAACCTGTTCCACGATCACGATTTGTATCTCCTCGAGCCGGCTACCAACTTTATAGCAGGACGCATCGGCGTCCAGCTATAGCACAATCGATAGGCTGGCAATGCGATTACGGTTCATAGCAAAACTTTCTCTGTTGCACCTGTTGCGTTCCTGGCGGACGACGGTTGTCCTGTCGTTTATGGTTATTTTTGCGGTTGGGGCTCTAGTTTTTCTTGCTGCTCTTGCCATTGGTACCAACGATGCGATGATTCGTAATTCCATCGGACTTTTTTCGGGCCACATCTCCGGGACCAACATTTTACCGGGAAGCGATACCAGCCTTTTGCAGGTGGAGGGGGTGGAGCATGTCCTGCGTCGAACCGAACATAGATTTTTGCTCTGGACAGATGATATTTTTGAAACTGTTTTATTGATGGGTGTCGACCCCGTGCAGGAGAAACAGAGTACCGTACTCTGGAAAAAATCTGTTGCAGGGCGTTATCTGCTTGCCGGTGAAGAGGCTATCTTTATCAACCAGGAAACCGCCAGCAGGCTTCAAGTGGAGGTCGGCGGGCAGGTGAAACTTGGAAGCCGACCGGGTGAGGTTCTTAAGACATTTACAGTCATTGGCATTTATCACACCGGTATCTCTCAACTTGACCAAGGCCTGGCGTTCTGTCCCGTTGAAGTGTTTCCAAAGCCTGACAGCCCTATCAATGTGGCGGTGTTTTTACACTATGGAACACCAACGAAGACGGTAGTGGAGAGATACCGAGAGCTCATGCCGTCCGCCACATTTAAGGATTGGCCAGAGTTTATGCCCGATCTTAAGCAGCTGATTGACCTGAATTTTGTCTGTATGGCAATTGTGATGATCCTGGTTTTTGTTCTTGTTTCCGTGGGTATTTCATGTGCTTTTCTTATCTTTACCTTGAGAAACATGCGTGAGCATGGAATCCTGAAAGCCATGGGCATCCTCCCTGTCGATACGGCCCTGCTACTTGTTACTCAAATAGCTTTTCTTACCATCTTTGCAGCCTTGATTGGTGAAATTGCAGGTATTGCCGCCGTAGCGCTGTTTTCAGAGAGTGGTATTGATCTCACAACGCTCACTTCACACAACCAGTATTTTTCCGTATCAGGTGTTATTTACCCCAGACTGACCCTTGCCTCTTTGTTACCTTCGCCTCTTCTTGCCGTTTTCTTTGGCCTTGCAGCCGCCGTTTGGCCCGCTATATATATAATTCGCAAGAGTCCTGCAGATATTTTGAGGAGCGTGTAAAATATGCTAGAGATATTTTCTGTCTGCAAACAATACACCTCCGGCAGGGGCCACATCACCGCACTCACTGATATTTCTTTTAGCGTGGCGAAGGGGCAGAGTTTTACTCTGGCAGGAAAATCGGGATCAGGGAAAACGACACTGCTGAATTGCCTGGGGGCGCTCGAACAACCTGATGGTGGCAGGATTTTGTATAATGGACAAGATATCTGTTCAATGAGTTCAAGACAACGTGCGTATTTTCAGCGCCGGGACATTGGTTTTGTTTTTCAGACGGCCAATCTTCTTCCCTGGCTTACAGTTGCGGAAAACCTGATGCTCCCCTTGGAACTCAATAGCATTTATGGTAAGAAACAGAAGGGTCGAATCGAAGAATTGTTGGCTTGTTTCGACCTTGTCGGCTATGAAAAAGCGATGCCCGGGGAAATGTCCGGCGGTGAAAACCAGCGAATCGCATTTGCTCGAGCCATTGCCCATAAGCCCGCCCTGATACTGGCAGATGAACCAACGTCGAGTCTGGATTCGGTTACGGGATATAACCTTATTGAACTGATATTATCTCTTTGTGATGTTCAGGGTTCCACTTTGGTTGTGGCAACCCATGACCCGGAACTTATTGAGCTGACAAATAACAGACTGTATTTGAAAGATGGAAGGATAGAGGCCGCGACATGACAATCAAAAAAGTGCTGACCATCACCCTGCTGACTCTCATTATAGCGTCGTCGGGTTGTGCCTATCGCCATTATCTCGGCATGCACGGACCGACAATCAGGAACTCTCCCGAGACGCACACAGGTGTTACAGAAGACAGTCAATGTCTTGAATGTCATAACCCAGATGATCCGACAGATGCCCCTCCAACCAATCACCCCGGCTTTAAAGGCTGCCTCAAGTGTCATAACGGTGCATAGAAATGAGACAATGAGGATGTTGGCAGAGAGATAAGCCAACATCCAATAGGGTGCCCTTTCATGTGCGGGAGTCGTTATCTCCCTAAAAATATTGGCAACCGCTGTTGGGGAGTCATTCTATCCCCCGAGGTAAGCTTTTTTCACCTCCGGATTGCCAAGAAGCTCAGAAGATGTCCCTTCAGCCACGATATTTCCTGTATCGAGAACGTAGCCTCGATGGGCAAGCTGCAGAGCTAGGTTGGCATTCTGCTCAATGAGGAGGATGGTCAACCCTTCTTCGTTGAGTCTTTTCAGGGTCCTGAACACCTCATATTTCAAGACCGGGGCAAGGCCCATGGAAGGTTCGTCGAGAAGGAGAAAGGTGCAGCCTGTCATAAGGGCGCGGCCTACAGCCAGCATCTGCTGTTCTCCACCTGATAGGGATTCACTGCGTTGGTTTTTTCTTTCTTTGAGGCGGGGGAATAGGGTGAAAACCCTTTCCATCTCAGGGTTAAAATCTATGCTTTTGTCTCTTGAGTATGTTGCGAGAATAAGATTCTCCATGACCGTGAGATTGCCGAAGATATGCCGTCCTTCAGGGACCAGAGCACACTTGAGATCTGATACGAGGGCGGAAGCGGGGGTCTCGAGAATCGACTGTCCATGTATCTTGATATCTCCGGAAACAACCTTTGGAGCCTCTGGTGGAGGAAGCCGGGTCACGGAGTAAAGGCTGGTGGTTTTTCCTGCACCATTGGCACCGATCAGGGTTACAATTTCTCCCTCATTGACATGAAAGCTGATACCATGGAGGGCCTGAATATTTCCATATTTAACGATGAGATTTTCGACTGAAAGCAACATTATATATTCTCGTCTCCTAAGTAGGCGGTGATAACTGCAGGGTTTTTCTGTACCTCAAGTGCGGGGCCTTCGGCAATAGTATGGCCGAAATCAATTACTTTGAGTTCGTCGCACAGTTCCATCATCACATCCATATGGTGTTCAATGATCCAGATGGTGACATCAAAACTATCATGAATCCAGCGAATCAGGCGAATGAGTTCATGCATATCGACCGTATTTAAACCCGCAGCCGGTTCGTCAAGCAGAAGCAGGCTTGGTTTCTCAGAAAGAGCCCTGACTATCTCAAGCTTTCTTTGCAGGCCGTAGGGAAGATTGGTCGGGAAGTCATCTGCAAATTTATCAAGTTCAAAAACCTTAAGGAGCTCATAAGCCTCATGGTTGATGCGATCTTCTGTTTCCCTGTAGACTTTTGTGCGCATCAGGGCGTCAAAGAAGCCATAGCCAAGTTTGCCGTGCTGTGCGACTTTGATATTATCCAGAACCGTCATCTGGTTCCAGAGGCGGATGTTCTGGAAGGTACGGGCCACACCAAGTGCAGTAACCTTATGAGGTTTGAGACCTGCGGTCGGTTTGCCGTTGATAAAAATTTCGCCTTGTGAGGGTTGGTAGAAGCCGCTTACGAGGTTGAAGATAGTAGTTTTACCGGCACCGTTTGGACCGATAAGGCCCGCCATTTGATTATTCTTAAGTTTGATATTGAAATCTGAAATGGCGGTCAATCCACCAAAATGCTGGGTCAGGTTTCGAATCTCAAGGATGGGAGCTGTTGTCATAGTATCTGCCTGCATAGTTACTTAAACCGATAGAATCGCTTTAGCTTTGGAAAAAGATCAGAAAGTTCACGGTTGCCCATGATGCCTTCGGGCCTGAACTGCATCAATATGATGAGCAGAAGGGGGATGACGACCCATTTGATGATCTGCAGTGGGCGGAGGAGTTCAAGAAGTATGGTAAAGAGAATGGCAGATAGAACGGCTCCTGAGAGTGAGGCCATCCCTCCGAGGTATACCATGACCAGCACCTCTGTTGACTTGAGGATGTTAAAGCTACCCGGATTAACGTAGCCGATGATGTAGGCGAACAGTCCGCCGGCAATACCCGCAAGCCCGGATGAAAGCATAAAAGTGATTGTCTTGATCTTGTTGGTATTAACGCTCATGATTTCAGCGGCAACCTCATCCTGGCAGATTGCTGAGACACCTTTGCCAAAAGTAGACGAGTTGTAACGTCTGAGAGCCCAGACGCATCCGACTGTAAAGATGAATACCCATATCACCATCCAGGGAAGATCGAAGGTGTCGTTCATGGTATTCACCACAGTCTTCATCCCCATAAAACCGCGGGAACCGCCGATGACTCCAAGATTTTCGATAAGAGAAATGATGATATAGTTTGCAGCGATGGTAATAATTGCCAGATAATCTCCGCGGGTTTTGTACGAGGGCAGGGCAACCAGAAGACCGGTGATAGCCGCCGCAGCGCCCCCTGTAAGGATGATCAGGGGGAAGAAGTACAAGGCCAGATCGGGATTGATTAAAGGAGCCCCGAAGACTTTATCTTTTGCAAAAAGCAGTACTCCAAGAATTGAGGAGACGTAGGCCCCAACACACATAAATCCAGCATGGCCACAGGAAAACTCGCCCATGTTTCCGTTGACCAGATTCAGACTGGTGGACAGGATGATATTAACACCCATGAACATAAGTACAGAGAGGGTATAGAGGCCAATAGCCTCTTCGTAGGCCAGGTAAGTGATGAGACCACCAAGAGTGATCAGGATCAGTTGAACAGAATATCGTTGTAACAGTGATTTCATGAGTCCCGTTCTCCCTTATATCTTGGTGGTCTTGGCTATACCAAAAAGACCTGTGGGTTTGATGGAAAGTATGATCAGAAGAACGGTAAATGCAATAAGATCGCGGTATGTTGATGGGAAAACCGCAACGACGAGTATCTCCACTGCACCGAGGATAAAACCTCCAAGAAAGGCTCCCCGGATATCTCCAATACCGCCCACAACCGCAGCTATAAAGGCCTTCCAGCCGATCAGGGCACCCATGTAAGGTTCCAGGATCGGGTAACTCATGGCAAAGAGGATACCCGCAAGTCCCGCAAAGGCCGAACCAAGAGCGAAGGTGACCACGATGATGCTGTCAATGGGAATGCCCATCAAGGGGACTGCAAATTTATCGTAGGATATCGCCCGCATGGCCATGCCAACTTTTGTTTTCGTTACGATCCATTGAAGAATGAAGAACGCCAGGATTGCGGTGACGATCACAGCCAGTTTAAGATTGGTGAAGGTGATGCCACCAATGTTATAAACGTGTGTGGTAATGAGTTCTGGAAATGCTTTTCTACTGGCACCGAGGATTGCAAGATTTGCGTGCTCAAGAATCAGGCCGCACATCAGGGCGGTGATAACTACATATAACCTATGTGCGCCTTTTCGCCGCAGCGGCCGGTAGGCGATACGCTCAAGGGAAACGCCCACCATGGCAGTCAGCATCATGGTGATGGGAATAGTGAGAGCCAGAGCAACCCAACCGGGTACACCCAGAAACGAGAGTAACAGGGTTGCGGTGAAAAAGGAGATATATGCACCCACCATAAAAACATCACCATGGGCAAAGTTGATAAGAGTGAGTACTCCGTACACCATGGTGTAGCCGAGAGCAATGAGGGCGTAAAAGCTTCCCCACTGCAAGGCATTAATAATATTTTGAATTATAATTTCTAGCATGTAACGCCTCTGGTCCGTCGTCTTGTCTGGGGTATGAATGCACGCCTCTTGTACAAACTGATGCCAGAGGCTTATTGTTGCAATTGAACACAACAGACCGGAGACAGCTCCGGCCTGTTTGTACTGGGTCTGTGTTTGATTCTGTTTTATTCAGGACATACAGATTCGGTGAACTGGAAGGTGCCTTCATCGCTTATTTTAACAACGACTGCACATTTGACGGGGTCGCCCTGTTCGTCGAATTTCATGTTACCTGTAATGCCTGCAAAAGTTGGAATTTCAGACATCGCTTTGCGAATGGCCTTGCGATCTTTTTTCAATTTTCCGGTGAGGCCACCAGTATCCTGAATTGCCTGGAGGACAATGCGGGTTGCATCCCAGGTAAGGGCTGCAACATCGTCCGGAGTTTCGCCATATTTTTCGCTGTAACGATCAATGAACTCTTTGGTTGCACCGGTTGCACCTGCAGCTGCATAGTGGGTGGAGAAGTAAAGGCCTTTACAGTCATCACCACAGAGGGTCATAAGTTCAGAAGAACCCCAGGCATCAGAGCCCATAAACTGACCTTTATAGTCAAGTTGACGTGCCTGCTTTACAATAAGAGCAACCTGATTGTAGTTGTCGGGTACGAAGATGAAATCAGGATGAGTACTGGCGATCTTGGTCAGCTGCGCTGAAAAATCCTGATCTTTGGTTCCATGACTTTCAAAAGCCAGGACAGAGCCTGGGCCTACTTTCTTTTCAAATTCATCGCGGAATATTTCAGCAAGACCCTTTGAATAGTCATTGGATAGATCGTAGAGAACGGCGGCGGTTTTTGCGCCAAAGGTTTTCACAGCAAAGTTGACGGCGACAGGTCCCTGAAATGGGTCAAGAAAAGCAGCGCGGAAAACCCATGGGCGATCAAGAGTGGCATCCGGGTTGGTCGACCAGGGAGAAATCATTACGGTTTCGTTGTCATTGGCAACCTGACCTGCTGGAATTGCCTGCTTGCTGGAGTTTGGACCAACCATGGCGAGGACTTCGTCTTTTTCAATCAGCTTGAGTGCGGTGGTGACTGCAGACTCTGCTTTTGCCTCATTGTCTTCGTAAAGAAACTCAAGCATGTATTTTTTACCACCGACCTCAAGTCCTCCGGCTCCATTGATGTCGGCTTTTAGCATCTCGGCAGAGAGTTTAGAGGATTCACCAACTTTTGGAATATCTCCAGTCATCGGAATATTAAAGCCGATTTTAATGGTATCGGCTGCAAAGGCCGATACTGCCAGCAAGGTGGAACAGGATAATACTGCAGTTAATAAGGTTTTTTTCATTGCATCCTCCGTTGAATTTGAGGCCTCTTTTGACCACTGACTCTGTCTCACAACGGGAGCCGTTATCCAGAGCTCCCCGATGCGTTTATTGCATGTTTTGGCACATGTTTAATAATAGTACCAATGTTGTTAGATTATTCCTAATAGCAAGGGATGTGCCATTTGTCAATTTCAGAGAGATGTTGAGAATGAAAAAAAACTCATGTTAAAAAGAATTATGAAAGACCGGGGAGATGAGGTGCTGTGGATAGAGTTGTGATAATGAGGAACATTATGTTTTATTTGGCCAAAGTTGAAAATCAGGAGGGGGTGGTTTGAGCTTGGGAAAGGACATGTGTTTCCATCGTACAATTGTGTGATAACATTATCTGATGATTGCAAAAATGTAACAATATGACGGAGTGAGGAGTTTTTAACAACCGCAATCTGATGATCTCTTACCGGTTATTTTGCCAAGCCAGCTGTTGAGTATATAGATGGCACAGCCGCAACCATCATCGGGGTTGACATAAATTGCATCAACTGGACAGTTCCTGGCGCAGGCCCCACATTCCATGCAGCCATCGGGATCTTTGATGTCAGCCTTGCCACCCGTTACCTTAAAAACCCTGTGGGGGCAAACCATTTCACAGTTACCGCAGCCAATACATTTTTCCCTGGCAAGAGTGAGAATAGCGACGTTATCGAGATATCTGAATGTTCTCATGGATGGTTCTCTCAATTATACAAAGGGGCTTGCAAGCCATAACACCATGGCAAGCGTAGCTGCACCGACTTGAAAGATCAGGCCTTTTCTCATCTCCTTTTCGACACCCGATAAGGAAGTGAAAACGGTGGAACCGGTAAAATTCATGGCAAGATAGGAAGAACATCCCATGCTCCACAGGGCAAGGGCTGCTGTGTCAACTGGAGGAGAAGGAACAAGGGTGCTCCACAGGGCAGCTCCTGCGGCTCCGGTCATCAGGCCTTTGACCCAAAACTGCCTTGGGGGGATCCAGGGGAGAAAAAGAGGAGTTACGATCGCACCGGTGAAAATTGCCATCAAGGTGCTCATTGTAGCCGTTGTGGTTCTCTGTAATGCCTGATGAAGACTGTACACTTCGGTGGAGATTCCCGAGAGAAATAAAGAAAAGAGGATGAAAAACAACAAGGGTTTTATCTGCAGACATACTTCAAGGGGAATGAGAGCTGCCCTTTCTCTCAGGGAAAAGCTGACACTTCGCAAGGTGTCACTGGCAGTCCCGGTGCGCAGATATTCGGGGAGGTCTGCTGCCCGTATGGGGCCAAATTGTCCTCTGAAGCCGCAGAGGTGTTTTAACTTGTGGAGCGCCACCCCATTGGCACTGAGCTGAGGAAGGATGAGCTGCCGGTGGCTGACGATTTTTCCAAGCTCTGCTTTTTGCACCTGATAGGCTATTTCTTCGGCAGAAAAGGTGCCTTTCCCCCCGGCACACCAGACGTTGATCCCCCTCGTGTCCACGACCAGAATCCAGCAGTCCAGGTTCTTCAGTTCTTTTCTTAACGCATCAAAACTGAGCTTGTAGTTTGCTGTGACGAGTACGGGAGAGTTCTTCCCTGCTTTTCCAGCACAGTACAGTCCGGGTGTAACCTTGTAATTGTTTCTCTGGTATCCCGTTCTGGCACCAATGGTTCCCAGATGATCACGCAGGCAAAGAGAGGTGGCAACGCGGGGTACAGCACCTGCTGGGGTCTCATTAAAATCATCTACAAAAAAGAGTATCTCGTATCCTGCTTTTTCATGCCCACCGGACCGTGGGGGAGGTTTGGGGCCTCAGCAGACGCCAGCTGCAATTTCGGCCGGGGGCTGGATGGCTGAGGTTGGCTTTGCAATCGCCTCACGTTGAGTAACCGTTGGTATCTGTTGTAAATTATTCAAAGGAATCTCTTTTGGTTTAATATTGCTCCTGCCTGTCAGGTAGCTGCTACTATGGTAAACGGGATAAAGCCGCATCAAGGTCTTTCTGAAGATCTTCTACGGCCTCAAGACCGATATTGAGGCGGACAATGGTTTTGTTCTCGTATCTGCAGGGGGTTGTTCTCTTTATTTTTCCTGCTGTCACAAGGCTCTTGTATCCTCCCCAACTGAAACCGAGATGAAAGAGTTGCAGCGCGTCTATGAAGCGGCCCATCTCCTCCTCACTGTAATCGTCCTTAAAGGTGAAACTAAAGAGGCCGGAGGAGCCTGTAAAGTCACGTTTCCAGAGATGGTGCTCAGGATGAGTCGGCAGGGCTGGATGCAGAACCTGGTCAATAAGACGATGAGAAGCAAGCCACTGGGCAATGTTGAGGGCGGACTGTTCATGCTGGCGGAGACGGGGGCCCAGGGAATGCAGGCCTCGAAGAGAAAGATAACACTCTTCAGCCGGGGTATAAATCTCCATTATTTTGTAAAATTTAGCAAAAATGGCACTGTATTTTTCTCCAACGGTGACCGCTCCCGCCAGCACATCAGAGTAACCGGAGATATATTTGGTGACAGAATGAATGGAGACATCAATCCCAAGAGCCAGAGGCTTTAAAAACAGCGGTGTAGCCCAGGTATTATCCATTACCGTGACAATGTTTTTCTGCTTGGCGACAGCTACTATTGCCCGGATATCCTGCAGCTCAAAAGTTATGGAACCCGGGGATTCCAGGAGGATCAGAACGGTGTTCTCCTGGATGTATTGCTCGATATCTGCGCCAACGTTGGGTGGTATGAGTGTGCAATCTACATTAAATTTTTTCAGGATGGTTTTGCAGAAATGCTGGCCGGGACTGTAGGCATTGTCGCAGAGAAGAATATGATCGCCGCTTTTGCAAAAGGCCATGAGAGTGGTCTGAATCGCAGCAATTCCGGATTGAAAGGCCCTTGTAATGTGGCCACCTTCGAGTTCTCTCAGGGCCTCTTCAAACTGACGCTGGGTGGGAAGACGGTCCGTGCCGTAGGTTATCCCCTGGTACTTTTTCTGGCTGATCTGTAGCATGTCAGCATAACGTTCAAAAATTACAGTAGAGCCTTTGTATATGGGCGGGTTCACTGTCGTTGCCTTGCTGGAATCACGTTCTGGCCATGTTAAACCATTGAGTCTGGTTTCGTCTTGCATTGCTTTATACCTTTACCTGCTGTTATTGATTATGCCAAAATTACTGTGGATTATACGATTTCTCGAGCTTTTTTTCTATTGGGTACAGTCTTTCGTTGAAAGGACTCAGGTTGTAAATAGGCGCTGATAAACGTTTGGTGAAGCGGGGCTGTCTATCTGCCCGCATCGTTGAAAAGTTTGACCAGTTGCCGGTCCAGCCAGCTGTCAAACTTTAAATTTTCGATAAATCCGCAATGCCCGCCGTAGGGAATCTTGTCTATTTTCAGGGCGGCTATATCCATGTCTGCGAAGATTTTCAATTCTGAAACCCTGGTAATCGGATCATCCTTGGCACTTATGATTTGGGTGGGGATCACAAGGTTCTGCATTTCCTCGGGCTTGAGGCGGTAGGTGTCAAAGTAGGCCGCCGTGGTTGTGCTATTCGTATATAGGGGAACAAAGTAGTCGTGCATCTGCCGTAATGTCTTCAATTGCAGTAGGATTGACCCGTCTCCCATCTCAGGAAAACACTCCATTTTTTTTCTCAGGGATTTCTTCCATTTTTTGACGAAATAATGGTGGTATATCTTGTGGTTGTCCTCCATGTTCTCTGTGGTCGTCAGAGGGTTGACAAGGGGGCTTATGGCCACGATTCTTGAGAGTCGCAGGCCGCTTTTAGGGGCTTCTAGGGCTACTCTTATGGCAAAATTGCCACCAAGGGAAAATCCGGCAAGAAAACATTTTCGATGGGGGAAAAGTCTGCGGATCTCTTTTACGGCATCAACCACTTCAATGAGACGGCTTGAGTTGAATGGTTGAGGATTGAGGTGATGACTCTCTCCATGATCCCTGAGATTGAGACGAAAAATACTATAACCCGCCTGGAACAGTGTACTGCCGGCCGAGAGCATATAGCTGGAATCAGCAGACCCTTCCCAGCCATGAATGAGGACGACCAGCCCTTTTGCCCCGGCAGGATATTGGCTGTAGGCGCCGAGGAGCCGCACACCATCACTGCAGTTCAGGATGATCTGTTGTTCGTGTTGCTTGAGAACCGTTGCCTTTTTCTTTGCCAGATATTTCCGAACTCTCAGGCTTGTGAGAGTGGTCTGTACATGGCTGTTTCGAATGGGAAGAGGTGGTGTGAAATAACGGTTCATGGCGAATATGGTTGAAGGTGGTAAATACAGTGTTCTGAATCCTCTTTTGATTACTTTGACTAATTATTAGCCGATCATTAGTGTAAATGTAAATAGCTGGTTGATAATAATGAATGTCTTAATTACAGGCGGGTGCAAAATGGAAAAAACATATGTTCGTGCAGGTTGGCTCATAGATGGATCAGGTGGCCCGGTTCAAAATGATGTCCTGCTGGAACTCGAAAATGGTCGTTTTAGCTCGATTAGGCCTGCAGAGGAAAATTTGCAGCAGGATCTCGCACGGGTAACTGACCTTTCCCATTGCACTGTTTTCCCACCGCTTGTTGATAGTCACATCCATCTGTTTATGTCGTCAACCACAGACAGGCAAACCCGGGAGAGGCAGTTGGTTGCAGATTGTGAGGAACTGGAACCTGCGATTGCACGACATCTGCACTATCTCTTTTCCCATGGAGTCCTCGCTGCTCGTGACGGTGGCGATCGGGGTGGTTGCGCGGAGGCTTTTAGTCGCAGCCCGAGGATGCACCCGGAAATGGTTTTAAGGTCCGCCGGCAGAGCCTACCATCGGCAGGGACGCTATGGAGGTCTTATTGGCAGGGCTGTGCCAGCAGATAAAAGTCTTGTCAAAACCTACCTGGAAGATGCGAAGGAAGGGGATCTTGTAAAGGTTGTAAATTCAGGCCTCAACAGTCTTCATGTTTTTGCAAAGCAGACGGAACCGCAGTTTAGCCAGCAGGAACTGGAAGAACTGGTTGAGGCTGCCGGGCAGAGAGGACAGAAGGTTATGGTCCATGCAAATGGCAGAGAACCCGTGCGCAGGGCGGTTGCTGCAGGCTGTCACTCCATTGAACATGGTTTTTTCATGGGGGAAGAGAATATCCGGATGATGGCAGAAAAAGGGACTTATTGGGTCCCGACGGTTTTTACCATGAAGGCCTTTGGCCTCAATCTTGACGCAAACCGAACTACAGCCGATGCAAAGGTAATAGAGAAAAACGTAGAACATCAATTAGATCAGCTTCGCCTGGCCAGGGAGTGCGGGGTGAGGGTCGCCCTTGGAACCGATGCTGGAAGTCTTGGGGTTTTGCACGGGGAATCAATGGTTGAAGAGATGAAACTCTATAAAAAGGCCGGTTATTCATTGAGCCAGATGTTTCATGCCGCAACAGTTGTTGGAGCTGAAATGCTGGGAATTGACACATTCAGCGGGATTCATGAAGGTGGCAGGGCCACATTTCTTGTGAGCCGGGGCGCTCCTTCCCAGCTGCCACGAAAAATCCTGTACCTTGAAGCAATATATAGAGACGGGAAACCGAGTGATCTCTACAGGAAAAATCCGGTAAAGCATGTGGATTAGCTGTTACAGGAATTGTTTTTTCTATTTTATAAACCGCTACTTGTATATGATATGAAAAAAGTGTTAATTGAGGTGGCCTGCAAAATAAACGCAATATTTTTCTTTCGTTTCTAACACGGTTCGGGACAATATGATTCTCAAATTACACCCACTCCTTTCTGCAGCAATGATGATCTTTTTTGCCTCAACTGTTTTTTCTGCCCCCCTTCCTGTCTGTGTTTACATTTCTTCTTACCATAAGGGCTATGAATGGTCTGATGGTATAGAGGCGAGCCTGCGGGAAGTGCTGAATGGTCATTGCACTTTTATCCAGTTTAATATGGATACGAAAAGAAACAGAGAGGAGTCCTATATCCTGCAGAAGGCTCAGGAGGCAAAAGAACTGATAGATCAATACAAGCCAGACGTGGTTATCACCTCTGACGATAATGCGGCGAAATATGTTATCCAAAAGTATTTCAAGAAGAGCTCTATCCCATTTATTTTCTGCGGCGTAAACTGGACTGCGAAGGAGTATGGCTTTCCCTATAAAAACGTTACAGGAATGATTGAGGTGACTCCCGTTGCAGCTCTCTTTGAGTTGGCGGCTCTCGTGAGTAAAGGTAAACGAGGGCTTTTTATCGGCGACGACACCCTGACTGATAGAAAAGATGTTGGTTATTTTGTCAAATATGCTCGGAAAAACAATTTTGAATTAGAAAAAATACTGGTAAAAACAGTTGATGAATGGAAGGAGCACTATCTCAGGGCTCAGAAGACAAAAGATTATATCATCTTAGGACATAACTCAGCCATAGAGGGGTGGAAGGATGATGAAATGAAAGAATTTATTTTGCATAATAGCAGTAAACTGGTGCTGACTACCTATCAGTGGATGATTCCTTTTTCTATGGTGGGGTTCATAATACAGGCAGAAGAGCAGGGGAAATGGGCTGGAGAAGCTGCGCTTGGCGTACTGCAGGGATTTCCCATAAAAAACATAGCCATAGTTGCCAATCGAAGCTGGACCAGTTGGGTGAATTCCAGGCTTATCAAGGCTACAGGTATCATCCTTCCAGAAGAGTTTGTGGAAAAATCTCAAAAGCTGGTTGTTGATTGATATGGCCAGGCACTCACTGTTCTCCAGAAAAACGAAGAGTGCAATAATTATAGTAAATCTTTGTATTGTACTGGGGGCAGTATTGCTACAGTTTCAATACCAGTTTTATGAGCAGAAAAAACAATTCAATTTTACGGTTAATAATGTCATCCGAAAAGATATTTCAGATAAGTTTTCGACGACAAAAGGTATCCTGACAAGTCTTGTAAGTTATTATCAGGCAAGTCATGATCGCTCGCCCTCTTCTTTTGCAAATTTTTCCGGCGATCTGCTGAAAAACTATCCTTTTCTTACCGCCATAGGCTTTGCGAGACTGGTTTCTCATGATGAGCGTGTAAACTTTGAAGAGTCCATGCGTGATTATGGTTTGTATGATTTTACGATTAAGAGATTTGAGCCGGAATCGGAATCTTTCGTCAGGGAGGAAGACCAGTCCCGCTATGCGCCAATTGTCCGTATTGAACCATCAAGTTATCGCTTGTCCATGTACTATGGTTACGACCTGCTCAACAGTCCGTATTTTCGCGATGGTGTGCTTGAGGCCATTGAAAGCTCTAATATTGTTACCGTATATAACTTTTTTAAAGCTGTGGATTTGCAGACCTACTATCTGTTGAAGGCAACCTATGCAGGTATAACCGTACCGGCAACCAGGGAAGAACGGCTGGAGAAGGTGAATGGTCTTTATATTGTCAATATCGACCTGAAGACTCTCCTGTTGCCTATTAAAGAGCAGTTTACCGTGGGTTCAATTATTGTAGACGAGGAACAGCGACTGGTTGGTGATCGGCAGATAGAGCCGGGCAAAAAACATCTTACCCAGCTGGAATATCTCCAGCCTGTTGATGAAGTGAAAAAGGTCTACCTCCAGGTTCGGCGTCCCATCTATTTCCACGATTTTGACCTGTTTATGCCGGGTGTTGTGCTTGCCTCGGTAATTGTTTTGCAGGTGTTGGTTGTTTTGTTGTGGCGAAAAGATCTGCTGGTACGGCGGGAGCTCAATTATCAGGCAAAACATGATGATCTCACGGGTCTACCTAACCGCATGTTCCTGCGAGACAAGTTGAAAGATCTCCTGGATCAGTTTGAAGTACACGGGATTGGAGATGAAAGCATTGCCATTGTTTTTATCGACTTAGATCACTTTAAGGAAGTAAATGACTCCTACGGTCACCAGTTTGGGGATGAGGTTTTGTTAGAGGTTTCCAGAAGGTTCCAGGAGACCCTGCGGAAAACGGACACTATCTGCCGTCTCGGTGGGGACGAATTTATTGTTTTGCTCAATACCGTGGGTGACAGCAAAGTCATTATAACGACCATTGAGCGAATCAGGGAGTGTATAGCGGAGCCGGTGGTGATTGAATCGAGAAAGGTCTATTTGAGTGCGAGTTTTGGGGTGGCGACCTTTCCCGAAGGTGGGGTGACAGCCGGCGATCTTCTCAAAAACGCCGATGCTGCCATGTATAAGGCGAAAAAGGATGGTCGCAACCGGTATTGTTTCTACAGCAAGGAAATGACGGAGCGGGCAATTGAACGGCTGACCCTTGAAAGCAAACTGCGTCAGGCGATAGAAGATGATGTCTTCAAGGTCTATTTTCAACCTCAGCTGGAGGGGCGAACCAATGCTATAATTGGTCTGGAGGCTCTGGTACGCTGGTTCGATGGAGACACGTTTGTTTCACCAGAGAAATTCATTCCCCTTGCCGAGGATACCGGCCTCATCGTACAGTTGGATCTTCTTATTATGGAAAAAGCCATTCGTCAGCTGGGGCTCTGGCATAAAGCCGGGCTTATGCCGGGAACGCTCTCTCTGAACCTGTCCACCCGCCAGCTGCAGCATCCAGAGTTTATAAGCCACCTTGAAGAGACACTGGTGAAATATGATTGCAGGCCGGAGTGGATTGAGCTGGAAATAACGGAGGGGCATATTATGAGCGATCCCGAGGCTGCTATTGTCTTTCTCCGCAGGTTGGCAGAACAGGGGATCAGGCTGGCAGTTGATGACTTCGGCACGGGCTATTCGTCTCTGAGTTATTTGAAAAAACTGCCGATCAACAGGTTGAAAATAGACCGATCTTTTGTTCGGGACCTGCCAGACAACGAAGACGATGTGACCATTACCACGACGATTATAGCTCTTGCAACCAGTCTCAACCTTGAAGTAATTGCCGAGGGAGTGGAGACAGAGGAGCAGCGGCAGCTCCTGGTTGAACTTGGATGCCCTCATCTCCAAGGTTTTCTCTACAGTCCGGCACGACCTGCAGAGGAAATTGAAGAGTTTTTACGGGTAAACCCGTTTCTGTCGGATTTGAGAAATTAGAATGAAGAGGGCATAAGGGGTGTTGGCTGGTCAATTAAAGATTGACCAGCCGTTTTTACATACGGGCTCAGCCCACTCGTTCGGCGATCATAGCCATTCCCATTCCTCCACCTATGCACATGGAAAACAATCCCATGTTTAAGTCATTTTGCACCATCTGATGCATCCCTGTGACCACCTGTCGGGCTCCCGTGCAGCCAATGGGATGGCCGAGAGAAATGCCACTTCCCACCTGGTTTGGCAGATCAATGGGGATGTTAAGCTCTCTCATGCAGGCGATCGCCTGGGAGGCAAAGGCCTCGTTCAGTTCGATAGTATCGAGGTCGGAGAGCTGGATACCCGTCCTGCTCAGAACCGAACGGATAGCAGGAACAGGGCCAAGGCCCATATAGGCAGGATCAAGGCCGGCTGAACTGAACCCTTTTATTTCAAGAATAGGCTGCAAACCGAGTTCGTTCGCCTTAGAGCCGGAGACCAGAAGTACTGCGGCAGCGGCATCGTTTATGCCTGAGGCGTTACCTGCAGTTACGGAGCCATCTTTTTTAAATACAGGGCGGAGCCGCTCCATCTTCTCAAGATTTGTCTCCATCGGCCGCTCGTCTGTATCAAAGACCTGGTCGCCCTTTCGGCTTTTCATGAGTATTGGCACAATCTCGTCTTTGAAACATCCGTTTCGGATGGCTTGCAGGGCACGATTGTGACTGAGAACGCTCAGCTCATCCTGCTCCAGACGGCTGATGCCGTATTTACTGGCAATGTTTTCTGCAGTAATACCCATGTGGTAGCCATAAAAAATCTCGTAGAGTCCGTCATAAACGAGTAAATCGGTCACTTCACCGCTGCCGCTGACCTCCATCCTGTGGCCCCAGCGTGCTTTGGGGAGTGCCATAGGAACCATGGACATATTCTCCATTCCTCCGGCGATTACCGCATCGGCCTGTCCGGCCATGATCGCAGTGGCTGCAAGGGTGATAGCTTTAAGACCGGAGCCACAAACCTTGTTGATTGTAAATGCCGCCGTTTCCTTTGGGATACCTGCTTTGATCATGGCCTGACGGGCGGGGTTTTGTCCCTGACCAGTCTGCAAAACGTTGCCCATTATTACTTCGTCAATCACGATTTCTGCAGCGGATTGATCCCAGGAGTGAGCAGACCTCTCTATTTCAAGCTGCCCGTGGTTTTGCAGGGCATCCGGACGTCCTACCTCCATTAAGTGACTTAATTTAGGGCGAAGACAGCTTTTTTTAAGCACCTCGGTAATAACCTTTGAGCCAAGCTCAATTGCGGGTACGGATTTGAGCGATCCACCGAAACTTCCGACGGCGGTACGACTTCCACTGACCAAAAATACCTTTTCCATATTCTTCTCCAGGATCTTTCAGTTAACGTAAAGTGCCACCTCGAAAAACAAACATACCTTAAGATTGTCAGGAGTAAAAGATCTAATTTCGATAGGATGCGGGGGACAATCCCGGGAAATTAGATCAGCTCCGAAAGGGAGCAGATGAAAATGAAGACTCATGATCTCAAGGGGAGCGCGGAGGATGGAGGATGTGATAGAGGTTTTTTGAAAAACGGCAATCTACCAGCAGGGTAAGGTGGATTGCCGGGGTATTTATTTCACTGTAGTAACAGGGCAATGCGCTCTTAAGATAACGAATTGGGCTGTGGAGCCGAAAAGGATCTTACCAACCTTTGAGCGGCTTTTCACTCCAAGGATGATTGAATCACAGTTGTTCTCTGCCGCAAAAGTTACCAGGTCTTCTCCAGGGGACCTGCCTTGGATGAGCAGATGGGTTTGATTGGAGACACCTTCGTTGGTGAGGTAGTCTCCTGCTTTCTTGAGGTTTTCTTCGGCTTCAGTCACCTGTTCACGGGTAGTTTTTTCCCCTCCTGCAAGAGAAGTGATAAGGAACACCTTGGCATCAAAAGCTTTCGCATGCTTGAGTGCAAGTTGGAGAATATCCTGACCGACGTTGGTACCTTTGTATCCGACAACTATCTTCATCTGACGAATCTCCTATGGTAAAGGACAACTGCGTTGTATACGGCGTATATATTTTTTCTTCAGCGCTATAGTAGCACATATTTGCAGTTGAATGAAATAAATACCTCTTCATGCTTGAGTAACGTAAAGATATACAATAATGTGAGCACAGGTGTTTTTTTAATAGCTAAACCTCGGACCATCCGCGAATTATGATACATAAATATCCCAAAGATCTGGTTTTTGAACTGTTGGCCCTCTGGCGTTTACTCGACAATAGAGGGGGGAAAAAATACCAGCGCCTGCCTGACATAGAGGTTCTGGAGGACCTGGTTTCGACCTGTTATCAGGTGAGTCAGATGCAGGAAGAAGCCAGGGGGCTTCGCTTTCGCCTGATGCTCTGTGAGCCCGAAGATATCGATGAAGATGGCCTTGGAGAAAGTAATGGGCTCTTTACCCTCCTTTTCAATGTCCCAAGACCCTACAATGAGTATGAGTTGCTCAAACTTGGACCATCCATTGATTATAATAACTCAATGATCGGTGTTAAATACAGTCGTCAGGACGGGCTGCAGATCTGGGGACTTATCCACTCAGGATCCCGCTGGATGCATATCATTCACGGAGGAAGCAAGCAGGCAACCCCTTTGCCAAAAGCCCTCGGCATTAATGTGGTCGGCTCTGGCAGATTGATTGTCTGCAGGGGGCTTGATATTCTTGCCCAGCTCAGTGGTGGAAATATTATCTCTCCAACGGTCAACGTTTTTCAGTCTGTCTGGATGAAGCAGCGGTTTGAATCTGCACGGGATACCTTGTTCGCCCTTCACGCTGAAAATCCGCGCAATGTGAGTAATGATTGGGCTCAGATAGATGTCTCTTTTATCTCAGATCTTTATCTGCAGTTTTTCAAACATGTCATCAGTACCGTTCGGCGTTCGGGTCATGGTGGCACGATTATCAGTATTCCTGGTGATATGGCAGAATGTATCGCCAATGATAACCCCTATATAGATTTGAAATACCGCTTTGCCGAAGATAAAAAAAGAAACAAGCTACAGGACACGGTTTTGCAGATAATGGAGGTTATGGCAAAGCATTTCGGCAGTTTGTACGGGCCAGATTATGTTGCTGGCTGGAAGGATTATGTCTCCCTGCAGGTCGATGAGTTGACGACGCTCGATGAGAGGATATTCAAGTTTGCCAGGTTTATGGCAAGACTTACAGGGGTTGATGGCGCGGTTGTAACGACGGAAAACCTTGAGCTGATAGGGTTTGGAGGGATTATTCAGGGAACAATGGAGATGGGTGGCACTGTGGCACTGGCCACGGACCCCGAGGGGGTGAGACGCCAGGTAGAGCGCGTTGAGAGTGTTGGAACCAGGCACAGATCTTTTTACTATCTGTGCCACCGCTTAAGAAATATCCTGGGAATTGTCGTTTCTCAGGACTCAAAAACACGTGTTGTCACCTGGAACAAGGATATGGTGACCTGCTGGGATGTCATACCTATTGATTTTACTTAATATCTTTTGGTGGCTTGGGCCTTTATTCATTTTGGTCTGTTACCTGTCATAGCGGGCAAGATAGATGTCAGACAGGGTTAAAAATGCGGTTATAATGAGTGGACCGTATATGATTCCGAGTACACCATAAACACTCAGCCCACCAATAATAGAGAGGAAGACAAGGAGTGTCGGCATTTCGACCTGCTCTCCCACCATTTTCGGTTTGACGATATATTCGACGGAAAAAGAGAGCAGAATATAAAAAATAAAGAGAAAAATACCCGCGCTGAGCCGTCCGCTGAGAAAAAGAAAACCGGCAGTTGGAATCATCACAAGGCCAATCCCAAAGATCGGTAAAAAGGCAAGAATTGCCATTATACTGCCCCAGAGAAGTGGGGAGTTCAGGCCTAGTACTGAGAACACTACCCCGCCTAATATTCCCTGGATGAGCCCGCAAATCCCATTTCCCTTAAGGATTGCATTGGCAATTTCCTGAAATTTTTCAATGAGTAAATGGTTTTCATTCTCAGGCAGGGGGGAGAGCCGGATCATGTGGGCGATTAATTTCGGCTGATCCATCAGCAGGAAAAAAATGACCAGGATCATGATAAAAAAGAGAAACAGAAATTGCAGGATATTGGCCGCCCAGCCGCTTGCCTGGTTGTACAGAAGAAGCCCGCCTTTTTTCACAAGGTAGGAAAACGTCTCTGTCACCTGGGACGGGTTAAAAGTAAAACCCACCTGATGGAGTTGTTCCTGGAGCTTGAAAATCAGAGGACTTTCCTGAAGAAAAGTCTGGAGTTTTAAGCCAACCCGGCTGTCACGCCCCCAGCTGTATAGGGTCAGTGCTTCGTCTGTCAGTGAAAATACGAAAAAAACCAGGGGAACGATGACGATTGCAATGATGAGCATACAGGTCAATGCTGATGCAAGGACATCCGGGGTTTTTCGGCTGATCCAGATATATATCGGCCGGAAGAGATTCGTCAGTAAAAAAGCGAGCACAAGTATGGACCAGAAAGGCCAAAGGATCTTCCCGAAAAAAAAGATGGAGATCATAAAAACAACCAGAAAATATTTGGTGCCTTCTGGTGCTTTTGTGGGCTCGTTGAGCTGATGAGGTAGTTTCGTCATACGTATCTGCTCATGTTAATTTAGGCTTGGTTGAGGCTGTGGATGAATTTGGGTTGCAAAATAACCTATAGCTGAGGTACTTTGCTGTGTCGCATACGATTATAATGCAGTTTGATTTTTTTAAAACTGTTAAAAACTATATAGCTTTGAATTGATTAAGCAAAGAGAAATACGCGTTGTTGAGGAGAATGGACGAATGTGGGAAAACCTTGAAATTGCACTGGAAAAAGTGGAAGCAGGAAAACTGAAGGAAAAACCCTCAGCAGATAAACTTGGGTTTGGAGTTCATTTCACTGACCATATGTACTTTATGAAATGGTCTCGCGAAGAGGGCTGGCATGATTCAAAAATCTGTCCCTATCAGAGCTTTAACCTTGATCCTGCGGCTATGGTTTTCCACTACGGCCAGGCGATATTTGAAGGCCTGAAGGCATATCGGGGGGAGGATAATCAGTTATTTCTTTTCCGTCCCTCAGACAACTTTGAGCGCATGAACAACTCGGCTCTTCGGATGTGCATGCCCAGAATTCCGGTGGAGAAGGTTGTCAAAGCCCTCAAAGCTCTGGTTTATCTTGAGAAAGACTGGGTGCCTGAGGGTGAAGGATCAAGCCTTTATATCAGACCGACCATGATTGCCGTGGAACCGGTACTGGGTGTGCGTCCTGCAAATGAATACTACTTCTTCATAATTATGTCACCGGTTGGTGCTTATTACGCGGAAGGATGCAATCCCACTAAAATTTATGTAAGCGATGAATATGTTAGGTCGGTAAAGGGTGGTGTTGGCCATGTGAAGACCGCTGGTAACTATGCAGCTTCTCTATATATGTCAGAGATGGCTAAAAAAGCGGGTTACACCCAGGTGCTGTGGCTGGATGCCTGCGAACATAAATATATAGAAGAGGTGGGTACCTCAAACATCTTCTTTAAAATCGGTGATGAACTTATTACCCCGCCTCTTGGTGGCTCGATTCTGGGTGGTCTTACCCGCAATTCCGTCATTGCTCTTGCAAAGAGCTGGGGAGTTGAGGTTGTGGAGCGCCAGATCACTATTGACGAGGTTGTAGCGGCAAACAGTAACGGAACGTTGCAGGAAGTATTTGGCTCAGGGACTGCTGCGGTAATTTCTCCGGTAGGAGAACTCTTCTATAAGCAAAAGAGCTATATTATAAATGGTGGCAAGACAGGAGAGCTGTCCGCACGGCTCTTTTCCGAGTTGCAGGCAATTCAGGCGGGACGTCAGGAAGACCCCTTTAAATGGGTTGTTCGTGTTGGGTGAAAGTCATGTAAGTACAAATAATTAGCGGGCCTGTTGTGTGTTGACAGGTCCGCGTTACCCCTCCTTCTTTTTTTTTATTTTCCTCCCTTGATTTTTAAAAATCAGCCCCTATATTTTTGCCCAGTTTGAGAGGTACCCAGTGATTGGGTACGAGCAAGTTGGGAATCCATAAACAAATCGATGGGCCCTTTTTTTTTGAAATTTAATTGTAGTTAGGAGGAAGTAATGAAAATTCGTCCATTGAATGATCGTCTTTTGGTTAAAAGGCTTAAGGAAGAAGAGAAAACTGCTGGCGGTATTATCATTCCTGATAGCGCTAAAGAGAAGCCAGCTGAGGGCGAAGTAGTAGCGGTTGGTCCTGGTAAACTGTCTGATAAAGGTGAAAGAGTTGCCTTACAAGTTGCCGCAGGTGACAAGGTGCTTTTTTCCAAATACGGTGGCACCGATGTGAAGTTAGACGGTGAAGATTACCTGATCATGCGTGAAGATGATATTCTTGGAATTATTGAGAAGTAGGATTACTACGTTACTGATTAACGGTTACAATTTAAAATAGTTATCTCGTTAAATAGGGAGATTAGAATAATGGCTGGTAAAGAAATTAAGTATGGCGTTAAAGCCCGTGAGTCTATCCTTGCAGGTGTAAACATCCTTGCTGATGCAGTAAAAGTAACCTTAGGTCCTAAAGGACGTAACGTACTGATTGAAAAATCTTTTGGCGCTCCAACGATCACCAAAGATGGTGTTACTGTTGCAAAGGAGATTGAAATTTCCGATAAGTTTGAGAACATGGGCGCGCAGATGGTTAAAGAAGTTGCTTCTAAGACCTCTGATGTAGCCGGTGATGGTACCACCACTGCAACCGTACTTGCCCAGGCAATTTACACTGAAGGTGTAAAGCTTGTAGCGGCCGGTGGTAATCCAATGGAAATCAAGCGCGGAATCGATAAAGGTGTTGAGGTTGTTATCGCGGAACTTGCTAAAATTGCGACTCCTACCAAAGAGCAGAAAGAAATCGCTCAGGTTGGAACCATCTCTGCAAACAGTGACGAGACCATCGGTAACATCATTGCAGAAGCCATGGACAAGGTTGGTAAAGAAGGTGTTATCACCGTTGAAGAAGCCAAGTCAATGGAGACCACCCTCGATGTAGTTGAAGGTATGCAGTTTGACCGGGGTTACCTCTCTCCATATTTTGTAACCGATCCAGATCGTATGGAAGTAAGTATGGAAGATCCATACATTCTTCTTGTTGAAAAGAAAGTTTCCAGCATGAAAGATCTTCTCCCTGTTCTTGAGTCTGTTGCCAAGATGGGTAAAGGTCTGCTGATCATTGCTGAAGATGTTGACGGCGAAGCCCTTGCAACCCTCGTGGTCAACAAGCTTCGCGGTACTCTCAATGTTGCAGCTGTTAAAGCTCCAGGTTTTGGTGATCGTCGTAAGGCAATGCTGGAAGATATCGCTGTTCTCACTGGCGGCCAGGTCATCACTGAAGACCTTGGTATCAAACTGGAGAATGTTACGGTCAACGATCTTGGAACCTGTAAACGTGTTGTGATCGATAAAGACAACACAACCATCGTAGATGGTGCCGGTGACAAAGATAAGCTTGGCGCACGTGTAAAGCAGATTCGTACCCAGATTGAAGATACCACTTCTGATTACGATCGTGAGAAGCTCCAGGAGCGTCTTGCCAAGTTGATCGGTGGTGTTGCGGTAATCAATGTTGGCGCTGCAACCGAAATCGAAATGAAAGAGAAGAAAGCTCGCGTTGAAGATGCACTGAATGCAACCCGTGCCGCTGTCGAAGAGGGTGTTGTCCCTGGTGGTGGTGTTGCTTATATTCGTTGTCTTCCCGCTCTTGCTGCACTTAATCTTCCAGGTGAGCAGGCTGTTGGTAGAAATATCCTTCTCCGCGCTCTTGAAGAACCTGTTCGTCAGATTGCAAATAACGCAGGCCGCGAAGGTTCTGTCATTGTCGAGCATGTGAAAAGCCTTACTGGCGCGAATGGTTTCAATGCCGCAAGTGAAGAGTATGAAGACCTTATTGCTGCTGGTGTTATCGATCCTGCAAAAGTGACCAGAACTGCACTGCAGAATGCTGCGTCTGTTGCCGGTATGCTTCTGACCACCGAGTGTGTCATTGCTGATAAGCCTGAGGAAGCTGGTGCTGCTGGTGGTGGAATGCCTCCAGGAATGGGCGGCATGGGTGGAATGGGTGGAATGGGCGGAATGATGTAAGATTCGTCAGATCCTTTAAGTACCTTACAGATTAAATTTTTGTTTTTGCAAGAATTCAATTTTCCTGAAGGTACTTACCCCGGCTTATTTGTAGATTGCTGGGGAAAGGATTAATGTTGTGAAAAAGGCTTCCCATATGGGAAGCCTTTTTACGTTGTAGCATTTTATTTAATGAGAGCGGTGAAAAAGTATTGACAGCGCCTTCTCAATACGGTAAAAATTTCGCCTCATCTCAATGGCGATGTAGCTCAGATGGTTAGAGCATACGGCTCATATCCGTAGTGTCCGGGGTTCAATTCCCTGCATCGCCACCATGATTATCTTTAGCCTTTACAGGCTTTTACATATTAACCCGTTACGATTATTCGTGACGGGTTTTTTTTGTTTTAGGTTGCTGGTAGGCAAATGGTAGGCGTATTTGAAATAAAATGGGTCTACCCCAAAGAAGGAGGGTAGTCTGATTTTTGTCGTAACCTAATGGAGCAACTTTTCTATTTTTCAATATCCGCACAAGACCTTAACCCGCATCCTGTAATTTTCAAAGTTCCTGAATCTGTATGCTCTTCTCTGGATGAGTTTCATTTTCCTGTGAAAGCCTTCCACAAAACCATTGCTCCTATCGTAACGGAATATACGGGCAATAGGATAGAAAAGGAAACCACTGATCGGTATGGTAGAACAGTTGGTTTTGTGTACATTAATGGCCTTAATTTAAGCGAACAGATCACATTGCTAATGGTATGGTTGGGTTTACCGGAAATACTGTGAGTGGAGCTTCTGTGACGATTGGTTAGACCTTGAAAAACAGGCACGAGAATCCAGGTTGGGCTTATGGAGAGACAAGAACCCTCAATCACCGTGGGAATGGAGAGCAGAAAAACGAAACGGAAGTGGTGGAAAAAATGCTGCGGTTCAAGGTGGCGCAGGTATATATTATGGTAATGTGAAAAGTCATGTTCTACATAGTTCTGGTTGTCAGCATTATAATTGTAAGAATTGTACGGCTGTTTTTGATTCTACTCAGAATGCTAAACGGGCTGGTTATCGTTTCTATAATAGCTGTATCAAGTAGTAATGACTTTACTTAAAACAATGTGGTACGGGTACATGGACACCGCTTCTTCTGTGTTGTTATCATAACTTTCAACAGGATGAACATGTACTTCAATATCCAATTTCTTTTGGTCTAAATCTATTGACAGGCTCGGAGTGTATGCTTTTAGTTTGCCATAATGCATATAGCCTAATCCCTGGTGGTCATCATCGACCTCTTTCAAGCAGTTAATCAAATCATAAATCCGTTCAGAGATACATGCACAAGAATCACGTACTTCATTCCCATCTAAATCAATTACAGAACCATCACCTTCACCAATAATCACCCCTACTAAATAGAGCCTTTCAATATCATTTTGTTTTCCCAAAAGATATGCGCCTCTTGCTACATCTGAAAGTAGCTGACCGGAACATTTGTGTGATGGATTGTGTGGATCAAAAGCATATTTCCTCAAATTCTTTTCTTTGGGTTCCCAGTGCTTTCCGGTAAGAAAATATTCTGATTCGTTACAATACCTTTCATAGCCGAAGTGTTTCTTGTAATGCAGCACCTTGACTTCAACACAAATAACACTGCTGTTGAAAATGTCCCTATGTTCACCTTTTAAGTAAAGGTTCCCACCTGAATAGAATAAGTTAGCATCCTCAAACTCCTGAGTTGCAAGCCCCTTGATGAGAGGTTTATTGGGAGAAATTATTAAATCTATTCCACCCAAATTATTTGGTAAATAGCTTTCAGAGTTATCTTTCAATAGATCACGGAAAGATATTTCTGGTTGCTGTGGGTTAGCAGTTTTACCCCATACTATTCCAGCATTCTGAAACTTTTCACTCAGCAGCTCATTGATATGATCACGTAAACATATATCAGATTCATTATCTGTTAAACGGTCTTCTTTATACTCAGAGTTCTGTTTAAACTTAACGCAAGCACATTTGATGATTTCACCAATGCTGTCCCTTAATACTTTGTCAATGGTGCTAATATTCACAGTGGTTTCTCCGTATACCCACACTTCGTCTTCCCGTAATTCGAACAACCAAGGAACTTCCCGAACTTTCCTCTTCGTTCCACCATCACACCGTCTGAACACTGCTTACACCCTGAAACCACATTCCCACATTCAGGGTTTTTACAGCGATAGTATCCTCCATCTTTGATCAATGGGTATTTGTTACAAGCATTACAGGTTCGAGGGGTATAGCTACAGAATGGATAATGTCCACAACCAAAGAAAAATCTACCATCGGGCATTACTCGCATCATCATTTTACCAGTACCACACGAAGGGCATGTTCCAAAATCCGGTGGTGCTGATGCTACTCCCTCTGTACTGATCTGATTGAAATGATATTTGCTACCATTCCTTTCGTCACGAATCTCTTCTATAAACACCGAAGGCTTAACAACATCGAATAGAACGAAGGAATGATGCTTTGCTCTGGTGATCGCAACATAGAATAGCCTTCGTTCCTCTGCGTACTCGTGCGTTTCTGACTGCGGAAGAACAAGATCAAGAAGGGGTTCGTTTGCAATCTTCGAGGGGAAACCATAACGGGCATCATTAACATCCACCACAATTACAAAATCAGCCTCTTTACCCTTACTTCCATGCACAGTATCAAACTTGAATGTATACTCTGGATAATGCTTTGCCATGTTTTGGAGGAATGCAGGTTTAGAGAATGAATACCTACCTAAAATGTATATCGTTGCTTTTTCAGGGTGCTTGGTTTGTATGTCATCTACACAATGTTGAATTGCCCTGTCTACATCTTCATAGTATTCCACGAGTGTCACAGCATTGGTTGGAACACTGGTATGAGATGTAACGTCCTTCTTGATCTGCGCAGGGTTTTGAGTGATAAAGGTAGTTGAAAAATCATTCAGTTTATCATTGTATCGGAAGGTTTTATCCAGGGGTACTTTCTTGGTGTACCCGAAATACTCTTCAAAGTTTCCAGTGTAACTAATATCAGAACCAGAAAAACGGTATATCGACTGCCAATCATCCCCGACACAACTGAGGACGGTATCATCTCCCTTGTCCACCAACGACTTCACCAGATCAGCCCGTATAGCCGAAATATCTTGGAACTCATCTACCAGAATGTATTTAAACGAAGGTTTGTATTTTCCACTCTGGACAAGGTCTGTAGCCTTCCTAATCATGTCACTAAAATCAACAGTACCAGACCGATTCAGTTCATTGGTGTATTCGGCATATATAGGTTCAAAAACGTCTATAAATGCATGACAACGAGGTCTGTCTGGATGTTGATTGGCATTGACCCTTATTGTATCAAAAGAGTATCCAGACTGCTTGAAGAGGTCTAAAAAGGTCACGATTAGCTCGGTGAATTGGTCAGCTTTCTTTTCTTCTCCGATACTGATCAACAATTCCAGAAGTTCTTGAAATGATAATGGACTGAATTTCACTCCACGCTTCTCTAACTTTGAATGTAAAAGATCAGTAAGAGTACCTTCTTTCATTTCATAGCTATACGTTTCAACCAATATTGTCTCATGTTTATTGTGTAAACCACGCTTCCACTCAATCCCTTGTGTATATTCAAACTGACTCACAAAAGGTGGTGTTGATCCATCTCTGCCAATACCGAAATGCTCAATGTAGATATCGTATTCCGGTAAATAGAAATCTGGCTGATACTGTGTCTTGTCAGCAGTTGCAGTGTCTATTTTGTAAGGGTGTTCATAGATGTATTTGATGCCATTGACAAATAGAAAATCAGCAATGACAACCTCTTCAAAGCTTTTTAGTTTCTCTTGTTGTAGCGATTTTCGACCACTGCGTTTCTCTGCCCACTCAATCCTGGACTTCAGGGAGCGCATATCACCTTCTTGTAGGGCAGCGAAATAGTCGCCCTGTTGTTGATGGTCGAACTCACTTTCATAAGGGATTAAATGTGTGACGAAGTAATCAATGACTCTCTGGTTGTAGGCTTTGTCACTCTTGGTTAAATCAGTAAGGAAATTATTAATGATCTTGTAGAATTCTGCTGTATCTTCTTGCAGTTTACTTACTCGTGGTTTCTTTCCGGTACTTTCACCTATAATAGTTAGTCCCAATTTATGGAATGTGCTGGTTGTTACTCCTTCCACATTGGGTAATTTTTCTTTGATTCTCTCATCTGTTTCTTTGCTGGCTTTTCGACCATATGCGAGAATTAAGATTTCATGAGGTTGGGCAAGACCTGATTGAATGAGATAACCTGCTTTTGCTATTATCACGGAAGTTTTACCACTCCCTGCACCCGCAATGACGAGGTTGTTATCTTCGTTTACTATACAGGCCAAACGCTGTCTCTCTGTCAGGGGATTGTTCTCAACTTTATCGAAATACTCTTGAAAACTGGAAAGCTCTTTCGCGATGAATTTCTGATTCTGCTTATCCCTTATCTGGTGACTTTGGGAGAAGAGAGAGAGGAACTTGCCTATGATCTTCTGCTTTTCCTCTGGCATAAACTGAAGAGCGAAATCATTATTCAATTGTCCGGTTAGCTCTTTGTTCTCTGCCTTCCATCTCTCAATCTTACTATGTCTCGTGTAACGATAACTGAAAGCACTTTTAAAACTGTCGTAGGAACCCTTGATTTGTTTATATGCTGGATTCAATAGACCTACTTGGTAACTGCCTACTCGTTGGGTCAATACCTGTAGAGAGGATTCTGACGATTTCTTCTTGATACCGGATATAACAAGCCTTTCTCCATTATCAGAGTGGATGACGATTTTATCCCATAACATCCCTGGTATGCGTTCAGGTTTTGTTTTAATTTGAGAGTAATTTATACTCCTGGATTGATCCTTCCAAATTAATTTCGCACATTCATCTGCTATTTCGGCACCATAACCCAACCGGAGCGTTACGAGTCTATATATGGTGCTAATTGGGATGATGGACATTGATTCCTTTTCCAAGTGCTGATCAAAGCTCAGTGAATATTAACACCTTCATAATTTTCCTGCTCAAAACATACCATAACTGGAGAGATAAATAACAGTAAAATTAGGGAGGTAAACAACTAGAGTGAAGCGAAACAAAAGAAGACGATATTCAGAGTGGATGTTGAAATTGGTAAAAGATTCTCATCCATTGCTGAGTTAGTTGGGGAGAAGCGGGAAGAACTACTGGAGGAAATGATGTCAGCCTACAATGAATGAGTACAAGGTGAAATAATAGGTGTTAGCTGAGAGTATTTTCAACGTTTGATCTAACACCATTTAGGTCTAAGGTAGCCACCTCAAGCTTTAATGAACTGTTCTTCTCTCGATACTCTTCATATTTTTCAATAGCGACCTCCGCGAAGTGGACCACTCCTGCTGCAGCAATTCCGGTTATTGTTCCGGCTGCATACATTACAACATTAACTGCCTTGCCAATAATACCAAAAATATCATCCATGAATCCCATGTGAGCCTCCTATTGATTGTTATTGTTTGTATTACCACTGCTTCATCTGTTTAACCAGAAAAACATTGATATTAGGTAGATATGAGGTGTAATATCGAGATTTGGAGAAATTAATGAATATATTCTCGATAAAATACCCCTATTTGTGGTTATGCTTTTTTCTAACGATATACAACATCTCTACATCTTATGCCCTAACAGGAAAAGTTGTCAGCATAGCAGATGGTGATACCATCACCATTCTCGATTTGTCCAATAAACAACACAGAATACGCCTCTATGGGATAGACACACCCGAGAAAGGGCAACCATTCGGTAATGCTGCCAAGAAGCATACAGCCCAATTAACATACAAGAAGAGCGCAACCGTCAACGCCTACGATACTGATAAATATGGCCGGACCGTTGGAGTTGTTACCGTCGATGGGACCAATGTAAATGAAAGCCTCATTAAAAACGGTTATGCCTGGCAGTACAGAAAGTATTGTAAGGCTGATTTCTGCGATGAGTGGTTGGATAATGAGGAAAACGCCAAGTCTGCAAAAATCGGATTGTGGAGCGACAAGGACCCGGTTCCTCCATGGGATTGGAGAAAAGGAGCACGTAACTCGTCATATCAAGAGACCGCCCCTGAGAAGTATGCAGCTGTTCAAGGTGGACTCCATGGCAATGTGAAGTCGCATGTGTTCCATGCACCTTCTTGCAGGCATTACAATTGTAAGAATTGCACAGCCATCTTCTCAAGCAAGAGTGATGCTTTGAAGGCCGGGTATAGGACTTGTGGGCAGTGCAAGCCTTGATCTAGCCGTGCTGTTTTTCCTATCACCTTAATGTGTTATTTCTTGTGACAACCTATCGATTTGTGTAGTTATTTATAGAAACATCATACTAACCTTAAAAAGGATGCCTTATGAGAAATCTATTACTACTGATTTGCTCAATTTTTCTTGGGGGGTGTGCAGGAATGAACCTTGGTGAGCCCGAAAGATGGGCTACAGATCAAGCGTTTTACTCAACGAAAATGCCGTCAGTTAAATTGATAATCAATGACAATAGGCTAAAGCTCGCAAATCAAGAATCAGGTAACAGAGTTATAGTTAGTGATAGCGGCAATTTTAGGTCCGGAAAAGAACGCGAGTGGTTTAAATACAGGGGCAGCGGTGTTGGACTGAATATCAGTATAGAAACGGTTGACAGAGGAAGGATATACCTTGGCAAGCCTGACTATTTACAAAAATCATGGGGAGTAAACTTTCACTCATCTTCCAGCACTTTTAACGGTAAAAAGTACGCAACAGCCATCCTCTGCAATAAGGAGAATGGTAAGACCGCGCTGTTTAAAGCATATGGCACAACGTTTGGTGATGACGTTAGATTTCAAATCTTTTATGCGGAAGTTGTCTCTGATACATGGCTTGAGAAAAACCCTGACTTTCTAACTCAAAAGGACCAGGAAGAGATTCATCAATTTAGCAAAAGAGCAGATGACTCCTTTTCTTTAGCGCCTTATAATGGGGCTACTCCACCTAATAAAGTTGTTAGTCTAAGTAGTGAGGAGGAAAATGGGGAATTGCCTACCAGTTATATTAAGGCAAAGATAAAGAGCAGTAACCTTGAAAATGATATCCTGAAAAAGCATCCAGAACTAGGTCGATGTTATTCCCTTACTCCAAACGACACTAAGAGGAGCCTTTCCAGTCTTAAGCATGGGGTTGTGCAGGAGATTACGAGTGGTATGGATGATGTCATTACTTCTCAGGAAATCAAAGCACTAAGAACCTCCGTGTCACAAGGAACTATGCTTCAATTCATTAAATTACACAGCAGCAACTTCAATGTAGATTACCTACCCGTAAAGTACAAGAAAGAGTGCTTGGAATTTAGACGTAAATATTCAGATTAGTGCTAGTTATCTTCTGGATAAACACCTTCACTTACGAAACCTGTGCAGTTTACGGCAATGCTTTTTGAGAATCCAAACCAGGATTTCAGACGGATATCGCCACCGTGAACCCGAGTATTGTGTTCGTTTGTTCCGCCAGGCCTGAAAACGATCATGTTATCACCAAGTGTGGTGTTGTAATTGACTTGGCTTAAAGTTGAAATTGGTAAAGATCGGATAAATTCATTGTTAAAAGTATATAAGTCGGTCTGTCTGTCCTCGAATCGTACAATATAGCTTTTGCCGTCTTGGATTGCTGAAAATCTGACCTCATTTAGAAAGTTTTTGAGTTCAGCAAAATCGCTATTTACCCGGTGATAATCAAATAAAGGAAAGCAACCAATTGAACTGAAAAATATTGAAAGTATTATGATCCGCTTGATGTTCATGTTTTCAGGCATGGTAAGAATTAAGAAAAGCCTCCAGTATCGTATAATTCAAAATTCAGGGTAGAGTATAGCCTATTTCATGTTCTGTTAGAAAGATATTGTTGCAATTTAAATGGTGCTCCTTGAGATGAAGTGGTGGAATGGCACCAGCAAGAGTGATGCTTTGAGAGTTGGTTATCGGGCTTGCGAACAATTTAGCCCCTGACTGCTTGGCACTGGCAACACTCTATCAATTACATGGATTAATCATTGCAATGCTTTGTCTACCTGTGTACTTTCAAAATGTTCGAGTATCAGTCTATTCTATCAGGTTTTTAGATTGATCAGGTATTGATTTTAACAGCCGTTGACGAAGAGCAATAACCTTAACTCGTGCCCCCTCTAACTTCATAGAAAGCGTAATTCTAATCGCGCTTATTTCTCGGTTCCCATGCGCTGATAAAAACAGCATGAAAAACTTTACAACAGGATGAGGATATGGCCAACTACCCTATGCGTGATGTAAAGACTCAAGATACTGAACATAACAAAGGGTCAAACACTGGATCTATAACCTATATTAAAAGAGAGCCGGACTTCGACAAGTTCACAAAGGATTGGGCAAATTATAATTACAAAAAATTACACAATGAAAATGAGTCTCTAAAAGGGATAATTGGGGGTATTGTCTTTATTATAATACTTGCCATTGTGTATTTATCTGGAAGGTGATCATAAGGGCCTAAAAGTCAGAAAGATACTTAACCAAAGCAGATGGTATCACTACCTATGGATTTGTGATTGATACCTCAGGCCAAAGCTTGAATTACAGGTGGGTGCCTTTTTGGGGATTTTTTGATACAACCCACCGGAAATTAATTAGCATTGCAAAACAATAACTATATGTATTCTTTCACAGAACACTCCCTCCAGACACCATTGGAACGAGTTGCCCATCCTCCTGCTCTATCACAATCGTAGTAACTGCAAGAGGATCAGCGGGTAGTTCCATTTTGAACTTCCTGTATTCACCGCCATAACTGCAAATCTGTTCAGGAAGTGACGCTGCAAGTTCTTCTATCAAAGGACCAAATATATGACTATGGCTGATTGGGTCTGAAAGTAAAGACGCCGAAGCAACACCTCTTATTTCTTGTCCGTCTGGGCTAATTTGCTTGAAATTAGCAGGAACTTTACGCCAAGGAACCGAAACAAAATCGGATGCAGATAAGCAGCGTAGCAACTTTAGTTTTTCCTGATCACTACCCTGAAGGGTGTATGTTTTTCCAGAAATTCTCATAACATGCCCATACTCAGTAGTGTATGCCCAAAGATTTAATACCACCTCTGGTTGTTCTAACGGCTGTCCTGTAGCGCTTGGGTATTGCATATGGAATTCCTTTTCTGTTGTAATTAAGTGTTCTAAAGCATGAATACCTACTCTCAATGATCTTTTTCAATGAAAAACGAGTCAACCTAATCTTTTGATTCAGGTATTAATTGCCACCCTGTAACAAATCAAAAACTACCCTTGCAAACCCCGCAGCCCTCCTTGGATCAGACAAAAGCTGCATCATTTGATTTTGGTGTGCTTCATGGCTGCCCATCACTGCATCATCTACAGCCTTCGGAAAATCGCCAAGCATGGCCTGTTCTGGTGAGTTATTGGCAATCTGTAGCATTACAGTCGCATTCTCCAAAACCTTGTCACGGATGGTATACGCGTAATTAACGAGGTCTTTGTCTGTCAGTTCATCAGTGATAAAAAGCTCATTAAGCCGGGTGATGATCTGCGATATCAGCTCTTCTTTTCTGTCCTTTGCTTTTGCTGTCCCGAGTCCATCACCTGGTTCAAGTTTGTGTTCATCACTGTTTGCCTCAAGTTTCAAAGATTGCTGTTTGATTTTCGACAACCTGTAATGGCTTAAAACAACGCCCTGCAGGTCAATATCCTCTTCGTCTACAGCAATCTGCAACATCGGCCGCAGGTTACGGGCATACATGCTGAGTTTTTCCAGGTCAGTACTGTCGTAATCAACAATCTGTGACATGAATTCATAGAAGCGGACAAAGGAGCCAAGATCCTTTTTAAAGATTTCCAGTGCATCTTTCTCTTTTTTACATTCCTTGAAGCTGTTTTCGGAATTGGCAATCAGCACCGGATCACCAGTCTTCTTGGTTCGCTTAAACATCTCCAGCGCTTCCTTATAGGCTTCAATGGCCCCCTTGTAACGGACCTTCCACCTATCTACCGCAGGCTTGCAGATATTGGCGATAGCGGCATTGCTCTTACTCTTTTGCAGGTATGCTACACAGAACTGCTCCACCTCTTGCCACAGAAATATCCCGGCACTGCGTAGCTTGTCGAAAAGATCATGAATTAAATCAGGATCCGACACATCAGCAAGCTCCGCCGTCTTGTAATAAGGGTAAAAAGCATCAAGAATATCTTGTGGTTCATTAAAGAAGTCCAACACAAAGGTTCCGCTGTCTTTCTTCCCGGGAAAGGTCCGGTTTAATCTTGAAAGGGTTTGCACACATTCCACACCGCCGAGTTTCTTATCAACATACATGGCACAGAGCTTCGGTTGGTCAAAACCGGTCTGAAACTTATTGGCTACGATCATCACCTGGTAATCATCAGAGTCAAAAGCCTTGCGCATATCCCGGCCTTTGAGCCCAGGATTCATGTTTTTACCGGTCTCTGTGAATTTCTCTCCGAGCAGCCCTTCAACATGCGGGTCATTATCACTGAATTCAACCTCACCCGAGAACGCCACCATGGCGTGAATATTCTTATATCCTTTTTCTGCAATGTACTTTTCAAATCCCAACTTATAGCGTACGGCCTCTTTCCGTGAACTGGTCACCACCATTGCTTTTGCCTGTCCACCCAAAAGCCCCATAACATTATCCTTGAAGTGCTCAATGATCACCTGCACCTTCTGGGCGATGTTATAGTCATGCAGCCGGACCCACTGGTTCAGCTTCACCTTTGCTTTCTTACTCTCCACCTCCCGGTCTGAAGCCTGGATCTTCATGGCCAGGTTATACGCCACCTTGTAATTTGTATAGTTCTGCAGGACGTCCAGGATAAACCCTTCCTCAATGGCCTGACGCATGGAATACACATGAAACGCCTCGGGCTTATTCGTGCGGGAGGGGACTTCATCCGGTTTTGGTAATTTACCAAACAGCTCCAGGGTCTTGGTTTTCGGTGTTGCAGTAAAGGCAAAATAACTAAGATTCTTTGACGACCGGCGTGAAGCAACAGCTGCATCCAACAGATCTTCTGAGGTCAATTCCTCTTCACCACTTGCCTTGGCATCAAGCATCAACACTTCTTTTAACTGTCGAGCCGTTGAGCCAGACTGGGAGGAATGCGCTTCATCTGCGATAACTGCATAATGACGCTGTTTAAGGCTCACATCAGCTTCAATGGCTTTCAGTACATGAGGAAAGGTTTGGATGGTAACGATAATGATCGGCTGTGAATTGGTGAGCGCCTCGGCCAGTTTTTCAGACTTTGAACCATCACCTTCCTCTTTATTGATCCGGCCCACCACACCGTCCACATGCTCAAATTGATAGATAGTGTCCTGCAACTGTGCATCCAGTACATTCCGGTCTGTAACGATGATCACGGAATCAAAGAGCTTATGGCCGGTATCGTTATGGAGTGATGACAACTGGTGTGCAGTCCAGGCGATGGAGTTCGATTTTCCAGAACCGGCACTATGTTGGATAAGATATTTATTTCCTGGCCCATCACTGCGAGTCGCATCGATCAACTTATTAACCACATCCCACTGATGATAACGGGGAAAGATCATTGTTTCTTGACGGTATTTCTTTCCTTCCCAATCTTCTTTTTCCTCTATCTGTAGATGTACATAACGGCCTAAGATGTTCAGCAGATTATCGGGCTGCAGCACCTCGTTCCACAGGTAGTCGGTTGCATACTGGTCCACATTTCCAGGAATATCATTTCCTGCCCCACCATCTCTGGTGCCTTTATTAAAGGGGAGAAAGAAGGTGTCTGGCCCTGCAAGGCGAGTCGTCATATATACTTCGTACTGACTCACAGCAAAATGGACCAGGGCTCCACGTTTAAATGTCAGTAATGGCTCACGCTTTTTCGTCACCGGATCAACCGGTGGCCGGGTTGTTTTGTACTGCTTGATGGCATTATTAACCACCTGCTTGAATTCTGACTTCAGCTCCATGGTAACAATTGGGATACCATTAACAAACAGTACCAAGTCTATTCTCCAGGCCTTTGCCTTGGTGCCAGTATCTGCCAGATGCTCTTCTGTTGCCCAGGGGCTGTAAACCAGTTCCGGGACTATCCGCAAGCGGTTCTTTGCATACCGCGCGAGGGTATCAGGGTTTAGATCATGTTCCGGCTTAAACTGACACAGAGAAAACCGCGCACCACGATCACGCACTTCATGCCGCAAGACCCCAAGGGTGCCAAAGGTGCGCATTTCTTTATCAGCAGCATTAGGATCCGCTTTGTTCAGTTGGTCGGCAACACGTTCAAGCAGCTTTTGCTCGGAATCATGGGGATAGATCTTTTTATACTTTTGCCACTGGCTGTCCTGGGTCTCTTTGACAAAACCTAGCAGATCCTCTGGGTAGAGGGCAAGGTCACGGTTGTAGTTCTCAGGTTTGCCGAGTATCCAGCCACTATCAAGGAGCTGCCGGATAAGGTCGTTCTGGAAGGTCAACTCGTTTGCTTTATCGCCGGTGGGTTTCATGGGGTATCCAGGATGTTCTGGTGGGCTGTTGGTGGTTGCCAGTTGCGGACGTCAATTTTGCCGGTTACTGCTGCTGAGATGAGGGATGTACGGCGTTCTTGGAGAAGAGAAATTGACTTCTGTGCCGTCGCCATTGCTTTATCTATAATTTCGTTTTGAGTCGTGATGTATCTTGCGATTTCTATTTGTTCCTTATTTCCGGGCACTAACAAGGTGTAGTTACCAACCTGCTCCTGTGATATCATAGGGATAGCCGTTGACGAAGTCTGCATTTTCACTATTGATTGAGTGAACGTTGCCATCAAGCTATATTTAAGATAGTCAGAATCTATATTCAGGTCCCTTAGCACAATTAAGCTCGGGTTAATGGTTGCTTTTCCAAACCCGGCCTTTACCACTGCTATTTTTCCAACAGTACTTCCTCTCTGAACAACCAAAACCATACCATCACCAAGCATGATCTCTGGTGACTCATAATACTTTTTCCAAGATATATACTGCGGATTGTCAAGTTGGATTTCCCCAGTACTATTCATTTCTGTTGCTCCGATAACCACTGCGCCTTCGGTTTCTTCAACTAGATCATCGGTTGTGTACCCTCTAAACCCTATCCGACCTTTTACTAAACAGTAAAATTTTACTTTGGCCATTTCCCAATGTTCAGGAACCTCCCCCAACCATTCAACTCCTGAGTCGCGCATCGGCGCATCGGGGTTTAGCCCTTTGGTAACGGCATGGCTGATTACTGCCTGGCGTTTTTCTTTGAGCAGCGCAATGAGCTGTTGCTGCTTTTCGATAAGGGTGTCGATCTTGGCTGTTTCGTGGTCGAGGAAGTTAGCGATTTGGGACTGTTCGTCAATGGGAGGTACTAAAATAGGTAACCTTCTCATTTCCTCAAATTTCATCGATTGCCTGAGGCCACCCCCCATTCCATAAAAGACCTTAGTGGTGTCATATGAATGTAGGAGACGGTAAAGAAATCTGTCATCGATAGTATGTGGTTTTGCTACAAGCTTTAAATAAGCAGATGTTATAATCCCTTTTTCAATAGCCCGTCCCACCCTCAGACTGCGTTTGTCATTTTGTAAATCTGTTAGTCTAAGTATTAAATTTCCAGGATCTACCATTTGGTAAGTATTGAAAGACTCTGGAAGAAGACCAAAGTTTTTTTCTACATCCCTCCGAATAATATTACCGTAACTTAAAGACAAAACGTTGTTTTCATTTCCATCGACATTTTTGATACTTTCTGTGGTCACCGTGCCTAAAAGAGGTTTTACCTCCCATACGCCGGGAATGTTACCAACCCACTCAACCCCAGACTCCTTATACTCAGCATACCTCTGATACTTCCCAACCATCATGAATGCACCTCCCGCAGAAGCTGCATAATCTCCCCACTCACCTTATCAAGATCCGCATCTATCTCCGCCAAGTCCCGAGGCGGTTGGTACACATAAAAATGCCGGTTAAAAGGTATCTCATAGCCGACGATACCAATCTCATCGTCTATGGCGTCTCGTTTACTGCTATCGATCCATGCTTCTGGCACATGGGGCAGTACCTCTTTTGCGAAATATGCCACATTCACCTCGTTTACAGGTCGGGATGGATCCAGGGCAACGTTCTCATGGTCACGCAGGTCACCATCCGGCTGATACTGCAACACCTTGCCGTTTACCTCAAAAAGCCCATACACAGGATCGGCTGAACCTTTTTTATGGACCTTTTGGATTACTTTTTCTGCTTCCGGGTTCTTCCAACTTACCGCCGCTGTAATCTGCTTCTTTTCTTTGGTCTCAAGTTTTACCCCACTCTTTTTTATGACAGCATCATAGCTGTTCATATCGTCATGCTGAGCAATCCCTATGGCCTGTTGCAGACGTTTTGCTGTTTTGAGGATCTGCAATTGACACAACCAGGTCTTGCGGTCCAGAAGGTCTTTCACCTGCTTTTCTTTCAACGTGCTGAAGTTCTTTTTGATATACAGTCGAATATCGCTTACATGCTCACTCAGATCACCATAGTTATCTTCGGACCACCCTTGACCGTACTCTGCATAAATCCACTGCATCGGTATATCCAGGGGCTTAGGAGCAAAGCGCAGTTCTTCAATCCGCTCGTCACTGAACTGGTATGACATTCGTAAAGGACGCTCAATAGTAATCCGCCTGTAGCCAAATTCATGGGAGTAGAAAATCTTGCTGCTAAAGGTCTTGGGTGTTGCAGTTTTTCCATTTTCGGACTGACGACCACGGTTACTTTTCTGCTCTGCAGGTTTATCCAGCTCCTGGGCATCAATCACCTCAAAGTTACCGAAAGCGCGGGTGATGGTGGCGATATCATCCTCATCCATTACGTTACGCTTGGAGCCAAGGGATTTACGCATCTTACCACAGAGGTTTACCCCGTTTATCAACTGAACCTTACCTTTTCGCTCTGCCCTCTTTTTATTGGAGAGTATCCATACATAGGTGGAAATACCGGTGTTGTAAAACATATCAGTAGGCAAGGCCACAATTGCTTCCAGCAGATCAGCTTCAAGTATATATCGTCGGATTTCAGACTCGCCAGAACCAGCACCACCGGTAAAGAGGGGTGAGCCATTCAGAATTATACCGATACGACCACCACTTGCTCCCTGTACATCACTACCGATCTTATCTCGGAGCTTACTGAGAAGGTGCAGGAGAAATAACAACGAGCCATCAGACACCCTTGGCAGACCAGGACCAAAACGGCCTTCATAACCTTTGAGGGTATGCTCATCCTTGATATCTTTTTCGATCTTTTTCCAGTCCACACCAAAAGGAGGATTGGAGAGCATATAATCAAATCTGTCACCGTACAGCTGATCGGCTGACAGGGTGTTGCCGTACTTGATATTGCTCACTTCTTGCCCTTTAATCAGCATATCGGCCTTGCAGATGGCGTAACTCTCAGGGTTCAGCTCCTGACCATAGGCCCGCATGACAGCTTGGGGGTTCAGTTCATGTACGTATTCCATGCCGGAAGAAAGAAAACCGCCTGTACCCGCTGTAGGATCATAAATGGTGCGAATGATACCCGGTTTAGTGAGAGCATCATCATCTTCCATAAACACCAGGGAGGTGGTAAGGCGGACGATATCGCGAGGTGTAAAGTGCTCACCTGCTGTATCATTGGAACTTTCTGCAAAGCGCCGGATCAGTTCCTCAAAGACCAGTCCCATTTCATGGTTTGTCACCTTCTTCGGCGAAAGATCCATTGTCCGAACCTTCTGGACAATTTTATAGAGCAGGTTAGCATCACTGAGGTGACCAATAAACTCACTAAAATTGAAGTATTCAAAGATCTGCCTGGCGTCACTAGAAAAGCCCTGAATATATGATTCCAGGTTATCCTTGATATCGGTCTCACCAAGGGTAGAAAGGTTCATCTTTGAGATATTGAAAAATGACAGCCCGCCGGTAGCTCGCAGCAACAGCTTTTCCTGAGCTTCTTCTGGCAGATTCATATTTGAGATTTTGTCATGCTCAGCCAGCACTGCATCCTTGGTTTCCTCCAGGACACCTTCAAGACGGCGTAGCAGGGTAAAGGGTAATATCACCCGCCCATACTGACTTTGTCTAAAATCACCACGTAAGAGGTCAGCCAAGGACCAGATGTAAGCTGCAAGGTTGTTTGTTGCTTGTGTCATTATCTAAAATATTCCTTTGGAGAATCGTAAAATATCGTGTTGTGAATCAGCGGTGTACATTCCTCAGTTATCAGCTGTGGGACGTTTGAAAATATACCTGCTGCACCATCCAACAGATATATCTACAACTTACGGAAAGGGGAATCAATTGGGATTTAGAAAAAATCTATTCTGCAAAGGTAGTTGGATGTTCTTGCACTGAGTAAAAATGTGATACCGGCAAGGTCTGCCGTACTTCAAAAGTAGGCGAGGGGGGGTAGGTGTAAGGTCATTTCTTTTCTGAAGATGCGCACGTTCAATGCTTGAAGGTCGTTTATAGATATACGCTTCTGGCGTAGTAACTTGGTAGATATTAGAGAGATGTCCGACTCCTTATAAAAAAAATCCTTATCCGGCATAAAACGGCAAGAAAGGATAAATCAAGAAAGTGCTTAGAAATGTGCAGTTGTTTGAGGTGGTTTTTTGGAATTATCTTTTAACGTTAGACCTTATTCACTAGTTAGGATATAGTGGAATATGTGGACTTTTAAGGAAACCGTGGTCTGTCCCTGCTTACTTGTCTTAAGCTAAATTGTAATAGTAGGTAATTTGAAAATGGACGATATCAAAATAGTGAGTCAAGATTTCAGTTACAGTGCAATACAGCCAACATTTTACACAAAACAAAGTAATAAAAAACTTTTGGCCTTTTTTCTACACGGTTTCGCCACTTCTCCAACTGATTTAAATATGCTTGCTGAAGCATTTGCTGAAGCAGGCTTTGAAATACATTGTCCAACTCTACTGGGACACCCAATGAATAACAGTTCCGGTGTTATAACGGTAGATGAAATAAAAACACCAATTTTAGCTGCTCTAAACGAAATAGATAGAAATGAATTCGATATTTTCTTAATTGGTTTTTCTCTAGGGGCATCATTAGCAATAGATATAGCTGGAGAAGTCCCCGTTTCTGGAGTCCTCGCAATTAGCCCTTTTTTCCAGCCCCCAAATCCTCAAATGTCTCGTTTTTTCCTTAAGGCGGTCTCTGGTCTACCACGGTTCCGTTTGAAGCGAAAATTTCAAACTTCAACTCCTGAAGCTCGGAAATTTCTTTCTCATGAGATTGGAACATTACCAATTTTGCCAGCATTGGAGATCTTGAGAGGATCACCATTGTTGGGTAAAAAGCTCAAGCAAACAAAATGTCCCGTTCTAGTGGTACATTCTTTCGGAGATAAGGTGGCTTCATTTTCTGCAACTGCCAAACGTATTCAAAATTCAGCGAGACCTGGAACAAGACTTATACCGATGCACGGGCTGAACCATTTCATCCAGTTTGATGTCTGTCCTTATATTTTGAGAGATCTTGCTTTAGCCCACATTAAAGGACAACATAGTGATGAGGTGATAGATCCTGTAGTGTTCGCTGCCATCCACAATACTGTTAACGAAGAAAGTAGACATTGGTCCGGAATTTTATTTAAAATTATAATTGGATTTTTTTCATTATTTGGTGCCCTGCTGGCTTTTACTTTGCCCGAAGTACTCACAGCCTTCTGGAGTCAAAACCTACTATCTCCTGAGGACTTGAGCAGTTTCTCACAAAAAGCAATTGAGCAAAAGAAAGCCTATGCTGGTGCACCATATTATCTGACGGCATATGTTTTCGTGATTAGTCTGTATATAATAATTTTGTCACTCTATTACATGTTGATGAATAGGATTGACACCTTTATTCGTTTACATATAGATCCGTTCTATAGCGTAATGTCTTGGACGCAGTACAGAACTCGTAGTGCTTCAAGTGGAAAAATCGCGGGCCTAATGATACCTATGCTCTCTGTACCTTTAGTACTGGTGCCATTGCTTGCAGCAATCTCATTAATAATAGGAATTTCATGGATTTATCCAGATCGAATTCTTGATTTTAGTGCTCGAAATTTATTCCTAAATGGATTTTATTTCTCTGCCCTGCTCTTGACATTCTGCTCTATAGGCTCCCTCTATGCCTTAGGTGTGCACGCCAAAACGATGGTTTATGGAACTCCAGCCCCAATTACGACAACCCCTAGTGTAGAAAAACTTATAAGCCAGCTATATGCATCAGTTTGTAAAGGAAAATATGCCATCCATAAGAAGTCTGGTGATTAGTTTTTATCTGTGAATCATGGATTTTTCTTACTTCAGACCACTATCCGACAGGTGGGAATAACTATATGTAAGGGACTATGCTGGAGTGCACAAGTCATTCCTTTACGAGACAAAAAGAGGGCGAAGTTATTTTAAATAATTCATATAACTCCTATAGTTATTGACTTTTTGAGATACTGAGAAACCAGATAATAACTTGTTAAATCCCAAAGGATAGCATGATTGTATATCAACTGACCTCACATGAAAATGCCATTAGCAATATAGAAAATAGAAGAATAAAGATTTCTACTATTGAAGAGCTAAACGATCCTTTTGAATTGCTAGGCGCGCAATTAGGAGACAAAAAGCTTAGAGCTAGCTTCCTGAGTATGCGTAAAAAGATTGCAAAGAAACACGGCATTCTCTGCTTTACAATCGATTGGCATAACCCCGTCTTATGGGGGCATTACGGCGATAAACACTATGGTCTTTGCCTGGGTTTTGAGGTTCCCGAAGAGGAAATCAAAGAGGTTGAGTATGTTTCAGCAAGGAAACTTGTTAAATTTTATCCATTCAAAGGAAAAACCAGTCTGGATAAAGACTCAATGCTTCAACTCTTATGTCAAAAATATAAGGATTGGAGTTATGAGGCTGAATACCGAGGTTGGGCAAGCCTTGATGATAAAGATCCCAAAACTAACTTATATTTTCTAGCTTTTTCTGCAAAGATCAAACTTAAAGAAGTAGTAATAGGTCCAAGAAACAGCACTAAACCTAAAGATATCAAAAATATAATTGGTAACAGAATACCTGGAGTGAAAATTACAAAATCACGCCTTGCTTTCCAAAGCTATCGAGTTGTATCAAACAAGGCATTTAAAATATTAACTACATAAAATATTCAATTTAACCAGCGGATCAACACCGCTCAACTACGTTCCGCTCGAACTCGCTGATGTTCGCCGGTTACCTGAAAGTTGTGTGCATAGAAACCACTGAAACCTATGGGTAGTAATAAAAATAACATTAAAAAATTCCTTTTCAAATGTGGGACTGAAGCACTCTCTTCTGCCACAGGAAAAACGATTGAAGACTTTTATTGCCCCATTTGTGGAAAGGGATTTTCGGACAACGACTTAGAAAACAAGAATCTCACGCTAGAACACATACCACCAGAGGCACAAGGAGGTAAAGGTATTGCTCTTACTTGTGTTGTGTGCAACACAACGGCTGGTCGCACAGTTGATATTGCAGCAACAACACGAAACCATTTACAAGGGCTAAGTTCGCTGTTCTCTCAAGAAGGTCGTTTTAATACTAGAGTTAGAGTTGATTTTGGCCAAGAGAATCTAGGAGCAGTAAACTATGAGCTTTCAGTAAAAGATGGGGCTGTCAGGTTCTACCCAGTCAAAAATGCAAACCGACCTGATTATGCTTCCAATATGAAAGAATTAATCGAACAAACAAATAGTACGCCAAAGGAAGACCGAAGTGCTTGGAATATATCAACGAGAAAACGCTATAATCCTTGGCATGCAAAAGTCGGAGATCTGAGGTCTGCCTTCTTGGTTTGTTTCGCAAAGTTTGGTTATAATTTCGCCTTTGATCCTGCGCTGGAGACAGTCAGAAATCAAATCCAAAATTATGACGCAAGAATCATAGATTATTTTTTTCTTTCATTAGATCCGAAAATTGAGCCAAATTTCACAATGGGAATCGTCACATCGCCTTTTACTGCTATATTTTGCCAATTGCAAAATTTTGGCATATTTCTTCCCTGGGTTGGTAGCCCGAAAGATTATTATAATTATTTAGAAAAATATAACAAAACAAATGGAAAATTGAATTTTACTTTTACACCAATTCCATGGCCTGAGAGGTTCGAGGCACAACTTGACTTTATGAATTGCACATGAGCGGTCTATACGCGCTCCACCAAGATATTAATTTAAAGATACCGAAAGGAAAAATATGGATCTTGCAGCAATTGGCTCACTTCTAGGCAGCTTGAAAACAGCAACAGAAATCGCTAAATTAATCCGCGAAAGTGATGCGACTTTAGAGAAAGCAGAGACGAAGCTGAAGCTTGCAGAACTCGTCTCAGCGATTGCCGATGCCAAATTGGATGCCGCAGAAGTCCAACAGTTAATTCTCGACCGTGACGAAACAATAAGGCAACTAACTGCTGCGGCAAAATTGAAAACAGAGATCAAATGGAGGCAACCTTGCTACTATTTATCTAACTCTGAAGGCCTAGAGGAACCTTATTGCCAGAATTGCTATGACTCTGAACAGAAATTATCACGCCTTCACTCTGACGGCAAAGGCTTCTTTCAATGTCGTGTTTGCAGGCAGGGCTACAAAACTGCTGAGCGATTAAAAAGAGAATCAGACGATTTCAATGCAAACATGAAACGAGGTAGGCGCTTGTTCTAACATCTTTGATATACCTAGTTGTTGCCCATAGATAAAAACAAAAGACAAAACGCCAAACAGACAAGCCGTGAAAAGGCCATTATACAAAAAAAACAACAAGTCAATCCACTGGATGCCGAGAACGTCTGCGGCCCTAAAGGATAAGCTCATTGGCGCCACCAGTGATTTTAAACGTTATCGAGATCAAGAAATATTCCATGGTTACAATCGGAAAATATCTAAAATATGAAAGGAATGAGGTAGTTGAAGTTGATAATAGTGCGATTAGACTGAAAAGTGCACCCAATAAAACAAAACAGATACTTATTTCAGAAATCAAAACACTTGAGCTAACAGGTATTAAAAGCAATTCTGGTTTTTCTGGGACTATGGAATGGGGCATGAGGAATCCCACCTTTATTCTACCAATAACTATTTGGAATAATATTATTAGATTGTTCAAAAGAAGAAATGATTTCATATTCTACTTAGTAACTCTCTTCGATGGTGAAAAAAGTATCATTTACTGTAGTAACGGTAGATTAAATCAGAAATTAAAACAAATAATAGAGAAATAAAAATATTCCGATAACAAAATGTTTGCCAGAGGAAACCGCAAACAGCGGGCTTTCCCTGAACTTACCGTTAGATTAAAGGATGAAAATGGAAACGGTTTTGTCAGAATTATCAAATCCAATATGGTGGGTTACAGTTGTAATAGCTGGGATAATAATCAATCTCATTGCTGCCTACTTCAAACCAGTTATTGATAAACTATTCTCCCTTTTTTCGTCGAAAATTCGAAAAAGAAACCAAATTAAAGAAACAGAAAAGTTGCTATACATTGAAAGGCTGGCCAAGGAACAGAGCTTTTTTATAACAGAACAACTTTCTGAATTAAGACTAAGGATTCAATCCGTATATTCGCTTGTAGTTGGGGTTTTTGTAATTGTCGCTATGAACATGTTTTATATACCTAGAATATTTCACATTTTCCTCATGGGCATGGCAGCTTTGTTTTTCTTTACTTCGTTCTTTGCTTTTTATCGCGCCGTCAAGAAAGCATCACTATTAATTAATGGAAAATAGAATCGAACCACCGTCTGCACTCGGCCCCCCTCAACTGCGCGGGTCCGGTGAGGCGGAACGTTCAGGTAGTAAAGATATCTCCTGATATGGACAGCGGTCGGAGTTCAGATAGCTATCTATCTCGTGCCTTGCTTGTTAAAAGGAAATTCCAGAGAATAAGTAGAACTTTAAACCTTACTTGTTTCAAACTCTGAATCCTTGCTGTAATATTGGCGTTTCTAGTAACGAGGCCACTATCTCATAAGCAGCGCTTACTTATTGCCACCCAACTGCATATTGTACCTACGAAACAGTAAGCATACACCGGGAAGTATAATACCCTCAACGGAAGCACAGAACAGCACTTTGTTTGAACGATTGGGGTATCACGCATTGTGTCCTATGTCGGTTCGTTGTTTTGCACTGACAATACTTGTGTGCATCTTTATCAGAGGATGTGAATTTTCGTCGCGTAAATCTTGAGGAAACCTTGAGGTTATCCCCACACTCATAAGTTGTTTTATCAAAGTACCGTGAATCACCGGCAACGGTTCTACCCTCGACATAGAATGGACACTTCCCTAAGCACTGTAAAGCAGACACTCTTTTTCCGGACCACTTCAGCCAAGCCTCAGAAAGAGTTAAGTGAATCGTCTTACCCTTTTCCTGCATTGTCACACGCTGATTGCAATACCAGGCATGGAAAGCCGATCTTTTCATAATGTGTATTTCTGCTAAATCAGCGCAACCTCCTGCCCTCTCCCTGATTATTCCAAACCCTGCACCGGTGTAAACGATGCTATACTCCTGATTAATGCTGTGGAGTTTTCTTAAGACTTCATCAGTGAAAAGATGATCATTGCTTGCAACACCAACAACCTCGGCGCCGGTTAGCACTTCTCTCTGGATAAGGAACTGATTCCCTTTTCTCGTATGTATAAAAAGTTCTTTTTGGTAATTCATAAAACCCTCTTGTATATTACCTAACAACATTGATTCGAAGTTGTGTTTTGTTCTCGTTTTTCCATAGAGGCCACGCGAAGAGTTAAAAGAGCCATAAAGCCTGCTATAGCCTTAAGCCTTTATCTTTATTTCTATATATAAAAAACAAAAAACAAAGCACAGTTAGCACTTAGACCCTTTACTGCAAGGGATTTGGAGGTGTGTTTCGTTTTTCACAGACAACGCACAAAAGGGGCAAACGAAGCACAACGCAAAAAACAAAGTGTGCTTCATTCTCATGGCCTGTGTTCTGCAAAACAACTCCATTGCATCCATTAAAAAGGGACTTCTTCATCATCGGTTATCCATTTCCAGGGGATATCAACATTCATAGCGTCCTTAACATCCACGCTGGTAGCACTTGCCCAGTCTGACTTATTCCTGATAACCCGTATCTGTGTCGGGTGAAATTTACCTTGGCCTAATCTCTGCACCCTTATTCTTTGCCCCCCACCCCACAACGATGTCATTGATTTGAGAATTGCATTGTACTGCTTATCACTGTTAAACCTCGACGCATGCGAAGGCGTGGTTTCCTCATTACCTTCAAGATGGCATAACGCTCGAGATACTGCGATCTGAAGCTCACCACTGGTAATGAGGTCACAAGGGTATTGTTCCAGGACGATATCAAAGGCGGTCTGCATTAGGCTTCGTCCGTCTGCTTGCATATCCCTCTTGGCATTAGTCATTTTTGCCTGACCTGGGATAAAGTCTTTACTGATTTCTCGGTTAATCAGATATTGATATACAGCGACAATATTTTGTTCATCTCGCGTCCAGTCCCAAATCTCCTTATATTCATCACTTGTTAACTTTGTTTGTTCTTTTGAATCGGCAATAAACATTCGCCGATCTCCAAAAGGAATTTTCACACAGTCGCTATGATTAGAGAAACCAATAATATTTGAATACACCGGGAAAGTTCCATTTCTTCCCCCCTTTAAATTCAACGGTAATGTTGAGTTAGTAATGATATCCTTGAGAGCGTCGAGGATTTTATAAGAAAGTCCTGACTCACCCTCTGGATCAATTTCTTCAATGCAGGATAATTTTTTATTGAAGATCCAATCACTCCATTGAGTCCCACTCTTTCCAAGACCAGTAACGTCAAGTATCTTTCCATTGGAAAAATTTTGATGTCCTATTACAAGGCTCATAATTAACATCACCAAGGATTTACCGAGGCCCGGATCGGATATACACACAGGCATTATCCCGGACCTTTCAGCGGGGCGTTGAATAGAGAAAGAAAACCAGTCCTCGATATATCCTTTGTGCTCATGAAACACGGTGTCCATGATCTTATGCCAGGGCCCCAACCTTTCTTTCAGCTCATGGACTGACATTGCCGGTGATCGCTGGTAAGGCATCCGGAAGGTGTTATAATAAATACGACCATCACCGCCCTCAAAGAGCATTGGTGATCCTGGACTATACAACAGTGAAGATGCTACTTTTTTATCCCGTGAATTAAGCCAATATTTAGCAACAGGCATGATTTGGCGCTTCCCTTCTTCGTCCATAAATATATGGTGAGTTCCTGCGTGTGTAAGAACGAAAGACCTCTCTACCATCGTGGAATCTTTGATATCATGACCATATGTGTCGATTATCTTATTTTCCGAAGTAAGCAAGATGTAACGGTTAAAAATCTCCCGAACAACAAGATCGTTCTCTGATTCTTCCTGATCTTCTGTTTTCTCTGGTGGTGTCCAGGTAAGGTCCTCAAACTTTACAGCCTTAGACAGTCTTTGCCGTATTGATTCCCCGGTGGGATCCTCTTTCAACAAGTCGTTGAAATCGAGCTTGTTCGGTGCATCTGAAAAACAGGTGTCGTCAGGTGATATGATGAAAGCCTTTCTACCTTCACGGCTGGCTGTGAATTTTTGAGCAAGAATATAAGCGGCTCTTTGGCCAGGCATCGAGGCTGCGGCTTTTTCCCTGATAGGATCGGAATCAACCAGAATGTAAATTTCCTCTGTTTCATCCGGTAATATGATATTCTTCATCCCGGAAGTTGAGAGAGTGGCAACCCCGTTTTTCCCTGTTGCTTGTATCCCTGATAATATTGTTTCAATCCCTTCGCTAATCAATACGGTGTAAAGATCACCTTTGCGGTTTGGCCACACCCCCCTCCCATCACAATTACCAAGCATTTTGGCCCCTGTCTTAGTGTAGTCGTCGGTATCTATAAACAATCTTTGGCAGGCATAAACTTTTTTATCATCAGGCCTTGAGGCTGCGGCCACGATCATGTTCACCTGTTCGCCTGAGTTCTTATCGTTGTATGAGTTCCATCGGAGGCAAACAGGCAATGGGTCAATTGTAATCGCTCTACCAGCTAGATACTTCTTGATATGCTCCTTGCTTTCAGGTTTCTTGTTGTCAGCCATTTTCCAAGGAAAAGATTCTTCATCTTTCTTTGGTGGTGGCGTCCAGTCCTTTTTCTCTTGTTTGTTGTTATCTCCAGGTTTCCACTCAGGAAGCAAACCATCGGCGCGAAACTGGTCTTTAATTTTTTTAAAGTCACATCCTGCGTGACAATATACATCAACATCGCCACCATCTTTATCTTTAACAGCAAGAGCAGGGGTGTTAATGTTTCCATGTAAAGTACAAAAAGTTAGCCATCCCGCTCCGTTCTTAACTTCTTTCCCCTGGCCGTAAAAAACAGCTATTTCGTGCGCCCGGCTCATTTCTCCAACTCCTTTGCAACCTGCCGAGAAGGTCTGTTACCAAACAGTGATAGTTGTGGGCTTTTTGTAAGAATGTATCTGCCAACTCTTCTATGTGAGTTTTCCTCTGTTTTAAATAGTAAGGTTTTAACCTGTCGGGCTATGCTTGATTGAACTTGATGTCCGTTAGGCGATGGGTTAATATTTAAATGTGGTTGTGGAGCGGTTCTCTTAAGGTCCGAAGCTGAAGAGAGTGCCGCTTTTTCTTTTGATTTTTCCATAGATTAATCCCCTAGCAATTCAAAGACTGGAGCTTCTGACCAAAGTAACCTTCCATTTGGAAGCTTGGTTGGAACTAAACCAAGGTAGTGGCCATTCACGCAGAGGCCTCTTCTGATAGTTGTGGGCTGGCAACCGAGATATGCAGCCAAATCGCTTGTTGTAATCTTTCTGGATGGGCGGGGGGTGTTTTTAATTGTAGGCATATAACTATCTCCGTATTTTTTGAGCCTTAAGGCCAAGTAATTCATCACAAATAGCTGTTTTGAATTGTTATACGGATAGAATATCTAGTGTGAGTCCACATCTAGCGTTAATGGGGATTAGGTTTTTTTACTTGTTGAAACTAAAATCGGTAGATTTCTAACGTGCTGTAATGTTGTGTCTTTTTGATTTGTTGGAGTTGGGTAGGCTCTGGTTGTCGACTGAAAAAACCCCTTTTAGACTCTAAAAGGGGTTTTTAAAAGCGGGATTTGTGAATTTATTCTTTGGCTAAAGCCCTGACCTTGGTAGCTCTTTTTTTGAAATTTTTGTATTGCACGGGGAGCCGGTTCCTTCCATCTTCTGATATCCAGTAAATGGTTTGTTCATCCTCTTCTTTATCTTGGATGGAGATACCTGTTTCTGCGTCCTTGTCATCGACTCCATGTAGAGGTATGGCATCCCAAAAAGCTCTATTCGGTAATTCATTACCTTTTTGCAGATGCTCTTTGCATATCCTGAGCATCATCTTGGTAAAGCCATCAACAGCTCCATCTCTGCGGCCCTTGCTGAACTTCTTCCCGAGTTTAGCATCAGGCAATACTTCAGCTTCGAGGTTTTTAACTTTCTCGGTCAATTGTGCAATAGAACTATCATTTGGTTGTTGGTTTATTACATGGCTACAGTCATGAGATTTACTGCGTAGGCGTTTAGGGATGTTGTTGTCATGTGTAGTAGGCGAGGTTTCCTTCCTTCTAATCCAAGCCATTATTTGGTCACGTTCCTCTTCTAGTGCTCCTAGGATGTTTCTTTCTTTAGGGGATTTATTTGAGTCTTTTGTTAATTCTTTTATTTTTGTTATTACTTCATTTTGTCGCGCTTTTTCATCAAACATTTGGTCAAATTCGCTGGTGTCCTCAACTTCATCATTATTATCCTGAGCGAAAAACTTTTTCAGTTCTTCTTCATTTCTACCCATTCTCTTCACCCTTTGAAGTTACCCTATGGACATCACCAGTAAGGCCGTTAGGGTTTGCGGCTTTTCGATCCGTCGATCTATCCCGGTGAAAGATAAAATATTATTTGGCGTTGCTGATTAATCGTAACTGAGAGGATTCGAGCATTTTTTCGGTAACCTCGATACCTGCCTCATCCAAAATCCATTCTTCTATCTTTATATGCCATTTACGAAGCAAGTCGATAGGGCGTTTCTTATAATGCTTTTCAGCTGTAGCGGAGGGTGTATGTCCCTGAATCTGATAAACGATACCAACCGGTGTTTCTAGCCATTCTGATAGTGTGGAGAATGAACGGCGAAGTCCGTGCAAGGTCAAGTCTTCAATTCCGGCTCTGTTCATCATCTTTTGGAAAGCCTTTGTTGGGCTTTGGAGTCGACCTTTTTTCCCTCGTGGCGATGAGAACACCCATTGGTTTCTTCGAGGCAAGGCGGACAGCAGTGAGGACACGTAAGGAGTTAATGGTATATCACGGGGGACAGCACCTTTACCCATGACGTGCATTTTCTTCCATTGGAAATCTACGTCTGACCAAGTGAGACCAAGAAGTTCTTCTCGTCTTGCGCCTACAAGAAAAAGCGTCTGCACGTAAGCTGATAGTATTTTATTCTCATAGCGCCGTACAGAATCAAACCAAGCAGAGAGCTGTTCTCGCTGCAATGCATCGTCGCGTGAATTCTTTTTACTTAAGTTATCCCTCTTGATTCTTGCTGAGCATGCATCGAGTGCGGCCAGCCCCTTGTAACGTTTATCTTCCTCACACCAGTTTAGAAAAGTTCGGAGCATTTCAAAAGCTCTTCTAGTTTCAGTGGGCCGTTTGGGTTGTTCAGCTGTTAACCACTTTTTTATAGAGCTGGCTGTTATTTCTGAAAGTGGTAGGTGGGCAATACTTGCAATGGGGCCGGAAACAGTAAGGCCTGTTCCCCTTTTTTTCTTTTCACCACCTGGGGTAATGATACGTTCATGATCTGAGTAATACTTGGTTGACCATTTTGGCTCACGCTCTTTCATATAGATAGGCCACGCATCGCCTAGAGTTACGTCCTGGCGTACCATCTCTTGACGTTCTGCAGCCTCTGAATCTTGATTGCGTTTTTTATCAAGCCGCGGATCTATGCCGTTGTCAATGAGTTGGCGAATTTCTGCAGCACGCTTTCTGGCACTTTCGATTGTCCAGGATGAAGTATTCCCTATGGTGACTCTGATGGTTTTTCTATTGAAACGTCCTTCGAAGATGTAATTCTTTCTTTTAGGGGAGGCGAGTACACCCAAACCTTGAACGACTTCATCCCATAAAAATGATTTTCCTGTATCTGGATGAGGGTAATCGAGTATTCTTTTGGGAGTTAATCTGATTCTGGTAGGCATTGGTTGTACTCCTTGAAAAATAAATCTTAACCATTTTAAGCCTATCCGTAGTTTTTTAAAGATTGAACTGGTAGGCAAATAGTAGGCATATTTAATCAATATAGATCAATTGTATCATATTGATTTGTGTGCTCTGGTATTGCCTTTATACTTGATTTAGTGAAATAAAACAATGCATATCAACGTCAATCAATATCGTTAAAAATAGCATACTTTACGGCTCATATCCGTAGTGTCCGGGGTTCAATTCCCTGCATCGCCACCAATGCACATATATCTGTTGATACAGGTATTTTTATATATAAGCCCTTGCGATTTTTCGTAAGGGCTTTTTCGTTTCTGGAGCTTGTGTTCCCGCTATGTCCTCCCCGATGTAAGAGGCCTTATGGCTGAGGTGCAGGGGGTTACTTCGGCTCTTTTTTGTTGGAAGGGTCAGCTATAGGTAACATCAAAACTCCAACACGTGGTGTATACGATGCTATCAGTGGCAAACATGTGCCACAATATTTGGCTGAATATTGCTATTGATTTAACCGTGATAGCATGGAAGAAATGATTGTATCTAGTCTTAATTGTGCTGTTACTCTCCGTGAGTCTGGTGGAGCAAATGGGGTTATCAATGTTTCACGATTTTTTTGACTTTTACATTGAGTAAGTTTTTAAATCTGGACCTGGGTCAGAATAACAAAGATTGACAATATTTGTTATTGTATAAATATTTAGGTGAAGGCAATTAACCACGAATATAAAGGTGCAAAATGAACGTTTCACTTACCCCAGAACTTGATAAACTGGTCAAAATGAAAGTTGAGAGTGGATTATACAATTCTTCCAGTGAGGTAGTTCGAGAGGCCCTGCGACTCCTCAAGTCTCGTGACGATCTCAATGAAAGCCGAATTTACGCTCTAAAATCAGACATCCAAAAAGGGGTTTCCTCTTTAGATGATGGAATGGGAGTGCAGATGACAGAAGAGCTTTTCAACTCCATCAAAAAGAGTGGTCGGCAGAAGTTGAAAGCAGGGAATATCCAGGGATGAGAAAGATAGTTTTTTCACCGGAGGCAATTGAGGATCTTGAAGAAATTTGGTTATACATTGCCCAAGATAGTCCGGTCTAGGCAGATGGTTTCCTGGATAAATTGGACTCTCTTTGCACGGTGAATCTTGCAGCATTTCCTGACATTGGCACAGGGAGAGCTTATCTTGATGAAGACGTTAGCTTTTCCCTATAAAAGGTATATGATTTACTATCGCTTTGATGTCAGCCAAATTGAAATCATACGTATCCTCCACGGTTCTAGAGATTTACCTACTATTTTTCAGTAAAGAATATTGGCCTGGAGTTTCTGAGCAGTTAATGGCCAGAAACTATAGCTGTCAAGTAACTGTTAGCAATAAGGTGGGGTGCTTGTTTGCTACTGACAGCCATTATGTCCAGCAGATCGGATCTCTTCGATAGCATCAGATAAAACTTATTTATATCTCTGGGACAGGTTCAATCAATAAAGGTTGTCTGTGAAGATATTGGGTTGCAGCTCTTTTACTTTCAATATCCTTAAAGACATTTTCCACCTGCTCTGCTGTTAAACCAACCTGGGGGGCAACGTCTGCTGCTGAAATTCCATTGTTTTTTCCATAAAGGCATATATCCATTTTATCATAGGTAAGGCTGAAGTAAAACTCATCCTGAGTCTGGGGGAGTGAATAGGTATCTGTTGTTGGTGGTCGTTTGCAAATCTCTTTTGGGACACCGAGGTACTCTGCGAGTTGGTACACCTGCGTTTTGTAGAGATGTGCAATGGGTTTGATATCAGCGGCACCATCCCCCAGTTTGACAAAAAATCCCTGGTCATATTCAAGTCGATTTGGTGTACCGGTTACGGCGAAATTGAGTCGGTCTGCATGGTAGTATTCAAGCATTTTTCGAATTCGCTGTTTGAAATTCGTTGCGGCAACTATCTCCAGATATGCTTTTAACGGTAAACGTTTTTTGATGGTTTCGCCTGATGGTGGTTGTGCAATAATCGAGAAGTAAGTAAATCCTGGTTTGTGGACCACATTGGGGACCACGATCTTTGATTTCCATTCAGCGGTATATTCTGGAATTACAATTTGGACGGCTTTTTCGTATCGTTGGTAAAATTTCACAGCTTCTAACGGGCCGGAGATGTCTTCATGAACAGTTTCTACATCGAAGGTTTGAGCTAACAAGCCGCTTAGGGATAGTGTCTCGTCTGCGGAATGGCGTTCGGGCATTTGTAGAGCAAGGACGCGATCTGTGCCTAATGCTTTTATTGCCAAAGCAAGAGTTACACTACTGTCTATGCCACCGGAGATACCGACAATCAGTCCTTTTCTTTTAAGGGTTCTGAGATGTTCTATCAGCTTTGTGCAGATTTGATCAGTAGTCTGCTCTGGGATTATTTTAAGAGCACTTTTAATAGATTGAGATGAAGTCATGATTATTTACCTTTTTTTAATATTGCATTTGATGTTGAAACATTGAAGTCTTCTTATAACACACAGATGACTTATTTGTTGTAGTTGTTACCTTATTTCTTTGGACGATCAAGGCTTGAATTGCAACGCCTTTGTTTGTGACTGTTTCGGTTTGCTTTCAATTCTTGAAAATGGTCTTAGGTTGTGTATGAATAATATTCTTTTGGAATTGGAGAAACCCTTTTGAAACGAAAAATTTAAAATATTAGGCGTTCAATATGTGGCATTTTGTTAATTTCAATTTGAAACAATGCTAATTTAGCATACTGAAATTGAAAGACATTTAAGAAAATTAGTCACAAAATTGTTATGTGCTGCAGGCCAAAATAATTTTCTTGCTCGTCTTGATTAATGTGCAACATTGCCTCTATAATGATGATATGCGTTGAAATCGGCCATCAGTTTAAATAGCTGATGATTCGTTTTAAGAATTAAGACATAGCAGGCAATAGTTTCTGTGGTTGAAAATAATAAAATAAATACGACACCTTCTGTACCGGTGGTGAATTTTTAGAGAAATTTGGAGATTATCTTATGGCAAATAAGCAGCGTTTAGGAGAAATCCTGGTTCAAAAGGGGCTCGTTGAGGAAAAAGACGTTAAGCAGGCATTGCGAACCCAAGTTGGAGGTAGTCGAAGATTAGGGCATATCCTGGTTCGCATGAAAATTATAACTGCCGATCAACTTGCTGAGACCTTGTCAAACCAACTCGGCATAGAAATCTGTGATATCTCAAACACTTTTTCTTCAAAGGTTTCTGGTGTATTGCCTCGTTATTTATGTCGAAAGTACGATGTGCTCCCTCTAACTTTTCAGGATAATAATATACTGGAAGTTGCTATGGCGGATCCCTCTGATGAAGAAGCCATACAAAATCTTGAAGATTACACAGGGAAGGTAGTTCAACCTCAACTCGCTAAACACTCAGACATAGAACGGGAACTACCTGTTAGAATTCCGCTAAGTTTGAAAGAATTTTTCTCACCGCAATTTACTACAGCGTTGACTCGATTTGGTGTTGGTCTTTGCATGGCAATGATTGTGGTACTTGCAGGAGTTACCTATAAATACATCCATCAGACTACTTATGGCATTGAGGAGATCGTTGATGGATCGAAGGTGTATAGAAATCATGACCTCATTTTAGAAGTTGATCGTGACGGTGGATTGAATTTCTCAGGTCGCAGTGCATTTGCAAAGGGCTATTACTCGGTGGAGTTCAATTCCAAACAAGAGTTAATCGGATTTTTGGATCGCCGGAAAGCGGATTTTTCCGAAAAGCAGAGTAGTTGGCTGGGCTGGGCTGTAGAAAAACGTTTGCCATAACTGGCTCACCATAATTTGAGGCCACAGGGTGTTGACAGGAGGGGGGAACGCCAGTGTCTTGAAAGTAAACACCTTAAAGGTATATGAAGATGTACAAAATAGCTAAATATAGTTCCACTATCCTGCTAACATTGCTCGCTATCGTCCTTGGGTGCAGTATCTCCTTTGCAAAAGACTACTCCTTCAGCTGGTCAGCCAACGCCGAACCGGTAGAAGGTTATAGACTTTACTATAAAATGGGTGGTGTTGCGGGGCCTCCTTTTGATGGAACAGGTGCCACTGAAGGCTCATCTCCAATTGACCTGGGCAAGGTGACAAGTTTTACCATTAGTGGACTTCTAGACAACACCACCTACCATTTTGCTCTGACTGCCTACAACGGAACTGATGAAAGTGATTACACTGATGTGATCACGGTTTTCCCAACAGTTGGCACTGTCGACCCACTTTCAGCAAAAATAAGTGTTGATAAACAGTCAGGTGAGGCGCCCTTGACGATCAGTTTTGATGCTTCCAGCTCTACCGGAGTCATTACGGGTTATTCCTGGGTCTTTGGTGATGGCAATACTGGAACTGGTGGTAGCGTATCGCACACCTACCAAAATCCTGGATCATATACGGCAGTCTTGACAATAGCAGACGGTACTGGTCAGACATCTCAAAGCAGCGTAGTGATTGTCGTCAGTGATGTTACCTTGGCAGGAGCAAGTTATTCGTTTAGCTGGACTGCCAATGCCGAGCCTGTGGCAGGTTATAAACTTTATTATAAAAAGGGCGGTGTGGCTGGTCCTCCTTTTGATGGGACAGGTGCTGCAGAAGGCTCATCTCCAATTGATCTGGGCAAGGTGACAAGTTGTACGGTGAGTGGGCTTCTAGATAACACCACCTACCATTTTGCACTGACTGCCTACAACGGAACTGATGAAAGTGATTACACTGATGTGATCACGGTTTTCCCAACAGGTGGTACTGTAGATCAACTTTCAGCAATAATAAGTGTTGATAAACAATCAGGCGATGCTCCCTTAGCAGTCAATTTTGATGCTTCCAGTTCTACTGGATCTATTACTGGTTATTCATGGGTATTTGGTGATGGCGGTACAGGAACTGGCAGCAGTGTATCGCATACATATCAGAATTCTGGATCATATACGGCAGTCTTGACAATAGCAGACGGTGCAGGCCAGACAGAACAGGCGAGTGTCAGTATTACTGTTTTGGACCCACTTTCAGCAAAAATAAGCGTTGATAAACAGTCAGGTGAGGCTCCCTTAGCAGTTAATTTTAATGCTTCCAGCTCTACTGGATCTATTACGGGTTATTCATGGGTCTTTGGTGATGGCGCTACAGGGACTGGTAGCAGTGTATCGCATACATACCAAAATTCTGGGTCATATACGGCGGTCTTGACAATTACAGACGGTGCAGGCCAGACAGAACAGGCGAGTGTCAGTATAACTGTTTCGGACCCACTTTCAGCAAAAATAAGCGTTGATAAACAGTCAGGTGATGCTCCCTTAGTAGTCAATTTTGATGCTTCCAGCTCCAATGGATCTATTACGGGTTACTCATGGGTCTTTGGTGATGGTGGCACAGGGACTGGTAGCAGTGTGTCACATACATACCAGAATTCTGGATCATATACGGCAGTCTTGACGGTTGAGGATGGTAATGGTGTTTCAAAAGAAGCAAGTACGACAATAACAGTTACAGAAGTAATCTTTCCTGAACCACCGATTGCGGCAATCACTGCTTCTGCAACTACAGGTACTGCACCATTGAGCGTTACTGTTAATGGTGCTGATTCAACTGGGGATATTTCTTCGTACGTTTGGAATTTTGGAGATAACAGTGTTGCAGGCTCTGGTCAGTCGCTCACCCATGTCTATAGTGAACCTGGAACTTATACCATTACTTTAACGGTTAGCGACTCGGCAGGACAGATATCTCAAAAAAGTGTAGTGATAGTTGTCAGTGATGTTGAGCCAGCAGGAGCAAGTTACTCGTTCAGCTGGACTGCCAACCCAGAACCTGTTGAAGGGTATAAACTGTATTATAAAAAAGGTGGTGAGGCGGCTCCTCCTTTTGATGGGACTGGTGCTGCAGAAGGCTCATCTCCGATTGACCTCGGCAAGGTGACAAGTTTTACGATTAGTGGACTTCTAGACAACACAACCTACCATTTTGCACTAACAGCCTACAACGGAAGTGATGAAAGTGATTTTACGAATGTGATTACGGTCTTTCCATCAGGTGGCACAGTAGAACCACTTTCAGCTAACATAAATGTTAACAATAGCGAAGGTGAGGTGCCATTAACTGTCAATTTTGATGGCTCAGGTTCAACTGGTTCAATAAGTTCGTATTCCTGGAATTTTGGTGATGGTGATATCGCTACTGGTCCTGCCGTCAGTCATAGCTACAGTTCCGTTGGAAACTACACAGCAACTCTAACTGTTGTTGATGACAATGGTTCATCTCTGCAGGAACATATAGTTATTACTGTTTCTGAAACAACTAGTGGGGACCAGATTCCACCAACGGCCATTGCTGAAGTCGATTCTGGTGAAGGGACTGTTCCCTTTGTAGCTGTTTTCAACGGTGGAAGTTCAACATGCGCTCCCGGGAATACTATAGCTTCCTATGAGTGGGATTTTGGAGATGGAAGCGAGAACCAATATGGGGTCACCGTAGAGCATTCTTTCAGTCAGGCAGGGGTGTATCTGGTTGTCCTTAAGGTAACAGATAACAACGGCAATCTGGCTGAGACAACAATATTTATTACCGCCAGCGCAGCAGCTGTTGAAGAAAATACCGATCCAATTGCAGTATTTACACAAACGTCGACAGTGGGGGCAGTACCGTTCAGTGTTGAGTTTGATGCTTCGGGGTCCAATGATCCTGATGGTGATAACCTCATTTATAGTTGGACTTTTGGAGATGGTGCTACTGCATCTGGTGTTGTCGTTGAACACACCTATGAAAATACAGGAGTCTTTTCAGTAAAACTTATCGTTGAGGATGGTAGGGGAGCTGCAACTGAAGTTAGTCAGACTATCGCGGTATTGACAGCTGCTGAGTATGAAAGATTTTTGCGCGGGAAAAAGGTTAAGAGTATCATTAATATAATCAACTCACTGCTGTTAAATGATGAATAAAATGTTCAAATAAACGGTAAGATCGAGCTGTCGCAGGAGGGATTACAGTACGAGAGCATAAATCGCGGTTTTAGAACCCGCTTCAATGTTGTTTACCAACAATGCCAAAAGTCAGGAACCAATGTCTTCTGATTTTTGGCATTTTTGTTACGTTCAATTATCCCATGGCGTGAATATGGCTGTGATGCCAGCCCTGTCAAAATAAAAGCATTTATTGCTGTAGACGAACATTGTCGATGTAAATGATCCGTTTGTCCTTCTGTTGCACGACAAAAATACCAAAACTCTGAATTTTATCCAGGTTCATTTTTCGATTTTGAGGTCCGTGGAGAATATCCGCCATCGGGATGATTATTTCGTTCCACCCATGATCTAAAACTGAGCTCCCGTTAAAGCGATTGGAGAAATCCTGGAAATCACCACTGTGCAAATTGTCATGGACCCTATAGTGTAACTGTAAACTCGGTCCAGGATTATAAACATTAAAAGACAGAGCCTTGTGATTGCTCCAGTTTCGCGGAAATTGATTAAGAAATACGCCGCTATATTGTTCAGTGCCAAGTTCAATTTTTCCCGAGTAGTTGCCTTGTAGATGTATCTGTGAATCAAGGCTTAGTCTTGCCAGTCCGTCCCATCGACTTAATTCAGTTTTATGCTCAAACCCGGCAAGTAAGGGGAATTCTCTGTATGAATGGTATGTGTCAAAACTTATTTTTAGCAGTGGAATCATATTGATACAAAGGAGAAGTAAAGCAATTAGTCTAAAAAGTGCGCCTTGAACTCTAGCTTCTTTTTGACTAATTTTCCAGAATAAGACAATGAATCCACCTGATATGTCTCTACAAAGATCAATCCAAGAAAAATAACGGCCGGCAATGCCAAACTGGATCAACTCTGTTGTTAAGCCAATACTCAGCAAAACAATCAAAGTGGCAAAAATTCTAAAGAATTTTGAACGTTGTTGTGAGTACCAGTAGTGGTCGAGGAGAACAACGAAGAGAGCAAAAAAAACAAGGTGCCCCAAATTCCAAAGTTCGGTCAACAGGCGATGCGAATATAAATCTGGGCCGCCCCAAACAAATAGAGGCGAGGCGATAACGAGGACTAAAAAACACCATTTATAGGGAGAATGAAACATTTAAGTTTCTAAAATTAAAATATTATCCAAGATATTCTTGGTGATGGTTGCAGCTTTTGTAATCATGTAAATGACATTCATTGGAGGTGCAGAAAGGCCGAAAGGTGTGTGGATGTAGAGAAATTGTTCACTCATTTTTCAGCGCTATTTTTTGAATCTTACCCGAAACGGTTTTAGGTAAATCACTGATAAAAGTAATTTGATGTGGGACTTTAAAGGCGGGAAGGTTACGCCGGCAGTGACCGATTACCTCTCTTTCTGTAACATCACAGCCATCTTTAAGCACGACAAAGGCAACAATTTTTTCACCGAGAATCTCATCTGGCCGCCCAACGACAGCAACTTCGTGGGTAGAGGGAAGCTGTAGTATGGTTTCTTCAATTTCTTTTGGACCAATTCTATGGGAACCGGATTTAATCATATCACTCTTCCGGCTCTCGATAAAAATAAAACCATCATTGTCAATTCTGGCAAGGTCTCCTGTCCATAACCTGCCACTTTTAATTACCTTCGCTGTTTCTTTAGAATTTCCCCAATACCCGGCCATAATATTTTCACCGGTTGCAACAATTTCCCCAAGTTCGCCGGGCTCTGCAGCCGAACCATCAGGTCGACAGACTGTTAGTATGACACCTGGTATTGCCTTGCCAATAGATCCGGCTTTATCTTTAAGTCTTTCAGGATCGAGATAACTCAGACGAGAAGATGCCTCGGTCTGGCCATACATAATGAAAATTTTTACTCCTTTAAACACCGACGAGAGGTCCGTTGCAAGCGTTGGAGACATGGGCGCACCTGCCTGAGTCAGGTAACGCAGTTTGGGGAAATTTCGTTCTCTCACTGCAGAGCGGTGCAGCAGAATGGCAAAACTCGATGGTACTCCTGAAAAACCAGTTACCTCTTCAGCTGCCATCTGGTCGAGTATGACATTTGGATAGGTAAAACTCTGGTTAACGATTAATGTTGCTCCGACACCAATATGGGTGAGCATTACAGAATTACCGTATGAATAAAAAAAAGGCAGGACGGCCATAACCGAGTCGTGCGGAGTAAGCTCAAGGTACTCAATCACAGATTGTGTATTTGCGATTAAATTACGATGCCTGAGCATTATACCTTTGGGAGTACCGGTTGTCCCTGATGTATAGATAATCTGGCAGATATCTTCTGTATTGAGCTGTGGACGCGCTTGGATTGCCGCTTGTTTCTCATTTCCCCACAGCGCCGGAATGTTCGTCTCAAAAACTCGAACAGAAGGCGCGTTCTTTATAACGGAACCATGTTTTAGAAACTTATTGTGGGATAGGACGATAGAAATACCACTATCTTCGAGAACAGCCTCAAGAGCATGGTCTGAGGTCTGGGTGTTGAGGCCGACAACAATACCACCCGCATTCAATACACCAAAATAAGCAGCTATATACTCACAGGGTTGATCCGTTAATAAACCAACCCGGTCACCAACCTTGAGATCATTTTGTAGTAACCATTGACAGATATTTTCCGATCGACTGTAAAGTTCACTGTAGCTGATTCTCTCTTGGCCGGAAACTATAGCTGTTTTATCCGGAGAAGAAAAGAAAGCTTGCTGAAGATACGACTGAACTAGGGTGGATTTTGTCATGCCTGTTTTTTTCTATCGATATAGGCTGAAAGAAGAAGGACACTGTCAAGATTTTCTGGAATCAATTCATCATCATCCACTGTAATAGAAAACTCTTCTTCTAACCATTCAACTAACTCCAGTACTCCTGTTGAATCAATAATCCCCTGTTCTAAAAAAGAACTTTCATTTTGCAGTGAATCTTCTTCGGCATCAAAAAGAAAATTTTCAAAGATAAATGCTCTGATTTTAGGTATGTATTCTTTCATGTTTTATTTTCCAAATTGTTTAATATTCTGATCAGAGGTTTGTCCGTATTTCTCATCAGTTCAGGTGGTGTCATGTTCAAAGTTTTTGGCAGTTGACAGGTAAGCGTAGACTCCGATAGTAAACTATGTTTGCTGGCAAAATACTGCAGCAGATAAGCGCAGACTTCGGATGGCGTCGCCTGGGCTGACCTTTGGTGAAAATTGTGTAAATTTTTCGTTTTGATGAACGAACTGTATTGAAATAATCTTAACCCAATCGACACAATTTTCATGATAAATGCGGGCTAACTGCCAACCACCCTTACATTATCCAACACTTTCGGTGTTTCAATCTTAAAATTTTTAATCATCTTGTCATAAAGTATCTGGCTGGATAAGATACCAACAAATGCCATATTTTCTTTAAAGCCTTGCCTGCCTTTCTTGCGGCATTTCTTGATTAACTTCTCTACATTCTTGTGTTTAAATAATCCAGCTTCCTTAACTAAACTTTCGGAGAGATAATACTCTAGGTAGTCAGGTTCTGCATCACCAAAAAAACTGCTTATATCTGGAGCCATGTAGGGTTGCTTTTTGCGCTTTATGATATTCTCAGGTAGTATATCACTCACCGCTTGTTTGAGTATATTCTTCTCATTAAGCACTTTCATTTTATATTTTATCGGGATGCGGCCAGCATATTCAACAACCCTATGATCAAGAAAGGGGTATCTGCCCTCAATTGAGTTAGCCATTGCCATGCGATCGCCCTGAGACGATAGGAGGTAATTTGCCATAAGAACTTTACATTCAAAATACTGGGCTCTATTAAAAAAATCCATTCCCTGCAGAATTTCTTGCATATAAGACAGACCGTTAGGTGTGCTTGATGCGCGCTCCAGTGTTTCATCAGTAAAGAATATATGTGTTCCAGTAGTGGTTTTCCAACGTGGCCTATGAGCGAAAAACGGGTCTGTTATATCGGCATTTGTTGCAAAAAATTTTTGTGCATATTCAGCGGATCGTGTCGGAGATAGTGCGAGATAAGGGTATAGACGTTTCAAAAGTTGCGGACGAAGTTCTGAATTTGGCTGAGATTGAATGAAAGCCCTTATCTTGGCCTCTTTGAAGATATCATATCCACCAAGAACTTCATCCGCTCCTTCGCCAGTAAGCACCACTTTGTAATTATTTTGGCGAACGAGTTTTGATAGCAGAAAAAGAGGTGTCGGTGCCGTTCGTAATATAGGGGTTTCCGCATGCCAGATTACTTCAGGGAAAGCTGTCGCAATATCTTTATACGAGCAGAGAACTCGGTGGTGATCCGTGCCGAGGTATTCCACCATAGTATTTTGTTCCTGCGATTCATCGTAGACTTCATCCCTGAAAGTTACAGAAAAGGTTTTAAGGGGATTATCCGTATAGTTTTTGATAATAGAAGTGATGGCTGATGAGTCCAACCCACCACTTAAATAAGCACCCACAGGTACATCTGCACGAAGACGAAGGCGTACAGCGTCGATAAGTAACTCTCTCAATCCTTCAGCATATTCACGCTCTGATAACAACCCTGGCTCATCAGGACAAAAGGGCAGGGACCAGTAGCACTGTGGTGCAGTAACTCCGGATGAAGTGACCTTCATATAATGGCCAGGAAGAAGTTGTTTCACTCCAGTAAAAATGGACTCTTCTCCAGAAGGACACCAGAAAGTAAAAATCTCACTCATTATACGTGGATCAATCTCCCTTGGTATCGATGAGCTTGCGCTGAAAAGCGATTTTATTTCTGATCCAAAATAAAACGACCCATTATGAGTGGTATAAAAAAGCGGTCGAATACCCATCCTGTCTCGAGCCAAAAAAAGGCTCTGCCTTTTCGAGTCATAGATCGCAATAGCAAATTGTCCGTTTAGATCGTCAAGGCATCTTACTCCTTTTTCCTCATAAAGATGGAGAATAACTTCTGTGTCAGATTGTGTTGTGAAAATATGCCCTCTACTTATTAATTCTATGCGCAACTCAGGATAATTAAATATCTCACCATTGAAAATAATCCATAGAGAACGGTCTTCATTGGTGATAGGTTGCCAGCCACCTTCAAGATCAATAATGGACAGCCTTGCATGTGCTAACCCAACACTTCCCTCTAACAAAAATCCAAATCCATCTGGTCCCCTGTGGGTGATGGGGTGGATCATTTGCTCAAGAGTACGGTGAGAATTTTGTTGTTGATCTAAAAAATCGTAGAACCCAGCGATACCGCACATAAGAAAAAGTCAAATAGTTGGAGTTTAATACTGATGATAATGGACATATAATAAATGTTATATAAAAGTTATATATTTTTACCAGTTAAAAGAATCGTTCTCTAATTTAACACCACGAAAAAGAACTTATACTAAATGATCAATGGCGTTAACTTGACCTTTGGCGTTCTGATTGATATTGTAAAAGCAATGTGTTAGGGGGCAGTGCTGGTGTTCCTTGTTTTTCCTGTACAATTTTTAATGTGAAATGAGAAACTAGGATACGAGAAAATAATGATAGTAGATTACATAGGTATTAGGGTGCGGAACCGTGAATAAGGTGTTGAGTAAATTGATCACCTAGAAGACATTTGCAATGTTGGGATTTTAAAAGGTTGAATTATGAAGGTATGTAATTATCTGACCATTGATGTTGAAGATTATTTCCAGGTTTCAGCCTTTGGGGATATTATAACTAAGGATGATTGGAACATCTATCCTTCTCGTGTTGTGCCCAACACTCAAAAAATTTTAAATGCTCTTGATGTAAACAACATAAAGGCTACTTTTTTCATTCTGGGTTGGACGGCAAAAAAGCATCCTGACCTGGTTAGAGAAATTGCCCTCAAAGGACATGAAGTGGCATGTCACAGTTATTATCACCAGTTGGTTTACAATCTTACGCCTGATGAATTTCGTGAGGACACCCGGCAGGCAAAAGATACTATTGAACAAATAACTGGAAAAAAGGTTTACGGCTATCGGGCACCTAGCTATTCAATTACTAAGAAATCCCTATGGGCCTTGGACATTCTGGAGGAACTTGGGTTTGAATACGATTCAAGTATTTTTCCAGTGTATCATGATAACTACGGTATTCCTGATGCCCCGCGATTTGAGTATAAATTGCCAAACTATGATATGAAAGAGTATCCAATTTCCACTTGGTATATTATGGGATGTAAAATTCCCGTTGCCGGAGGAGGATATTTTCGTCTCTTCCCTTATTGGTTTACCAAAATGGCTTTTAACCGAATTAATTCTAAGGAAAACCGGCCATTTATTTTTTATCTGCATCCCTGGGAGGTTGATCCAGACCAGCCGAGAATGCAAAACGCCAAACGACTGTCTAAGTTCAGACACTACAATAACCTGGATAAAACCGCAGAGCGGTTTGCGCTGTTATTGAATGACTTTGACTTTTGCCCTATCGGACAAAAGTAATATGGGTAGACTTACAATAAATAATAAGGGCATTACCAATGAGTTGGCAGAAGCAAGAGGCGAACATCCTATGAAAAACAAGGTACATTGGGCCAGAGTGTTGACCCTTATTATTCTATTTGGTTGCACCTGGTACATCCTGCAGTTTACTTCTACAGTTTCACCGGTTTCGATTAAAAAATCACTATCCTCGTTTCCTCAGGTTATAGGCAATTACAAACTGAGCAATTCTTTCCAGTCTTCTGCAGGAGTGCTCGAATTGCTTGGGGTGAATGATTATATCCAATATAACTATGTTTCAGATGCAGGAGATAACATCAATCTCTATGTAGGGTATTATCGTGCTGTTGGTGTTGAGGGGAGTTACCATTCACCTAAAAACTGTATTCCCGGCGGTGGTTGGGGGATTGATAGAATCAAGAAAGTTGGACTTAACCAAGGTATAGAGGGCGGTACAAAATCAACAGTTTCGGAAATGCTCATCCGTAGTGGAGATGAATACCAGGTTGTTCTCTATTGGTTTCAGAATCGCGGTCGCGTTATTGCTTCCGAATATTGGGAGAAAATTTATCTTGTTCTTGATGCCCTATTCAAAGGCCGTCGGGATGGATCATTTGTACGTATTATATCCTATGCTCCCAACGCGGAGATTACTGAAACAGAAGCAAGGGTCAGGGTGTTTGCTGAAAAGGTAATGCCACTGCTGGAAAATTACCTACCGGGGAGAGACAATGAGAACAGACGATAGCAGATGGGAGAGTGACATGTTGATACCATTGCTGCTTGTAGGTGTTGCACTCCTGGGACTTTATATCCCTTTTTTGCAATCCCTGTTTGCAGATTGGGATACCAACGAGAACTACTCCCATGGTTATTTTGTTCCGTTCATCTTCGCTTACATGATCTACTCTGTTAAGGATAAGTTGCTGGAAACAAAAATGTATCCTGTGAATATTGGTTTTATCCTTGTTGCCCTCGGCCTTGCTATTCTCATTGTTGGCAAGATTGGTGCTGAATTTTTTCTCCAGCGTTTTTCTCTGATCATTGTTTTGCTCGGGATTGTATTGTTTCTGATGGGTAGGGAGTATCTTAAGATCCTAAGTATACCGATTCTCTATCTTATTTTTATGGTCCCGTTGCCGGCGATAATCTGGAATAAAATAGCCTTTCCGTTGCAATTGTTCGGATCCTTTCTCACTGAACAAATCATCCGTTTTTTAGGAATACCTGTCTTCAGAGAAGGTAATATCCTTCACTTGTCCGAAACAACATTGGAGGTAGTTGCAGCTTGTTCAGGGTTGCGCTCTCTTGTTACCATGTTTGCGCTGAGTAGTTTGCTTGTCTGGATGTCAAGCTTGTCTTCAGCGAGGAAATGGTTTCTTTTTTTTGCTGCAGCACCTGCTGCCATTTGTGCGAATATCATTAGACTGACCGTTACAGCGATCCTGGCCTCGAAGTATGGCTCTGAGGTGGCCGAAGGATTTTTACATGACTTCTCCGGCGTTTTTACTTTTGTTATTGGCTTGTTAATGTTGCTGTTAGTCAATAAAATTATTGAACGAAAATCTGCAGCTTAATACTGCCAAAATGAAATGCAAGTACGATTAGCCACATTAAAAGATAAAAAATCATGGGACAACTATGTAGACAATTGTCCAGATGCGGCCCCTTATTGTTGCTTTTCATGGAAAGAGGCGGTGGAGCAGGCTTATGGCCACAAGAGTTGCTATCTGCTTGCTGAGGAAGATGGGGTGATAAAAGGAATCTTGCCGTTGTTTGATTTTCGAATCCCTTTTTGTGGCAGCTCTTTTGTCTCTTTGCCTTTTTGTGATGTCGGTGATGTTTTTGCTGATAATGATGATATTAAAAAGGCTTTGATGGCTGAAGCCATATCCTTGATAAAACAATCTAAAGGGAAAGAATTGGATGTGCGTAGTTACCAGGGGGATCTGTTTGAGGCTGATACTGATAATTTGCATGTAAGCGTAGAGACTAAAAAGGTTCGCATGCTTCTGAATCTGCCAGGTTCTTCCGATGAACTCTGGAGTGGATTCAAATCAAAATTACGAAGTCAGGTAAGAAAGGCAGAAAAAAATGGACTGACCTTTCGATGGGGAGGACTGGAAAAAATCGATGACTTCTATCAGGTCTTCAGTCGTAACATGCATGCACTCGGTTCCCCGGTGCACAGCAAAAAATGGATTGAGAAAATTCTTGTTAATTATGGGGAAAATGCCCGAATGGGGCTGGTATATAAAGATGACCTCCCCGTTGGGTGTGGTATTATTCTCTTTACAAAAAACATAGTAAGTATTCCTTGGGCCTCAACCCTTAGGGAGTTTAATGGATTGGCTCCGAATATGCTGATATACTGGAATCTTCTAAAGTATGCGACGGATAATGAAAAAAAAGTGTTCGATTTTGGCCGTTCCACTCTTGATGAAGGAACATATTTGTTTAAAAAACAATGGGGTGCTGAACCTAGGCAGCTTTATTGGTATCGTTTAGGTAAATCGCAAACTGAGAATGAGACCTCTTCGAGGATTTCCAGGAAAATGCTGGAGCTCATTTGGCAAAAGTTGCCTTTGGCGATGGCTAATTTTATTGGCTCAAGAGTTAGGAGGTATATTAGTCTGTGATGGTAACATTGAATAATGTCATAAATGATGTAGTTGTATTTATGATGGAGCGAACCTCGGCAAATTGGAAGTAAGCCAGGACTCGGTTCAGCCCCTCATGGGTATAATTGCCATGGTGGTTAGGTTAATTTTTCAATTTAATAATTGTCTCCGGTGCTTCTGTCTATTATGACAGGTTTCTGGAGAGAAGCACTAAAAAGAGCCATAAAGGCGAGTGAATGACACAAATGGAAATGAAATGATGGATCTTGACCATGTCGGTGTTGTTGTACTTTCATTACAAGCTGGAGTCGAGCACTGGCAAAAGGTGTTTGGTTACAAGCAATTTACTGAAGAAGTGATCAATACCCGGCAAAAAGTGAAAGTTGTCTTTCTCAAAAAGGAAAACTCACTCCCTGTTAAACTGATAGAGCCTGTAGGCAGTGATTCCCCAATTTACCGTTTCGCTAAAAAAGGAGGTGGTCTTCACCATCTTTGCTTTAAGTGTGATAAAATGGAAGAAGAGCTTGAAAGGTTAGAAGAACTTGGTTTGCGCGTGCTGGTTTCTCCTGAGCCTGGTGAAGCCTTTGATGATGAAAATATTGCTTTTGTTTTTGCAAAACAGGGGTTGAATATAGAATTGATCGATACGGATAAGCGAGCGCGAATAATTGCTGAAGAGGAAAGTTGATATGATGATCTCAGAAATTAATAGACGTGTATTTAAAAGAGCAAGTGTTGTTATTATTGTTGTATTGGTAGTTGGATTGCTCGGAGGAAACCATCTAAAGGCGAGTGAGGTTGTTGTTATGAAGCTGGATCAAATGTCTGCAGAAAAATGGAATGTTTTGGCAAAGAAAAGAATATTTTTTGGTCACCACTCTGTCGGAGCAAATATCCTTGATGGTGTTGATATGGTCAAGTCTCGGAATCCAGCTATAAAGCTCGATGTTGTTAAACTTGATGGGCCAGAAGATTTTGCTAAAAATGGAGAAGGAATATTAGGACATGCTTATGTTGGTGACAATTTTGCTCCCAAGACGAAGGTAGATGATTTTTCATTCTGGGTAAAAAATGGTGTAGGCAGAGATGCAGATTACGCGTTTATGAAATTTTGTTTTGTCGATATCGGAACCCTAACTGATAAAAAGGAATTGTTCAGTCACTACAAAGAGTCCATGGCAGAATTGAAGGAAAAGTATCCGACAACGACTCTCATTCATGTTACTGTGCCACTCTATTCAGAAAGCGTTGGCTTTGCAAAATGGAAGCAAAAGCTGAAAAGACTGGTGAAAAACGTTCTTGGCAAGAACGATTACTATGAAAACACTGCTAAGTTTACTTTTAACCAGATGTTACGGAATGAATATAATGGTAAGGAGCCTGTTTTTGATTTGGCAGCTATAGAGTCTACATTTATGAACGGAAGCCGTTCAACTTTCTCTGCGGGAGGTCAAGATATTGAAAGTATGGTGCCTGAATATAGTGATGATGGAGGTCATTTGAGTCCAATTGGGAAGCAAGTTGTAGCGGAAAAATTCTTGATGTTTTTGGCAAATCTTGACTAACCATTGTATTCATGTTTTCTAATTTGCGCCAAGATTTACAAAGATATTGTGACAATTTGGGGTATGGTACTAATCCCGATTTCATCAGCAAGATCATAGCTATCTGTAAGTCTCCAGGCTATTGGGCAATTGTAGTCCATCGTTTTGGCTTCTGGATTAATAGTTATTTTGGTAATGGTTATAAAAACCCTTTAAAACTTCTCTTCAAGCTGCTTTATTTTACGACAAAGCAATTTGCTGTCTTTTTGACGAAAATCGAAATTTTAGTGACGGCTGATATTGGCCCAGGTTTATTCTTGTCAAATCAGGGGAATATAATTCTTGGTCTTCGGCGTATGGGAGTGAATTGTACGATTCATCATAATGTAACCACCGGGCAAGGGGTCGAAGGGGAGACCCCTGAATTTGGAGATAATATCTGGATTGGGCATGACTCTGTGGTGTATGGAGCTCTTTCTATTGGTGGAAATACGATTATTGAGAACGGTACTGTTCTTGCCAAAAGTCTCCCCGATAATATGGTGGTTGGGGGCAATCCCTGCCGTATTCGTAATAAAAATATTAAGGCAGGGCCATATCCCATTAACTATCAAAAGAACTGAAGGCAGGAAGTTGCTGAGATGCCATTTTTGTCTATTTGATGTAGAGTATAATTATGTTTGATTATATTAAGGCTGATTTGCAACGACACTTGTGCTGTGATGGTCGTGAGAGTAATTCGATAATCTGGACCCTGTTTATTATTGTTTTTGCTTATGGATTTCATACCAGCTCTGTGTATCGGTACGGTCGCTTTATTGATCAACGATTAAAATATGGAAGACTTTCTTTCCTCTATCCGCTGGCAAATATATTCTACTCGATTGGGAAATTGTTAACCGAAAAGATGTATGGTATTGCCATTAATCGAAATGCCGTGATTGCAGAAGGTTTTTATATCGGCCATTTTGGAGGTATTGAACTCGGCAGTTGTCAGATTGGCAAAAATTGTAATGTTCACCAACAGGTTAAAGTAGGGGATGGTTGTGTTTTAGGTGATTATGTTTGGGTCGGTGCTCATGCAGTCTTAGAGGATGGCCTTAAGGTTGCCGACCATGCCACTATCATGGTGGGGGCCAGAGTCTCATCTCCTGTTGGGAAGCATTGTTTGGCTTCGGGAAATCCCGCACGTATCATTAATAAAAATTATGACAACAGTAGGTTGCTGGGGATAAAAGAAGCTTGATTTGTCAGTGGAAGTTTGCTGTTAAGACCCTTCCAATTTGTTCGGTGTTTTTTTACATAAATGAAAATCGTACATTACTCGCCTATACTCCGGAGGGGTTGTAGCCCGCCTTGAAGAACCATTAACTGGGAAAAGATTCGTTTATGATTTCGGTATTGCAAATTCTGGCGTGGTCATCCTTGGCTGCACTGATATATATCTATATTGGTTATCCTCTGTTATTGCTTTTCCTACAGTTTCTTGTGTCTGATAAGAAGATTGATAAAGATCCCACAGCACGTCCATTTGTCACCTTAATAATTTCCTGTTTTAATGAGGAAGATGTTATTGAGGAAAAATTAAAAAACAGTCTGGCCATAGAATACCCTAAGGATCTTTTAGAGATTGTTGTTGTTTCCGATGCCTCTTCCGACCGGACAGATGAGATTGTGACATCTTTTAATTGCAGTCAAGTGAGACTGATACGACAGGCCGAAAGATTGGGTAAAACATTGGGTTTGAATCTTGGCGTAGCAGCAGCTCAGGGTGAAATTATTGTCTTTTCTGATGCAAATGCCATGTATGAACCAGACTCCATTCTACGTTTGATTGAGAATTTTGCTGATGAACGGGTTGGTTATGTAGTAGGAGAGGCTCGCTATAAAAATTCGGAAGAAACATCTGCTGGGAGAAGTGAAGATGCATACTGGAAATATGAAATTGTTATAAAAACACTGGAAAGTCGGCTTCACTCAGTAGTTGGAGGGGATGGGGCTATTTATGCTATTCGGCGAGAACTATACGAGGATATGCGAAAAACGGATATTAATGATTTTGTAAATCCACTTCAAATCATAGCCAAAGGATTTCGCGGTATTTATGCCCCTCAGGCCATCTGCTGGGAAAAAACTGCTGGAGTTTACAGCAAGGAGTTTGCTCGAAAGGTGCGAATAGTCAACCGATCGTTCAGTGGTCTTCTCAGAGTTAAGGGGGTTCTTAACCCACTGCATACTGGTTTTTTTGCTTTGGAAGTTATCTCCCATAAATTATTACGTTGGTTCACTCCTATTTTTATGATGGTTTTTGTTATAGCCTCTTTGGGTCTCGCTAGCGAAGGTGAATTGTTTTTTCAATATATTACCTTTATAACCCTTTTGTTTGGCTGGTTCGCATATGGAGGATATCTATTTTCTAATAGTAATAAAGAGTTGCCGTTATTTCATTATCCTTACTATTTTATATTGGTTAATATAGCATCTCTGGTTGGGCTCAGTCGGAGTTTACGTGGTAATGTTCAGTCTACCTGGAATCCTCCTCGTCTTGGAACTGATAAGCAGCCGGGCTTAGATCGAGGTCGTGTGATGATACATGGGCTTGCCTGGACATCATTTATCGTAGTATTGCTGTGGGCGGTAGGTCCTATTTATATAACTTATTGGCCAGCAAAACTCGCCTGGCTTTTCTCTCTTTTTGTTCTTCTCTATATCTATATTGGTTATCCTCTTGTGCTTGCAGCTATTGCGAAAAGTTTCTCCCAACCAATAATGCGTGATGAGAATTATACCCCCGATGTGACGATGCTGATATGTGCTTATAATGAGGAAGATGTCATTGAAGAAAAAGTTCAAAACTGTCTTTCTCTCAACTATCCTCCAGAAAGGATAAAATTTATTATTGCCTCGGATGGTTCAGAGGATCTGACTAGCAAAATTGTGCAAAAACACACGAGTAGTCGGGTTATTCTCTATGATTATCAGAATCGTCAGGGAAAGATAGGTGTTATTTTAGCTACAGTGCCGAAAATAGACACCGACATTATCCTTTTCTCAGATGCTAATACTATGTATATGCCTGATGCTGTAAAGAAATTGGTACGCAATTTTGCTGACCCGTCTGTCGGTGGAGTGAGTGCTAATGTTATATTGACCAATGAAAAAACCACCTTTGGTGAGTCAGAATCATTGTATTATCGTTATGAACGTTGGATTCAACATACTGAGTCAAAAATTGGCTCCATCATTGGTGCCGATGGAGGTATGTTTGCCATCCGTCGTGACCTCTTTTTGGCGCCATCCAACAATATTATTCTCGATGATTTCGTGATTTCAATGAATATTGCCCTGCAGGGATATCGCCTAATTTACGAAGGAGAGGCTATAGGGTGTGAGAACAATATTAGTTCCAGTTTAATTGAGTTCTTGAAAAAATCAAGGGTTGTAGCTGGAGCGTTTCAGGCTATAAAGCAGGGAGAGGGAATTCCAGATTTTAAAAAAGGATTGCTCTTTTTTTGTTATTTTTCCCATAAATTTTTGAGATGGAACGCGCCTCTCTTCTTAATCTCTTTGCTGGGTTTAACTGTCTTGCTCTATTTGTTAACAGCTAATTTATTCATTGAAATTGCTCTGATATTACAGGTAATATTTTATGGTTTAGCAACTACTGCAGGAATTATTCCAGGTAGAATAAAAACACCACTTTTGTATGTGCCTTTTTATTTCTGCTTGGTTAATAGTGCAGCACTGTATGGTATGTATAAAGGGATTTTCAATAAGCAGGCAACAAGATGGCGCGTATTCAGCCGCGTTGCCAAGTAGTTGATGCGTACTGTGTTAGACTTCTCGGTGATAATTCCGGCCAAGAATGAGGAAAGGTGTATTTCTGCTTGCCTGCAGTCAATTTTCTCCAACAGCTATCCTAAAGACAGATATGAGGTGATTGTTGTTGATAACGGCTCAGATGACAGGACTGTTTCCTTGGCGGAATCAAATGGTGCTCAGGTTGTCCGGATACCTCAAGTTACCATTGCGGCGCTTCGAAACCATGGTGCCAGGTTCGCGCAAGGGCGAGTCTTGGTTTTTATAGACGCGGATTGTACAGTCGCTGAGGACTGGTTAGAACAAGCCTCCAGATACTTGGAACGAAAAGATATTGCTCTTTTTGGTTCACCACCAGGGATTCCTGAGAATTCTACCTGGGTTCAGCGCACTTGGTTTCTTGTACGCGGCAAGAGAGATGCCGATGTGAGATATGTCACTTGGCTTGAGTCAATGAATATGTTTATACCGCATCATTTGTTTCTTAAGGTGGGTGGGTTTAACGAGGATCTTATCACGTGTGAGGATGTTGATATTTCTTATCGCCTTTTCGAGCACGGTAAAATTATTTCTGACATAAATATAAAGGCTGTTCATCATGGAGAAGCACGGACTTTAAAGGAATTTTTCAAGAAAGAGAGATGGCGTGGAAAGAGTAATTATAATGGCTCAATGGCACATGGCATAAAGCTACGAGAATTGCCAAGCCTTATTTTACCCCTTTATTACTTAATGATGCCACTGTTGGCTGTCACTTTATGGACAATAGGTTGGGGATGGTATCTCTTTCTTTTGAGTGGTTTATTATGGCAACTACCTATCTGCCTATTAGTTATCTTAAAGTTGAGGTCTTCTATTTCAATTGCTGATATCGGGCGGCTATGGCTACTCTATAATGTATATTATTCTTCGAGATCACTAGCAATCTTCAAACGATAATTTTACTGTCAATTTTCTAAATTATTCAACAGAATAATTCGCAATACTACTGGGTTTGTTGCTTCCGTTAATGGGGTAAACGTTCAAGTTAACAGAGGAAAAAATGTGTGGAATAGCTGGAGCAACTAGAACTTTACTTGGGGAAACTCCCGAAGAGGTATTATTCCAGATGAATGTGGCCATGATACACCGTGGTCCTGATATGGGTGATATCAACTATGATGATGAGATAGGTTTATGTCATCGCCGGCTTTCAATTATAGATCTCTCTCAAGATGGAAAACAACCGATGTCTATATTGGATGGGAGGTTTACAATCGTCTTTAATGGTGAAATTTATAATTACCTCGAATTGCGAAAAGGACTACAGGATTTAGGCTATGAATTTCACTCAGACACAGATACAGAGGTACTACTTTATCTATATGCTGAATATGGTTCGACCTCCTTATTAATGATAAGAGGCATGTTTGCTTATGTGATATGGGACAAGAAGGAAAAGAGATTATTTGGGGCAAGAGACCGTATTGGTAAAAAACCATTTTTTTACTACCAAAGGAAAAATGACTTTGCCTTTGCTTCTGAACTAAAATCACTACTTGCCATTAAGTCTATTCCACGAAAAATTGACAACACTGCCTTTCTTGACTACTTGCATTATCTCTTTATTCCTGACCCTAAAACAATTTATCAAAATATATATAAACTAGAACCTGGTCATTTTTTCATCTTTCAGAACAATCATCTGGCCATTCAACAATATTGGGATGTAGATTTTTCTAATCAAATTCAAGGATCCGTTGGAGAAATCAGCGAAGCGTTGCTAGCTGAAATGCGTGAGGCAACAAGCTGTCGTCTAATTTCTGATGTACCTTTAGGAGCATTTTTGAGTGGAGGTATAGATTCTTCTGGTATCGTTGCCTTAATGGCAGAAGCATTAACTGAGCCAGTTACTACTTGTTCTATAGGTTTTTTTGATAAAACTATCGATGAAGCTACTGATGCTCGTCAGTTTGCTGAAGTAATGCAAACTAACCATCATGAGCATTATGTGCGGGATGAACCAGCGCAAATTATTAAAAAGCTTGTGTATCACTTTGGTGAACCATTCGCTGACTCCTCCATGGTGCCAACGTATTATGTCTCGAAACTTGCAAAAAAGAATGTAACTGTTGCCTTGACAGGTGATGGTGGCGATGAAAGTTTCGCTGGATATCAAAAATATTCTGCTGATATGTTTGAAAACCGAGTCCGTTCTATGCTGCCAAATTCTTTGTTAGCTTTGGGTGCAAGAGTCACTAATGGATCTGATGTTGGATTATTAAAAAGGGCAAACTCTCTGTTACGCTCAACGTCCCTGTCACCAGGAAAAGCTTTTTTTCTCACTAATAGTTTTATTACAAATCGTCAATTAGATCTGATTCTATCTGAAAAAATGCTCAATCTTTCTGCCGAATATGATCCCAGCAAGCATATTGTTCGGTTGTATGATAAAGCTAACGGCCCAGATCACTTGTCTAAAATTCTATATACTGATTTGAAAATGTATCTTCCAGGGGATATATTAGTAAAAGTTGATCGTATGAGCATGGCGAATTCTTTAGAAGTTCGTTCTCCTTTATTGGATCACAAGCTCATTGAGTTCGCTGCTAGTATACCTTCAGATTTAAAGCTAAAAGATGGAGAAAAGAAATTTATTTTAAAGAATTCTTTGAAAAAGGTATTACCCAAGGCAATACGAAGCCGTAAAAAACGTGGGTTTGTCGTGCCTTTGGATCACTGGTTTCGACATGAGTTGAAAGAGATGGCAGAGAAGGAAATTTTTCACAACAACTTCTTAAATGAGTTCTTGAATCTGAAGAGTGTTGAGAATATTTGGGGTGAACACCAAAGTGCGAAGGTGGAAAATGGAACTCTTTTGTGGACTATACTTATGTTTTCTCTTTGGTTGAAAAATGAAAGAGATAGATGAAAACATATGTATAAATTATGAAAGTATGAGCATGAACCTGGTGTTATTGCGGTTGAGCTACCAGTGTTCGCAGACATAAATCTCAAGAAAAAATGAGAATGATGAACAATCGATTCTTTTTCCTTTATGCTTTTAGTATAATTATATTTTTTCTGTTTCTTGTATACGCGACTGACTACGATAAACAAAAAGTAAATTTGTCTTTTGGTGCACATAAAGCCACAGACTATAATACACAAAAAACTGATTTCTCTTTTGATACAATTGAAAAATGTTACAGTCGCATTTTGAAGTTGGATGAAGAAGGGAGGAGACAAGCTGTGATTTACGAATCGTTGCTTTTTAAAAAGTTTTATCTACGCGAACATGACGGTTTAGAAAAAATATTGAAAAAAAATTTATAAAGGAATGTCATTTGACTTGTTATTAGACTAGGTTAACCTTTTTTTAGATATTTAATTATCATGTTAGAGATGTCGCTCTTTGGGAAAAAAAGTGTCATGGAGAACTTACTTCTTATTTTTGTTGTGATTGTAGGAGTGTTTGCGCTCTATATTGCTTGCTCGGATATCCCTCGTTATTTCTTGTGTATTTATGAGGATAATATTGTTGAAACTGGTTCAGCATTATTTTGGGTAGTTGCTTGTGTCGCTTGTTTATGTGCTATATTTGCTGAGCCCAATAAAACTATTGGTAATAATGTGTTTAGGTCTTTGATAGCTCTTATGTTTTTTATCTGTGCTGGTGAAGAAATAAGTTGGGGACAACGATACTTCGGATTTGATGGACCAGATTTTATTGTATCAATAAACAAACAAAATGAAACTAATATACATAATATTGGGTCAATTAGTATTTTTTCAAACTCTTTTTTTTTCCTGACAGTACTGTTTTTTATAGTATACCCATATTTATGTAAGAATAAAAATGCTATTGTAAAATTTATTTGTAAACACAATATACCAATCATAAATAATGCAATACTACAGATTTATATATTTTCATTAATAGTTTGGGGGATAATCGGTGTTAGATTCGGCACACTTGGATTTTCACCATTTTCATTGTGGGGGTATTATACACAAATGGATGATGAAATTTTCGAGCTATTAGCAGCATTTTCATTCTTTTCCTTTGCTCTTACTGATTTTCAAAATTGTCTCACTAATAGTTTTGCTAAAGCAACAATGAAAGAAAAGGCAACTAGATGAAGATGGGGCCTGTTTAGCAATTTTTAAATTATTCTAGGTCCGATCCAGGCCAAAGTCATTATTTTTACCCTGCTAGCTAGTTTCCATCCTGAAACCATAAGAGTCAGAAATCACACATGAAAGTCGTCAAAAAACCGTCGATATTTTTGTAAACTGTTGTAAGATGCATATAGCAACCTATTGAAATGGTTCAAATAGATCATAGGGGAAAATGTCAATATGCGCAAAAAACGGAATCCACAAAGGACAATCTTCGAAGTCCTCGGTAAAAATCCTGGGCCAAAAGAACTTGAACAAATGTCCATTATCCTTGAGGCCAATCCTGAGATCTTAAACCTGGCTTTTGCAGATCTCACAAAAGGCCGTAGGACGGACACAGGAAGAGATGGCATGACCGCTGAACAAGTTTTACGTTGCGCTATCTTAAAGCAACTCCGCGAACTGACCTACGATGACCTGGAATATTATCTTGCTGATTCGCTCTCTTTTCGAGCTTTTGTTAAATTTAAAATGGGTCAATACCCCAGCAAATCAGCCCTGCAAAGCAATATCAAGTCCCTCAGCGAAGAAACCTGGGTCGCTATCCATCATTTTATCGTTGCTTACGCCAATGATGAAAATCTTGAGAAGGGTCGGAAGATCCGGCTTGATTCAACTGTCGTTGAATCAGATATCCACTCGCCGAGCGATTCAACTCTACTCTGGGATGGCGTTCGAGTCATCACCCGTTGGCTCTTCGATGGGAAAGAATTTTCGCCGAAACCACTTTATTTTTTCTCGGACCATCGCAGAGTTGTAAAGAAACGTTTGTTTAAAATTCAAAACACCAAAAAGAAAACAACTCGAGACGCCGCCTACAAAGACATGTTGTTGTATGCTTCGAAGGTGTGTGGTTATGCAGAACCAGCCGTCGAAGAGCTTTTTTCTTACGAAGGGAACATTGTTTTAGACATGTTTCGAGCCCGTAATCTTGCCGAGAAACTGGCGAGAGCCGTCAATCTTTTGAAAAAAGTTATCGATCAAACTGAGCGCCGAGTAATCAAAAATGAAAAAGTACCTGCTTCGGAAAAGGTTGTCTCCTTTTTTGAAACGCATACCGATATTATTGTCAAAGGCAACCGGAAGACAGAATATGGCCATAAAATATTTCTTACAGGTGGCCAATCAAATTTGATCATCGATTGCCTTATAGAAAGAGGCAATCCTGCTGACTCAGAACGTTTCCAGGAATTACTTGATCGCCAAAAAAAATACTATGGTCGTCTTCCTCGACAAACCAGTGCTGATGGTGGCTTTGCCTCTAAAAAGAACCTTGGCTACGCCAAAGAGCACCAGGTCAAAGATGCAGTGTTTTCAAAAAAACGTGGTCTGTCGGTTATGGACATGGCCAAAAGCAACTGGGTATATCGCAAGCTCAAAAACTTCCGCGCCGGCATCGAAGCAAATATCTCCACCTTGAAGCGAGCGTATGGCCTTAGCAGGTGCAGTTGGTCTGGTTGGCAAGGTTTCAAACAGTATGTATGGAGCAATATAGTATCGTATAATCTTCTTGTTCTTGCCAGATTGAAGCTGGCAACGGCTTAATTGCCGGTAACATAGGTGATATTTGAATCTCGGAGGGAAACCTATGCTAAAATTAGAGTGATATTCTCAATACGTAGCCTATTGCTGAAGATATAGCACTCAACAAACGATGGAAATTTTAAATTTTTTCAATTTTCCCCTGGGGCTCCTCCAAAAGCAGAGGTTTCAGGATGGAAACTAGCTAAGATGTTGAGTTGTGGTGTGCTGTTAAAATTAAAAACATGCTTCACTAAAACAAATCATATTGCGCAAGGTTCAAGAAGCGGTCCTGAAAAAGTTACTGACTGAGAACTATCTATTGCAAATGTAACAAACATTAGCACTCTCGAACAGGAAAATTATCCTGTCTGTAATTCACAACACTGGTAAGTGAAGGTTTCCATGATTTCAGGTAAATATATAATTGTTTAATGCTTTACTAAAATATTTGGATCATGACAAGAAATCTGATAACTAGTTTAAATAGCACGGCATCGTTTGAATTATGTGAGCCATTTTCTATGGGGGGGATATGTTTGAGAATGTGAAGTCGGACATAAGGCGATTTGATAGTATGAACAAAATCACCTTACGAGTTCTAGCGCGTGGAGTCCTTTCACAGGGGTTTCAGGCTATTATTGTTTACCGTTTTTTTCATTGGCTTTTAATTCAACGATTGCCAGGCCAACCTTTTCGTTTTTTTGTAGAGCGGTTTATTGAGGTCACCACAGGTATTTCCATACCAGCGGCGTGTAAAATTGGTAAGGGATTTAGAATACATCATTTTGGTGGTATTATTCTGCATCCGACTGTAGAAATTGGTGAGAATTGCACTGTTTATCATCATGTTACTATTGGTGATCGTGGCGGTTACGGAAATGCTGCAAAGATAGGTGACAATGTAATGATAGGAGTTGGGGCAAAAATTATTGGAGATGTAGTTATTGGTAATAATTGCAAGATAGGAGCAAATACGGTTGTTGATGAAGATGTATCTGATAACAGTATTGTAATAGGATATAAGTGTGAAATAAAAGAAATGTCCTTATGAGCAATATGCCATATATTATATCTTTTCTTGCCTCTATACAATACTCAGCCGAATGGTTATATTCCACTGCAAGATCAACAATATAATGAAACACAGGAGGTCTTGCTATGAAAATGCCAAATATTTCTCTTCTGGAATGGCAGAAGCGGTTCGGAGCAGAAAGGTCCTGTGCTAATACACTTGCTAAAGTTCTTTGGCCACAAGGATTCCAATGTCCTCAATGTGGTTATCAGAGATACAATTTCATTGCCACCCGGAGGTTTTATCAGTGCTCTCAATGTCGACACCAAGTATCGGTAACAGGTGATCCACTGTTTCATGCGACAAAAACACCACTTGTAAAATGGTTCTGGGCAATTTACTCGACCGCCTCTAATAAAGGCGGCGTTTCTGCCCCTTAGGTTGTCTAAACATATTGGGGTATCTTGGTTGACCGCAAGTACTATTTTGCGAAAGATCCGTACAGCTATGGCTTATCGTGACAGTATCTATAGACTGAATAACCTGATTGAATTCGATGATACCTATGTTGGAGGAAAACGTGCTGGCAAGCGGGGTTGCGGGGCAGAAGGAAAGAGACATGTTCTTATTGCCGTTGAAACTCGTACCAAAGGTGCTGGCTATGTAGCGATGAAAGCTGTTGAAACGGTATCTCATAAAACAGTTCGTAGCTTCCTTACATATCATTTGAAGCCAGGCCAAGACGTTAAAACAGATGCTTTTCACGCTCTGAACGCCGTTGCAGAAAAGTACTTTCATTATAAGAAAGTAACTCCTCCGGAAAAAGCATCGGAGTGGCTTCCTTTGGTTCATATAATTATCGGCAATATGAAGAAGTTTATTAACGGCACTTTTTATGGTGTTTCTTCAGGCTATCTCCAAGAATATTTAGATGAATTTTGTTATCGTTTTAACTGCAGATTCTGGGAGCCCGAACTACCGTTGAGACTACTCAATGCATGTTTGACCTACGATCCTGTAAAGATAGCTGAGTTTCCTTAAGAGGCACACATCTTTTTTATTAAGGGTACTGAAGTAATACAATAAGTGCAACTGATTGAATTCTGAAAAGCGAGTGAGTCTAAACACACTAAATTCGATATTTGAAAACATCTTTTCTGCTGGACCAAGGATTTTAACGATATTCATAATGAAACTCCATGGTCTGTAGTTGATTAAAATATTAAACTATCTGATTACCCCTAAAGTTCAGTAGAGGTGAAAAGAGTATTGAGATAGGACACTATTTGTCCTACCAGGTGTGTCATAATACCTCTAAAAAACAGGAGGAGGGACATGCCTAAAAACAAAATACAATTTCAAAAAGGTTTGAGCTTGCAGAACTTTCTAAAATCATATGGTACTGAAGAGGATTGTAGAAATAGGCTCTTTAACATGAAATGGCCTACTGGGTTTTGCTGCCCTCAATGTGGTTGCAACCACTATTATACCATAACAACAGGCAATCTATATCAATGCACTGCTTGCAAACATCAAAGCTCTCTCATAAGTGGAACTATCTTCGGATCGCCTAAACTTCCCCTTACCACTTGGTTTCTGGCTATCTACTTCATAACTCAATCTAAAGATGGCTTATCGGCTCTCCATTTGAGAAGGCTACTTGGAATTTCTGTAAATGCGGCCTTCAGGTTGAAGCAAAAAATTCAGCATGTCATGAAGAGTTCTGATGATTCTCTACGTCTTGATAACCTTGTTGAGCTTGATGATGTGTACTGGGGTGGTAAAAAAAGTGGAAAACGAGGTCGCGGAGCATCTGGTAAAACACCATTTCTCGCAGCAGTCTCTCATAACGATAATGGCCACCCGATTCACATGGGGATGAGTAAAGTTAAAGCATTTACCTCCAATGAAATTGAGAGTTGGGCTTTAAGGCACCTCGACGATAATTGTGTTGTTATTACAGATGGTTTTAGGCCATTTTCTAAAATTTGCCATGTAGTGGATCTTCATCATTCAATCAACACTGCTGGGATATATGAAGATCCTGACAACAAGTTTTTTCATTGGGTCAATACCATGATTGGCAATGTCAAAAGGTCTATTCACGGTACATATCATTCCGCAAGTTCCAAACACTTGCCTAGATATTTAGCTGAATTCAATTTTCGATTTAATAACAGGTTTCATATGGGTTCCATTATTGAGGTTATGATTAAGCAGGCGAATAAAACCGAACCTCTACCTCAGTATAAATTAAAACGTGCTGAAGAATGGGGGTAATCAGATTAAATTATTTAAAAAAAGTGGCAATGGAAAATCAAATATCCTAGATTTGCGGGGTACCTATAAAGGAGGAGGGGGACCTGATAAAACTATTTTGCAATCGGCTGTCAGGCATGACCCTGACAAGCTTAATGTTCTTGTTGCCTATCTTCGCCAGCCAGGGGACAATGAGTTTCAGATTGAAGAGATGGCTAAATCTTTAGGTGTTAATTATGTAGATTTTTTTGATGGAAGGCTATTGGACTTGTTATGCTTGTGGAACCTACAGAAACTGATCCGTAAAGAGAAAATAAGACTTGTACATTCTCATGATGACAAGACATTGTTGTATGGGGTCCTACTCAAATGTTTTGTTCCTAGATTACAGATAATGTATACATGCCACTCACATTCAGACTACAGAAAAGAATCATTTTCTACTTTTGTTGATTTTTTGAAGTATAGGTTACGAAAAAAAATTCAACTAGGGTTAATGGGTTGTTATGCGAAACCAATTTTAACAATATCTGAAAACACTAAGAAACGGCTCGTTGATGGTGGACTGCAACCAGATAAGGTGGCTGTTTTATATAATGGTATTGATGTTGATTACTGGTGTCGCTCAAAGGCACAACCTGTGTTACGGAAAGAATTAAAACTGGCAGACAATCACTTTTTAATTGGTACTGTAGCGCGAATAACTTACGACAAGGATTTTCCAACCTTCCTTGAGGTGGCTCATCGTGTAGCTCTGAAAATCCCGAACGTCAAGTTTGTCATTGTAGGTGATGGCTATGGGGATGAATTGGAAAAGTTGAAAAAAGAAGCAGAGAAACAAGGGTTAGAGTCTGTAGTGTTTTTTACAGGACATCGTAGCGATTTGCTTAATGTCTATGCTTCCTTTAATCTTTTTTTATTGACATCCCTGACTGAAGGTTTGCCAAATACTATACTTGAAGCTATGGCAATGGAAGTGCCAGTTGTTTCAACAAATGTAGGTGGGGTACCCGAACTTATTGTCCCTAATATAACAGGGGGCCTTTGTTCGGTCGGAGATGTGCAATCCCTAACTGATGTTGTTTCTAATTTACTTCTGCAGCCGGATGAACGTATGAAAATGGCAAAGAGCGGCAGAAAACGAGTCGAGGAATGTTTTAATTTTGTTGAGAGGGTGCGGATACTAGAGGACTATTACCTTAGCTTTCTAGGAAGTGGTGAATTGGATAGTGTTTCGGAAGGATCTTAGTGATAGTATGTCAATGGTGATAATGGATATTACATTAGAAATGTTATATTAAGAGCCAATACGGTCCCATAAATTTTCTAGTAATCTCAGATGAATAAAGATCTGGGGCGCTACTTGTGTTAAAATGAAATTGCGAAAATACATTTAAATACAAGTAGATCCGAGCCATGGCGCATTGTAACACAATTCTTAATCAGATTGCTTTATTTCTTCCGAGACATGATTTTGAAGAGTTAGCCCAAATCTACCATGGAGGGCAAAAGTTAGGCTCCTTTAACCGCTGGACCCAATTTATGGCTATGACCATTGCTCAGTTAAGAGGTAGAAAAAGCCTTCGTGATTTAATCAGCAACCTTGCTGTTAAGGGTATAAGCATCTACCACCTTGGCATGAAGCCAACAAGCAGAGCAACGCTTGCGCGAGTCAATGAGCAGTAGCCGAACGATTTATACCGAGAACTCCTTTTTTAACTGCTTAAGCAGTGTGAGGCCAAATATCCCCAGCACCAATTTAAATTCAAAGGAAAAATTTACCTCCTTGATGCGACAACAATCAAACTTTGCCTGTTTGTTTTTCCTTGGGCGACCTATCGCAAAACCAAAGGTGCGATGAAGCTCCATTTCGGGCTTGATACCGATAGATATTTGCAAGTTTTCATGGACATAACAGATGGTAAAACACATGATCTTGAATGGGCAAGACCTCTTGGTATCCCGGCAGGTTCTTTTATTGTTTTCGACCGCGGCGATATCGACTACAAATGGTATGGTAAACTCGACAAACAAAAAATTACGTTCATCACTCGACTCAAGGGCAACTCAGGGGCCTACAAGTTCGGTAATCGACGAAGCCAGATATATAAGATGTTTTGTCCGATTGCAAAGTAAAGCTTCATGGTCACCAGTTTACTTTTCGGCAGATTACATACCGTGATCCTGAAACGAGTAAAGAGTATCGTTTTCTCACCAATTCTAGAAAAGTCAATTCACCAGAGGTTGCAGCCATATACAAAGAACGATGGCAAATTGAGCTTTTCTTTAAATGTATCAAACAGAACCTGAGGGGCAAAACATTTTTGGGAACCTCACAAAATGCGATATTGACCCAGCTATGGATCGCACTTTGTGTTTATCTACTGCTTTGTTTTTTTCAAGTTCATGGCAAAATTTCGAGGTTCGATTTCAAAGATCCTCAGGCTCTTGCAATTGAATATTTTGAGAGGCGACCGTTGTCTGATCTGCTAATACCGCCTGACAAAGCTCACTATGAACAAATATCTCTGCAGCTTTTGTGGAGTTAACTATGAAACAGCAGTGATTAAGAGCCGCTAATTACACAAGGAGGTCAATATGGGCAGGATTACTTTAACTGCATGGCTTTTGTTGCATGTTTTTGTAGGTGGAGTAAATGCAACCTTAATATCTAATAACGGTGTATTGAAAAACGATATTACTAATAGATATTGGCTGCAAGATATTGATAAATTTTCAGGCCTCTCTTACGTGGAGCAATTAGAAGCAATTGAGCAGTTAAATAATAGTATTGCCTGGGGTGATTACTTTATAAGTGGGTGGAGAATGGCAACCGCATCTGACTTTTCGATTCTTGTTGAAAATTGTAAGCTCGAAGAAATAGGAGAGATATTTGTGGATAATGGACTTCACTCTGGGTTGTACGGGCGGTTGAATGAGGATGAAGGTAGCAACAGTCATGCAGATCTAGCCATTATATTTGGATCTGACTATAATCAAGACGGTAGACCTGATGATTATTATACAGAGAGTGGTTGTGTTTTAGATGGCTATTTGGATGTTGGGGCTTGGGTTGTAGCCGAGCCAGTACCAGAACCTACCAGTGTTTTGATGTTTAGTATGGGGTTGATCCTCTGTATTATGAGGTTTCAAAAAAAGAGTTTCAGAAATCGGCAATAAAATCATTATTGATTTATCTATGAAAATTAATCTCCGTAATCCTTCTAATACCAGGCGGATTCAAGAACCCGTAACTTTTGGTGTCCCATGTCCCCAGAGTAGTGTGCAATCTGATAGTCAATTTGTGTTAAGGGATCATAATCGAACGATTGTAGTGCAAACAACACCACTGTCTTTGTGGCCGGATAAAAGTGTAAAATGGCTACTCTGTGACTTCCTAGTAGACCTAGATCCTGAAGAGAGAATATTGTTAACGCTTGACCATTGTAAATCGGAAAAGAAAGCAGGCATAAATTATTCAAGCAATGGTAGAAATTATGAAGTGAATACTGGTGCCGCTCTCTTCACTCTGGATTTTTCTAAACGATTACCTTTCAAGCAAGTGCAGGTTGATGGACAGGATGTTCTCACCAAAGATGGCAGTCAGATTCGATTGAAGAACCAAATTAATCAAACATTGGTTTCTTCTATCGATACAGTTGATGTAGAAAGTCAAGGTGATATTCGCCTGTCATTTAGTCTGTCTGGACGGTTTGGCACAGATAACCAGCTTATATTTCGAGCCAGATTGCATTTTTATGCCAACACCGCCAAGAGTTGTCTGGAGTTTACCCTCCATAATCCTAATTCTGCAGTCCACCCGGACGGTCTCTGGGACTTAGGAGACCCTTCGTCGGTTTTGTTCAAAGAGCTTGCTCTATCATTGGTCTTGAATAATACAAACCAAGATGATGAGGTACGATTTCAACTTGCTCCTGAAAAGCAATGGCAGACAATCACAAGTAATAACACATTTAGGATTAACCAGGAGTCGAGCGGTGGTGAGAATTGGGATAGCCATAATCACCGTAACCGTGATGGGCGAGTTCCAATGACCAAAAGAGGTTATTCTGTTTCACAGAATGGTCAGGTTGTTTCTGAAGGGAAAAGAGCACAACCTATTGTTTGGGTGGGTCGGGGGAAACGCGGTCTCACACTGGTTGTACCTCGATTTTGGCAGGAATTTCCAAAGGCGTTGGATATAGATTCGAATGCATTGAACGTTTCGTTGTTCCCAGAATGTTATCCAGATCTTCATGAGTTGCAAGGAGGGGAGCAGAAAACGCATAATGTCTATTTTGATTTTGCTTCTTCGCAAGAAGATGCTGGCTGGGGGGTAGAACCAATACAAGTGTCCCTTGACCCTCAGACGATAAATGATACTAAGGCAATACGTGGCCTTACTTGTTGTGAGGCAGGTGTCTCGCAAGAATATCAGGAATTTTTATCTGCGGCTCTGGAAGGACAAAACAGTTTTTTTTCCAAGTGTGAAGCGGTTGACGAATACGGTTGGCGAAATTACGGCGAGTTGTACGCAGATCACGAGGGTGTAAATCATAAAGGAGATAAGCCTTTAGTTTCGCATTACAATAATCAGTATGATCCTATATCAAGCTTCTACCGTGAGTTTTTACGTACAGGAGACAGCCGTTGGTCAGAGCTGGCCTTCAATTTGGCAAGGCACGTTATTGATATAGATATTAATAATACAGATCAGGACCGTGAGGAATATTGCCATGGTCTCTTTTGGCATACAGATCATTATCTTGATGCTGGTACAGCCACCCATCGTATGGCCTCGCGTGAACATCTTGCACAGAAAAATCCAGCTTTTTGTGGTGGAGGTCCTGGAGCTGAGCATTGTTATGCTAATGGTCTAATGCTTCATTATTGTTTAACAGGCGATCCTTCTTGCCGAGAAGCTGTAATACGACTCGCCAAATGGTCAGTGTTAGCTTTAAGAGGGCCTCAAACTATATTAGCTTCATTATTACGATGTAAAAATCGGATTAGTCAATATCGGGGAAAAAGTTCTGGGGAAATTTGGCTGGACTTTCCAATAAGCCGCGGTACTGGGAACTGTATTAGTGTGTGTCTTGACGCCTTTGAGTTGAGCGGTGAAAAACACTTTATTAATACTGCGTTCAGTTTGATTAGTGAAACTGTTCATCCCGCTGATGATATCGAAAAACGTGATCTGCTCAATGCTGAGTATTGCTGGTCATATACCGTGTTTCTTGTGGCACTTGTCAAGTTTCTTGAGGTCAAAAGGGAGCTCAATGAACTGGACCAGAATTATGTTTATGCGAGAGATTGTTTGTTGCAATATGTGATGTGGATGGAACAAAATGAATATCCTTATTTGGAAAAACCTAAAATACTGGAATATCCAAATGAAACGTGGGCTGCTCAAGATCTCCGTAAGAGTTTGATTTTTCATAAAGCTGTTAACTATGCAACTAGTAGAGAAATGAGAGAGCGTTTTAATGAACGGGAAATATATTTTTACCAGGCCAGTTTTGCTGAATTAGAGAAGTGGGATTCAAAATATTTGACAAGACCCTTGGTTTTAGTCTTACAGAATGGATGGATAGGGGGAACTAGTAATTTAGAAGATAATGATTCTTTCGAAACTGAAATGATTGACGATTGGGGGCTTTCTCCTTTTCGTTATAACTTTGTTGAAATGTTGAGGCGGCAGTTGTTAGATTTTAAGAGAGTTCTATCGCAAACTAATATCAAACGTGAATGGTCATGGCTTCGAGCTAGGTTACTATAAAATTATTGTTAATAAATTTTGAATCTGAAAACACTTATAAAAATATTGGCTTGTAAAGCATCGCTCTCTGTTGGCCTTGATAGGCTTCTGCGGTATATTTATAGAAATAAATTGTTGGTCGTGATGTACCATGGTGTTACAAAAAACATCTATACCCCCCCTGTATGGACACAATTACCAGAGGATATTTTTGAAGAGCAGATTAAATGGTTAGCTGAGAATTTTCATCCAATTAGTTTAGAAGAAATGATTAGAGCTGTGCAGTTGCAGGAACCATTGCCACAAAATTCAGTCCTTGTGACATTTGATGATGGTCTAAAAAATAATATTGATGTGGCCTATCCAATACTGCAAAAATATCAGGTTCCAGCAACGATATTTTTAACGATAGACTTTATCGGAACAGATCGTTTTTGTTGGGTTGATGAGCTATACGTGGCTATACAAACAGCATATGATAAGGGGGAGTCTCTTGAGTTGCCACTTGCAGAAGCAGAAGATTTTTATGCTAATGGTAATTCTTGGGCAGCATATTATGTTGTTGTGGAATTCCTCAAGGTTCTTCCAGAAAAGTCATTACGTGGTCATTTAAGCAAAATATTATCGCAAGTGACGATTGACCGAGATAAATATCAGGCTGATTTTGGAATGATGAGTTGGGAAGATGTTAGGGCGTTGGATTCGGACCCGCTGATTGACTTTGGTGCTCATACCGCAAATCACCGGATACTTACCAATGTACCTACCGCAGCTCTTCATGAGGAGCTATTTTCCTCGCGTGATAGAATGGAAAAGCAACTTGGCCATGCAATTACTAGTTTTTGTTATCCTAATGGGCGATTAGGATTGGACTTTCTTGAAGAACATATGGATATGTTGCGAAATGGTGGATATACCTGTGCCTTTGCAACAAACAGGGGAATGTTTGATTTAAGTAAAGATAATTTTTTTGCCATTCCAAGGCTTTCGGTTGGGAATGATTTTTTGTCAATACCTTCTTTTTTTAAGATGAATGCATCAGGGTTTGTTGAAATACGTACAAATAAAAATATCTCATTTACTTCGAAGGATATAAACTAATGTCAGTCACCAAAGTTCTTCAGGTAACACAGTACTTGAATATAGGAGGCCAGGAAACAGTTATTATTGAGCTTAGTAAAAACCTTGTAAAATTGGGATATGATGTAGAGGTATTGTGTCTGTGTGGGCTTGACCCTGATTATGCTAAGGAGTTAGAAGAATATAATATTCCAGTTTATGTTATTCAAAAGAAACATAAATGGGATCTTGGCTTTTTCGTTAGAGTTGCTCGTTTTATTCGCGAAAATAATTTTCACATTGTTCATGCTCATAGTGGTTGTTTCCTTTATAGTGCAATTTTTAGTAAGCTAGCTGCAGTAAGGAAAACTATTTTCACAGCACATGGGATGCCTGTAGATATGAGCTGGAAGGCACATATTGAAGATATTGTTGCCGGCTTATTAATAGATTGTGTTGTTTCTGTTTCACATGAGATAGAGTTATTTATAAGAAAATGGTTGTTATTCAAACGGCCCCTCTTTCGAACTATAATAAACGGAGTCGATACTGATAAGTTCCAACCCATATCTGATACAAAGAAAAAAAAACAGCTGTTGTCAAAATATGGGTTACCTGGAAACAGGACACTCATTGGCAGTGTTGGTCGCATTGAGGCAGTTAAAAACTATGGGATGTTACTAAAAGCTTTTGCACTATTTGTAACTGAGAATGGAAATGGGCATTTAGTGCTCGTGGGTGAAGGTAGCCAGGAAGAAGAACTTGTTAATTTAGCTGAGCATTTAAAGATTCGAGAAAGTATAACCTTTCTCGGTATGCAGTATGATATTCATGAAATACTGCCCCTTCTTACAGTCTTCGTTTTACCGTCTTTGACTGAAGGAACTTCAATATCTCTATTGGAATCCCAGTCGTGTGGTATCCCTGCAATTGCAACAGACGTTGGTGGAAGTAGTTTTATAATCACATCAGGTCACAATGGGTATTTATGTACACTTGATGACTATGCTGACATGGCTAATAAGATTTCTAAAATTGCAAGTGATTTTGAGTTGGCCTCTATTTTTGGAATTAACTCTAGGAAAAGAGTTGATAAACATTTTAGTATTCACATGATGGTTAATGAATATAATGAATTGTATAAATCTTGATCGATTAATTAAAGTCTATGTTGTTTTTAAGAGTTAAATATGTATCAATTTTATATTATTTCAGAGTTAGATGAACTTAAGTCTGTTGGGAAAAGATGGAGCGAATTGTTAACTAATGTTAACTTTAATTCGTTTTTTTGTACTTATGAGTGGATCACCTGTTGGTGGCATAGTTTTGCAAAAGAAGATGATCGTTTTGCAGTTGTCATTGGTAAAAAAGGTAATACTATTGTAGCAATTGCCCCTCTTATGATTAGAAAATCGTCAGAATATGGTTTTAGGTTAAATATTTTAAAGTTTATCGGTGTTCCAAATTCAGATCGATGTGATATTTTAATTCAACAAGGTGAAAATGAGATTATTCCATTTTTATTCTCATTTATAAAAAAGAATCTCAAAGGCTGGGATCAATTTCATCTAAATGAAATCCCTGTAGAAAGCTTGTTTGGAAAGTGGCTGACTGTTAATTGCTCAATGGTTTTTGTTGAAGAAGGATCCGAATGCCCTTACGTCCCACTTGGAAAATGGATTAATTGGGATGAATTTTACAAATCTCTTTCAAAAAAAACCAGACTTGAATTAAACAATAAAAACAACACGCTGAGAAAAGAAGGTAATAGCCAATATCACCATTGTACGAACCCGAATCAAAATGATCCTAATCTTGTGATTATTCGTGAGCTTGAACGGAAAAGTGCGAAAGCACAAAATATTACAACTGAAAATTTGACAATGGTTGCTGAGCAACAATGGGAGTTCCAACAGAAGATTTTAAACAATTGTGGCTGTTATCAAGTGCTTCTTGCATGGTTGGAACGAGAAGGGGAAATTATAGCTTATCTGTATGGTTATATTTATAAAAATATATATTATGCTTATAATACTGCCTATTCGGGTGCATGTGCCAAGTATTCTCCAGGAAAGTTGATTATTAATGAAACATTAAGGTATTGTAAGGATAATGATATAGAAGAGTTTGATCTTTTAAGAGGAGCTACTCACCTTAAGAGCCGCTGGACAAAGCATTCAAGAAAACAGCAAAATGTGTATTTTTTGAGAAATAAACCAATAAATTGGCTCTACATCTTTGCTGTCTTTAGATTAAGGCCTCTAATCAAACGTTTAGTATTAACTAGTTTTGGTCGCAAGATACAACGATGAGATTTCTACTTTTCTGGTTTTTTATAGCAGTTTCTGCTCTCCTTTCTTTAAGAAATCCATTTTTTGGATGTATTATTTATTCTTGTATAAATATTTTGCGTCCTGAGCTGTTTTTTTGGGGTTCCTCTCAGCATGCGGCTAATTCTATGCCGATAATCATCGGCGCCACTTTTCTCGGGTGTCTTTTTAATTCTAATAAAATTGTTGTTAAAAATTTAATAACAAAAGAATTCTTTTTGTTATGTCTTCTTTATCTTGGAGTGATATCTTCTGTCTATTTTGGAGATTATAGCGTTCCTAGACAATATGAGTATGCTAATGAATTTGGTAAAATTGCAATTTTATGCGCATTTATGTTGATAACAATGACTTCAGCTGAGAAGATTTACAGGTATGAGAAATGGATTTTGATCTGTGTAGTATTTTTAGCATTATGGGGAGTGGATCAACATTTTCGCGGCAATGTTCGCCTGGAAAAACTTGGAGGCTTTGACTCAAATGGAATAGCAGCCTTTTTTGCATTATTTTTCCCCCTGTGCTTCAGTCAACTGCTTCTTGCTAAAAACTCCAAAAAAAGAGCTTTGTTTTTTGTCCCAACTGGGTTGTTAACTGTGGCAATCTTATTTACAAAATCAAGAGGTGGTTTATTAGGCCTCTTGGTTGGAGTTATTTTAACTATTTTTCGATCAAAAAAGAGGTCAAAAATACTCATCTATGTTGCAATGGTTACATGCTTACTAATGCCGCTAATAAGCCAACAATATTCTGACCGATTTCAGGAAGTAGACACCTCACAAGGAGAGATGGATTGGTCTGCGGAATCACGTTTGTATTTGTGGAAATTAGGGTTGATGATTTTTTACGATAATCCTTTTCTAGGGACTGGTTTTTTAACATATCCCGTAGCTAAGTTTGAATATCAGAACCAATTTAACAGTTTGCCTCAGCAATTCCATAATTCAATCTTTCGATCAACCAGCCCTAAGGTGACGCATAATACATATATCAAATTCCTTGCAGATACCGGTTTGGCAGGTTTTGTGCCATATATGCTGCTGATTTTAGGCACAATATACTCAAATCATCAGATAAGAAAACGTGCTCGTTTTTTAAGGTCAGATAAATGTAATAAAATGTCAGGCCTACTGACAGCTATAGAAAATGGCATTATTGCAATTTGTGTTTGCAACATGTTTATTGATGGAAACACTGGAGTGATGCAATATGTCCAAATAACAGTTTGTTCTATAATTAGAACTAATATGAATATAGAAATAGACAATATTGATAATAATAGTTCTGCAAATCAAGGTAGTTGATAATAATGGATCAAAAATATATCGATACGACGATTAGCTTGGTGACAAATTTGTTCTGGAATTTCAAAGATGTTGAGTTACTGATGTACAATTTAAATAGAGAGGATTACACTCCAGTTCAGTCTTCTCTGCAATACCCTTTGTATGGTTTGGTTGCTGATAAGAGCAGTGCAATAAATAATTTCATAAAAATCATTAAGGATTTAGAAAAAATTGGATGTTTCATTTTATGTGAAACCATCCAGCAAGCTCGAAGTGCAAGAAAAAAATTAGATGCTATAGCTGGTGGTTGTATAGAAATGTATGGGGTCGATCCAGATTATTTTTTTACTCTTGTTCCCTTATGCTCTAAGAATAAAAGAAATATTGAGAAGTATGTGCTGGATTTGAAATTCGATCATTCAGTCAAAGGACAACTGAAAATATTTGTAAAAAAAATGTTGGCGCTAATGAATTATTCTCAAGCTCTTTTTGATGGATATGTTGTTATTTGTTATGTGCGTAATGATCAGGTCAATTAATACAATGAGTATCTATGCTATTAACCTTTCTATATGACAATTGGGGAAAATTTTTTGGTCAAGAAATACCAAGGGATATTAGTTTGTTACCTCTTTCATCTTGTAAGGAGGAATATGGCAATAATTTAGTATTGATATTTGTAAATAAAGAAGAAGAACCCTCATTCGTCTTGAAAATCTCTAAAAATTGCAATTTTAATCTCAAGTTAGAGCAAGAGTTTGCTTCTTTATCATTTTTAAGTAATACCAATAATATTGGTGGATTGATACCAATTCCTTTTTTTTCTGATGTGGTTAATGGGAAGTTCTTTTTTATACAAAAAGCAATCGCTGGTAAAAGCCTATGGAAAATTATCAAAAATACTGGCTTTACATCTAGAACTGACACACTCATTAAGAAGAGTATAGAGGCCCTCATTCATATAAACCTTTCAGTTCCTGATTCTAACAATCTGAAAGGGCCTCCTCTGCTTGGGAAAGATTATATTTTAAAAGATAATGAGGTAGCCCAGATTTTGATTAATGCAGGGATTAATAACCAAGATCTTAGTAAGCTCATTTCTTCCCAAGAAATGGTGCTACAGGAATCTAACCGCAAATATTTCCAGCATGGTGATTATTGGCCTACAAATATATTTTGTAGAAAAAATAACGTTGCAGGGGTGATTGATTGGGAATTTGCATCTGTTAAAGACTATTCTACTGATATCATTTGGTTTGTGTCTAACCTTGCTTACTGCATAAGTCAAAGACACCGTGCAAACATAACCTTGTCTGAGGCAATTGTAAGTGGCTTGTATTGTAATGATGGACCTAACCATATCTTTCTTAAAAAATACCTAGACATTTATCGGGTCAACTTTGAGTATTCCAAAAATACATTTGAGTGTCTCTTCCATTTATGTTTTGTAGAGATTCTGTTGCGCAATTTTTTGTTTAACGGGTCAAGTGAAGTATCGCATGATTTTTTGAATCTTCTTCGATATGCATTAAATAATAAATCAATTATCTGTATATAAATTGAAAATGTCTGACATTAAACCAATAAAAGATTCAAAGCTCATAGCAAATATTTTTTCGAATTGGACAACATTTGTTTTCACTGTCATTGCAGCTTTAGTTGTGAGTCCAATTTTAGTTCACCAGTTAGGGAATGAAAAGTATGGCATTTGGACGCTTATTGTTTCGGTTACAGGTTATTTTTCTGTCCTTGATTTCGGGGTGAGTACAGCGATTATTCGCTTTATTTCTAAATATGATGCCGAAGGTAGGCATCTTGATGCCAGAAAGATATATAGTAATGCTTTTATTTTTTTCTTTTATGTAAGTGTGGCAGTTGCCATTTTTTCTTTAATATTTGCCTATTTTTTTGTCGATGTCTTCAATGTTGTTAGTTCGTCAAGATCAGAAGTCTACATTGTGTTCTTAGTGGTTGGTATTGGGCTTGCAATCAATATTTTATTGTCTCCATTCATTGGTACGCTTCGCGCATTACAGGAATTTTATCGGTTAAATGTGATTTCAATAGTTGTCCTTTTATTGAAAAATTCACTTATAGCAGTTGTTTTGCTTAATGGGTTTGGTTTGCTGGCGTTAGCAATAGTGATATTGTGCTCTGATTTGTTAAGAAATTTGCTGCAATATCTACTTATAAATAAACAATATAATTATTTGTTTTTTGAGCGTTCTGACTTTGATAAAGATACTGTAAAAAAAATATTTGACTATAGTATTTATAGTTTCGTTATTAGTATTGCACTAAAAGTTTTGTTTTTTACCGACTCAATTGTTATAGGCTCGTTACTTTCAGTAGCATCGGTAACCTTTTATGTTATACCTGTTACATTGATGCAATATCTTGAACGATTTGTCTATTCTGCTATTAGTGTTTTTACCCCTATCATAAGTGTTAATGATGCCTTGGGGTACTATGGTAAAAACCAACAATTATACGTGCTGGGGTCAAAGTATTCAGTGTTAGCTTGTGCTCCAATATTGTTTGTTTTGTATACGAATGGTGACAGTTTTATTTCACTGTGGATGGGAACTGAATATGGTGAGAAAGGTGGCGGTGTTATAAAGATTTTATCGGTTGGGTATTTTTTTGCAATGTCGCAGGTCATAGCTAGTAGTATTTTGAAAGGAGTTAGCAAGCACAAGGCCTTTGCCTATATCTTGGCTATAGAAGCAATTGTCAATCTCGGTTTAAGTGTTTTGTTGATAAAATATTATGGGATAAATGGTGTAGCTTTCGGGACAACTGTTCCGCTAGTTGTTACAAATCTGGTAATAGTTCCTCTCTATACATGCTATGTGCTAAAGATTGATTTCTTTAAGTATATTTGTGAAGTATACTTGGCTTTATCTACGTTTGTAATGTTGTTAGGGTATGCTTTTTATATTTATCCAATAAGACCCGAAACATACTTCTCATTTCTGTCGTATTGTATTTGCGTTTCTCTGCTTTTTATTCTATTTGGTTTATTATTTAGTTTTGATAAACAACAGAGAACGTATTTGTTTACGAAGGCTAGAAATATTGTATGAATTGATTTTTTTTCTATAATTCAGTTGTCAGGCTAAAATATGTTACAATCACCTGTTTTTATTCTTGGATGTCCACGTTCTGGGACCACACTTCTTGCCGAATTGCTTGAGTTTTCTTTGTATGGTAAACCTTTTGAAACGCATTTTATTACAAAGTATTATAAATTGTTATCTTCATATGGTGATATCTCTCAGAGAGAAAATTTCCGAAAATTAGTACATGATATTTCCGTAGAGCGTGTTGTTAGCCAGTGGAAAGTAGATATTAATGCAGATCATATATATGATGAGCTAGATAAGATCGATTATTCACATATCTGTGACTATATTTGCCGCCTCAAAAGTACAAAAAAAGGTTATGTTCACTGGGGAGATAAGACACCAACATATACATTAGACCTTGATATCATCCATTCCCTATTCCCGGAAGCAAAATATATCTTTATAGTTCGCGATGGGAGAGATGTAGCCTTGTCTTTATTAGAGCGGCCTTGGGGTCCTAATAATATATTTTGCTGCGCTGAGTTATGGAAGAAGTATAATACCTCTAGTGAACTTCTCACTAAACTCCAAAATAATGATCAGCTCTTATACCTTAAGTATGAAGATCTATTGCGTGATGCTAAAAAAATTGTTCCAAATTTGTATAGCTTTCTTGATGAAAAAATTATCCCTGATGAGTGTGCTGCACTGATCCAAAGTATCCGAGGTAGAAATTTTAACAAATGGAAAACAAGAATGTCACATCGAAATATAAAGATATTTGAGAATATGGCATCAACTACATTAGATAAATACGGCTACACGTTTACATATGATGAAGGTGAGATTAATTGGATGTATAAAAAGTTGTTCAAATTCCATGAATTCCTGATGCGACTAATATTTCTCTTTAAATTGAATATAATTGATGGGTTTATGATTAAATATTTTAACAAAGATCCTTTTGCAGAATAACCATACTTGGAGATATACTTTGACAGTTCAACCTATAGTTTCAATTGTCGTTCCAGCCAAAAATGAAGAGTTATACATTTCCCGTTGTCTCCAGGGTGTGCTTGAATCCACGTATCGATCAGATAGTATTGAAATTGTAGTTGTCGACAATGGTTCTATTGATCAGACTCCTCATATAGCAGCTTCTTTGGATGCCAAGGTCCTAACGCGCAATAATGGTTCGATTGCAAGTATGAGGAACTATGGTGCTCAGATGGCAAGTGGTGAGATACTCGGTTTTGTTGACGCTGATTGTATCGTTCATCCTGATTGGTTAGCAAAAGGAGTCAGTCATTTGATGACCGATGAGTCTATTTACGCAGTGGGTGCACCAGAATCTGCGCCTGTGGTGGGGGCTACGTGGGTTGAAACGACGTGGTCAGGTTTGAAGCATGGTGCTCCTCCTGCTAATGGGTTATTACTTTCTACTTGGTGTGCAAGTGGTGCCCTGTTGATAAGGAAAGCTGATTTTTTAAAGATTGGAGGTTTCAACGAACAATTAACAACATGTGAAGACGCTGATCTTGGCTCTAGGTTATCCAAGTTTGGGGCCATAGTCATCGATTTTTCTGTCCCGTTTCAGCACTTACGAGGATCTAAGACTTTAATAGAGCTTTTTCGGCGTGAGATGTGGAGGGGAAGAGATAATATCACAGGTTTCATTAGTCATGGCATGAGCCTCCAAGAGTTCCCATCTGTAGTAGTACCATTATTATTTTTCTTTTGCCTTGTTGGGGGTATATTCTCTTATATGGTAAATATATGGTTTCAAAATGATATTTTGTCTTTTATATATTTAATTTCTTTATCTAGTATAACCTTACTCCCATTAATGATGATGGTAAAGAAAATGGTTTTTGGCTCTTCCATAGTCAATGTCTTTAGGAATTATATTGTGTGTTTTGTGTATTTACTTGCAAGGGGATGTGGTAGTACTTTCTCCGCAAAAAGAGTTTGATGATTTTGTTTGTCACAATTGATAAAAGTGTGACAAACAAAACTCAGTGCTTTTCTGTTCGTAATTGTTTACGGGGTGATTTTTGTTACCCCCAGAATAGTAATCTTAAGTTGAGGAGTCATAATACCACTACTTTCAAATGCACCGATATCCATAGCATTTCCTAGGGGTCTGATTACCCCGTGGAAGTCAGTTGAAACTATACTACTTTTGTTAACACCAATATCTACTAAGCTGGCGGAATCTGTTGATAAAGAGAAGCCTGGTAAATCTATTCCTGAAAGGAGAGGGTCAATCATAATGTTGTTACTAAGCAGCGATGTTATAGTAGTTTCAGGTGTGCCTTGAGTGCTGTACCATATATTCGTTGTTCCATTAACGTATGGGTAAGCATCGCTGGGGATATTAGTAAATGAATACCCCATTGTGTCAATAATTATATTATTCGTTATTTCGGCTTTTACTTCGCCGTAGTTTGCTATTGTATAGAACCAAATCCCCGCTTCTCCGGCGCCTCCGTCAGCATCCCCGTACCCATAGATTGTATTATTGAATATTCGCAGATTGCTGGACATTCCTCTGTCACCAATGCGGATAGCTGCTGCTTCAGCACTGGCTTCATCGGACGGGCCAAGCCCAGTGTTAATTAAGATGTTGTTGTAAATGTCAACGCCCCCTGTCCAGCACACACTGCCATCTGCGGCCCTTGATCCAACATTGATTCCAGGGCCTCTTTGGTTCTTTACAAAATTGTTGTGGATTTTAACAATTCCTGTCCAATTACCACACGATGTTCCAAATGTTTCGTCATAAATATGTAAGCCATATTTCGATTTATTATTAAGCAACAGATTCCAACCCATTTCCCAAGGGTCCACATTGTCTATCGTGTCGCTACGAATAGACAAATAAAATGTATGCTGTAATTTAGACGTTTGATCACATCCCCAGTCATGAATATAATTGCCAAACATTTTTGCATTGCCGACATTGTCGTAGCTTGCTGCATTGGAAGATATTGCACCTTGCCCTCCTGAGGTACAACGTCCAGCTATGTCTGTTATTTCACAACCAACTATTCGACCATCTGCCGTAGTTTGAATCCCTCGTGCATGCTCATAATGAAGTACGGTATCTACACCAGTGTGTAGGGTCGTGGGTTCAACATAGTTACCTACTTCTACATTATATTTTGATATGACAAATGCTCTTGAATGATACATATCAAATCCATCTTCATATCCCTGTGCTAGAACTCTACTGTTGGGATATGCGATTAGGCCAATTTGTTGTGCAAGGCTACCTTCTGTGTAAGAAAAACGAATTGCATAAGTTGTGCTTACATCTTGGACTCCATTATGGATATAAACAGTATCTCCAATAGAAAGATAATTATCTGCTCCCTCCTCAACAGTTGCCCATGGTGATGTCCATGAACCATTTCCGGTGCCGTTATTACCTGTTGTCTTAACGTGATAAATGTTTCCTGCTCTGACTGTAAATGGGAGTGAATTTGTTATGTTTCCACCAACCTTGACAGTGATATCATGGGTGCCAGAAGACAAAGAAGATGGTATTGAGAAAGCAATCTCCTGCATTCCATTGTAGGTGTAAAGATCAGCAGGCCCACTAGGGAGTTTGCCGTCTGCATTTTTCCAGTAATAAATATGTGCAGGTGGTTGACCGGATATGCTTAATGTTGAGTCGCCTTGTGAGCTTCCGAGACCATAACCCCATACGGTTACGATAACACCATCACCTAAACCATCATTTAATCCGGACGATGGTCCACTGATTAAGTCAGAGAAAAATAATGCAGGATTTGCAGCATAAGCTAAAGTAAAACTATTGAAAATGAACCCTGTCAGCAGAATTCCTATTAGAAGGCGCATTTTATTTATTCTCCATGTTTTAAAATTCGAATTGTTCTTGCCTAGAAGTAAAAAACTACCTTAATGGTTATTTGATCGTTAGTTCATCTAGTAAACAGTCTGTTCTTTGTGTGCCCCTAGAGTCAGCTGCTAAATAAACATTGGTAGCTTCGCCCTGCATTACTTCTGTTGTATTTTTCTCAAGCCTTAATTCGTCGTTAATGAAAATTCTAATTTGTCCATTTATTCTTGAGTAACTATAGGTTAGCTTGTACCAAGTATTGATTTCTAATACATTATCGCTATTAAGGATAAAACCATAATATGATGTTCCATTTAATATACTTCGACAGTAGAGTCTGCCATCTTCATACATATGTACAAGATGACTATTGTTTGTGTCACTACCTATCCCGAAAAGATAATCATAATTGCCAAGAGTTTGAGGGTTAAAGTAAAACTCGATTTGGAAATCGTCTTGGTTTAAAATATCCCCAGCGACTATTGGAAAACTAACATAGTTATCTGTACTTTTGTTGTCATAGCAGTTGTCTAGGAAGCATCCTGCTGAGACATACTCTCCGTCTCCCACTCTAACTGCAGATTTTTCAAAAGGATTGTTTATGATGTCTGAGGAGGCCGTCCAGTTTAATTTTATCCCAGTTGTCGTTTGTATTTCATCGGTTTCAATAAAGGTATCTACAGATACTAAACGAAAATCTGCAACAGTCGGCAGGATAATAAATTTAGAGAAAGTTTCCGAAATAAATGAGGTCCCGTCTATATCTTGTGCTACCAGAGCAAAATATGCTGGTTGAACTTGAAGATCTGGAACACTATGACAAATTATGGAAAAGGTTGTCTGTTCAGCATCCGCACCTGTTGTCTCCCATGGGTCACAATTTAGAGGGTAAGATTCTCGCATGTCGCTGTATGGCGAATAATTAATGATGTAGTTTTGTATAGCTGCTACGTTTGCTGTGGGTATAGCCCACTGGATTTGAACGCTTGTGTCAGCTGCTGACAATTGAAGCGGCAATATAAAGGTTAAAAAGAAAATAGATGAAATAATTATTCTCTTCATGTGTGGGACCTCCCAGATGGGTATGATTTTTTACGGCTATTGATGATGAGTTTTCAGAGTAACAATTTAATTCTCCCGGAGGGAGCTTGATGATGATAGTTCACTATCGTTATATTAATCCGGCTGGCAATTAGAGCAACGCCGACGGATGCTATCTGACTGATAATTGATCAATATTTACGGCCTGGAACTTTGTAATCTTACACTATAATGACCACCAGTTTAATAGCATACTTTCAGTTAATCATAAAATGTACTGAATGTCTATCGTTCACACAGTTAAAAATTGTACTCTTATTGGCAATACCCTCTGTGTTTTTACTACGCGCAACGCGTTCCTGCTAGGAGTCTGTCGGTTTTGGGGACCCATTTCGCCCCCCTCCAACAGGCTCAGTTAATGGTACCCAAGGTAGTGTCAATTCTTTTGTGTGAAATTATCCCAAGCCAATTTCTTCAAGAACGGCGCGTTCTTCGGCACCTTCCCAATAGGGTTTGATCGCCAATGTAATTCCATTCTCAGAGATAAAAATGCCAGCAGGCAATAGCATGTATTTTCACTCGCCACAATCTCCATGGGTTTGGTTCGACGTTTAAATTCTTTATTCAATCGCTCTATGATATTTGTCGTTCGCAGAGAAATCCATTCCTCTTTAGGGAATTTGTAAAAAGTCAGATAAGAGTGAATCGATCTGTCCAAACAAGAAACTGCTGAAGGGAGAGTTATTTCCCATTTATTGACGAAGACCTTGTGGAGCTCAATAGCTTTTTTCCGGGAAGAGAAGTGGTCTCGCTGTTTAGACCACCACTTGGCTGTTTTTAGATATGACGCATAGTTTCAGATCTGTTTCCACACCCCTTCCCCGCGGGGAAGGGGTGACTTCGTTTTTCAAGCCGCTAAAAATAATTTTTTACTATACACT